>NZ_JAQAGZ010000011.1 GCF_027533625.1 Paenibacillus gyeongsangnamensis | reverse complement strand
CTTGCGGCCGCGCTGGCACCGCTGGCGCGCCTCGGCAGCGCCGAGGCTGCGGCCGCCGCGGAGCCGGCTGCGCCGCCGGCGCCGGAGCGCGCCGAGCCGTGGCTCGACGCGCTCGAGCCGCAGCTGCTGGCGGCGCAGGCGCAGCACGCGGGCCGAGCTGCGGCGCTGCGGCGGCTGCAGGCGCTGGCTGCGCAGCGCAGGGTGCACGCCGCCGCCGGCGAAGCGCTGCAGCAGCGCTGGCGCGGCTGGCTGCGCGAGCTGGCGCTGCCCGCGGCGGCGAGCCCGGACGCGGCGTTGGAGCTGCTGCAGGTTGCGGAGCAGGCGCTTGGCCAGCTCGAGCGGCGCCGCCGCCAGCGGGCAAAGCGCGAGGCGCTGGAGCGGACGGCGGCGGCGTATGAGGCCGCCGTGGCGCAGCGCCTCGGCAGCGCCGCCGCGCACCGGCCGGGTCCCGCGCTGAAGGCGTGGCAGGCGGCGCGCGACGCGCAGCTGGCCCGGGAGCGGCAGCGCGAGCTGGACGCCGGGCGCCGGGCGGAGCTGGAGCGGCAGGCGGCCCTGGCCGCGCAGCAGCTCCGGCAAGCGGAGGCGCGGGCGGCGGAGCTGCTGCGCGAAGCGGGCGCGGACGGCGAGGAGACGCTGCGGCGGCTCCATCGGCAGGCGCTGCGGCGGAAGGAGCTGCTCGCCGAGCTGCGGCAAGAGGAGCTCGCCGTGGAAGCCTGGGTCGGCGAGCTTTCCGCGGAGCAGCTGGATGAAGCGCTCCAAGGCGGCAGCGAAGCCTCTTTCCAGCAGCGGCTGGACGATCTGGAACGAAGCGAAGCGGAGCTGCTGGAACGAATGGAAGCCTGCCGCGAGCAGCGAAGCCGGGTCCGGCTCGAGATCGAGCGGATCGAGGAAGGCGGCGACCACGCGGAGAAGCTTCAGCGGGTGCAGGAACGCAAAGCGGAGCTGATGACGCTGGTGAAGCGGTGGGCGGTGCTGTCGCTGAGCGGCACGCTGCTGGCCCGGACGAAGCGGCTTTACGAGCAGGACAAACAACCCTCCGTGATGCGGAGGGCTTCGGACTATTTTGAAGAGATGACGGCAGGCCGGTTCAAGCGGATCGTCGCTCCGCTCGGGGAGCAGCGCGTCCTGGCCGAGCGGAGCACGGGGGAATGGGTTGAGCCGGCGCAGCTCAGCCGCGGGACCGCCGAGCAAATGTATCTGTGCATCCGCTTCGCGCTCGTCGATGAAGTGGCGGCGTCGGGCATCCGGATGCCGCTCATGATCGACGACCTGTTCGTCAATTTCGACGATGAACGGCTGGCGCACGGCATGTCGCTGCTTGCTGCGATAGCGAAAAGGCATCAGCTTCTCCTCTTTACTTGTCATCACCATGTGCGGGACGCGTTCATCCGTCAATTTTCCGGCGACGCCGTGATCCGCATCTGAATAAGCGTTACAGCGCCGCCAGACGGATGACGACAATCCCGAGGAGCGCAAGCAAGAGGCCGCCCGTTTCGAGGCGGCTGAATTTTTCTTTCAGCACTAGCCGCGCGTAGAGGAGAACGATCACCACATTGCTTGCGATGACGACCGAGACAAGGCCCGTCATGCCAAGCTTAAAGGCCGGCAGCACCAGCATCATGCCGCATACGTTCGAGATGCCGACCGCCATCCCCCAGAGCAGCGTTCGCTTCGGCGTCCAAAACACCCGTTCTATCTCGATGCCGCCGCGCTGACTTGCTCCGTTCCCGTCCCCGGATCCGCCTTGCCGCCTTGTCTCAGCGGCTGCGGCTGTTTCCCTCGAGGACGCCGTCAGCAAGGCACGGGTCCGGCGCTCCCGCACCTGCCCCATTCCCCAGGAGGCGCCGAACAGCGCCGTCCCTGCGCCGTACATTACAATGAGCGTCGGCAGATTCGCTGCGCCGGACAGCGTAGCGGCCTTGCTCGTCAGGTCCGTCAGACCGAAGAAGAGCATGGTCAGCACGCCCCATCCCGCTCCCTGCAGGTTCTTTAGCGACAAGTCATTCGAATAGCGGATCAGCATCAGCCCGGCAAGAATGACGAGAAAAGCGGCGGTCTGCCAACCGTTCAGCTTTTCCCCCCATAATCCGAACGCCAACAGGACAACGACGACTGGAGGCAGGGCGGTGAACATCGCGATGAGCGAGGTTTTGCCTACGCTGTAGCCTTTATACATCGAGGCGTTGGCGATGAACGAGAACAATCCCATGAGCGCTCCGATCCAGACGGCCCCGGTCCAGGGCTGGCGATAAGCGGCGTTTACCGCGAGCGCGATGAGCGTACCGGATAAATAAACGCCGAACAGCAGCAGATTGCGATTAATCGGCCGCCTGGACGTCCATTGGTACAAAATGCCCCTCAGCCCGAAGCACAAAGCCGAGGCGGCTGCAAATACGAACCACATGAGATCATTCTCCCGTCTTACGATATCCCAAAAATAGTGGCAGCTTCCGCTGTCAGATTGAACCGGCCTTTTCCCGGCAAGCTGAGGCCTTCGCTTGCTTGCATGGCTGGAAGTCGTTATTCCTCATAAATCATCTTGACAGTCATGCCTCCGTCGATGACGAAGTTCTGCCCGGTAATAAATCCGGCCTGCTCCGAGCTTAAATACAGGCAAGCCGCGGCGATATCGTCAGGCGTTCCGACGCGTCCCACCGGATGCTGGAGCCGGTCTCTTTCGGAATGTACCGGCGTTTCGCGCTTCGAAGTTTTCTGCCAGTCCCGCGTTTCGATCCATCCCGGACTAACGGCGTTCACGCGAATGCCGAAGGGGCCGAGACTGACCGCCATCGCGTGGGTCAGGGCGAGCAGGCCGCCTTTGGAGGCGGAATAGGCTTCCGTATCCGGCTCCGACATGAGCGCCCGGGTGGAGGACATGTTGATGATCGAGCCGGTGCCTTGGCGCTTCATGAGCCGGGCCGCCAGCTGAGAGCAGGCGAAGGATCCGCGGAGATTGACGCCCAGCACCTCGTCGAATCGGGCCAAGGGCAGATCGAGCATGGAGCAGCCGCGGCCGATCCCGGCATTATTGACGAGGACATCCACTCGCCCGAGCTCTTCCTCGATCAGCTTGAAAAAGCGGACCACATCTTCCTCCCGTCCCACATCGGTGTGGACGAACATCGCTTTTCCGCCGGAACGGCGGATATCCTGCACGAGCTCGGAGCCTGCTTCTTTATCGGTATCGGCCGCGGCGATTTCGTATCCCGCTCTTGCGAAATGCAGCGAGACCGCTCTGCCGATGCCTTGCGCTCCGCCTGTAACAGCAGCCACTTTGCGCATGAGATTCATCTCCCCGCCTGAATAGGCCATTGCTTTTTTTTGAGTATATCGAATAGTATTATAGTAACACAAGTGCCGGAGGACTTCGTCTATGGATCCGAATTCGCGGGTTCCTCGTGAAATTACATACCGAATTGGCTGGAAGCGCGGCCGTATGATCCCGCACGATCCCCTTGAGCCTCTCGAGAGCGGGGGGCCGTCCGAGCCGCCGAAAACGATCTCCCCCTGGGAGCGGATCAACCGGAGCGCCGTATGGAAGACCGTCCCCTTAGGGGAAGGACGGTTTGTTCTGATGGCGGCGGCAGTGCTTCCGGCGCTGCTGTTCGCCATGTTCCTCTGGATGGTGTATGAGCTGGCCCGATGGGCATAAGCCGTCCATTGAAGTTAAACTCATCTGGGAAGGGATGGATCGAATGCTGATGTTGTTTGCCGTTCTGGGCGGGATCATCGGACTTGCCGTTACCGGCTCGGCGGTACTGCTGGCGTGGACGCTCTATTCCCGCAGAGGGAGTAACCCGGCGCCAGGGGCGGTCAGCGGATTGGCCGCAGCGAAGGAGCCCCCGTATTGGATGGAGGCGGCTCCGTATCTGCTTCGCTGGACAGTGTTCGATTACGCTTTGATCGTTCTGTTCGCCATCGGCGGCATGCTGCTGTTTACCGATCTGATCGCGGTCCTCCGGGACGCGGAGCTGTACCCGCCATATCATTATCCGTATTTGCTCTGCGGCTTTGTATTTACGGCGGCGGGGATGCTGATGCAGTTTGTGAGGCTGGCCGTAACGTTAGCTCTGGTTCGGCGGGGCCGGCCGGTCCTGACGCCAGACCATCATGACCATCCAGGCCATGCTGAGCATCCCGAACAAGGGATATAAGAACGAGATCAGCGTCTTGAAGCCGATCTGACTGACAGCGTAGCTCAGCAGCAGCACGATCGGGATAAGGATATGGTAGGGAAGCTTCGTGCGCTGTTCAAGCTGAAGCGTCAGACCGTAAATATCGGCCAGAAACGTTGTGAAGATTTCGCCGTAAATGACCAGAATGAACAGCAGTTGCACACCGAAGCTCATTCCTTTTAAGAGCTGTCCCATCGGAATATCGAAATTTGCAATGCCCGGCATATGGGCCGACAAGGCAAAATGCCCCGCCAGCAGCATCAGTCCGATGCCGACACCGCCGCAAATCCCTCCCCAAACCAGCACGCCCCGTTCACCGATTCTGACGGCCAGCGGCACGAGCACGGCTTGCGCCATTGCCAGGTTGAAGGCGGCATAGAGGAAGGGCGCAAACCAAATGCGTTGGATGCTGTAACCGGATTCCAGTACGAGCCAGTTCGTCGCCCCCGGCGCGCCTATTGATTGCCAGACGGCCAAGAAGCTAAAGAAGACCATTAACGGGACGACGATCGAATTGACGGCCATGATGGCGTCCATTCCTTTGATTAGCAGCACGTAAGAGAGCAGCAGCGTGAACAAGAGGCCGCTCTGAGCCGGCAGGTGCAGCTGTTCCGAGAACACCGAGCCCGTGCCTGCCAGCATGACCGTCGTGACGCCGAAGAGGGTAATCATCGTAAACAGGCTCACCCACTTGCCGACGTTCCGGCCGAAGAGCAGCGCGTTGAGATCCTCGTAAGATTTGGCGCCCGCCTCCTGAGCGAGAAGCATCAGCTTAATGCCCAAGAGGACGAAGAGGGCGCTGGCGATGCCGATCGTGAGTGTAGCCATCCATCCGTATCGGGTGAAAAATTGCAAAATTTCTTGACCGGTGGCGAACCCCGCGCCGACAACCGTTCCTACATAGGTGAAGCTGACCTGCGCGATGCTTCCCCATCTTTTCATCGGAATCCGCTTCCCCCTCCAAAGCTTGTATACTTATGCCTATGAAATACGGCCAAGCCTCATGACTCCAACTTGGGAATTCAAGCGGTTTCTGTTACAATGTAGGAGACTTGCCCGCTTTTTTATCGCATCGCATCAATTGGGATAAACGCGCTGTCCGGCGGCAAGGGCCGCGAAGCCGGTTATCTTGGTCGCAAAATTCTTCTTGGAGTGTGGCTCGGTGGAACAGCTTGTGCAATTAATTGATCAATACGGTTATATCGCCTTATACGGTTTGCTGGCGCTTGGCATCGTGGGCCTCCCCGTGCCGGACGAAATTCTAATGACGACAGTCGGCTCGCTAACTGCAGGATTGGATCCGCTGCTGACTTACAGCACCTCCTTGATTGTGAGCTTCGCCGGCGCCATGACGGGGATGCTGGTCAGTTATTTCCTGGGACACACGGTTGGCAAGCCCTTCTTATACAAGTTCGGCAAGTGGGTCAAGCTTACGCCGGACCGGCTCAGCGTAGCGGAGCGCTGGTTTCATAAATACGGGCTGTGGGCGGTCGTATTCGGCTACTATGTCCCGGGCGTTCGCCATTTCACTTGCTATTTATCGGGTGTCAGCAACGTCAAGCTGTGGCGGTACCTGCTGTATGCCGGGACGGGGGGGCTGGTATGGTGCGCGACCTTCTTGACGCTCGGTCATGTGATCGGAGCCAACGCACCTGCAATCATGCAGGCGGTCCACCATTATATGGGCATCAGCCTGACGATTATTGCGGTTGTTGTTCTTATTCTGATTTATTTATATTGGCGTTTTCGGAAACGCCCGCTGGTGTAAACGCTGACTGAATAACGATCGGGGCTCAAGCTCGAGGCTTATCCGGTTCCTTGTACTTATTATAATGGACCGGGTAAGCCTTTTTCGGCTTGGAGGGGCGCTGGTACTCGTCCAGGATAAACGGCTACGCCATCCTTGTCTTACAAGGACCAGCGCGTTTATCAAGGTTGATGCGAAGCTATAAGCCCGCGAAAAACTTATAAATTCTTATCAACTCAAAAAAAAATCACGCCCGTCCCGTTGGGACGAACGTGATTACCGTTCGCGCAGCCGTTACTCCGCGAACAATTTGATTGAATTGACCTTCTGCGTTTTCGGGTCGATATCCAGCTTAAGAACGGCGCCAGATGCTTTATAAGTCATCACGAGGGTCGTGTTGCTGTCCGGCTTGCCGAGCGCCTTCGATACTTCGCCGGCCGGATCGCCGAGCTTCAGACCGCCGAGACCCGGGTCGAGGTCGGGACTGCGGACATCAATGAACTGCAGTTGATTCTTGGTGTTAAAGCCGACGAGAAAGTCGCCGTAATCGTAAACCGTCAGCGGATCCGCATCTTCATCCATCGTGAATTGGTCCTTCGGTTTGCCGAATTTGCTTCTGATCTCTGCGGCATCGGTCTTAAGCGAAAGACCGAGGAGGGTCGGCTTCGCCTCCGTATACGGCGATTTGATATCGATCTTCGGTTTATTCTGAACGGACTTGCCGCTTCCATCCTCCGGACTTGCGTTCTTCGAGTCGGAGCTTGCCGTAGCCAGCTTGTTGTTATCGGCCGTTTGAGGGACGGCGGGAGCCGGAACGGAAGGGTCGAGCACCGTTTCCTTCGGCATCTCCGGCGCCTGTGTCAATATAGTGACGGCCGGCTCCTGCACCGGTTCCTTATGTAGATCAGTCTGAGCTGCTGGCTTGCTCTGGCAGCCGGCAGCGAATATCATTAAGATAGCAGCGGACAAGAATCCGATGAACGCCTTTTTTGTTCTCATCCCGAAAGCTTCCTTTCCTTATCTAAAATGCTCTGTGGCAACCTTACTAATCATACTCCGTCCCGGCTTCGTTCTCAAAGGCCAAATTAGGGCAAATCCGGTCGAAATGTATGAAAATTGCTCGTTGTTATTTTCATTTGGCTGTGTTTATTCCGCGCTGCCTTATTTTTTTCCACTTTAACCTTATCTACCCTTATAGACGGTTTTGCAAGCAGAAGGTTGCGGAAACTTTAACAATACTGCAAAAGATGGTACTTGAAACCTACTTCGCCGTTATGATAAGTTTACGAAAAAGGATTCGGAAGCGGAGGCTCGAACGTATGGAGTTATTGAAAGACAGAATCAGAGAAGTCGGCGTCATCGTCTCGGACGAGGTGATTAAGCTGGACGCGATCTTGAATCACGCGGTGGATCCGGTGCTGACGACGGCCATGGGCCGGGAATTTGCAAGGCTGTACCGCGAGGAGCAGGTCACCAAAATCTTAACGATCGAATCGTCAGGCATCCCGATCGCTTTTGCCGCAGCGCAGGAGCTGGGGGTTCCTCTAGTATTCGCCCGCCGGAAGAAGACGCTCAACACCGATACGGAGACGTTCTGCGAGCGCGTGCCTTCCTTTACGAAGGGGATCGTGACCGATATTATGGTGTCCAAGGAATTTCTGAGCGAGAACGACCGTGTCGTGCTGATCGACGATTTCATTGCGAACGGGGACGCGGCCCGCGGCCTCATCCGCATTATCCGCCGCTCCGGCGCCGTCCTGCTGGGTCTCGGCATCGCGGTGGAGAAATCGTTTCAGGCCGGCGGCCGTACGATCCGGGAATCCGGGATCCGCGTGGAGTCGCTGGTGAAGATCGCTTCGCTCTCCGGAGGTCGGATCGAATTTGAATAACAGGAAATGCCGGGCGGCTCTCTCGTCAAAAGCCTTCCCTCCGAAAGCATTTTCCTTTATAATGGACATAAGCGATAACGTACAGACGTGCAGCCGTTTTCCGCGAATGACTTGAGGGAGGTGCATCTTGCATGGGGAAAGAGATACCGGTGGATTTTTTTACAACGAAATTAAATGAGGCTAAGGTTCACTTTGAGCGCGCCCTTGATTGTAAACATACGGATTTCGATGATCTGTATCCTTATATGATCGAGCACCCTCAATTTTTCTGGTACAAAAGATATGTTGCATGGTCGGAGCTCTTGACCGTGGTGAAGCTTTGCAAGGAGCTGGATATCGCTTGGGAACCTCAATTCTCCCAGCAGCAGATCGATTATATCAGTAAACGGGTCATGTCCAGTAAAGTGCTTGACTATTGGTTTGAAACGAACGATTCCCGCGAACATGTCGGTTAATCTTGAAGAATAACAAACCTGTACCTGTCCCTTCGGGCGGGTGCAGGTTTTTTTTTGGTTGATAAGAATGTATAAGTTTTCGTAGCTTATTGCTTCGCATCAACCTTGGTAAACGCGCTGGTCCTTGTAAGACAAGGACGGCGTAGCCGTTTATCCTGGCTGCGCACGAGTGTAGGTTCGCTCTTGACGCGGAATGGCTCCGATAAGGAATGTTGCGATTCCTGAACCTTCCTTGGTCGCGGCGCATTTGTTTATTGTATCCCTCATATGGTGTACCATAATATCTAAAATAAGCCGGCAGGAGGCTGGAACATAGATGATTACAGAAGAACAGCTGGATCGGTACCGCCAAGACGGAACGCTGCTGCGGGTGATCCGGGACGCGGACCGCGCCAATGACGTGAAGGGCTTCGTCGTCGCCTGGGACGACCGCTCGGTACTGATCCGCAAGCCGAACCGGCGGGTGGTCACGCTGGACAGGAGCTATTGCTATCAGCCCTTCAGCGAACCGCGAGCGGAGCTGTGGCCGCTGGAAAACGAGTAGGCCGGGATGGAATGGACGGCTACTGCAATTGAAGGACTGCGCTTCGGCTACGCGGACCACGGTTCCCAAAGCTACTATTTGGTGCAGAATGAGCGGCCTATGCGAACGCTGAATTCCTCGATGTGGGGGGAGGGCTTCGGAAGCCATCTTCAGCTCATGAACCGGCAGGTGGACAAGTCGTATCACTGCGATGATCCGCTTCAAGAAATGCACCGGTTTATGGAGGAGTCCGGCCTGAAACCCGAGCATACGGCGGCGCTGCTCACGGCTGCGGATTTACGGGACCGGGCGGCAGCAGAATGGCGGGTGGACGAAGAAACGCTGGTCTGCACCTGGAGTACGGCGGGGCTCGGAAACAAGGCGCGGGCCGGAGTCCGGCCGGCCGGGTCCCCGCTGTACCCGGGGACTATCAATATCATTGTCGTTGTGGACGGAAGCCTGATGGATGCCGCCTTCGTGAATGCGGTCATCACCGCTACCGAAGCGAAAGCCGCCGCCCTGCAGGAGCTGGGAGTGCGGCTGACGGACTCCGGTCAGACCGCGACCGGTACGACGACGGATGCGGTGCTTGTCGCCGCGACGGGAAGAGGCGCCGCATTTCGTTATGCGGGCACGGCGACAAGGCTCGGCTACGCCATCGGGCGAACCGTATTCGACACGGTGCTGCAGTCGGGAAGGCGGTATTTGGATCGGACCGGTTCCAAGGAAGGCGATTAAGGGGGGAGCTTTTGGGGTAATCTGTTAAGAAAATGCTCTTAAGGAGAATACAACGCATGCATTCCATCATTCCATTGGAACCGAATTATGTGCTTCGGATCCGTTCGGAGGCATCAGGGATGAGCGGGGAAATAATTATGTTGAGCGCGGCTGGACAAGCGGAGACGCATCTGTTCGATGCGCCCCTCCAGGAATCGTCCGAAGCTCTCGTAGCCTGGTCCCGCCGCGCCCTGCAAGCTTACCGGGAAGGCTAAAGGTCAGCTCCGGAACAGGGAGATCAGCACAAGCAATCCGAAGGTAGCCAGCAGGCTGACGAGAACGAAGACAAAGCCGCCCAGCAGGATGAGCAGCCCCGGGAAAACGGCGCTGACGAGCAGCGTAAATCCGAGGCCCCATAAGAGCGCTTTGAACGTCAGCTTCAGCAGGCTCCAGAGCAATAGGGCAAACACGATTCCGCCGGCGATTTGCAGCAGCACCATGAGCGATCTCCTCCTTGTCCCAGTATATGATCTGACTCTGGAAAAGATGTCGGAGCCGCAATTCGTCATCAAAAACCGGTATGCCGCATACAATAAACTCCACCTCATGCTGCGGAAAGGAGTGCGGTCGGATGACAAAACAGGGATCGGCTCTGAAAGGGACCGTCTACGGTGTGCTGCTAACGCTTCCATTCTGGGCGGCGGTCATATGGTTGATTTGCCGTTGAGAGGAGATGGACAGGATAAAAAAAGAAGAGTTCTGGCGCTGCCGTCTCTTCCCGGTACATATTATTCCAAGCCGCTTCCGCCTTTGTTGATCAATTGCCCGTTCTTGAAGGTGAACCTTGCGAGCCCGCCTTCCTTGACTCCCGGATATTCCACGACGAGCGTATAGCCCGGCTGGCCCGGCGTTCCTTCCTCGGTCGTAACGTTGCCGGGGCCGCCAACCGCTTTCTGGACTTCGTCGTAGTTCATGCCGAGGTTCGCTTTGTCAAACTGCGCTTTCGTAAGTTTGACTGCAGGAGCCGCGGCCTTCTTGGCGCCGCCGCAGCCGGTCAAGAGAGCTGACGCGATCAGGACGACAGCTGCAGCTGCGATTATCCGACGTTTTATCATCTTTCCAGGACCTCCGATTTTTTCATTAGTATGCGCCGCCGCGGGAGTATTCCATGCAAGCGGAACGCGGATGCTCTTACTTCAATTCTTCGTTGGCCGGGTCCGAATTTGATGGGTGAAAGCATTTTGAAAAAAATATGAAGAAATTATTTGACATCCGATTCTAACGATGTTATGATACATTTTGTCCCCTCGAGCGAAGGCTTGAGAGATGAAGAATATGCGGTCATGGCGGAATTGGCAGACGCGCTAGATTCAGGTTCTAGTGGTAGCAATACCGTGGAGGTTCGAGTCCTCTTGACCGCACTTCCAACCCAATTTTTTTCTTGTTTTACCCAAGCGGTCGTGGCGGAATTGGCAGACGCGCTAGATTCAGGTTCTAGTGGTGTAACAGCCGTGGAGGTTCGAGTCCTCTCGACCGCATCCCAAAGCAACATATGGAAGGTTTCAGCCAGCAACTGCGGGCCGAAACCTTTTTTAGTTGATAAGAATTTATAAGTTTTCGAAGACTTATAGCTTTGCATCAACCTTGATAAACGCGCTGGTCCTTGTAAGACAAGGACGGCGTAGCCGTTTATACTGGATTCATAAAAACCGATGCGTTGATCCGCGGTTCGATCATTTCGACGCATACGAGAAGGAGAAGGCTAGCAATGGAACTTATTATTCGAAAAGCAGGTACGGGTGATCTGCCCGGCATTCTGGATATTTACAACGAGGCGGTTCTGAATACCGTCGCCACGTTCGACACGGTCCCCCGGACGCTGGAGCAGCAAACCGAGTGGTACGGACAGCATGGAGACGCTTATCCGATACTCGTGGCGGAACGGGAGGGCCGGGTGATCGGTTGGGCTTCCGCGAACCGGTATTCCGACAGACTCGCTTACGCAAGAACCGCCGAGCTGTCGCTTTACATTCATGCGGAGTACCGAGGCCTTGGCCTTGGCAAGCGGCTGCTGGGCCGCATATTGGAGGAAGGCAAATCTGCGGGGCTTCATACCGTGCTTTCGCGCATTGCCGAAGGGAACGACAGCAGCATTCATTTGCACCGCGTCTACGGTTTCGACATGGTCGGCACGATGCGGCAGGTAGGCTACAAATTCGACCGTTTGCTGGATGTCATTATCATGCAGAAGCTGCTGTAAACGGAACCGGTAATATCAGGGGAACGCGCCGGTTGATAAACTGCGCTTCACTTATGCGTACGCTATGGAGCTTGCCTGGGGTCCGGAGCCGGCCGGTGAGAAGCGTTCGGCTTGCCCAGCCTGGCACTGAAGGACGATTCAGAGCCGAAAAACCTTGCAGGACGGCGCTTGACTCGATTTTGCGGTGCCGATATAATGAAGCTTATGAAAAGGCTGGCAATACAAGACGTGCTTGGATGCAGGCACCCCGCAAGCGGGGTGCTTTGTTGCATCGACGGCAGCGCGAAGACTCGTGCTGTCGATGGACAAGGCCGCTGCAGGCTCGCGGCTCCCGGTACGATAACGATAGAGGCGTCGGCAGGACGAAAGGGGTACTTATGTCATGAATGTGAAACAATGGTTGGCTGAACAACTGGCAGGGAAGCTGGAGGGATTGACGGCGGAGACGGTGGCGGAGCTGATCGAATATCCGCCGAATCCGCAGATGGGCGACTTGTCGCTTCCCTGCTTCAAGCTGAGCAAGCAGCTGCGCAAGGCGCCGCAAGCGATAGCCGAGGAGCTGAAGGCGGCATGGGGAGAACAACCGGCCGTGCAGCGGGTGGAAGCGGTGTCCGGCTACTTCAACGTGTTCCTGGAGCCTTCTTCCTTTGCGGCCGGCGTGCTGAACGAAGTGCTGAAGAAGCAGGACCGGTACGGCTCGCAGAACCTCGGTCAGGGCCGGAAGATCGTGCTCGACTTCTCCTCTCCGAATATCGCGAAGACGTTCCATATCGGGCATCTTCGTTCGACGGTGATCGGCAATGCGCTGTACAAGATATTTGAATTTCTTGGCTACAAATCCGTCGGAATCAACCATTTAGGGGACTGGGGAACGCAATTCGGCAAGCTGATCGTCGCTTACAAACTGTGGGGCAATCAGGAGGCCGTGGAGTCGGACGGGATCTCCGAGCTCCAAAGGATCTACATCAAGTTCCATGACGTCGCGGAAGAGAAGCCGGAGCTGGAGGACGAAGCGCGCGCCTGGTTCGTGAAGCTGGAGCAGGGGGATGAGGAAGCACTCAAGCTATGGCGTTGGTTCGTCGACATTTCCCTCAAGGAATTTCAGAAGATGTACGATTTGCTCGGCGTCACGTTCGATTCTTACGCGGGCGAGAGCTTCTATAATGACAAGATGGCCGCTATCGTCGACGAGCTGAAGGAGAAGAGCCTGCTGGAGGAAGACGAGGGCGCCATGCTGGTGCGTCTCGACGAGTATGACATGCCGCCTGCGCTGATGATTAAGAAGGACGGTGGAACGCTCTACCACACCCGCGACGTGACGGCTGCGGTGTACCGCAAACATACGTATGATTTCGAGAAGGCCGTCTACATTACCGATGCCGGCCAGAGCCTCCACTTTAAGCAGTGGTTCAAGGTGATTGAGCTGATGGGCTATGACTGGGCGAATCGGCTCGTACATGTGCCGTTCGGCAAGGTGAGCCTGGAAGGCGCCAAGCTCTCCACACGCAAAGGCAATGTCATCAACCTCGAAGAGCTGCTGACGAAGGCAATCGAGAAAACCCGCGAAATCATCGAACAGAAGAATCCGAACATGGAGAACAAGGATGAGGTGGCCCGCAAGGTCGGCGTAGGCGCCATCATTTTCAACGATCTGAGCAACAACCGGATCAAGGATATCGTATTCTCCTGGGACGAGGCGCTCAACTTCGAAGGCGAAACCGGACCGTACGTGCAATATACCCACGCCCGGGCGTGCAGCGTGCTGCGCAAGGCCGATAGCGCTCCGGCAACAGCGCTTGAGCCGTCGCTCGCGAAGCATCTGTCGGGCAGTGAGGCCATGGGCGTCGTTCGTGAGCTTTACCTGTTCAAGGAACGGGTCGAGCAGGCGATGCATAAACTCGAGCCTTCCATTGTAAGCCGTTATTTGGTGGATCTGGCGCAGAGCTTCAACCGTTTCTATCATGAATGCCCGATTCTGGTGGATGACGCCGAGCTCCGCGCCGCGCGTCTCGCCTTGGTCGAGTGCGTGCGGATTACGCTGAAGAACGGTCTCGCGCTGATCGGTTTGGAAGCCCCTGAGAAGATTTAATACAGGCAAACAAGAACACCCGCAAGCTGCCGGAATTTCCGGCGCTGCGGGTGTTCTTTGTTGTTTGCTATGCAAGCAAAGCAGCGATCGTCCTGCTTCGGCCGGATTACCTGCCGCGGTGTTTCGCTTTGGCCTTCCGAACGGCAAGCTCGCGCTTTCGCACTTTCTCCGCTTCGCGCTCCGCCTTCGACACGATCTTGCGTGCAGCCTTCTGCTGCTCGAGCTCGAGCCTGAGCGCTTCCTGGGCGAAGGCGCAGACGCCTCGGCGCTCCATCTCGCGTACCGCCTCCCGGGCTAGACGCTTCGGGTTTACCCGTTCGCGCCGACGGACTTCTCCGGTTCCGGAATGACGTTTGCGGCAAGCGGTTCATGACCATACTGAATAAGCGAGGTACAGCGATTGGCAAGGAGGAAAAGTATGGCAGCGAGCGGAGAAGATCTGGTTAAATATGTAACGGAACGCGTCGTCGAATATATGGAAACGCCGAAGGCTGTGCGTAAGCAGGTACGCCGGGACCGGCGCATCATGAGGGAGCCGTGGCAGACCCGCTGGTTCGGAATGGTGCCGCTTGCCCTGCGGATGTGGCGGGACCGCTGGCTCCGCAGGAAGTAAATGGTCAAAAAAAAGAAAAGCTTCTCGCTTGGCGGCCGTGCCATAGGCAAGCGGCCGATCAGGAGGGGAAGCTTTTCAATATAGGGAAGAGGAGAAAAACCGAAGGTTAAGGATAATACGAGCCGGTTTCCCGGACGAGCCCGAACGGAAGATACCGGTCGTCATCCTGATAAATACGGAGGAAGCGGTCTCCGCTGGACCATTCGTGATAGCCGTCCACCGGCAAGGGCGTCAGGACGGTACCGCCGTACAGCTCCAGGGCGAAGACGGGCTTTCCGTTCGTCTGAAGCTGCCGTATCACATCCGCATAGTCGGGTTTGGGGGAGGGCTTGCCCTGCACCCAGTTCAGAATCACATACGGATCGAAAGGCTCCGTTTGTCCGCTTGCTATTATAGTATGCTGCGCTTCCGTTTGCGTGAATTTTTTGGATGGTCCGCCGGGATCGAACGCCGGAAGCTTGCTGCTGTCGGAGAAAGGCAGCTCCTCGCCGGTCTTGGCATCCAGATACCATTCCCGGTCGGCTCCTTCCACCGTTACGTGCCACATCGCGTGAAGAGGATCGAAATACAAGCGCTCCGCCAGATAGGAATAATCTAAGAGTTCAAGCCGTACCAAGCTTCGGTACAGCGTCTGCATACTGAATAATGGATATTCACCCTTGCCGTATTCGGACAAACGATAAACGTCCTTGCCGGCGGCATTCAGCACCAGATACCCGATCTCGCGGCCGTTCTTACTGATCAGGATGACCCAACCATGGGTACCCGGACCGAGCGCGTAGCTTGTCCAGGAGGCGTTCTTCCAATCCTCGAAGCCGGATTGCGAGGACAGCTGCACGATCATGCGGTCAGCCGCATCCCGCAAGGAGGGGGACTGGAGATCGGAAGGCACGGCCGGCTGCTTCGAGGTAATAGCCGTTGACTGGTTCGACGCGGTCGAAGCCGGCGGAACGACGTCTGCAGGCCCCTTGCCCTCCGTCATCGAGAGGGGCCAGGCGCTGAGCATACTTGCGAAGAGCAAACCGGCTGCGAGCCTGATAAGCCGGGTCATCGTTGGTTTCATGAATTCACCTGCTTCGCTATATGGGATGGTAGGCTTCGACATGCTGTATGCGCTTGCTGGTGCGTTTATGCCTATATTGTAAAGGCTATGCCGCGAAAAGATTGTTAGAACCTGTAAACCTCGTCCAAATAGTTTTCCCGCAAAAATGCGGCCGTTCGCTTCCATTCGTCAAGAGCTCGGACCGTTCGCCGGGGGAAGATGAAACAAACCGCAGTTGATGACGGATACCTGCACACGGGGGCGGTACTGCCGTTCAATCTCGTTACGGCGGTTGCCGTACTGCGTCTCGATATCGATCCGCTGCTCCGGTTCGGCTGATTTCAGCAGCGATTCGTAATAGTCGGCCATGCGCGCCAGCTCATCCGACAGCCGGTACTGCGCCTCCTGTGCCCAGCGGTGGTCCGATGCGGCGACCTTCCGTTCCAGATGCTCCTCCAGAAACAGCACCGCCCGCGGCAGCGTAATCCGGTCCGGTGTCACGTACACATGAGCAGGCAGGCGGGGCGTCAGCTTCTTCGCCAGCAGTAGTTCATGGAAGCGGTCTCGGATTTCGCCGGTTTGCAGCCGGATGCCGAGGGAGAGGAGCTCGCTCCGCTTCAAATCGCAGGCGTATTCGATTTTGTAGTTTACCGCAAGCCAAGTATCGTAAGGCACGGTAGCGGCGTTTCGCGGCTGGTCCGGGGCATAGTGCTCGAACATGCGGACGAAGCGGCCCTTCGTCCTAACGGACTCGAACATCTGCTCGAGCCGGCGGCTTCCGTAGGTGACCTCGTCCCGCGGTATGCGGGCGGTAAAGCTTGTTGGCACGAAGCCGAAATAGCGGCCCAGAATGCTATCCCCTTGCGGCGGGGTTCCCGGCGCTTGGGGCGGCATACCCGGCGCAGCCGGCGCCTGCTGGCCCATTACCGGTGCGCCCGTACCTTGTATGGACGCCAGTCCCGGCGGAGCAGCCGCGCTGATTCCGGTTTGCGTACCGGCAGCTTGCGGCGGATGAAGCTCCCGGTACGCCTCCGGGTCGAAGATGAACGTGCAGGTCATCGTCTCCGGTGCCGCGCCCGTCCGTTCTACGAAGCTCCAGTAATACGGGCGATTGGTTAAGTCGCGGTCGGCGGACGGGGAGAGCTTCACGGTTACGTAAGCAGGATGCTTCTCCAGGATGTCGCACTGCTCCGCTTCGAGATAGCGCATGACAAAGGAGCGGATTTGTTCGGTGTTCATCGTCATGGCTGCAGCTCCTCGTTGCGGCGGTGAGCTTCGGCTGGCGTTTGTCCGACGGCGTTCAGCAGGTTTTGCAGACGCATCGATCCCTGGGCTTCCTGCTCCACCTCCGAACGAACCGTCGTGAACGACCGTCCCAGATCGTCCAGCTCGCGCCGGATTTCCTCGCTGCTTTTGGAGGAAAGGAGCACCTTGGCCAGATGCGTTTCCAGCGAAGCTTTCTTGTCGAATCGCTCCAGAATCGTATCCAGCTCTCCGATGACGAGCTCGAACATGTTGATTTTCTCGTGCAGCAGCGAGAGGATGTACTCCTCGATCGTCCCTTCGGTAGAGAGGTTGTAGATGCGGACGTCTTCCATCTGTCCCAGCCGGTGCACCCGTCCGATCCGCTGTTCCACCCGCATCGGATTCCAGGGCAGGTCGAAGTTGATCATGTGATGGCAAAACTGCAGATTGATGCCTTCGCCGCCCGCCTCCGTCGCTACGAGCACCTGCGCCCGGTTCCGGAACAGGTCCATCATCCAGTCCTTCTTGCCCCGGTTCATGCCTCCCCGGTAGGGGACCGCGGTAATTTTATGGTCCTTCAAATATTGCAGCAAATATTCCTGAGAAGCGCGGTACTCCGTGAAGATGATCACCTTGTCCCCGATGTCCCGGACGAGCTCCATCGTCTTCTCCGCCTTCGTGTTGGCCTTGATGCCGCGGATCAGCTCGACCAGCTCCCAGATACGCGTTCTAAGCGGGGAGTCCTCCGGCGTCTTCTTAAACAAATTGACGAGCGTGATAAATACCGCATCCCGGCTGGAGCATACTTCCCGCTGCAGAGTGACGAGCGACAGGACGCTGCCGATATCGCCTCCGGACTCCTCGTAGCGTCCCTTGACGAAATCGGTGACGCCGTCGTACAGCGCCTGCTCGTCCGGCGACAGCTTCAGAGGAATGTTGCGGACGATCCGTTTCGTAAAGTTCACGTGGCCGTCGCTGCGCCGGTTGCGGATCATGACCTTGGACAGCTCGTACTGAAGCTGATCTTCATTCTTCGGTATCCGCTTATCGACGACGAAATTGGCCTGAAAGCTGTTTTGTCCGCCGAGCTGGCCGGGCTTCAGCAGGGTGATCAGATTATACAGCTCCTTCAGATCGTTCTGCACCGGCGTAGCCGTCAGAAGCAGACAATATTTTTTGCGGAGCTCGTTAATGAACTGGTAATTGGTCGTTTTCTTATTCTTCAGCTTGTGCGCTTCGTCGATGACCAGCATGTCGTATTCGATGCCGAGAACGATTTCCCTGTGCGGATCCCGCTTGGCGGTATCCATGGATGCGACGACGATGTCGTTTTGCGCCCACATGTACTCTTTCTTCTGCGCAACGGCGGGAATGCCGAACTTCTGGTTTAGCTCGCGGACCCATTGCAGCACGAGGGAGGCCGGAACGAGGATCAGCACCTTGCGGATCAGCCCTCGAATCAAGTATTCCTTCAGGATGAGACCGGCTTCGATCGTCTTGCCCAGTCCGACCTCGTCGGCTAAGATGGCCCGCCCCCGCATCTCGGTCAGCACTTTCTTGGCCGTGTCGATCTGGTGATCCATCGGAACGAGATTCGGAAGATGCGACATGCATTGCAGCTCGTCGAAGCTGTGGATCAATCTGGAATGCTCGGCCTCGTAAGCGAGCTTGTACATAGCCCACGAGTCCCAAGGACTGCCTCGCATGGAGCGGGCGTGAAGCTCCTCGAACCAATTCCGTTCCAGATGCATCTGCACATGTTCTGTCAATTGCCGCACGTGTTCTTTTCGCTCGGTTGGTTGCATCGGCGCGCCTCTTTTCCAGCTTGAAGCTATAGAGTCAATTCTTAGTATGCACGAATTTCGGGGCTTTCAAACCGTGGCACGATGCATTATCATGGAGGATAAGGCTTATGCGTAAGACTGCAGCAGGAGGAGATGGAACAATGATCGGGAGGATGGGAAGCGGATGGAAGGGCTGGCTGGCGCCGGTGGCGATGGCAGCCGCACTGTGCATGCTCGGAGGCTGCAAGCCGGATGCGCCCGTATCCGCTCCACCGCAAACGACGCCGATTGACGCGGAAGGGGCCAGATCGATTGACCGGATCGGAGATCTTCTTGCGGCCAGCGAATTTCAAGTGTTCAGCATCAACAGCAAATCACAACACGTCCAAACCATCCTGAAGACGCAGCAGCCGATCAGCTCTCTAAGCTATACATCCGAGCATACGGTCATTACCGTGTTCGATCCGAACGATCCGAAGGCATTTCGCGGGTTTTATTTGCGCGATCGGGATACGGACAGCTTCACGCAGATTCCGACTCCCTCCATGGCGCCTAAATTTAGCTATGTCAACGGGGATTTGTTGTTTCTTGCGGCGGCGGACCGGACGGTTCAAAAGGACGGAGAACATACGCGCGTCGGCATTATCAGCTCAAAGAGCATCGCTGGGTGAAGGATTGGCTTGTGCCCGGCGGGATCGAGGATTATGTCGGCCAGGGCAAGGACGTATGGTACGTCACCTCCAACACTGCCGTCGCCAGCTCCAATTTGTATAAAACCGATTTGACGACGGGCGAGGGAGGCAAGCTCATCCAGGATGCGCGCCGGTACCCGCTCGATCAGGTTGAGGCCGATACGGGCGGAAGCATGTTCGTAATGATCTCCCAGCGGAACAAAACGGAATGGTCCAATAAAATTTTCCGGTGGAACCCGCAGCAGACGCCCTACGAGCTGACGGCGAATTTCGTCTCGAATACGCTCCCGTTCTCCTATTCGATCAAAGCGCTGAACGGGAAGCTGCTGATTGCCCGCAACGATTTGAGCGGAGGCCATTCGGAGCTCGATAAGCCCTTGTCGCTTCTGGATCTGAAGACGCACCAGCAGGTGCACTTGACCTGGGAGCACCGGCCGATAGCGCTCGATCATACCGCAGACGAGTTCGTTGCGCTGGCCGAGGACGGCATGTTGGCGTTTATCCGTCCGGAGGCATCGGAGAAGCCGGACCGGGAGCTCGAGGTTCCCGGGCTGCAGTCAGGCAAGTGGATTGCAGTGAAGAAATAAGACGAGCATAGAGCGAAGGCGAAAGAGAAAGAGGTGCTTCTAATTGAAGGAACAGTGGCGATTCATCCGGTCGGGCTTCGGCTCGCCGGCTTACAATATGGCGGTGGACGAGGCGATTCTGACGGCGGTCAGCGAAGGAAAAGCCCGGCCGACCGTCCGGTTCTACGGCTGGAATCCGCCGACGCTGTCGATCGGCTATTTTCAGAAGGCGCAGCAGGAAATCGATTTTGATGCGCTTGAGCGGGAGGGCATCGGCTTCGTCAGACGGGCGACGGGCGGAAGGGCTGTGCTGCACGATAAAGAGCTCACCTACAGCATCATCGTGCCGGAGAGCTATCCGGGCATTCCTCGGAGTGTCACCGATGCGTACCGGGTGCTTAGCGAAGGTCTCTTGTCGGGCTTCCGCCGGCTGGGGTTGCAAGCGGATATGGTCAAGCTGGAATCCGAGGAAGACAAATCGCAGTACGCCTCCATGGGGTCGGCCGCCTGCTTCGATTCTCCTTCGTGGTATGAATTGGTGGTGGAGGGCCGCAAGATTGCTGGCAGCGCGCAGACCCGCCAGAAGGGCGTCGTGCTCCAGCACGGGTCGATTCTGCTGGATCTCGATACGGACCAGCTGTTCCGGATGCTGAGGTTCTCGAACGAACGGGTGGCGGAACGGATGAAGCAGCAGTTCCTGAAGAAAGCGGTCGCGATCAACGACTTGCTGCGGTCGGCAGGCAAACAGGAGGTCACGATCGATGATGCCGAGAAGGCCTTCGAGAAGGGAATCGCGGAGGGTATGCGCATAGAGCTGGCCGAGTCGGCGCTGACGCCTTATGAGGAAGCGCTGGCGCAGCAGCTTGTGCAAGAAAAATACGGAAACGACGCTTGGAACCTGCGAAGATAAGTTGATGACCATAAAAAACCTGCACCGGACCGCCTTCATAGGTGGAGATCGATGCAGGTTTTATTGTGCTGCCCGGATGCTGCTACAAGGCTTCGATCGAACGCTCGAACGCCTGCTGAAGCTTCCGGGTCACCGGCCCGGAGGTACCGCCGCCAATGGTCGCTCCGTCAACCGCAATCACCGGCGTAATCTCCGCCGTTGTCCCGGTAATGAACACTTCGTCGGCTTCCATCAGCTCGGACAGCGTGAACGGACGTTCCTCCGCAGCAATTTCGAGCTCGTTCGCCAGACGAAGGACAACCGCCCTTGTGATTCCGTGCAGAATCAGGTTATTAGCCGGATGGGTGACGATCCGGCCGCCCATAACGATCATGATGTTGGATGCGCTGCATTCGGTTACAGTCCCGCCCCGGTGCATGACGACGTCGCCTGCGCCCCGGTCGAGGGCATGCTGCTTCGCGAGCACGTTCGGGAGCAGGTTCAGCGTTTTCAGATCGCAGCGGAGCCAGCGGATGTCGTCCATCGAGACGATGGAAATTCCGGATTGCACCGCTGCGAGCGGCCGCGGGAGCACATTGGTGAAGGCCATCAGCACGGGAGCGGCAGCCTTCGGGAACGGATGGGAGCGGGAAGCTTCGCCCCTTGTAATTTGAAGGTATACGGTTCCTTCGGTCAGCCGGTTGGCGGCGACGAGCTCTACGAGCTGGTGCAGCAGCTGTTCCGGCTCCGACGGCAGCTCGATCCGCACGTCCGCCGCGCTCTTCTGCAGCCGGCGCATATGGGCGTCAGCTTCGTAAAGCCTGCCGTTATAAACCCGGAACACCTCATAAATGCCGTCTCCGAAATAATAGCCGCGGTCTTCCGGTGAAATATGAACTTCCTCCTGCGGCAGCAGCCGATTCTGATACAAATAAACGCCGGACATAGGGCGGCCTCCTTATGTAATAATGAATATTTTTTGGAGCGAACGTACGTTTGATAATTTCCACGGTTTTGTGGTAATCTGATCTAAGGGTACCAACGCGCATCCGCGTTTGTCAAATGGCTTGTCGAATCTTATGAATTTCCCGTAAAGTAAAAAAGAGAGATTGATAGAGAAAAAAGGCAGATATCCGAGCCCTGTCCGTTTTTTACCGGAAAAATCCGCAATCGTCTCATTAGAAACACTATATATTGTACTGTATAATGAATTGTACATACCAGATATTGTGATTTCCTCATGAGGCGCTTGAACCGCAAAACCGCGCCGTTGTGGCGTTTTCGGGCTTTTAATCCATGCCGAAGCCGGTTGGAGAGTGCGAATGAGCCGCCGGAACACCGGGTAAAGACACAAGATAAACCGTTTGTTACAAAAACATCATGATGAGCATGAAGGTTCAGGGGAACCGCTGAGCTTTCACTATTCATATTTTTCGGGAGGTAGTTGAGTTGAAGACCATGCAGCGATCCAAATTGGAAGGCTTAAGCGAGAAAATATTTCTGGACCGTTACGCGATGAAGAATGCCGATACCAGCCATACGAAGGTAGGGGATACCGTCCTTGTATTGACCAAGGACGACCCGAAGTTTCCTGCGAAGGAAGTAGGCGAGGTGATCGAACGCAGCGGCAAGCAGGTGAAAGTCAAGGTTCGCAGCGGAGACATCGTGGAATCCTCCGTAGAGAAGCTGACATTGACGGTGGAAAAGACGCCTGAACAGATGTGGGACCGCTTGGCCGCCGCCATGGCTTCTGTCGAGGCTACTCCGGAGAAGCGGACGGAATGGACGGAGAAATTCCGTTACGTGCTGGACGACTGGAAGCTCGTTCCCGGCGGCCGGATCGCGGCAGGAGCGGATGCCAGCGACGAGCTGACCCTCTTCAACTGCTACGTCATTCCTTCTCCTCATGACAGCCGCGGCGGCATTATGGCCACGCTGTCCGAGATGACCGAAATTATGGCGCGAGGCGGCGGTGTCGGCATTAATCTGTCTTCGCTGCGTCCACGCCGATCGGTGGTGAAGGGCGTGAACGGTTCTTCCAGCGGGGCCGTGTCCTGGGGCGGGCTGTTCAGCTACACGACCGGCTTGATCGAACAGGGCGGCAGCCGCCGCGGCGCGCTCATGCTGATGATCAACGACTGGCATCCGGATGTGCTGGATTTCATCACCGTGAAGCAAACGATGGGCCAAATCACGAACGCGAATTTGTCCGTTTGCGTCAGCAACGGCTTCATGAAGGCCGTGAAGGAGGATCTGGACTGGGAGCTTGTCTATCCTGACACGACCGACGCGGAGTACGACGAACTGTGGGACGGCGATCTCGAGAAGTGGAAGAAGCTGGGCAAAAACGTCATTCCATACCGGACGGTAAAAGCGCGCGACGTATGGCACACGATCATCGAATCGGCATGGAAATCAGCCGAGCCTGGCGTCGTATTTATGGAATATTACAACCAGATGTCCAACAGCTGGTACTTCAATCCGATCATCTGCACGAATCCTTGCGGCGAACAAGGGCTTCCGGCTTGGGGCGTCTGCAACCTGTCCGCCATCAATCTGTCCAAGTTCTATGATGAAGAGAGTCATGACGTGGCTTGGGACGAGCTGGCGAAGACGGTCCGTTATTCCACCCGTTTCCTGGACAACGTCATCGACAAGACGCCTTATCACTTCGAGGAGAACCGGACGAACCAGCAGGGCGAGCGCCGTGTAGGACTTGGCTCGATGGGCCTTGCGGAGCTGATGATCAAGCTTGGCATCCGCTACGGAAGTCCGGAATCGCTTGAATTCCTGGATAAAATATACGGCTTTATGGCGAAGGAAGCGTACCTCGCTTCTGCGGATATAGCGGAAGAGAAAGGCTCGTTCAAGCATTTCAAAGCCGACAAGTTCCTGCTAAGCGGCTTTATGAAAAATATGGTTGCCACATACCCTGAAGTCGGCGCGGCCATTCAGAAGAAAGGCATGCGCAACGTGACGGTCATTACACAAGCGCCGACGGGAAGCACAGGAACGATGGTCGGCACGTCTACGGGCATCGAGCCTTATTTCGCCTTCGAGTACTACCGTCAAAGCCGTCTCGGCTTCGACAAGCAGTACGTGCCGATCGCGCAGGAGTGGAAGGATGCGCATCCGAACGAGGAGCTGCCGGATTACTTCGTAACGGCGATGGATCTCTCCGCCGAGGACCATATCCGGGCGCAAGCGGCGATCCAGCGATGGGTCGACAGCTCGATCTCCAAGACGGCGAACTGTCCTGCCGATTTTACAGTGGAAGAGACGAAGCGGCTTTATGAGCTGGCCTTTGACCTTGGCTGCAAAGGCGTAACGATTTACCGCGACGGCAGCCGTGACGTTCAGGTGCTCAGCACCGATAAGAAGGAAGAGAAGACGGAACAGCCTAAAGAGGAAACGGCCGTTGCAGCGCCTGCGCCTGAAGCGAAGCCGGACGAAGATTCTCTGACGAACCTGACGAAGTCGCTTGCCGTGAACGTCGACGCCAAGACGGAGCAAGTGTTCGACAAGCAGTACAAGAAACGTCCGCAGGCTCTGCGCGGCGCGACCTACAAGTACAATACGCCATTTGGCATGGCTTATATAACGATCAATGATATGAACGGCAGCCCGAGCGAGATTTTCCTCAATGTGGGCAAAGCCGGCTCCGACGTCTTCGCGATGTCCGAGGCGCTCGGACGCGTATGCTCCCTGTTCCTGCGCTACGGCGATCACGGCAACAAGGTGCAGCTGCTCGTGAAGCACCTCAAGGGCATCGGCGGCTCCGGCGCGATCGGCTTCGGCGCGAACCGCGTCGAATCGATCGCCGACGCCGTAGCCAAGGCGCTTGAAGTCCATGGCGAAAGCGGCGAGAACGCAGACGATTACGTGACGGCCACGCAGGAGGTCGTCATGGAGACGACGGCGCAATACGCCGTCACCCGCAGCGCGGCCACTTCGCTGGACCTGTGCCCGTCCTGCGGTTCCGCCTCGCTGATCAACAGCGAGGGCTGCAAGAACTGCAGCCATTGCGGCTATAGCCGCTGCAGCTAAGAAAAGAGGCCTTCGGGCCTCTTTTTTGTTGTGAAATTCCAAAATTCATAAGAATTGTTCCAGAGTTCGTAAGAAGCTTTGTTCCATAATTCATAAGAATCGAAAAATATTCATTTATTTGTATAAAAATACAATAGGTTAGGCAATGATGATGTTCATTGCCTAACCTATTTTTGTGAAAAGAGATGAAATTCAATTGAAGCCTTTGTTAAACCGTCCCCAAATTTACACCGATGAGTCTGTAGAGGGGTATATGTATAGATTAGCCCAAGCGAATCATAGAGAAGTTAGCGAGTTAGAATTGAAGTATCCAACTCTAAATAGTGAAGAAAGAGACCAATTTCTAGTTAATTTGATCAATTTATCACGGCAGAATTTTTCTGATGCTAATTTATTATATAACTACCGTATAAACAGGTTAACATTGCCACAATGGAAGGAAAATCTTTACACAAGATTCTGTCCCAAATGCTTAGACAAATCTGCATATCATCGGATAATGTGGTGCCTAACACATCATACTTATTGTGTTACTCATTTAGTATATTTAGTCGATTGTTGCCCTAGATGTGATACAAAAACAACAATTATAGATACAGTAAAGGGAGTTTGTAGGTGCGAATATAGGCTTTCTCTAAGTAATACAGAAAGTATTGATATTGAATCCGGATTTTTAACTAATGAGGGAGAATTTAAACTTGTACAATCACCGTTTCTAATGTTAAAACTTACACCAACGGAGCAGATAAAAGCAATACAAAGATTGCTATATTGTCTACTAACGAAAACTAGTTTGGAAAAATTAGAACTTTCTCGTAAAGAAATAGATCTTCTTGCTTATGGATATTATTCAGACATCAAGATGTTGCATTTTTATTTGAATTTTGTCAGGGACCTTTTGAAGGATTGGCCATCATAATTAATTCTTTTTCTAAATAATAATTTAAAGAAAGATAAGGATGTGCAAGACTTCATGTTTGATTTAATTCACTTGATCTCAGATTCTCAACTCAAGAAAGAATTAATGAAAACATATAAAAGAGAGAAGAGTTTTTGTGGTAGATTCGTCAAATTTTTTCCAGAGCATATCTACTTTGATCGAGAGTTTGTTCCAATAATTGACCTTATGGAAAAATTCAATTATTCTCATAAGAGTTTATCGCTTATCATTAGAAAGCATGAAATTGAAACGATAGTCCACCCCCGTAATAAATTAATTCTTATTAATCAAAAATATATCAATATATTAGAAAATGAACCTATCCTAATAGAAAAATTAGAAGATTATGTCTCGTCCGCTAGGGTTTCTGATATTTGGAAAACAAGCGAATGGTCAGTAAAAATTCTTTGTCAAATGTTAAAAATATCTAGCAAGAAAATATTTGACGATAATTGTTACCCTTTTAAAAAAATAGAGAAATTAACCAAGAAGGTAAAAAATTATATTACTTCATATGATCTTAAAGAAAAATATATGTGGGATATAGAAACTTTGAACAGACATTTAAAAAGGAAAAACATTGAACCTATTCATTCTGACGATTCTTGGCAAGGGTATGTTTATTTAAAAGAAAAAGCACTTCAAGGAATTTATGATTTAAGTAATAACAAAGAAGATTATTTAAATCGAATTGGCACGATCGCCTTTCTAGGTCAGAAATTGTTTGAAACAGCTAAATTAGATATATATTATATATCATACGGAACAAGTAGATATCCTCATTATTTAAAATCCGAAATTGAGAAAATAAAAGAGCTTTATGATGATCTATGTAAAATTCACGATGAACAATCTATTTATAGGCAGGTGAAAGTATTAAGTAAGGAAAAGATTGTTAGATGAAAAAAGTTTTTCAGTAGTTTTCACCAGCAATATTTGATGTGTCTGGAGATAAAATAACTATGTCGCTGAATTCTCGACTATACGTTTCACTTTGCAAAATAGCATTGTTTATAATGGTAATGATACCGAGTTAAAAAATATGGAGGATATTTATGTCTGAGATTGATGATGATCTTAAGGTTGTTCCTTTTATAACCTTAAATAAAGTAAAGGAAAATCTAAGAAAACTTGAAATGACAGCAGGAATGACATTAGAAGAATTAAAGGAACAGATTTTGAAAGGAAAGATTTTGAACTATTCTCACGCTACCTTGGAAATATAGGAGGATTTTGAGACACTACGTAAGGAAATGGAGGAAAGAAATCCGAATGAGCGACTATTTGATGCGTAAAGATAATCGCGGAAGCCTTTAAGTAAGGTAAAGGTATATTGTGGCGACGTAGAGTGACAGCGTTCATTAAGCTCTAACGAAGAACGATAGTTCAACATCAAAACGGCTGCCGCGGGGTAGCCGTCATTGCGCTACCGAAGAACGAGAGCTCAAAAGTAAACCACGACAAGGCTGCCGCGAATGATCGGCAGCCTTTGTTAACCTAAACCATTCCTGTTAGGGCTAAGAATAGCCTTTGTCAAAAAAGGAGCACCTCGGTATGATGGGTTTGTCGACGGGTTAATCACCCAACACCATCAAGGAGGCGCTCTTATGGGTGCTGGCGACCTTAGACAGTATGCTCATGGACGTCAATTATTGCGTAAGGCAGGCTTGAACCTAGCCGAAAGCACTTCCGGGAAACGCAAGGGACAGATCGTTCTATCTAAAAGGCGATGCTGTTCGATAAAAATAAAGTGTTAGACTGGACTCCTTGAATTTACGGGCTTTATGAACCGAAAAATCGTCAACACCCTGAAAATAAGTGTTAGACTGACTCAAAAAAGAAACAGCGGCGGACTAGGACCCTAAAAATAAAGTCTTAGACTGTCGCTGTTTTATTACGCTATCGTCTTCCGTTTGTTCAAGATACACTGAAAAGTTCATTGCGGTTCTACCGCTGTTTACGCTCCAAACGGTTAATTAAGCGAATTGCCTTGCTGATGTCAGGGAGACTGTTAGCCAACGCATCTTCCGCACGTTCAAATTTATTACGGTTAACAAATCGCTTTGCTGCATTCAAATCCTTAATTGCACCATTGATTGCTCGTCTCGTTATGTCACAACCTCGTAAATTAGGACAACCAATGAAGCGCATTAATCTGACATTTCCTGTCACTGCCCTTTTATTATTCTTTTTACAAGAACAAGCCATAGCCATCTCACCTCCCCTTCTTAAAAGGAGATGCAGATTTATGGAAATTTGATTGGACTGTGGCAGACGATACCGTAAAACACTTCCACTTCTTCAGTTAACCTGCCCGTTTAATCCCCAAGTCTAGTCTATAACTCTATTTTCTCAGACGCTCCAACTCGTAGGGAATCATCCTGTGTTCCGACAGCTGCATGAGAATAATGTTCAAGTTAAGCGAATGAAGAAGCAGCAGTCGGTATTTAAACTGCTTGGAAAATTGGCACGCATCATCATCGGCATCGTTCAACGGGCAGAATCGTTTTCTCCTGAAAAAGCAGCCCCTACATCCATTCAAGCTGCCTAAGACGGATTAAACGATCACGTATATTGACTCATTCGCGGGATTTTACAAAGAAAGCACGGAGGACCGAGTTACTGCCCGATAAGGGCTCAGACCCGTCAGCTAAACGTTATCGGTCTCCACGCCTTGGACAGGTGTAACGAAGCATGTAAGGGCATAGACCCGTAGAGTCATGGGATGGTGAACCTCCAAGGAGATTGTGGAGTATGCGTGCAGAAGAATAACACTTGGAGAATTGTTCCGCACGCTTCTTCTGTTCCTGCATGCCCAGGATTGGAACAACGGTGTCTACTGAGCTTACTTTTCGATCAGCAACTTATTCCAAGGCGATGAAATCCTGCGAATGAGTGAGTATATGTGAGATAACCTTTAAAACCGAGGGACGGGCAGTAGAGCGTGGCAACAACCGGCTATTTTTGTTTGCTTATTTTTTGTTACATCTTGAGATCGCAGAGGCAGACGCTTTACCCTACTCGGTTTTATTATCACCTATTGGAACTGGGTCAGCATATTTTTTTAAGAAAGTAATATACAGCAAACTCATAATATGATAATAATAAAGCCAATGGAAGAAATAAACCTCTTCAATAAGGATGATCCTGAATGTCAACTCGTTGTAAGAACTGCGTTAAGACTACAGAATTAAAATATAAGTATGGTAAAAATAACAATAGTACTATTGAAGCATTCTCTCTAGAATTCTGTGATGACTGTTTTGTAACCATTTATTCGAACAATTTATTTAAAGAAATGACCAGTGGCAACAATTTGTTTAGGGTCTTAATGTTTTCGTTATTCGGCGCCCTAATTATAGCAATGGCTATAATACTAATACTTTATGGAATTATTATTGTAAATTTTGAATTATTAAATCCAAGTTACCTCTTAACGTCCTTGTTTTTTTTATTTTTCGGGATTTGGCTTGTAAGCATTCGTTTTTTATTAATAAATGTTACTAAATTCAGGACAAATATTAAGGTTAGAAAAAAGTTATCAGAAATAAATGATTTGACAAAACTTATTATTCAAGAAAAAGAAATAGCTGATCGAAAAAAACAAGAACAAATAAAAAAAGAGCGAGAGCGGACTGAGCGGGAAAAGCAAGAGCAAATTTGGAGGGAGCAGCAAAGGCAAGAGCAATTACGAAGAGAACAAGACAGACAAGAGCGGATTCGAAAAGCCCGAGAGAAAGAATATAAGATAAAAAATTGTGGGATCGAAGAAATAGATAAAATGGATGGAATTGATTTTGAAAAACGGTTAGAGAATTTATTTGTTGTCTTAGATTATAAAGTAACAGTAACACCTAAATCTGGAGATCAAGGTGTTGATTTGATTCTAAAAAAAGATAGCAAAAAAATTGCTGTGCAAGCTAAAAGATATAAAGGCAAGGTTGGGAATTCTGCCGTCCAAGAAATATTGGCCGGAAGAACATACTATGATTGTAGCGAGGGATGGGTAGTAACCACTTCGTATTTCACCGAATCGGCTAAAAACTTAGCCTCTAAAGTGAAAATTAAACTTATTGATAGGGAAGAACTTATTAAATTACTCATTCAACAACAAGAAAAGAGAGCTTAATTATGTTAATAACTGAACACAAAAGGAACTGATAATAATGGGAAACAATGAATTTACTGATTATTATAATATTTTAGGAGTTCACCAAACTGCTTCAAACGAAGAAATAAAGAAGGCTTTCCGATCAAAAGCAAAACATAAGCACCCTGACAGTGGAGGGCTAGAAAACGAGTTTATTTTATTAAAACAGGCTTATGATACTCTCACGGATCAATCCAAGAGGATTGAGTATGACAAGGAATTCAATACATACAGGGAGACTTATAGGAAAAATGATTCAAATTCAAATATTAATAATGTAATCGTTTCAAGTGGTTCTGATAATGCACCAAGTAAAAAGTTTCAGATGATTAATCTTGTTAAATATGTAGGTGCGTTTTCTGTCTTAATCGGAATAGTTGTAATGTTTTTTGCTTTTCTTAACAATGCTATTACCTCAAAGGCACATGTTCTGTCTTCTGTGGAACAAAAGCAGTGGATAGAAAACGATAAAATACTAAAGACAGAACCGCAACCGACTGCTGATAAAATAGAAGGGAAGCAATCGGAAAATAATGTCCCCAAAAAAGAATCACAAACAAGCGCCGTTAATGAAAGCAAAGAACCAAAACTAGATGCACAGAGTAGTAAACCTCAGATTGAGGGAAAGATCGAAGGGAACCCATCGAAAAATAATATTCCCCAAAAAGAACCACAAACAAGCGCAGTTAATGAAGGCAAAGAACCAAAATTAGAAGCGCAGAGCAGTAAACCTCCCATACAGACGACGGAACCCAAACCCTCAAAAGCTGAAACAAAAAACGAAGTGACAACAGTTGAAACTAGGGCACAAGAAGATACAATCCAAAGGGGCACATCGAAAGAAACTGTCAAAGCGATAATGGGAACACCAACGCGAATACTTGACGTCGGTCCTATAGCAACATGGTATTATGGAAGGTCTACAGTAACATTTACAAATGATAGGGTGACTGGCTGGGATAATAGTGGAGGCAATTTAAAATTGGTACAAGCGTCAACTGAGAGCGGAGGTTCTTTATCTACGGGTTCGACAACAAATGATGTCAAAGCGATAATGGGAACACCAACGCGAATACTAGACGTTGGTCCTATAGCAACATGGTATTATGGAAGGTCTACAGTAACATTTACAAATGACAGGGTCACTGGTTGGGATAATAGTGGAGGGAATTTAAAATTGGAGCAAACGTCGACTGAGAGTGGAGGTACTTTTTCTACGGGCTCAACGACAAAAGATGTCAAAGCGATAATGGGAACACCAACGCGCATACTTGACGTCGGTCCTATAGCTACATGGTATTATGGAAGATCGACCATATCTTTTACAAACGACAAGGTGAGTGGTTGGGACAATAGCGGCAATAATTTGAAATTAAGACATTAGGTACGATGGAAGTAAGCAACGGGTCATAGCACTTAAAATTCCATCCTCCAGGAGGACGCTCTACTATGAAGTTTAAATCACAAGACCGGCAAAATCAACTCATCGAAAAGATTACCGCTGAGCATTTGGTCGTCGGGATCGACATTGCGCAGGAAACCCATGTTGCACGTGCCGTAAACTTTCGCGGTATCGTGATCGGCAATCCATTATCCTTTTCAAATGACGAAGCAGGTTTTCACCAGTTCCTGCAATGGATCCAGCAGCTACAGACTGCCCATAAATTATCCATAACGATCGAGGGTATGGAACCGACCGGACACTACTGGCTCAACATATCCAAATGGCTTACAGAACGCCAGTTTGAAGTCTTTTTGGTGAATCCTCATCTCGTGAAGAAGAATAAAGAAAACCGTGACAATACGCCCTCAAAGAGCGATAAAAAGGATGCGCTTGTCATTGCCGACATGGTGAAAAACGGGTATTACTCATTCACACGCACCACTCCTGAGGCGTTTGAAGAGCTCCGTGTCTTACTCTCGAACCGAGACTTTGTGGTTAAGAGAATCGTATAAGTGCGAAAAACCAAATTCATCGCTGGGTTGACATTGTTTTTCCTGAGCTGCGTCAAGTCTTTAAGGACTTGATGTGTACCGGTTCCTTGGCCACACTTCGTCTTTTCCTAACGCCAGATGAGCTAAGTGAATTACAGCCGCAGGACATGATTCGAGGCTGGAAGTCGCTTATGAAGCGGCACTGTGGTGAGCGAAAGGCTCGCACTCTAATCACGCTGACTGGATGTTTTGTCGGTTCCAGACAAGCTACGCAAGCCTACAAGCTTCACTTGAAGCAACTGCTTGCAGAGTACGACCTTGCTTGTGCACAACAGCAGAAAGTTCTGCCTCTTCAGCAAGCTGCTAAAACTTTAATACCCGTTTCGTTGCACGTAAATTGGCTTATTCGCAGGATTTCAAAGAAAGTACGACGTACCGATGTGATTGAACCAAAGGGCACCGACCCGTAACGATAGCAAGACCGGCCTCCACCCCTTGGAAAGGCGTAACGAATGAGAGGGCATAGACCCGTTGTGACATGGGAGTGAGAACCTCCAGGGACGTCGTGGAGAATGCGTGCAGTATATGGAAATATATGGGGTGTTTACCTCACCCTCTATTTTAGTACGCCTTCATGTTGCCAAAGTTTAAAACGGGGAATCTCCTATTAACTTTCTTTCCTTTTAACAAGGGAAAATCCTGCGAATAAGCGAGCATACGTGAGAAAAGTGAATCGTACAGGAGGGAATTCAATAAAACAGCGGCAGTCTAGGACTTTAATTTTCACGTCCATGGCTGCCGCTGTTTCTATTTGCGTATTCCGGAAATGTTTGGACACTCATTCCGAAAAGATTTGGACACCTATTCCGGTAATATGTAGACAATCATTCCGAAAAGTATTGGACACTCATTCCGGAAATGTTTGGACAGTTTTTCTTTCCAGTTTCCCCTCTCAAGATGGCATCCACTTTTATCAAAGGTGTATCATTCCAATCTCGCGAATGTCTTCCGGGACACCAGCAGAAAGGAGTATACAGCAATGCCCAAACAAAGGAGGAGCGCCTTGCCACGCATCTTAGATGTTCTTCGCTTGGATGCCGAATCGGATCTAAGCGAAAGAGCCATCGCCCGTAGTTTATCTCTCTCCCCAAGTACCGTCGGCAATATCCTAGCCCGAGCTAAAGAAGCCGGTCTCACTTGGCCCGTTCCAGCACATTTGGACGAACGTAAAGTGGAATCCATGCTATTTCCAAAAGCAACGGGAATACCGAAGATACGAACAGAACCCGATTGGAGTCACTTGTATCAGGAGTCCAAGAGAAAAGGGGTCACCCTGCAGCTTCTCTGGCTCGAGTACAAGAACCTTCACCCGGAGGGCTACCAGTACAGCCAGTTTTGCGAGCGGTTTAACCAGTGGAAAAAGACGCAACAGCTCACCCTTCGGCAAGAGCACAAGGCCGGTGATAAGCTATTCATCGATTACGCGGGTCCCACAATTCCCGTGATCGATGTGGAAACCGGTGAAATCAAAGAAGCTCAGTTGTTCGTTGCCACGCTTGGAGCCAGCAATTACACCTATGTAGAGGCCCAGTGGGGACAAGATCTCCAATCCTTCATCAACGGCCACGTACGAGCGTTTCAGTACTTTGATGCTGTCCCTGAGCTTCTCGTGCCGGATAATCTGAAAGCCGCCGTCAAGCAAGCCGACCGTTATGAACCTGGGATCACTCGCACGTATTACGAACTGGCGTCCCACTATGGCTGCGCTATCCTGCCTGCCCGGCCGCGCAAACCAAAGGATAAAGCCAAGGTTGAGTCTGCAGTTCTGCTCGTAGAGCGCTGGATCCTTGCCGTGCTGCGAAACCGCCGGTTCTTTAGACTAGGCGAATTAAACGAAGGGATACGCGAACTGCTTGTCCGACTCAACGAGAAACCATTTCAAAAAATGGAGGGGTCTCGGAAGAGCTTGTTTGAGAGCCTGGACAAGCCCGCTATGAAGCCTTTGCCAGCTAAGCCTTATGAATTTGCCGTTTGGAAAATGGCCCGGGTTAACATCGACTACCATATCACGATTGATTATGTTCATTACAGCGTTCCCTACACGTTGGTGAAGCAAGAGGTGGATGTCCGCATGACCGAATTCGTCGTGGAAATCTACCACCACGGTAAACGCGTTGCCAGTCACCGTAAAGCCCATCGGAAGGGGCAGATGGTCACGGAGCCTGCTCACCGTCCGAAATCTCACCAAAAGCATATGGAGTGGACACCTTCTCGCTTGATCCAGTTGTCGAAGATTTCTTTCGGATTAAACCGGCGGTTAAACCGAAAGCAAAATTCATCAAAGTAAGACTGCAGATATGTTGAACCCAATCCATGATAGGTGCCCTGGATATAAGCCTTCACGTTTCCGATGATGATATGTAGCATCTTCAGAAAATCGTCTTTGTCTTCCTTGTAATAAGCTTTCGCTTCATGAACGAACCCAACTTCCATCAACCGTTTATAAGAACGGTGACCGTCCGAAACGATCATGCTGCCTGGTTGGATATGCTTTTTGGCTACCCGTTCAATCTCTTCGATCGTGACACCGTTGATCGTTTCGATCTTCAAAAATTCAGGGTGATTTTGGGCGTCTTTGGATAGAGCAATGACAGCCTTGGATTTATCGCTTCCGCGGCCGTCTTTTCCTTTACGGGGGGCTCCAAAGTAAGCATCATCCATTTCCACTACACCAGAGAGCATATAACCAGAGTCCCTGTCTTTCATCGCAGCGCGGATTTTCCGTAGCATATTGAACGCTGTACGGTAATTTAAGCCGAGAACATCAGAAAGCGACAATGCCGATTTACCGCGTTTGTCATGGGCGACAAGGTATATGGCCCAGAACCAAACCGTCAATGGTTGCTTGGTTTTATGGAAGAGTGTCCCCGCAGTAATAGACGCTTGATAATGACACTTACGGCACTCATAGAGCTGGCGCGTGCGAATGTAATAGTATTCCGTGTGGTTACACTTCAAACACGAGAAACCGTCTTTCCAGCGTTTACTCATGATGTACTCGGCACAATTTTCTTCTGTGCCAAAATACTTTAGAAAATCTAACAATGACAATGACTCTGCTTTCGCCATTTCAATCACACTCCGAACATATGTTTGTATCCATAATACCACACAAATGTTCGTATTTGAAGAGGCTACTGAGCAGAGTGCATAGTCAGAACAATAGTTCTTATAGGAGGAAGATATATGGTAAATTCCTTTCAAAAGTACTTAAGCAGAACCGTAGAAATCATATACTTCGGCTGCGACAATAAGATCACCCAGCGGCGAATCGAAGTCCGGGCTATCACCAGCCGGGACATTAAAGCGGTTTGCCTTGATCGGAAAGCGCCGCGGACTTTCTTGATCAGTAATATCTTGGCCGTGCAGCCATTGCGGAGGGCAGCATGAAGAACAACAAGTTGACGCCAGGAGGGAACCTTGTCTGGGAAGGGTCGCGCATGATGTTGCCCGAGCACAAGCAAGCTCTAATCAAACAGCGAATTAGCCTTAAGAAACAGACGCGGCCAGAATTGACTGAAGAAGAACAACAGGAGATGTTTGGCCGGCTGAAAGCATCTCGATCGGAGAAAATTGAAGTCACGATCACGGTTTACGGCGAGTATGAGAATCAGAGTTTTACCGGAATCGTTACCGGTATAGATCCTCGCCTTTACCTTGTTAAGTTAGAATTTAATCACGATTGGAAGTTATTCGATTTCACGGACATCATAGGGGTGGAATAACGGAAACTGCTACGCATCATCGCGAATTATTCAGCCGGCCTCAATAGGTATCCGTCCATCCATGAGCTTGAGATTAAGACTGGGCGGGATCCCAAGGTTATAATGGATTCTCTTGAGATCTTAACAAATGAGGGATACATTGAATGATCTCGGCAGGACCCGGATCGATTTCTACTTATCCAGGCATGGGAGCCGAAACAGTCTTTCCAGCGGACTAGTGAGGGATGGCGGTCTTGATGGGGAAGTCTGCTGTACGGATCGGAGTCTCGTTGGAAATATACGCGTAATTGTACTGTCTAATGAAAGTAATCATGCTCAGCTTCAATGGGGGATTTGAAAGTTGAAGGAATACATCTTGCTAATCGGAAGAACTCGTCTTCACTCGCTGAATTAACCATTCCGGACCATTACCGTTGGGTGAGTGTTATGCTTCTATGTTGAATGCCGCCACGCATGTCTATCGGTAACCATGATGCCGATTTCAACCGTCACAGGGACGCCATTCGGTTTGCTAAGGCTGCCATGGAATCGACAAGTCTATTGGAATCTTGAAATAGTTGGATGATTATCTTACAAGCTTGTCTTACAACGCAGTCCCTTGGGGAACAAGGGGTTAAAGAACATTGTAAGACAAAATGGGTTATGATCCCTTTATATTAGTAAAATGTGGCTGTTAAAATTATTTTTGTGCTTTTTATGGCCAGTTTTTTGGAGTTTGTCTTACAAGATTTATTCATACTGAACCTAAGATAAAGGCATCTTGTAAGACAAGTTGTAAGACATTTGGTTATTGTTTTTAGATGCTAAAGTGTTTCTTTATCAGTTTATCGTGTTTTTTTCTTGGCGAAACTTATTCTAATGAATTCTGCAACAAGGAAGTGAACCAATGAGGGTCCCTGCTCGAAAGATTAGGCCAGTTAGAGGAAGGAATTATCGATGTAAAATAAGCCGATCCAAAAGTCTCGGAATCACACACTCAGAAAGTTTGCTTGAGCGTGATTATGTAAGACTGTGTAACTTTGATCCGACAATTAAAGAGATACATTTTCAACCGATAGGAATTCGCTTCCATTACAAGGGAAGGAAAAGAAGATACTTTCCGGATTATTTAGTAATAACTAATGATAATGGTTATGTTCTTGTGGAAGTGAAACTTAAGAAGTTTGTGGATACCAACTTAAATAAAGCCAAATTCCTAGCAGCAAAGCAGTTATGCTCGGAAAAAGGATGGAATTTCCAAGTTGTAACCGAAGATCAGATTCGACCTGGGTATTTACAAAGGAATATAAAATTGTTGCTGGAGGTTAAATGTTTCGAATTAACCCCGTCTGTTTCTGAATACATAAAAACGATCATTAATTACCATGGTCCTTTAAGCGTAATGGAATTAAGAGAGGTATGTAAAATTGTCGATGCTTCACTAGTGATGCGAAATTTATTCAAGCTGATTTATGCTCAAGAAGTTTGTACGGAATTAATCGAACAGCAACTTACTGATAACTCGTTGTTATGGGTTCCACAATTTAGGGGGTCGTAATATGGCTAGATGCAGCTTTTCTTATGGAACAAAGTTTTTGTTAGATGATATGGAACACATAGTCAAACGAACAGAAAGAAATAGAGTTGTGGTGGAACTCATAAAATATAAACAGTTAAAAACATTTTCTTTACATGAATTAGAAGAAGCATGGGATGAAGAGCGACTAAAATTTGAGGACCCCGATAACCGCTTAAGTAATGTTAAGTTTGATTTGGAACAGTTAACTTTAGAGGAAAGAGCCAAAATAAAAATGAAATTAGAGGTTTTACAACCGATTATTAAAGGATACTTCCACACCATTAAATTAGATGAGTACCTTAGTTTACTTGTAAAGGAAAAAGGGATTAAAGTAAGTAAAGCAACATTTTATAAATGGAAAAAACTTTGGGAAAATCACGGGGACGGTAGATATTTGCTTGATCGTAAATCCGGTCCTAAAAGTCGATGGACTGAAACGGAAGTACTTGACTCACTAGAAAAAATTATGGAGGACAATCTTTATTCTGGTGAAGACATTTATTATCGATACGTGTATCGACTTTACAAAGATAGTATAAAAAAAATCAATGAGCTAAGAGAGGAAGATCAAAAAATTACATTAAGGTCTTTCCAGACAATATGGAGAATCATAAGAGAGAAGAGAAACCTGTATCGTCAAACTGTTGCAAGGGAAGGACATGTTGCGGCTAGACTTCAGCGTGATGGAGCGAAGAGTATGGTTGAACGACCAGAGAGACCATTACAAAGAGTAGAATTGGACTGGACACCGGTTGATATTTATTTAGTTGATCCCAAGAGTTTGGCCAGAAAAAGACCATGGTTGGTGTTTGCAATCGACGTGTACTCTGGTAATCCTTTGGGGTTCTATATTACATTCGAATACCCTGATTCCCTAGCTATAAAACAGTGTCTGCTTCATTGTTTTTTACCAAAAGTTTACCTTAAAAAGTTGTACCCTGATATACAGAATGAATGGACGGCTTATGGCATTCCGCAAGAACTTGTTATTGACAATGCGCCCTCGAACAATTCGAGAGAACTCGAAGAAGTATGTGAGATGTTTGGGATTGTTGCGCTTTACCCAGAGATCGAAGCAGGACATAAGAAAGGGACTGTTGAGAGATATTTAAAAACATTTAATGATCATATCCACACGCTAAAGGGTACAAGTTTTGCAAATATATATGAAAAAAAGAACTATGACTCAGAAGGGAAAGCTTGTATTACATTACAGGCATTCTATCATATTGCGCATATTATTATAGTTGACATGATATCCCACAACTGGAGCCATAGTCGTATTGGTGGGACACCTCATCAAATCTGGGAAAAGGCATATGATGAAGATCCCAGCTTAATGAAGGAATTACCGTTTACAAAAAAGGAAATTATAGTGGTACTCTGCGCAGGTAGAGAGAAGAGGATAATTCAAAATAAAGGGGTTGTTTTAGAGGAAGCTTGGTACTGGAGTGAGGAATTAATGAAACTTAGGTACCGAATGATTCAAGAAGGTGAAGAAAATAGACAGGTAACCATTCGATTTGATTATTCTAATGTAAAAAAAGTGTATGTTCAAAATCCTTTCGATAATACTTTCATCGAAGCATTTCTAGACATAAATGCAATTAAACAATTTGAAAAACATTATGGAGTAGAACCCTTACTTCCTATTCCTTTTCAGCAAATTAAAGCAATATGTCTGCAAGAGGGACGTAAACGTCGAGCTTTTGATGATACCCATATAATCGAAGCGACCAAACGAATTAAGGCAATCCAGGAAGAACAGGAAAAGGATAAAAGAAAAAAATATAAACAGACTTTAAAAGAAGAGGCAAGTATAATTGAAAATCTTGCTCTTAGTTCTTTTGATTATGAAGAATTAGGGGCACCTGAGGAGATAGATACTTTCCGATATGTTGGTGAACTCTCTGAAGCCGAGCTTAAAATTAGAAGGAAAAAAAGTAAAACAACTGATATTTATCAAGCTCAATCGAGAGATAATGTTATTGATGAAGAAGTGCAAAACAGCAAAACTGTGAATCTGCAACTCCCTTCTGATGATGACGATTTACCAATGTATGAAATTTCTCAATATAGGTAAGAGGAGGTGAAACATTGAATAGTAATACATATAACCGACTAGAGGGGAATCCAATTGAGGAACAGGAACTTAAACAAAGATTAAACGATTTCGATAAGATTGTTGTCCATCACAAGCTCTTTCAAGATCTCTATCAAGCAGTTCGGGAATGTCATGTATTGAAAAGAGGTGTGGTTATTCTAGGGGATACCGGGGCTGGGAAATCAACCTTATTCAAAACTTATGAAAGGGATTTTCAGAGAAAAACCAAGGTTAGAGTAAGGAATAAACATGAAGAAAATTACGAATCCGTTCCGGTCCTTCGAGTAGAGTTGGATTCAAACTCGAAACCATTAAATGTGGCTTCAAAGATGCTCGAGGAACTTGGTGACCCGTTTCATTATAAAGGGACAGAGAAGCAGCTGACATCAAGACTAAAAGCACATCTTATTGACGCTGAAGTAGAGTTAATTATAATTGATGAGCTCCAGCATCTAATTGATACTGATACACAACGAGTTATTAGAAAAGCCGCGGATTGGTTAAAACAACTGCTAAACGACGTGAATCTGCCTATAGTGTTCGGTGGTATAAAAGAGGATGCAAATCGAATATTTGCATCAAATAAACAACTGGATGAAAGATTCCCACACAAAGCCACATTTGATGGATTTATGTATAGAACTGAAGAGGAAAAGAGAGAATTTCGTGCTTTTCTAAAAAGTATCGATTACAAGATGCCCTTCCCAGACCGGTCACATATTTATGATCCACTATTAGCTGAAAAGATATATTATGCAACACTTGGCATTCCAAGGACATTAAATCATCTATTTCACCATTCTATTAAATTTGCATTGAAACAAGGTATGGATACGTTGGCGGAAATGCATTTAGAATATGGTTTCAGTCTTTTATCTTTTGAAACAAGGCCAAAAGTAAGAAACCCCTTTGATGGAAAAGCTTTTGATCTTAAAGTGGCTCTTGAAAATGAGAAGACGAGCAAGGGGGTCTAGCTCAATCGCGGCTCTTACAATCGTAAAGGCAACTTTATTATAACTATAAACGAAAGAAGAGCTCGTCTAAGTCTCTTCTTTTAAACTTTCTTTTGAAAAATTTCACTTAAAATAATTTTGGCCCTACGTATATCCTTAGGTTCCTGTTGAAGCATCAAATCTAATATATCCCTAATATCTGTTTCTTTGGTACGTGAAATGTCTTTTAGATTTCTGGAATAGCTAAATAGCTCATGAACTCCAACGCCTAGGGCGATAGCTATTTTCTCAAGATTAAGAAGGGATATATTTTTTTCTGCGCGTTCAATACCACCGATATATGAAAAATGGAAACCAGCCTTTTCCCCAAGCTGCTCTTGCGATAAACCCCGTTCTTTTCTCAATTCCCTTATCTTGATTCCGACTAACTTTAGAATGTTATCAGACATCAGCTACACCTCTTATTTGAAGTGTAGACAAAGCTAATTACAGAAAACATATGGCGTATATTATCGAAAATAAATATTGATACTAATAAGTATCATTTCTTTAATTTACGTTAATAATACTATTCAAATAGATTGCTAGTTTTATAGATTCATATCCTAGTTAGGGGTGATTGTAATGTTTATTTTTTCAAGTAGCTTAGATTCTGGGGAAGCAATAGTTACTCCGAGAGGTATTTATTTCAATGATAATTATTACTCTTGTACATTTGCAATAAAAGAAGGCTGGTATGAGAAGTCTCACCTTATGAATTCATGGTCAATTCCCATTTATTACGATCCAAAAAACCAGGAAATGATTCTAATTTCGAATAGCCTTGGGAGTTTACTAATTGCTAATAAGGTTGAGTTGTCCGATACTGAGTTAGTTGACCCCGTGTTGATTGTAGAGTATTTTGAAAAGTTTATTAAGTTGAAAAAATATTATAAAAATAAAAGAAAGAAACGTTGGTAAATAAATGGAAAAGCTTCTTATTAGGACGAAGATTTTATTTCAAGAAAGTGCGGCTAGCTATTTATATAGGGTAGCATCCGTTAATCACTACTCAAATATTTACTATCTCGCAACCTGCATAAACTCGACTATTGCAAAAATAAATAATAATTTCTTTAATGAAGAACAATTGAACAAGATTAGTTTTCTATCTGAAGTTTGTAAGGATACGCTCCATTTATCAACCCATAACAAGCTTAATAACTACCTGGGTCCAAAGTTATTTAACCAAGTTATAATGAGGAATAAAATAAAATTTTGTCCTCAGTGTATTTACGATTCACATTTCCATCGGTATACATGGGGAGTACTTTCAATAAACTTATGTACTGACCATTTAGTTGAATTAATTGACTGCTGTCAGGGCTGCGGAAAAGCAATTCCTTTGAGCTCATTCATGAATGGATGTTGTACTTCCTGTGGTTTTAAATTTCTATCTTCTAAAAGTGTAGTATTAAATCGTAACGAACTATTTTGCAAAGCACAATTAGCATTATACAACGCATTTTTTATTGAACACTATTCTAATCTCCCTCTTGGTTTATCATTAAAGGATTTCCTGTTGCTGTCTTTTCACACATTTCATTTACTTGAGGGTATGAAGAGTTACATATCAAATAGCGAAGAAACAATTCAAATATTTCATAATAAATCAATGGGTTATCGTAAGAGCTCCGCTATGGCATTAGCTTTAGGAAACGTTTATTGGATGCTTCAAGATTTCCCTAATCATTATTACAGGTTACTGACTGACTTTTGCAACAAGAATTACAATAAAAAGCAGCGATTTTATGAAAAAAAGAAACGTTTTGAGGAGTTATTTGAAACAGTAAAATATGCTTCCTTAAAGAAGGTATATGATCAGTTTTGGCTTGAAAAGTTAGACCAAGGTGTTATAAGGAGGGATTTTTCGGTATTTAGGGATGCCCCTGAGATTTTACAACAAAAAAAATATGTTAGTAAGGACGAGATAAGGACGAACATTGGCATGTGTTACGATACGGTTGAGAAATTGAGTATAAACAAAAAGCTAGTCATGAGGACTACTCAAAAAGGTGCGATTAAACGGTACATGGTTGAGAAAGACTCATTAAATTTAGCTCTAAAAGAAAAGATAATGCTCATTTCTAAAAAGGAAGCTGCCCTCATTTTGGGGATTCAACGAGATTCAGTACCTAAGTTAATTAATGCCGGATTCTTGAGAACATATAAAATAACTCCAAACTCTGTAGAGAAATTAGAACTTCAAGAAGTGAAAAACTTAGTAATCCGTTGCCGCGGCGAAGTTGTTAAAGGAAAAATAGAAGGAATTAGCTTTCATGAGGCTTTAATTAAATACTCCGTGAATGGACTTAAAATTATTCATTTAATTCAGTTTATTCTCAATGGTGTACTGCAACCATTTTCCGATACCGAAAGTGGAAGCCTTGCTGATAACTACTTTAAGATACATGAACTTGAAAAATGCATAATGTATATAAAAGAAGCTCAAATCAATGATGTGGGATATTTCATGTCTGATTTGAAGCGATTACTTCATGTAGGTAATAACACCATAAGAAGGCTGGCTATACAGAAAGTTCTTGTACCCCAAAAAATTATTTACATTAAAGATGGCCGTAAACGTTATTTGTACAACAAAGAGGAGGTTGAAGCTTTTATTGAGAATAAAGCCTAAACATTTCCGGAATACGCAGCCTGATGATGTGTGTTGAAGGTTTATGTTTTTTTTTATCGAATAAAATAATGTGTATAAGTAAATTCTGGAGGATCATAAACGATGGGTAAACAAGAAAAAACTCACAGTTTTAGTTTTACATAATCATTATTAAAAAAATTGATGCAAAGTATGAAAGAACATCAGCGGGGGTATAGAGATGCAAGAATTAAACAAGAACCATGAGTCATTTAAAGTAAATTATTCTTTGCTAATTAGGGCTTGCTGAACGGGTCACGTTTTATGGTGACACGCGCAAGCGGATCGTGAACCTCAACAACAGCCATTGCAAAACAGGCAAAAAGAGAACTCGTAGTCTCTTTTCGAGATTCATTACCAGCAGTTGTAGCCCGATCACTGTCTCGCTCGTCGCCTGAAGGTGCGCTCGAATACGGCCAAGCCCATAGCTGCGCTTGCCTTCTCCGAACTTTCCTTCAACCGCATTACGAACGGCTGCATCCGCCTTGGCGATTTTCTTCTGCTCCTGCTGATCCGCTGATGGCCGTCCGAGTCGAGGTCCGCTTAGGCGAATTCCGTTCTCCTTGCAGTATCGCAGGTTGTCCCGCGTGCCAATGTTTCGTTAAACGTACCGGTCGGCTTTTTCTGTGGATTAAGCCTGACTAGCGTCCAGATATTCTGAAGATGTAAAATTTGTAGTCGTGGCGGGACTCTTTTAAAAAGCTGGTTAACTGAATAGTTCCCAGGAGGCTACCTTTGGCCTGTGATGTATATTCTCTGGAGTTTAATAATGTAAATAGGAAAATGGCCTAGAGGAATTTATAAAGTTGATGAAATACTCGGAGATTCATTGTAAAGATTTTGAATTTGATGCTTCTATACTTGATCTTCTATACAATTGACGGTTTATCTAGATAATTGACTGAGACGTTAAATCTGCAGTTTCGTGTTACGAGGGACACTAATAGAACAGTGGGCATAGGTAATCATTCCGCAACAACCTTACCGCTCTGCTTTTATTCAAATAACAATGTTCTAATAGAACATGCTGAAAAAGATCCAACTAGATCTTAAAAAGTTAGTTTATCATCAAGGGCATTGGCCTCAGATTACTGGATATTTCTGAAATGATTTGCCAATAGAGTTTCCAGTTAACAGGAAATGTTTCTTGCATGTCGAATAATTAGGTTTGTTGGAAGATTCATTTAATTTTTGAACTTTTTTAATCGATTTTTTGATGGAGGTTTAAGCGTGGTGCGACCCCCTATTATATTTGTTACTTATTCTAGAGATAGTGAAGAACATATAGAATTCGTAAATTCTTTCACCGAACTATTAAATGAAAATGGATTTAACGCAAGAAATGATATATCACTTGTAAAAGAAGAAACAGCAATAAGCTTCCCCCAGATGATGTACAAAAACATTATTCATTCAGATAAAGTTATTGTTGTTCTTTCCGCGGGTTATAAGGAAAAGGCAGATAACTTTACTGGTGGAGTATCTTTTGAATTTGAACTAATTATTAAAGACATCGATGATAATCCATTGAAGTATGTGTTAGTATGTCGAGATGAAAGAACTGTAGATATTACTCCGCTATTTTTTAAGGACCGTGATATTTTAAGTTTACGGGAAGAACAATTAAGTAACTACAAAAATCTATTTGAAAAATTAAGAGTTGGAGATCAAATTATTAGAGAAATTCCGCAACAAATTATTGGTCGAGAAGGCAAAGAGTTTTTGGATAAGGTTCAATTTTATTCAGTAAGAATAGGACAATTTGTTAATACTGAGGTTAAGAAACTCCCGTTTTTCCCGGGATTTGACTCAACTATAATTAAAGATAAGCTACTAGGGGGATTTCTAACATCTAAAACCTGGAGAGAAGAGCTCATCTCCTTAGTGAGAGAGTTTAATAGAGAGTATAATTCGATACCAGGACATAACGAATTATGCAGACGGCTAATGATAGTGCTGGATGCTGAATTTAATTATAGAGAAATAGATTTTAGTTTGAACAGAGAAATCAATCAGTTCCTTTTAAGCCATGATAGAATATCCGAACATTATGAAAGGTCAATAAATGGGCTGTATAAACTTTTAGCAGATAGCTATAATAAAGTGTTTATTATAAGTGGTGAATCTGGAACAGGGAAAACGCATATTGCATTTTCAGTATTATACGATAATAGAATAAATGTGAATTTAAAGGAAATTTCAATTAGAATACCCGTGAAAGTCGATGATTTTCGAGAATGCGATATTGAGAACGCATTACTAAAAAGCATAAATTATTTTATGAATACTAATTATCGAAGTCTAAAAGAAATAAATAATATAATTACAGGTTTAATTGATTACTCAATAAGATTTCTATTTGTAATTGATGACTTCAACCAATGCTGCAATTTAAGAAAAGAATTTTTCCGGGATTTTAAAAATTTCGTTGAAGATTTCACTAAATATGATTGGATTAGCTGGTTGTTATTTATTAATGAATACGAAGAGTATTGCATTATCGATGATAGTGATTTTATTGAAAGGTATTATATAGACCATAGTTATGATGATGAAAGCAGTAATACTGGAGACAATGTGGTAGTCTATCCTTTTTTGAACATGTCTGAATTAAACAAAAAGTATAACACATTGACTAAGATACTAGAATTCTATAAGTTTCAATCTAGTGTTAATGAAGATTTTTTTCCAGAAATAAACACTATATTTGAATTGTTTATAAATCCATTAATAGTTCATGTTTATGCAAGCACAGTGAGTGACTCAGAAAAAGAATTACTTAATCTGTGTTATTTCGATTTTATAAATAGATATACAAAGATAAAAATGAAAAAGATGCTGGATATATCATATAGAGATATATCTAATAGAGATGAATTGGAAATAGAAGTTTTGAACGACATGAACAAAGTTATAAATTATGCTGTAGAAAAAAGCACTTTATCATTTAATGTAAAAAGTCTTTCCTTTTTAGGTAGTAATGCAAGTTATGCATTGTATGAATTGATAAATACACAACTGGCTGTTAAGCAAAAGGTTACACAAAACTATCTTAATGAAGAGATACTTATACAAATGAATATTCAATTGCTGTTTAAGATGTTTTGGGCTTACAGAATATTTATTAGATATATTGGCTCAAATGAATGGGAGCGTTTTAGAATGATCAGCAGATCATTTGATGAGCTAGGACCAGAATTGCTGATCTACGAGATACTTTACCTAGAGAATGAAAAGCAAGAAGATGATTTATCCCAACTAATTGGTTCAGAACTAATCGAGAAGGAAAGGCTAGAAACTCTACTTTTTACATCTATAAAGCTAAAAACAAAATACCAGCAAATAATATTCGAATATTTATTTAAAGAAAATATAGTAATAAAAGGGAAAAGGGAATTGTTTTCTTTGTTATATTTTTTGAAATATACCAATGCAAACATTCCTCAAAAATGTTCTGTGATAGCAAAATATATAAATGAAATATCAGATCATGGCTTAGGGCTATATTTAAAAGTCATTATGAGGACAAATATGAATAAATTAAGTAGCTTGCAAAAACTAAAGAGATGCATTTATGAATTTATTGCTTGCAGTAACGATAAGATGAATAAAATTATTGCGGAAATATCAGCTGATAATTTCCAAAGAATTTTATTATATAATGAATATAGCTTGGAAAGGTCAGTTGAATTGATAATAGATTTATTAGATAAAAAGACAATTGAAATAGAACTTAGTACCTATATCGCTCCAACAGATGATGATAGTTATGTAGTTACATTTACTGAACTTTTTCTTAGATATCTTTTCTCACATCTCATATATAAAAAGGGAAATGAGAAGATGGAACTTCACAATATACTTCTTCGTAACGATTACTACTATTTTAAGAATAATAAAGTAATATCTCATATTATTCGAACTGGGGCTGCAGTAGCTTATGGGTACGTGTATAAATCATTAAAAGGAAGCCAAAAAGATTTTTTTAAAGCCAATTATATCGAAGCTATATCTAAATTAAGTGGTTCTAATAATATTCGGCTCAAAAAATTAGCATTTCATTTTATTTCCAATACGTTATATGATCAAGATAACCCAGAGGAATATTTAGAGTGGGAGTTTATTGAACCATTGATTGATGTAGTTCGAGACAGTCGCCTAAAAGAGTTTTGTCTTAATAGAAAGACCTTCATTAATAATAATTTTAAACATCATTCGTTAGAAGTAATGATTTAATGCTGCATAGTTCACTGAAGATAAATTTTTAGGAGGTTACAAAAATGACTTATCAGGGAATCAGACGAAAAGTTTTTATTTCACATTACAGAGGTGATAGAAAAGAAGTAGACGAGTTCATACAAAAGTTTGCAAATGAAGAAAAAGTATTTATCCCTTACGTATTAGGTGCAAACGACAATGATGATTTTATTAACAGTACAAATCCTGAATACGTGATGACTCAAATAAGGAAAAAGTACCTGGAAGATACAACTGTAACTATTGTACTTATAGGGAGATGTACACACAGCAGAAGATACATTGATTGGGAATTGAAAAGTTCATTGCGACAAGGTGAATACACCCCAAATGGTGTTTTAGGAATTATCTTACCAAATCAAGGGAATGCTGCATACCTTCCACCTAGGCTAAAAGCAAATTGGTCGTCGGGGCATCATGATTGCTACGCTCGATATTGGACCTATCCCAAAACAGCCGTAGCATTAGGCGAATTAATTGAGGAAGCATATGATGCAAGGACTTCTAGAGCCCATTTAATAAAAAATTCTCAAGTTATGATGCAGTACAATAGTAAATGCAAGGTCTGTGGAATAACACATTAAGGAGATTAAAAAATGAAATCATTTATTCCTCCGCTTTCGATATACTTTATTTGGCACCCAGCTGATGATCCTGTTGTAAAACCCTATTATGAATACTGCTTTTCACTGCTTTCACGTGATGTGAACAAGCCATTCTCAAGGTCCATGAATTTGCCATTTTTCTATAGAACAAGCACTAAGCAGACGATTCCTAGTACTATAAATCTCAAATCTAAAAAAACAATGATATTTGTTTTTGTAGGAACGGAAATGGTGGCTGACTATAGCTGGTCTAAGTATTTACAAACAATTGACCGAAATGAAAATAATGTAATAATCCCGGTGGCACTAGATAAGACAGCTTTTTCTTTAAATGAACTATTTGGTGGAATAAACTTCATTCGGTCGTACGAATTCGATCCGAGACATATCAAAGAACAGTTGTTTATTTCTATCTCACATGAAATTTATCGTTTCACACTAAATGAATCTTCAAGGAAATTAGGTAAAGAAAATGCTTTAAAATTATTCTTGAGCCATGCAAAGGACGGAAACAATGGTGTTACGTTGGCGAAATCCTTAAAGAGCTTTATTGATAATAGTTCTATGAGAAATTTCTTTGATGCAACGGACATATCCCCTGGTTATAAATTTGATGAAGAGATAATCGGACATATCCAAGAATCTACTCTAATTGCAATTCATACGGATTCATACTCATCCAGATATTGGTGCCAGAGGGAGATTCTTTGTGCCAAAGAGAATAACAGACCTATGCTAGCTGTAGACTTATTGGAGCAATTTGAAGATCGAAGATTTCCCTTTGCTTCAAACATCCCTGGAATACATATTAATTTAGGGAATGAATCTCCAAGTGATACAGACCTCTTGAGAATATTAAGCGCCACGTTATTAGAAACCATCAGATTCTTTTATTCATATAAATTATTAGAGGAGTATAAGAATGCCGGATGGATTGAAAGTGATGCAGTAATATTTTCACGTCCGCCTGAGGTATCGGATATTGAGAAGCTGTTGATTAAGAGTGGGGATTATTTAGAATATGCTAAGACTAAACTAATATACCCGGAACCACCTTTATATATCGAGGAATTATCTTTTTTAAATAAAATAGGAATCCAACTTAGCACGCCAATAACAATTGAGCTAGGTTCATTGGCTAACAAACAAATTGGAATTTCAATATCAGATCCATCTCATGAAGATTTTGTTGATCATGGAATTACAAATAAACACTTAGTCCAATTATCACAGGATATAGCTCGTCATTTATTGTCACGCGGTGTAGTTCTAAATTATGGCGGAGATCTTAGAGAGGATGGATTTACCGATTTTTTGTTTAATGAAGCACTTGCATTACAAGCAAGAACACAACAGAAAGACATACATATTAATAATTTCATAGCTTGGCCGATTTATACAAACGACGGCAGTGAAATGAAGATATGGAAAGCAAAATATCGCACAATTGCTAAAATGGCTGAAGTGCCACCGCCAACAGATGTAAAAGACTTAATTCCCAAGGATGACGTCTTTTTACCTCCAACTAATAGCCAAAACTTATACGTATGGAGTCGCTCACTTAGTGAAATGCGGAAAATAATGATTAATCAATGCAATGTTCGAATTTGCGCAGGTGGCAGACACTCGGGATATAAAGGGCGTATGCCGGGTGTCTTGGAAGAAATAATGATTGCTATTGAACACAACATACCGCTCTATCTGATTGGTGGATTTGGTGGAGTAACTGCGAGTGTTTGTGAGGTAATCCTTGGAAAGGATGTTCCAAAGGAACTAACAGAGACGTGGCAAATTGAAAATAATCCCGGGTATAAGGATTTGCTTAATTTTATTTCACAGCGCGACCGAACCCAAACTGTAAATTATGACAATATAATAAATATATTGAGAAGAGTAAAATTTAATAACGGACTTAATGACCAAGAAAATGAGAAGTTGTTTACCACACAATTTATTGATGAAGCAATCTATCTTGTTTTTAAAGGATTTAAAAAAATGTACTCTGGTCTTACTCAATAATTTGAAATATTTTTAACCACTTGAAATTCAAGTGATACAAAAAGATTTTTTAATTATTACTAAAATAACTTTTGAAAATTGTTGTTCTCTGCTACTTCTCATTAAGACCTGTTGGATATTAACAGGCAGGTTTTTGTAATCATTAAAATATATATCGTCATAGAGCTGACTCATCAGCATGAAAGCCTATGTAAAGCTTAATAACATCTAGAAAAAATTAAGGGAGGTTTTATGAAAAGTTTTATAATTGGTGGATTAACTGAAGATATATCTCAAAGTAATTTTATAAATGCTTGTGAAGAGATTGGGAAAAATCTAGCCAAACTTGGAAATTCTTTGGTGATCTGTAGTCCATTTCAAGATAGCGCGGATTACTGGGTACTGAAAGGATTTGTTGGGGAAGAATTAAGTGAAACTCAATCAATTGATATTATATATGTAGATTCTAAAGAAGTTACAGAAAAAGTAAATGATTTAAAAAAAAATTTAATACTTAAAAATTTAAATATTATACCTTGCATATCTTCATCTTTAAAGGGGGAGTATTCGTGGCTATTATGTCAATTGCAGGCAATGGATTTATGTCAGACAGTAATTGCTATAGGCGGTAAAAACAATGGGGCTGCTAACATGCTTCTATTACTTGCTGAATCTAAAAGAAAAAATGTATTGCCGTTTCCGTTTTTTGGTGGTGCTGCTTCTGATTCCTTCGAGAGAATCCGCTATCAATTAGAAGATAAAATGGGGAATATGCACTTAAAGCTCTTAGACCCAAATAAAATAAGTGAATCACTTGAGCTATCAATCAAAGAATCAATTCAGAACAATATGCTGAATAAGCAAATAGACAAAAATATTTTTTTTATAAGTTATCCAAAAGCAAGGCCGCATGAGGCAGATTATATTGAGAATATACTCAGACGGAGAAACCATATAGTATATAGGGACGAAACTGAGTTTGGTGTTGGAAAGAATATATTAAATGAGATTGAAAAAAATATTCGCTCTGCAAATATATTCATTGCAACATGGTGTAAAGAGTACGCTTGTAGTCCATGGTGTTTTGACGAACTGGAACTGGCACTAGATCTAAGTGAGTCAAGGGGAATGAAAGTATGGATATTTAATGTTGACGGCACAAGATTAATACCAAAAAGAGCAAGGAATATACTCACTTATCCTGTTCGGACAAGAGAAGAGTTAGAGGGAACCCTTTTATTACTACTAGGTAGTAAAATAATGAACACTGATTAGGGGGAGAAAGAAGTAACAAACTATTTCCTGAGAGTAAATTTAAGTTAAATACCTATATAAGTAATTATTAAAAATACCATCATTATAACATAATACTTTGAACCACGGTATATATAATAATATATTTACTTGAGTCTTGCGAATTTGGCCCCCATGTCCCTCAGAAGGGCAGACCTGTAGCGTAGTCGGCGGTGCCACGCTTTAGGCCGAGAGCTTGAGGTGCTTGAGGATGTCGAGAAGAGGTTTTTTCTCCAGGGCTTGTTGGTAAACGTAGACAATGATTTGCCCGAAGAATTCTTCCCGGATACGTCGTACGACGTCACCTAGCGTCAAGTCTGCCTCGCCCCTCATCCATTCCTGACGCTGAGATTCAAGAAAATTCTGCGTCAAGAACTTGATGGCCCAGAACTGCTGATGCCGTGAAGGAAAGCAATTGGTATTGATCAAACCCCAGCAATTCCTTGAAATAACGATACCCCGTCTCAATGTTCCAGCGTACGTGATAATATCGCTGAATCGTAACGAGATCCAGCGACAAATCCGTACAGAGGAGACAAACCTGCGGTTTGCTCGAAGCGGTGTAATCGTCTTTCCAGGAGAGCAGCAGTTTGACGTTCTCGATTTCGCTGACCGGTCCCTCGTAAGGGTATACCTGATACACGCCCTGACCGTCCACGGTAACGGAGTGGAGATCGGCTTTACGGATGTACTTCTCGGCGAAATCGCTGATGGAGATCGAAAGGCCTGAAGGACAAATGAGACGGTTCGTCCTGATGGCGGCAATCACATGGAATCCCTTACGGATGACTTTCTCGCTGGTGTACCAGCTGTCCATCAGGACATAAACACGCTCGTCATCCCTTGCTGGGAAAGCCTCAATTATTTCGACAGTCAGATCATTCTTGCTCTTGAAGGTCATGAAGGTCAGCCGCTGTGCCGCACAGTAATCCTTCTGGTAATAAGGACGGAAATCCCATGCGTAAGAACTTCCGCTGCTGGCCACATGAGCGGTGACCAGATTGTGGCACGAGACGGACTTGCCGTCCTCATGAGAATACTGAAAGCTAAGCGCCTCCATTTTCTTGGTTGACTTGTCCTTCTTGCAGCAGGTATCGTCCACGATGAGGAACACTAGTTTGCTGGCATCGCCGTTCTTCAATCGTTTGTTCTCTAGCCGCTCCATAATCCATTGCATGCGTCTACGCTGCATCCGATTCATGCACCATGGAGAGTGATTGGAAAAATTCGTCATGTTGCTCAGGTGACGATCCCCTCGGGCAGCATTCCGGATTTGCGTCATATTCTTACGTCCGGCACACAGAATGATGCCATGGACGAGGGTAAAAGATGGCCGAGCTGCGGTTTAGAAAATTCCAACCTCAGCGCCAAAATGAACTTGACGATAGGCAAGTAGAGGGATTCCATGAGATTGGGACATCTCCTTTTACTGGAAATTGTATGCGTGATAACCGACAATTTCTCTATTCCAAGGCGATGTCTTTTCTTCTATTTACTCATTCGACGAAGCTTCTAAATTGCTGCTCTTATCTGGCTTTAACCGACGACGATTTTTTCGCAACACTCAAGTATATTTATATAACAAAGCGGAGCCATTCGGGATTATAGGCTCCGTTTTCTAATAAATACTATTATTTCTTTTTTGTTTAAGGAAACTATTACATATGCTGTATTTTTTTGTTGTAAATAAGTATAATTAAAGTAATTGTCGAATGATAATATTATACAAAAATACAAAGTTGACTTGGAGTGGTAATTGAATGAATCCTAGGGTTTTTGTCAGTCATGCAAGAGTGAAGACAAGAACTCCCAAACTACGAAGATATCTAGAAAGTAAATGAGTGACGTATTATAGAATAAGGGGATGTAAACCGATGAAATGGATTATAAGATTATGTTTCGCTGTAATTACGATTGGAATTCTTTACTGTATAATTTGGTTAGATTTAAATGCATTAAATGACACTCGACTAATGAAAAACATTAGAATATTATCGGCAATTTTGTTTTTAATTTTGCCATTAATTATATTAGTGGGTATCCTTCTGGGACTATTAACTAAAAAGTGGGCATTAAAAATTGAAAAAGTTAGTCTAGGGGGATTTAACTTACTCTTTGATAATCCAGTGAAACTCTATATACGGGCTGTACGCTCCTTTCTTGATACAAAGAGAACTTTATTCTATATTGATTTTGAACGTGATAATTTTGATGAAACACTCACGTCATATTATAAAACATACGAATTTTTCCGTAATGAAATGAAAGTTCTTGAAAACGAAAAAAAGAGTGGCCGTTGGAATAAGAAAGAACAACAAGAATTATATCAAATAACCAATAAAATTATTCATAAATTAAATGACTTTTTGACTACCTATCAAAATAATTTTCGAAGATGGTATAAATATGTTTCCGACAAAAATGAAGTTAAATGCATTGGCTCTGACAAATCATTGGAGTTTCATATGACACCTATTTCAGAAATTCAAAAGCAATATTACCAATACAATGAGTTGTGTTCAGGTTTTAAGGAAATTAACGATTTTTTTGAGAATGAAGTAAATAAACATTTTCAGGTCAATATTGAAAAATGGAAAGAAATTGAATAGATGCATAAAACTTTTATTAGCTATCGACATCTAATGAGCAGGAACTTAAGGATCAAAATTTTAGCTGTGAAGACTTCATTGATAAGTTAGTACAGTATTGACTTTTATCTTGAACCCAGTATACATTAATGCAGAGTTTGAGAAGAGAAATTCTAACCTTGAGATTAAGAAAAAGTTGTCTCTGGAACCCAGCAAAATTTAGAAAAATTAACGGTCCAGTGCTACCAATTAAGCTATAACAACTATGACATGGTAGTAAAAAAATGCCCGTAAAAGTCAGAAGTTTGCCGAGTACCTTTCTATTGGCTCCTACCCATCGCAAATGCGAATTTATAACTCGATTATTAAATCTTATGTATTTTTATTCAAATTGTTTTTTTAGCTGATTATTTTTTTTATAACGAATTATGGAACAAACCGCCTATTCTGCAGCGGCGTATTTCAAATTCTAACCAATTATGGAACAATCAAAACGGAGCCACGCGGGATTGCGGACTCCGTTTTCTAATTAAATCTGGAATATCACATTGTGTGTGTGTTGTTGTGTATTGTTGTTGTGTATTGTTGTTGTGTATTGTGATTTTTCATCAAAAGATGTAAATGGATCACAATAAGCTGTAAATTTTGTTTCAAAAATAATCGTAAACATATTATGCAATTTAATGTATAAATGTACAAAAAGGCTTAGGGACTGTTCCCCAAGCCTTTTTGTCTCTGCCTGTTAAGACAGACGTTCCTGTGAACGTTGTAAAAACAATTCCGTGCTCGAACGATAAATGTCAAAGGAGGTGTTTAAAGAGGAAGTATCTTGGATATCGTGTTATGAAGAATTAACTCCATTAAGAGTAAAAGGGGAATAACTTTGAAGAAGTTGTTGGAACGCCCGGAAATGTACGATGACGAAAGCTTGAGCGGTTATCTTATACGAGTGTCCAAAGATTTATTTCCCCTTATTTACGTCTATTCGATCTTGAATTATTTAAAGACACAAGGATTCAGAATTACAACGTTGATTTTAAGGAATTATCGAATAAAGACTTGAGCTACCTAGCGGGACTTTGCCAGGTCAGTACCGACATTATAAGTGGCATGCTTCTCAAGAAGCACGAAACCTTGCACGGTTATCATATGCATGACTTCGATTCCGGCAATTGTTTTCTCTGCAGTATTAAAAGACTTAAATCCCATCATTGGTTTAATAACTTTCTTTATGAATCGATGGTCTTGTTCAATTATATTGTTTAGATATTTCTGTTGTCGTAGTAATGTTTCTTGATTCAAGGCTTTCTCGTCTTTCAATTGTTGGACTGCGATAGGGTAAGCTGGATTTTTATCGACGGTGATCACGCGCGGCGATTGATTATGTGGTGAGGTCAACGCTTTCTTGAAGAATCGTCTGGCCGCGGAAGTATCTCGATTTTCAGAAAGCATGAAATCAATCGTATTTCCGTTTGAATCCACTGCCCTGTAAAGATATTTCCATTGTCCTTTGACTTTGATGTAGGTTTCATCCGTTCGGTAGGAATCGTTGGTCGGTTTTAGAAAGGGACGAATTCGCTTGTCTAATTCCGGCCCAAATTGGTGAACCCATCGCATGATGGTTGTATGAGCCATGTGTAGTCCTCGTTCCATCATCTCCACTAGATTACGATAACTAAGGCTATATTTTAAATACCATCTTATTGTCAGCAAGATAATCTCTGATTCATACTGCTTCCACTTAAACAAATCTAATTCCGTATCCAATGTAATATCTCCATCTCATGACTTCATTTCAATCATGTTATCATGGATTTAAGAGCTTTGCACCACAACCAATATGTGGATAATCGACTGGAACGGAATTGGTCGTGGACGGAGGACAAATCTGCCAAGATTTGCACCTTTCTTATATTTAGATTTCAACGCGGTTTGTACTATAATAAAGACATCTTTGACAAGTCGGGAATTAAAAAGAACCTCCGAAAACAGAAGGCCAATTTGCCGACTTGCTATTCGAAATAGCTCTATCATCTATTTTAGTGGAGGTATGTTGATGGAAACCATGGTGAACCCCTTGGAAAAACGCCGTCTCGGACAAACGGAAATGAATGTGACGGCCATGAGTATGGGAGGAGCGGGTATCGGCGGGATTTTCGGGGATGTGTCCGACGCCGACGGAGTGGCCGCGGTTGAAAAAGCGCTGGAGCTGGGCATGAACTGGGTGGACACATCGCCCTTTTATTTTGAAGCGGAAAGGCGAATCGGAATTGCATTACGGGGAGTACCGAGGGAACGCTATTATCTCTCAAGCAAAGCAGGTACGCACCGGGACCGTTTTCAGGACTATTCGGCAGACGCCATTTATTGGAGCGTAGAGAACAGCCTAAGAACAATGGGTGTCGATTATTTGGATATATGTTTAATTCACGATCCGCTTCCCCAACACATGGACAAAGTGTTGGGACATGGCGGCGCTATAGAGGCACTCGTGGAATTGAAAGGGCAGGGAGTCATCCGCTCGATCGGCATCGGCGTCCGCAGCCACGAAACGATTCGAAGGGCCATCGACACGGGGCATTTGGATATGGCGCTTACCTTTAATGATTATACTTTACTGAGGCAAACCGTTCTGGAAGGGGTTTGCGATCATGCGGATGCGCGCGGGGTGAGCGTCGTGAATGGGGCTGCACTCGGCATGGGACTGTTCTCGGGACGCGACCCCAGAAGTGTCGGCACTCCGCGGTGGACCCCTCGCCAGGATGATGTGGCAGCCGCCGTTCGTGTATTTGAATGGTGCAGGGAGCAAAATGTTTCGATTCTCGGGCTTGCGCTCCAATTCAGCCTTCGGCAGCGGCGGTTGACCTCTACACTGATCGGTGCTTCCTCTGCCAAGGAAGTGGAGGAGTGCTGGATTGCTGCCACTTCCCCTATAGCCGAACAGACTTGGGAGGCACTGAACGACCTGTTGATAAAATAAGGCGCTTATTTGTAGTGGGGCTTGACCACTTATCTACATGGCTCTTTTTTTCTTTGGAAAGCGCATATGTTTGTGTCGCCGAACAATTAAGACCCGCAGCCTATATGCGGGTCTCTTTCTGCATATCGGAGATTTTCACAAAATAAGATGTTTGATACATATGTCTGTGTTCGTCGCTCACCTAACGGGCAGATTATAGGCATTTGGGTCATGATCTAATCCTTGTTTACGAATTTTTTCAAGCATAAAAAAATAAGTTTCATCGATCTCCACCCGACTCGTTTCACCAAAATGACTATAAACTGCATATTCGCGGATCGGCAATGTGGCAGTTACCATTTTCTCAGGAGTTAATTTTGGATTCGCAACTTCTATTCCAGCAATGTAATGGTATACACGATTTCTGCTGAGTGAAACTCCAACTCTGTTCTCTTTGCTCATGAAGTTGATAATTTCATGTTCCCTGCTATTTAACTCTTCCCACAGTATCGGAATATGGACTTTTGCTATATAAACAGCCGTGAAAGGTGCTTGAAACTCTATTCCTACTATATGTGTGACTGGCTTTATAACTCTGTTGAAAGAAAGATTTGAGTTTTTTTGTGATGAAGACTTTAATATACTATATCCACCATGCTTGCCCACCTCGGAATAGAGAGGTACTCCCATTCCGCTTAATTCCTGTAAATATCTAAGCATAGTTCGGTAGGATACTTGGAATTCTTCTGCAAGTTCATCAACCGTAAATTTCTGTTTTTCATATACTCTAGCCATTACTTCATTCAAACACTGAGTTTTTGTCAATATAATCACCCATAAAGATTAATCTGACAGTTTTTGTCACAGTTCTATTGTAGAATGTAAGTAGTAAAGAGTACATAACTTTTTGGAGGTTGAAACCGTGGAGCAAATAAATGAATCTAAGTTAATCACGAAAGACTCGTTTCACGCAGTCGGGTTAAAATGGGCAGGAACTTTTGCTGAGGCAGGAGCAGGTGGAATTAGGGTTATTCATACGGAAATGCAGAATCGTTTAAAAGAGATCGAGAACGTACTTCATCCCGAAACATTACTTGGGTTTTCCTACCACAACATTGAAGGAGGTTTTACCCACTATGCAGTTGTTGAAGTCGAAAAAATCGAGAATATCCCAGAAGGAATGCTAAGCAATACCCTTCCAACATTAACTTATGCAAAGTGTGAACATAAAAAGGGGCAGAATATAGATACTTCCTATCACAATATTTCTGCTTGGATTGAAAGCCACGGTTACAAGGTGTTACTGGGAGACATTACTCATTTTGAAGAATACCCAATGAGTCAAGATCCTTACTCTAAAGATCCAGAGTTCGTTATCATGATTCCAATTGAAATATGATTTGTCTCTCAATTTGTACATTCGCAGTGGCCGATCGTTGAACTAACGAGTAATTTAGTTTAACGACAAAAGCTGGTAAAGGCTTTACGCCTTCGCCCGCTTCATAATATCGTCGAACCATTCCTTGTCGCGGGTATCAAGTACCATATCGACAAGGGTTGCAACGTCCCTCTCGTCAATCTTGGCGCCAGTTTAAGGAAGGGGCTCCCCTTTCTTTTTTTATTGAATCAATTCTGATATAGTAAGTAGGGCTTGCTGAAAAATAAAAAAATCCTTATTCTACAAGGGTTTTCGACCAATTTCGTCGAATTTATCTGCAAGGAAACCATGGAAAATCGATAAAAAACCTTGCAGATGGAGTGAATGAAATTGTTCGTGCTGAATCGGAATATGGCGGATCTGCTCAAAAAGTTCTATTTGCCCTTTGGAGGAAAATTAAACCCCGCGAATCGCTGGGTTCAGCTTGCTTCGTTTATTCCTTGGGACAAAGTGGAAGAAAAATATATGGATTCCTTTCAGTCTCCAGCCATTGGACAAAAGGCATATTCCGTTTGAGTTGCACTCGGATCACTCATCATCAAAGAGCGCCTGGTGATAAGCGATCGCGAAACCACGCAGCAGATTCGGGAGAATCCCTATCTGCAGTTCTTCATTGGTTACTCGGAGTATGTGGATGAAGAACCGTTCCACCATTCACTCATGACGCATTTTCGGGAAAGATTGGGCATTGAGATCCTTGCAGAGGTCAACGGTTGGATTGCCCAAGCAGCGCTCAAAGCAGAGCAAGAAGAAGCAGCAAAGTCCAAGAAATCATCAAGCCGGGACAATGACGACGACAACAACGATGCCGGCGGTTCCCAGTTGACCATGGAGGTAGGGGAAGCTCTCACCATTCCGGAGGAAACTCCCGCGACGGCTAAGACACCTCGTAACATGGCGAAGAGGTTCCGCGTATTGTCACCAGCATCTGCACCAGCTGCAAATGTCACGAATAAGGGAACCCTCATGCTGGACGCGACATGTGCGCCTGCGGACATCAAATACCCGACGGACCTGGGACTGCTCAATCACGCCCGTGAAATTCTCGAAGACATCATTGATGCACTGCACCATCCCCATATCGGATCGATGGAGAAGCCGCGCACTTACCGCGAGAAAGCAAGAAAATCGTATCTGGGCGTATCCAAACAACGCAAGGCATCGGGCAAGGTGATCCGCAAAGCGATCAAAAAGCAACTTGGCTTTGTGGGACGGGATTTGCGGATCATTGAAGTACTCGTAACACATACACCCCTCACGGAGCTGAGTAAAAGACATTATCGCTTGCTCTTGATCATCTCGAAGCTCTACCGTCAGCAGCGCGAAATGATGGAGAAGAAAACCCATATCATCGCCGATCGCATCGTGAGTATCGAACAGCCACATGTACGTCCGATGGTTCGGGGCAAAGCCGGAGCGAACGTGGAGTTCGGCGCCAAAATCGCCGCCAGTTTGGTGGACGGATACGCTTGGATCGAAACGGTACAATGGGACAGCTTCAACGAAGCAACAACGCTGCAAGTATCAGTGGAAGTGTACAAACAGCGATTTGGGTATTATCCTGCCGTCATTCTAGCCGACAAAATCTACCGCAACCGAGATAACCTGAACTATTGCAAGGAGCTTGGGATTCGCCTCAGCGGCCCGAAGCTCGGCAGGCCCTCGAAAGATCAAAGTGAAGTCTCTGATCGTGTGCAAGAGCGTCAAGACGCAGCAAAGCGCAATGCGATCGAAGGAAAGTTTGGAGAAGGCAAACGCAAATTGGGACTGGGTCGCATTCGGGCGCGTGGCGCCGAAACAAGTCTGACCGTCATCGCACTTCAGTTTCTAGTCATGAATCTGGAGCGGCGACTGCAGGTTAATACCCTTTCTTACAAGAAACATTATCTAGGTTTGTGAATAAAATAAAATTTACAATTATGACTGGAAGACCAATTGAATGGATGGAATCCGCAAAAAAGTGGATTAAAGAAAATGATATTATTGTTGAATCTTCACTATGTGCATCGCAATTTGAGAATGGGAAGCTAGAATGTGCAAAATTAAATGGGGTATCACTTTTTATCGAAGACCATCCAGCACATGCTCTCACCTTTAGCTGATGGTGGTATCAACGTTCTATTGATTGATAAGCCATATAATCAAGAGTGTCAACATGATAGGATAACGAGAGTAAGGGATTGGAAAGAGATTGGTGATATTCTTGATGCTTTTGTATCATAAAATTTAAGTACAATTTCGATAAGAGAAGTTTCATGCAAATCACCACAAAAACGAAAAGCGATCAGTGATTTTCCAACTGACCGCTTTTGATTAGCTAATTATTCTGATAGTTGATGACCTTTAACAAATCCGAAATGGTGGTTGTATGCATCATTTCGTGTACAATGGCAAAGCCGATCACATCGCCAACCGTTTCAAGCTTAAATTCACGAATTTGGAATGGATTTTCTAACTTTTCTTCTGCTCTATTGGCAAAGGTTTCGTTTAAGTCGTTAGATTGCTGCTTCAACAGAGTTATAAGTTCATCTTTTGAAGGAGGAGTAGTCGTCCAATCAGAAGGCTTTGTACCGCCTTTAAAAAGGTCTACAAATCCTTCAGGAAGCTTTGACGATTGACTAATGCGTTTGAACACTAGTGAATCCATAACTGCGATTAGATGACCTAAATTCCATCTAATGGTGTTATTGAACTGCGGGGGTTGTACATCAAAAAATTCTTCGCTGACGGATTCAACTTTTCCAATTGTCATAAGACGTGCAACATTAACTGTGTTGATTATGGCGTGAGAGCTCAATGGTATGAACCTCCAAATTAGATTTTTTGCTTACTTCTAAATTGTAACTAAAGAAGCTGCTGGTATGCAAATTTCCCATTCCATGAAATAGAACTCATCCGCTGAAAGATAATGCCCAATTGCTGACGGGATTGCCTATCCGAGAGTTGCTGAATATAATGACCGATTACAGAAAAGGAAAAGGATGCCTCCCATGAATGTGTAGGCATTGCGTGGACAGATTGTCCGTCACCAGCAGGACAACTTACGCCGTCAACTCGCGGACATTATGCGTTAGCAGTAACACTTGAATATCAGAAAAATTGGACTAATTCTTCATTGTAATACGTAAATTTTAATTGAAAATAGATTATAATATAAATAGACCTGTATAGGAGGTAAAAAACATGTACCCAAATAGTTATACTGGCTCGTCGAGAGTTACCATGGGGCACATTTTTCCAGCCCTATTTTTTAGCTTACTGTTTGCTTCTGTAGGACTTTATATCGGTGAATATGTGCCAACGGCTTTATTTTTACCACTGATGGTGGTGGAACTAATTATGATTATTGCTGCTACGTTCATTCGTCGAAGTAAGAGGGTGGGTTATGGTTTTTTATATTCATTTACAATTATTTCTGGAATAACCTTATATCCAGTTATAGCAAATTATGTTTCTGTAATTGGAGCTTCAATGGTTCTGCAAGCATTCGCCGTAACAGTGATTGCATATGGCGGAGCTGCTTTATATGCAACAATCTCTAAGTCAGATTTTAGTTTTCTTAGTGGGTTTCTCTTTATCGGAATAATAGCTTTATTGGGGATGGGTATTGTCAATTTTTTTGTTCCTTTTTCAACAACCGCTGCATGGATTTACACATTGCTTGGGATACTGATTTTTATTGGATATACGTTATTTGATATATCACGAATCACCCACTATGGTGTAACTCAAGAAGAGATTCCATTTGTTGTATTATCTTTGTTTTTAAATTTCGTTAATCTATTTTTGTTTATTTTACGACTATTCGGTTTGAATTTAAAGCGTGATTAATGATAAAGGTTGAACCTCTGTTCAAATACTTTTAGCATAGATTAACGTGCTTTTAAGACTAAATTAATTAACATACCCTATAATAAATGTCGCTTCCCCGTACTCTCCATGCGGGGATTTTTATTACTTTTTTAGTATTAAGTTCTTAGAATAATATTCATTTGGTTAATAAGTACAATTGTAAAATAATCTCGTTTGGACGATAAAACAACCAAAAGAAGTTTTTGTCGTATATTACAGTTTTTATTTAATTTATAATAGTTATTAAGTAAGGAGTGAGTAATATGCTTTCTTCTTACTATTCGTTTAATTCGAGTAGATTATTGATTAATTTAACTTGGGATGAGAGTACCAAACAGTTCAGCGGAAGATAAGCAATGACTAACTACTCGTCTGATCCCATAATATGGGAGGCGGTTTTTTTTATACCCTAACTCTTCTTGAAAATTTACATCCGAGATTGAATATAGTAAAGTATTCCTGCTTATATTTCGAAAAATAAAGGAGCAATTACCATGAATAAGTTGTTACTTCTTGCTATGTCAGTTGTTTTGGTATTTAGTTTTGCAGGATCAGTATCCGCGGCGGCTCCTCATAAAAGCGTGAAAGCGAAAACTCAGGTGTCCTCTCATCAGGGCAAACAAAAGGTTGCAAAGAAAGCAAAGCAAACTAAGCAGGGAAAAAAGAAACAACAGAGTTCAACAAAATAGTAAAATCAATAATAAATAAGGTGCTAATCCAATTACGGCCTCTATTACATTTTCCATATAATATCTCCGCTCTATTCGGTTGGCGGGGATTTTTGTATTTTTGAGGTAACACATTTGTGTCAAGAAGAATCTCCTCATTAATTTTCACGAATTTTTAATGTTTTCATGCCGTTACTGTCGGTGACTTAACACAGGGTCATATCTTAAACATTACATTCGAGCGACATAAGTATTGAAGTAATTTAAAACGCATTCAAGTCGCTATTTACCATTATTTTATGATATTCAATCGCCTGTTCGTGGCTATATAATTACAGAGTTGATATCAAAAGGGGGGGCCTTATGACTAGAAACATTGTAAGCTTTACTATGCTATTGATCCTTATACTTTCATTTGGAAACTTAGCGGAAGCTGCTACTTATACTGTCCATGCCGGAGATACTCTTTCCAAAATTGCAGACAATAACAATATTACTTTGGAAGATATTGTGAACCATAACAAGTTAAATTCTACATTACTTAGCGTCGGTCAAACATTAGATATTCCTCAAGCAAGTATTTACAAAGTCATTTACGGCGATACATTTTACAAAATATCTGTTAAGCTAGGAGTTTCCTTAACGCAACTTTCTCGGGCTAACCTACAAATAAAGAATAAAAATCGAATTTATCCAGGACAATTTATTAATGTTCCAGAAAAGAATTCAGTTGGAATGACTTATATGGGGTCAAGCAGCAAGAAAGTAATAGCCCTTACCTTTGATGATGGTCCCGAGGACATTTATACGCCAAAAATTTTAGAGATTTTAAAATCCAAAGGAGTAAAAGCAACCTTTTTTGTACTAGGAGAACAAGCTAAAGCGTTTCCTCTATTGCTAAAGCAGATTAAACTTGAAGGCCATGCGATTGGCAATCATACTTGGAACCACCCTCAATTACCTACTTTAACTAATTTACAAATGATTAACACTGTGCAATCTACTACTGCTGAAATTGAAAAAATCACTGGATACAAAACCAATTTGTTCCGACCTCCATATGGTGCAATCAAAGACAATCAAATCGAAATCCTAAATAAGTTAGGATATCGTCCAATTTCCTGGACAATTGACTCATATGATTGGAATGGAACACCGGCAAATGAAATATTATCCAGAATCAATAAAAGAGCTGTACCAGGCGGAATTATTCTTATGCACAATTTTAAAGTACCTGGAAGGCTTGATGGAACAATAGAGGCATTGCCTAAATTGATTGACAGCTTACGGGCACAGGGATATGAATTTGTAAAAGTGCCTCAGCTATTAGACAAATAGATTAGATTGTTAAATATATGGCCAATACTTTATCTTTTACTCGGTTTTTACGAAAATTCGTGGCTTACGGATATAAGCAAAGAAGAAGGACCGTTCACATCGGAGGCCACTGAAAAAGTCCGTCTCATGAAAAAAGGTGCAGTTCCTCAAGAAAGTAGAGGAGGCTGTACCTTTTTTCGCTTATAATTAAGGTATCATGGAGAGCAGGTGAGCGGATGATTAGGCAACAACAAACCTTAATGCTAAGTCCTTATGCGGAATTGTATAATCTCGTGGGGTTATGGTGCAAAGCTCTAATACATGATAACATGATTGAAAATGAATTCATGGGATGGAGCAATTACGTTGGAAATGGAATTAGATTTGTTTAAATGGAAGCAGTACGAATCAGAGGTTATCTTGCTAACAGTAAGATGGTATTTAAAATATAGCCTTAGTTATCGTGATCTAGTGGAGATGATGGAAGAACGAGGACTACATATGGCTCATACAACCATCATGCGATGGGTTCATGAATTTGGGCTGGAATTAGACAAGCGAATTCGTCCCTATTTGAAGACGACCAATGATTCCTATAGGACGGATGAGACCTATATTAAAATCAAAGGACAATGGAAATATCTTTATAGAGCAGTGGATTCAAAGGGAAATACGATTGATTTCATGTTGTCTGAAAACCGAGATGCTCCCGCAGCCAAACGATTTTTCAAGAAAGCGTTGAATTCACCACACAATCAATCGCCGCGCGTGATCACCGTCGATAAAAACCCAGCTTACCCTATCGCAGTCCAACATTTGAAAGACGAGAAAGCTATGAATCAAGAAACAGTACTACGACAACAAAAAAATCTAAACAATATTATTGAACAAGACCATCGATTCCTAAAGAAAGTCATTAAACCAATGCTGGGATTCAAGACTTTCGGTACTGCAGAGAAAACAATTGCCGGGATAGAAGTCATGCATATGATAAAGAAAGGGCAGGTCGAATGCCATCATTCGTCTGTCCTTTCTGCAGTTGAATTAATCAATAAAATGTTAGGTTTGATAGCATAGTCAAACAACATATGGTGACTAACTTTGATCAGTTTTAATCGTTGCACCAAAACCCTATTTATCATCCTAATAGGATTTGATATGATAAAATAGAACTAGGAAAAATCTAACAATGGTGTTCAAGTTGAAAGGACAACAAAAGAATTCAGCTAATGAACTTCACATTGGGCAGAGAAAACGAACCACACACGATTGAAGCATATGATCCTACAATCTTATATTAAAGAATGGGCTCGTATCTTAGAAGGCGCTAGTTTTTCAAATGGCATAGAAGATATTTATTATATCGACGGTTTTGCAGGGAGAGGGATTTTTTTAGATGGGGAGCGTGGATCGCCGTTAATTGCGGCTGAAGAAATGCTGGCCGTACAAAAAAGACATAATGATAAATTCCCAGAGAAATCTCTTCGATTTCATGTTTTGAATATTGAATGAGAAAAAAATAACTATTCGACGGCTACTTTAATGGAATGATTCCGAAAAATTTTTGGGATCTGTATGCACTATATTCGGCGCTGATTATGTTCGGAACCATCACTTGGACGCTCCAAGTCGTGCCGGAGCAACTCGATTCGATGATGGCCAGCATTCGTACGGTACTGGACGATCACCGGAATTTCGAAAGTGCCATACCGATTTGGTACAAACGCTAGCCAAGACACTCAATTAAGAACGGGACTGAGTTGGCCGTGATTCTTTGCTCCCGTCTTGGGAACAGCACCTGTGGAAGACTAGTTGGAAGGGTGGGATCCGCGCGTAGTGGAAGCATATGTGGAAGAAGCCCTGGCTAGCGATAAAACAAGAGGTGATCTTATGCCTCCGAGCTTTCGCGCTACCAGCGGAGCAACGGAAGACACGTTCTATGTCGCGTCGGGCAGACAATTTTGGGATGCGTCACTCTTTAGATACATAACACGACGAGGCTGCCGCGTGATCGGTAGCCTCGTTGCGCTATAATACGATCGGGCAGATTAGTTCAATATTATAATGTCAGGTTCCTGCTGCTGCTTATGGCGCTTGCGGGTACGTATTTACTGACCTTCGGTATCCTAGCCCCCTGAGCAGCTTGTCCGGCCTAGTAGTGGTCGGTGGCCTGTTCTCCATCGGCGCCGCCGCGCTCTGGGGCGGTTCCACTGTGAAGGGTCGGTTGCTGCTGTGCAAGATGCAGTTCGAAATGATCTCCGCGCTGCGCTTCGCCTGCGCGCTGCCGCTTTTGTTTACCCTCTCTTCGAGGGGAGGCGGGAGCGAACTGCAGCCCTTGACACAGGCAGGCGAGTGGCTGGCCGTGTTGGGAAATCTACTGCTGCAGGCGTTCCTGCCTGGACTTCTGAGCTTGCTGCTGTACTACCGCGGCTTGTCCGGAACCAAGGTGTTTTACGCCACCTTCCTTGGCGGAGCTCTTTTTTCCGGCGGTAGGACTGCTCATTAACTGGCGCTGGTCTTCCACCAACCCGTGACGGCAGCGCAGCTGGCAGGGTTCATGCTCATTTGGGTCATGCTGATTCAATTATCCTGACAGAAATAATGGATTAATAAAAACGGGGTGCCGCTTTCGGGCGGCACGGTGTCTTTTAATTTTACTGAAATAAAATCAGAAAAGCATTTTCAGTCAAATTCGTTAAAAAAGAAAGCGGATTCAGATAATGCTTTTTTCAAACTAAATGGATAAGATATAAGAAACCAATGTAGCACAAGCAACAAATTTTCGAGGAATCATACTTACCAAGAGGCATCTTTCTTTCTCAAATACAATAGAAGGTTATATGAAGTTAGAACGATGGATCCATGAAATTCAACAGAAGCTTAAAGAACGTCATAATCGGTATGGAACCAACGGGACACTATGGATATAACCTTGCCAATTGGCTTGCTGACAAGGGCAAAGATGTTGTAATGGTGAATCCAGCTACCACCAAACGAAACAAGGAAAACTGCGATAATTCCCCTTCCAAGAGTGATCCGAAGGATGCACTTGTCGTTGCTGATGTGGTTAGCCGAGGCTTCTATTTTGATTACGCTAGGCACGCTACTGTCTTTCAAAGGTTGCAAACGTTGATGAGTGACCGGGAATTTTGGGTAACGAATAGTGCACGATTTCAAAACCGGATTATTCGCTGGTTAGACATACGACTCCCAGAGTATTTCTCTGTATTTAATGACTGGACAAGCAAGCGTTCGTTAGCCACCCTTAAAGAATTTCCCCTACCGCAAGATATAGAGTCCATATCTGTACCAGAAGTGATTACAAGTTGGCGGAAGCATATGAAGCGAGCTGGTGGCTCTACCGGCATGCAAAAAGCAGCACAGCTTATTGCACAGCAAAGCAAAGTATAGGGGACACAACAGCTTTACTCGAAGCAAAACAGGATCTCAGGCGGCTATTAGAAGAGTTTGAACGGATTATAGAAGTACTAGATACAATTGAAAAGGATATCGAAGTATTGCTTAGTGGTATTCCCATGGCCAACCAATTACGTTCGATCGGCCTGGGGTCTATCTGTATTGCAGCAATTCTGTCAGGGACTGGTGATCTCAGACAGTATGATCACGGACGCCAGCTATTACGTAAAGCAGGATTAAACCTAGCTGAAAGCACCTCAGGAAAGAGGAAAGGCCAGATCGTACTCTCCAAGAGGGGGGACGCTACGTTGCGTAAATATCTATATCTAGCTACGCTGCAGCTCATTGGAAATAATCCTGTGTTTCAGCAACTCCATCAGTACAATGTTCAAATCAAGAAAATGAAGAAGCAACAATCGGTATTTAAAGTGATTGGAAAATTGGCCCGAATCATCGTTGGTATAGCAAACCGAGGAGAGGTCTTTTCTTCAAATAGAGTTGTTCCTCCATATAATCAAGCTGCTTAAGACAGATAAGAAACCATGTGTATTGACTCATTCGCAGGATTGAAACAAGAAAGCACGGAGGACCGAGTTTCTGCCCGATAAGGGCTCAGACCCGTCAGCTAAACGTTATCGGTCTCCACGCCTTGGTCAGGTATAACGAAGGAATGTAAGGGCATAGACCCGTAGAGTCATGGGATGGTGAACCCTAAGGTAAGAGTGGAGTGTGCGTGCAGCAGAATAACCCTTGGAGAAATGTTCCAACACTTCTTCTGTTCCCGTATGCCCAAAATTGGGATAGCTACGTCCTCACCCGATACTCTCCTAAACACAATCGAACATCAGACCTGATGTTGAGGAAGGGCTATCATCATGAAAAGCCCTTGTAAATGGGCAAACTAAGCCGCCCAGGAATATTTTAGCCCAAGCGGGCGAGTTCGATTGAGACGACGAAGAGCCAGACGTATGTGGACAGCAAGAATAGACGCTCGAAAAGTCCGAAGAAATTTTTCAGCCGAGGAATGATGAGCGCAAGCACAACGGCGATAACAAACCAAAACATGACCCAGGGGACGATGGTAAGAAGGCTTTCGGCGTCTTGAAAGCTAGGATAATGGCTCAGATTCGTCCACAATCCCCTTGCTGCCCACACGAGCCCTCCGAAGTTGAAAATGGCCAAGATCATGTGGATAGTCCCTTGTACCGTCTGAAATCGACTCCCTCCCTGGTCGGTAGCGAAAAACGGCAGGAGAAGCCGCGCCACTGTGGTTACGAGCAGAGCCATGACTTCGTGCGTCGGGGTAAATGGGCGTAGTAGGCTTAGGGATATCGCGAGGAATAAACAAGCCATGCCACCCGCAACGACTTGCAACCAAAACCAGCCACGGTAGGAACCGACGCCATATCACTTACGGCATCAAGAATCGGATTGTACCTCGTGGGAAGCACATGCAACACAATCAAGGTGATCATCGCCACTGCAGTCATAAAAGCAGCGATATTGCTAAGCGTTTCAATTAACTGAAGATTCATGTCCATTCTCCCTTCTATAATTCAACGCAAAGAAATGGACGCAGCAGAGTCAGGGTGGATCGTATTTAATACTTCCACGATCGATGATTACCGAAATCGACGGCGTTCCGCACGCGCGGCCAAATGGTCTGTTCGTGCCTGTCGTAGAGCTTCTGGATGCTGCAGTACGAGTATCACTGCTCGGCCAAGCAATAGACCAGTGATGGAGAAGAGGTATGGGAGCACGGCCGCCTTTCCGTGAAGGGCTGCGCCTTCGCCTAGGAGTGGTACGAGTAATAATCGTAGGCCATAGCGAATCGGAATGGAGACTAGCCACAACATCAAGCCCTGCAATGACCCGGCGACCATCCAACGACCATTTTCACTCGTGTAACTCGGCCGCGAATCAAACCGACAAAGAAACTTAAAACCACCGTTAACAGAAGTGAAATCCATCCTGGGATTTGAACCGTCGGATTTCCTGCTGCTGCATAGAGTGCGTAAGCGCCGAGAATGAGCGGCAAAAGCAGAAGCCGGCCACTTAATGGACGAGGTTTAAGTTGTCGTTGTGCCACCAATACCAGGATAATAATACCGAGTATAATGTCTTTTGCTGGCATTGAGTCGAGTGCCTCCTTATCGTTGAAGCGCCAGACTTGGAATCGTAAATTATGTATAGATTGGATTTATGATACCCAAATTTAAGGATTAGAATGTACCCGCTAACAGAGAAATTTAACGTAATTGATTGATCCTTAAATGTAACGCTCAATATGGTAATATATTGTAAAAAGTGCCATACCTCCAATGAAGATAAAAAAGCTAAAGCTGCTGCAGATGCAAAGGCGAAGGAAGAGGAGAAAGCCAAGAACCCAACATGGAATGTGAAGGTACTATTGGCAACCCAAAATGGTAATGTTCCACTTGCAGTAAAGATGCTAGTTGGGGATGTTTCGGAGAATGGTCAAGATGCTGCTACTGGAGATGTTTTGAAAACTCCATGGAATTATTATGGTAGGCCAGTTAAGTTCTCTGGTACAATCGGAATCTTGCATGGCTATCCTCCTGGAAGTGATTTTGAAAAGAGAGGTATCCTATCACAAGAGGAGGGAAAACAACCTCAATTGGCTGTTGTTACAAATAAATTAGAGTAAATATGGAGGCTGAACTTATCAATAGGTTGGCCTCTTCCTTTTTTAGTCACAACTTGTTGATATCAATTTCCAGTGCAACAATTTGTCTCTTCTAACCGTTTATGTAGTGTAGTCACTCAAATTTAGAGGAGAGAATCGTGTATGATGATCTTGAAGAAGACCATTGTTATACCCATGCTGGTTACGAGTATGATGATGTTCACCGCATGCACATCTTCGGTAAAGCCGTTATCGAATACAGGAGGACAGGCTACGGCTGACGCACCTGCCTCAACACCTGCACCCAGTCCATCAAGCACATCAATAGCGCCTACACCTGTATCTGCCCAGGTGCCTGACAATAGCAGTTCTGCTGCAAAGCCTGATACGACACCGGTAAAATCCAGTGCCGCTTCCGCGTCCGGATCTGTATCCGCCTCCGTATCCGATCAAATCAAGCGAATGTTGGAATCAGCTCAATCAGGCAAAGTGGAAGGCATAGCCTTTGCTGCAAAAACCAATGTTATAGATGACGTGGAAAAGGCATGGGGACAAGCGGACAAAAAAGATTGGACGGGAAGCAGATTGTATGCGATTTATTCGAAGAAAAATGCTGCCTTCGGCTTTAACAAAGGCAGCCAAATTATCGATGTCCGTTCCTATGACCCTAAGCTGCATACGCTGACGTTGAAGCAAATTGAGCAGACTTTAGGGAAGCCTGCGGATACCAAAGTAAATGGCAATGACAACATTTATATCTACCAAGCATCGGATACATTCCAGCTGAAATTTATTATTCCGAAGACTACGGGCTATGTCGATCACATCTCTGTATTCGATACCAAGGATTCAGTTAATTATATGGTGAACTGAGAAAATGGGGCTGTCCCAAAAGTCATCATAGATGACTTAGGGATGCCCCTTTTTGATATAAATCCTAAGCTTTATGATGTGTTCTTATAGAAATGAGTATAATTTTGGAAAGACCATGTATTGTTAACGTCGTTATTCGGGAAAATCATTGGAGAGTTTTTGAATGCTCAATACACTAAGTAAAATACTCCGCTGCAAGGAGTAGCTCTAATCTATAAAGTAAAATTAACACCAAATTTTCCACGCTCCAGCATAAGTATTCAATCTTCCTACACCATCCTTTATTGGAGAATATGATGGTTTCGAAGGCTTTGCATTTATACCAAATGAGATTAGCTGGAGATTCACACTGTATCCAACACCAGAAGAAGGTGGTCCCACTTGGGCAGGTAGGTTTGACGATATAACAGCAGATTTAGCAAATAGTAAAATAGAGGTGCGTTTTTCCAACTCAAAAACTGGGAAGCTAGGACCTGTGGTCTTAGCGAGTAGCGTAAATTCTTGTAAATAATATACTTATTGAACTATCATGAAAGAACGGATTAACTTTCATGCTCTGTGGTGCAGCACAGGATTCATGGATGGCTAACGGGGGACGATTGTTCAACAAAAGAGAAGTTTCATTAAACAAATGGGCAGGTTACTCAACAAGAGGGTAGAGTACCAAGGGCATAAACTATCTCTTTACACCCCCAAGATTTGGTGTATATTTCCAAAAAAATGAATGCTTTTCTCTATGTTAAGGGGGCACAACATCGAATGTGTTGTGCCCCTGTTTGTGTCCTCGCAGGTCTTTTTTGTACATAAATACGGAGGTAGTATTATGAATCAAGAATTAGGTTTTAATGAAACAGACGATTAGTAAATATTAATGCAGATGATTTTGGAGTAACGCATTCTACGAATGACGCTATCGTGCAAATGTTCCAAAATAATGTCATCTCATCCACATCAATTATGATTCCAGCCAATGCTGCATGTGAAGCAGTGTCCAAACGGCTTGCCGGCGCCCTCGAGCGCCTCACCGATCGTCTCGGCGGCGCGAAGATCGGCTGCGACCGCGGCGCCGTAGTCCGAGAAGTCGTGCTCAAAGGCCAGGGTCTACTGCAACGATACCGCTACGAAGGCTGTCGAGGTCGTCGAGGGTCCCTTGGTGTACTTCGGCCCCAGCGGCCGTAAGCCACGCGTCTGCCCTATCCGAGCGGGCAAGCCCGACAACTTGATGCCCTGCCTCGAGGAGCTCGCAAACAACCGCAGATCCGATAAGCCTGTCGCACCCGTGACAAAAACACGCCCAAGCCTAAGATACTGACTGAGCTTTTTTTGAATCAGAAAGCATGTGCTTTAACTGTACACAATTTCGTGCTCTTCGCGTTTTTCATACAGCTCCCAGTATTTCTCTGCGATTAGTTCGGGGGCAAAGCGAGTGCCCGGTGCGACGATGCCGGCAATCGTAACTGTTCCAACAAAAACGCCTTGAGGCTTCAGTTCTTCAGCCAAAGTAAAGGCCAAGGTACGTAGCGCTGCTTTGCCTATGGAAAGAGCAGTGTAGTCTGCCGAAGGACGCAGCGCAAAGTTGCCACCTGTGAAGAGGATTGTTCCCGCTTTTTGAGCCACTTGATCCGGGATAACTTGCAATGCGCAATGCAGAGCACCGGCTACGTCAACCTGATAGTGAGATACAAGAGACTCTGCCGTCAGTGAAGTTGGTTTTCCGCTTTTCAGAACAGCAACGTTGTACACCAGCACATCGGGTGAACCGTAGTTTTTCTTGATTTGTTCAAAAGCTGCCGTCAACGAGGCCGAATTTGCTGCATCGGCCGCTAAGGCGTAAGTTTCAATTCCTTCCGAGCTAAGCTCCTTCGCATATTGATCAAGTGCATCCTGGTTACGAGAAACTAGGACGACCCGGAAGTTATTGGTGCCGAATTTTTTTGCACATTCCGACACCTGGACCTGCTCCAACAACAACGATAAGCTTCTTACTCATCTGTTTCATCGTCCTCCAAATTTAGTATTCGAAGTACTAGACAATTTTTGCCGATGCAATCGGGCTAGAAGAATGCACTTGTTCTTAGAATTTCCTTTTCCAATTTTTCATACTCCATTGAATTGTCAATAAAGGTGCCAACCGGACTAACAGGAGGAGAGAGTCAAACGACACAAATTTGGGGATATTATCATCATGAATCAGAATTCAGCAGTCCAAGGACACAAAAGCGGAGTCGGAGCAGATTGTAATTGGAACACGTGGTTTTTGTCATGTATCGGTTCAAGTTCTTGTCATTTCGGATAATAATGTAAATTGACACAATACTTCCCTCATTAAGAATCTGTTTAGATTCCAGTCAGGATTGCACCACCCTCAATTTGAATCACAGAACCGGTCGTATATGAATTATTCGCCAAATACACATATGCCTCAGCAATCTCTTCCGGCTTTGCAATACGCTTCAGCAAAAGTGACTGCGCAGCCCTTTGGAACATCGCTTCACGACTTTCGGTGTCCATTCCACTGAAAACGGGTGTATCCACCACTCCTGGTGACACAACGTTGACTCGAATCGGTGCCAAATCCATCGCCAAAACACGGGCAAGGCCCTCAATGGCTGAGTTGATCGCAACCATCGTAGAAGCGCCTTTTAACGGGCGTGCGGCATATGCACCGGAAGTCAACGTGATCGAACCGGACTTTTTGATGTAAGGCAATGCGGCTTTCACTGTTACGTATTGTCCCCAGAACTTGCTGGCAAACGCAGCCTTTGCATCATCGATGGATAAAGCATCAAAGGGTTCCCTGGCCGCCCCCCCGGAAGCTGTGACAACGAGGTGATCGAAGGTTACAATGTTCTCAAAGAACTGTTTCGTCTGGCTTTCGTCTTGGAAATCTAGGACGTACCCATGTGCTGTCCCGAGCTCTTTCATTGCCACGTCTACTTTCTCTTGTGACCGACTGGCAACAATTACCTGGGCACCTTGCGCGAGAAATGATTTGGCGACCGCCAGGCCGATACCCGAAGTACCGCCCACAATAACGGCGCGATGATTTTGCAATGACATGTTTTATACCTCCAGTATAAAGTGATAATTCCTGAAACGGAACCATTACTCCGTTTATTATACGGAACGGAAACTCCGTTTGTCAATTTAGTGTATAATGTAATCGTGAGAGGAGTCATTCATATGCCAATAAAGGAGCCCTCGCGAGCTCGAGATGATGTTGGTTCGAATTCAATCGATTCAGTTACAATGGGAAAATCACTACGAGCGGACGCCAGACGAAACAGAGAGCGTATACTCGACGTTGCAACGAAAGTTTTCGCCACTGAGGGATTAGACGTTCCAATTGATGAAATTGCCAATCGTGCAGGGTTGGGGGTTGGAACTGTATATCGTCATTTTCCGACGAAAGAAGAATTATTTGAAGCTGTGGTTTTCAGATTTAAGCAACGTCTTATCGACAAAGCAATGGAAATGCTTGAACATGATGATCCAGGTCCGGCTTTTTTTAACTTTCTGTCACTGATTGTGAGAGAGGGCATGGGAAACAAAGCACTTATCGCCGCTCTAGCCAGTGGTATGGACATTCATCGTCCGCTCTCTGGTATCTCACTGGATTTTCGAAATGCACTAGGGGAACTACTGAATCGCGCGCAGCTGGCGGGTTCAGTTCGCAATGACATTCAGGTAACCGATATAACTGCTATTCTATGTGGTGTTGTGCGAACTCTGGAATACAATGATGATTACGGATTATCTGAGCGCATCCTGTCCGTTGTATGTGACGGGTTACGTGGCCGCTGCAATTTGTGAAACGGTCTAATTAAAGATGTGAAATAAAACTCAATGATGCGAAAAGTTGCTAGCAGACGACTCAAGTAAACAGCACCAGCGTCGCCCCTGAGGGTGACCCAAGCCGGTATTAGGGCAAATAATTATAAAGTAATTCCTCATACACTGCGACATACCTGCGCAACCGTTATATATAATGTGCGGAAAATGGATACAATTATACACGTAGTTTCACTAACGGGTACGTTAGTTGAATAAAGACACCGCGGCAGCCGGCTATGACCGATCGATCGGCTGCCTTTTCCACGAACGGGCAGCAGTATAGTTGAAAAAGGAACTTAAAATAAATCTCGAATATCTAAAGTAATCGGATACCTAAAAATTTGATGACTGACTGTAGTTAGATACGATGATAAAAGGTTTCGGAGGAATATTTTGGAGAACCAAGAATCTTGAAGTTATAATAAAATGGTACAGTGAAGCGATAGACGTCATCTTATTACGAAGTCTATGGGATTGGATAACCGGCTCCATTAAATGCAAATTTTTTCAAACCTATCTCCTCCTATATTATGGTATGCGTAGAATTTCAATTCTTCCTTTAAATTAGTAAATGGAGTATTGACCAAGTCAATACTCCATTTTACTCCATTTACTAATTTCTCGAATACTTTTTAATAGGGTTACGGTGTTACTGTAACCTCGTCAAATTCAACAGTGTCATTTGTAGCTTTTAGAGCAATTTTCCCTGACGTAAAGCTTGAGTCGGTAGCCGTCAGCTCCAATACATCATTTACGTAGAATTTAACCTGAATTTCGAAAGCCCATGATTACAGACAATCGTCATTGAATTAAAGCGGGGTAGCTGTAAAAATCAGGGTGAGTTTCCTCTGCATTCAGAGCCTTTGATGGAATTGAGGTATACTTTCCCCTACCCCATCACGACGGGCTTTTGGATTTCCATGTTAAATTGTGTAACTTAATCATTCCAGTAGGGCTATCCTTGTCTCGATTTGCTTCCAGGCATATCGGTTCGCGAAGTCTTTCGCCAGCTTCAGGATGATCTGTCGGCTGTGTCGGATCAAGGTTGCGGCACAGTGAAAGAATTCCAAACGGAACCGGGCAATCGAATACCCCTGATGAATCGGGTCGCAGCAGTCTCGTTTGAACCGTTCGTAAAGGTTGTACGTAAGCAGTTTAACCAAAAGGTCGATTTCGTTTGCTTCAAAATTACTCGTCGCAATTCGGTCTATGGAAAACCCGCGTTTGGCTTCCTTGATGTAGTTTTCCATACAGCACCTCTGGTTGTAAAATCGCCATAAATCAATGGGCTCCCATACAAGATTCGTGACGATCGCCTCATATTGCCAGTCCGTATCTAGCAGCAGGCAAGATTGATCATTCTGGATTACTTGGGCTTTTCGAATCACGGCAACACGACGGGGCTTCTCCCATGAGGTGGCTTTATACCATAGCGTAATGCCCTCGATGATCCAATCTTCATCCACGAATCGAGTTCAGTACCGACAGGCTGCTACTTCAGAGGCTAAGCGCTTCGTCCATTTCAGCTTGCCTACGTAGCCGATGTTCCGTTGTTCCCACAAGCTGTAGAAGTCTTCACCGCCAAAACCCTTGTCAAACCGGGCGTACTTGACCGGATGTTTGCCAAGGAGCTCGAACGTTTGAACGGTTTGTCCGGGGTGGCGGCGCAGTGGTCGCCGATGGGTTATGCGCAATGAAAGACGAGAATGGCCATATCGATAAAGAAGCGCTGCAAGCGGCAGCTAGGCTGTTCGGCTCTCAAGTACAAGATGTGGAGACCGGTCTCGAGTCCATCCGGCTAAAAAACCGGTCTGTCGAAAGAGAAGGGTGGTTTTATCGACTGCCGTTACGAACTACAGAGGCTGAAGCTGTGTATCGGTTCGATGACAGCCGACCTGCAGTGACCGAATGTAAGCTCGGGAACGGACGTGCGGTCCGGATTGGCACGAATTTCTTTCAAGCGTACTTCACCAGGCCCGACAAGGAAGCGGGGAAGTGGCTCGCTTCGCTGCTGCCGCAGACGCTGCATGATAGTATCGCGCTTGTCAACTCTCGTAAAGACCTAAGGCTTCGCCAATTGGATCATCCTCAAGGCAAGCTGCTGATCCTCTTAAATTACGATTCCGCTGCGGTATTCGCCGAAATACGATTCGAAAGCTCTGGCGTGCTGTTGCATTTGAACAATGGAGAGCCGCAGCCCGTACAGGCAGGGGAAACGGTGCGTCTCCAGGTCGATGCCAGAAATACGGCGCAATATTTTTTCGAAAATAGATGTGCAAGAAAATAGGCTTTATTATGATATTGAGAAGAAATATCAATCAATATAAATAACCCTTCAATATTAGGATTGTTTGTAATTGCGCTGATTACCCAGACCAATCCCAATTTTTTGCCGATGGAAAGCCCAATTGAATCAAGTAAAGGCGTGGATCAAAGCTGATGAAATGATGGAGGATGTTCACAACAGCCAATTTAGCAGCGGCGCAAAGCAAATTCTAATCAAATATGTAACAACAATAACGGAGCCACGCGGGTTTGCGGGCTCCGTTTTCCATTTAATTATGGAATATCACTTTGCATAGTAGAAAGGATGGGGGAGGAGAGATGAGAATTGAAATGGATATTCTTGAATTTAAACCCGAAAAGGTCTCAAGCTTATTTGGTGTAGGTAAGCTCCAACTTCTACTTAAGATAAATACAAAAAACCTCTAAGGACAATACCTTGAGGTTTCGTTGGCCGGGGCTTCCGCTTACGGAAACGGATGCGGATAAGGATTAAGCTCCTCCATCGTCAGCCTGTGATTTACGTAACCAAGCTTCATCGGTACCTCAAGGATCCTGTCAAGGCCCGTCAAGCGTCTAATATGATGTCCGAACGTCATAGGCAGCATTCCTGGAAACAGCACTTTCACACAGCGCAAACCGTTGCGGAGTGTCTCGCTTGACGACTGTTCGACTACAATGACATCCAAATGAAGACTGCGAAACGTCTGAAGAACTTGTTTTAAATCTTCCGCTAAATCCACATGCGACGGCACGGAAGGGAACTCTTCTTCGAATGTACGGATAGAGCGCCGTTCATCCAGCAAAAACCGGAGCCGTTCCTCCGCTTGCGGCAAACAGTACAGCAGAGCATGATCATCCATCTGCTGCACAAGGAACGAATCATTGAACATGGCTTCGGCTTCCGAGCTTCGTTCGGTCCATCGTTTTTCAATCCGCGGGATCAATCCCGCTAGCTCGAATATGGCACTCTTGGCCGCCCGAACCGGGTCGAGATGAGCTCCTGCGGCACAAATTAGGTTCACTCTGTGCTCTGTCCCCCCCTTCGCCAACGCCCATATGCTCGGAATTCCGTTTTCCACCGTCGTATTGTACAAGTATACCTCATATCCCGTGATCGCCCTAATACGATCGATCATTATCGACAGCTCCCGGTCCCCCGACGAGTTATGTTCTAGCCGAGAAACTGGTAGTCTGGCATACCAGGTCATCAAAAAGGAATCGCGTTCAACCACCTCGAAAATCCCGTGCAAGATCGCCTCCTCCAGACTTCCTCCGATCGCACACCCGTTGGAGGTTTCAAATACAAAGCCCCCTTCATAGCCCAGGCTGTAATACGCCAACAGTTTGGGAACCAAGACCGGACGTTCCTGTAGGAATGAATATCCCCAAACCCATTCCATCGGACGATCGGGATCAAATGGTATGAATGGAAAATCCGGTTGTTCGTACTGCTCCTTCGCATGAAACCCTACCTTAAAAGGATCCATTGCATCAACCTTAAGACGGGAATAGCTGTCGAACACAGCCGTCCGTTTGCCTAGGGGAGCGAAACCGCAATATCGTTCCAAGCCCTCTAGTATAGCTGTGAGTCCGCTTTCCGCATACGAATGCGAACGGCCTGACGTCACCTCATAGTGAAAGCCTAATGGGAGTTTTACGGCCATGCCGGCAAAGGCTGATACGAGATCCAACCACTTGTCATTAAAGATTCCGGTGCGGCTGTCCAAATAATCCTTTAACAAAACCTCTTGCAAATCGCCCAACGAACGGCATCGGTAACTATTGTTAAGTTTAAGGCACTCCATTAGTGATATTTCGGCGGCTTCCGGCGAATCGTCCGGCAATCTGCCGCAAACCGGACAATTCCCATCGGGCAAGACATAATGGATGGAGCAGTTCAAATTTCTAAAGTTGATTAAATAAACATGTCCTTCCGTATTCGCCTTTTCGCCCCGCAGCACCTTAGCCGTTTCCTCCGCTATGATATATGCCATATAACGATATCCCGCAGGGGATAACGCTTTAGTAAAACGAGGAGTAAAATCGGGTGTGACCAGCTTTTCTAATAACTCTTCTGCCTCTTCGAGGTTGCCTCCCGCCAAAGATAGCCGTTTTTCGGCACATTGGGAGCACCCGTCTCTCCCCGGAAAGATCAGCGGTCCTACCACCCCTTCCCCTATAGATGCATAGGCGCATAGCCAAGGAATGCCGAGCGGCCGCAGCATCTCTTCCGCTTCAAAGTAGGAGTTCTCTTGATCCTGCAGCACTAAAACAAGCTCTGCTGCAGGTATAGCTTGACTGAAATCCGATCTATGGACTATGAAGAACCCGGACAAACGCTTGCCTACCATATCCGCAAGCATTCCCTCCCCAATAATAACGACATGATTCATGGAATCTCCTCCTCTCCGAGCAGTACTCCATATATTAGAAACGTTCCTTTGCCCAGCAAAGATCCGCTCCGCATATCAAACAATTCGAGGCGTTTTTGGTGCTGCTTCAATGTCTGAATAGCCGACAGCACCAATGGAGCATAGATCATCGGATCGCTATTGGGAATCGTAATGTCCTGAGCTTCATGATCTTTAACAGCGGCTGAAGAAGACGCTACGCGTGCTGTCTTATTCAGCGCCTTCTGCAATGATTGGCGAAGTGCATGTGTGAGGCTAAGGTCTACGCTGCCATACCATGAGGAACCCGAATAGACCCACACGACCGGAAAGCCGAGCAGAGGCTCGCCAACTGCAATTATAGGTTCTCCTTCAATGATGCTAAGCGCTCGCAAATAATACCGGCATCGAATATCTTCGATGTGCGTGCATACTATGCGCGTGACAACTAGCTCATTAGGAAGCATCCGCTTATCCAATTCTTTGGTTAAACAAGATCTAAGCCCGCGTCCAACCGCTTCAGCGATGGTACATCCCGCCCCGATGCCTATGCCTTCCCGCTGATATGAAGGCAATCCGGAAAACAGCATTTGCTTCATTCGGGCAGCATAGGCTTCAAGTCCAGCTAATCCCGACTCGAGCCGCGCCTCCTCATGCGTCAGTCCGCTGCGGACGATAGCCGGCAAAAGATGTGCAGGTCCTTCCGACAACAGGTCAACCGGTTGAACAAGACACTGTGCTAACGGGAGTTGGATCAAATCCGCCTCTTCCCATACATGGAAAACGCCTGTTACCGGTGAAGTCAGTCGGTTGAAACAAGAAAACCATTCCTCCGGATCCATCGGTTCATGACTTCTTTCAAGGCTTTGCTCAATATTTTCCACTGGACATGCTGTCTCATAACCTGATACCAGGGGATGAGCGAGGAGCGGATGCCAGTTACCGGTTAATGTCACCGGGTCCAGTATGAAACATTGATTTTTGCATTCCGGTTCTTTCTCTCCCGCAACCGTTTTATGCCATTCATATACGATAAGATTAGATAATACGTCTGCGGCCGCAGCTGATAGAAGCTGCTGATCCCGTTCCTCGGGAAAAACGGACGAATGAATTCGCCGCCATGCCGACTCAAAGCGTCCGTACCCGTCAGGATGAAGCAGCGGGCCTGCCATCCCCTTTCCTCTTAAGGCCAAGGCTGGGAGCATCTGCTTCCTTTCCTCTATACAAGCATTCTGAAGTTTCTGGAGTTCCTCCAAATCGCCATGCTGCGAAACGTAAAAAATAAATGAATACGGCCGAACGATCGTCCTCCAATTCGGATCCTCGTCATCTGTTGTTGTAAGGATATTTAGTAAAGCCCCTGGGTCATTATGAAGAGCATGTTCCCAAAGCTTTGTGAGTTTTGCCGTATCAGTGGGCTGTGAATTCGTTACAAATACCGTGAATTTGGATAAACCTGATTCGAAACACGATTCAGCAAGAGAGAGCAGAATGGAACCGGAACCGACTGCGAGTACCTCTTCTTCCTGACTCATGCAAAAACCTCCCATAGTCATTTTATATGGTTTTTTACCATGCTATAAGTTATAGATGAACAGTCCGATTGATTGGACGAATAACTATCCATTACAAAAAATTATGGATTTTCAACGGTAATCATACTTCACCCCACCTTATTCGTGACATGAAGAAGCATTTCTTATAGGGCTACTTAGCGGCTAATCCTTTGCCCAATCCTTTTAGAAAATGAATGCCGAAGCCCATGGCCCGGTTGATATCCGGATCATGCATTACCTTAAGCAGATCGAACGTTCCTATTTTTTTATTCGATTGCAGATGCTCCTCCGCTTCATTCATCCCGGCAGCAACGCTGCTTAACAGTTTTTTCGTAACCTCCGGCTCCAATTCCGTTAGCATTCCGGCAGCCTCCATGAGATTGTTAATCATGTTCGTGACCGGTTTGCGTGTCGCCTGGCCGAGGGCGATTGTAGCGATGCTTACTTTGGCTTTAAGCATGGAGTGAACGGCTTCCAGAATTCCGCTGTCATGCAATTCCCGTACAATTTCCATCGTTTTTTTGAGAGCGGCATCGTTTTCCGCCAGATCAGCTGTGAGCTGATCCAGCGACTGCTGTTTCCTTTCGCTTTCCGTTGGCATGATCTTATGAATGGCTGCAATTGGTTTAGCCATGGCCTCTGACCTCCTTATTCTTGATCCACTAGGGCTACATAACCGGGACGGTTCCACTTCCGATGCACTTCTACCCCGTTTTGCGGATGACGCTTTTTATTCCTCGGATTAATAGGTGGCAGGGGACTGCCTTCCATTTCCAAGATTTGCATCCGCACCTTGATTTGTTTGTAGGCCGGCGTATGGGTTTTCACGTCAACCGCCCCTCCGGTCAACAGGTTCACTGCACTTTCATGGCTAGTCGAGTGCATAGGAACATAGATGTCTTTTCCCTTCATTCTGTCGGTCACAACCACACGGAGCTTAATAGCGCCATAGGGCGATTCCAGACGTACCAGCGTTCCGTCCTTGACACCACGTTCCTTGGCCAATTCCGGTGATACTTCCACAAACACCTCCGGAAGCTTGAGCTGGATGCCTGCGGATTTGGTTGTCATATTTCCTTCGTGGAACTGTTCAAGCAAACGTCCATTGTTCAGCGTGAGATCAAACTCCGCAGGGAATTCCGTCGGCGCAATATACTCGAAGAGCGCGAGGCGCCCTTTTTTATCCGGAAAATTGAATCCATTCTTATGGAGAAGCGGTGTGTTGCTTCCATCCGGAGATTCCCAGTGAAAGCTGTTCCAGCCTTCCAGCACGTCATAGTTGCATTGCGAGAAGAATGGAGTAAGGGACGCCATCTCCGCGAAAATTTCACTGTGATGAGTATAATTCCAATCAAATCCCATACGTTTCGCTACTTGACTGAAAATCCACCAGTCGGGTTTGCTGTCACCGATCGGTTCCAGCGCTTGATACAGCCGCTGCACACGGCGTTCGGTATTCGTAAACGTCCCCTCTTTTTCTAACGATGGAACAGCGGGGAGGATGATATCGGCAAATTCAGCGGTTTTGCTCAGAAATACATCTTGAACGACCAGGAATTCAATATTCGCAAGCATCTCTTGGGTATGAAGTGAGGCAGAGGATGGGAGGCTGTGATCCCTTCGGCTAATCTGCTTCCGAAGGCTTGTTGAAGCTCGATCAATGTTGAATTCTGTAAGCGAATCTTCTGCTGAGTCTCCCCCCAAAGTAGTTTCAGATCTTGGGAGGATGGCAGAAGTAAAAGAAGCATTGACAAAAGCGCGGTAAAGCGCGATGATTATAGGAAGTAGGAAGATGACGAATTTGCAGAGCAAACAACGAATGAAATGAACGTGGGATTCGCGTGCGTTTTATTCCTCGCAACACCTGAAAGATTGATTTTTCTATATTTTCATGTAGAATAATTAACCAGCATTTAACCAATTCCTTCACTTTGAAGAATTCGTTTAGTGCTGTTTTTTTTTCGTCCAAACTAGAAACAAAGAGACGGGTTGAGGTGATGATGATGGGACTTCAGATCGCAGATCAACTGAATCGCCCCTTACGAGACTTGAGAATATCCGTAACCGACCGATGCAATTTTCGCTGCCGTTATTGTATGCCGGAAGAAATCTTTGGTCTTGACTATCCGTTTTTACCAAAAGATAAGATACTGACGTTTGAGGAAATTACGCGACTAGCTGAGCTGTTTGTTTCCTTAGGCATAACTAAACTTCGCATCACAGGAGGAGAACCCCTCCTAAGAAAGGACCTGCCCACGTTGATTCGTTCGCTGAGTCATATCGAAGGGGTTGGCGATATTGCTTTAACTACAAACGGCGTATTTCTGCCTAAATATGCGGAAGAGCTTCGAGCGGCGGGTTTGGAAAGAGTCACCGTAAGCCTGGATTCACTAGATGACGAACGTTTTCGTCAGATGAACGGGGGGAAGGCCGGAGTCCAAGCCGTGCTGGATGGTATTCAAGCAGCGGCGCAAGCGGGATTGCAAGTGAAAATTAACATGGTCGTACAAAAAGGGGTTAACGATCAAGACATTTTGCCCATGGCCGCTTATTTTCAAGAAAAGAAGATCAACCTGCGGTTTATTGAGTTTATGGATGTAGGGAACACGAATGGATGGAAATTGGATCAAGTGGTTCCCAAGCAGCAGATCATCGATTTGATTCATGAACAGATGCCGCTGGAACCTATTGAGGCCCGGTATAAGGGAGAGGTAGCGACGCGTTATCGATACCAAGGAACCGATCAGGAAGTCGGGATGATTTCATCGGTTACCGATGCCTTTTGCTCTACGTGCACACGGGCGCGGATTTCTGCGGAGGGCTCGTTATACACCTGTCTGTTCGCATCCAAAGGATACGAGCTACGGGACATGCTGCGATCAGGCCAAACCGATGATGAGATAAGAGCTTATATTGAGAGGATCTGGAGAGGCCGGACTGACCGCTATTCGGAAGAGCGATTGAGCCATACGCAAGTGTCGTCCAAGATTGAAATGTCTCATATCGGAGGATGATCCGGATCCTTATGAACGGGTTAAATGATTGCTAGGGAGTTGAACGTATGGGGAAGCCAACCGAGGTGAAGCGCCAGATCATCCGTTACCGGCACGGTGAAATCGAGCGCTTGCAGGATACCGTTGTGACCGAACATCCGGTTACGATTAAAATCAATAAGCAGGAATTTGCGACTATGGTATGTACATCGGAGTATATTGAGGATATGGCAGTAGGATTCTTGGCCTCCGAGGGCGTTATTCAAAGGTATGACGATATTGAAGATATTTGGTATGAAGGGAGAGAAGGATTTGTTCACATTACTTCATGAACGATGCGAAGATGGCAAAAACCATGAGAGATGTTCATGTCATATTGTCTTTTGAGGACATCTTTCGTTTAATGCGCTTAATGCAAAGTTCGGCACGAACGTTCCAAGATACCGGGGGAGTTCATAACGCCGCACTCTGCGATAAAAATGAGATCGTCCTGTCAAGGATGGACATAGGCAGGCATAATGCTTTGGATAAAATATACGGATATTGTTTGAAGCACGATATCTTATTGCAAGATAAAATTATCGTGTTCAGCGGACGCATTTCGTCCGAAATCTTATTGAAGGTCGCAAAGATCGGGTGTGAGGTGGTCTTGTCCAAATCGGCTCCGACGGAGCTTGCGCTTCAACTGGCAGAGGATCTCGGAATAACTGCCGTGGGATTTGTGCGGAATCAATCTTTAAATGTGTATACGCATCCTCAAAGGATCGAAGAATTGGGAAATTTGGGTTAGAATGGATTATTCAAGGAATTGATCTTGCCCTCTTGCGAACAGCATAAACAAGACCCCGAGGGAAATCACAACAAGTAGAATAGGCGCAATCATAAGCATAAAGAAATCCATGGCTCATTCAACCTTTCTTGGAGGGATTCCCTCTCACATATTCTGCATCGAATAGGAACAATCGCATTAACAAAACAAGGGATGGAATAAGCAGAGACAAGCCGGCAAGGAAGACGACAATGAGGGAGATGGCCATAGCATCGTTAGTGAAGCCTTGGTGAATGGTAATAAACGGATAAAGAATATACGGCAAATGGGAAGCTCCGTATCCGAAGAAGGCAAAGGCGAATTGCAGCATGACAAGAATAAAGGCCCAACCAAAGCCTTCTCGTTTATAAATCAGATACACGGCACCCACGAAGCAAAGAAGCGAAGCGACGAACATCCAGGCCAGGTCAAGCATGGCTTGGAAATGCTCCGGATTGTGCCAATCGATAGCGAAAAAAACAAATATACTGCAAACGATCGTCGGCGGACTCCAGCCTAGTGCGTAGCTCCGGACGATTTCAAGTGCTTCAACATCCTGCGCCTTGTGGGCGTAGTAGGAAAGAAACATCGCAGAAATATAGAGAACGCTAACGAGCGCAAGCAGCACTACTGACCAGGAATACGAGCTTGTAAAGAGCTTGCCATAGTGTAAAAGAACTTGACCGTTCTCTTCCGTCATGTAGCCTCCTTCCGATATTGTCAGAACGGTTGATAAGGAAGCGGGAATGAGAAGGCCGGTTGCTCCATACAAAAACGTATACAATCGGCTTTGTTTTTGCATTTGTCCATAAATACTAAAAGCATAATATGAGCCGCGAATCGCAAGCAGAACAATCGCGATGCTGCCTGGCACTAAAAGGGCCGTTCCGAAGTAATAGGAGCTATCCGGAAAGAAGCCGACTATGCCGACAAAGAAGAAAACCAGGAACACATTCGTAACTTCCCAGACCGGAGAAAGATATCGTTTGATGATGTTTTGAACTAAATGCTGTTTCCCGGTAACGTAGGAGTAGTAACTGAAGAAGCCTGCCCCGAAATCAATGGAAGCCACGATAAGGTAGCCGTACAAAAATGTCCATAGGACCGTAATGCCGATAATCTCGTATCTCATTGCGCAGGTCCTCCCTCAATCCCTCTGTTCTTGAGTTCTTCATGTAATTCGTTGTTGATGAACATTCTCCCTAGCACTTTGACCAAAGTAAACCCAATAGCCACGTATAGGATACAGAACAACAGAAGCATTAAATCCACTTGGTTAGAGGTTGTTGCTCCATGAGCTGTCTTCATATAACCTCTAAGGATCCACGGTTGTCTGCCTACCTCGGCGTAAAACCAACCGAGCTCGGTTCCCAGCAGGGCAAGAGGGCCTGACAGGGCGATCAGCCTAAGCAGCCAACGAGGATATTGCACGCTTTTTAATTTGCGTACCATCCAGACCGAGAGCATGGAAAGCACCATCAGAAAGATGCCTATCGTTACCATGGAGTCGAACAGGTAATGGACCATCAGCGGCGGACGTTCATCGACAGGCGTGTCATTTAAACCCTGCACAACGGAATTCGGGTTGTCATGAGCTAGAATGCTTAGGGCGAATGGGATTTTTAACCCGAATTTAATCTGATGATCTTGCGTTAATATCCCCCCAAGAACAAGCGGTACCTGTCTAGCTGTCTCAAAATGCCATTCGGCAGCAGCCAGCTTCTCGGGTTGGTATATCGCCAGGAATTTCCCGGAAAGATCCCCAATGAGTGCGGTTGTAATAGAGAAAACAAGGGCAGCGATCATCGTTAGCTTGAGCGCTTTACGGTGATAGAGCGAATCGCGCTTCTTAATCAACGCGGCGCCGGCTATCGTCGCAAGAACGAAGGCGCTTGTCATATAAGCGGAAGAAAGCACATGGGCGACCTTCGTCGGAGTAGCGGGATTGAACATGGCTACGAGCGGCTGAATGTCGGTAATCGAGCCGCCCTTCAGCGTAAAGCCCTGCGGGGTATTCATAAAGGCGTTCACGGTTGTGATAAAAAAAGCCGAAGCCGAGGATCCGAGCATGACTGGAATAAGGAGAAGAAAATGAGAGACGGGCCTCCGGAACCGATCCCATGTGTACAGGTAGATCCCCAGGAATATGGCTTCGAAGAAAAAGGCGAAGGTCTCCATAAACAAAGGCAAGGAAATGGCTTGGCCGGCAACGCGCATAAAACTTGGCCACAGCAGGCTGAGCTGCAGACCTATCGCGGTTCCAGTGACGACGCCGACGGCTACGGTTATGACGTAGCCTCGGGTCCAGCGCCGCGCGAGAAGCAAGTAGTAAGGATCGTTTCGCTTCATGCCTGTCCATTCGGCGAATGCGATCATGACGGGAATACCGACACCCACGGTAGCGAATATAATATGAAAGGCGAATGTGAGCTCCGTAAGCATTCGGCTGTATAGCACCGGATCATAAGCCATATGATATCGAACTCCTTTTCAGTTTGAAACTGACTTGGGAAAGCAGCAACTACAATGTTGCGAGCATCTGTCGGATCCAGGATAAAAGCATGACTAGAGCGACAAGAATACAGAGCCGGGTTAACCATTTTTCTTGCTTTCTGTATTTATCTATAGGGATCACCTGCTGTATACGTCCATTGATGGGTAAATCAGAATTTATCTTAGATTAGAATTCCAATTATTATGAAGTTCATTCTTCTGACGAAGTAAATGACGTATCTGCGTACTTGTAATGGATTCAATTTTTAGTATGATAAATGAGTATTCCAGTCAATTTTTAGGAGAGCGGTGTATAATGAGAAAGGAAGCAGGATTTAATGAAATCATTAGAAAAGTTCGGAAAGATTTGTTCGGGAAAGGTCCTGAACGAATTCATACCACTTTCGTAAATAATATGGCAATCAGTATGCTTCACGGGAATTTAACGCCTACTGAAAAGTTTATTGCCCAAGAGGCGGAAGGTAAGCAGATGGTGCACGCTGCACGAACCAAAATGGTACAAAAGATTTATCCTTCGCAATTTAAGAAGGAGCTGGAGGACTATATGAACTCCAAGCTGGTACATCTATTTTCGGATATTAAAATTGAAGAAGATGTGGCCATTTCCGTTTTTATTTTTGAGGATAAAATTACGGACTAGGAGAGAGCCGTGTTCATTTGAACTGCGAAAGAGTTTGACGATAATAATCATAAGCCGCTTAGTATGTGTGACTAGAAGGTCCGGCGGACCTTCTAGTCACTTTTTATGTTATAGTATGATTTTTTGTCATCTTCACAAAATAATCCCAAATGATATTAAAATATGGACAATTCAGGCGGGTGAATTATGAAGGACAGTATTGTTTCAATACATATCGACGGTAACGAGTTCGAATGTCAATCCAACCAAACGATATTGCAGGCTGCAGAGTCTCATGGTTACTACATTCCCCACATTTGTTACCATTCCAACCTAGGCTCCATCCAATCCTGCGATACCTGTATAGTTGAGGTTAACGGTGAATTAAGACGTTCCTGCGCCACAGAGGTTACACCGGGAATGACAGTCAATAGTCTGTCTGTGAAAGCCAAGGCAGCACAAATGGAGGCCATGCAGCGAATCCTCGAAAATCATGAGCTCTATTGTACCGTTTGCGATAACAATAACGGAAATTGTACCCTGCACAACACGGCGGAATATTTACAGGTAGAGCATCAAAAGTATGAATTTAAACCGAAGCCCTATCCTCCGGACAACACCCATCCGTTTTACCGTTATGAGCCTGATCAATGTATTTTGTGCGGTCGGTGTGTAGAGGCTTGTCAGGATCTGCAGGTCAATGAAACGTTAACGATCGACTGGAGTTTAGACAGGCCCAGAGTATTGTGGGACAATGGAGTACCCATTGATGAGTCATCTTGCGTTTCGTGCGGACATTGTGTCAACGTTTGTCCTTGTAACGCATTAATGGAAAAGACGATGCTGGGTGAAGCGGGTTTCTTAACCGGTATTCCGAATGAAGTATTAATGCCGATGATTGACCTAACCAAGGAAGTGGAGCCTGGTTATCAAGAGATATTTGCCATTTCAGAAGTGGAGGCGGCTATGCGGACCTCCCGCATTAAGCGGACAAAGACGGTTTGTACCTATTGCGGAGTGGGCTGCAGCTTTGAGGTATGGACGAAGGGTCGGGAAATTCTTCGAATTCAACCGGATGAGAAAGCGCCTGTTAACGGCATATCCACTTGCGTAAAGGGGAAGTTCGGATGGGATTTTGTTAACAGCAAAGAACGATTAACCAAACCGTTGATTCGTCAAGGTGACAAGTTCATCGAATCGACCTGGGATGAAGCACTTACTCTGATCGCGGACAAGCTTGGTGCAATTAAAGAAACCCATGGCCCGGATTCGATCGGCTATATCGCATCTTCCAAGTGCAGCAACGAGGAAAATTTCCTTTTTCAAAAGTTTGCGCGTGCCGTAATGGGAACAAACAATGTAGATAACTGTTCGCGTTATTGCCAATCGCCTGCTACGGCTGGGCTGCTGCGTACGGTTGGAATCGGTGGAGATTCCGGGACGATCCGCGATATTGCCGGCTCGGAATTGGTCATGGTCATTGGCGCCAACCCTGCTGAATCCCATCCGGTATTAGCGACAAGAGTGAAGCGCGCACACAAGCTTCACGGTCAAAAATTGATCGTGATCGATCTGCGAAAGCACGAATTGGCCGAGAGAGCGGATCTGTTCCTGCGCCCGAAGCCGGGGACAGACTTGATTTGGCTGTCTGCCGTAACCAAATACATTCTTGACCAAGGCTGGGAAGACAAAGCATTTCTTGAAGCTCGTGTCGAGGGAGTAGAAGCTTACATTCAATCCTTACAAAAGTACACGCTTGCTTATGCAGCTGAATATACAGGCTTCACACAAGAAGATATCATTCAAATAGCGACCATGATTCATACGTCTAAGTCGGTTTGTGCCTTATGGGCTATGGGGGTTACTCAGCATACCGGGGCAACGGATACTAGTACCGCAATATGCAATTTATTGCTGATTACCGGGAACTTCGGTCGTCCCGGTACAGGAGCTTACCCGCTCAGAGGGCATAACAATGTACAAGGTGCTTGCGATTTCGGAACGATGCCCGCTTGGTTTCCCGGCTATGAAGCCGTACAGTCGGAAAGCGTTCGGAACAGGTACGAGAAAGCGTGGGGCGTCAAGCTTCCGGAGAAGCCGGGGCTGAACAATCATCAAATGGTGGAGGCCATCCATGAGGGCAAATTAAAAGCCATGTATTTGTTCGGGGAAGATATGGCTCTTGTCGATTCGAATGTAAATCATGTACACGCTGCTTTTAATCAACTTGATTTTTTTGTCGTACAAGATATCTTCTTCTCCAAAACAGCGCAGTTTGCGGATGTTGTGCTGCCGGCGTCGCCAAGTCTTGAGAAAGAAGGGACCTACACAAACACAGAACGTCGCATCCAGCGGTTTTACCAAGTATTTGAGCCATTGGGGGATTCAAAGCCGGATTGGGTCATATTTCAAGAGCTTGCGAATCGCCTTGGTGCGGGTTGGAGCTACAAGCAACCGGGTGACATTATGGCTGAAGCTGCGAGCCTGGCGCCCATTTTCGCGGGTGTTAGCTATGAACGGCTGGAAGCATGGAACAGCTTGGTCTGGCCCGTTGCCCCTAATGGGCAAGATACACCTTTGCTATTCACTAAAAAATTCGGCTTTCCAAGCGGGAAGGCCAAATTGTTTCCTGTTGCATGGACACCGCCTTATGAAGCAGGAGTTGATTTCGATTTGCATTTAAATAACGGCAGGCTGCTTGAGCATTTCCACGAAGGCAATATGACATATAAATCCGAGGGCATTTCACACAAGGTTCCTAGAGAATGGCTTGAAGTATCCCCTGAGCTAGCTGAAGAGCGAGGGATTCAAAGCGGGGCGCTGGTACGACTGACTTCACCTTATGGTCATGTAAAAGTGCGCGTAGAAGTGACGGACCGTGTAAAAGGGAACGAATTATATTTGACGATGAACTCAGCAGAGGGAGATTCAGCAGTGAACTATTTAACGAGCAGCTATCATGACCGTATCACTCATACTCCAAGCTACAAAGAGATGGGAGTGAAAATGGACATCTTGGAACCAAAGGGAGAGCGGCCGCTCCCGCGCGTGAATCATCGCTTCGGCAATCGAGTACCTCAGCTTGGCGTTAAAGTGGAAGACAAATGGAAGCGGGCCGACTATATACCGATTGCGGAAACAATTCAAGGGAGGGATAGCATTGGCGACGGCGATTACGGGCATTGAGAAGAAAATAGCTAGCGAAGTGGATGAGGAAAAACAATCGATTGAGGAGCTGCTGCAAGCGGCTAGGCGTCATAAGGAACCGCTCCTTGCATTCCTTGATATTCTGAGCGAAATGCATCAGTTCGGGCTCTTAGAAGCGGCGCAAGCCCTATTGAAGAATAAAAAACAAATTGTTCTCATCGGCCTTGACCAAATGAATAAGCCGGGAGCTCATCGGATTATAAAGAATGGGATGGGCGCTGTAGAATTTCTGGCTTCAATCGAACCTGCAAAGCTTCAAACCCTACTGAACGGGGTATCAAAAGGGGTTGAGCTCGCCGCGGATCCGGATCGAGACCATAAACAGCCAGGAATATGGGCAATGGCAAAATCATTACGCCAACCTGAAATGCTTGCATCTTTGTCGATGATGATGAACTTTTTGAAGGGTATGGGACAAGGTCTGCGCAAAACCCATTAAGGTTGGAAGGGGCTGTTGACTTGATTACAAAAATGATGATTGTCCAAGGATTGACCAGACAAAGCGATGCCGATAAGGTGAGCCATGCCCTGCGTGAAATATGGGGTGTGAAAGAGGTGGAGGTTAACCTCAACCGAAAAGAAGTAAAATTCTCGTATGATGAGTCTGCAGCTTCTTATAAGGATTGTCTGGAAGCCGTTGTAGAGTCAGGATATCCTATCTCATTACAGGATGATTTGCAAAGCCATAGCTTGCATGACTGGCAGCTAGAAAAGGATTCAGGAGGAATAAAGAATGCCCCTTATCTGTGAAGTATGCGGAAATCGGGAAGAGGCTGCCGAAGCCAACCTTTCGAAGGATCATTTGCATGTATGTTCAAATTGTGTCAAAGACCGTGAACATCCGGATGTGCCGGAAATCCCTGACATGCAGTAGGATAGAATATAGGAATTACCAGGAATTGGGATAAACTTAGCGAGGCATTTGTATATGTTCTTCAAATTGGAATAAAGCAAACCCTAAGGTAGGTAAAAAAGGCTTTTCAATGTATCGCATTCACATCGAAGAGCCTTTTTTTGATTGCCATTTTTGATTCATAATGCCCCATCAGCAAATTAAATGCAAGCAAAAATCTAAATCCGCCTGCAAATGTTGTTTCATAAGAACTTCCGCTTGGTCGCCGTCTCTCGCTTTGATGGTCTCATAGATCTGCTCGTGTTCATCAATTAAGCCTGGGCGGTTGTAGTAGACAACGGTACGGCGAAAAAGGTAAATGATGGAATGCATACGATCAATGATATCAATCATAAACGAGTTATTGCTTGCCTGCACGATGATCTCGTGGAATTTCTCATTGGCTTGCATAATTTCTTCGATTTCCCCGGTTCGGCCAATTCTGACACATTCAAGCAATGATTCAAGCTCGCTTTCGGGCAGGTAGGTCGCTGCACATCTAGATGCGTGACCTTCTAACAGCATACGAACCTGAAATGTATTTCTCAAATCCTTTTCTGTCGGGTTGATGACCATTTTGCCTGCGATAAGTCCTTCTTGCTCCAGTTTACGGATCGATTCACGTATTGGTGTCCGGCTGACGCCTAATTCGGCGGCGAGCTTTTCCTCAACAATTTTGGTGCCGCGAGGAATGTCGCCTTGCAAGATCATATCGCGAATAATTTCATAGGATTGGTGGTAAGCGTGGCGAGATTTATCAGTATTCTTGGGCAAATGATCCACCTCTTTGTAATCCGAGATCTTAACTAAATAAGTTATTATAAAGTATTTTTTTAAAAAAGTATAGACTGGAACTTTAATTGAAATGAGAATATTATAAAACGTATCCGAAATAAATTAAATTGTATACAAAAAATATAATATTGAATACATTTCGAAACCGTAACAGGAGGGAATAGAATGAGTAAAAAAATTGGCTTTGTAGGCTTAGGCATCATGGGGAAACCCATGTCGATCAATCTTTTGAAAGCCGGATATCATGTAACCGTATTCGATTTAAATAAAGAAGCAATAGAGCAAGTTGTTAAGTCCGGCGCTGTTGCCGCCGCATCTCCTCAAGAAGCTGCGCAGCATAGCGATATCATCATCACCATGCTCCCGAACGCAAATATCGTGAAAGGTGTTATTTTTGGGGAAAACGGAATTGCGATGGGCGCTAAAGAAGGATCGGTCGTGATTGATATGAGTTCGATCTCACCTGTAATTTCTCAAGAAATTGCCCGCGAGCTGGCGAAACAAGGGGTCAATATGCTGGACGCTCCGGTAAGCGGAGGAGAACCGAAAGCGGTTGACGGTACATTGGCTATTATGGTGGGCGGTAAGGAAGAAGCTTTTGAAAGCGTTAAAGCTGTTCTTCTTAGCATGGGAAGCGCTGTAACTTTAGTGGGCGGCAACGGCTGCGGCTCTACAGCCAAACTAGCCAATCAAATTATCGTTAATCTCAATATCGCCGCTATGTCGGAAGCGCTTGTACTCGCTGCAAAAGCCGGAATCGATATCGATAAAATGTATCAGGCCATAAGAGGCGGACTTGCTGGAAGTACAGTACTTGATGCGAAGGTGCCATTGATTCTCGACCGAAATTTCGTCGCCGGGGGCAGAATCGATATTAACCTTAAGGACTTAACGAATGTGATGGAAACAGCGCATGAAATCGGCGTTCCGCTGCCGTTGTCCAGCCAGCTTCTGGAGATTTTCCATGCATTGAAGGCAGACGGCAAGGCGAGTGATGATCATTGCGGGATTGTTCAATACTATGAAAAACTCGCACACGTTGAAGTAAGGAGGGCGTAATTCATGAGTACGAGCACAATGAGTTTCTCTTCTTTAGAATCTCAACTGCCGCCCGAGTGGAAAGCCAGCAATCTTCGTGAGCAAATAAAGCAAATCCATCAATCCGGCGGCAAAAAGATTATTGTGCTGGACGATGATCCAACAGGCGTTCAAACGGTCCACGACATCGACGTGTTAACGCAGTGGGATAAGGAATTATTGCAGGAAGCTCTCAATAAACCGGAGGCGGTTTTCTATATTTTAACCAACACACGCGCTTATCAAGCGGCCGAGGCGGAGCGTATTAACCTTGAAATCGCCCGGAATGTTCAGGCTGTTGCCAGTGAAACGGGAATCGACTTCGTCTTCGTCAGTAGAGGGGATTCTACACTCCGCGGGTATTACCCCCTGGAAATCGATACGCTAACGGATGAAATTCGCAGACTGACCGGACTTGAATATGACGGGCATTTGATCATTCCGGCTTTTTTTGAAGCAGGCCGTATGACTTATCAGAGTACCCATTACATCAAAGAGGGCGACACGCTGCTTCCCGTCCACCAGACGGAATTTGCGAAAGATAAAGTGTTCGGCTATGAACACAGCGATTTAACGCAGTGGGTTACGGAAAAAACGAATGGACGAATCCAGCCGGAAGACTGCGTGGTCGTTACGCTGGACCAGGTGCGCCGCGGACCGGATGCAGTGGAAGAAATACTGTTACAGGTTAAAGGGAATGTTCCTGTCATCGTGGATTGTTTATCTTACGCGGATTTGGATGTCCTTTCGTATGCACTATTGCAAGCCGAGAATAAGGGCAAGAAGTTCATTTATCGCACGGCAGCCTCTTTTGTGAAAACGTATGGCGGCATCGCAGATCAGGACATTTTGCCAAAAGAGAAGCTTGTAGCTAAAGGGCAAGAATCGCACGGAGGGCTTGTGGTCGTCGGCTCTCATGTGCAAAAGACAACGCGCCAACTGGAGCAATTGCTTGCGGGTACGGATATCTTTTCGCTCGAGATGGATGTGAATAAGATTTTGAATCCGGCTGAGCAATCGGGTGAAACGACGCGGCTCATTTCCGAAGTCAATGAGAGGCTTACGAGAGGGCAGAATGTGGTTGTATTCAGCAGCCGCAAGCTCGTTGCCGTCGAAAGCTCGGATGGAAATTTAAACATCAGCCAAACCGTATCGGAATCGCTGGTGAAAATCGTGAACTCCTTGAATATTGTACCTAAATTCATCATTGCAAAAGGAGGAATTACCTCCAGCGATGTCGCCACTAAAGGACTCGGCATTCGCAAAGCAAGAGTCATCGGACAGGCTGCGCCCGGTATACCGGTTTGGCTCACGGGTGAAGAGGCCAAATTCTCAGGAATTCCTTATATCGTATTTCCGGGTAATGTAGGGAGCGATACAACGCTTTTGGAAACCGTACAGAAAATCGAAGGTTAATCATTAAGGGCGTATCTCATTATAAATATCGTGAGCCCATGATTATCGCATTGGGAGAACGCTACTTCCCTACTGTCGATGTTGAAGGCTTTGCTGAGATGGTTAAAGCTTTGGCATCCAAGGCTAGTGTGCCTGTTTCAACTCACTTGGATCATGCCTACGAGAAGGAATCCATCATTCGGCCATACAGAATGGCTTTACATCGGTGATGTATGACGGCTCCAAATACGATCTGAACGAGAACATTTTACGGACAAAAGAAATCGTAGACCTCGCTCATCAGGCGGGCGTATCCGTTGAAGCGGAGATCGGTTCCGTGGCAAGAGGCGTTTTTTCGGATGAAGAAGAAGGTGACGGGACGCTTACGGATTCGCAATCCGCGAAGGAATTCGTAGCGGCTACCGGGGTGCTGTAGCTCCAATTGCCGCAACGATGCCCGGTGTCAGTCCAGAGCTGCTAGTGCTTGCAACAGGAGCAGGTTCCGTCATGCTTTCCCATGTGAATGACTCAGGGTTCTGGTTGATTAAAGAATTCTTTAATATGTCGGTTGCTCAGATATTAAAGACGTGGACTGTCATGGAAACGATCCTATCCTTTGTCGCCTTCGGTGTGGTGGTACTTCTCAGCTTTGTTATATAGGGTGGGTATATGAAGATCAGGGCTGAGGCTCTGATCTTTTTCTTCTTTATAGTTACTTGCCTCTGTAGACGAAATAATTTTTAGATAAGGAGTAGATCCATTTAATTTAAATTGCTTTTACGGTACTGCAATGGAGTTAAGCCCGTTATCTTTCTAAAGAGACGGCAAAAGTAGGGGAAATTAGGTATTCCGACTAAGGATCCGATATGCTCTACGGATTTCGATTCTGTTTTTAACAGCCAACAAGCTTGTCTTATTCTTCGAACAATCAAATATTCGGTGATGCTTCCCCCTGTTTCGTATCGGAATAGATGTGAGACATGATGCTTGGAAAGATGGAGTTCCTTGGCTAAGTCGCTGAGATCAAAAGGTTCAATATAATGCTCCTCTACCCAATTCATAATTTTTTCAGCATGGCTCTCAGAACGAGCAACTCCACTAAAACCACCATTATGCAATGATTTTAGATAATCTAAAATGTTAAGTATCAACATAGACGCAGCGTCCAGGTCTTCATCCCCGTCCCACCCCGATACCAAATGATTAAACCGTTCAAGAACCCCTGTGATATAAGCCACGTTGTGATCCATACGGAACACCTGATTGGATAGCTGTTCTTTCCACAACTGCTCAAAAAAACGAAACAGCACAGGAAAATTTTTAAGAAGAGGTGCAAAGGTGGAGGGCTCAAAGGTTAAAGTCGTACGCTCATAAGGAAATTGATTATTTGTATCAAATTGAACACGGTGCAGTTGAAAGGGTTGTAAAATTACTACGCATCCTGATTCGAGGTTATAAATCTTGCGATTGAGGGTCAAATTTCCTTTACCGCGATGGACAAATAATATCTCGATCCCTTTGTGATAATGGTAATAAACGGGGACGTTTTCTGTGGAAATAATTCTATACCGTAGCTGTATTGCCCTTGAATTTAAAACATGAAACACTTTAACGCTTTTTTCAATTTTTTTCGAGTGTTCCAACCATTCCCACCCCCAATAAACCTTATTTCAATTATAACAATTGAGTGATATTTTGTAACAGAAGAATATAACTTTTTATTTTAAAAAAAGGCTACGATTACATTAGTGATGAGGACTAATTGTACGTTTTTGTGCTGGAATAAGACGATATTTTTTATACTCAGATGCACCATGATTGGAGGGAGAGCATGAGTATCACTTTAGCTATCCTAAAAGAAAAGGAAAACTCCGAGCTATTGGTTGGAATTAAAGAATTATTGAAAGAAAGCTATCATATTTCTGAAGACGAAGCAATTTTGATCATTAAAAAGGGAATTGAAAAAGCGGAAGGGTTGTTATTCGATTATTTTTCATATGTAGACTCAATCCAAGAAATCAGTAGTAGAATCAGGGACACGCTAAACGAACATCTGAAACAAGTGGATCAGGAAGAAGAAATGGTTTTGAAGATGATAAGTGAAGCTGCTGTATGGCACGCGTTTGAACGGATTAGATGTTATTACAAGAACATGGCAAACGTGTTTTAATCTTACCTTGCGTGTAAGCTAGAATTTAAAAATTTTATTTATTGACGTAAGGGGAATCAACATCGATTCCCCTTGTTTTAGCGCCTATATTCAAACTTGCAGGGACATGGTTCCTCTTTATGGCTTAACCATTAATTGTTATTAACGGCTGAAGTCATGGTTTCAAACATCGCATTTCCACATAAAGAATTCAAACAAATCTTGAAAAGAATTTACATTCCAAGAATGAGTTGTAATCTCTAAAATCATTGTATAAGCAATAATACTTAGTAAAAAAGAGAGGAGAAAGAAATGAGTTTTAAACATCTTAGAAATGTTCAGCCTTCTATAGGAGGTGCCGGAAAGGCTGGAAATATCCTGCCAAATGTGAATTGGATGCCCTATATATTGATCTCTCCGGCGCTAGTACTGATTATTGGTTTCTTGTTTTATCCGATGGCAAACGTATTTTATTACAGTCTTCAAGAGTATAATCCTGCCAAGCCCTATTATAACCATTTTGTCGGTTTGGATAATTTCTCCTCCATATTTAGGAGTGATGAGTTATTTTACTCTAGTATGTTGGTTTCCTTAAAATGGGTGAGCATTGAGGTGATTCTTCAACTTATTTTTGGTCTACTTATAGCGTTGCTGCTTAATCAAACTTTCCGGTTTCGCGGTTTATTTCGAGCGATTGCGATCCTGCCCTGGGCTGTATCCGGAGTTATTACTTCAACGATGTGGTCCCTCTTATTTAACGAACATATAGGTCTAATTAATGATTTGCTGCTAAAGACTGGAATTATTCATCAAAAAGTCGCTTGGGTGGCGAGTATGGAAACCGTATTCTCGTCCGTAGTGGTTACTGAGCTTTGGAGAGGGATTCCTTTTTTTACTATTACGATGTTGGCAGCCTTGCAGACAATCCCTAAGGATCTGTACGAGGCGGCTACAGTGGACGGAGCAGGAAGGTGGAAATCGTTCAGACATGTCACACTCCCTTACTTAAAGAACCAAATCATATTGTCAACTCTTCTCCGATCCGTATGGGAGTTCAACAATGTTGATATGATTTTTACCATGACAGGCGGCGGTCCGGCGAATAAAACGACAACGTTAACTATGTATGTCGCCAATCAAGCGATCATTGCTCAAAATTTTGGTTATGGCTCAGCTTTAACGGTAATCGGGTTTCTCGTTTTGTTAATTTTTGCTCTATCTTACTTGAAAATTAGCGGCTTTGGCAAGGAGGCATAAGCAGTGCTGAAAAGGCTGGATAGAACGTACACTTTGTATCTTCCGCTATTCGTAACGATGTTGTTTACCATCTTTCCCTTGTACTGGACTATAGTCACTGCTTTAAAACAAGAATCAGATGTGACTGAAATTCCCATTCGTTATTGGCCTAAGTCGCTTACCTTTGAAAACTTTATCATCGCATGGGAGAATGTCGGATTCAGAGTCTTTTTCAAAAATAGTGTATTTGTTTCAGGTATGACTATATTCATAGTACTTATTTCTTCTGTACTTGTTGGTTACGCGCTCAGTCGATATAAGTTTAGAGGAAAAGGCGCGTTTATGATTACGCTTCTGTGTACTCAGTTTGTACCGGGTGCCATGTTGTTAATTCCTTTGTTTATGATCTTCAAATCTTTAGGTTTAACGAGCAGTTTATTTGCTCTTGTGATTACTTACAGCACATTCCAATTGCCGTTTAATTCTATTCTGATGAGTGGTTTTATTGCAAATATACCAGTAGAGCTGGAAGAAGCTGCAATGGTGGATGGGTGTAGTCGTTTAAAAGCGGTATTTTTAGTCATTTTCCCTATACTATTACCGGGGATCGTAGCTACGACGGTTTTTGCTTTTATTAATGCATGGAATGAATTTTTGTTTGCCCTCATGTTCATAAGTAAACCTGCTTACTTCACATTACCGGTTGGCTTACGTTATATGCAGGGCGAATTTGATATTCACTATGGAGCGTTAGCAGCGGGAAGCCTAATCTCTTTATTGCCGGCAGTCTTGCTGTTTGCCTATGTACAGAAGTACCTCGTACAAGGTATGGGGGCTGGGGCAGTAAAAGGCTGATGGAATTTGCGCTAGTTCTTCCTGCAAGGGATTAGAATATTAAAAATGAGAGGATGTATAAACATGAATAACAAGTCTGTGACGATGATAGCATTTACTCTGTTTAGCTGCTCCATATTATTATCCGCCTGCGGTGATGGAGGCAATAAACCAGAATCCTCCTCGAAAAGTGACAACAATGTCCAAGTTAAGTCAAAAGAAAATGTGAAGCTGACGTTCTGGGATGAAAATGCAGGTCCCGACCGGACTCCTTATTTAAAAGAATTAATTAATCGTTTTCAAGAAAAAAATCCTAACATCACTGTTGAATATGTGGGTATACCCAATGCATCGAATAAACAAAAGTATGATGTAGCGATATCGTCCAATGAAACTCCGGATATCGGGGGAGTCAATGCCGTATGGATTTCTGATTTTGCAGCAAAAGGCGCGCTGATACCTTTAGATTCTTATCTCGATAAATGGAATGAAAAGAATAAGATAGACAAGAAGTTAATCGACTATAACAAATCCTTAGCTCCGGACAAAAAGTTATACCAAATTCCTACAACGATGTATATGGATGTATTTTGGTATCGTACGGACTGGATAAAAGAGGCCGGTTTAAATCCACCGACCACATGGAATGCATTTTTTTCAGATGTAGAAAAACTTAAAGACACCTCTAAAAATCGCTACGGGTATAGTATTCGTGGCGGTGATGGAAGTATTAATCAATTGACAACGGCGATGTATGCTTACTCTGGGATCGGTAATTATTTCGATTCTAATGGTAAATCCACTGTAAATGATCCGAAAAACATCGAATTTTTGAAAAGATACGCCTCTCTCTATAAAAACTTTACTCCGACAAGTGATATTACTAACGCTTATAAAGAAATGGTAGGCACATTCGATGCCGGGACAGCTGCAATCATTCAACATAACTTTGGTTCTTATAATAACCATCTGCAAGCTATAGGAGAAGGAAAGTTCGCTGCAACGATTTTGCCGAAGTCTGATAATGGCAAACGTGTTATTTCTCCTACGGCCAATGGATATGGCATCTTCAAAAATTCGAAGCACCCGGATGAAGCATGGCAGTTGTTATCCTTCTTATTGTCAAACGAAAGCCAAACTTATTGGAATGAAAAAATCGGTCAAATGCCAACAAACTCGGATTCGCTTCAAAGCGATTATGTGAAAAAAGTCCAGCATATTCAAGAGGGAGCTCAAGTACTTGCAGATAAAGATACCGTTGTGCTGGATGTGCCCCTGAATCTTCCTGATTACAGCAATATAGTTAAACAACTACTCGAACCCAATTTCCAAAAAGTGCTGGCTGGAACGATGACACCTGAAAATTTCCTAAGTAGTTGGGCAAGTGCCATAGAAAAAGCTAAAGCGGATTATGATAAAAGTATGAAAAAGTAACGGGATTGGAACAAATCGAGGAACATGTACTTTCCTCGATTTGTAATCCAAATTCTCATATCCTGGATGAAGAGCCATTTTAATTGAAGCATTTGAGGTGGATACTGTGCCGTTCATACGAATCCGTTCACTAAAATCGATCATTCTATGGCTGTTCATTCCCATAATTATTTTATTTCTGTTGATTTCGGGCCTGCTATCCTCCCAAATGGCATTACAACAATTAAAACAAAATGCGTATACAAGCATCTACGACACCGTTTCTCAAACCAAGCAGTTTATGAACGAAAAGCTCTCCGAAATTGCGACTAATATAACGATTTTAGATAATGATTCCGACTTAAACAGTCTGCTGAATCGCTCAGACGATTCTGCGTTTGAGTTAGAACCACTGGATTATGTCAGTTTAAATAAAAGCTTGGAGAAAGTTTTTATCCATCGCAACGGAGTAATGGACTCCATTCTAGTATTTTATAACAATGGAAAAATTGCATTTCAAAAAAACGAGGAAGTCATAAATAATACAACTTTACCGTTAGAATATTACATTTCCAGAATCGATGAAGATAAGAATCTGTCATCTAATCATTGGTTAATGCAAACAGATTATAACCAAGACAATGGACATCAGGGTTATGTAAGCGCATTTAAATTGCTGGGCAAAAAACGTGACTTCATTAAGGGAGTCCTGTTATTTCAAATCAGGCCATCCTATTTCAAAACCATTTTAGGTAATCCGACTATCAGTCAAAATGGGTATTTGTGTCTTATCAGCAAAGACGGGGTGATGAGATTTAAAGATATTGATCCCAAATATGAACTAATCGACAATGAACTAAAAAATACTATTCTAGATGGTCATCAGACGCAGGGTAAAACCAGCATTATGAACAGCAGTGGAAATCAAATGCTAGTTATTTATGACACACTGAGCATCAATAAGTGGATAATAGCTGCAGTCGTTCCTGAAAACGAACTTTATCATAAAGTAGACTATATGAAGTATATTAATTTGGCCATGATGTTCATTTTGATTATTATCGCCATTTTTTTGGCCAACCTATTGGCTAATGTGATTACGAAACCCATTATTCATCTTACCCGCAAAATAAACAATATTGAACAAGGTAATTTTGAGATTACCTTCTCGGATAAGCAAAATATTAAAGAGATTGATGTCTTGAATCGGGGCATACGAGACATGATACATAGGATTAGCGATTTAATAGTTAAATTAGAAACAGAACAGGAAAAAAAACGTTTGGCTGAACTAACAGCGCTTCAGTACCAAATCCAGCCTCATTTTTTATATAATACGTTATTTTCAATCAAACAATTATGTGAGATGGGGGAGACCAAAAAAGCAGGGAGCATGGTGCTGGCTTTATCTAATTTTTTTCGAATCAGCATTAGTAAAGGCAGTGAGATCATCCCCATTTCTCAGGAAATAAAACACATAGAAAATTACTTGCAGATTCAAGAAAGCAGGTATGGAGATAAATTTAATTACAGAATTGATATACCGGAGGAGATGTTAAATTATAAAATCTTAAAACTGACCCTACAACCGTTAATAGAAAACTCACTTTATCATGGGATTAAGCAAAAAAATGAAAAAGGCACGATATATGTTAGAGGGATTGAAATGGAAGATGATTGCTATATATGGGTTGAGGATAACGGGGCAGGAATGTCACCCGAAAAGCTAATGGAATTAAACAGTAGTATTCATGAGGACAACGTTATAGAGAATCCTGTCGGCTTTGGAGTCGGTAATGTTCATAAGCGGCTTCAGTTACATTTCGGGAACAATTATGGTCTTTTTTACGAAAGTGAAGAAGGACTAGGAACTGTCGTAACCGTGAAAATAAAGAGGATACAGTAAGGAGGAGATTATGTACAAAGTTATCATTATTGATGATGACTGTATCATACGTAAAGGTTTAATGAAATTGATTCCATGGAACGAACATGGCTTTGACCTGGTAGGTTCGTCCGACAATGGAAAGGCGGGGCTTGAATTAATTAGAACGCTTCAGCCTCACTTAATTATAACCGATATACGCATGCCATTTATGAATGGTCTTGAACTCACAGAGATAGTAAAAAAAGAGTATCCTCAGACTAAGATCATTATGCTGACAAGTTATGATGACTTTGAATTTGCAAAGCAAGCTTTAAAGCTAAAGGTATTCGAATACTTGCTTAAACCTTTTGATAACGAAACCATCCTGAAAGCTGCCACCTCAGCAATGAATGAGCTATCCTACGAATATAGAATGAGTCAAAAAGTGACAGAAGCTTTGCCGATATTACGACAAAAGTTTTTAGAAAAGTTGATTAAGGGAAAGTTATCAGAAGTTGAGATACGATCCGGGGCTGAGCTTTTGGAACTTGCTCTGCCGGACACGAGTTACGCAACCATCGTGCTAAAGGCCGACGATTACTCCTATCCAGATTACCAAAACCGTTTTGGGAAAGAAATGCTCAAATATTGTGTGTTGAATGTTGCAGAGGAAACATTAGGTTCGAAAGGGCAAGGGATATTATTTGATTCGGTGGAAGATGAGGTTGTGCTGATCTGTTTTATCAATGAAAACGAAGAACAAGCAAAAGAGAAATGGTTTGTTTTAGCTGAAAGTATTCGAAGGAATATCGAAAACTGTTTAAAGACAACAATCACCGCCGCAATTGGGGATGTTTACCGAACCTATGAAGGTATCTCTCATTCGTACAAGGATGCACAAGCAGCATTAGAATTCAGACATATCATGGGCACTAATCGAGTCATAAGAAGGTTTGAGCACAATGAACCATCTGGAAGTATGGATATACTTAACCTCAAAAATGAATGTATTTTGAACGTTAAATTAGGATTCCTCGATAAAGCGTTATCGAATTTATATGACATCGAGCGGTCGATTTTGGAAACAAAAAATATATCATTACTTGGAGTCCAACGGATATCCATGGAAATTACACTTCTCCTTTACAAAGAAATGGAGATTTACACCAAGGGAGATGAAAACCTCGACTTAGCATTTCACAAGATTCAACAGTTTCAAACGGTTCATCATATATTCCTATTTATTGCAGATTTGATCACTACTTTTATCACATTAGTTCAAAGTAAAAGTGATTCTCAGACGAAGCGTATTATTAATCAAGCTGTTGTTTATATGAAAGCTTATTTCCATAATGAAAATTTATCGTTACAAAATGTTGCTAAAACGGTGCATATAAGTCCAACTTATTTAAGCATCATTTTCAAGAAAGAGATGAACATTAACTTTAGTGATTATTTGCAAAGCATTCGAATGAATGAAGCCATGGAACTCCTGCGGAATAGTAATCGGAAAACCTATGAGGTAGCAGAACGGGTCGGATTTAGTAATCCTCAGTATTTTAGCGTTTGGTTTAAAAAAAACACAGGGATGTCGCCAAAAGAGTTTAGGTCCCAATCGATTATGGAGAATTATGTAAGGGGGTGAATATGATGAGTAGTCCGCCTTAAATAATGCAGCTATTTAAGAGTAAAATGAAAGCGTTTTATTAAAAAGCAGGAGGAATAAAATATGGTATTATTACCTAAACATTCTAAAATACTTATGCTATCATCGCTTGTCTTATCGTTGCTGTATTCTCCGCTTGTTGCAGGATCTTATGTCAGTGCGGCAGCCGGTATAGCTCAGCCCGAAATCTCCCATCATGTCAAGAATATTCTAACCATTGATGGTTTGAACTTCAAAGATTTAAATGGGAATGGCATACTGGATCCTTATGAAGATTGGAGACTCCCCGTTGACAGCCGGGTAAACGATCTTGTCTCCAAGATGACGCTTCCGGAAAAAACCGGGTTGATGCTTTCCATGTCGCACTATATGGGGAATAGCAAATCTTGTCCGGCGCCAGCTGCCGGCGGCACTCCCAATGGCATCCTGTGTGAGAATGACCAGTGGCAAACCATTAACAACTTTGCTGTTCCAGGAAGCGAGATGTATAATCTTGATCCACCTGTTCTCTCCGCCTCTGCTGCTACAAAAGGTATTACGGAACGTAACTTGCGCTATTTTATCATTCGCGACAATCCAAGTGCAAAAGATTTAACGATATGGACTAATAAAATCCAGGAGGTAGCGGAGGGTACAAGGTTAGGTATCCCAGCCACCATGATCTCGAATCCTCGTAACCATGCGGGAAATTTGGCTTTCGGGTTTAGTGAGGCATCAGGCAAGTTTTCTTTATGGCCGGGCGAATTGGGTATGGCTGCAACGAATGACGCGGACCTGATGAAGCAATTCGGGCAAATCGCTGCGAAGGAATGGGAAGCGACGGGTATTCGCAAAGGATATCAATATATGGCGGATGTGGCTACAGATCCTCTTTGGATGCGGTACAATGGAACATTCGGCGAATCGCCTGATCTATCCTCGAAAATGATTTATGCGGTTATTAAGGGTTTTCAAGGCGAGCAGCTCGGTCCGCATAGTGTCGCCCTGACCACCAAGCATTTCCCTGGCGGCGGTACGCGTCTGAACGGCCATGATCCTCATTATTCTTGGGGCAAACCCAATCCCTATCCGACGGAGGGCAGCTTAATGAAGTATCACGTTCCCTCCTTCCAAGCAGCTATCGCTGCGGGTACCTCGGCTATTATGCCGTATTACGCTAAATTCGATAATTCATTGAATGCGCCTCAACTTCCAAACGGACAGTCGTTTGAAGAAGTAGGTTTTGCTTACAACAAATACCTCATTACAGACATTCTGAGGAATCAGCTCGGATTCAAGGGGTATGTGAACAGCGACACCGGAATTATTACTGCTATGCCTTGGGGCGTGGAGAACTTGACTAGGGTGCAGCGATATGCCAAGGCAGTGAATGCAGGTGTGGATATTATTGCTGGAGATCACAATCCTGCCGACCTTTACCAAGCCGTTGCGGACGGTTTGATTACCGAGGAAAGAATTAACCAGTCCGTAAAACGGCTATTGACGGAAACATTTACATTAGGACTGTTTGAAAACCCTTATAGAGATCCCGATGCCGCTCAAAGAATTGCGACTGACCCGGTTTCGCAGCAAATCGCGGATGAAGCGCATCGCAAGTCGGTCGTGCTCCTTCGTAACGACAATAATATGCTTCCATTGACTGACATTAAGCTCGCCAATCAGAAGCTTTATGTGGAAGTCGTAACCAAATCAGGTGCAGCGACTCAAACGGATAATTTGAAAGCTGCCATCAAGAAATATGATCCTGCCATCGTTCTTACGGATAATCTCGACGAAGCAACGAAAGCTTTAGTGTATGCTATTCCTAGTGGTGTAGGGGATACTCCGGACAAGCCATTAAAAATAGCGCTGGACGCCGATACCGGTATCGATGTTGCGAGGATACAAGCGATTGAAGACAAGGTTCCTACTATCCTGACTATTAATATGACTAACCCTTGGCTGATCGGGGACATAGCAGAGAAGGCTGCTGCCGTCGTGAGCGTGTTCGGGATTAAAGCAGAGCCGCTCTTAGATGTGCTTCGCGGTCGCTTCAATCCAAGCGGCAAGCTTCCCTTTACGATTCCTGCTAATCAAGCAGCGGTTGACAATAACAAGAGCGATGTGCCGGGCTACGATGAAGATGCAAGCTACGTCTATCGCGACAAAAATAACAACGCATACGGGTTTGGCTTTGGTTTAACTTATAACGTAGCAAATGCTACTCTGACCGGTAATAATTCCGTTTCGGGAGGAAAACCCTTTAACTTGAATTATGGCCTGAATAAAATAAGCGAAAGTGTTAGTCAAGGAGTATATGCACAGGATTTGACCCTTAATTATGATCCAACGCAGGTGGAATTTGTCAATGCACAGTCTTTGAAAACCGGGTTATCCGTTATAAGCCAAAATGTTACCGCTCCAGGTAAAGTCCGACTACTGCTCGCAAGCTTAGGAGCAAGCAATGCGGTAAAAACGGATGGCGACCTCCTAAGCCTTCAATTTAAAGCTAAGTCAAATGTGCAGTCGGATTTTGCAGTCGTTTCGTTAACTAACATCATTTTATCTGATGGAACTGGTGTTGAAACAAGGTTGGCCAACGTCTCGCAAAGTATAAAAATGAATTACATTATAGGCGATCTAAATGGTGACGGAAAAGTGACCATAGGTGACCTTGCCATCGTTGCAGCGGCATACGGAAAAACATCAAGCAGTCCGGACTGGGCTCAATTTAAGTTAGCGGATGTGAACAATGATGGGGAGGTTGACATTGTCGACCTTGCATATGTAGCACAATTCATCAATTAAATGTTAAGCAGGGGGAGAGCGAAACCTTTCCCCACTGCCTTTATTAAAGGAGGGCCTATATTTTGAATCGAAAATTGCTTTCGCTCAGCTTATCATTACTAATGAGTTTTGTGTATTTGCTTCCGCAGGGTACATTAGCAGAGGGGATTCCTTCGTTTTCTTTAACACTGGATAACAACCAGGTGACGCCAGGAAAGGAGATTCAGGTTACCGTTATTGGAAATAATTTAGCGGATGTGTACGCCTACGAAATGAATCTTGATTTTGATCATACATTGCTGCAGTTTAAGGGAATTCAAAGCGGCATTTCAGGATTTTCAATCGATCCACAGGTAGATGGCGATCATCTGAAATTCGCAAGCACGAAGATAAGTAAAGTAGCCGGTGAGAATGGAACTCTTAATCTGAGCACCATTACGTTCAACGCGATCGGACAAGGGAGTGCTGCGCTTCAGTTGAAAAATGTACACCTCGTCGATAGCCAATTGACCTCTCAAGTAATTAATACAGCCGCAAAGGCAACGGCACTGATTGTTGCTAATGGAGGGAGTTCAGGGGGAAGCGGAAATTCGGGAGGCAATGGCAGCGGGAGTTCAAATCATGCAGGTAGTGGGAGCGGTAAAATAGATAATAAAGACGGACAGAATGTTCAATTAGAGCAGGGGACAGTAGTTGTAATAACTCCGGATGTGAAGATGGATACGGCAACAAAAACAGCAACTTCAATCATAAACAAAAGCGCCTGGGAGAAGGCCGTTCAACTATCAGCTTCCAATGAGAATGGGATCAAGAAAATCCAAATTCAAATCAAGGAAGTACCGGGTGCGATAGCTTATGTCCAGCAATTCCCGACAACGGTTCTTTCAAATAATAGAGTATCGATTCAAATTGAAATCGTTTCGCCATTTGCTGCGGTCGTTATCCCGAATAATATGCTTCATGCCGGTGAATTCACCAGCGAAGCTGTGGGGCTGAGAATTGGAAAAGCCGATGTGAGTAAACTAGATAAGAGTGTATTAAACCAAATAGGTGACCGTCCCGTAATAGATTTAAGCATGCAATCCGAAGGTAAAACGATTTTATGGAATAATCCGGAGGCTCCAGCGGCAGTACGCATACCATATTCGCCGAATGCTGTGGAAAAGCAGAACCCAGAGCATATCGTCGTATGGTATGTAGCCGGTGATGGACAAGTCGTCTCCGTACCTAACGGCCGGTATGACGCCAAAACCGGGACAGTCCTCTTTACGACCACACACTTCAGTAAATATGCGGTAGCCTTCGTTCAAAAAACGTTCGATGATATCGCTTCCTTGGATTGGGCGAAAAGTCAGATTGAAGTACTGGCATTCAAAGGGATCGTGAGCGGGGTCTCGGACAATATATTTGACCCTGCTCAGCCTGTCACTCGCGCAGATTTTTTAGTCTTGTTAGCACGCACTTTAGAGCTGGACCGTAGTAAGGGAATGGGCGGCAAATTTGCAGATGTCCGTGAAGGTGATTACTACGACGAAGCTTTGAGAATCGCTAGAGGAATGGGCATTACGGAAGGCGTCGGCGATAATTTATTTAAGCCGCATGAACCTATCACAAGAGAAGATATGATTGTATTGACAGTGCGTGCGTTGAGAGTGGCAAAACAAATGACAAGCAAAGCTAAAGAAGAGCAACTAAGGCAATTTAACGATTATACAGCGGTATCCGCTTATGCTGCTCAAAGCGTGGCTGCACTAGTCGAGATGGGGCTGGTTCATGGTTATGATAATGCTCTCCATCCTAAGGAAACTACGAATAGGGCACAGGCGGCTGTTTTGATGTATAACATTTACACCCATTTTTATAAGTAATTCTTGTGGAGTTCACTTCATTAATGAATCTGTTAATTATAGGCTACAACAATTAATCGATCCACAAACCCCAATCAGTATACCGTTTTTTAAACAAAAGACGTTAGTCCTATCTGTTATCGTTTTGATTTTTATGACGACGATATTTTTGTATGGTAGTATTTAAATGACAGAGGAATTCAAAATAATGAGATTGGCACGCTCAACCATCGGTTGAGCGTTACCTAAACTTGTGATTGTCGAAGGTACCGTCAGCCTGCTTGGGCCATGCGTACGGTTGAGCGCATTTTTAACCAATGATATGCATTTCCAAGCATCAGACCTATAAACAGATACATCAGTCCGCCGAAACAAACATAAATTACAGTGCCCGCGGCTGCAACAATTATACCGAAAATAATTTGATCGTTCACTTTGGCCGGAGACGTAGGCGGATCGGTGAGCATAAAAAAACCAAAGTAAAGAGCCGCGTTAATAAAAGGCGGTCGAAGCGCATCAAACACATCCCCCTTATGAAACAACCCGAGAAGGAGTAACAGCATAAAAAGAGTTCCAAAAAACGAAAACACTTGAGGATATTTATGGATCCGGTTCGTGATGGCATATCCGCCGATCAATACCAACACAGACCATGCAGGCAGATCCGAGAATGCCCCCCACCAGCTTTGTCCCGCTCCAAAAATTAAAACGGATGCAAGCAGTCCCATGACCGCCGGATTAAAAATCGGCTTTTTCCTATAAACAAAGAAATACTTGGACAAAATAGATATGGCTGCTGTGGCCGAAACGACGAGCCAAGACGTAGTCGTGCTTAAGATCATGGAAATGATTAGCCCTGTAATGAACGCACTGTCTGGTATAACCAGCTTTTTTTTGACGATCCGCGAGCAAATAATGTCGACCGCCACGCAAACCCCGACGGCCAAAACTGCCTTGACGACTCCCGTGCCGTTTTGCAGCCCTATAGAAGCGATAACAGCATAAGCAGCCATGGCGATGGCGACATATCCCTTTGGTGTTTTGATCCATTGGCTGATTTTCATCTATATCCCTCCGACTGTGACGATCTGTAGATCGGATGCGATCCAAATTGCTTTTAAGCCAGCTTGTTCGATCAGCATCCTTCCTTTTTTCTTGCCCATTAGGATAGAAGAGGTCGAAAATGCGTCCGCCATCATCGCAAAAGGGGCTATCACACTGCAGCTGACCCACTCAATGGGCGACAAACCGGTTTTGGGATCAATGATATGGTGAACGCCGGGCACTTTTTCGCTCTTGCGTTCATATCCTCCCGAGGTGCAGACCGCCTCGTTGGAAATGCTCACCGAGCAGATCATTTCATCTTTTCGCTCCGGGTGCTGAATACCGATTTCCCACCGTTTTCCGCTTTCATCAAGCCCGCTCGCAAACAGATCACCGCCGGCATTGACCAGAAATCCATAAAACGGCTTCAATTCTCTCGCCGCCAAGTCGATGGCGAAGCCTTTGGCCACCGCTCCCAAATCGATGATAAGCGGTTTACGTAAAAGTACGGTACGATCCCGTTCATTTAAAACGATATCCCGGTAAGTCGGCGAATCAGCCATAAAACTTTCGATTTCAAAACTTTCGATTCTTTGCCCCGTTAAATAATGGCGGTTGAAGCCATAATCCTCCATCCTCTTCCCAATGGCGGGGTCAAACGCGCCTTTCGTCAACTTGGCCATCTCCAACGCCAGTTTAAGCGGCTCGAACAGAAGCGGACTTACCGAAACCGGGGTCCCGACCCGCGCGCACACCTGCATTAATTCACTGTCAGGGCTAAAACGGCTGCAGGCCTGCTCCACCTGACGAAACGCCTCGAATGCCCGGTTTATGGCCGTTTCCTTCTCTCTGTCGGTTCTTCGTGTTGTGCCGGCAACCTGTATATCAACTACCGTATCCATATACAATTTGCTTTTTCTCATCATGCCCCTCATCCGATTTGCGCCTGGGACAGCGCATTTTGCACGGCGTCCTCGAAGGCTTGGGTGCTGTACGTCGCGCCCGACACATTTTTGACCTTCGCGCTTTGTATTTGGATGACTTCGTTCGGCAGCCCAACGACATCGCTTTCGGAGTAATGCATTGCGAAATCGCTGATCTCCACATCGGTTATTTTATCGTTCTTAACCGATACAGCCACTTGTATCGAACCGCGACGATTTCTTCCAGTACCGGTAAAGGTTCCGTCTTTATACTTTTTGCCTTTGACGCTCTTATTGGCGGAGTCAGTCGCGCTGGGGCTGCTGCTCGGTTGAACGTTTGCCTGGACATGCTGAGGCTGCTGCATAGCGTCTTCCGTTTCGGTCGTAACATATCCGGCGGCATAAACCGCAGCTAGGGCCGCAGAGCATAGGGCAACCCATTTTCGGTTCATTTTTGCCATGTTGTCTTCTCCTCGTTCGTCAATTTCTTTACCTTGACAAGGCAACCTCAGTATATAGGAGTATTATTTAAATTTTCTTAAAAGCAGATTTTTCATAAAAGCCGGATTTTCTGATAAAATAAAGTTCATAAATTCCAGGCAAAGGCGGGAAACGGCATGCGTGTTCTGGTCATAGAGGATGATACTTCTTTGCTTAAGATCATCAGAGATATTTTCGAAGGCGAGTCTTTTGTGACGGATACCGCCGAGACAGGTGACGAAGGTTATTATTTGGCCGAGCAGGTGATCCATGATTTGATTGTCCTTGATGTGATGCTTCCGGGGACGAGCGGGATTGATATCGTCAAAAAATTAAGGGAGGACTCCGTATTGGTGCCCATCATTCTTCTGACGGCCAAAGACGCGGTGGAGGACAGGGTAGCCGGATTGGATGCAGGAGCTGACGATTATATAACGAAGCCGTTCGCCGTCTCCGAATTACTCGCAAGGGTAAGAGCCGTCTTGAGGAGAAAAGGGACTATTGGCAACGAAGGCGATATGTTCTGCGGGTCCATCCGGCTGATACCCGGATCAAGAGAAGCACTTATTGGAGAAAATGAATTGAATTTGACGACGACAGAGTATGACTTGCTGGAATTTTTCTTATGCAATAAAGATCGAATATTAACCCGCGAGCAAATATTTGACCGGGTCTGGGGCTTTGATTCGGGCTCCGCTACCTCCGCTGTAGATGTATACGTACATCATTTGCGCAAAAAGCTTGCGGCCTGCGGGGCCGGCGCGCATTTGCGGACGGTGCGGGGAATCGGTTATATGTTAAAGGGAGAGTCTGATGTTTAATATCATTCGAAGAAAGCTTGTCATCATTAACGCCGCGGTCCTTCTGCTTGTTTTTATCTTAATAAGCTGCTTGCTGTACGCCCATATGCGTTACCGATTGTTTCATGACACCGACGAAATTTTGATACAGTCCCAAAAACGTATTCAATCGTTCCGCAACCTGACCGAGATGTTTCGATCAGATCATCCGAATCTCCAGCAGGAAGAAAGAACGACCTACTTGTTTTGGGATTCGGAAGGAAAGCTTCTTGGCCAATCACCCCAACAATCCTTCTCTGAAGAAGCGGCGAATCAATTCAGAACAGCCCTGGAGCAGTCGCCGCCTCATACGGTAATCATCCAGCAGATTAGCTACCGGGTCATGCAAATTCAGGTTCAGCAAAGCAGTTCTAACGGGATTGCATCGATCGGGATCGTTCGAAACTTAAAGGATGTGGACAGTACGCTTCGTTCCTTACTGTGGGACATTGCTGCAGGAATCATTGCTAGCGCTGTTATTTCCATTATGGCTGGACTATTTCTGGCCGGGCGCGCGCTTATCCCTATTCGAAACGCTTGGGACAAGCAGCAGCGCTTTGTGGCCGACGCCTCTCACGAACTGCGTACCCCAATGGCAATCATCCGCGGGAAAACGGAGCTTCTTCTCCGGCATCCTGTGAGTACCATCGAACAAGAGAGCCCCAATATTGCCGTTATTCTAAAAGAAAGCAAACATATGAGCAAGCTGCTGGATGATCTGCTCACACTCGCCAGGTCCGATTCCAACCAGCTGCAGATTCAATCGTCCAGATTTGCATTGGATTCCTTATTGCGGGAATTGGCGGAGCAATTCCGGCTGCTAGCGAACACAAAAGAAATCGAAATCCAAACGAATATTCAGGAGTCGTTGTCGTTATGGGCGGATGAAGGCAGGATACGCCAGCTTCTCATCATCCTTTTGGACAATGCTTTGAAGTACACAGCGTCATCGGGACGAATCGAGATTTCCGGGTGGTATCAGCCGAACGCGGTATATATCGGCGTATCAGACAATGGCTGCGGTATAGATGAATCGGATTTGCCTCATGTCTTTGAACGATTTTACCGCGGCGACAAAGTGAGATCCCGTGCCGAAGGCGGAACGGGTCTCGGGTTATCGATTGCCGAGTGGATTGTGACCGCACACGGAGGTACGATCCGTATCGAATCCAAACTTAATAAGGGAACCAAAGTGGAGCTACTCTTTCCGAGACATCCGGTGAAAAAATAAAAGCGAGAGACGGAAGTATCGCTAAACAAGAAGGCTTAAATAACATTGAAGGGCCCCAAGTTTTCGAGGGATTATAGAAAGGAATTGATATTATGAGCATGGGGATCGTGGTTGTTGAAGTTTGCGACCGAAATGAGATCTCATTGAAACCATTAGAGGATTTCGAAACGAAGTATCCGGAGGTTGCGGTCATACGAACGAATTGTCTGAACAAGTGTAATTTGTGCCGGGCAAGACCGTACGCACTTGTGAATGGGAAGAGAGTGTTTGCGAAAACAGCGGAGGAATGTATCCGGGAGATCGAAGAGGTGGTTAAAGAAGAAATTAAAGAGTTTTACGGCATATAAAAAAAGATCGCTCTACATATTAGGTTGTGGAGCGATCTTTCAAACGCGGTTTAATTTTATATGTGCAATTGTGGTCGCCTTTAGCCAAACAAGTGCTTCTCTTGACATCTGCGTCAAGCAGGGATTCAAATAAATCAAGCTCGCAATTGCAGGCATGTTCGTATTGGTTTGCGATATGCGAAATAGGGCAGTTATGTTCCGTGATGATAAATTCTTCTTCATCGTTTGATGACTCGAGCTTTTCCCATTTTGCCATATAGCCGCTTTCATTTTGGATATCGGCCAGTACGGCGACTCTGTCTTCCAGCTTTTTACCCTTAATTTGTTCTGCATATTTCTGCTGAAGTGTTCCTTTACGTCTCTTGAAAAGTACATCCACCATGTCGGGACCTGTTTCTTGAATGAGCTCATGAAGCAAGTCTAGCGCGAGCAAGTGATATTTTTTGGGGAATAAATCCTCCGCTGCATCCGTCAGACGATAAACGGCTGTCGGTCGTCCCATAGCTTGATGAACGATCCTGTCGCATTCTATTAACCCGTCTTTCTCAAGCGAGTTTAGATGTCGACGAAATACGGACGGATAATCGTTTAAGCACGCGGAAATAGCCATTGTTCCGAACGAAATGGCTGATTTCTTTCTCCTAACGGTATGGTCGCGGAAACCTGTTATGCTCACTTCAGTCGCTTTTGCCAGCCGCAATTTTTTTTGCTCCGATACAAATCGGCTTGACAAAGGTAAACATGTTCATGTATCATTAGTTATGAATAAAAAGTAAGTATATTATCATAAATAATATACTTACAAAATATATTAAAAATTTAGGAGGAACGATCGTGAGTCAAGTTAAATTAGCCGTTGTGTACTACAGCGCAACAGGAACGAACTACAAGCTGGCCAAAGCCGCTGAAGAAGGAGCCGTTGCGGCAGGGGCCGAGGTTCGCGTCGTGCGGGTGCAGGAGCTTGCTCCGGAAGCAGCCATCGCCTCCAATCCCGCGTGGAAAGCTCACGCCGACGAAACTCATGGCGTCGTCCCGGTCGCTACGCTGGACGATCTGGTTTGGGCGGACGCGATCATCTTCAGTTTCGCGACTCGTTTCGGCGCCATTCCCGCCCAGTTGAAGCAGTTTCTCGATACGACAGGCGGCCTCTGGTTTCAGGGTAAGCTGGTCAACAAAGTCGTTTCGGCTATGAGTAGCGCCCAAAACATGCACGGCGGCCAAGAAGCGTCAATTTTGTCGTTGTATACGACCCTATATCATTGGGGTGCCATCGTAGCAACTCCTGGCTATACCGATCCGATCCAGTTCCAAGCCGGCGGCAATCCATACGGCGTTAGCGCTACTGTGGACCAGCAGGGCAATTTCGACCCGATTGTACTCGAAGCCGCCAAAGTCCAGGCGAGACGCGTCGTTACCGTTGCCTCTTGGGTAAAGCAAGGCATGAATGGGTAAGCTTCCGTCATAGTCTCATCAAGCAAGGCCGCCGCAACAGGAGATTTGAGCTACAAGAAAGGGAACTTTCTTGTAGCTTTTTAATCCTGTTCAGAAAATATAAAATCCGAACGACATTCTTCGCCGATAGAGAGTGGAGTAGAATTCATGGCACATCGCCCGTTCCCGGCGGCAAGTCAAGGATGAGATAACCGAGCTCCCCCCAGTGGCTTCGGCCATGAACATTTTTCTCATTCGGCAAGTCATGATCGCGATTCCGAAGGAATTGTACGAGAGCGCAAGGGTCGACGGCAGCTCGGAGTGGGGAACCTTTCTCCGCATCGCCGTTCCTCTGTCGATGAGCGGCGTCGGCATCGTAGGGCTGCTCACGTTTATGCATTCCTGGAACGATTATTTAAGCCCGCTTATTTTTTTGGTATCCGAACATAAAATGACTCTCTCCGTAGGAATATCGACGATGAATAATCCTTACAAAGAGGACTACGCGACGCCGATCACCGGAGCTTTCCTTATGGCGGTTCCGGTGCTCATATTGCTCAGTATTATCGGGCAGAAAATATTTTGTCAGCGGCTTGGCGGCCGGAGCGGTAAAAGGTTGACCGCTGCAAAAATGCGGAAAAGGCCCGGTTTGCTTATAACAACAGGCCGGGCCTTGATTCGTTGCATTTAATTAAGCAGGGCGCGCCGCCATGCCTCTTCCATCAATTCTTTGAGGACGAGCGATTGCTCCCAACGGTTCGATATTTCCCTGACATTTTGACCGTAATTATCCATAGTGATGGAATATGAAGGGGGACCGAGCTCCGAGACAAACGGAAGCACGTCGCCTGCCCCGGCATCCCGCAACCAATAGCGAATTCCACGTTCCCACCAACGCATAAAATGATGAACCATGGGATGGGTTGCATCCTTACCGATATCGACCTGGATTTGCTCGCCGTTAGAGATGCGCGCATGCAAGGCGGACGTTCGCTCGAGCAGCTTATCGAGGAAAGGCTCAGCCTGATCAGAGCCGTTAACCATTTCGCCTGCAACGACATAATGGGAAAAATCGATTGTTAATCGCAACCCGGCAATCGCACTTACATAATCGACTGTGCGGTGCAAATCTTGGGTAATTCGGCCCCGGTGCGTTTCGACAAAGTAAGGCATTCGCTGCAATGCCGCCTCATGAACCAGATCGTTTAACAGCGAGACAGCTTCATTGCCGATTGTAAAGGAGTCCATTACTTGGGAGTTCACATACTGAACGCCGAATGGTTTGGCTTGTTTGAGAAGCGAGCTCAGGTCCTCCCGACTGGCCGGAAAAGAGTGGATGCCGAAGCTAAACCGATACTGCTCGAGGAGGCGTTGCCAGCGATCCGCTTGCTCGGGCGAAGGGAGCGAGCCAAGTATTCCTGTAAATCCCGCCTCGGCGATCTTCTCGAATTTCTCCTCCATGCTCCATTCCCGAACGCCGTCTCCCAAGCCGTTCATGGCCCACCATGATTGCTGAATATCCAGCCGAGGCGGCTTGGCCGACCCGTCGTTGATACGGTAGAGCGTTTGAACGTTTCCCATATTAATTCACCTCTGTCGGTTTAATTACGATGTTATAGCTTTCTTTGCGTATGTCGCTTGGCGTTTTTCCGGTATGGCGCCTGATGGTGCGGGCAAAATGATATGAGGTTTTGAAACCGGCTTGTTCGGCGATTTCTCCGATATGGAGGCCGGTGCTTCTTATCAGCGCCAAGCCTTGCTTGACCCTGTACAGCCACAAGTACTGGATAGGAGACATTCCTTCATCCCGCCGAAATAATCTTATCAGGTGTTCGGGAGTCTTCTGCACGGCTCTGGCTATGTTCTCCAGGGACAAATCCTGCGAAAACTGCTTGTGTATCATTTCCTTGGCAAGCAACACTGCCGGATGCTTGGTTTCATTCGCGTTCAAACGCTCGCATTCGGCTATATACAGCAGTATAGCGGATCTCCCCAACGATTTCATGATTTCTTCATCCGGTGACCCTCCGCTGTTCAATAAGGAATAGATGATGTCGGTAAGCGAGTTCATTTTATCCGAAAGCGGGATCGAGAAGGGAAGCTCATCCAGCTGCTTCAGGCAGGCAGAGTCCATCGTTTCTACCCCGACTGCAATCCATCGATGCCACGTTTCCCGCTTTTCATCGAAGAAAAAATGCTCGTTGCGTCCCGATTTGAGAAGAGCTACGTTGCCGCTTTGGACGGTATGCCTTTCTTCATCGATGTTCACGAGCATCGATCCGGTATGCATCAGAACGAGCTGAAGATCCTGCTGTATTCGCGGACCGTACGTTCCGCCCGGTCCATAAACGACCGTCCCTGAAGTAGCACTGGTAACAAGAGGCGGAATATAATCCGCCTTTATCTTTGTTTCCATTTCCAACCCCACCCTTGTATAAACTGTCTTGCAGCCTATTATACAAGAGATATTTTGCGCTTTAAATCTTCCCTTTCGATGGTAGAGTCGTGACGAATATAATGGCATACATAGGAACGTCTCCACCGCTCGGAGCGGTTTCGCGTAGAAGAATGAATCAACAGGCTGTCAAATAGGAGCACGTCCCCTTTGTTAAGCACTACAGGTATTTCGCGGGTCAGATCGATACCTTCCACCTCGTCCGTCCAGGCTTCGTGCTCTTGCAAATTTTTTACGGCTCCATGGGGCAACAGACCAAGCTTATGAGTTCCTGGAATGACCCATAAGCAGCCGTTTTCTTCGTTGGTGTATTCCATTGCAACCCATGCTGCGGTTAATGTATTAGGCTCATTACGGATGTAATAGTAATCCTGATGTGCAGCTTGCCCCGGGGAGCCGGGTTCTTTATAAAAGTACATGCTCTGAACGCCGCATGCCTCGTTTCCCAACACCTGGGCAAGTGCGCCGCGAACGACGGGAAGCTTCATCATTTGCAAGGAAAAACCGTCGTGGAGATGAGGGTTGAACAAGCGAACGGAGAAACGGTCTTGATCGCTGGCCTGCTCCTTTCCTTTTCTTGGCTTTGCCCAATCCGCTATAACGTCCGCAGACCGTATGGAGTGAATGTGGGCGTTGAACGCATCGATCAGGTCATTGCTACAGCCGCCTTTGATTATCAGATAGCCGTCCTTGTGGTACGTTCTCACTTGCTCCTCGCTAAGCGGCGTGAGCCTTGTCGACTGTATGGGAATTCCCATAGTTATATCCTCCCAGTGTATAAAATTATGATTGAATAGCGTTTATATTCCCATTCTAAGTGACGTAGTGGTTCTTTTAAATGCACGAGTCCTATTCTTTTTGTATCCCAAATTGATATTTGCTACTATGCCTGCCGTGAACGATGGCGGGAAAGCGGCGGGAAGGGTTCCGACGCTGCGTCCTATGGATGCGGGTCTCTTGTCGCATGGATGGATATGGAAATTCTTAAAGCTCCTACTTCGTATCTATTTCAGGGGGACAACCAGAATAGAATCTGATTTTTAAAATATGATAATTAATATGCTTGAAAGTGAATCATATTTCGGAAGGAGTGAGTATGCATGTCTTGGAAAACGCTTACGACTCTCGTTTTGATCGGTGTGCTGCTGTTTTCCACAGCGGGCTGCTCCTGGCAGAACAGCCAGACAGATCCCGGCGGGAAGGTCACTTTGACGCTCTGGTACTGGAATCGATCGATTGACGATGAGCTGTTGAAGCGGGTAGAGAAGCAGTTTCCCCATATTCATTTGAAGGCCGAGAAAATCGGAGGTGACTTTAAAGCTAAACTGATGTCGGCGTTTGCGGCAGGCTCCGGAGCACCGGATATCGTGGGATTGAACTCATGGATTGCCAATTTCTTTCCCAATAAGGAGCAGTTTGTCAATTTGTATGATCTGGGGAGCAAAGAGCTGGAGTCCTCATACCTGGATTGGAAATGGAAGCAGACGATTACGCCGGGCGGCAATTACCAAATCGCACTTCCTATGGACTCCGGACCGACAGCACTATTCTATCGGGCGGATCTGTTTCAGCAGGCCGGCCTGCCCACGGATCCGAAGGAAGTCAGCGCGAAGCTGAAAACCTGGGACGATTACATCGCTGCAGGGCAACAATTGAAAACGGCGTTCCAGAATAAAGTGTACATGTTTGATAATATTAGCACGGTATTTACCCAAATGCTGGCCCAAAGCGATAAAGCTTACTTCGACCTGCAGGATCATTATATCGGCGACCAGTCCCATATGAGAAAGGCCTGGGAAGCGGCGGCTAAAGTGAATCAGCTGGGCCTCAGCGCAAAAATCAATCAGTGGACTCCCGAATGGAACGCAGCCATGAACAACGGAGCTGTCGCCTCGTTCGTGGGAGCCGTGTGGATGAAACAGGTCCTTCAGGACGCAGCCAAGGATACTTCCGGCAAATGGAAAATTGCGCGGGCGCCGGGCGGAGACGGGAACAGCGGCGGTTCTTTTATCGGGATCACCAAACAGTCGAAGCATCCGAAGGAAGCGTTTGAGGTCATAAAATGGCTTGAGAATCCTGAAAATCAGTTAAATTCGCTCGGAACCATGAACCTTTTTCCTTCTACGCCGAGCATTTACGGTGATCCGAAAATGTCCCAAGCGGAGAAGTTTTTTGGGAACCAGCAAACCAATGAAATTTTCATTGAATCGGCAAAGCATGTGAAAGATCAGTACTCGGGTCCAAAATTTTCAATAGCCGACAGCATTATCAAGGAAGAAGTTTCCAATATGGAGACGCAAAATAAGCCGCTGGAAGAAGCCTGGAACGATGCCATTAAGCGTGTAAATAAGGAACTGCTTCTTTATTAACGGCTGATGCCGATTAGGATAGCTAAAGGAGGGATTCCAATGAACGAATTAATGACGGGCGTCTCTACCGCAAAGCCTGCGGGGAAAACGGGGCTTTGGCGGGAAATTGTGAAAAATCGCGGATTATACTTGTTTATATCACCGTTTTACATTCTTTTCTCCGTTTTCGGACTGTTTCCGATCCTGTTTTCCTTTTATCTAGCCTTTAATAAATGGGACGGCATTGGAAAAATCCAGTTTACCGGTTTGAATCAATTTCGATACCTGTTAACTGACGCCCAGTTTTGGAAGGCCATCCGCAACACATTGGAAATTTGGGTATATTCCACAATCCCTATGCTGATTCTAGCCCTGCTCATTGCATTTCTATTGAATGCTTCCTTTCTGCGGTTCCGTACCTTTTACCGGATTGCCTTCTTCCTGCCCAATGTAACGTCGATTGTTGCGGTTGCCATCGTTTTCGGAACGCTGTTCGGCAATAAGTACGGTTTTCTCAACTATATCCTGACCTCCTTGGGAGCGGAACCTGTTCAGTGGCTTAATTCGGCTGTAGGCATCAAATGGGCCATCGCCTCCATGGTGATATGGCGTTGGACGGGATATAACGCCATTATTTACTTGGCCGGACTGCAGAGCATCCCTACCGTACTATACGAAGCGGCGCGGATCGACGGGGCCAATACGTGGCAAACTTTCACGAGAATTACAGTTCCTCTTGTCCGGCCCATCATTTTATTTACAGTCATCACTTCCACTATAGGCGGCATGCAAATCTTTACGGAATCACAGGTCTTAACCGGTAACAGCGGGGGGCCGGGTGGGGCCGGGATGACGATCGTATTATATTTGTACCAGCTGGCTTTCGTCAAATACTTATTCGGTTACGCTTCCACCGTAGCCTGGGGATTGTTTGTGATCATTGCTGCATTCTCGTACTTGAATTACATCTTAGTTCAAAAGCCAGGTGCAAAATAAGGAGGGAGGAAAAAGCATGGTTGGTCAAAATCCTTTAAAAAAGCTCTTGCTGCATCTGGCGCTGCTAATAGTCGTCGTGCTGTCCATCTTTCCGTTCTATTGGCTCACCGTTATGGCTACCCGTACTACAAGCGAAATTTATCGCTTTCCCCCTGAACTCACATTCGGCGGAGAGCTGATCAAGAATATCCGTAATGTCATAAGCCATATCGATTTTTTCGGTTCCTTCTTCAATACCTTGTTTGTAGCCGTTACTTCCACATTATTAGTGCTTTTCTTCTGCTCCTTAGCCGGCTTTGCGTTTGCGAAGTTTGAATTTCCCGGTAAAAAAATATTGTTTACGCTCATGCTGCTTACCATGATGATCCCGCATCAACTATCGCTTATTCCCTCCTTTATGATTATGCAAAAGCTCGGTTGGGTCGGCTCGTTCAAAGCGCTGATCGTCCCCGGGATGGCCAGTGCCTTTGGCATCTTCTGGATGAGACAGTACGCCACCGGTGCAGTGCACGACGAACTGCTCAGTGCAGGGCGGATCGACGGCTGCGGGCTTTTCCGGCTGTACTGGAACGTGGCGCTGCCGATATTGAGACCCGCGCTCGCTTTTCTGGGCATATTCAGCTTTATCGGCTCGTGGAACGATTATATGTGGCCGCTTGTAATCTTAACCGACCCGGCAAAATATACGCTGCAGGTGACGCTTTCTCAGCTGAACGGCATTTACAATACCGATTACGCTATGGTCATGGCCGGAACCTTAATGGCTACGCTGCCATTGATTGTTATCTTTTTGATGGCCAGCCGCCAATTCATCTCGGATATAGCCGCCGGAGCGATCAAAGATTAGTAAAGAGTATTACGTTGGAGGCGTAGAGAAAGGATAAGCAGACTGGGACTCCTAGAAACCTATGGAGTCCCAGTCATGTGCCTGAGGCAGGGCTTGCGGATGTAGGAGGACGCTCTTGAACGCAAACTCAATAAGGAAACTGCGAAGAATACCCGCTAAATTGCTGATGGGCCTGCTGGAGTTTTTGTTGCTCCTCGGCCTCAAGTTTATACCAGCCGTTTTGAAACATCAGGTTATACAGCTCGCGTGCGCTGTGATGCGTTTCCGTCAAAATTTGGAGCATGTCGGCATGAAGCTGTTCGTGGCTGGCTTCGCGGACAGCAATATTCAGGCTGTCGGTTAAGTATTTGCACGTAGCGAGACCGTCGTTCAGAAAATCACGGTCGTTCATCTCCGGTCCTTTGACTTGCGGCAGTTGTCCGGACTGCGGATTGGCAATTTGATTATGACTTTGAGCTTGCTGCGTTTGCATCGATTGAATCTCCTTTACTGTGATGCCTGCTGCGTCTGTTGCGGACGAGGCAGGCTGGCCATTGCGGTATTGTTGTCCACTTGCAGATGGGTAAGAAGTTTTTGGTAATGACGCTGATGCATTTGACCCGCTTTATCAAGCGCTTGCTTGATTTGTGGACTTTTCGCCTGTTGGGCGAAGAAATGAAATTTCTTATATGCCTCTAACTCCCAAGATAAAGCGTCTTTCAAGTAGAGCAGATCTTTCGTTGTAATGACACGCGGCGGAACCGGAATCGGTACTTGGGCTTGCTGAGCCGGAGGATTCATTGTGATCGCCATAAGGAAGCTCCTTTCGTTGTTCCGTACTCATCATAGGATTGTACAATAAAGGACCGAATATGCTTTGGAATGCATCAAAATCTTTGGACCCGATATACTAGCGGCTCTTTTTGCATTAAAACCTGGGGAATTGCATGCTCAATGACTGTTTGGGAAAACTAGTCAAGGTCGGATATTCACATCGGGAATCCTCGATTCTGACAGTCATTTATTTGGAAAAGAGTTGATTTATTAAAGCTATGGTACAGATTACGCCAGAGGTCAAAACGACACAGCCGGTGAATGCGAATCTACCCAAATCAACCCAAAGCCTTAACGTATCCCGATTCCTAATTGATCAGTTGGCATCTTGGGGAGTTAAACGAATCTTCGGGGTCATCGGTGATGCTACTTTATTTTTATTGGACGAGTTGGCAAAGCAGAATAGAATACAATATATTGCCTGCGCACATGAGTGCGGAGCCGCTTTAATGGCTTCGGCGGAAGCGAAACTGACGGGTAGGATTGGTGTTTGTCTTGCCACCAGCGGGCCGGGGATTGCTAACCTGCTGAACGGTTTGGGGGACGCATCTATGGACGGCGCAGGGGTGCTTGCGATTACCGGACAGGTGGAAACGAAGAAAATCGGCACAAGCACGAAGCAGTATATTAATCAACAGCGATTGATCAGCCCTATCGCCGAGCAGACGGAGCTGCTGACACACCCGGACGCATTACCGGACTTATTGCAAAAAGCGCTGATCAATGCTCAAGTGATGGGAAAAGTAACTCATCTTTCTATTCCGAAAGATTTGTTTCAGCAGCAGGTTCAAGGTGAAATTTATACTTACAACGCCCACCTGCATCAAACGCTTATGACTCCCGTAGAGCATATCCAAGAAACCGTCAATATGTTGAAAAGCTCCCAAAAACCCGTGTTTTTGCTTGGACGCGGTGTTAAAAATTCAGCCAGTTCGGTACGAGAGCTGGCAGAGAAGCTGCCCGCGGCGGTCATTACTACAATGCCGGCCAGATCACTGTTTCCAAATGATCATCCATTATTTGCCGGGGGATTGGGAGAGGCGGGGAGCGAGGCGGCAAGCCTGCTGCTGGCGGAAAGCGATTTGATTCTCATCCTGGGCGGCACCTGGTGGCCGGATGATTATATCCCAAACCATTTGCCGATTGTACAGATGGATAAGGTACCGGCGCAGATCGGATTGGGCAGAGTTGTAAAAAAAGGTATTGTTGGCGATTTGCAAATGGTGGTTCCGCAGTTGTTAAAGGAATTTAAGTCCGATTCGTCCATTCGTACGGATTGGGAAAAACGGATTGCTGAAGTTAGGGGCACCTGGAAACAGCAAATTGAGAAGGAGGCTGATAGCGAAGGAACGCCTATCCCGCCTCAGCGTGTCATCAAGGCAATTGCTGACTACGTTGATCCGGATGCTGTTATTGCTCTCGATACAGGTGATCATACAATTTGGTTCAACCGGATTTTTCAAGCAAAACGGCAGGATATTCTGGTCTCCGGGCGTTGGCGTACGATGGGTTTCGGACTACCCGCAGCGATAGCCGCTCAGTTGGAATTTCCGCTCCGCCAGGTGGTAGCCGTTGTCGGAGACGGCGGCGTTCTGCAAACAATGATGGAATTTATTACCGCCGTACGGTACCAGCTTCCTGTAATTGTTATTGTGATGAATAACGGTTCATATGCGATGGAGAAAAACCGGATGGAGGTCAGCGGATTAAACACGATGGGAAGTGAACTTGGCTGCCCGGACTTTGCCATGATCGCTCAATCTTGCGGAGGTCGGGGACTTAAGGCAGACAACGCACAGCAGTTTGAGGAATTACTGCGTCTGGCATTGCAGCAGCGCAAACCGACAATCATCGATGTCAAAACCGCTGACACGTTAGTGCCTCATACGAAAATATAATACAAGCTTCAAAAGGAACCATGGGCTTTTTATGAGGAAATATTTGGTTTCACTAAATACTTATCTGATAAAATGGAATTTTCAAAAAATAAAATTTACAAAATTTCCCCAAGGTGATAAAATACAATGAGTTAGAAAGCGTTTACAAATTAATTGAAAACGGTTACTAATAAGGTGCAGGAATGGAGCTCGATATCATGTCAGTGCTTATCGGCGCAACAGGATATTATTTGGACCAATCGGAAACGGGCAACCTCGGTTCGATCGGCTCGCTTGGACGCGATATGGCCGTTATGTCCTACGATTATACGAGGTCGTTGGAAAGCGCCGGCGCCATTCCTATCATGCTTCCGGTACTAGAGGATAAGAAGCGGATCGAGACGCTTCTGGACCGCCTTGATGGCTTGCTGCTGACAGGAGGCAGCGATGTCAGCCCCCTTCTTTACGGAGAACGGCCAAAAGCAAATCTCGGCAAGCTGTCGACGGAGAGAGATTCGTTCGAGCTCGCGCTGCTCGACTGCGCGTTACGCCGAGATATGCCGGTTTTCTGTATTTGCAGAGGCTTGCAAATGTTAAATGTAGCGCTTGGAGGAAGCTTGTATCAGGATTTGGTGACCGATCTGGGGGCAGAGCATTTTCATTCGCATAAACAGTTTCGCAAGTGGCAGGCTACCCATACCGTGCAGATCGACAAAGATTCGAAGCTGTACCAGATGTCGGGGGTCGAACAATTGGGGGTGAATTCCTATCATCATCAAGCGATAAAAGCGCTCGGCGAACATTTGAAAGTAAGCGCTTTATCGGAAGATCACATCATTGAGGCGGTGGAATCGACCTATCATCGGTTTGTCGTTGCCGTTCAATGGCATCCGGAAATGATGTCCGAGAAAGATAAGCTTCAACAGTCTTTGTTCGACCGGTTTGTTTCCTATGTTCGTACACAAGGTCTCACTTCTTAAATAAGCAGGGGGCTGTAGATGAATGACTTCAAGATTATTGGAAATTAATGACCTGAAAACCCATTTCATCATGGACCGGGGGGAAATTCCTGCCGTTGACGGAGTGGACCTGTACATAAAAGAAGGTGAAGTTCTTGGGATTGTGGGGGAATCGGGTTGTGGTAAAAGTGTGACCTCCCTTTCCATCATGAGGCTAATCCCGGAACCTCCGGGCAAGATTGTTGGAGGAACGATCCGTTTTTTTGGAGAGGATTTGGTGAAAGCCAAAGAGAAACGGATGAAGGCTTTGCGCGGCAATGAAATATCGATGATTTTTCAAGAACCGATGACTTCTCTCAATCCTTTATTGACCATAGGTAAGCAGGTTGCGGAAACGATCAAAATTCACCTTCGCGTCAGCCGAAAGAGGGCGCGCGAGTTAGCGATCGATATGCTGAAAAAAGTAGGCATTCCGCGGGCGGAAGCGATTATGGACGAGTACCCGCATCAATTGTCGGGAGGCATGAGGCAGAGAGTCATGATTGCCATGGCGCTCAGCTGCGAACCGAAGCTGCTGATTGCCGACGAGCCGACTACGGCGCTGGATGTAACGATCCAAGCCCAAATATTGGATCTGATGAAAAAACTAAACAAAGATACTGGAACGGCTATCATGTTGATTACCCATGATTTGGGGGTCGTCGCGGAAATGTGCAACCGGGTGGTTGTCATGTATGCGGGCAAGGTGGTCGAAGAAGGAAACGTCTTTCAAATTTTTAAAAATCCGAGGCACCCCTATACAAAAGGCTTAATCCAATCCATTCCGAGAATGGATACGGAAAACGAGACTTTGTATTCGATTCCGGGTAACGTGCCTATGCCGGGAGCAATTAAAGAAGGCTGCCGGTTTGCTCCCAGGTGCGATTGGGCAACCGACCGATGCCGCATCGAGCTGCCTGAATTAGTCGAGATGGAGTCAGGTCACAGCAGCCGCTGCTGGATGAATCGATAAGGGGTGATGAAGTGAGTCCGAATCTTTTGGAAGTGCAAGGCTTGAAGACGTATTTTCCGATCAAGACCGGCTTGCTGCAGCGGGAAAGCGGAAGCGTAAAAGCCGTTGATGATCTGTCGTTTTTCGTGAAAAAAGGGGAAACGTTCGGGCTTGTAGGCGAAAGCGGCTGCGGGAAGTCGACAACCGGCCGATCATTATTGAGGTTGATCGAGCCTACAAACGGAAAAGTGATGTTTGACGGGCAAGACATTACGTCAATGTCCGAAAAAGAGCTCAGGAGAATCCGTAAAGATATGCAGATCGTCTTTCAGGATCCCTTTGCTTCTTTAAACCCGAGGCATACGGTTCGTAAAATATTGGAAGAACCGTTTATCGTCCACGGTATCGGCAGTAAAGAAGATCGGCTTGACCGCGTTCTGAAGCTGATGGAACATGTCGGCCTGAACCCTTCGCAGCTGAATCGTTATCCTCACCAATTTTCGGGAGGACAGCGGCAAAGAATCGTCATTGCAAGAGCACTTGCCCTAAACCCCAAGCTTATTGTGGCCGATGAGCCAGTATCCGCCCTCGACGTATCCATCCAGTCACAAATTCTTAACCTGCTCAAACAATTGCAGCGCCAATTCCAGCTTACTTTTATTTTTATCGCTCACGATCTTAGTGTAGTCAAACATTTTTGCGATCGCGTTGCCGTTATGTATTTGGGTCGTATCGTAGAGCTAGCCGAGAAGCGCGAACTGTATTCGAACCCGAAGCATCCGTATACGCAGGCGCTCCTTTCTGCGGTTCCTGTTCCGGACCCGTTTGTGAAGAGCGAAAGAATCATTTTGGAAGGCGATGTCCCGAATCCGGCGAAGGCGCCGCAGGGCTGCGCGTTTCATACCCGTTGTCCTTCCGCTTCGGAACGGTGCAGGACGGAACGGCCTGGACTGCTTCAGCTCAGCGAACAGCATCAAGTCGCGTGCCATCTCTACTCCTGATCTCTTTGGTCCGGGTAGGATCACATATTTTATTAGAAAATAAAACGTGGAGGTTCATTTTCTATGAAGAAATGGGCAAAGCTCGGAATGATGTGCGTTCTAGCCATGTCGTTTACGCTAGCCGGGTGTACAAGCGGCGGAGACAAAAAGGGAGATCAGAAAGCGGGGGAAACGCCAAAGCAAGAGACCAAGCAGGAGGCTCCTAAAAAAGTGCAGGATACCCTTATCGTAGGACGCGGGGGTGATTCGGCATCGCTGGATCCGTCTATTGTAACGGATGGGGAATCGATAAAGATTGCGCAACAGGTATTTGACAAGCTGCTGGAATATAAGCCGGGCACTACGGAAGTCCAGGCGGGACTGGCGGAAAGCTGGAAAGTATCCAGCGATGGGCTTCAATATACATTTACGCTGAGAAAAGGCGTAAAATTCCATGACGGAACCGACTTCAACGCGGATGCCGTCGTATTTAACTTCAACCGTTGGAGCGACCCGAAGAGCCCTTATAAATTCCAGGGCGATTCCTTCGACTATTACACCTCCATGTTTGGAGCCGATGACAAGCGAGTTATTAAAGAGGTAAAAGCCATTGATCCGAATACGGTTCAGTTCACGCTGAACAAGCCTTCAGCCCCGTTCCTGCAAAACGTTGCCATGCCAGCGTTCAGTATCGGCAGCCCGAAGGCGATTCAAGAGAAAAAAGAAAAGTTCAAATCAGAGCCGGTCGGAACGGGCCCGTTCGTATTTAAAGAGTGGAAGCGCAACGATTCCATTACTCTGGAGAAAAACCCGAATTATTGGAAGCAAGGCTTACCGAAGCTGAACAAAGTCATTGTTCGTGCGATTCCGGATAACTCGGCCCGTTTTACGGCTTTGCAAAACGGCGAGCTTGACCTTATTGAAGGCATAAACGCGGACGATCTGAAGACGCTGGAGGGCAATAAGAACTTGCAAAAGGTGATTCGTCCTTCGTTCAACGTCGGTTACTTCGGTTTTGTGACGACCAAAAAGCCGTTCGACGATCCGAAGGTGCGTGTAGCACTGAGCTACGCCGTTAACAAGAAAGCCATTATTTCCGCTTTCTTCGGGGGATTGGCAGAGCCGGCCACCAACCCGATGCCTCCTTCCTTGTGGGGATATAACAAAGACGTTCAAGACTATCCTTACGATTTGGAGAAAGCCAAGTCGCTTTTGAAGGAGGCCGGCTACCCGAACGGATTGCCTGGTGAATATGTGTTCTATGCGATGCCTGTTTCCCGTCCGTACATGCAGGATGCTAAAAAGGTGGCGGAAGCCATTCAAGCGGACTTTGCCAAAATCGGCGTAAAAACGAAAATTTCTTCTCCGGAATGGGCGACGTATTTAGATGATGTGAAAAAAGGCGAGAAGGACGATCTGTTCTTGCTTGGCTGGACCGGAGATAACGGAGACCCCGACAACTTCCTGTACAACCAATTGGATAAAGACAACATTGGCGGCAACAACCGCAGCCGCTATTCCAACGACGAGGTCCACAGCCTGCTCATCGAAGCGCAGTCCGCAACGGATAAAGCAAAACGCGAGGATTTGTACAAAAAAGCGCAGGTTATTATGAAGAAGGACGCCCCATGGATTCCGCTTGTTCACTCTACGCCGTTGCTTGGAGCAAAAGCCAATGTGGCCGGCTTCGTACCGTCTCCGACCGGCTCGGAAGCCTATACGGAGGTTTACTTCAAGTAACTTGACAGTGGAGGGCGGCATATGTTCGGCTGCCGCTCTTTTTTTAAAAGAAAGCGGGGGATCAACATCGTAAACTACATCATTAGGCGGCTGCTGCAATTGATTCCCGTATTAATCGGGATGACCATCATTGTGTTTGGCATCATTCATGCGATTCCTGGCGATCCTGCGGAAATTATTTTAGGAGAAAAGGCGAGCGTTGAATCCGTAAAAGCATTAAGGAATGAGCTCGGCCTGAATGAGCCGGCCTATGTCCAGTACTATGAATATATGAAAAAGCTGGTTTCCGGAGATTTAGGAAACTCGATCCGCACGAGAGAAGCGATTTCTAAGGAAATTTTTCCATACATGGCTGCCACGCTGGAGTTGACGCTAGTTAGTATGCTGTTTGCCGTATTCCTGGGGATTAATGTCGGGATATTCAGTGCGCTCAAGCAAAACTCATGGTTTGATTATGCAGGAATGTTAGTGGCCCTGGTTGGCGTCTCCATGCCGGTGTTTTGGCTCGGATTAATGGAGCAATGGGCGTTTGCGTTGAAGCTGCAGTGGCTTCCTTCTATCGGCCGTATGGATGTGAGGGATCCGATCGAGGCGGTCACGAACATTTACATGATCGACGCCTTACTCGCCGGAAGCTGGGATCAATTTTGGACGGTTTTAAAGCATTTGATCTTACCGGGCATTGCGCTCGGCACGATTCCTATGGCTATTATCGCCCGAATGACCCGTTCCGCCATGCTGGAGGTGCTGCGTTCCGATTTTATCCGTACAGCCAGAGCAAAAGGATTGTCGCAGTTTTTCATTATTTATAATCATGCTTTTCGGAATGCGTTTATCCCGGTTCTGACGGTTATCGGCTTGCAAACCGGCCACCTTTTAGGCGGAGCGGTGTTGACGGAAACCATTTTCGCTTGGCCGGGAGTGGGACGATATATTTTTGACGCGATTAGTTCCAGAGATTATCCTGTCATTCAATCGGGAATTTTAGTGATTGCACTCATTTTTGTTTTGATTAATTTGGTCGTCGATTTGCTCTACGCGGCGATAGATCCTAGAATCAGCTATAAATAAGGGGGGAATGGCATGCCGCAATTGGCAACAAACGTGAAATTGAGCAATGAAGCAGCCGAGCGTACGTCAAACCCCTTGTATGATACGTGGAGAAGCTTTGCCAAAAATAAGCTGGCAATAACCGGGCTGATCATTTTGTTCCTATTTATCATTATCGCCATCATCGCTCCATTCATCACTCATTATGATTATAAAGAGCCCGTTTTGTTGGACCGATTGCAGCCGCCTGGAGCAGCTCATTGGTTCGGTACGGACGATCTGGGCAGGGACGTGTTTGCAAGGGTTGTGTACGGTTCGCGTATTTCATTATGGGTCGGTACGGTATCCATTGTTTTTTCCATTGCGGCTGGAACCATGTTGGGCATTTTGGCCGGTTTTTATGGGAAATGGGTGGATATGGCCATCTCCCGCTTTTTTGATATTTTGCTCGCATTTCCAGGAATTCTTCTTGCTATTGCGATTGTCGCTGCTTTGGGGCCGTCTTTACAAAATGCGCTGCTCGCCATTGCCATTGTGAATATCCCTGTGTTCGGTCGGCTAGTGCGCGCCAAAGTGCTCAGCTTAAGAGCCGAGGAATATATTATGGCTGCAAAGGCTTTAGGAATGAAAGATTCGCGAATTTTATTCCAGCATATTTTGCCGAACAGCCTCACTCCGATCATCGTACAAGGGACGCTTAGCATTGCGCACGCGATTCTGGAATGTGCCGCTTTAGGATTTTTAGGTTTGGGGGCACAGCCCCCCGAACCGGAGTGGGGAAAAATGCTGTCAGATTCGAGGCAGTTTATTCAACACGGATTCTGGACGTTGTTTTTCCCGGGACTATCCATCATGCTGACGGTATTGGGATTTAACCTCCTCGGCGACGGGCTGCGCGATGCACTCGATCCCAAGATGAAGCAGTAGCGTTTGTGGAATTATAGCTTTTAAATAATGGCGAACATTACTTCAAGGCATGTTGACACCGTCAGCATGCTTTTTTTATTTATTGATTTATCTTTAACGAAATGGTCAATGATGTTATGTAGAGCCTGTTTTCTTTGGTGTTATCTACATGAACGGATTGGCAGGGGAATGATTTGCAGATCAAAGTAATTACGTTTAATATTCACCATGGAAAAGGGATAGATGGAAAACTGAACCTGAACCGAATAGCGGAAGCTGTAGAAGAAAGTGAAGCGGATTTCATCGCTCTCAATGAAGTCGACAGATTCTTTTCAAAAAGAAGCGATTACGCGGATCAAGTATCATGGCTAGCGGAACGGTTGAAGATGAATTCGGCCTTTGGAGCAGCGATCTCATTAAAACCAAAGAACAGTGACGCAAAAAGAGAGTATGGGAACGCCCTGTTATCCCGTTACCCGATCGTATCGGTGAAAAACCATCTTATGGACTCCGGTATAATCGAAGGCCGGGTTTTGCTGGAAACTGACGTACTTATGAAGGAGATAAGTCTCAGAATGTATGTCACTCATCTTAGTCTGAATCCGCTAAGCCGTAAAAAACAAATTGATTTTATTGCGGATAAGATTACGGAGGATCGCCCGCCCGTTATTATCGCAGGAAATTGGAATATGAAACCCGGAGGTAAAGCATGGAGAAAAATATCGGGGATTCTTAAGGATTGTTACGCGACTGCAAGTACCCCTTGTCATACGTTTCCATCGCTAAGGCCCGTAATGAAAATCGATTACATATTCACCAGTCGGAATATTCATGTCGCTTCTGTAGAGGTCATCAAAAAGATTCCGGCAGCCTCGGATCATTTACCGTTAATAGCGACATTAATCCTAAACTGATGCGATTTGGCGGGATGGATGACAGAAACGCCTACGGAACGATAGAATGGAGTAGTATGGCCAATATATTGAGTAAAGGAAGTGGATGGCAGATGGCTAAGTTGACACCTTATTTTTATTCCGAGGATGCCAGAGCGCAGGCACAGTTCTATGTGCAAGCACTGGGAGGGGAAATTCACAATCAGATGACGTATGGACAAGCCCCTGGTACTGATGAAGCGATGAAGGACAAAATCATTCATATGGCATTCACCGCGGCAGGCGTAAACTTCTTCATCGCCGACACCATGCACGAGCCGCCGGGACGCAGCACCGGCTTTGACCTGAACCTCGAGTTCAAAACGGATGAGGAAGCTCAGCAAGCGTTCGCCAAGCTATCGGAAGGCGGCAGAGTGATTATGGCGCTAGAAAAGCAATTCTGGGGCAGCCTGTTTGGCCGTCTGGAAGACAAGTTCGGCATCAAATGGCAGATCAGTACGGAAGCACAAGGGAATCAGGGATAAGTTTGGGTTTGGTGATTTGGTAGGCAGGGTGGCCCTACGAGCGACATCTTCGTTTTTGAGATGCCGGCGGTAGGGCTTTTTTGTTGTGTAAATGATACGCTGCTTCAGCATTCCTGCTAAATGAGCGGCAAAAAGATTGTAAACGCAGTTCCTTGTCCAATGATACTTTCCACTTGGATCTTGCCGTCATGGCCGGTCACGATTTTATGACAATACGACAATCCGATCCCCCAGTTGTTTACGGAAGATTTCGTTGTGAAAAAAGGGTCGAAGATCGAATCCAAGTGCTCCTCCAGTACCCCGGGACCGTTATCCGAAATGCGAATAATCCCCCATCCGTTCTGCTCGGCGGTTTCCACTTTAATAATCCCGTCCTCTTGATAGGCCATAGAATCCATTGCATTTTCCAGCAAGTTAAAGATGGCTTCGGCTAAATGGTGCAGATCCATATAAGCAAGGGATTGCACGCGTCCGGAAATCATACGAATGTCTATCTTGCTCTCTCGCGGATTGAGTAAAGCCAAGGCTTGTTTCACAGGCCGATCCAAAGCATGCGGCTGGAGATTCAATTGGATATTTTTCAGTTTATCGGCGGCTTCATTGATGCTTCCCATGGAGGAGTCGCACGATTGGAGTATAAGATCAAGGCTGTATATCGAATCCTTGTCTTGCGCATGACGCTCTTTCAAATATTCAGCTTCGGACCTGATGGCAAGCAGGTGGTTTTTTAATGCATGTGTAAAGGCTCGAGCACCCAGCGTAGCGGTATCGATGCTTTTTTTAATTTGAATGTCCTTGTTTTTGCGGTAGTTTTCGATGGAATTGTATTTGTATATGACGGCGATCATGAACGTTAAAGCCAAATACACGGCGTAAGGTAAAATCAATAAAACCATCGGATTTGATCCGAGAGGCGGCTGAAGATAGTTATAGTAGCCCTCCAAATATGTCGCCTTGACCAAATTTTTCGGGGCCCACCAGAAAAGCAGGATATGAATGATGATAACGGGAATGAGTCCCAATATATTCAATAACGTCAGGTTTTTAATAAATTTGATTTTGGGGTATTTGAGATAATCGTTGATAAGAATGATGAAAGCGATCGCTATCGTGATAAATCTTATGCCTCTCAAAGTCCGATCCACAATATCGAAATTCAGTCCAAAGGGCATCCGGTTTTGCCATGCAATGTTGAATAAAGGATCATAAGCGATCAATTCAAAAATGAAAAGGAAGGTAACGGCTGAATAAAACATACGCTGCGCTTTGGGTTTCGGCCCTTGGGCAAGAGAAACGATAAAGCATAGCATCGAGCATTGGAACAGAATAACCCCGTCGTTGAACATGCGAATCAACAGATTCGGATTGAACTTCGTCAGCACGAGATAATTCCATGTTCCGGGGCTGAAGTTGAAAAACGAATAAATGATATTGTAATAATAATTAAATTTGCTTAAGTAAAGGGTAAACGAAACAAAGGACAGAATCCATCCGATAATGATGCCATACATGAACCGGGTCGAAATGTTGTTCAGTTTTTTATACGTAAACAGGATGGAGAAGGTAAGAAACAACAGGCTTATGAAGATCATGGCTGCACCCTCTTAGCTAAAAAGCGGAATATAGAATAGATCACTATAAAGCGCATTCAAATCATAACAAATGCGATTCAAGTTTGCAAAATGAATTCTGATCGGCAGGGGGAATAAAACATTCCCCTTTTTTTGCGTTGAATTTTGCAAGTACAATAAAGTTAGCTATGCTGATTCAAGCGGGAACAGAGGCAATGGATGAAGCCTCAAGGTGCGGAAGTGCAGATTTCGCATATGCGTAGAACAAAACCCGCCTATATACACTCGACCTGCGCTTTGCTTAAATAAAATATTGATCGTGATTAAAACGGGCGGACGCCTGACGCAAAGAAGAATTCGGCAATTTTGAGAAAAGGGGGAACGGTGATGGTCATATTCAGTTTTGAAAGCGGTATCCCGGCATGCTTTTCATGCGATGGGCAATCCCGATTGTCGATCAGCGACCGTCATTATAAAGACGGGGCATCCAGCCTGCAGTGGGAATACGGGGAGGCTTCGTTCATTACGTTGAAGCAGCCGATCGGCTACCGTCCGTTTCAAGAAGGAGCGAAAAACCAGGCGCGCGACTCGTTCGCCGTTTGGATTTATAATCCGGCGCCGCATGGCGGGAAGCTTGCGTTCGAATTCGGCCGAGGCGGGCAAACCGTCGATTGCTCGTTTGAATTTGAACTGAATTTCCGCGGATGGCGGGCCGCATGGGTCGCTTACGAACGCGACATGGGGGGGACGCCGCATCCGGATATGGATACGCTGACGCTGCGCATGCCGAAGGGAGCGGAGCCCGGCACTTTGTTCATCGACCAGCTGATGCTGAACACGCCGATCGATCCGCGTTTCCATACGCGGGATTTCCAGGTTCCGTTCGTAAACACGGGCGCGGACGTTTCCGCCAATGCGCATTGGCTTGCGTTGTATGCTTTCGAGCAGCTGAAGCCGCTGCGGGCGGTACCGGTGGCCGTGACCTCGGAGCAATCGGTGGCGCATGCGCGAATGAACGAACGGTTCGAGGCTCTTTTTTACGAAAAAAGCGCCGTTACCGTAACGCAGGAAGATGTCGAAAGCCTCCGGCGCCGTTTTGCCGAGTATGGGATCGTGCGCAGCGGGGATTCCATTATGGGACGGCCGGTCGAGCTGCCGTTCTTCGACCATTACCCGCAGCCGCTGAAGGAGGAGCTGAAATCGCTCTCTAGCGGGGTTCAGCTTAGCGAAATAACCCGTTTTCTAATGAAAACGGCAGTCATCTTCCGGTCCTCTGAGCGGGAGGAGCAGCAAGCCGAGCTGCAGGCGATGTTCCTGGATGCGCTCGACCATTTGGACGACCAGGGGTGGACGTACGGCAGCTCGCAAGGGACCGTGCATCATTTCGGCTACAACTTCCGCGACTATTATCCGGCCGTCTTCCTGATGAGAGACGTGCTGAAGGCGGCGGGAAGACTGGAGAGGACGCAGCGGACGATGCGCTGGTACAGCGGAGCCGGCCGCATTCATACGCCGCTTGCCGAAGTGGAAGGCAATATCGATATCTTCAATACGACGCTGCACGGGATGATAGCCAGCTTGCTGATCATGGACGAAACGGCGGAAAAGGTGCGGGAACTGGAAGCGTTCCGCGATTGGCTCAGCCAATCGCTGCTGCCGGCTCCAGGCCTGCGCGCAGCTTATAAAATCGACGGCTCCGCCTATCATCACGTGAACCACTATCCGGCCTATGCGGTCGGAGGCTTTCAAGGCGTGACACCGGTGATGTACGTGCTGAGCGGAACACCTTACCGCGTAGGGGAACAAGCGCATGAAACCATACGCAAGGCGCTGCTCGCGATGCGGCTGTACAGCAACAAGCGCGAATGGCTGCTCAGCTTAGCCGCTCGTCACCCGACCGGCAAATGGGCGCTGGATCCGGAGCCTTTCGGCTTTCTGGCGCAGTCCGGCACATCTGACGGTACCGGGGCGATTGACGAAGAGGCTGCCGCCGCTTACCTGCGGCTGCTGGGGCCGGACGAGCGTACGGAAGCCGCGCGGCGTTTTGAAGAGGCGGGCATTGTCCCGGAACCGGATCCGAGCGGCCATTGGACGATGAACTATGCGGCACTGGCCATTCACCGACGCGGCTCGTGGCTTGCCGGCATGCGCGGGCACAGCCGCTATTTATGGGCGAACGAAACGTACGTGAACGCCAATTTGTACGGCCGCTACATTACGCATGGGCATCTTCAGATCATGAGCCAAGGCGAGCCGGTCAATAACGAGGATAGCGGCTACCATCACGACGGATGGGATTGGAACCGGTGGCCCGGGACGACAACCGTGCATAAGCCGATAGCGGAGCTGCGTTCGGATGTCCGCAATGTCGACACGTTCAGCGGCTTCGAAGAAATGCTTCTTTCCGATGAAACGTACGCCGGCGGGCTCCATCTGGAAAACCGCAACGGGATGTTCGCGATGAAACTGCACGAGCATCCGAAATACGAAGGAAGCCACCGCGCCCGCAAATCGGCGTTCTTCTTCGACGACCGGATCGTCTGTCTCGGTACCGGCATCGAAAACGATAACGGCGCATGCCCGACCGAAACGACGCTGTTTCAAAACCATTTGACCGCTCCCGACCATCCGATCTGGGTGAACAGTACAGAGCCGATAGCCGTATTCGGTTATTTCCAAAGAATACAATTAACCAAGCCTGCGTGGATAGTAGACAATAAGAGGAACGGGTACTACGTGGCGGCCGGACAAACGCTTTCCATTTCCAAAGAAACGCAGCATTCCAAGCATCAAGCGACGGACGCCGATACGTACGGTGATTTTGCCGCGGCGTGGCTGGAGCACGGGACTGCACCCAAGGATGGCAGCTACGAATACGCCATTCTGGTCGGGGCGGACCGCGAGCGCATGCTTGCCTTTTATAAACATATGCAAGCACCGGAAACGGCTGCTTATCGCGTATTGCGCCAAGACCGTGCGGCGCATGTCGTCCGGGACGCGGAGAGCCGTACTACCGCCTATGCGCTTTTTGAAGCGGACGATCCCATAGATACCGGACATCTGGTCGCAGTCGACAATCCGTCGATGGTCATGATCCGGGAAGACGGCGACAGGCTGATCATCAGTGCGGTCAACCCCGATCTGCGTCTGTACGCGGGAATCGAAGCGGATCAATATGATGAGCATGGCGTACGGAAGGAAGTCAGCGTCTATTCGCGCAAATGGGTGCATCGGGCAAGCATGGCCCATACGATGCGTATCACGTTGAAGGGGCAATGGATGAAGCAAGCGGCGGCAGACGGCTTCAGCGTCATTGCGGGCGAGGCGGGGAACACCGTCATCGAGCTGACGTGCAAGGACGCGATGCCGCGCGAGTTCGCGCTGGTAAAAGCTGCAATGAACTAACATCATGAACGAAGCGGGAGGCGATTGGATGAAATCCGCGATGAACCGGCTTCCGATCTTTTATCGATATCTTTTGTCCTATCTTGCGCTGTTCTTGCTGCCGCTGCTCTTTTTGGGGACGACCGGTTATTACCAGCTGGCCGATATCGTCGGCGGCGAGGTGGAGAGAAACAATCGGGCGTTGCTAAATAAGCTGCAAGACGAGGTGGATCGCAAGCTCATATTGATGAACCGCATCGCAGGTCAATTATCGGGTGCTCCCGAGCTGTCTCCTTACGAGCTGACGAATAACATGTTCAACCTCTATCAAGGAAAAAAGGTGTTGGAAAGCAAAGTCGTCGACGATAGCATCCGGGAGATCGCCTTGCATATTCGCGGCACCGACTATTTGATTTCGTCCTTGAGCATTTACAAGGTAAATCAATTCGTCGGCGGATTTTACCGGTATACCGACTGGACGGCACAGCAGTTTAACGACGATTTGAACAACCTGACAACTCCTCTGCTGCGGCCGGCGGAAGAAGTCAAAATCGACGGGTTGCCCGATCAGAGGCTTGTCACCTACGTTGTGCCGATTCCGATCAACAGCCTGCATCCGTACGGCACGGTCCTGTTCGTGCTGAAGGAAGACGCGCTGCTTAAAGGGCTCAATCTCGAATTGTCGATGCCAAGCGGCAACGCACTGGTGTTTGACCGGAAGGGGCGTGTATTGTCAGCGCAAAAGCAGGCGGACTATTTGAAGGACCCCGCTTTTTACAGCGAAATCGTTGGTGACGACACGTCCTATCGGGTGAAGACGATTCAACAAACGAAATATGCGGTTTCGTTCCAGAAATCGGACAAAAGCGGGCTTACCTATGTGACGATGCTGCCCGAGTCTTTCCTAGTGGCACCGATCGACCGAGCGATATGGCAGTGGGTGAGCCGGATGGCGGTCATTTTTCTCGCCGGCTGTGCGCTTGTCTACTTGCTCGCGGTATTTAACTATAATCCAGTCAAAAGGCTGGCGCTGCTTGTCGAGGCGATTCGGGGGCACTCGATCCGCAAAGCGAATGAATTCGAAGCGATCGGCAGGGTCATTCACGATATGGCCGATTCGAATCGGAGCCTTGGCCGCAAGCTGGAGGAAAACCGTTCCGCCATCAAGGAGCACTTGCTCGGCAGCCTGCTGAAGGGCGAGTTTGAATCGATAGACGCTTTCAATGAACGGGGGAAAGAGGTAGGCCTCTTCCTGCCTTTTGAGGAAACCGCCGTGCTGATTCTGGAGTTTCCCGCTTCCCTCGCACAGCTTAAACATAATCTGATCGAGGAAACGGAGCGGCAGCTCGGGGATGACGTGTCCGGGTATTGCAAAGATAATCTGGAAGAGCGGGGGACGATATTCATCCTGTCGGTCGGTTGTTCGCCGGACGTTTGGAGATGTTGGCTGGATCGGCTGCACGAGCATTTGACCGCAGCCTTCCAGGCGCGAATCGCAATGGGCGTCGGCAACCGCTATGCGAAACTTGCGCAAGTGGGCCGTTCCTATCTGGAAGCGTCTACAGCGATTGATTACAAGCTGATCAAAGGCAATCAGCGGCCGATTTTTTTCGACGAACAGATGGCGCACGACCATGCGGATATTCTGAACCCGCGGAGGGTACTGGAGGATCTGGATATCGTGCTGCAGCACGGGAACGCCGGGCGCATCGCCGACACTGTCCATCAAATCGCGATGCGAATAAAGCAGAGCGGGCTAACGCTTTTTATCGCACGGGAGCTGAGCTACGACATGATCCGGAAGTTCACCGCTTTCATGGAGAAACGGAGCCCCGGCAGCGCAAACGGCAGCTTCCCCGACGTGCTCTCGCTCACCGAATCTACGACACTGGATGAAATCGCTGATCTGCTGACAACCGCCTGTGCAACGTTATGCGATTCACTGGGAGCGCGGAAGCCTGATTCGTCCTCCGCTTCGATCGAACTTATTATGCAATACATTTCGCAGCATTACGGCGAATACGATTTCTCCGTGCAGAAGATCGCCGATCATTTCTCGCTGTCTCTATCTTATTTGAGCCGGTATTTCAAGGAGCAGACAGGCCGAACGGTAATGGACTATATGAATGAGATCCGGATCGATCAAGCCAAGAGGCTGCTGCGAATGAACGATGGCTCAGTGAAAGACATCGTCCAGCAGATCGGCTACTATGACGTATCCAGCTTTATCCGCAAGTTCAAGCAGTCGGTCGGTGTCACGCCCGGCGAATACCGCAAGCAGCACCGGTAATATGCGCTCCTCCTCGGGGGGAGCGCATTATTGCGCAAAATCGGCATATCCGGCATGTCAATTTTGACCGATTCCTCGCCAGACGGAGGAGAATAATCATTTTCGCATATCCAGAGTGGCGATTTCGCTTATATACGCTGCAGTCCGCGAGGTGCTACAACATAATTATGAATGCGATTGCAACACGAGGCTGACATCTTACGGAGGTGAACAAAAGAACATGTCGCAACAAATCAATACGGCCGGAGCCGGACTTGCGGCGGGACAAGGCAGACGGCAAGCGGCTAAAACAGGATTTGCGAAACAGATCAAGCGAATCGTCCGCAACTACGATCTATACTTGCTATTTTTGCCGACGCTTGCCTACTTTATTATTTTCCACTACGTCCCGATGTACGGTTTGCAAATTGCGTTTAAAAATTTCAATCCGATCAAAGGCATTTCGGGAAGTCCGTGGGTCGGCTTCGCCAACTTCGAACGCTTTTTCGAATCGTATCAGCTCTTCACGATTATTCGAAACACGCTCGGCATCAGTCTGTATGAGCTTCTCGTGGCGTTCCCGGCGCCGATTATTCTTGCGCTCATGATCAACCAATTGACAAGCGAGCGTTTCAAGCGATTCGTGCAAACGGTTACGTATGCGCCGCACTTCATCTCGACCGTTGTCGTTGTCGGGATCGTCTACCTGCTGCTTTCTCCAAAAACGGGCGCGGTGAATAGCTTTCTCGGACTGTTCGGCATCAAGCCGATCTTCTTTATGGGAAGCGCAGATTGGTTCAAAACGGTGTTCGTTTTTTCCGGCGTCTGGCAGAGCATCGGCTGGGGAACGATCATTTATTTGGCCGCTCTGACCGCAGTCAATCCGGATCTGCACGAAGCGGCGACAGTCGACGGGGCATCGAAGCTGCAGCGCGTCATTCACATCGACATTCCGTCGATCATGCCTACCGTCATCATTATGCTGATCATGAACATGGGCCATATGATGAGCGTCGGCTTCGAGAAAGTGTACCTGATGCAAAACCAGCTGAATGTCGATTCGTCCGAAACGATTCAAACATACGTCTACAAAGCGGGACTTGTTCAGGCGCAGTACAGTTACGCTGCGGCGATCGGGCTGTTCAACACCATCATCAACTTCATTTTGTTAATCAGCGTAAACAAACTCGCGAAATCGTTAAAACAGACTAGCTTGTGGTAAAGGGGAGAGACGATGAAACTGGCGAAAACAAGGGCGGATCTCCTGTTCGACATTTGCAACTATACGCTCATTTCCATTTTGGTAATACTCGTGCTATATCCGCTTTATTTTGTCGTGACCGCTTCCATAACGGATCCGAACCTGGTCTATTCCGGAAAGCTGTTATTCTTTCCCGAGAAGATTACTTGGGACGGGTACAAAAGACTGTTCGCCGAACCATCCATTTGGCTTGGCTTCAAAAACTCCTTATGGTACACGGTGACGGGAACGACGATCAACGTCGCACTCACGATAACAGCAGGCTACGTGCTGTCTCGGTCGGATCTGGTCGGAAGAAACGTGTTCATGTTTTTGCTCGTGTTTACAATGTTTTTCGGCGGCGGGCTCATTCCTAGCTATTTGCTCATCAAAGACCTAGGCATGCTCAATACGACATGGGCGATGATCATTCCGAATGCGGTTTCTGTCTTTAACGTCATCATCGTGCGGACGTTTTTCCAGTCCAACGTGCCGGGCGAGCTGCTCGAATCGGCGCAAATGGACGGATGCTCGAACATGAAATTCTTTTTCAAAATCGCCATTCCGCTGGCGATGCCGATCGTGGCGGTTATGGTGCTGTTCTATGCGGTAGGCCACTGGAACTCCTATTTCCAGGCGCTCATTTATTTGAAAAGCAACAGCATGCAGCCGCTGCAGACCATTTTGCGGAATATCCTGATCATGAACGAAGGCTCTGACCTTCAGGACATGCTCGACGGCTCGCAGGAGCAGCAAAAAAAGATGGAGCTGATGAAATACGGCATCATTATCGTATCCAGCTTGCCGGTGCTCATCTTGTACCCGTTCCTGCAGCGCTTCTTCGTTAGAGGTGTGTTGGTCGGCTCGCTCAAAGGGTAAATGCGGCGGTCGCCGCTTGCCATAGGAAACAGGTTTTATAAACAAGCGTCGAACAGAGAGAGGGGAAAAGTGCAATGCACAAGAAGTGGCCAATAATGACAATGGGATTGACCCTTACGATGGCAATCGGACTTGCAGGCTGCGGCGGGGGAAAAGACGCTGCGACGGGGAACGGTAAACCAGCTTCGGCAGGGAAGGGGAATGTGAACGAGACCGGCTTCCCGATCGCCAAAGAAAAGCTGACCTTGAATTTTGCCGGGTTTAAGCCGCCCTCAGGCAAAGATTTGAACGACTATAAAATTTTTCAGGATATCGAAGCCAAAACGAACATCCATATCAACTGGGATCTGACGCCGGGAAGCAGCTGGCAGGAAAAGAAAAACCTGCTGTTCGCCGGCGGCGAGCTGCCCGACGCGTTCTATGCGCACGGCATACTGAACGAAGATACGGATATCGTGAAGTACGGCTCCCAAGGCATCCTCATTCCGCTAGAGGGCTTGATCGACAAATATGCACCCAACCTTAAGAAGCTGCTGCAGGACAATCCGACTTACAAAAAGCAGCTGACCGCGCCGGACGGGCACATTTATTCGCTTCCGACGATCGACGAAGGCTACTCGCGGACGAAATCCACGATGTTCATCAACAAAAAATGGCTCGACGAGCTGAAAATGCCGATGCCGACAACGACGGACGAGCTGTATAAAACGTTGAAAGCGTTTAAAGAAAACGATCTCGGCGGCAACAATAAGAAGGATCAAATCCCGCTTTCGTTCATGCAAAACTGGAACAGCGACGTCAATTCCCTGTTCGGCGCTTTCGGCCGTATGGACCGCGATGTGCACAAGGCAGCCAACAACCACCTTTCCGTCGAGAACGGCAAAGTGATCTACACGGCCGTACAGCCGGAGTACAAGGAAGCGATCCAATATTTCAACAAGCTGTTCGCCGAAGGGCTGGCCGATCCGGAAAGCTTTACGCAAGACAACAAAGTGCTTACCGCCAAAGAGAGCAAAGGAGTTGTCGGCGTCGCGTTCGATTGGAACCCGGCCAATCAGGACTATGTGTCGCTGCCGCCGCTTAAAGGGCCTAACGGCAAGGAGCCGGTTTGGGCGGATTATGCGAATGGCATTTTGCTTAGGGGTTCGTTCGCCATTACGAGCAACAACAAAAATCCGGAAGCGACGATCCGCTGGATCGACTATATGTACGATCTGAAAATTTCGCTTCAGTTTAGCAGAGGAGTCATCGGCGGCGATAGCCTGAAGGAGCGCAGCGACGGCAAATACGACGCCATTCCGACTCCACAGGGCGTAAATGATGAAGATTTCAAGAAGGTGCCTCCTACCGCGTATTCGGTGTGGGCGACGACGAAGGCCGTGAATGATATGGTTGTGCCGACGCCATCCAAAATGCGCACAAAGATCGACGTTGATAACGTATACGGAAAGTATCTTGTCGACAACGCGTTCCCGAAAACGTATTTTACGGCTGAAGAAAGCGACCAAATTGCCCGTTACTTGACCGACATCGATTCGTACGTGAGCAAAATGTATGCAAAATGGATGTTGTCCGGCGGCATCGAGAAAGATTGGGACGACTATGTGAGGAAGCTGAACGACATGGGCCTCGAAAAAATGTTGAAAATTTACCAGCAGGTGTACGATCGGTATAAGGCGACGAAATAAGCCGGAAGCCGTTCGCCTAGTCGAGGCCGCCGGGAGCTGAAACGGGAAAGGCCACTCCGTATGAATATGAAGGAGTGGCCTTTTTCTTAAAGCTTCTTCAGCACCTCGAAAATGCGTAGTTCATTTACGGATTGGACGACATCGGCGATACTTGACATTTTGAACTTTTTAATGATGCTGTTGATTTGCTTTTTGATCGTCTCGTATTCCACGCAACGTTCTGTGGCAATGACCTTACGGGATTTTCCATCGCAAAGCTGCCTTAGCACCTGCAGCTCGCTAGGGGTCAGTTCCGATATGATTCCGATCACAAAAAGCAAGCTCGATTCCGTTCGCTTGACACGCGCGAATTCTTCTCTTATTTTTTCCGCAATCATGGGCCGGATCGGCGAACGATTAAGGTATGCAGATAAGATGGCGTCTATAATTTCTTCATTTGTTGCATTCTTTAAGAGATAGTCAATAATGCCCGTCTGAAAGGCTGAGAATATAAAGTTATCGTCCTTATGAACAGTCAGTACAATGATTTTAATATGGGGCAGTTTTTCGTTGATTTCTTTGGCTGCATGAATGCCGGCGTACTGGCTCTCCATCTCGATGTCCATTAAGATCACATCGGGCTGATGAGTGACTGCATACATCATCGTTTCATAGCCGGAAGATGCCATGGCTACACACTCGATCTGGCTGTTAAGGGAAATCGCACGCTCCAGCCTTCGGCGATGGGCTTCCATATCGTCTGCAATCAGGATGCGAATTTTTTGTTCTGTCATGATCGTGCCCCTTTCTATCTGTCCCGCATTCCCGGTAAAGCGTATTCAAATCTTAACAAATCAATAAGGCGATGTAAAATGAAAAATGATTGGGGTATAAAATATTCCCCTTTTTTTCTGGAACGGACTGGCGTTTCGCAGGCAGCCCAAGCCGGAAGCGCCAAAACAGCGCAGGCGAGCAGCATGTACCAATTTACGCTTCCCATGCCATGGACGGGCAGGAACGGAAAGTATCCTCCTTCTAGCAGCCTATGACTATCACAATGCCTTACCGCGATGGAGCAAATGAAAATTTGCTGGGCGTGTATTATTATAACGAAGCGAGCGGAAACTGGGACTACGTTGGCGGAAGAGTAAATAAGCAAGCGAAGAAAATTCAAGCGGAGCCGGTTCATTTCAGCACCAATGCCGTGTGTTCGCTCAAGCGGTTGCCGCCGCCGTACCGTAACCAGGACAGCGTGTGGCGGTTCTTGGCCGCCGCAGGGGAATAAATCTTTCATCTACACGTTTCGACAACCGCTAAGTATAATGAAGTCACGGTAAAAGCGTATTCAATTCATAACAACCAAAAAGGGTGATTGCAGAATGAAAAAAATCATAAGCCTTTCCTTGGCAGGCACGCTGCTGGTAGGTCTGTCCACTGGATGCGCCACGACGAAGGATGCAGTCAAAGGAGGAAGCGGCGCCGCCTCATCGGGAGACAATAAGCCTGTGACTTTGAAAATGACGGTCCTTCCGGACGATCAGGATACGTTCAAATTGGTATTGGATGAATTCAAGAAAGAGAACCCGAACATCAATGTTCAAATCGATACCATTCCGCAGCAGCAGTACTATGACAAGCTGCGCCTTCAATTATCTTCGGGCGAGGATATCGACCTTATCGGCGGGAATATGGATGTGTTTTTGGATACCGGCATTTTGGAGCCGCTCGACGATTATATTAAGAAAAGCAATATGGACGTTTCCGGCTTCGGACCGCTATATGACAACCTGAAGGTCAATGACAAAACGTACGGATTACCTTACCGCAAATCCAACTGGATGCTGTATTACAACAAAACGCTGTTCGATCAAATGAACGTTCCTTATCCGAAAGCCGATATGACCTGGGATGAATTCCGCGAGCAGGCGAAAAAAATGACTAAAGGCGAGGGCGCAAATAAAATTTACGGGGCCTTCCTCCATCCGTGGGCGCAAACCTGGTATATGCAAGCCGTACAGACGGGAGCATCCATTATCGATAAAGATTTAACACCGTTCAAGAAAGCGCTTCAGTTCCGGATGGACATGGAAAACGACGGCTCCATTATGTCTTGGGCGGAGCAAATAACTACCTCGGCTCATTACAATTCCGCGTTCCAAAAAGGAAACGTCGCGATGAACCTGATCGGCGACTGGCACGTGGCTCAGCTGAGACAAGCGGAGCAAGAGAAGAAAATCAGCTTTGACTGGGACGTCGTTCCGGTTCCGCATCCGCCCGGGGTCCCTGCAAATACAAGCCTTGCTACCCCGGTATCTCTCATGCTGAATAAAAACTCCAAGCATAAGGACGAGGCGTTTAAGGTCTTGCAGTTCATGACGGGGGCGAAGGGCGCAAAAATATTCGCTTCCAAAGGGTTTTTGACCGGTTATACGAACGATGAAATTCGTAAAGCGTATATCGGCGACGGCAGCATGAAGCCGAAAAACATTCATTACTTTGTAGAGCAAAAGGAATATCCGGAGTATCCGCTGCTTCCCGGTGTGAAAAATATCCTGGTCAACAATGTCTATAAGCAAGAAGGTGAGATGGCCTTGACCAAGGCCGAAACGGTAGACCAAGCGATCCAAAAGATCGGCGAACGCGTGCAAAAGGAATGGGCGGACAAATACGCCAAAGATTTCAAAGCGTCGAAGAAATAAGTCATCTCGGAGTCTAACGGGCGCCCCTTGGGTTAAAACGTGCCCAAAGGGTGCCCCTTTGTATAGGAGTGAGACATGATGAGAAAGCCCCCAACGTTTTTTACCCGCAGCCGAATGGTAGGGTATACCTTTTTGCTTCCGAATATTCTTGGTTTCCTTCTGTTCATTTGCTTCCCTGTGCTCGCCTCGTTCTGTATGAGCTTCACGGATTGGAACGGATTCGGACAAATGGAGTTTGCCGGATTATCCAATTACATCCGGTTATGGAGCGATGAAACATTCCGCATTTCGCTCTTTAACAGCCTGATTATGACAGTCGTATCCGTTCCGCTGACGCTGCTTTTGGCCATTTTGGCGGCGGTTGCGCTGAACAAGGGAATCAGGGGCGTCAAGATTTTCCGCACGGCGATCTTCATGCCGCATATTACGGCAACCATTGCGGTAGCGGTTGTATGGCAGCTCTTGTACAATCCGACGATGGGACCGATTAACGGATTGCTGCGGAGCCTTGGCATCGAGCATCCACCGGCGTGGCTTGCGTCCTCGGAATGGGCGCTTCCATCCGTTATCATCGTAAGCATTTGGCATTCGGTCGGCTATTACATGGTTCTGTATTTAACCGGACTGCAGGGCATTCCGAGTGACTTGTATGAAGCGTCGGAGATCGACGGGGCGGGAAAATTATCCCAATTCAAAAATGTTACGCTGCCGATGCTTTCGCCCGTGATCTTCTTCACGATTATTATCGGGATTATCAACTCGTTTAAAGTGTTCGATTTGGTGTACGTCATGACCAAGGGAGGTCCCGGACGGTCTACCCATATGCTGGTGTACGACATCTATTACACAGCCTTTCAGCGCTATGAATACGGCTATGCGTCAGCCATGGCCTATGTGCTGTTCGCGATCATTTTGATTATTACGCTGATTCAATTCAAAGGACAAAAACGATGGGTGAATTACTCATAATCATGTGGAGAAAGGAGGACATCAGGTGAATAATATGGTTCATGCATCGCAGTCCCAAGTTGCTCCAAAGCCGTTTCGCATGCCGTTCTCGCTTCGCAAAGCGCTCTTATATGTTCTGATTATCTTCGTATCGCTGTCCATGGTTGTTCCTTTTATTTGGATGATCTCGGCCTCGTTAAAATCGGAGGCGGAGGTGTTCGGTTTTCCTATTCGCTGGATTCCGAGTACGTTCTATTGGTCTAACTATGTGAAGGTATGGGTCAAGCTTCCATTCTTCAGTTATTATATGAATACGATCAAGATCGCGGTATCGACGACGCTTCTTCAAATTATAACTTGTTCGATGGCGGCGTACGCTTTTTCCAAGGTTCGTTTTCCCGAACGGGACAACTTGTTTTTCCTTTATGTTGCCACCATGATGATCCCGTATCAGGTGATGATGATCCCGCAGTTTTTGCTGATGAAGCAGCTGGGCATGATTAACTCGCACTGGGCTTTAATTCTGCTCGGGGCATTCAGCCCTTTCGGCGTGTTTTTGTTCCGGCAATTTTTCATGTCGATTCCGGAAGAGCTGTCGGAAGCGGCAAGAATTGACGGACTGAGCGAATTTGGAATTTACTTTCGCATCATGCTGCCTTTAACACGACCGGCGATTGCCAGTTTGACGATCTTTACGTTCATGCATGCGTGGAACGATTTCTTAGGGCCGCTGATTTATTTGAATTCCGACAATTTATTTACCCTTCAGCTGGGGATGCAGCATTTTCAATCGGAGCACGCCACAGAGTACGGGCCGCTCATGGCGGCAGCCGTTTCCGCCGTCATTCCTACGATCATCATTTACTTCTTGGCTCAGGATCATTTCGTAGAAGGCATCTCTGCCGGAGCGGTTAAGGGATAACATCTCGAGAGTAGGAGAGGAGGAATTCAGCTTGGATAACAAGCCGAATATCATTTATATATTTGCCGACCAATGGCGGAGGCAGGCGCTAGGCTTCCGAAATGAGGATCCCGTGATGACTCCTCACATTGACCGGTTTGCACAGGAAAGCCTGGTGTTCGATCAGGCGTTAAGCTGCACCCCGTTATGTTCTCCGCATCGGGCGGCGCTGCTAACAGGAAAATACCCTCAATCGAACGGAGTATATACGAATTGCAAGATCGGCGCAGATGTCATGCTGCAGCCTGATGAAATCTGCGTCTCGGATGTGCTTAAGCAAGCAGGTTATGAGACGGGATATATCGGAAAATGGCACTTGGATCTGCCGGAGCAAAATACATGCGAAGCGCCGGTTTCCGGAGCGAGAGACTGGGATGCCTATACACCGCCGGGACTGAAACGGCACGGCTTTGATTACTGGTATTCGTATGGCGCTTACGACCATCATTTGGAGCCGCATTATTGGCAAGATACCCCCGAGATGATCAAAGTAAAACAGTGGTCGCTGGAGCATGAAACCGATCTGGCGCTCGAATATATCCGCTCCCGCAGTCAAGGAAGCCGTCCGTTCGCGTTGTTCGTCTCATGGAATCCGCCGCATAGCCCCTTTGAATTAGTTCCGGAACAATACAAATCATTGTACGATCAAGCCGCTTTGAACATGCGGCCCAACGTTCATGCGGACGAGCTCAAGGCCCATACCGGGGAACCTTTTGCAAGCGGCATGGATAACCTGCAGCGGTATATGCGCGATTACTATGCAGCTGTCACAGGACTTGATGAACAGTTCGGAAGGATATGGAGCTTGGTTCGGGAGCTCGGCATCGAGAAGAATACATTGATTGTTCTTTCATCCGACCACGGGGAATTAATGGGCTCGCACGGTCTGATGGCGAAGCATTCCTGGCATGAGGAATCGATCGGTATCCCTTGCCTGATGCACTGGCCCGGGCGACTCGAGGCCGGACGAACCGATCTTTTATTCAACAGCGTGGATATTATGCCCACATTGCTTGGGATCGCAGGGCTCGGAATTCCCGGTACCGTTGAAGGTACCGATTACTCCAGCGATATTCTCGGGGAGGGCGAGACGAAGGTTAGCTCCGCATTTATTTGCGCCTTCCCCGGCAGGAAGGATGCGATTGAGCAATTTGCCCGGCATGGGCTGGATAACCGCAAGTATGGCTGGAGAGGCGTACGCACGCTTCGTCATACGTATGTGGTTCATAAAGGGTATGAACCGGGAGTCGCGTCAACCCGGCTTCTCTATGACCTGCAAGAAGATCCGTACCAAATGAATCCGCAGGTAATCGAAGCACCTGAGCTGCATGAAGCGGCAGCTCGTCTGGAAGATGAGCTGAGAAATTGGCTTATCCGAACGAACGATCCGTTTGAAATGTAAAACCAAAGCCATTCATCAACCAACGAAGGGAGCCCTTGGGCATGTGGAAGCAAGCGATAGATGATGCAGTCGGGAAAATACGTAATAATATTGAAACGTTCGGGGACGGTTACCCGCATGTCGGCGTTCAAGGCCGATACAGCGCGGAGCTGAATGCGAACAAGGAGTGGACCTCCGGCTTTTGGTCAGGGCTGTTATGGCTTGCTTACGAGTATACGAACGATCCGGTCTTCCGCGAAGCGGCGGTACGTACGGTAGAGAGCTTCAGGGAAAGACTTCATCAGAACGATTCGATTGAGCATCACGATATCGGTTTCTTATATTCGCTCTCAGCCAAAGCCCAGTGGATCATTGAGAAGGATGAAGCCGCCAAAGCGCTTACGATCGAAGCGGCCAATAAATTGATGACCCGCTGGAGAGAGGAAGGCCGATACATTCAGGCATGGGGACCTTTGGGAGATCCCAAGGAGGGCGGAAGAATTATTATTGATTGCTTGATGAACCTGCCCTTGCTGTATTGGGCGTCCAAAACGACCGGTGATCCTCTCTATGGCGAGATCGCGGCAACGCATGCGGAGCTCAGCAGACGTTATTTGGTGCGGGGGGATGATTCGAGCTACCATACCTTCTACTTCGATCAATTCACCGGGGAACCGGTTGGAGGCTCCACCGCACAAGGCTACCGCAACGGTTCGACCTGGACACGCGGACAAGCCTGGGGTGTCTACGGGTTTGCGCTTTCTTACCGATATACCGGTAATCCGCTGTTTTTAGACACTTCCAAACGATTGGCCAAGTACTTTTTAAGCCATTTGCCAAGCGATCACGTCGCATATTGGGATTTTGACGTTCCGGTAGAGCCATCGACTTTCCGCGATAGTTCAGCTTCAGCGATCGTATGCGCCGGATTGCAGGAGCTATTGGAGCATTTGCCTGCAGAGGATCAGGACAGAACGGCACTTTCTGCCGGACTCGAGCAATCGATGAAATCGCTGGTGACGAATTATGCGACCATCGGTCAGGAAGCAGAAGGTCTGCTGAGGCACGGGTCTTATAGCGTGAGAGGCGGCAATGCGCCGGACGATTTCATGATTTGGGGCGATTATTATTATCTGGAGGCCCTGCTTCGCTTGGAACTTGGCTTGAAGGGCTACTGGTACGAGTCATAAGAGATGTAAGCAGGATATTCCGGCATGACGGCGGTTCAGGGATGGTAAGGATCAGATTTACCTTGCCCCTGTACCGCTTATTTTTAAGTTGATAAGAATTTATAAGTTTTCGCGGGCTTATAGCTTCGCATCAACCTTGATAAACGCGCTGGTCCTTGTAAGACAAGGACGGCGTAACCGTTCAGACTGACGAGAAACCTGGAAATGCAGGAAAAATGCGAAGGTATAGGTGGGGTATCCCCTGTAGGAGCGATAGCGTCCGCCTTTGTTATCGGAAAATTACCGCTGCAAAAGCGAATAAATTGAAAATTTTCCGATAACAACAGAGGCTGGAAGGGGATACCCCACCGGGGTACCAAAGCAGATTTCTCTACTTCATGGGTTTCTCTACAGCCTGGACGGCGTAGCCGTTTATCCTGGTTGATTAGACTCCGTTCTTTCACCTTTTCCGGCATCGTGATAAGATGGAAACAAGGTAGGCAATAGTTTGAAAGCGAGGCGATCCTATGACGGATTCGATCCATAAGTCATCCTGCTGCTCCATTTCCAGAAATCTGACTTCCTTACCGATCGTTTCATCCAATGATCAAGCGACGGGCGACAATCAGGCTTTCAAGGAGACGATTCCTTCCAAACAGGATATGATCCGTTTGCCTGGAGGACAATTCCTTATGGGTACAAACGACCGGGAAGGCTTTCCGGCAGATGGGGAAGGCCCGGTTCGAACAGTGACTGTTAATCCTTTTTACATGGATCCATGTACGGTAACAAATTTGGAATTCCAACAGTTTGTGAATGCTACCGGGTATGTTACGGAAGCCGAGAAGTTCGGATGGTCGTATGTTTTTCACCTATTTTTGTCCGGGTCTGAAAAGATCATAGGCTCCCCCCAGCAAACGCCCTGGTGGCTAGCTGTTGAAGGAGCCTTCTGGAAATCTCCGGAAGGTCCTGATAGCGACATCATGGAGAGGTTAAATCATCCGGTAATTCATATTTCCTGGAATGATGCAGAGGCCTACTGCCGATGGGCGGGCAAACGGTTGCCTACGGAAGCGGAATGGGAATTTGCGGCCCGGGGAGGACTTGTTCAGAAACGGTACCCTTGGGGGGATGAACTCAAACCGAACGGGAAGCATATGTGCAATATATGGCAGGGGAAGTTTCCGGAAAAGAACAACATGAGTGACGGATATGCCGGTACAGCTCCCGTGACCGCATTTGAGCCGAATGGATACGGCCTCTATCAAATGTCCGGAAATGTATGGGAATGGTGCTCCGATTGGTTCAGCCCGACATTTCATGTGAACGGTCCACGGATTAACCCTGTAGGTCCCTCAAGAGGGACAAGCCGTGTACTGCGCGGCGGGTCTTATTTATGCCACAAATCCTACTGTAACCGTTATCGTGTAGCTGCCCGGAGCCAGAATACGCCGGACAGCTCTACAGGTAACATTGGATTTCGATGCGCCGCTGATGCTTGAGTTATGGGTCCAACGTCAAGTCGTAGAATAGGGAGAGAGGTCAAAGCTTCGGCTGGCCGACTCTCCCTATCGTCCGTTACACCGAGTACGTCTTAAGCTTCCTTACAACTGAATTTCAAGTCTAAATTAAGGTTTACATGGAGTCGGGTTTTGAGTTACCATCGAATCATACTCGATCGACTTACAGACAAAAAATAAAAAGAAGATGATCCTGCACTTAGCCGAAATTCCAAACGATATTCATACAAATACAAGGGCAGGATCACTTGTCCGCCCGGAGGTTTATCCTGTGAAGATGGGGTAGGTGCGATGAAAAAAGTTTGGTTTAACCGGATGATCTGGTCGTATATTCCGATTTTTTTAAGTATCGGCTGCTTCTTGTTTTTTATTTTTTTTCAGATACTGATAGAGCAGAATAAAAAAGACGCTATGAAAGCGAACCAAGTATTTACCGAGCAGGTGCAGTATTTCATCGACGGTGCGCTGCAATCCATTGATCATACCTTTATTATGGAGATGACCAATAATGAATGGATACGCGCATTCTTCGATTCTACTCAGGATAAAGACGTTTATCTTCTATACCGGGTAGCCGACCGGCTTAAAAAAGTTCAGCAAATGAACAACTTGATCGATTCGGTTTACTTGGTTCGGTTTGAGGACGGCCTTGTTTTTAACGGAAATTTGCTGAATCAACGGGAGCGGTTTCCCGATAATGAGTTTATTACTGAAATGAAGAAGGAAAATACCCCTGTTCCTTGGTCGAATCTCCGTTCCTTTCATGAATTTACACAAACACCGCCATATGATGTGATAACGCTGGTGCGCAAATCCACCGACAACACAGAAAAAGGGATGGTAGTGATCAATGTCAGCACGTCGGCCCTGAAGCGGAAAATTGGAGAAATGTACAACGATAAGTTTCGTTTTGTCGGACTGTATGACCGTGGCGGCAAATCGCTGTTCGGCACGGAGGATAATAAAACAGATAAAAAAGGAGTTATTACCGCTTCTGTTGTATCCGCTTACACAGGTTGGGAGATTCGAAGCGGCTTGCTTGACGGCTCGTTAATTGGAAAGGCCTCGATTTTGTCCAGTGTTTGGACGCTTCTGGGTATTATCGCTTTCACGTTAGGCATAGCCTCGATTATTTATGTTACAAGGAGAAATTATAAGCCGATCGACGATTTGTTAATCCGGGTTCGTTCCTTCTCCACATTAAAAACAAGTACTTCAGCGCATTTCCTGGATGAGTTTGCATTTATAGGAAGCACGTTGGATCAGATGAAGGAACAATCGGAGAAATTGCGGCAGCAATATGACGATGATTTACGGGTGCGGATCAAGTTTTTTTTCCATCAGCAGTTAAACGGGTTTCAAAGCTTATCGTTAAGCGGCTGGTCGGAGACGATGGAAGGCTTCGGGATGCCAAAGGATTTTCACCGCCGACGGGTATGCATCGCGGAAATCGATCAATTCAAGCGGTTCCAGATAAGCTACGAGCGCAAGGACCGGGACTTGATTAAATTTGTAATTTCCAAGGCCTTGCAGGAAGTGATGCTTTCGCAGCAGCTCGAAGTGTGGTCGGACTGGACCTCTGAGCATCAGCTGAGTGGTATAGTCATATGCAGCGGCGAAGACGACGAACGGAGATTTATTCAAGGCTGCGAACAGCTGCAAGCCTGGGTGTGCGACAACCTGAACAATACGCTCACGATCGGAATCGGTTTAGCGGCGGAAGAGCCTTCACAATTAAGCGTATCCTACAGAGAAGCGAAAAAAGCGCTGCAATATAAAGCGGTGACCGGGTTCAATTCGATTCTCAGCTGTGAAGCGTTTGAACGCCGGCATGGAGCGAAGGGGGAAATGCTCAAATATACCCCGATGCTGAAGCGGACGATCGAATTGTTCGGGATCGATGCCAGCTCCTGGGAGGCGTCGGTAAAACAACTATTCACCCATATGAAGCAGGACCAGTTGCCTCGGGAATATATCGACATCTTACTGCATGACTGGCTTCATCATTTGGATTTGGAGCTGACCCATCTGACCAGAACCGATACCGATCCATGGAAAACGGAGGAGCTTCCGAGACTGCGGGAGTGCTCGGAACAACTGGAAACCTTGGATGAAATCGAGCCGGCGTGCATGGAAATTCTAAGCGGCGTTTTCGAGCGGGTTAAGGCTGTACAAGAAGGGAATAAAACGAGGGAAGTCGCACGGCAAGTTAAGGAGTATATCGAAACGAACTACAGCAATCCCGATTTGTCCCTCGAGCATCTCGGACAAACCTTTCATATGAATCCGAAGTATCTAAGCCAATTGTTCAAAAATGAATGCGGATATGGTTTTATCGATTTCCTGATCGACATTCGGATCCGGCAAGCTCAAACCTATTTGATCGAAACGGATTGGGCCGTACAGGATATCGCAGAGCAGGTAGGGTATGTCAATCCGATTTCGTTCCGCCGGGCTTTTAAGAAAACCGTCGGCCTCAGTCCCGGGGATTACCGAAAATGCAAGGGGGCCACAGCCTATTCCTGATTCGTAACCTATTTAACCCGGAAGATCTGGTGTCCCACGGATGCCGGATCTTTTATGTTTCGGGCGGGCGTGTGCGCAGTAACTTGCTGAAAAAAGTTCGCTTTCAGAATAAGGTTTGCTTTGCGGAAATCTGCCAAAAGGTTTCGGACACCGGAATGATGTTTGTTGCCGCTGCAGCGTCCCGAGCTATAAAGTAAAGGTGAGATAAGCCTAGTATTCATTCAATCCGCGGAGGGAGGAAAGTAGGGGAAACATCATTTTGCAAGATAAACGGCTTCGCCGTCCTTGTCATATAAGGACCAGCGCGCTTATCAAGGTTGATGCGAAGCTATAAGTTGCGAAAACTTATAAATTCTTATCAACCCAGGATAAACGGCTTCGCCGTCCTTGACATACAAGGACCAGCGTGCTTATCAAGGTTGATGCGAAGCTATAAGTTGCGAAAACTTATAAATTCTTATCAACTAAAGAAGGAGGCATGTGCTCCATGGTACTTAAGAACATGCAGCGTCATTGGCAGCTCTATCTGCTTGTTGTTCTTCCTTTGCTTTACTTATTGGTTTTCAAATACATCCCGATGTTCGGAGCCCAGATCGCATTTAAGGATTACAATGTGGTTAAAGGCATGCTTGGCAGCCCATGGGTCGGACTCAAATACTTCCAGCAGTTTTTTAATTCGCCCAATTTCGGTACTCTGATTAAAAATACGTTGTTTCTTAATTTATTTGCCCTGTTAATTGGGTTCCCGGCACCCATTATTCTAGCGCTCGCTCTCAATGAAATCCGTCAGGGCTTCTTTAAACGGGCGGTCCAAATGGTCACCTACGCGCCCTACTTCATTTCAACGGTAGTCATGGTTTCGATGATCATTATTTTCTTGTCGCCCCGTGTCGGCATTGCCGGAACCGTTTTGAAAGCGTTTCACATGGAGGATGTGAATCTGCTCGGCATACCGGAATATTTCCGCAGCATCTATGTATGGTCCGACGTATGGCAGAACACAGGCTACGGTGCCATCATTTATATGGCGGCGCTCGCCGGCATCAACCCGCAGCTTTATGAAGCGGCGAAAGTGGACGGCGCGTCCCGCTTGCAGAAGATGATTCATATTGATATCCCGGGACTCATGCCGACGGCTGTCATTTTGCTGATTTTAAATGTGGGGCAGCTGATGAACGTAGGCTTCGAGAAGGTGTTTCTGATGCAAAACCCGTTAAATGTCAGCACCTCGGAAGTCATTTCCACTTATGTTTACAAAATAGGGCTGCTGGGGGCCAATTTCAGTTTTTCGTCCGCTATCGGATTGTTTAACTCCGTCATCAATCTTGCCTTGCTCTTGATCGTTAATTTTGCCGCACGTAAAATTTCGTCAAACAGCCTATGGTAGAAAGGGGACTTTAGGCATGTTGGAAGAGAAAACGGTATCCAAACCTATGGCCAAGCCTTTAACGGAAAAAAGGGCGACTGCAGGTTCCCGGGCTGTTCGCGAGTCGCTCGGCGACCGGATCTTTCTTGCCGCGGTGTATTTATTTCTGGGTGTCATTCTGATCTGCGTTCTATATCCGCTTCTGTATATTGTCAGTTCTTCGTTCAGTTCGGCCCAGGCCGTAGTGGCAGGAAAAGTATGGCTGCTTCCGGTTGATTTCAGCTTGGCCGGGTACGAGGCTGTATTTAAAAATCCGCAGATCATGATCGGTTACCGCAATTCCGCGTTATATACGATTTGCGGCGTGCTGATTAACGTATCTCTTACCATTATGCTGGCGTATCCACTTGCCAGAAAGGATTTTTTAGGCCGTCACTTCATTATGGTGCTGCTGGTTATCACGATGCTCTTTAATGGCGGTCTGATTCCGTATTATTTAACCGTAAAGGGTGCAGGTATCTTAAACACGCCTTGGGCTATGCTTCTGCCGCAGGCGATGGCCGTATGGCAGGTGATCGTGGCCCGAACCTTTTTTCAGAATACGATTCCCGAAGAGCTTCAGGACGCCGCAGAGCTGGACGGCTGCAGTGATTTCAAGTTTCTCACCGCCGTCGTACTTCCCCTGTCGAAGCCGATCCTTGCGGTGCTGGTGCTGATGTATGCCGTCGGGCACTGGAATGCTTACTTTGATGCGCTCATTTTTCTTAAATCGCCGAATTTGTTCCCGCTGCAAATCATCCTGCGCAACATCCTCGTATTAAGCGAGATCAACGCTTCCTCGGGCATGGTGGACGCTCAGGAAATGGCGCGAAGGGAAGGACTGAAGGATTTGCTGAAGTTCTCGCTGATCGTCGTCTCCAGCTTGCCTGTGCTTGTTCTGTATCCGTTTATTCAGAAGCATTTCGTGAAGGGCATCATGATCGGTTCTTTAAAGGGGTAGAAGTAAATATACGTTTGTGGGGAGGCTATTTAATGAAGATCAGGTGGAAAGCGCTTAGCTTAGTGCTGCTTTGTTCGTCCCTCTTACTTTCAGCCTGCAGCAGCGGGGACGGCAATGGCGGGGAAACGGCCAAGGATCCCGGCGGTGCGGTTACGCTGTCCGTATTCGGAGGCCAACGGGCCGACGTGCAGGATTTGACTACCAATACGTTCACCAAGACGGTGGAGAGCAAGCTGAACATCAAGTTCAAATGGGAGGTCGTTCCGACGACCGGCCAAAACGACAAAAAACAGCTGCTTCTCGCGAGCGGTGACTATCCCGAGGTTTTTTTGGACGGGGGACTAACGCAGGCCGAGCAGCTGAAGTACGGGCAGCAGGGCGTGTTCATCCCGCTCAATGATTTGATCGATCAATACGCGCCGAATATTAAAAAAGCGTTTACGGATATCCCTTATTTAAAAAACGGCATCACGGCGCCGGACGGAAAAATTTACGCCATTCCGCAAATCAATGAATGCTATCACTGCTGGTATTCCCAAAAGATGTGGATCAATAAAGCGTGGCTGGATAAGCTCGGTCTCAAAATGCCGGAGACAACCGAGGAATTTTATCAGGTGCTGAAGGCCTTCAAGGAGAAGGATCCGAACGGCAACGGGAAGCAGGACGAAATCCCGCTTAGCGGCGCGCCCGCGCCCCAGACCTGGCACGGAAATATCGACGGCTTCCTGATGAACGCATTTATTTATAACAACTCAACCGACTACTTCATCATGAAGGACGGGAAGGTCGATTTTGCGGCGAACAAGCCTGAATGGAAAAAAGGGCTGGAATACATGAACCGGCTGTATAAAGAGGGACTCATCGATCAGGCATCGTTCACTCAAAACCAGGACGGTCTGAAGCAGCTGGGGAACAATCCGAATACGGCTATCCTTGGTGCCTTTACTGCAGGTCACATAGGTATGGTGGTCGATGTATCGCCCAGTCAGACGCGGCATAAGGATTACGACGTCGTGCCTCCGCTTAAAGGACCGGACGGCGTGCAGCTGAGCGGCTATTTTGCCGACGTAGGAAACGGGGTTTTCGCCATCACGAATAAGGCCTCCAAGGAAAAGCAAATCGCCGCCATCAAGCTGGCAGATTACATGTATACCGAAGAAGCGGCGCTGCTCTCGATCTTCGGACCGGAAGGCAAATGGTGGTCCAAGGCCAAGCCGGGAGAGAAGGACGTGCGCGGCCGTCAAGCGAAATATATCACCGCCCCGGAGTTCGATTCGATCCAGCAGCAGAACGAGCATTGGAGCCAAATGGGACCGACGCTGCGTACACGCGACTACCGCGAATCGTTCGCCGTACCGCAGGATCCGCTCGGCGACGGCGGATATGAATACCGTCTGTTCCTTGCGACGCAGAAATACGAGAAGTATAAGCCGAAGGAAACGTATCCTCTCAGCATTTTCATGGATCCGAAGGACACGGACGCCGCCAATCAGCTGCGCACGACCATCAACGACTATGTGAAAGCTTCCATGGTGGAATTCATCATCGGCCGGAAAAATCTCACTACCGACTGGGATGCCTACGTCAAAGGACTGGACGGCATGAATTTGAAGCAGTACTTGCAAATTTATCAAAAGGCGTATGATTCCATTTATAAAAAGTAACAAATCGTTGGAGGTGCTTGATCTATGAGTTCCATTATTGAAGAAAGAACGAAACGGACGCGCTGGTTTCTTCATGACCGGTTCGGTATGTTTATCCACTGGGGATTGTATGCGATTCCCGCAAGAGGGGAATGGGTTCGAAGTGTTGAGAAAATCCCGGTGGAACAATATCAAACGTATTTCGAGGAGTTTAACCCGACGAACTATGATCCGCGGGCTTGGGCCAAGATCGCTAAGCAGGCGGGCATGAAGTACGCCGTGTTAACCGCCAAGCACCATGACGGCTTTTGTCTCTTTGACAGCAAGCTGACCGACTATAAATCGACGAATACCAAGTCGGGGTGCGATCTCGTCCGGGAGTTTCTGGACGCATTTCGCGAAGAAGGGCTGAAAGTCGGCTTATATTACTCCCTGATTGATTGGCTCCATGAAGATTATCCAGCTTACGGGGATCGAATCCACCCCATGCGGGAAGATGACCGTTATCGGCGGGACGAGAGCCGGTTTTCAAATTACCTGGAATATATGCACGGGCAGGTCCGTGAGCTGCTTACGGGCTACGGGAAATTGGACATCATGTGGTTTGATTTCTCCTATGGCGAGATGAAAGGTGAAAAATGGAGAGCCGCTGAACTGATGTCCATGATCCGCGGCCTCCAGCCACATATTATCGTAGATAACCGGTTTGAAGCAAGCGGGGAAGAGGGAGGGAGTATTTTTTCGAAGAATCCGACGCCTTACTCGGGAGATTTCGCATCTCCGGAGCAAATCATTCCGCCCGGCGGTGTTATGGATGAAGACGGGAACTCCATTCCTTGGGAAGCCTGCATTACACTAAACAATAATTGGGGGTATTCGAGCTCGGACCGGGTTTATAAATCGGCAAAAACGGTGATTCGGAAATTGGTGGAATGCGTCAGCAAGAACGGCAACCTTCTTCTCAACGTCGGGCCGAATGCGAAAGGGGAAATTCCACAGGAGTCCGTTCGGATTCTGGAGGAGGTTGGAGCATGGTTAGACCGCAACGGCGACAGCATTTACGGATGCGGTCAAGCCGATCTGCCGAAGCCCGAATGGGGAAGATATACCCAGCAGGGGAGTCGCCTCTTCGCGCATCTATTCGAAGAGTGCGTAGGCCCTGTTAATTTGCAGGGGCTGGCCGGAAAAGTGAAGAAAGCGAGACTCGTATCCGACGGGTCCGAGCTGTTCCTCAGCCGCCCCTGGAATACGGCGCAATACCCGAATGACGCTTTCTTTAATTTTGCCAAGCCGGAACACGCTACTTATCTTCTTCCTGACGAGAGAGACACGGTGGTTGAGCTTGGATTGGTGTAGCTAATCGACATATAGGGGCTTCGTCACATGCGAAGCCCCATTTGGTTACCCGAGGTATATCGCTTCAGTCCCCATTGAAATATTGCTGCTCCAATCAAGACACAGCACCGTCGTCATCCCAAGCGCTTCAGCTAAAAATACGGCTTCAGTCTGTCTCAATAGCCCGATAGGAAGATAGCTGATGAAGCCCGCGGGTATGACGGTGAAGAGCACCAATCGGCCCCATCCTTTGAAGATATCCGTAGGGTAAGTCGAGAAAGCCAGAATCGCGCTGAACATTTGCTGGCCGATCCCTTCGGCGTTCCCTATAAAAAATGCAAGCGATTGGCCCGTTAAAGTAAAAAACATGAAGATCAGCATGGTAATCAGCATAGCTAGAACAAATTTTAAAATTCCTGCTCCGCTCAGGTCGCCGTACATTGCATAGATTCCCACAGCAAACAATACATCTCCGATGGCGGATAAAGACATTCGGCTGATTAACATATGCAGCAGAACCGGCTTCGGTTGGGATAAATAAAGGTCAAGCTGCCCTCCGGCAACCAGTGAGGCGATTCGATACGTGTTGCCGAATAGGACGGCCGATAATCCGAACCCTCCGGCGCTAACCGCCCACAACATGATCACGTCACGCATCTCCCAGCCGTTAACGACCTGAAACCGCGTGAAATAGATTCCCCAGAACAAGATCCATACGATGTTATTGATAATCATCATGCCGGCCGTCATCAAGAAGCTCAAGCGAAACTCCATCGCTCCGGCCAAGTTCAGCTTCCAGCACGTCCCTACAAATTTGATTAGGTTTATGATCGGACTCATGGTACGCGCTCCTCTCCCATCATTCCTTTATCCGCCGTTCAAGTGCAGTTTTTTAACGCCAAGCCGGTATATCAAGCCTACAGCAAGGGTCAGGACGGCTCCCCATATCAGCTGCACTCCTGCCATTTGCAAGATATGCACGTCATCCCACCGTACCCCGGCCTTGGATGGGAAGTAGAGCACAGCTTGAAACGGCAGCCATCGGCACAGACGCGCCAGCCATTCCGGAAACAGCTCGAGCGGCATCAGCATGCCGCCGATCGTGAAGAGCAGCTTATGGTAGACGAACTCAAGTCCCCGGGTTTCCTCCACCCAAAAGGCGCATAACGACAGCCCCATATTCAGCAGGAAATTCACGGTTACGCTGCCGAAGCTCAGCAAAAGGAACCCTAACCAGCCCCAGCCTGAGGGCGCGTAGCCGAGAGCTAGCCAACCCAGAAGAAATCCTACCGTCAAATTGACCCCAAGTCTTACATACACCTCGCTTAAGTATGCCATATAGTGATAACCGATATAGCTAAGCGGCCTCGTGAGCTTATATCCGACATCGCCGCTCTTGACCTCCTCTTCGATGCGGGTTGAGAGGCTGGGAAAAGCCATAGTAAGCGCCTCGGCAAGCAGAATGTACCAGATCAGCTGGCGGTACGAGTAGCCTGCAATGGAGTCCTTGCCTTCGCCAAGGTAGGTGGTTTGCCACAGCTGCATAAAAATGTACATCACGATGATCAGAAACGCCGACCGGATCAGAAAATCGTAGACGTACGCCAGATGGCTTCTGAGACTAATACGGCCTACGGCGGCATATTTTAAAGGCTTCAGCGTCCATGATTTCATCCTTTACGCTCCTTCCCCGCCGCAGCCTGGCCCGGCCACTCCTCCGCTTCCTTCGCGTAAATATAAGTGATGATTTGCTCCATCGGCGCATCCTCGATCGTAATATCGGACACCCGGTAACGTGCCACAAGATGGGAAAGCGCCTGCTCCATCGATATCGCAGACGTATCGACGCTGAGCTTCAGCTCCCGGTCATTCTGCACCAGTACCTCGATTCCCTCCAGGTGGAACGGGGCGCCGCGCTCGAGAAGCTGCAGCCGGATCGTTTTGTCCGTTAGCAGGTCGCGTTTCATCGATTCCACCCGATCGTCAAAAATGACCCGTCCATGATTAATGACCACCGCCCGCCGGCAGAGCCGTTCGATGTCTCCGGCATCGTGCGAAGTCAGGAATACCGTGGTTCCTTCCTCGCGGTTCATCTCCATGATCAGCTCGCGGATTCGATGCTTCACAACCACGTCAAGACCGATGGTCGGCTCGTCAAGGAATAAGATTTGAGGGCGGTGAAGCATGGCCGCAGCGATCTCGCAGCGCATCCGCTCCCCAAGCGAGAGCTTGCGAACCGGAGTTTGCAAATAAGGCTCCAATTCAAATCGGCGAACCAGGTAGTCTCTCCGGGAACGAAATTCCTCTCGCTTCAGCTCATAAATCCGGCTCATCAGCTCGAAGGAATCCAGCGGCGGCAGATGGTACCAGAGCTGTGATTTTTGTCCGAACACCGTGCCGATTTTGTAAGCTAGCCGGCCTCGCTCCTTCCAAGGGCAATGTCCGAGCACCTCCGCCCGGCCTCCGGTCGGATGAAGTATGCCTGTAAGCATTTTGATCGTCGTCGATTTTCCCGCGCCGTTCGGTCCGAGAAAAGCCAATGTTTCCCCGGGCTCAACCTGGAGGTCGATGCCATGAACCGCCTTTTTCTCTACATAGGTTGGACGCACCAATGAACGAAGGCTGGATAGCAGACCTTCCTCCTTCTTCTTTACAGCAAAGCTTTTGCATAGTCCTTCCACCTGAATTCCCTTCATGCTCAAGCCTCCTTTCTCCCGGTAAAGCAAAAAAGACCTCCGGCAAGCCGCCCGTAAAGGAGGAACTTGCCCGAGGTCTTTTATCCCTACGGTGTGACGCTATCGTCTCCGACTCGCGCCTGACTTCGCTTGGTTCGCCCGTCCGCCGATCTGCAGCCGTCGGATCCCTAGAAGCCCTTCCACTAATTGCTACATATTACCACATAATGTAAGTTTGATCAACCGCTAATCCTTATTTTTTTGATTGAATTCGTTGCGGACAATGTTGGAAGATACGATCTGCTAGATTTAGAATGCTCGAGTGGCGATTTTGCGGTACCGATTCGTTTTTGCGACAATCGAGCTTCCGGATAGAAGATAGTTGTCGCTGACTTTCCAAGTGTGGCTTGTTTTGTTTTTTCGGCGGACCATGACATAATTGTAAGGACTTGAGGAGTACACTTTAAAACCTTTCGCACTGCACCGTTTTCCAAAAACCAAGTCTTCATTTAACGAAGCGTTGGGGAATCGAACGGTATGAAAGACTCGCTTTTTTACTAAGAGGGTTCCGCCGGTCACCCATTTCACGAATTTATTTTGTTTTTTGGCCAAAAACAGGACAAGCAGCCGTTTCCTGCTGAGATAAACATGAAAAGCCCTTTTTCCTACGACATCCGCTTTCGATCGAAGCATGGCCTTCTTCTGTTCGGATAAATAATGTCTCGAGTAGTAGTCGTCATCATCGAACTTTGCTATATAAGGGTATTTCGTCTGTTTTACCGTGTAATTCAGACATGCTCCCAGAGAGACGTTTTCTGGCATCTTGTATACCGAAACGTGGGGGGACTTGCTTGCTTTTTTACGGTAATCGGACAAGTTCATGCCGTTTTTATTCAATACGATAATTAACTCTTTGATCGGATAAAGCTGCCTTTTATAATTTTCGAGGATATTATCGAAAAATTTCGGCCTATTCGTACAGGTGATGATCGATATTCCCCGGTTTCGCCGGCTCACGGGATCCCCTCCGTTGTATACAATCTTTGCATGTACGATAAGCATATGAATAAACGGATCATGAGGTGTCGGCGGGTACCTTTGCATTGCTCTATTAGCCCCGGTGCAATTATGTTAGAATACTTTTGGTAGGAAAGAGGAGGGTTTACGTTGAAAAAAACGTATTTAATCATCAGCTTCATCAATTGGATTACGGCTGTATGTTTCTTGGCAGCAGGAGTATTATCGACTTCTAAGATTCAGCTTTATGGATTTATATTCGTCTCGCTCCTGTTCATCGTTACGGGAATACTCAATTTCAAGAAATACAAGTCGCAGCAATAACTGTTGATTCCGTTCTCAAGGCATGTTCGCATACATCGACCCGTTGTCGAATAGAAATGTCTATAAGCTTATAGATATGGAGATGTGCGCGCATGCTCAAACACCAATCCTCTTTTGTCCGGGGTACCTTTATCTTAACGGCCGCAGCTTTTATCACGAGAATGATCGGATTTCTTAGCAGCATTATATTGGCCCGGGTGCTGGGACCGGAAGGCATCGGGCTGCTTATGATGGCGCACCCGCTGGTTCCCATGATGATTACGCTGACGAGCTTGGGTTTGCCTGTCGCGATTTCCAAGCTGGTGGCCGAAGCGGAAGCTCAGAACGACAAGGCGAAGGTCAAACGCATTTTACAAGTATCCTTAACGGTGACGGTCACGATCAGTATATTTCTGACATCCGGTACGCTGCTCGCGTCCAAGCCGATTGCAGACATGATCCTGGTGGATCAAAGAGCTTATTATGCGCTGCTGGCCATTACGCCGATCGTTCCCCTCGTGGCCGTTTCCTCCGTCATTAAGGGATATTTCCGCGGTCTGCAAAACATGAAACCGATCGCCCTCTCCGATGTGATTGAGAATATTGTCCATATGGCGCTGCTCGTGGCACTGGTCCAGATGCTGCTGCCTTACGGGATCGAGTATGCGGCGGCGGGGGCCATTCTGTGCACCGTCATTGGCGAAGGCGCGGGTCTCCTTTATTTAATGGTCATGTACGCTCTGCATCAAAAGAAAAACCAAGGACAACCGGCGGAGGCTGAGCCTAAGCGGCTTCCAGGTAAAAAACAAACCTTGTATGAGCTGCTGCATATCGGATTGCCCTCCACCGGTCAGGGCTTCATTCAATCGATTTATAGAGCGGTAAAGCCTGCGCTGGTCATCAAGAGTCTGGCCGTGGCCGGAATCGGAACGGCCGTGGCGACCAAGCAGTACGGTTTGCTCGTCGGCTGCGCATTCCCCTTGCTCGTGTTCCCGACCTTCATTATGCATTCCTTATCCACTGCACTGATTCCATCCATCAGTGAGGCAAGTGCAACCGGCAATCCCAGATTGATTCATCAGCGGATCGATCAAGCCATCCGGCTGGCCTATGTGATCGGAGCTCCCTGCACTATGATACTCTATATGTGGGCTATTCCTTTAACGACCGTGTTGTATCATGCTCCGGAAGCCGGCAATCTGCTCAAGCTCCTGGCTCCATTCTATCTGCTGCATTATTTTGAAGAACCGCTTCATGCCGTATTGCTCGGAATCGGCAGAATCAAAACCGTCATGTGGAACTTTATTATAAGTACGGTGCTTCAGGCGGCGGCTATCTTTTTCCTCGGTTCGTTGTGGGGGATGAAGGGTGTAATTACGGGGATCAACTTCGGGATTTGCATTATCACGGTGCTCAACTTTCTGTCGATCTCGACCTATGTCGGTTTCTCTCTGGATGCCCGCCATTACTTAAAAACGATTCTTTGTTTAGCGGCTATGGCGGTGTGCGGCCATGCCGCTTATGTATTCATGACGCATGCCGGCTTCGCCGTACCGTGGGTCATGGCAGGCTCTATCGCCATATCGCTGCTCATCTATCTTCTTTCCCTTAGGGCTGTAAACAAGGGCCTCCGCGGAAGCGGTTTTGTTAATAAATTTTTCATGTAAAGTGGTGATTCCATTGACGATTAAGGAAGGTTTTTTGAGATTAGCTGTCGAAATGAGAGGCAAAGCGTTTTACCAAGACCAAACCGAGCTGCTCCGGGGGCCCTTATGCTTAGTATTTTTAAAGACTTCCTACTAAACATTTTTTTTATTTTTTCTCCGTTGGTACTGTATCAATTTATTTATAAAACGAAGAGCAATGTTACACTTTACCGGTTTCTATTGTACATCCTGTTTTCGTTTGCCCTCATCGTTACCATGTCGCTTCCGTTCAATTTAGACGGATTAATTTATGATTTCCGTTCCATTCCCTTCGTGGTCGGTTCTCTATACGGCGGAACGCTCGTTTCCATATTATTGTATGCCGCATTGGTGTTGTACCGTTATACCATGGGAAGTCCTTACCCTGTGATTTACGCCGTCTCGTTCTTGCCCAGTCTGGCTCTCATTCTTCTCTCTCTCAAGCGTTATCAAGACTTAACCACGGCTAAAAAGATTGCGTTAACGATCGCGCTATGTACGGCTGTCAAATTATTAACCTTCTTCATCTATCTATCCTGGATCGGCGACCTGGGGCGTCTGTTGAATAAACCGATAGAAACGATTGAAACTTATGTATTGCAAAGCATCATTGCGGCATTCTGCATCTACATTATAGAATCACTCAATACCTATTTTTCCTTGCAGGACGAAATCATCAAAAGCGAGAAAATTAGGATCGTCAGCGATTTGGCTGCCTCTGTGGCACATGAGATTAGAAATCCGCTGACTTCCGTCAGAGGGTTTATCCAATTGCTGGGGGATGGCGGTTTGACCGAGGAGCGGAGAGTGTTTTATCAACAAATCAGCTTGGCCGAATTAGACCGGGCTCAGCTTATCATTTCGGAGTATTTGTCGCTGGCTAAGCCCGACCTCGAAAAAATCGAAAGCATCGACATGAACGTGGAAACGGATTATGTGTCCAAGGTGCTGCAAACATATGCCAATTTCAACAATATTGAGTTGGAAGTAGCCTTGGATCAGAATCCGATCGTCATTATCGGAGATAAATCCAAGCTCCATCAAGCGTTGGTGAATTTGGGGAAGAATGCCGTAGAAGCTATGCCGGACGGAGGAAAATTGCAATTCAAAGTAAGCCGCGATCAAGACCTGTGCCTGCTGAACATTACCGATACGGGGACAGGCATGACCAAAGAGCAGCTCAATCGGCTTGGAACCCCGTACTATTCAACCAAAGAAAAAGGAACGGGACTCGGGACGATGGTATCTTTCGGGATTATCAAGAAAATGAACGGGACGATCGATATCAAAAGCGAGCCAGGGACGGGAACGGAATATACGATTTCGTTCCCGATGTCCGGCCAATTCACGAATGAAGCTTGAAGCTCAGCGGGAAATCAGCTTTTGTCAAGGTTCAGCTGCCAGGAAACCCCGTATTTATCTTCAACCCAGCCAAATTTCTCACTAACCGGAGAAGCGTCCAGCGGCATTAAGATTTTGCCGCCTTGCGACAGCTGTTCAAAGATGCGATGGATTTCTTCTTCCGAATCGCATGTTACGAACAGGGAAAGAGCGGGAGTGAAGGGATGCTCGTACTGGGTGCTGTTATCGATGGCCATCAGTGTTAGTCCGCAATGCTTCTCCAGTTCTGCTACCGGCCAGCCGATTCACCTCCGGTCCAACCTCGCGTTCCTTTCGCGAGGTTTTTTATCGTTTGAAGCGGGAGAGCGAGCAGCATAGCAGTTTAAGATACTGATATTTAGACAATATGTTAATGTTGAAGCGTTTACAAAAATGGAATACCATGGACTACATATCAAACGAAAGGGGGTCCTCATGTTGTTTAGAAAAGCAATATCCCTAGCGGCATTTTGGATGACGGCATCCGTCCTTGTAACAGCCTGTGCCGGTTCAAGTGTCGTCGAGACATCTGTGAAAAGCAATGATCCGGTGACCTTGTCCGTGTTCTCGATGGATGGCATTCCGGAGGACAGCTTTAATCAACAGTACGGAGACTTGATTCGGAAAAAGTTCCCCAATTACACGATTAAATACATTCAAGCCTCCAAAACGTACGGAGTTAAAGAATTAATAGCGGCCGGCAAACCAATCGACCTCTTTTTCGCGCCCGTCGGGCTTGTGATCAATGGTTTAATGGACTACAATTTGCAGTTCGATATGACCGATTTAATCAAGAAACACGGCGTGGATCTGGGTTTGCTGGAAAAAACCTCAGTCGATGCCATGAGAGACATTTCCGGCGGTAAAATGTACGGGGTACCCGTAAGCAATACCAGTATGGTTCTCTTTTACAACAAAGATATTTTTGATAAATTCGGAGTGCCTTACCCAAAGGACGGCATGACCTGGGATGAAGCGACTGAGCTGGCCAAGCAAGTGACGAAGCATGACGGAGTGAAGCAGTACGTGGGACTATCTACGTCGCCAACCCACCTTCTGAGAATGAATCAGCTGTCGCTGCCCTATGTCGATCCCAAGACGGAAAAGGTCACCATAAACAGCAGTCCGGAATGGAAGAACCTGTACGAAACTCTCTTCGTAGCTCCCGGGCAAGTATCGGGCTACAAGGAGTACATGAGGGCTCATAAGGACGGGATGCTCTACAGGGAGGAATTCTATAAGGATAAAGAATTGGCCATGTTTGCGTGGCTTACCCAATACCTTTTCTATTTCCCGAATGAATTTCAGGCTATGAATTGGGATATGGTGTCTTTGCCGACCTTTAAAGAGAAGCCGGGAATCGGAGCTCAAGCCTATCCGGCTTATTTCAGCGTCACTTCAACCAGTAAGCATAAGGATGAAGCGATGGAGGTCATTAAATATTTGATAACGGAGGAAGTACAAGCCCATTTGTCCAAAACAGGAACAATGCCAATACTAAATAACGATGCGGTCAAGAAAGTATTTGGTCAGGAAAGCATATTTAAAGGTAAAAACTTTAATGCCGCATTCTACAACAAGTTTGCGCCGATCTCGCCAAAAACCGGATACGATAATGTGGCCGAATCGCCTTATGTACGTGCGGCATCGGACATTATTTTAGGTAAAATGGATATCAATTCGTCCTTCCGAAGCGTTGAAGAGCAGTCAAACAAGAAGATTCAAGATTCAAAAGCCGCTAAATAAATGCATTCGCTTAGCGGTGGGATTTTCGGAATTCGAGAGGCGTAATGCCTTCATGCTGTCTAAATACGGAGCAGAAATAACTGGAGGTATGGAAACCGACGTTCCTCCCAATCTCGGATACGGAAATATCGCCATTCTCGAGCAAAAGCTCTTTTGCCTTCTGCAAACGAAGCCGGATTAAGTAACCGACCGGGCTCATTTGGATGGACTGTTTGAACATGCGGCACAGATATTGAGGGGAAGAGCCGATCACCGCAGCCAACTCTTCCAACGACAGGTCCTCGCCGAGATGCTGCTCCATGTAAGCGAGGACCGGCTGCACTCGATGGTAGGCGGATTCACCCGACTGCTGCCGTTCCCTGTTAATGCATTGAATCCATTCGACCAAAAAACTGTACAGCTTGCCTGAGCTGATAAGTCCGTTCTCGGGATGATTTGTCAATGCGGACAGAAAGATCTCATGGATGTGATGGTCAAGCCGCCCAAGATTTTGAAAGGTAAATACTTTTGAATCCGAAATAGCATTTTGAATGAGGAAGGGGTGAACCGCGAAGCCTTGAAAGGCCACCCAGTGCGTTTCCCAAGGCTCCTCGACGGAAGCATATTCATAAGAACTGCCGGGAAATAGAACAACACCGGTATTCGGAGCAAGCAGGTGTTTTTTTCCGTCCAGAATCAGCTTCCCTTGTCCCCGGATCGTATGCAGCCAGACATAATGGAGGTAACCGTTCGGACGGCTTACCGGGGTTTGATTTTCCATACCGCCTACCGTATACACATAAAAAGGAAGATGGACGGCATCGGTTATCATAGCGTCCCTCTGCAAATACCGGAAGGCGGAGTGACTCCTGACGGTACAGCCTATACCTACAGCGCCAACGACGCCAGCGCCGGAGATGTGGACGGGGAGGGGCAGTATGAGATTATTTTAAAATGGGATCCCTCCAATTCCAAAGATAATGCGCATAAAGGGTATACGGGGAATGTTTACTTGGATGCCTATAAGCTGGACGGCACTCTGCTCTGGCGAATCGATCTCGGCAGGAACATCCGTGCCGGGGGCCCATTATACCCAGTTCATGGTCTATGATCTGGATGGCGACGGAAAAGCCGAAGTGGCCTGTAAAACGGCGGACGGAACCATTGACGGAACGGGAAAGGTCATCGGCGAGCCTGCCGCGGATTATCGAAACGAGAACGGATACATTTTAGACGGCCCGGAGTTTTTGACCGTGTTTGACGGATTGACGGGAGCAGCCTTGGCTACTATGGAGTACGATCCTCCCAGAGGCAGCGTGACTGACTGGGGGGATGCTTACGGAAACAGGGTAGACCGGTTTCTTGCCTGCGTTGCCTATCTGGACGGAGTAAGGCCAAGTCTGGTTATGTGCCGCGGTTATTACACGAGAACGGTGCTGGCTGCCTATAACTGGAGAGACGGGCAGCTGACCAAGGTGTGGACCTTTGACAGTAACAATGCCGGTTATGCGGGTCAGGGCAATCATAATTTGAGCGTCGCCGATGTCGATGGGGACGGAAAAGATGAAATTGTGTTCGGCTCCTGCGTGATCGATCACAACGGGCAGGGACTTTACACGACGGAGCTTGGACACGGGGATGCGATGCATGTCGGGAATCTGGATCCAAAGAGACCCGGATTGGAGGTTTTTCAGGTTCATGAAAAGCCTCAAGAAGCAGGAGTTGAGCTGCATGATGCCGCAACGGGCGAGCTGCTGTGGGGTATGCCCATTACCCGCGATGCCGGCAGAGGCACTTCGGCCGATATTGATCCGAGATATGAAGGGGAGGAGTTCTGGCCGGCCGCAGCAGGCGGAATTTATAACTGTGCCGGGGAAAACAGCGACATTCTGCCTTCTTCAACAAACTTTGCCATTTGGTGGGACGGTGACCTGCTTAGGGAGCTCTTGGATCAGAATCGGATCGACAAATGGGATTATGTGAATTCCAGAACCGTTAATCTTCTGACGGCCGAAGAATGTGTTTCCAATAACGGAACGAAAGCGACTCCCTGCCTGCAGGCGGATCTGTTCGGAGACTGGAGGGAGGAGGTCGTCTGGCGAACGGCGGACAGCCGTGCGCTTCATATCTATTCGACAACGGTTCCGACCGAGCACCGGATCCATACGCTGATGCATGACCCGGTTTACCGTCTGGGCATTGCTTGGCAGAACACGGTTTATAATCAGCCGCCGCATACCGGATTTTATTTGGGTGAAGGCATGAAGAATCCGCCTCCTCCGAATATTTTCACGATGCCGGAACAGCAAACCTTGACCGTTTATATCGCCGGTGATTCCACCGTTCAGACGTATAAAGCCGAATCCGCGCCGCAAGCGGGATGGGGGCAGTTTATCAGTCGATACTTCACCGGAAATGTCCGTTTCATCAACAAAGCCATCGGCGGAAGAAGCTCGAAAACGTTCGTAGAAGAAGGGCGGCTTGAGGAGATTCTGAACGTTCTTCAAGAGAACGACTATTTGTTCATTCAAATGGGCCATAACGATTCGACCGCAAGCAAGCCGGAGAGGTATACCGAGCCCTTTGGCAGCTATAAAACTTACTTGAAAATGTATACGGCCGGAGCAAAGGAATGGGGCGCCATCCCGATCCTGTTAACCCCTGTGGGAAGATTGCATTATCATGAGGGGACGTTCCTTAACGATTTCTCCGATTATTGCGCTGCAATGAAACAGGTGGCCGAGGAGGAACAGGTGCAGCTCATTGACTTAATGGATCGAAGCTTGGCATTATACCGTTCTTTGGGATACGATGAAGCAGCGGAGTTATTCATGATCTCGTCTAACGGCACGGATTGCACCCATTTTACCGAAAAGGGCGCCGACCATATTGCGAGGCTTGTTATGCAAGGAGTTAAGGAGTTGCAGATCCCGATCTCCATCTATGTTAATGAGACCCCATAGACTCGTACAATGTACGACCTGCCTTTTGCCTTCTCCTACATGGATGTAATAGTATATATAGATGAGCGCATTCATGAAGGAGAAAGCATATGATTTACGTATTAGTTGCAATTTCTATCGTCATTACTCAAATCCCCTTCCTAAACAAATATTTGTCTTTAATAAATACCATTGTCCATGAATGGGGGCATGCTAGTTTTGCGCTGTTAACGGGCGGAAAGGTATATAAGATTAAGTTAAATACGGATACAAGCGGTTTTGCGCTCACGGGCACTAGAGGCTGGATAGGCCGATTTTTCACCGTTATATCCGGATATCCGTTCTCCGCTTTGTTTCCATGCTTTATGATTTATCTTATTCTAAATAACGAGTATGCTGCTTGCTATTGGATTCTGGCAATGATGTTAGCCGTAACTATTATTTTGTGGCTGAGAGATTTGTTTAGTTTAATTTGGGCAGGGTCCGTTTTGCTTATTTTATCGTTATTAATCAAATACGATATGGACGTAAAATGGTTGATTTTTGTGGTAATGAGCATATCGCTGGTGAATTCTATTAAGAGCTCGTGTGTTGTGTTCACGTTAAGCTTTAAAGATTACAGAAACGCAGGCGATGCATCATCGCTTTCTCAAATGACTTTGATTCCTTCGTTAGTCTGGGGGGGATTATTCCTTGTCTCCACTATTGCTATTGTCGGTTACAGTATTTTGATTTACGCAGGTATGGCCGACGATTATTATTTAAAATTCATTGAGCTCATAAGAGCTATTAAATCGGATGCAGTTCATTTGATCAGTTGGATGGCCATCAATTATTCCAGCTAGCTATGAAGTACAAGCGCTTATTGTGGTTCCATTACATCGTTGACCGTTCCGTCACGCCGGCTTCGCCGTTCATAGGGTTGCCGGCTTTTTTACTTATTGATGACCGGAAAGTGAAGTGTTTATGACCCAAATAATTGCTGATCGTATACAATACGTTGCCCATGAAGATAGCGCCGTTGTGGAGCCATCCGGCAGGTACCTGCGGGAAGTACCGGATGCACGCTTGCGCCAATCCGATGCTTGCCCCGTAAGAAACGCCGTAACAGCTTAAGATAACGAGCACAAACCTCCACCAGCTGCTGCGTATGCTGATCTGCGATCGAAAGGTAAATTTTTTGTTCAAAACATAGCTTACAACGGCTCCGGTCGTATTCCCCAAGAACGTTGACGCCCAGTAATTGAATTGCAGCAGATTGAACGAGAAAAAGCTGATCCCGAGGCCCACCAGCGTGTTCAGCAAGCCGACGATGAGAAACCGGATGAAGCTGTGCCGAAGCAGCGCGGACACGGATTACACCTGCCTCTTGGCTGGCTGTACCGCCGCGGCGGCTTGGCGATATGCCGTACTTGCCGGGGTCAGAAGCATTTCTTTTTCAACCACGTACAGCGGCCTCCGTTTGACTTCCTTGTACACTTTGCCGATATATTCCCCGATCAGTCCAAGAGCTAACAGCTGCACGCCGCCGATGAACCAGATAGAGAGAATAAGGGAGGTCCAACCGGATACGGTCGTTCCCCACAGCTTGCCTGCAATAGCGTACACAAAGGCGAGCAGGCTTAATGCAAAAATGGCGAAGCCTGTAAGCGTTACGAAACGGATCGGCGTTACGCTGAAGGAGGTAATGCCCTCGAAGGCAAACGCCAGCATTTTCTTTAACGGGTACTTGGATTCTCCGGCAAACCGTTCATGACGGTTGTAATAAACCTCTGTGGAAGGAAATCCGATTAGCGGGACGATGCCTCTCAGGAATAGATTCACTTCCTGGAAGCGGCCGAGCGCCTCCAAAGCGCGCTTGCTCATCAACCGGTAATCCGCATGGTTATAACGGATATTCACGCCCATAGCGTGCATAAGCCTGTAAAAGCCTTGGGCGGTCGTCCGCTTGAGCCAGGTATCGGCGGATCTGCTTTGCCGGACTCCGTATACGACATCGTAGCCCGCAAGAAATTGAATGACGAACTCGCGCATGACGTCCACATCGTCCTGAAGATCGGCATCAATGGAAATGACGCAATCCGACACCGTCTTTGCAGCCGTCAGACCGGCAAGAAGCGCGTTCTGATGTCCCGCATTTTTGGCGAGCTTCAGACCGGTCACGTAAGGATTGGTTTGATGGAATTGCTCAATGAGCTCCCAAGTACGGTCCCGGCTTCCGTCATCGACGAACAGCATTCTGCTTTCAGCGGAAATCAACTGTTCCTTCATAAGCCCGGACAAAACTTGACTTAACCGCCGTACGGTCTCCGGAAGCACATCCTCCTCGTTGTAACAGGGCACCACAATGGTTAACAGCTGAGGCTTCACCGCTTCTCGACTCCCATCCTCGATAACTATAACGAACAATGCCCATGATTTGGGTCTATCAACACCATTATATCGAAATAAGGAATTAAATCTTATATTTACAAAATTTTAACATTAAACTTTGTTTGATTTGATCTATTATGTAGAATTAGAGAGAGGATAGGTGGAGAGGTTGAGCTCAGAGCTGCGTCTAAACCATAAAATCATGATTTCGATTGCCTTGCTGCTGATTCTTAGCCGCGTGCTTACGCTGTTCACCGGTTATGTCGGAATGAATCTGTTCAACGATTACAACGTGATGCCGGTCTATGAGAATAACCCGTCAGACAGCTTCCATTCAAGGCAGCTCAAGCTGCCGGAGCCGCTGGCGGAGACGAAGAAGCCGACGATTAGCGATTTGCTGAAGTTCGATACTTATTCTTACCTGAGAATCGCAACGGAAGGCTATGACCGGGTGAACATCGATGAACCGCATACGGCTGCCAACTGGGTGTTTTTTCCTTTGTACCCTTTGCTTATTTCTCTAGCCGGGAAGGCAGTGCCGTTCTTCGAGCCACTCACCATAGGGCTGATTTTATCCAACTTGTTCTTGTACGTTGCCCTGTTGTTCTTTTATTTGATCTGCAGGCAGAGGGGACTGACGGAACCGCAAGCGGGAACGGCGGTATTTCTCTTGCTATTATATCCATCTTCGCTTTACTTTTCCGTCGTTTATACGGAGAGCCTGTTCCTCTTGCTGTCTTCCATATCCGTTTACTATGCGACCAATAAACGGTATGCCTTGGCTTTTCTTGCGGCAGGGCTGTCGACGGTAACGAGGGTTCCCGGGGTCGTTAATCTGCTGTTTGTGGCAGGCAGCTTTTGCCTGGACGAGGGGTTTCGCTTCACGAGAAGATATGTCAAGCTTGTGCTGCTCGGGGGACTATCCATTGTGCCGATGGGGTTGTATTTGCTTCATATGAAATCCGTTTCCGGGGATTATTTGGCGCCGTTTCACGAGCAGAGCTTGCATTGGTTCCGCTACAAGACATGGCCCTTTAAAAATTATTACGAGTATCTCAAGTATCCGTATTTCTCCACGCCGGACGGCTGGGATAACGGATGGATCGCCTTCGTGGTATCGACGGCGGTTTTTGCGATTTATCTGCTTTACTTCATTGTCCATTTCAAGGTGCTGATCCGGGATATGAGGCAGCTTCTGTTTTATGTGTACGGTGCGATGCTGATCGTCATCCCATTTTCAAGCCAGCCTTATTATATGGTTAGCGTGGTGCGCTACATGATGGTATGTATCCCGCTGTACCTCTACTTGGTAAGCTTAACGGCCCAGCGGGAGAATGGACTCCGGTTCTTTCAAATGCTGTTCATGATCCTGAACGTGATCATTACCGTCGGATACTTCAACGGCTATTACTTCGTAATATAAACGGCTGGAACAAACGAAGATCTGCTTTGCAATGCTCCAGCATGGTGTCTATACTGCAGCTTCGCCGCTTAAAGCTTTGCTTCAGGCTCCCGCTTCCTGCAGGGTGCGTTCCTTGGCGCTCAGACGGGAGCGGGAACGGGATAGCCTGAAGGAGGCGATGGCCGTACCGGCCGCAACCGCGACGCCTGCGGCGCCGATCCAGCTGATGGAGGTCAGAGAGGCTTTCTCCACAATTAGGCCTCCTGCGCCGGCGCCAGCAGCCATCGCGAATTGGAGAACCGAGCTGTTCAAGCTAAGCATAATCCCCGATGCTCCCGGAGACAGGGTGATTAAATAATACTGCTGGGTAGGTCCCGACGACCACGCCGAGAACGCCCACAGCATAAGGATCGGGAGCATGAGGAGCTGCGAATGGGCTGCAAGCGACAGCAGAAGCAGCGCGAATGCATGAAGCGCCATTCCTCCGATCAGTGTACGGGGAACTCCCCATTTGTCCGTGCTGAAGCCGCCGACTTTGGATCCGATCAGGCTCGCGATGCCGAAGGCGAACAACCCGGCGCTCACACCTTGCTCGCTCATGCCGGTAACTGTGATAAGAAACGGCGAAATGTACGTGTAGGCGATGGAATAGCCGGCAATCCAGAAGAAGGTGATCAGCAGAGCGACGGCGATTCTCGGGTTCTTGAGCAGCGCCAGCTGGCGGCCGAGCGGTACGGGCTCTTCGCCTTCCGTGTGCGGAATCGTGAAGGAGATGAGGAGCATCGCCAGCAGCCCCAGCAGGCCGATGCCCGCGAATATCGTCTTCCAATGATAGACCGAAGCGACCAGACGGCCGAGAGGAACGCCGATAATCAAGGCGGTGCTGAATCCCATGACCAGCGTGGCGATCGCGCTGCCTTGTTTTTCAGGTGCGCTCATCTTCGAGGCTACGCTCAAGGCGGTTACTACGAATACGCCGGTGCTCAGCGCAAGGATAATCCGCGAGGCGATAAGGAATCCGAAGCCGGGCAGCACGACGGCGATACCGTTGCCGACTGCGAATACGCCAAGCGAGTAGAGCAGCAGCTTCCTACGTTCCAAGCGGGCCGTAGCGGCCATTAGAAAAGGAGTGCCGAAAGCATAGGCGAGTGAAAATACCGTAATGAGCTGCCCCGCCGAGGAAACAGGTACTCCGGTATCTGCCGCCACCTTATCCAGAATCCCCGCGATAATAAACTCCGACGTTCCGACGAGAAAACTGACGGCGGCCAGCATGTAAATTTTCCAAGCGTTGGACATGGTTTCTTGCTCCTCTCAGCTTCACAATATTTTTATATTTCTAAAAATATAGAAATTAAAGGCGGAAAAAGCCACCTTCAATCATTTCAACAAATAAGGTGCATACTTCTGAGCCATTTCACGGTTTACGCTGTAATAGATGTACGTTCCGTCCTTGCGCAGATTCAAGAGGCCGCTATCCGTCAGCTGCTTCAAATGATGGGAGAGCGTCGAGCCTGCGACCGATTCCAGCTTGCTGCCGATATCGGAGCAGCACAAATTTTTCTCCTCGATCAGGAGCAGTGCGATTTTGAGACGAGTCGGTTCTCCCAGCGCTTTATAGATCTTGACGGCTTGGCGTAGTTCAACGTTTTCTTCGACCATCAGTTATTCACCTTCATTGTCTCTATATTTCTAAATGTATTGAAATAAAGTTATCACACGCATCAAATAAAGTAAAGAGGGAATTTGGATAGCTTGTCCAAGCCAATCATAGAAAATGGAGAGGGGAAGATTACCATAACCCAGAGTCGAAAAATAGTGCAATTCGTAAAGGATATTGCGCCGCATCAGGTCGAAGGGCGCGTAGCCCGCTCCAACGCTTCCAAGTAAGCAAAAGCCTCTTCATTCGTGCTGCCGCACATCTCTTCGGAGGCCGACAGGCTCGCGCATACATCAGGCCGCTCGGGCTTGCCGAACAACAGGCAGCGCCGGTCCGCCGTAAGCTGGACGCAGGGGACGCCCGCGGGCTTGCCTAGAGGCATTCCCGGAATCGGGGAAGAAATCGAGACGGCTATACAGCAGGCGGCGCATCCGATCCGGCATTCCACCTTCCATCGCCTCCATTCCGTAACGTTCTCCGAATTATATCACAGCCCGGGTCGGCCGTCATGGCAAGCCCGGACTTTTCTTGTTTCTTAAGCTATGAGATAATAGACCGAAGCAGAAAAAGCGAACAAGTGATCCGATGGGGGAACCGATGGAAGAAGCCATTCGAATATCCGTAAGAACTTTGGTCGAATATGTATACCGGTGCGGCAGCATCGAATCGGGATTTCATCGCGCAAGCACGCTGACCGACGGAACGGAAGCCCACCAGAAGCTGCAGAAAACCTACAAAGATACCGATCAGAAAGAGGTTTATCTGCAAACCGAGGCTGAATTGGACGGACTTCGTTACATCATCGAGGGGCGCTGCGACGGGCTGCTGCGCACGAATGAAGGTGACGTTCTGATTGACGAGATCAAATCGACCTCACGGGACCTCGCCGAACTCACGGAGGACGCACATCCCGTCCACTGGGCTCAAGCCCGTTGTTATGCTTATATGGCGGCAGAGCGGCAAGGCTTGAAGCGGATTCAGGTGCAGCTGACCTATGTCCGGGTCGGAACGGATGAGCTGCGGCAGTTCCGGAGAACGGAAACCGCGGAGGGGCTGGCAACGTTTATGATGGAGCTGCTCAAGGCCTATGCCCCGTTCGCCTCCCTGAAGCGGAGGCTGGAGGAGGCCAGGAACGAGAGTATCCGGCAGCTTCCGTTTCCGTTCGATTCTTACCGGGAAGGACAGCGTAAGCTGGCCGGTGCGGTGTATAAGACGATTACGGACGGCAAAAGCTTGTTCGCCAAGGCGCCGACGGGGATCGGCAAGACCGTGTCGACGATTTTTCCTGCGGTGAAGGCGATCGGAGAAGGCAGGCTGCAGCGTATATTTTATGTTACGGCCAAAACGATCGCTCGTACAGCCGCCGAAGCGACATTCCGCCTTCTTGAGGAGAAAGGGCTCAGACTGAGAACCGTCGCCATCACGGCGAAGGAGAAGATATGCTTCAAAGAGGAGATGCGCTGCTCCAAGGAACACTGCGAATACGCGGACGGTTTTTATGACCGGATCAACGCAGCGATACTGGATTTGCTGGCGCATGAAACGACGATAACCCGGCAAGTGATCGAGCCGTATGCACGCAAGCACCGGGTATGTCCGTTCGAGTTCGCGCTGGAGGCGGCCTACGCGGCCGATGCGGTCATTTGCGATTACAATTATGTGTATGATCCGCGCGTCTCATTGAAGAGGTTGTTTGAGGAACAGCGGAAGCAAACGGCGCTGCTCGTCGATGAGGCGCATAATTTGCCCGACCGGGCAAGAGAGATGTATTCGGCGGAGCTGCGGAAGTCGGATTTTCTTGCGCTGCAGCGGGAGTTCAAGGACGTTCGGAAGCCGTTAAGCCAAGCGGCCCGCTTGGTGAACGATTATTTTATCGGGCTGCGGAAGCGGTTGGACGGGGAAAAATCGGTGACGGCAAAAGAGCTGCCGCACGAGCTTGCGGACCTGCTCGGGCCGTTCGCCGCGGAGGCGGAGCTGGCGCTGTTGTCAGGTCCGGCGGAAGCGTCCGGCTCTCTGCTGCTCGACACCTACTTCGCCGCGCAGGCCTTCCTCCGGACGGCTAAGCTTTACGACGAGCGTTATGTAACGTATGCGGAGCGGGAGCGGGGCGATGTCCGGCTGAAGCTGTTCTGCCTCGATCCGTCACAGCAGCTGAGGCAGATGTCCAAAGGATACCGAGCCAAAATTTTCTTCTCCGCGACCTTGTCTCCCCTGCCTTATTACCAGGATGTGCTCGGAGGCAGCGACGACGATTATGCCGTATCCGTTCCGAGCCCATTCTCGCGCGACCAGCTGGAGGTGCGTATTCAGCCGTTGTCGACCCGGTTTAAGGACAGAGAAGCGACCAGAGAGCCGCTTGCCGCGCTGCTGAGGAAGCTGGTGCAGGAACGGCAGGGCAACTATTTGATCTTCTTCCCGTCCTTTGAATACATGAACTCGGTCTTGGAGTCGATCGACTTGGGAACGCTAAATGCGGAGGTGCTGGTGCAGCAGCCGGGTATGACGGAAGAGGAAAGGGAACGATTCCTGGCCGCGTTCCAGGAATCGAATGGAGAGACCCTCGCGGGGTTCACGGTTATGGGGGGCCTTTTCTCGGAAGGCATCGATTTGGTAGGGGACCGGTTAACGGGCGTTGCAGTGGTCGGCGTAGGCTTGCCTCAGATCGGCCCCGAGCGTGACTTGATCAAGAACCATTTCGACGAGTCGGGAAAAGACGGCTTCGACTACGCCTATGTGTACCCCGGCATGAACAAGGTGCTGCAGGCCGGAGGACGTTTGATTCGATCCGAGACGGACCGAGGCGTACTGATGCTCGTGGACGACCGGTTCCTTCAGCCGAAATACCGGCAGCTGCTGCCTTATGAATGGCGGCATTACGAGGTCGTTCGTTTCCGTTAACAAACAAAGCTCAGCCCTGATGCGGCCTGCACCGCCTTGGGCTGAGCTTTGCTTGTTATTGGCTCAGCTTCCGCCAGTTGTCCCATGCATGCACGCTATACCCCCGGAAGGAAGAGTGACTGCTAAGCGAAGCAACGGCTGCATTCAATTCACGGTTCATGGCAGTCGTGCCTTTGCCGTAGAAGGTGCCGTCCTCCCCGCTGTCCACCGTATCGACCGCCACCTGCGCCTTAACGCCGGCCCGGTCTGCCTCCGCCATTTCAATCTTTACGGAATCTTCGATGTCCTTGGCATTGTCCGAGTAAGACATCAGTGTAACTTGATCGAGCCAGCGGATCATCCAATTGGAGAGCGTCGTTCTTCCCCCCGCTCCGTCCCGGACTTGGAAGAGATGGGCCCAGACCGGCATATCCATAGCGACCGTCAGTCCGGTTTCGGCCTTCACTTCCTGTGCGAAGCCGCTGACCGTGTCCATCCATAGGCCCATGACCTTATCGGAATCCTGCCTCCACTGTGCCAGCACATAGGGCTCGACGTCAAGGTGGATGCCGGTGAATCGCTCTTCCGGCTGGACCTTGGCATTATACTGCTTCACCCAATAAATAAATGCATACATCTTCTTGTTATGCTCCGGCAGCACCCAATTCGGCGCTCCGTCGAGCGCTTGCACCTCGATGCCATGCAAGCCCGCTTCACGGATGAAACGGCTGTAATATTCAGCAGGGTATTCAGGGTCAATGAACAGAAAAACCTGGTTAACTTTATGGTCGATCAGCTGTTGAAGCGTAGCTTCCCGTTCATTGCCGATTACGTACGGATTCCACATCCATGTACTCACCTTCGCGGGTGCGGCCGCCTCGGCCTTTGCCGTCTCTCCCGGCAGCAAGCCTCCGGCCGTCAGCATCTGACTTGCGATCAGACAGGAGAGCAAGGCACCTCCCGTTCGACCGATTCCCTTCATCCACCAAGAATTCTTTTTCAATGATTCGGCTCCTTATCCCTTTATATTGGACGCAAACGCCCGTCTATACAATTCGGACGAGTTCCAGAGATTGGAAGGGACTTCATAAAATCTTCAAATTTAAAAAGGAAATGCATCATCCTTAATAGATGAGAATCGGACAAAAAAACATGACTTTCGGATATGACCTGAAGCCCGGAGTCAAGGTATGATGCATAAGGAACCGCACAAAGTTGAAACGAAGGGAAGAGAACGAATGGGGTACGAAACGCATTTCGCCGGCATCCGAGAGGAAACGGTCATTGCCATGCATCATCCCGAGATGGAATGCCGAATCGGGTATCCGGCCTGGATCGGCCATGGGCGCCGCATGCCAGAAATTCGGATTGTGGCGCCTGCCGGGAGTAAAGCCGTTCTTCGCTGGTTACGCAGCGGGAGAGAAGAGGAGCTCATCGAAGTGTCCGCTCATGCAATGTCCGGCGAGCCGTTAACAGTAATCCCTTTGGAAGCGGATGCAGCCGTGTGCGGAAGCTTCAAGGTCGAGGTTGAAGTCGTAAGCAGGGATGGATGGAACCTGGAAGACAGCCATTTTTATTTCACTGTTCTTGGCACGGATGAAATTCCGGCCGGTAACAGCCGAGCTGCCTTTACGGATAGGGGCGGTCGCCTGGCCTATGTGCCGGATTACCGCGGCAACCGCCTTCCCGACTTCTCGGGGGCAGGCTACCGCGGCGGCGGCATCGGGCTTCCGGAGGTACCGGTCCGGGTAACGATCGATCCGGTATGCGGCGACAATACGAGTCATATCCAGGAAGCCATCGACCGGATTTCCCGGCTTCCGGCGGACGAGCGGGGAATTCGCGGAGCCGTCCTGCTCAAGAAAGGGGTGTACGAGATTGCCGGACAGCTTGAAATCCGTACAGGCGGCATCGTGCTCCGCGGCGAAGGCCAAGGCGACCCCTGCCGTCTCTGGTACGACCCGGACCGGCGCCAGACGCTGGAGGAATTGAAGAAGGAGCTCGCTGCGCAGAAAACGACCGTGCTGGTGGCAACCGGAAGCGAGAGAAGAAGGCTGCTCAAGCTGCATGGGGATGAACGGAGGGTTAGGCTGAAGCAGGCGGAAACGGAAATCCGCATAGCGGATTCCTATGTACCCGTGGGGGTGAACACGTTTCGGCTCGAGGAGCCGTTCGCATTCCGGGAAGGCGATCAGGTCATCTTGACCCGGACCGGGAACGCAGAGTGGATCGGCGAGATCGGCATGGACCGGATTCCACCGCGGGAGGACGGAGGGAGCATTACCCAATGGACTCCGTTTGACCTGGAATTCGAGCTTGTCGTAATCAGGGTCGAGGGTCATCAAGTTACCCTTGATTCCTCCTTGGTGAACGCGGTAGAGAACCGTTACGGCGGCGGGACGCTTCAGAAGTTCGATGACCCCGGACGGATCGGCGAAGTCGGGGTCGAGCACCTGCGGGCCATTGCCTACTGGCAGCCGAATGCGGATGGAGTGGACGATACCCGCCATGCGGACGGGTTCGTCGATCTCGACTATCTCAAGAACGCCTGGGTACGGAATGTGACCGCCGAGCATTTTAACGGCACGAACGGCGCGTTCCGTACCGGGCGCGGCTCCAAGTGGGTGACGATCCAGGATTGCTCCAGCCTCGTGGCGGACAGGAAATATTATAATGGCCCGGGCTATGACCCGACCGGACGGACGTTTTACGAGACGAAGGTGTACGTCGGACGCTACGGCTTTTATTTAATCGGTCAATCGGCCCTCGTTCAGCGCTGCTTTGCGCTCAATAACCGCCACGGCTTTACGCTCGGCTCCCGGGTGACAGGACCCAATGTATTTCTGGACTGTATCGGCGAGCAACCGCTTACCTGGAGTGAACCCCACCACCGCTGGTCGATAGGCGGCTTGTACGACAACGTGCATGATCTAATCTCGCTGATGAACCGGCTCAATATGGGGTCGGGCCATGGCTGGGCCGGAGCCAACTACGTGGCTTGGAATACGGAGGGCACTCTGGTGGCGCATCAGCCTCCGACCGCACAGAACTGGGCGATCGGGCATATCGGGAAGAAGGACCCGGGCGGCAACCGGGGCCCGGATGCCTATTGGGAATCGCACGGCCGCCATGTGGAGCCGAGAAGCTTGTATTTGCAGCAGCTGAAGGATAGGCTCGGGGTGGACGCGCCAAGAAGCATAGGAGCCCATGAGACATAAGTAAACGTAGCGCCGGAGCCGCGAACGGCTTCGGCGTTATACTTGCGTCTTGACTTTCTCCCGCAGCTCGGAGGGGTAGCAGCCGAAATATTCCGTACGCTGCTTCACATGACGGAATGGTGGATGGCGCCGTGAAGTGGTAAGCACTACCGGCCATTATGGATCCGGCGCTTCTGAAACCGTGCGAGCGCGAATAGGAATATAGAGACTTTGGGACAGGAGGTCTCCACATGAAACCGCGAACCGCCCGAGCTTTAGGTACAGGATTGTTTATGCTGATGATACTGACGATTGGGAGCACCGTCTATTTCCTGATGATGCAATCCTTTTTCATCGTCCTGATCCATGTCCTGACGATGTTCGTCCTGGGCATGACCATGCTGTTCGTTTCCGAGAAGGAAGACGGGCAGGAGGAGCGAAGCAATCCGAAGCTTCGTTCGTACGGACGTTAGACCTCTAGGCTGTAGAGAAACCCATGAAACAGAAAAATCTGCCTTTGGTACCCGGTGGGGTATCTCCTTCCGGCCGCTGTTGTTACCCGTAAACTTTCAATTAATCCGTTAAACAGCGGTCATTTTCCGATAACAAAGGCGGTCGCTATCGCTCCTACAGGGGATACCCCACCTCACCTTTGGCATTTTCAGTATATCAGGGTTTCTCGTCAATCTGGAGGCCTGCCGCCGGCAGGCCTCTTCTCTTTAAGGTACGAGGCAAGACCGTTCGAGCAGGAGCGGTAAGAGAAAACGGGCGACGACAGCATCATCAGGCTTGACAAGGCTGGCCGTAAATAAAAGCATCGAGCTCATTCAGCCGGTCTTCGGACAGCGGCGGCGAGTTGTCCCAATACCGGATCGAATCGCAAGGCAGGCTCCAGCGGATGTCGCGCCGTTCCAGTGAACGGCTAAACTCCGCCCAGTGCTCCAGCTTCCAGACGTCCAGTACGGAGCCTCTCTCCTGAATCCGGCGGCGGTACAGCTCCTGATCCGGCAAGTAGACGAACAGAGCTTTCACCTCGACGAATGCGGGGCTTCCGATGCGGGCGAGCTCACGATCAAGCCAATCCGGCTCTCCGCTTTCTCTTGTGAACGGTCCGACGACATAGGCGTCCGTACCGAGATGAGCATTCTCGAGCGCCGCGTCCATCGTGATGCGGTAGCCGAGGTCCCTGCAGCGCAGCTTGTATACGGCCGAGTCGCGGTCGTTCGGATCCAGCCCCGACATCGTCATTATCGTCTCGGCGGCCGGCCTCAGCAGCGTATCCATATCGAAAAAGGCCGCCTTACGCCGCCTGGCGAGCGCTTTGGCCAGCGTCGTTTTGCCTGCGCCGGCCGGCCCGATGAAGAACACCAATTTTCCCATGGCTGATCTGACCTCCAATGTGCAGTTCCTAGCTCTGATCATATACAAAGGAGGGAGTGGTGAGCAAATGAATGTTAAGCGCTGCCGATGTGCTCGGAGTTCTGCCGATAGTAGACGACCTTGCCTTCATGCGGGGCAAAATCGAGCTTCAGCGTCCCCTCGAACGTTCCGAGAGCCTCATCCGTCCAATAATCGTACACCTGGAAGCTCCCGCCGAGCGGCGCACTGATGGACTTCGTTTCGTTCTCCCAGTTGAAAAGGCACAGCACCTGTCTGTCCCCGAGATCGATCCGGCCGACCTTAAATTCCGTATCGTCAAACCGGGCCGCCTTGCCTATCGGAGGAAGCAGCTTCTTGAGCACCTTCAAATTGCTCTCCGTCAAGCCGTAGATCAAATCCCCGCTTAGAATCATGCCGCCCGATGCCATGATAAAGGCTTTATGGAAATCGAATTCGGCTGCGGTCAAGGACGATTTCTTCTCCACGATGTCGCCGTTTGCATTCCGACTCGTGAAGTTGAGCGGCTCCAGTATGATGACATCCGCGTCGTTGTACCATAGCTTTTCGTTCTGCCAGTTGCGCCAGAAGAGCTCGCGTGCGTTGCCCTCGACATGCTTCCAATCCCGGTAGGCGTCATTGGTCACCCGATTGCCATGCACCAGTCCGAGGATCGCCCAGAAAGGCGCATTGCAGCCCAGAATAAAGCTGTCGTGCCCGACCTCGTCCACAATGGCTTGAATGCCTCTGCGGAAGGCTTCGATTCTTGTGGCGTTCCGGTCGTACCGGACGCTTCCTGGCAGTGCGCCGTAGGCGAGGAAGTCCAGCTTGAAGTAGCGCCAGCCCCATTCGTCGTGCATGACCCGGACGGCTTGGCGCAAGTATTCCTGTGCTCCGGGATGCGTACCGTCCAGCATATACCATTCGCGCTTTCTTCCGATTTCGTTGAAGGGACGCCCTTCCTCGTCATGGACGAGCCATTCCGGATGCTCCCGGAACAGCTTGGAATTGTGATCCACAATGAACGGGGAGAGGTAGCCTGCGGCTTCTACACCGGCCTCGCGGATGCCGTCGCTGATCGTCTTCAGATCGGCGCCGAGGGAAGGTCTTGGGAGCAGAAAATCGCCGTTGGCGATGGAATAGCCTCCGTCGATCTGCACCCGCTGAAGCTCGGGAATGCGTTCTTTCATCGCGCGGGCATTCTCGTAGAACCCTTCGTCCGTCATCGGACGAATTGATTCGCAGCGGCTGATCCGAAGTGTTGGTCACGGCCGTATTCATCCGTTCATCCGCCCAGCGCTTGTCAACCGCAACCGCTGCGGGCGGAGCGATGCTGTCATCGGCCAGCCTTACGCCGGCAGCCATCTTGTTCAAGAAATCGATACCCATCATGGAAATCCCCACCTTCGCTATGGCTAGCGATCCGTATAAGCATCTTACAGTCCAAGTATAGCGCTGCATCGCAGTGGTGTGTTGTCGTATAGTCAGTTGTTTTTGTCCGATACAGCTTAATTATAGGGGCTTCAGCATCAAGGCAGGGCTGTTTGCCGCAGAGAAAAAAATCGGCCCGCACCGTATCTTTACGCGGCCGCCAATCGTATATATAGTGAATTCACAAGCTGATGCAGAACCGGTGAGGAGGGAGAACGTGCCGACGATAATCGACGCTGAGCGCAAATCTGCGAAAGCGGGGCGCCGGGATGGGAAAAGAGGAGGCGGTCCGGAGAAAACGGCGTTCCGCTTGGATACGGCGGACCCGGCTGCCGTTCCGGCGATGACGGACCGTATGAAGAAACCGGCAGCGAATGAATCGAAGCTGCAGCCGGGTCCGGAGGAGTCCGTGCGATTCGCTGCGCTGATCGAGCCTTACCGCTCCGCGCTGGAGACGTACTGCCGGTTTCTCGCGCGAAGTCCGTGGGAAGCGGACGATTTGGCGCAAGATACGTGGCTGAAGGCGTACGGGATGTTTCTGCGCGACCCGTCCCGCGAAGACATGTCCAAAGCCTATCTGTGCCGGATCGCCCGGAATACATGGATTGACCGCTGCCGCAGGAAGCGCCGCGCAGCGGATCTGATCAGCGGTGAAGCCGGGCTCTGCGAGCCTGCGCAGGAGAGCGAAGACCCGTTCAAGGTGCGAACCGCCATCGAAGCGTTGGTCGAGCATTTGCCGCCGCGTCAACGGGTGATTCTCCTGCTTATCGATACGCTCGGTTTCACCGCAGCGGAGACGGCGATGCTGATCCGGTCGACGGAAGGCGCCGTCAAAGCGGGTCTGCACCGGGCGCGAGAGAAGCTAAGGACGATCCGCGGCAGGGGAGCCGAGACCCCGGACAGGCGTCTTCAACCGACCTCCAAGGACCGCCCTCAAGTTGACGAGCAGGTTGTCTATGCTTATTTGCAGGCGTTCCGTCAGCATAATTTCTCCGCTCTGATCCGGCTGCTCAACGATGAGACGTCGCCGGCCGACCTTCTGCCGGCGGTTACCGGCTCGGCTGCCGTCAATAAGCCGGGCACTTCAAGCGGGATGTCCCCGCGCAGTCTTCTGATGGCCGCCTAAAACTACAGCGGCACATCATCAAAGGAGGTTACAACGATGAGCACTTACGTTCCTTACGTGATCGAACAAACGGGCAGGGGAGAGCGATCGTACGATATTTATTCGCGGCTGCTCAAGGACCGCATTATTTTTCTCGGCTCGGCGATTGACGATAACGTGGCGAATTCCGTCATTGCGCAGCTCTTGTTCCTGACGGCGGAGGATCTGGAGAAGGATATCCATCTGTACATCAACAGCCCTGGGGGATCCACATCCGCAGGCTTTGCCATCTACGATACGATGCAGTTCGTGAAGCCCGACATTTCCACGATCGTGACCGGCATGGCGGCTTCCTTCGCAGCGATTCTGCTGCTGGCCGGAGCCAAAGGAAAACGGCTCGCGCTGCCGAACAGCGAGATTATGATCCATCAGCCTCACGGCGGGGTACAAGGACAGGCAAGCGATATCGCGATCAGCGCAAGGCGCATTATCCGCATCCGCGAGACGCTAAACAAGCTTACTTCGGAGCGGACCGGCCAGCCGATCGAGAAGGTCGATAAAGATATGGACCGCGATTATTACATGTCCGCGGAAGAGGCTGTGGAGTACGGCATCGTGGACAAAGTGGTTCAGTCCGTTCCCGGCGTGTCCTGACCTATGCCCCACATAGATTGCTGAATTAGCAGAGCAAGAAGCTTCCATCCCCACCTTGACAGTGGCTTTGGAAGCTTCTTTGTTAGAATTTTGGGTCTAGTTGATTCCGCTAGACCCTTTTGAGACAGCCCCGCTTCCGGCTTTAGCCGGCTCCAAGCGCAGGCTTGCCTTGCGAATGCTTATACAGCTGCTCGTAGTAGCCCTGCTTCTCGAGCAGCTGCTGGTGATTGCCCTCCTCCACGATGCGGCCCTGGCGCATGACGATGATCCGGTCGGCCTGCATGATGGTAGAGAGGCGATGAGCGATAACCAGCGTCGTACGGCCGGCGGAAACGATCTGCAGCGCGGATTGAACCAGCTGCTCCGTATGCGAGTCCAGATTCGCCGTCGCCTCGTCGAGAATAAGAATTCTCGGCTCGAACACGACGATCCGCGCGAACGAGATTAGCTGGCGTTCGCCTGCCGACAGGCCGCTGCCGCGTTCCGACAGCTTCGTATCGTACCCGTCCTTCATCCGCATGATGAGTGCATCCGCGCCGACGAACGTACAGGCCTGAATGACCTTTTCGTGGGAGATGCTCTCGTCGAAGAGACGCACGTTGTCGATAATGCTGCCGGAGTACAGGAACGGCTCCTGCTGCACGAGGCCGATCATCCGGTGAAGCGTAGCCTGGGGGATTTCGCGCACGTCCGTACCGTCGATGCGGATACTGCCCTTCTGCACATCGTAGAACCGGCACAGGAGACTCATCAGCGAGCTCTTGCCGGCGCCGGTCGTCCCGACGATGCCGATCATCTCGCCCGGACGGATGTGCAAATCCAGATCGTGTATGACGGGAATCCCTTCGGCGTAGCCGAACTGCACATGGTTATAGTCGATGCGGCCCTTCACTTCGGGAAGCGGAATCGACTTCGGCTGCCCGGCGTCCCGAATCTCCGGCTGCATGGAGAATAGACGCCACAGGCGGTCCATGGACACCGTTGTTGATTGAAGCGTGTTCCACTGCTGAGTAATCGAGTTGATCGGTTGAAAAAACTGCCGGATATACGTGATGAACGCATACAGCACGCCGAACTCGATTTCGTGATGGAACACCGCTCTCCCCCCGATCCAGGTCAAGAAAGCGACCGACAGGTTGCCGAGCAGGTCGAAGGAGCGGTTGAAGAACACGTTCGTGCGGATTTCCCGCAGGTTCGCCTCCAGGTAGCTGGTGTTCCGGTCGGTGAAATACTGCTCCTGCCGCTTCTCCTGATGAAACGCTTGAATCAGGTTCATGCCCGCAAGATTCTCTGCTGTGAAAGCGATCAGGCGCGAAAGCCGGGTCCGCGTCAGCTGGTACGTCTTGCGCATGTAGGAACGGAAGCCGATGGCAATGGCCGCGATAATCGGAAGCAGCAGCATGCTGTACCAGGCCAGCGTCGGATCGAGATGGAACATCAGCACAATGATGAAAACAAGCGTCATGCCGTCCCGTATCAAGCTGAGAAACACTTGGGTGAAAAACTGGTTGAGCGTCTCCGTATCGCTGGATACGTGAGTGACCAGACTGCCGTTCGGGAAACGGTCGAAGAACGACATCGACAGCTTGCTGATATGCTCGAACAGTTCCTTGCGGATCCGGCCGACGATGTTTTGACCGGCGAATTGCAGCAGATTGTTCTGAAAATAAGTAAACGTCAGTCCGATAACCGATAATCCGAAATAAATGCCGCAAATGACCAGAAGCTCGCCGAAATCGTTCTTGCCGATCAACAGGTTGTTGTCGATCGCAATCTTTACGAGATACGGCTGCAGCAGGTCCGCCGAGATGGCCAGCGCGGTGCAGATGAACACCGTAAGGAACGTGAAGCGGTGCGGCCGGGCGTAAACCAGCATGGCGCGGAACGCGGCGCGCCGGTTCTCGCTGCTGATCTGATAGGAGCTGCTGATTTCCTCCTCCGGCCGACGTTCGTTATTTTCCTTCGGCATAGCGCGTCCCCTCCTCTTGGATAGCGTATAACGCAGCATAAATTCCTTCTTTGTCCGAGAGAAGCTGACGATGGGTGCCCCGCTGGACGATGCGTCCTTCATCCAGCACGATAATCTCGTCGGCGTGCTTCAGGGCGCTGATCCGGTGCGCGATAATGATCGTCGTTTTATCCTTGCGGCCGAGCCGGAGATTCTCGATGATTTTCGTTTCCGTCACCGCATCGACGGCACTGACGCTGTCGTCCAGGATCAGGAGCGGTGCGTTCTTGATGAAGCCGCGGGCGAGGCTGGTGCGCTGCCGCTGTCCGCCGGAGAGCGTGATGCCGCGTTCGCCGAGCTTCGTCTCGAACCGGTCCGGGAATCCAAGGATATTCTCGTAGATTTGCGCCTGCTTCGCCGCCTTCTCTACCGGCGCAAGCTCCAAATCACGGTTGGAAAAAGCGATGTTGTCGCGGATCGTCGTGCTGAACAGGAAGCCGTCCTGCGGCACGTATGCGATATGATTGCGCAGGCTTTCCAGACTGACCTCCCGGATGTCTTCGCCGCCGACCCACACGGTGCCTGCCGGCGGATCGTAAATCCGGAGAAGCAGCTTGACGAGCGTCGTTTTGCCGCTGCCGGTCTTGCCGATGATGCCCAGCGTCTTGCCGGGAGCTACGTTCAGCGATATATCCTGCAGCGCCGGCTTCGAAGAATCCGGGTATGCAAACGTTAAACCTTCGATGCGGATACCGCCCTCCGGCCGGTGAAGAGGCCCCGCTTGTTCCGCTTCGACGATGTCGGGCCGGACGCAAAGCAGGCTGTTGACCCGCTCAAGCGAGGCTCTGGAGCGCTGCATCGTATTGATGACGTTGCCGATCTGTTGAAGCGGGTTGACGATCATCCGGAGGTACAGCGTGAGCGAGACGAAATTGCCGAGCGTGATGGAGCCCCTGATCGTCAAATATCCGCCGAAGGCGATCGTAATGATCAAAGAAAGCGCACCCATAAAAGGCAAAATGGCTTGGAACAAGGATGACAGCCTTACAAGCCGCAGCTGATTATCACGGATGCGGTCGACCGTTTCGCCGAAGCGGGCGCGCATAATGGGCTCCACGGCGAATTTTTTCGTCACGCGGATGCCTCCGAATTGCTCCTCCGCCGACTCGGTCATTTTGGCCAGCGATTCCTGCACTTTTCGGGAGCGGCTACGAATCTTCGGTCCGAAGATGACGACGATCCATGGTATCGTGAGCAGCGGCAATATACAGATGCCGATCAAGTACAAAGGAATGGAACTGAGGGACATCATTACGATCGCGGATAAAATGAGGATCACAGCGTTCGTCGTTTGGTTGATCCCCTGGGAGATCGATTCCCGGACGGAGGTGACGTCGTTCATGACGTAGCTGAGCAGCTCACCGATGCCGTGCTTGGAATAATAGCTTTCACTGAGGGCCGTAAAATGCCGGAACAGTTTCCGTCGAGTAGAGAATTCGAATTTCCGCCCCAGCCGCATGACCGTATACTGCCCAAGCCCGCCCAGAATGCCGTAAGCTACGCCGATGCTAAGCAGAATGAAAGCATAATCCGCAATAACCGCCTCGGTTATCCGTCCCCCCTGAAGCGTATCCGTAAAGCTGCCGAGCACCTTGGGATAATACGATTGGACGATGTTGGCAACGGTAGTGGAAAGAATCGCGAATACGTAAAAAATCCAGTTGGAGCGCAAATAATCCGCAAGCAAGCGCTGTTCCTTCATGTCGTTTACCACATCCTGTAAGTTTAATTGATCCTAACTTTATATTATACTTAGGGATCCTAAATATTTCACCCGAGTTCAGGCAACCAGAAGTGCCGAATTTTCCGAGAATGCCTCAAAATCGGTTGAAAGAATAGCGTTTATCTTCCATTCGCTTATTATTACTTGATTTTATAAACGGAATACGGGAGCGGATAAGCTTAAGATCACATCTTTGCCGTCCGTGCCCGCCCGTCTATGGGAGTGTCCGCCGGGATGTGCTACGATGAACGCGGACGAATGATTTTCAGGGATAAAAGGAGACGGGACCTATGCCAAAATGGACGGTTGCCGCGGACGGCAGCGGGGAATTCAGGACGATTCAAGCGGCGGTCGACGCCGTGCGCGTACATCAGGAGGAGCCTCATCTTCTGTTCATCAAGAAAGGCGTTTACCGGGAGCGGGTGACGATTCCGGACAACAAGCCGAATATCCGGCTCGTCGGGGAAAGCCCGGAGGAGACGATTCTGGTTTCGGGAGCCTATGCCAGAACGGCCGGTCCGGACGGCAAAGCCATCGGGACGTTCGCCACGCCGACCTGACGGTGGCGGGGAACGATTTCCGAGCGGAACGGCTGACCATTGCGAATGACGCCGGATGGGGGGAGCCGATCGGACAAGCGCTTGCGGTGTATGCTTCCGGCGAGCGGACGGTGCTCGAGCATTGCCGTCTTCTGGGAAATCAGGATACGCTCTATACCGCCAAAGGACGGCAGTATTACAAGCATTGCCTTATCGAAGGGCATGTCGATTTCATCTTCGGCGCCGCTACGGCGGTGTTCGACCGGTGTGAAATCCGTTCATTAAGACAAGGATATATCGCCGCGCCTTCTACGGAAGAACGAACCTTATTCGGTTATGTGTTCCTGGATTGCAGACTGGCGGGGACGGCGGCGGAGGAAACCGTGTATCTCGCCAGACCATGGCGGCGGTTCGGACAGACGCTGTTCGTCCGTACCTGGATGGGGGCGCATATCCGAAGAGAGGGTTGGGATAACTGGAGGGATCCGGGCAACGAGCGGACGGCCCGCTTCGGGGAATACGGGAGCAGCGGGGCCGGTGCGCACCTTGGGCTGCGGGCTCCGTGGGCCAGGCTCCTCAGCGCGGAGGAGGCGGCCGACCTGACGCCGGAGCGGATCTTCTCCGGTCCTGACGGCTGGGTGCCTACAGCTGGAGAAGATCGATCAGGATGAAGAGGAGAAGCAGCGCAACTGCCGCGAAGCGCACCTTCCGGTCGGCGGACGTCAACGGGGCGGAAGCTTCGGCGCTGCCGGCGTTCCCCGCTTGCAGCCTGTAGCCTCTCGCCTCCAATACCATCGCCAGCTCCTCCGCATGCTTCATCATCGACAGCAGGAGCGGGATCATGAACGCCGGCATGTCGCGCAGGCGGATCGAGCCCGGCTTCACATGAACTTTCCCTCGTGCACGGATGATAAGCGACATCCGTTCGATCTCCCGGTGCAGCAGAGGGATAAACCGGAGCAGCAGCGCGGTATATAAGGTGACGGCCCCTACAGGTACGCGAAACCGGCGCAGCCGCGATAAGCCCTGCTCCATCCCGGTCCGCATCTCCCTGGGACCGGTGACCTTGGCGAACAGGATGCCCATCAGCATGACCAGCAGCAGGACGGTCAGCTGGACGAGCGTTCTGCTGCTGTCGGCCCAGGAGAATCCGTACCTTTGCCAGAGTGGGGAGCCTCCCCCAAAGTTCAGCTGAAGCCCGGAGAGAAAGCACGATAAAAGCATGAACATGGCAAAAGGCTTCAGCGGCTTGATCAGCGTACGGGCATGTACGCCCGACAGCCGGACGCAGGCGAAGGCGACGGCGGCTGCAGCGGCCAGCCCGATGACGTGGCTCTGGATGAGCATGCCGGTCGACGCAAGCAAATAAAACCACCACTTCGTGAGCGGATTCAATCCGGCAAGCCGTGCCGGAGTGGGGGCATCCTGCTGCGGCACGGCACCGGACAAGTTTTCCGGCTCCAGGGCGGCGGCCGAATAGAGCTCCATGTCAGGCGCATCCGGTACGAATGCGCCTTGCTGCCGTTCCAGCAGCGCGAGGTGGATCGCCTCGGCAGCGTCCCCGGGAAGCAGGGGCGCCCCGCGTAGGCAGACGCCCAGCTTGCGGAGCTCTCGTTCAATCCGGGAGGAGGCGGGCAATCCGACCCGGGCCTGCAGCAAGGGCTGCGGATCGCTCATCAGCTCGTCCGGACGTCGTACGGCCACAATCCGTCCCTCGTACAAAACGATCACCCGATCCGCCACAGGAAAGAACGTATCGAGGTCATGGCTGGCGATGACGGCCCCTCCTCCGCGGCGTACATGCTCCTTGACCGCGTTCAATAAAGGCGGCACAGCCGACGGATCGATGCCGGCGGTCGGCTCGTCAAGGAGCAGCCACTCTGGCTGCTCCGCCAACGTCACGGCGAAGGCCGCTCTTCGCTTCTGTCCTTCCGAGAGGGTAAGCACCGACCGTTCGATCAGGGAAGCAGGCAGTTTCATTTGCTCCAGTCCCGTCGCCGCCCGCCGCTCGATTTCGTCCTTGGACAGCCGGAAGGGCCGCAGCGAGTAGCGGAATTCCTTCCGCAGCGTCTCGGCGAACAGCTGGCGCTCCGGATATTGAAAGGCCAGACTGACCTTATGCTTGACCGCATCGTTCATGCGGCCGTTCTTCCATAAGGGCTCCGTCCCGTAACGGAGGCTTCCGCCGGCCGGCGGAACGATGCCTGCGAGGGCATGCAGCAGCGTCGTCTTGCCGGAGCCGGTCCGGCCGACGAGGAGCGTGACGGTCCCCGGCTCGAAGCGGCAATCGATGCCGTCCAATATGGCCGCATTCGTTTCCGGGCCTTCCGGACGGACGATGATTTGTTCTGCTAGGATCATTGCGCCGAGCTCACCGCCTTCGCCAAGTCTTCCGGCGTGAGCGGGAGCGGCTCTAGCCGCAGTCCGCGCAGAAGCAAGCCGCGGGCGACGGCTACGGTAAACGGAGGCTGAAAGCCGAGCCGCTCGCACATGCTGGCATCCGGACCTTCATAGAAGAAACGCTCCGGACTGCCTTCGTACACCTGCGCTCCATTCTCCAGAGCGATCGCGCGGTCCGCATAGGCGAGCTCCTCCAGCAGCTGCGTAATCCATACGATCGTCATGCCCGATTGTTGCAATCTACGGGCCGTATGGAGCAGACAATCGCGGGAGAGCGGATCGAGCATCGACGTGGCTTCGTCGAACAGCAGGACATCGGGCCGGACGGCAAGGCAGCCGGCGGCGGCCAGAAGCTGCTTCTGGCCGCCGGACAAGGAAGCGACGGCCGCGTCCGCTTTGTGCTCCAGACCGACCTCCCTCAGAGCCGCCATCGCCCGCTCGCGGATCTGTTCTCCAGGGATGCCCCTATTTTCAAGCCCGAAGCAAACCTCGTCATAAACGGTCTCGCCGAACAGGTGAGTGTCCGGATTTTGAAATATCATTTGGACGAAAGCGGATTCCCGGCCTTGCACATCCGTCATGACGGTTCCCTCCGTCGGGGGGCACAGCCCAGCGATGACTTTGGCTAGGGTGCTCTTGCCCGAGCCGTTAGGACCGACGATAGCCAGCCACTCTCCTTGATGGAGGTCGAGAGTGATGTCCTCGAGCAAAAGGACGGGACCTTCCATGGCGGAAAGCCGGACGGTTACGCCGTCCAAACGGAGAAGCGGGGAGATCGTATTTTTCATAAAAAGACTCTTTTCTATCGGAATAGGGTGTGATAAAATGGCAATTGTTAACCGACGACTATAATAATAGGTTAACAAATAAAAGGAGAATTTTCAATGACATCAAAAGGAGAAATTTCAATGGCATCATCCATTAGTATTCGCGGTCTTGTGTTCAGTACCTTGTTCGGGGCGCTGCTCGTCGCCTCCAGCTTTCTGAACATTCACCTGGGCTTCACGCCGGTGCCCATTTCGTTTCAGAATTTGATCGTTATGCTGGCCGGCGCCATTCTCGGTCCCCTGTACGGCTTCATCAGCATGGCTCTGGTGGTGCTGCTCACCGCCGCAGGGCTTCCTCTGCTGCATGGAAGCGGCGGGATCGGGCTCATCCTAGGGGCGACCGGCGGGTTTGTATGGATGTATCCATTCGCGGCGCTGTTCATCGGATTGCTTGCCGGCAAGATCAAGGGGAGAGGTCCGCTCGCGATCGTTCTGATGTTCTTCGTCATGGAAGCGTTCGGTTCCCTGCTGCTCTATATGACCGGCGTACCTTGGCTTGCGCACGTCACCCACATGCCGCTGCAAAAGGCGATGATCGCCGGTTGTTATCCTTATTTGCCCGGGGATGCGATCAAAGCGGCCGTCGCAGCGTTCGTCGTCATGCCGGTGCGGCAAGTATTCCCTCCTTCACGGCTCCGTTAAATCCATGCTTATCCCATGCTCAATCGCATAGCATTACAGAAATCCCGGCGATCCATTCGGTCGCTGGTTTTTTTAATTGAAAAGAATTTATAAGTTTTCGTAGCTTATAGCTTCGCATCAACCTTGATAAACGCGCTGGTCCTTGTAAGACAAGGGCGGCGCAGCCGTTTATCCTGGTGCGGTCCGAACGGGGCACATGCTGAACTACGGCAACCTGATCATTTTTGCAAAATCGTAAATTAAGACATATGGATGAGTAATTCACCCATATGCCCGCCTCTCCGACTTGATCTATAATGGGATAAAACTTTGCCGGGGAGGCCTTCATGAGCATTGTCTTCGACGCTTCATCGCAAACATTCCTCCGGAAGCTGCGCCTGAAGGGGCTGCGTCCGGACTGGGATTATACCGTGCTCGAATCGGCCGAAGGGTCTGAGCCGGCGTTGTTCGGCGGCGACGAGCTGATGGGAGCGGGACTTAACCTTCCGGTATGGAAAGGGGATTTCCGCAGCCGCCTATACCGGCTGCGAGCCGAGAATAGTACAGGAGGAGTCGTAAGATGAGAAGATACCGGTTCAAGGATTTGCAGGATGTGAGCGAGGGGCATATTCTTCAGAGCGTGCTGGATGGAGAATTCCTGTCCAGCGGAGGGCTTGCCTTTTCCAAGCCGGGAGACCGCAGCCATACGAACGACGGTCCGGACGGGCGCGACTATCACGTGCACAAGGACGACTGCGAAGCGTTCTTCATCCTTCAAGGCAAAGGCATGATGGAGCTGAACGGCGAGATGCATCCGGTACAAACCGGAGACATCCTCATCATTGAGCCGATGGAGGACCATCATCTGATCTCCAGCGAGGAGGATCCCGTCGTAACGCTCTGGTGCCATGCGGGACCTCTGAGGCATAAAAATCAAAGGAGTCCGGAATGAAAGTGATTCGCTTTGGCGTCTGATACGGATTGACATTACATACAAAGGATGGAGAACGAATATGGAGTCCAAGCTGTCGTTTATGGAAGAAATCGATCAACTGGATGTGCTGGATACCCATACGCATTTGGTGGGCGACCGGCTCGCGGCAAAGGATTTCTGGGAAATCGCGCATTACTTCTGGCTTAACCGGGAGATGCAGGCGGCCGGCTATCCGGCGAATGCCCAGGAGCTGCCGGAGAATGAGCGGATCGGCGCGTTTCTAAGCGCTTATCAAGGCTCGCGCAATACGCTGATGAACTGGGTATTGACCCGGATCTTCCAAGAGCTGTACGGGATCGATCTGAAGGATGAACGGTCCGTGCTTGAAGCGGACGAAGCGGTGAAGGCGAGCCATGCCCGTTCCGATTGGGCGCAGCAGGCGGCGGACCAAATGCAGATTCGGGGATTCGTTACGAATATTCCCGAGCATGCGGCCTTCCAAGGCATGCGGCGCAATGCGCTCGTGATCCCCCGGATTGACGGCCGCATTAACGAGTGGACCCGGCGTATCCATCGCTCCACAGGCCGGCCTTTCGAATTCGAGGCGGTCGGCGCGGAGCTGGACGAGCTCCTTGCTTCGTTCACGCAGAAGGGTTATCCGGGCATCATGACGACGCTTCCCCGCTATGGGTCCAGCGCCAACCGGGTGGACGGCGTTCGGGCGGACTCCGAGCCGGACGAGATCCTTATGGCGATTATGCACGCCATCAGCGGCTCCGCCGAACGGCGAGGCTTGTTCGTTCAGCTGTTCCTCGGGGTCGAGCGCTCTTGGTGCGGGGAAGCCGTGCCGGCGAACGATTCGGAGCGCATTCTGAAGATTGCCGGATTGTTTGACAAGTATCATTGCCCCTTCGAGCTCGTCGTCGCTTCGGAGCTGAACAATCTGGATGTCGTGCAGGCCGCCTGGAACTTTCCCAACGTTTCCGTAGGGGGCATGTGGTGGTTTAATTTCCGGGCCAGCACCTATCGGGACGCCATGCAGTACCGCCTCGAAGCGATTCCGTCCATGAAGAGCTCGATCATCGCCTCCGACGCCCGTTGTATCGAATGGAGCTACGGCAAGATCCGGCTCGTCAAGCGGCTGCTGGGGGAATTTCTGTATGAGCGGATGGCGTCGGGCTGGATCGACAAGGAGCTTGCACTTCAGGTCGCGAAGAACTGGCTTCATGACAGCGCGGCGGAGCGGTACCGGTTTTACAAATCGTAAAAAAACACAACCGGTTTCTAAGTTACGCCATGGCTCGTATTCCGTTCCCATAGTATGATCGAGGTATTCAACGGATAAGGAATTGAGGGAGGTTAACCATGGCAAGCAAATCGGCTATATCCAAGCACATCGAAGCCAGCGCTCCGGCAGTTCAAATGAGCTGGGGCGCAACGTTAAAGAGGTATTGGCCGCTTTACGTCATTTCGTTGCCGGGCATTTTCTTTTTTATCATCTTTAAATACTTGCCTTTGTTCGGTTCGGTCATCGCATTCCAGAACTATAACATTTTCAAAGGCATAACGGGCAGCCCGTGGGTAGGGCTCGAGCACTTCAAGCGGATGTTCGCTTATACCGAGTTCCTGATCATCCTGAAGAATACATTGATTATCGGGGTGTACGATCTGGTCTTTGCGTTTCCGGTGCCGATCATTCTTGCTCTGCTGCTCAACGAGATTCGCATCTCCGCATACAAGCGCATTGTCCAGACCGTCGTTTACATGCCTCACTTTCTTTCGTGGGTCATCGTCGGCGGCATTCTGGTCGGACTGCTGTCGCCGACGACGGGCTTCGTGAATCACATCATTAGCTCCTTCGGCTTCCAGCCGATTTATTTCCTGGGGGATAACGATTACATCCGCACCATTCTGATCGGTTCGGGAATATGGAAGGACAGCGGGTGGGGGACGATCATTTATTTGGCGGCGATCGCCGGAATCAACCCTGAGCTGTACGAGGCGGCGGTCATCGACGGAGCGGGCCGTTTAAGGCAAACCTTCTCGATTACGGTGCCGACGATTTTGCCGACAATCATGATTTTGCTTCTCCTGCATATCGGTAACTTCCTTGATTTCGGCTTTGAGCGCGTCTTCGTGTTTCTGAACTCGCTCAACAACCAGAACGGCGAAATTATCGACACCTACGTCTATCGCGCGGGTCTTGTAGACAGGCAGTACAGTTACACTACGGCCATCGGTCTCTTCAAATCGGTTGTCGGCCTCGTGCTCATCGTCATCGGCAACACGCTCAGCAAAAAAACGACCGGCGAAGGCCTGTACTAAGGAAGGGGATTCATCGTATGATCATTAGCAGAGCGCAGCGGGCATTTGAACGATTCAACCTGGTGCTCATGGCGATAATCGGTTTATGCATGTTTCTTCCGCTCCTTCATGTATTGGCCCAATCGCTGAGCAATAACGCAGCCATCAACAGTGGAGCCGTATCCTTCTGGCCGGTAGGCTTTACAATAGGAAACTACAAGCTGCTTGTGGCCGATACGACGATCTGGCTCGCCTTCCGGAACAGTCTGATCATCACGGTCGGCGGAACGTTATTGAACCTCGCGGCTACGGCGTCGCTGGCCTATCCGCTGTCCAGACCGGAATACCGCGGACGCAAGGCCATTCTGATCATTATCTTGATCACTCTGATCTTCCATGCGCCGCTCATTCCGAACTATCTGATCGTCAAGCAGCTCGGGCTTCTCAATACGCTCTGGGTGTTAATGCTCCCGACCATGATCAGCGCATACAACTTATTCGTCATGCGTTCGTTCTTCATGAACCTGCCGACCGAGCTGCTGGATTCCGCCCGGATCGACGGGTGCGGCGAGTTCCGGCTGATCTGGAACATCGTGCTTCCGCTGTCCAAACCGGCCATGGCGACGATGGGGATCATGTACGCGGTAGGGAACTGGAACACCTATGCGGCGGCGATTTACTATATCGATAACCGCAAGCTGTATCCGCTTCAGGTCCGTCTTAGGGAAATTATATTTACGGATAATTTCGGGCAATCGGATATTTCCAACGAGCTGCTCGCGCAGCTTTCGCCGGAAGGCTTGAAGATGGCGGTTATCGTTCTGGCCACCATACCGATCCTGCTGGTTTATCCGTTCTTGCAAAAGCACTTTATTAAAGGGATGATGGTCGGTTCCATCAAGTCCTAAATTGCTTGTCCTCTTCCTATGCTGGAGGAGGATTTTGGCTTTTCTATTCCGAATACTCCCTAAGGAGGAACAGACAATGACGAGAAGTTTGTTGGAACGCATGCTGCCGGCGCCGAAGAACGGCGGTTTCCGGATGGAAGGCCATTGGGTATGGTGCGGTTCGGTGGTTCAGGGAGAAGACGGGCGGTTTCATATGTTCGCTTCCCGCTGGCCCGAGCATCTGCCGATGCACCCGGGCTGGATCGTCGCTTCCGAGATCGTAAGAGCCGTATCCGATACGCCGGAGGGCCCGTACGAGTTTCAAGAGGTCGTTCTCCCTGCCCGGGGCGCGGAATATTGGGACGGACGCAGCACCCATAATCCGCATATCAAAAAATTCGGCGACACGTACCTGTTATACTACATGGGCTCGACGCACCCGTTCGAGGACGTGCAGCCCGGAGAAGCCTACGATTTGGAAGATCCGCGCTGCATCGCCGGACGGGCTAATAAACGCGTCGGGCTGGCCGTTTCGAAGAGCGTGTTCGGCCCATGGGAAAGGCTCGATCAGCCGATTATGCCGACGCGGCCCGGCCGGTTCGACAGCTTCTTGACCTCCAACCCCGCTCCGTGCCTGCATGACGACGGTTCGGTGCTGCTGATCTACAAAGCGCGCCGGTACGAAGGCAATACGCATGGCAAAATGACGATCGGCGCCGCCCGCGTGGATCATTACCGCGGACCTTACCGGGTGCTAAGCGACGATCCCGTCTTTCCTCCGGAGCGCTTCCACATCGAGGATCCGTTCGTGTGGAAGACGGAGGTCGGCTATGCGCTGATCGCCAAGGACATGGACGGCAATCTGGGAGGCGAGAAGCACGGGGGCATTCAGGCCTGGTCGCCGGACGGCGTCGCTTGGCGGCTCGCCGAGAAGCCCCAAGCCTATTCCCGCCGTATCACCTGGGATGACGGCACGGTTCAAGTGATGGGGAATCTGGAGCGTCCATTCCTGCTGTTCCAGAACGGCAAGCCGACGCATTTGTTCGCGGCGACGGCCGATGGCTCAGGGGGATTCCGCAACGCTTCGAATACATGGAATATGGTGATTCCGATCGCTCCGGAATGATCCGGACGGAAGGCTTGTGCTTGGGGCCGGAACCTCAATTCCATTGATGTTCCGGCCCTCCGGCGGTATGATGAAGAAGAGCGGCGTATGCAGTGACGGCATGCGGAGAAAGGAGGCCAGAATCCATGCGCTTGCTCATAGTGGACGATGAACCGGTGATTCGTCTGGGTCTGGTAAAAATGGCGGAGGACTATATGCCCCCCTTTCAACAAATCCGGACGGCGGAGAACGGGGCGGCCGCCATGGAATTGATCCGGGAGGCGCAGCCGGATCTCGTGCTGACGGATATTCGGATGCCGAAGATGGACGGGCTTGCGCTTTGCGAGCAAATCAGCGAGCAATATCCGGGGATCCAGACGGTGGTCATATCCGGCTATAACGATTTTGAATATGCCCAGAAATGTTTGAATTACGGGGTAAAGCATTATCTGCTGAAACCGGTTACCAAGAAGGACGTCCACGACATGCTGGACAACCTCTTGAAGAAACCGGCCCGCAGCTACGTTCCGGTATCCCGTTACGTGGAGCGCGTAGACCGGCTGGAGCAGTCCATCTGGTCGCTGAATATGGAAGAGCTGGACCGGCTGACGGCGGAATGGCGCGACAGCTGCTTGGCCTCGGACATGAGCCTGCCGCAGCTGCGCGAGCTGCTGGAAGATTGCATCGTGCTGCTCAGCAAACGGTTTCAAGCCCGCAGCTACTCCGTTGAGCTTGATCCGGGTTTCCTTCCGGCGGTTAGCATGAAGGAAGCGCTGGACAGCTTCGAGATGCGTCTCCGGCGCATGGCGAATGGTCTTCAAGCCTCGCGCAGCGGCCATTTCAAAGATCCGATGGAAGAGGCGAAGGCTTATATCGATAGCAGGCTGTCGCAGGAAATATCGCTTGAGCAGGTAGCCGGCATGGTCGGTCTGACGCCTACGTATTTCAGCGCGTTATTCAAGAAATTAACGAATCAGACTTTCGTCCAATACCGGATTAATAAACGGATGGAAAAGGCGAAGGAGCTGCTCTCCATCCCGCACATCCGGATTGTCGATGTAGCGGCCGAGGTCGGGTACGAGGATTATCCCCATTTTACGAAAACGTTTAAGAAAATCGTGGGCGTATCGCCCTCGGAATACCGCAGTGGACTGGGGATCAAATAAATGAAGCGATCGAGCCTGTTTCGGAAGCTGTCGATTTATTTCCTGATCGTCATCGGTCTGTCGCTGACGAGCGTTGGCCTGTTCACGTATACGACGTCTTCCCGGGAGCTGGACGTTCTCGTTCAGAACCAGATGACCCAAATCGTGAACAATGCGGTTCATCATACGGATTTATACCTCAAATCCTACTCCCGTTCGATGGTATCGCTGCTAACCAGCCGAGAGGTGAAGGAATTTATCGATCTTCCGGAGCATCCGGAGGAGTACGATTTTTACCGTTACCGGACGTTGATCCGCGATGTGGGCGTGAATCCCGTCTTCATTCGGAATCCGGAAATTGCGGCGATCTATACTATCAGTTTCAATGGGAACGCAGTTTATTATTACAATGAAACGAATGAACAATCGTTCAGCAAAGCGGATACGCTGAAGCAGTTGGAATACTTCAAGCAGAATACGAATCCGAATGGCGATATCGCCATTCTGAACAACACGATTCTAACCGATCAGCGGATGCAGATGCTTACCCTGGTCCGCCAAATTAAAGGGCTGTCCAGCACCCAGATGAAAGGGATACTCGCCATCGAGATGCGATCCGCCGATTTGTCGGCATTGTGGAAGGGCGTCGATCTTGGGCCGAAGGGCTATTTTTTTATTTCGGACGAGCAGGGGAAAGTGATCTACCATCCGGAGGCCGATCAAATCGGCAAGCCGCTTCCTGACAGCTTGAAGCGGAAGATTACCGAGGCCGGTCCCGGCCTGTTCGAGGATACGGAAAACGACGAGCGGCGCATGTACATGTCGCGGAAGTCGGACTATTCCGGCTGGCATCTGACCGTTTCCATGCCGATGGAGGAGCTGCGCAGGCCTCTATCGACTATCCGGACGACGACGATCGTCGTCGGCTTGTTCACCCTCGTCATCGCGCTCGGTCTCGCGTACCGGTTCGGCAAATCCATCACGAGGCCGATTCAGATGCTGAAGGAGGGCATGCGACAGACCGAGAAGGGCAACTGGGCGGTCATTCCGCTGCCGAACTATACCGATGAGGTCGTCGAGCTCATGAAGCGATATAACCTGATGGTGGACCGTCTCTCGGAGTTGGTCGACAAGGTTTATCAGGCCGAGCTGGAAAAGCAGGAGATTCAGCTGGAGCGCCAGAAGGCGGAGTTTCAATCGCTGCAGCTGCAGATTAATCCGCATTTTTTGTACAATACGCTGGAAACGATCGTGTGCTATGCGGTCGTCCGGGATTCCGAGGAAATCTCGGAGATCGTGCGGGCATTGGCTTATATGCTCCGGTATTCGGTACAAACGAATCTGGAAGAGATTACGGTGGCCAACGAGCTGAAGCACGTGATGTACTTTCTGGTCGTGCTGCACCACCGGATCGGCCGGGAGTTCGAGCTGGACGTGGCCGTCAATCCGGATTACCTGCTGTACAAAATGGTGCGGCTCACGCTGCAGCCGCTTGTCGAGAATGCGTTCCAGCATGCGTTCCCGGACGGCGTGGAGGATTTCCACTTCATCCGGATCGATGCCGGGGAAGAGAACGGGAAGTTCTGGGTGAGCGTAGAGGACAACGGTGTCGGGATGACCGAGGAAAAGCTGGCGCAGCTGCGCGGCAAGCTGAATCAGAATCGTCTGGCGGAGGGCAAGCCGGATGAGGAGGGCCGAAAAGGCGGCATCGGCCTTCTGAACGTGCATCGGAGGGTACAGATGGTATTCGGCGATGATTACGGACTGCGTATCGAAAGCGAGTATGAGAAGGGCACCAGATTTATTCTGGAAATGCCCGCTCAAACGAAGCCGACGGACTAAACGCAGCGCCACGGCTGCATCCGTACAGTTTGGATACCGTCATAGCCGTTACGCTTGGAAGCGTATGAAACCGAACAAACGTAAAATGGGGAAAGTATTTTGCCGAGTATGTAGAGCCGTACTTGCAGCCACTGCACAATCAAACAGCCGAAGATTCGATGAGAATCTTCGGCTGTTTGACGTACGCCGCTGTTATCCTTCTTCCGGCATTGGGCCGGTGTACTGCGAGAGCGGCCGGAAAATCCGATTGACGGGAGCCTGCTCTAGCAGGTGAGCCGACCATCCGACCGATCTGGCAAGCGTAAACGTCGGGGTGAACAGCTCGGCAGGCAGCGCAATAGCGCGCATGATGGCGGCTGCAAAAAACTCCACGTTCGTATACAGTCTGCGCCCGGGCTTGTATTCCTCCAGCAGCCGCTGCGCAACGGCTTCGACATGGATCGCAAGCTCAAACCAGGGGTCGTCGGAAACGAGCCCTTCCGTAACCTGGCGCAGCGCTTCCGCCCGCGGATCCTTCGTCTTGTAAATGCGGTGGCCGAAGCCCATCAGCCGGCCGCCCTTCTCCAGCACGCCGCGAAGCCAAGGCTCCGCATTCGCTTTCTCTCCGATGGCGTCCAGCATGACGAGCACTTCGGAAGGAGCGCCGCCGTGAAGCGGTCCCTTCATCGCGCCGACGGCCGCGCTTAACGAAGAAGCGAGATCGGACTGCGTGGAAGCAACGACGCGCCCGGCGAAGGTGGAGGCGTTCATGCCATGCTCCATCCCCAGAATCAGATAGGCGTTAAGCGCCTTCACATGAGCAGGGTCCGGTGTACGCCCGAACAGCATGTGCAAATAGTTGGCCGCGTGATCCAGATTCTCGTCCGGCTCCACCACGGGGAGGCCGTTCAGCAAACGATAACGGGCGGCAATCAGCGTCGGCACGACCGCGGTAAGCCGCATCGCTTGCTCCGTCGTCGGAGGCCAAACGAGATCGTCATCCGACATGGCGGCCAATGCGGTTTGGAGGATGCTCATCATCGGAACGGAGGCAGGCAGCAGCTCCAGCACCGAACGGATGGACACCGGCAGCGCTCTCAAGCTCCGCCACTTTTGGGTAAACGTACGAAGCTCTTCTTCCCCGGGAAGCTTCCTGAACCATAGCAGATAGGCTACCTCTTCAAAGGAACGGCTTACGGCCAAATCCTTGGCCCAGAAGCCCCGGTAAATCAAATGCCCTTGTTCGCCGTCGACCAAACCGATTTCCGTATCCGCGGCTACGACGCCTTCAAGTCCGGTTACTTTGACCATGTTCATCACCTCGTTTTGATTTGTTATTATCATACTCTCATTAGTGAATAAAGTATAATTATATGTTTAAATTATAGTGATAAAAAAAGTTAATATTACATGACTCAGGCGGCAGCAGGAGACGGGAGTAGGCGACGGTCAACAGAACGGATGGCCTGAGCCTGAGCTTGAGCAAATTCAGCTGCCGCCCAAGGACCTGCCGAACGCGAAGGAGGAGCGGCTCCGTCTCGAATTGGAGCTGAGCGAGGCGCTGAGCCGGTTGTCTTATCCGCAGACGCCGAAGAAGAAGGCGGCGCTGGAATTGCGCTATGCCGCTTTGCTGGAACTTAAAAGGAAGCTGGAAGCCGGGCGCCGCTAAGGGCCTATACCACAGCCTGCCCTTGTCGGAGGGAGGGCTGGATTTTCGTCGGATTTTGACGAACAAAGCCGTTTTCGTCGAAGAAACGGACGAAATCGAAAACAACGACATAGGACCGTAAAACAGCGTAATACCCCTTCTTCCGATTCCGTATAATATGGGTTTAAATTAAATCGTGTCTATACGGAAAGCGAGGGAATCGAATGTCCATAAAGCGCAATGGAAGCGGCGGATCAGCAGATTCCTGACCGGAGTGCACGTGGTTGTCAGTTTCCTCCCCGGAACGGGAGCGGCTCAAAGCGACAGCCTGGCATTGAACAAGCTCTCGGCCAAGAGCTCGGATACATCGTCGGGCCGTGCAGCGGCAGCCATTGACGGCAATACCTCGACTTACGGCCAGCCGCTTGCGGCCGACCGGAAAGATGACGGCATTGAATGGCTTACCGTAGATTTGGGAACTGCTGCGACATTCGACGAATCAAGAGAACGAATAGGGCAGTACGATTCCACTGCTTTGCCTTCCGTATCCTTTTTGGATAGCGTTTACATCAGCGACGCGAGCGGGAAGAAGCTGACGGAGGACGATACGATATCGAATACAATGTCCGATTTACTGTTGCACAGCCTAAAGGAGGATGGGATCATGCCAAATGCTTACCGGGAAATCCATTCGGTTCGCGACACGCAGCTCAGGACATCTTGGATCGGTACTTTAACCGGCAGCTTTAGCGAAGAGCTGCCTTGGCCGGAAGCGGCAGGTGACTTTTGTCTCCTTCTGGCCCGCAAAGGGAGAGGCGAGCTGGAGATGGGAGGTTCGATTCACGCCTTCCTGCCGGGTTATTATTACCTGCTTGAGCCGGGGACCCGAGGCCGGTTGACCCTATCCGTCGACAGCTCGGCGTTAGCCGTTTGTTTCACTTTGCATGACGACGAGCTGGAGCGCTGGATTCTCCTCATGCCGAAGGTGGGCATCAGCGAAGCCGCCGAGACGGAGGTGCTGGAGCAATGGGTACCCGCATTGGAGCAGCGAAGCATGGACCCGCATCCTTTAATGCCTTATCGCGTGGATGCCGGGGTCAAGGCGGTGCTGCTGACGCTGATGCAGGGGCCGCTGCCGGACAACGGGCCGCTAGCCAACGGTACGGACGGCCGTTCGTTCGCGTCGTTCCCGATGGCCGATTACGTACGCAACCATTATGCGGATAAATTGACGCTGGACGATATGGCGCGCCACTTCGGATTTCACCCGCATTACATCATCAAGATGTTCAACCAGCGCATCGGAATGAGCCCGATTCAATATTTGCAGGAGGTCCGTCTTCAGAAAGCCATGGAGATGCTGGAGCAAACACAACTGACCGTATCGGAGATTTCCGAGCGGCTCGGATGGACGACATCCTATTTCTCCCGTTTGTTTCACGAAAGGAAAGGAATGCCCCCTACGCAATTCCGAAAGAAGCAAGAGCGGGGCGTCGCCAAGAACGGCCTTCTTCCGATGTCCTACGAATTGAAGCGAAGCCAGCAGGCAGAGCGGGCATAGAGGCCGGCCCCGGATACGGGGCTGGTTTTCGCGTTTGGCAGCCCGCACAAAGGAGGCGAACTCCGACTCGTTCTCGATTTTGATTTGCACGTGAGGCCATGGTTTGCCGCCGAGGTAGGGGATAAGGAAATCGTATGCCTTGCGGAGGCTCTTCCCGTCGGCAGTCTTATAATTCTACAGTTCAAAGCCCGTCTTGCTGCCTTACAGCGCGATAATGGAGAAGGCCTCCAGGTTGAACACCGGATAATGAAAGGATCGTGTCCGCTTCATTTCCTCCGGCTGGCTGCCGTCCGCACCGAGCTGCTTGGACAGCCGGGCCGGCACGGTCTCGCGAAGATAGGCGGAGGCTTCCACTGCGTTCCCGCTATGGAGCATCAGGGCGCAAATAATCGCATCGTACCATGTGCCGTGGTTGTTGGAGGCGTTCTTTTCCTGCAGAGCCAGAGGGTTCGTCTTCAGCCATTTCACATAATCGGACAGCCATTTCCGGTATCCGTCCGCATCATGCTTCGTCCATCCGGAGGAGCCTTTGAGCAGCGCTGCGGCATCGGAAGTGAACAGAATGAGTCTCGAATCAAGGACGCCTTCCTTGCGTCCGTCGTAGCGTCCGGGGACACTCTGACCGAAATTCATATTCGGATTCTTCCGGGTGCCCGGGTTAAGAAACCAGGTCCGCAGCAGTTTGCCGGCGTGAACCGCGTACGGCTCTTGTCCTGTGAAATAATACGCCAACGCGAGGCTTTGGACGGTGGAGGCCATCTTGCCGAAGCGGGTCGCGTCGAATTTGTCCGTCGCCCGTTCCGGGTTCGTCTGTCCGTCCTTCTGAATATACGGCTTGCCGTCCGGCTTCGACGGGTCGGGCCACCAGTAAGGGCCCATGCTCATGTAATCATGCTTGTCGCCGCTTGGGGGGACCGCCGATTTGTCCATGACGGGATTTCAGCTCTGCATCCGCTTCGGTACGCAGCTTCCCGATCGCCGCCTTGTAAGCATCGCCTTGACTGGCTTGCCGTTGCCGCTTCACGTCCGCGAGAGCCCGTGTGTTTAGAATCAACGTATCGACGCTGTCCGTCGTCCGGTTCTGCTCCTGCGAAGGATTCCGTTCGCCGGCAGGCGCAAGCTGCGCCGCGGCCAGGGCAGGCTTAGCCGCCAGGGGAGCGCTGCAGCCGTTGCGATCGGGAGCAACCGGGTGATTGATTTTGCTTGCATACTCCCATCCTCCGATCAAATGCTCATACCTGTTCCTCATTATACTAACGCAGAGGCAGGAAACCCAATAGCCGATATTCTCCTTTTCTTGTTCATTATTCATCTGCTTGTCGTTAGAGTTGGGATTTATGGAGGAAAATGGGCGGCTCGCGTCGAATCTTTACCAATGCGGTTATGCAGAAAGGAGTGCAGCTCGGGTGACGAAGAGTGATCTGCGGAAGGCGGGCTTGCTGATGGCCGGACTGCTGCTGCTGGCCGGTTGCGATACGAGGACGGAAAACAGACCCGTCAAAGCTGAAGCGGTAAAAATCAACCCTGCGGGCGTGTTTCCCGTGACGGACCGGAAAATCACGCTGAGCGTCCTTGCCATGAGCAACAACCGTGTCGAGAATTATGCGACAAACGAATTTACGAAGTGGCTGGAAGAGAAGACAAACATTCATTTGAACTGGGAGGTCGTTCCGAATGTGTACGCCGAGGAGCGATTGAATGTCATTCTCGCGAGCGGCAATTATCCCGACGTGCTGATCGGCTTCCCGGTCTCTCCGATTCAACAGGCGCTGTTCGGCAAGGACGGGGTGTTTCGCCCGTTGAACAGCTATATTCAAGCCTACGGCAAGGAAACGAAGCGTATGTTTGCGGAGGTGCCTTACGCCAAGCCGTCGATTACTTTGACAGACGGGGCGATCTACGCGCTTCCCCTTGTTAACGAATGCTATCACTGCCAGTACGGCGCCAAAATGTGGGTCAACCGGGTGTGGCTTGACCGATTAGGACTCAACATCCCGCAAACGACGGAACAGTTCTACGAGATGCTCAAAGCGTTCAAGGAACGGGATCCGAACGGCAACGTACTCCAGGATGAAATCCCGCTCTCCGGAGCGGTCAACGGTCCTTCGACGAGGCTGGATTTGTTCCTTATGAACAGCTTTGTTGAAAGCGATTTCCAACAGCTGTTCGTTGAACAAGGGCGCGTGAAAGCCGCCTTCGTGCAGCCGGGATGGAAGGAAGGCATCCGCTATTTGCGTAAGCTCACGGCCGAAGGACTGCTGTCGCCGAAAAGCTTCACGCAGGATCGTTTTCAGCTCAAGCTGCAGGGGGATAATCCGGGAACCACGATCCTGGGCGCGGTAGCTGCCCAGAACCCGAACATTTTCGTCTCCGGCAATTACAACCGGTGGAAGTCGTATGTGACGATTCCCCCGCTGCGCGGTCCCGGAGGGCTTCGATCGGCGAAGTACAATCCGGACGCGCTGCTGCAGGGGGCCTTCATCATAACGGATAAAGCGAAGCACCCTGAAGCCGCCTTCCGGCTGGCCGACCTTCTGTACAGCGAGGAGGCCGCCTTCCGCGGATTGGTCGGCCGTCCCGGCAAGGAATGGACGATGGCCGAGCCCGGCGAGAAGGGGATTGACGGAAATCCGGCCAAATGGAAGCAGCTGCTGGGGCTCGATGCGGTTCAGAATATAACATGGTCTCAGACAGGACCGTCTTATCGCTCCGAGAAGTGGAGGCTCAGCATGACGGACGATCCGTTGCGGCCAATGGAGACGCTGTTGTACAGAGAGACGAAAAACAATTACGAGCCTTACCGCATGGATCCGTCCAAATCGGTACCGACCCTCATCTACACAAGCACCCAGGCGGAGGCAATTGCCGACGCTCGCAAAGCGGTTAACGAGTACCGCGACGAAGCTGTCGCCCGGATGGTGCTCTCGGACGGTGATTTGGATACGGAATGGGCCGGCTATTTGGAAACGATGAAACGGATCGGATTAGACCGATATTTGCAAGCGATGCAGGAAGCTTACAATGCGCAGCCCGGCATGCCAAGCACAACGGGCGATGCCGTCTCGCGCTAGAACCGGGTTTAACGGAATGCGGACAGAAAGAAGGGGACAACGGATGAAACAGATTCTTATCGTCGACGACGAACCGATGATCCGCTTGGGACTGGCCAAGATGATCAAGTCTTATCATCGCTTTCACACAATCACGGCCGTGCCGAACGGCGTGGAAGCGCTGGAGGTGATGAACCGCGGGATTCCGGATGTTGTCTTGACGGATATCCGAATGCCGAAGATGGATGGACTTGAGCTCTGCCGCGAGCTGTCCGTACGAAAGCATGGGACGAGCGTCGTCGTCATTTCGGGCTACGGTGATTTCAGTTACGCCCAGAAGTGCTTGACTTACGGAGTGAAGGAGTATTTGCTCAAGCCGGTGACGGAGCTGGAGCTGTTCCCCGTCCTTGACCGGCTGCTGCAGGAGGAAGATAAGGCGGCCTTTTCCATCTCGGATTTCGAGGAATGGGCGGATGCTGTCCATACGGCGATTTGGTCCGCGGACCGGGATACCCTTACCGATCTGCTGAACCAGCTGAAGGAAGGCGGCCTCTATGCGGGACTCAGTGCCGAGCAGCTGCAGCAGACGGCGGCCGACGGCTTAAAGCTGGTCGTGAAAAAGCTGAACGCCCGCGAGCTGTTCCGTTTCGAGCTGCCTCCGGATCAAGCCGAAGCGCAAACGCACGAGCAGGCCTCGGAATGGTTCGAGACGTGCGTTTACCGGCTCTGCGACCAGCTGATGCAGTGGCGAGGCGGCATTCAGAAGAGCGTGTTCGAGGAAGCGAAAGCCTATATCGACGACCACATTGCGGAGGAAATCAGCCTGGAGGCGGTAGCGGAACGCGTAGGGCTGGCGCCGACGTATTTCAGCTCCTTCTTCAAGAAGATGACCCAGGAGACATTCGTGCAGTACCGTATGCGGAAGCGGATCGAGATGGCGAAGAAGCTGCTGGAGCAGCCGCATGTGAAGATTGTGGATGTCGGGATGGAGATCGGGTACCAGAATTACCCTCATTTTACAAAAATATTTAAGAAAGTAACCGGTATTACGCCAACCGAATACCGGCATACGCTGGGGATCAGGTAATGAGAACGAGCTTGGCCGCCCGTGTATTCCTTTATTTCAGCAGCGTTATTGTCATCTCGGCCGCTCTCGTGGGTGTGACGCTGTATGTTCAATCGGCCAGGACGATTGACGCGCAGTCGAAAGAAATGCTCACCCAAATCGTGGACAATGCGCTGCACCATACCGATCTGTACTTGAAGGGGTATGAACATGCGACGCTGTCCGTCCTGACCTCGCCGCTTATGAAGGAGTTTCTGGAACTGCGGGAGAAAGACGTCTATTCCTACTACATGCTCTCTGCGCAAATCAAAGAGAAAGTATTCCAGCCGATCTTTATCAAAAATCCGGGTATTTCCATGATGTACCTAATCGGATACAACGGGATAAAAATCAACCAGCTGGGGATCGCGCAGCCGAGCTTCCGCGAATCGCTGCTGCAGGAAAGTTTGGATGACCTTAAGAATTTAACGAAGGACGACGGCAGCATGACGCTGATGGACTGGAGCTTTCTGAACAATCATTTGGCGATCACCCGTAAAATATCGGTGCGTCAAACCTCCAGAGCGTTCAAAGGCATTCTTGGCATCGAGTTCAAGATCGAGGAGCTGAACAAGCTGTGGAAGGGAATCCGGCTTGGTGAGACAGGCTATTTCTACATCGTGAACGAGTACGGGCGAATCGTTTATCATCCGAAGGCGGACCGGATCGGCAAGCAGCTGGACGGAGAGCTGTTTACAAAGCTGCAAGCTCGCGAGGGGCAGTTCTTCAACTCCAAGGACGATGGAAGCGAAAGGGTGCACTTCAGCCGCCGATCCGATTATTCGGGGTGGACGCTTGTGGCCTCGATGCCGGTAAACGAGCTGTACAAGCCGATCGACAACATCCGCAGAACGACCATATTTACTTGTCTTCTGGCGTTCCTGCTCGCATTCCTGCTCGCATACCGATTCAGCCGTTCGTTGGTCAGGCCGATCCGTATGCTGGAGAACGGCATGAGAGAGACGGAGAAGGGCAATTGGTCCGAGGCGCAGATCCCGCTGACCGGTTCCAAGGACGAGATGGACCGCCTTATCCTGAGCTACAACGTCATGGTAACGAGGCTGTCGGGTCTCGTCGATCAAGTCGTCGCTGCGGAGCTGAAGAATCAGGAGCATCTGCTGGGGCGCCATGTGGCCGAATTTCAGGCGCTGCAGCTCCAGATCAATCCGCATTTCCTGTATAACACGCTGGAGACGATCATATGCTACGCAGTCGTCCAGGACTCAAAGGAAATCAAGGAAATGGTCCGTTCTTTATCCTACATGCTCCGTTATTCCGTCCAGACGAACCTGGAAGAGATTACGGTGGCGAGCGAATTGAAGCATGTTCTCCATTTCATGACCATCATGAACCACCGGTTCGGACGCGAGTTCGAGATCCAGGTGCTCGTGGCTCCCGAATATTTGCTCAGGCACATGGTCCGGCTGACGCTGCAGCCGATCGTTGAGAACGTATTCAACCATGCTTTCCCTGAAGGCTTGGAGGATCATCATTCCATTGTGATCGATGGGCGGATCGAGAATGACGACTTCATAATGACGATAGCCGATAATGGTGAGGGGATTCGTCCTGACCGTCTGGCGGAGCTGCAGGAGAGGCTGGCGCATTCATCTCCTCTGAATGGACCGGAGGAGGAAGGCGACGGGATCGGTCTGCTCAACGTACACAGCCGTATTCGGATGGTGTTCGGAGAAGCTTACGGTGTTATGGTGGACAGCGTTGAGGGTTCCGGCACGGTTGTAACGCTGCGACTGCCCGACAGGAGCGCGCCGCTGTTGCAGCACGGCGGAATCATGTCCATCCAGCGAAGCTCATAATTATGTTTAATGTTCGTGTTTTATTTAGTTTATATTATGAAGTATAGGAAAATAATAAAATGGGCGGAGGAATAACGAACATTTTCCGGTTAATTGTTGACAAACATCATGTTTTGGAATAAGATATGGATGATTGATGCGCTATCCGCATTGCTTGCTTACAATTGCATAGGCTACACCGTATGGTACGGTGCGCCGTTCGTATATCCTTGACGATAAGGGTCTAGGGTTTCTACAAGGAACCGATAATTCCTGGCTACGACGGTGCGGGTTAGCTGCACCCGCACTTGGTTACAGCCGGGTTTTTTTGTGCTGCCGTCCGGCTGCTTGCTGCGGACCATTCCATCTCCAGGAGGCAATTCTATCATGAATCAGAAGTACGACGTTATTGTGGTCGGCGCCGGGCCGGCCGGGATCTTCACCGCTTACGAATTAACGCTCCGAACCCCGGGTACGCGCGTCCTGCTTGTTGATAAAGGGCACGATATCGCCCAGCGCAGCTGTCCGATTCTGGAGGAGAAGATTAAGCTGTGTCCGCCGGCCGCGGGGAAGAAGGAATATGCGGGTTGTCTGCCGGCATGCTCGATTACCGGCGGCTTCGGCGGGGCAGGGGCCTATAGCGACGGCAAGTTCAACATCACGACCGAGTTCGGCGGATGGCTGACGGACTATTTGCCTCCGTCAGAGGTCATGTCCCTCATCCGCTACGTCGATGAGATCAATTTGAAGCATGGCGCGACGGAATCGATCACGGACCCCACGACGGATGTCGTCCGTTCGATCGAGCAGCGGGGCTATGCGGCGGGACTCAAGCTGCTTCGCGCGCAGGTGAGGCATCTCGGGACGGAACAAAATTTGCAGATTCTAAAATCGATCAATGCCTATCTTAAGAAGCATATCGACATGGCGTTCAAGACGGAGGCAGCCGATTTGCTGACCGTGAAGGACAAGGAAGGCCACCGCGTGCGGGGAATCGTCCTTCGCAGCGGCGAGGAGATCGAAGCGGATTATGTTGTAGCCGCACCGGGCCGGGACGGCTCGGCTTGGCTTACGGACGTGCTCCGGAAGCGCCGTCTCAAGATGTATAACAACCAGGTCGATGTGGGTGTCCGCGTCGAAACGTCCGATGTCGTCATGCGCGAGATCAATGAGCATTTGTACGAAGGGAAATTCATATACAATACATCCGTCGGAACGCGCGTCCGCACCTTCTGCAGCAATCCGTCCGGCCATGTGGTTGTGGAAAACCACAGCGGGGTTATAGCGGCCAACGGCCATGCCTTCAAAGACCCGGCGCTCGGCTCCGCGAATACGAACTTTGCCCTGCTGGTCTCCCACCGGTTCACCGAGCCGTTCGATAAGCCGAACGAGTATGCGCGGGAAATTTGCAAAAGGGCGAACGATCTGTCCGGCGGCGGCGTGATCGTGCAGAAATACGGCGATATTATCCGCGGACGGCGGTCTACCGAAGGCCGGATTCGTGAAGGCTTCCTGGAGCCGACCTTAAAGGAAGCGGTGCCGGGAGACCTGGGGCTGGTGCTGCCGTACAATACAATGAAAAGCTTGATCGAAATGGTCGAAGCGCTCGACAAGGTTACGCCGGGCATCGCTTCCGAGCATACGTTGTTCTACGGAGTGGAAGCGAAATTTTACTCCGCACGGCCGAAGCTCTCGGATACGTTGGAGACGGAGATCGCCGGGCTGTACTGCGGCGGCGACGGGGCGGGCGTGACGCGCGGACTGGCCCAAGCCGGCGCGGCTGGGATCCGCATCGCCCGGAGCCTGACGGAGCGGATGAATGGCAGGTAATCCGGGAATCCGACCCGAGCGGCGAACCGACGCTGAAGCCGAAGCTTGTACGGGACCGGAGGATGCGTTATATTGTGAGTAATCAGGAACCACTTGGGGCAAAGGGGCATCTATGGCAACCATTCACGACGTAGCGGAGAAGGCAGGTGTCTCCGTAACCACGGTTTCGAGGGTTTTAAACAATAGAGGGTATATTAGCGACGCTACGCGCAGGAAAGTATTCGGCGTGATGGAGGAGCTGAACTATCATCCGAACGAAATCGCCCGCTCGCTGCTGAGGAAACAGTCGAATATTATCGGACTTATCATTCCGAACGTATCCCATCCGTTCTTCGGCGAGCTTGCCAACGACGTGGAATTTTTCGCCCATCGGAACGGGTTCAAGGTACTCCTCTGCAATTCCCGGCTGGAGCCCGCGAAAGAGCGGGAATACATCGAAATGATGAAGCGCAATCGGGTGGACGGAATTATTATGGGGAGCCATACCCTGGAAGTGGGCGATTATGAAAGCTTGCCCTATCCTATCGTCACGATAGACCGGCGAATCGGAGAAAGCATTCCATACATTTCTTCGGACAATTACCGGGGCGGCGAACTGGCGACCCGACTCCTCATCGATAAGGGCTGCCGCAAAATCGCTCACATCTGCGGCAGTCTTGAGCTTGATCTGCTCGCAAACCTTCGAACGGATGCCTTCGAATCCATGGCGACCCGCTCCGGCATCCATCACCTCACGATCCAGACGGACATGGACGTCTTTAACCAGGAGCAATACGAAGACATGATCCGTCGGCTGTTCCGGGAACATCCGGACATTGACGGCGTCTTCGCCACCAGCGATATTATAGCGGCTTTCGCCGTCAAGATCGGCCGCACGCTCGGCAAGCGTATCCCTGAGGAGCTTCGCATCGTCGGTTACGACGACGTGAAGGCTGCGTCCTGGCTGCAGCCGTCGCTTACGACGATCCGTCAGCCGATCCGGGAGATGAGCGAACTGGCGGTGGAGCTGATCCGCAAGCAAATGGAGGAAGCTCCTTATGAACGGGAGAATATACTGCCTGTCGAGCTGATCGAGAGGGATACGACATAACCGCTGAAGGGCCTCCTTTAGCGGTTTCAGATTGACGAGAAACCCGGATATAGAGAAAAATGCAGAAGGTAGTAGGTGGGGTATCCCCTGTAGGGGCGATAGCGCCCGCCTTTGTTATCGGAAAATGACCGCTGAATAGCGAATAAATTGAATATTTTCCGATAACAACAGCGGCCGGAAGGGGATACACCACCGGGGTACCAATGCAGATTTCTCTACTTCATGGGTTTCTCTACAGCCTGTAACCGCTGAAGGGCCTCCTTCAGCGGTTTTTTAGAATTTCGACCGGGAGTAATAGGCCAAAACACTTGATATGTCAAACGATTGACATATCACTCGCAGCAGATTTATAATTCGTCATGCAAGCCATTGTACGTTGCTGGAACCCCATCTATTCCAGTGGATTACGATCCGTAAATGTCGAAACCGATGCTTACGATTTGCCGGCGTTGCGGACTGCTTGTTTACGCAGCGGTTCATCGTTCAAGAGATTATGCGGGGATCGTTTAAATAATCAAGCATCATAGAAGGAGGCTGCAATACCATTTATACCAAGGAGTCGGCAGACCGTTTTATAGAGGAGAATAAGCATTTGCTTCGTCAGGATTACCGCTTGCAATATCATTTGATGGCGGAGTACGGCTGGATGAACGATCCGAACGGTTTCATTCATTATGGGGGGATGTACCATTTATTTTATCAGCATTATCCTTATGAGCCGTATTGGGGGCCGATGCATTGGGGACATGCGGTAAGCCGGGATTTGATCCGGTGGGACTATCTTCCGGTAGCGCTCGCACCCGGCGAAGGGTTTGATAAGGACGGCTGCTTCTCTGGCAGCGCCATAGAGCATGAGGGACGGTTGGTGCTAATGTATACCGGGCACACCGTGACCGGACCCGACAAGGATCGCGATTATAAGCAAGCGCAAGGACTGGCGGTTTCCGAGGACGGCGTACGCTTCGACAAATGGGTCGGCAACCCCGTCATCCGGTACGATCAAATTCCTGACGGGGTGAGCCGGAAGGATTTCCGCGATCCGAAGGTATTCCGCCGGGACGGGCATTATTATACCGTACTGGGCTCCAATGACGGACGAGGGCGCGGGCTTGTTCTTTTATACCGTTCGGATGATTTGACCGAATGGGAGTTCGTCAGCATCGCCGCCATGAGCGACGGAACCTTGGGCGACAATTGGGAATGTCCGGATCTGCTCCCGCTCGGCGGGCGCGACGTGCTCATCCTGTCTCCCCAGCGGGTTCCGTCTCAAGGAAACAATTACAGGAACCTGCATTCTACTACTTCGATGATAGGGAAGCTGGACCTTGAAAGCGGGAAGTTCAGCTATGATCACTATTGCCCCGTCGATTACGGTTTTGATTTCTATGCCCCGCAGACGGCTTCGGACCCTTGGGGGAGGCGCATCGTCATCGGCTGGATGGACATGTGGGAAAACGAAATGCCCACGCAGCGGGGCCACGGATGGGCCGGAGCGATGACGCTGCCCAGAGAGATTCTGCAGGATGGGGACCGCTTGATCTATCGTCCTGTGGGGGAAATCGTCGCGTACCGCCGCAACCCGCACAAAGCATATGATGTCGACGTTGAGGGCGAACGGGTTATGAAGGTGTCCGGCGACAGCTACGAGCTGAAGGTTGTATTTGATGCCGGGGATGCCTTAGAATTTGGATTGAAGCTGAGGACTGGAGGCGATGAGGAAACGGTGCTTTCTTACCGGCCGGAACACTCGCTGTTCCGGTTCAACCGCGACCGGTCCGGCATCGGACCGGGAGGCGAGCGCCGAGCCTCGGTGGAGCTTGAGGGAGGGAAGCTGGCGCTGCGCATCTTCGTAGACCGGTCTTCGGTCGAGGTGTTCATCGGCCGGGGCGAGAAGGTGATGACGGGCCGGATTTATCCCGGGGAACGATCGCTCGGGATCAAGGCATATGCCGTCGGGGCATGCCGCATCGAATCGTTCGAGAAATGGGATATCGGATAAGGAGAGATGCTTGCTTGGAGAAAGTATTTACGATCGGGGAAGCCTTAATTGATTTCATTCCCGCCGAGCGGGGGACGGAGCTGAAGGCAGTGAGCGGCTTCAGCAAGGCGGCGGGCGGAGCGCCCGCCAACGTCGCTTGCGCCGTCGCCCGTCTGGGCGGTGAGAGCGCATTTATCGGGAAGCTGGGGAAGGACGCGTTCGGCGACTTTTTGCTGGACACGATGAACGAAGCGGGTGTGGATACAAGCCGTGTTTTCCGTACGGACGAAGCCAATACGGCACTTGCTTTCGTAAGTCTGAGGGCGGACGGGGAGCGGGAATTCTCCTTTTACCGGAATCCGAGCGCAGACATGCTGCTGCAGCAGGAAGAGATTGACGAGCGCTGGTTCGGGGCGGGGGACATTCTGCACTTCTGCTCGGTCGACCTGATCGAGGCTCCGGTCAAATACGCGCACAAGAAAGCCATTGAAGCGGTGAAACGGGCAGGCGGCATCGTCAGCTTCGATCCGAACGTGCGCCTGCCGCTCTGGAAGCGCCCCGAGCTTTGCCGGGACGCCATACTCGCGTTTCTGCCTTTCAGCCATATCGTGAAAATCAGTGACGAAGAGCTCGCATTCATCACCGGCATGGACGATGAGGACCGCGCTCTGGCCTCTCTGTTTTCAGGCGATGTGAGGCACGTGATTTATACTCGGGGCGCGCAAGGCGCGGAATGGATCACGCGCGGCTTCCGTACGGCGGTGCCGGGTTACGCCGTGCAGGTGGCGGATACGACGGGTGCGGGCGATTCGTTCATCGGAGCGCTGCTGTACCGTCTGCTTGAGGAACGGCTGCCGGCGAATGAGGAGAGGGGCATCGGAGCGGATCAGGCCCGGGCGCTGCTGACTTTCGCCAATGCGGCTGCTGCGCTTACCACGTCCCGGTCCGGGGCCATTCCGGCCCTGCCTGTCCATGACGAGGTGCTGCGGATGATGGAAGAACATAGGGCATAAACGAAAACAAGACCCCTAGGCTTCAGAATGAAGCGGGGGTCGGCACTTCTTTCATGTTGCGGCCAAGCTTCGTCTCCTCCAAATTCGGGGCCATGGAGCCGTTCATGACCTGATCTGCCCGGTTTATGGTAAAATAAGGGGCGGAAGGATGTGTTTGACGTGTTGAAACTTGGCGTACTCGATCTGGTGCCCGTGCTTGCGGGCGCCGAGCCTGCGGCCGCGCTGGCAGAGGCGCTGCGGTTGGCCCGCTTGGCCGATAGTAACGGCTACAGCCGTTACTGGGTCGCGGAGCATCACGATATGCCGCAGCTCGCCTGCACTTCGCCTGAAGTGCTGCTGGCCCACATCGGATCGCATACGCAGCGAATCCGGCTTGGCTCGGGGGCCTTGCTGCTGCCGCATTATAAACCGCTCAAGGTGGCGGAGTCGTTCCATCTGCTGGCTACCTTGTATCCCGGCCGCATCGACCTCGGGCTGGGGCGCGCTCCGGGCGGGTCGGCGCACGTCGCCATCGCCCTCAGCGGGAATTTCCTTGAACATGTACGGCAGCTGCCCGAATCGCTCAAGGACTTGACGGAGCTGCTCAGTGGCAGCTACCGGATGGAAGGCGAGCCGGTACTGGCCCGGCCCGTTCCGCCGATCGCCCCGGAGGTCTGGATGCTGGGGACGAACCGCAAGAGCGCCGCCTATGCCGCCGAATTCGGAACCGGCTACGTGTTCGGTCAGTTTATGAGCGATCAGGACGGGGAGGAGGCCATCTCCGCTTACCGGCGGGAATTCCGGCCGTCCCCGCTGACGCCTAAGCCGCGCACAATGATAGCGGTTGGGGTCGTCTGCGCCGAGACGGAGGACAAAGCGCGCGAATTGGCCGCTGCGAGCCGGCTTTTCGCAAGATCGGAGGAGCCGGAAGCGGGCAAATCTTCGGCCGATAGGAAGATCTTGGCGGGAACGCCGGAACAGGTAAAGAAGCGGCTCGAAGAGCTGCAGCATACGTATGGGAACGACGAGTTTCTGATCGTTACGATGACGGCCAACTACGAAACAAGGCTGCGCTCCTACGAGCTCTTGTCCGGTGCAATCGGATAGAGAAAGGCGGATCGGCGTCCTACAGCAGCTTGAAACGCTGCAGGTGGTCCCACAGCTGCTCCCGCAGCAGGATCTCCTTCTGCTTCGAACCGATCAGATCGTAATGGGGAAAGGTCTCCCGGTGATGGATATATTCCGGATTCAATCCGCTGTCCGTGCACCATAGCTTCAGCTTGTCCAAATCGGCACAGCCGACCTTGGTCACTGTATGGCACTGCGGGAAACGGGGATCGTACCAATAGTGCGTCAAAAAAGCGATCTCGCCTCGCGCAACCGCTTCTTTCCAAGCGTTGAGCTCGATTCTGGTTATGCCGAATGCCAAGACAAGGCCTCCTAACGGTACGGGTAATTTCTGTTTCAGGCAGATTGAGCCTATTATATCAGGGCTGGGGGGCATTTACATAACCTTCGGGAAATGACCCGGCAAGACATTGGCTATCAGGCGGGACTGCAGGCTATAATGAAAGAGGTATGTATCCATATTCTTGAAGGAGGCGTTCGTTATGATTAAAGTGGAGTTTCACGGCCATTCCTGCGTTCAGCTCACCGGAGGCGAGCATTCGCTCATTATCGATCCCTTTCTTTCGGACAACCCCGATGCCCGGATCATGCCGGACAGCGTTCGCGTGCAGCATGTGCTCCTGACTCATGCCCATTCGGATCATATTCAGGATGCTGCGGCGATTGCCCTGAACAATGACGCTCAGCTGATAGCCATCCACGAGCTTGCGAACTATATGAGCTGGCAGGGTGTCCGCACGCAGGATATGAACATCGGAGGAAAGCTGTCCTTAGGCTATGCCGAGGTTCATATGGTGCAGGCGTTCCACAGCTCCGGCATCGTGCTTCCCGATGAGCAGCGGATCATTTATGCGGGAATGCCTGCCGGGCTGATTCTGAAGTGGGAAGGCAAAACGATACTGCATGCCGGCGATACGAATTTGTTCTCGGATATGAAGCTGATCGGCGAGCGCTTCGACATCGATCTGGCTTTCCTGCCGATCGGCGATTTGTATACGATGGGACCGGAGGATGCGGCGCTGGCGGCCGAGTGGCTGAAGGCGAAGCTGGTCGTACCGGTGCATTACAATACCTTCGAGCTGATCTCGCAGGACGGCGAAGCTTTCGTGGAGCTGCTGGGCAAGCGCGGCATCCAAGGCAGGGCGCTCAAGCCCGGAGAAAGCATCGAGCTATAAAACGAGAAAGGGCGGCTCCCCGGTCTTCAGTTGACCCCAGGGACCGCCTTTCTTTTTATGGAGAATATCCGCCAGCAGGAATCAGCGTCCTCCGGGTCCGTAACCGGAAGGATGTCCGTAATGGCCGTAAGGATGATACGGGTAATGATGCGCATGCGGATAATAGTGATGAGTTATTTCGAATGGATAGAACAGCCTATGCGAGGGGAAGAAATATGGTTGCTTATCCTTGGAACTTGGGCGTCAGTACCCCCGGATCATGGCGTCCATCACCCGGCTGGTCCGTATTGCCGTATCGCCGCGGCTGGGGCATGCGCCCCGTCCGAGAAGCTCGTCGACGATGCTTTGGATGAGCGGCTGCTGCACATGTGCGGGATGCTCGATATGGCGTTCTTCCGTACCGGACTCCCGGATCAGACGGACCGGCGCCTCGGTGAACGTCGAGAATTCGATTCGGCCCTTGCTGCCGATAATTTCATTCTGCTCATAATCGAAATTGGAGGAGAAGCACCAAGTCCCCACGCCGTGAACGCCGGATTCGAACACGTAGGAGCCGGTCACGATATCTTCTGCGGCATAGAGCCCCGCCTGGTTGGAAGCGTCGCCGCTGACCCTCACGATCGGACCGAGTAAATAATCGAGCAGATCCAGCGTATGGCTCCCGACATCGAAGAAATAGCCTCCGCCGGACAGCTCGGGCTTCACGCGCCAGCTCGGCTCCCCCGCGAGCTCCTGTGCCGTCGGCTTCCCGTAATGCCGCGTAACGACGGTGCGGACTTCCCCGATCGCGCCTTCCTCCAGCCACATCTTCACCTGCAGGAAGCGGGGAAGAGCTCGCCGGTAGAACGCTACGAAGAGCGGCACGCCGGCTTTGGTGCAAACCGCCTCCATCTCGTCGCATTCCGCTGCATTAAGCGCCATCGGCTTCTCGACATACACCGGCTTGCCTGCGGCCGCGCAGGCTAACGTATAAGGATGGTGATAGGCCGGGGGCGTAGCGATATAAACCGCGTCCACTTCCGGATCACGAATCAGTTCGTCGGCCCGGCTGTACCACTTGGGCACCCCGTGTCTTGCGGCATAATCGGCGGCAAGCACCTCGTCTCTGCGCATAACGGCGACAAGACGGGAGTTCTCCGCCTTCTGAAACCCGGGGCCACTTTTCACTTCCGTTACGTTCCCGCAGCCGATAATTCCCCATCGAATTTCGTTCATTTGCGTACGTCCCTTCTATATGAGGATGGGTATTCTACCGATCATTATAGCAAGGAAAAGGCATTTATTGCGAATGATGGTCTTGTTTTTTTACAGGAGGATGCTATAATACAACTGAATCACCCGCTGTCAAGATAAGGCAAACTTGGTGAAAGCCAAGGACGCAAAGCTATAGGGACTAATGTGTAAAGCTATGTCAGCCAGCTGCCGAAAGACATGAGGAACTTAGCTGATCATGAGCCTCCCTTTTGGCCTGTCCAGAAGGAGGCTTTTTTGTACCTATCACACGTCCGGGTTTGGGGGCTTAGATCGCGTGAAGAGAATAATGATCGTGGATGATTCGCTGTTTATGAGAATGATACTGAAGAACGTGATCGAGGAGCTCGGTTACGAAATGGCCGCTGAAGCGGGTAACGGGTTGGAAGCGCTGACACTGTACGAGGAAGTGCACCCGGATCTCGTTACCATGGATATTACGATGCCGGAGATGGACGGGATTACGGCGCTCAGAGAGCTGAAGTCGAGCCATCCCGACGCCAAAATCATGATGGTATCCGCAATGGGCCAGCAGGCGCTGCTCATCCAGGCCGTTACGATGGGGGCGTGCGATTTTATCGTCAAGCCATTCAATAAGGACCGGGTACGGGAAGCTCTCAAGAAAGCATTTTCCGCTTAAAGGTGGTATAATGAGCAGGTTCGTTACAACAGAAAGGAATCGGGAGGCAAGGCAATGGAAGTACGTCATGTCACATCAAATCAGGAACTGGAGATGTGCTTCGAGGTTCGCGAGAAAGTATTCGTGGAGGAACAGAAGGTACCGAGAGACGTGGAGCTGGACGAGTTCGACGATTCGCCGGAGAGCTGCCGTCATTTCGTCGTTCTGGAGGAAGGCCGGCCGATCGGCACAGGGCGCTGGAGGATGTATGACGACAAGACGGCCAAACTGCAGCGGATCGCCGTGCTGGAATCCCATCGGGGACAAGGCCTCGGACGCGTCATCATCCATGCGCTCGAGAACGATGTGCGGGGGCAAGGGGTACCTGCCGTCATTTTGGACGGCCAGGTGCAGGCGGAGCCGTTTTACCGGAAGCTGGGCTATGAGGTCATTTCCAAGGAGCCGTTCCTGGATGCCGGGATTCTGCACGTCCGTATGCGCAAGTCGCTTCAGTAGAAAGCCGGAGGATCAGCCTTCATGAAAAAAGCGGGAACTCTTGTTATGAGAGTTCCCTTTTTGGCGAGAGGTGTGACATCGTCCGTAAATCCGCAAGCCGCTTAAGCTTATATCATTCGTCGGTATGCATAAACAAAACGCGGGCGGCGGGTGAATTCCGTCGTCGGCGTTGTTTTGGGCATAACCCGGTAAAGTGATAGGTTAAGCCTGATAGACTGGGTGCCGAATGAATTCCGATAGCCTCGGAAGAAGTAGCCGGTCGCATTTGCTTATGTACGGCATACACTGAACTAGGAACCCTTGAAAGAGGAGGCAGCCCCATGAGATACACGGTGCAATATATCCCTCTCAGCAAGCTTAAGCCCGGAATGTCAGCTGTCATTACACAGAGGATCAAGGAGCTGCGGAAGACGGCGCAAGACTGCATGCATTTGATGATTGTCCGCAAAAGCAAAAAAGAAGGCGGTTACGTCATCGTCAGCGGAAATAATCATTACGAATATTTGAAGAATCATACTAAAAAAGCGCTCGCCCCCTGTCTTGTGGACGAAAGCAAAGCTGCCTCGGGCCTCAGCTCCCTGTTGTACCGTTTCCGCAAACGAAAGCTGCCCTACGATTTAAAATTTTTGAAGCCGGAGCGCTGGAACGACAACAGCTGGACGATCATCCGCTCGTTCCTGAGGCAGGAGCCCCGGTTCCGGCGGCTAAGCCGCAAGCAGCAGGTACGGGTTATTTGGCTCGGCCTCCGGTATAAGAGAACGACGGTGGGTTCCATGAAAGCGAGGGTAGATCAGTTCATCAAGAACAAGGAAAAGTGAAGGGAGCCTTGCCGGCTCATAGATTGACGAGAAACCCGGAAATGCAGAACGATGCGAAAGGTAGTAGGTGGGGTACCAAGCAGATTTTTCTATTACATGGGTTTCTTTACAGACTGGGAGCCGTCCGGGGCTCTCTTTTTGCTTTTCCGCCGGAGGAAGGCTGCCATCCGGGCCTTGCTGCCGAGTTTGGGATAAAATATTGCATAATCAAATTTCATATAGCCGCATGTCTGCCGATGTATTAAACTACATAAGATTAGGACTACTTTCTTTTTTTCGGAGGGGGCTTTGGGAAAAACCATGAACAGGAATGCGCGCAAGATCCCGGTCCGCGATTATACCCGTTTGCTGTACCGGTATTTGAAGCCGCAGCGCCGCAGTATGATCGGTCTGACGGCGCTTCTGCTTTGCGGGATCGGGCTCCAGCTCGTCAATCCGCAGATCATCCGCTATTTTATCGATACCGCGCAATCGCAATCGTCGGGCAAACCGCTCGTATTTGCCGCCGTGCTGTTCCTTGCCGCGACGCTAGTTCAGCAGCTAGTGAATGTCGCCGCGACCTACATCGGGGAAAATGTCGGGTGGAAGGCGACGAATTCGCTGCGCAGCGATGTGGCGGCGCACTGCCTGAAGCTCGATATGTCGTTTCACAAATCGCATACGTCCGGGGCCATCATCGAACGGGTCGACGGAGACATCAACAACCTTGCGAATTTCTTCTCCAATTTCGTCATCACGCTGCTCAGCAATCTCGTGCTTGTGGCGGGGATGCTCGTGCTGCTCTTCCTCGAGGGCTGGGTGATTGGAGCCGGCATGCTCGTGTTTGTCGTGCTTGCCATTGCCGCGATTCAATACATACGCCGCTTCGCCGTTCCCCATTGGGGGAAGCTGCGGCAGATCAGCGCGAAGTTCTACGGCTTCCTGGGCGAGCATCTGGAGGGCACGGAAGATACGCGGGCAAACGGGGCTACAGGCTACGTGATGCACCGCTTCCATTCCTTGCTCAAGGAATGGCTGCCGGTTCGCGTCCGTGCGTTTCTCGGATGGGCCTCGATGTGGATTACGACGCTGATCGTCTTCGCGATCGGCAACGCCGTCGCCTTCGCATTAAGCTATTATTTGTGGAAGACGGGCTCGATTACGATCGGAACGGTCTATATGATTTTTTATTACACCGAATTGATGGCGAAGCCGATCGAGAAGATCAGGACCCAAATGGAGGATTTGCAAAAAGCCGACGCCAGCATCGGCCGTGTCCGCGAACTCTTGGCGACGGAGTCCGCCATCCGCGACGGGGCGGGAGCCCCACTGGAAGACGGCGCCTTGTCGGTCGTCTTCGAGAACGTCCTCTTCAGCTACGATACCGAGAGTACGACGCTTCATGACGTCAGCTTCCGTCTGGAGCCGGGACAGGTGCTCGGTCTGCTCGGGCGGACCGGCAGCGGCAAGACGACGCTCGCCCGGCTGCTGCTACGGTTCTACGATCCGCAGCAGGGATGCATTCGGCTTGGCGGAACGGATATCCGCGAGGCCAAGCTGCAGGAGCTGCGGGGCCGGGTCGGCTTCGTCACGCAAAATATCGAGCTGTTCCAGGGAACGGTCCGGGATAACCTGACCTTCTTCGATGAAGCTGTAGGGGATGACCGAATCGTCCGTGTGCTGGAGGAGCTCGGATTGGCTTCGTGGCTCATGTCTTTGCCCGGCGGGCTCGATACGATGCTGGAGTCGGGCGGCGGCGGGCTCTCGGCCGGCGAAGCGCAGCTCCTGTCCTTCGCCCGCGTATTTTTGTCCGATCCCGGGCTTGTAATTCTCGATGAAGCATCGTCCCGGCTGGACCCTGCGACAGAGCACCGGATCGAGCAGGCGATCTCTCGGCTGCTGCAAGGCCGCACCTGCATCATCATTGCGCACCGATTGGCCACAATCGAAAGGGCGGACCGCATACTTGTGCTGGATGACGGGTGGATCGCCGAATTCGGGGAGCGCGGGCGGCTGACCTCCGATCCGAATTCGCGCTACAGCCGGATGCTGGAAGTAGGAATGGAGGAGATGCTTGTATGAGCACGTTCTCGTTTTTGACGAAATTAACGGGCTATCGCTGGGGATTGTATATTCTGAACGCCTTGGCCTGGTCGCTGATTTATTTGGCTCCGATCGTGCCGGGGCTTGTGACGAAGCAATTCTTCGACGTGCTGTCCGGCAGCGCGCCTTACCGGTTCGGGGTCTGGTCGCTAATCGGGTTTCTGATGCTGGCGGCGCTGGCGCGGGTCGTGCTGATCCTTTTCGGATTCATCACGGACGTCCAGTTCCGGTTCCGGATCGGCGCGCTGCTCCGCCGCAACCTGCTCCGGCACGTGCTGAAGGAGCCGGGCGCCCGCGCCATCCCGATCTCGCCGGGAGAAGCGATCTCCTCGTTCCGCGACGACGTGGATCAGGTGGAGGAGACGGTGAGTTGGTCGGTGGACGCTTTCGGCATGACCTTCTTCGCAGCGGTGTCGATCTTTATCCTGATGCGGATTAATGCGGAGATGACGCTTTTGGTTTTTCTTCCGCTGGTCGTCGTAGTAACGGTCGCCCAGCTGTCGACGTCCCTCCTGCAGAAGTACCGGGCTGCCAGCCGCGAGGCGACAAGCCAGGTCACCGGAGCGATCAGCGAGATGTTCTCCACCGTGCAGTCGATCCAGGTGGCGGGAGCGGAGGATCGCGTCATCGGCCGCTTCAGCCGGCTGAACGACCTGCGGCGCGAAGCAATGCTGAAGGATAAGCTGCTGGGCTCGGCGCTGGACTCGATCTTCTCCAACACGGTCAACTTCGGCACGGGGCTCATCCTGCTGCTCGCCGCTCAATCGATGCGCAGCGGAAGCTTCACGGTCGGGGATTTCGCGTTGTTCGTATATTACCTTACTTTTGTAATGCAGTTTATCCAAAATTTTGGAAAATTCATGACCTACTTCAAGCAGAGCGCCGTCGCTAAAGACCGGTTGACGCACCTGCTGCAGGGGGCGCCGGAGGCGATCCTGACCGAGCATCATCCGCTTTATCTGCGAACCGCCATTCCGGAGGCGGTGACGGCGCAGCCGGGGGAAGTCGACCTGCTGGAGCGGATTGAGGTGCGCGGGCTTACATACCGCTATCCCGAGAGCGGAAGAGGCATCGAGGCCGTCGATCTCGATCTGCCGCGGGGCTCTTTCACGGTTGTAACGGGACGCATCGGCAGCGGCAAGACAACCCTCGTGCGAGCGCTGCTGGGGCTGCTGCCGATCCAGGCGGGCGTCATCTGCTGGAACGGAAAGCCTGTCGAAGCGCCGGGCGATTTCTTCATTCCGCCACGCAGTGCTTATACTCCGCAAATTCCGCGTCTGTACAGCGATACACTGGCCAATAATATATTGCTGGGACTGGATGCGGGGGAAGAGCGGCTGCGCCGGGCGATTGCCTCTGCCGTGTTGGAGCCGGATCTCGATCGGCTGCCGCACGGGCTGGATACGGTCATCGGTCCGAGGGGCGTGAAGCTGTCCGGAGGCCAAGCGCAGCGTACCGCCGCGGCGCGCATGTTCGTTCGAGACGCGCAGCTAATGGTGGTCGACGACCTCTCCAGTGCACTAGACGTCGAAACGGAAAGGAAGCTGTGGGAGCGGCTGGAGGAGGAAAGGCAGGGCGCTGCCTGTCTCGTCGTGTCCCACCGCAAGGCCGCGCTGGCGCGGGCCGATAAGATTATTGTCCTGAGAAACGGGCGGATTGACGATACAGGCAGGCTGGAGGAGCTGCTTCAGCGGAACGAGGAGCTGAGAAGCTTGTGGTATCGGGAGGAATAGCCGGGAACGGGGCGTGAACCTTGGGTGCCGCTTCCGCGCATTTCCCGGGAAAGCGCAGAAGTCGACACGTTTCGTCTCGCGGCTCCGCTTGAACGGCCCGTTGGTATTATATCCTAGTTTAAGCCGAACCAGGATACCAGAATCCGGCCGAACCCGGAGAGCAACATGGAGCCGAGAAGTCCCGCAGCGAGCGGCTTCAGACCGAGCCGCCGGAACGATCCCAGATCGACGTTCAGGCCGAGACCGGCCATCGCCATCGCCAGCAGCGTGTAAGAGAGGGTGACGGTTCCCTCGACGGCCGGCGCAGGCAAGATCCCAAGGGAATGAATGCCGCTGACGAGCAAAAAGCCGAAGATGAACCAAGGAATCGGCAGCTGTCTCCAGCTGCGGCCGGGGCTTTCCTGCTGCCCCGTCAGCTTCCGTTCCTCACGAGCGGTCCACCAGCCGGCCGCGACGGCCACGGGTACGAGAAGCGCAACCCTCGACAGCTTCACGAGCAGAGCGATGCGCAGCGCCTCTTGTCCCCCGGGTGCGGCGGCTGCCAGCACGTGTGCGATTTCGTGCAGGGTTGCGCCGGACCAAGCGCCGTAGCCCGGGGACGAGAGTCCTACAAAGGGCATGAGCAGGGTATAGCTTAGGGTGAAAGCTGTACCGAGCAGCGCGACGATGGCCGCACTGACAGCCGTCTCTTCGTCGCCGGCCTTCACCTGCGGGGCGATGGCGACGACGGCAGCCGCTCCGCAGATCGCCGTGCCGCAGGCGGTCAGCAGCCCAAGGCGGCGGTCGATGCCGAGCATGCGGCATAGGCCATAGACGGCTGCCAGCGCAAAGACGAGGCAGACGGCGGCTAGCAGGAACACCTTCGGCCCCGCCTGCACCATATCCGGCCAGCTGAGCCGCATGCCGAGCAGAATAATGCCCAGGCGGAGCAGCTTTTTGCTGGAGAAGCCGATGCCCGCCGCGGCACCCGCCGGGATGCCGAAGACGGCTCTCCAGGCCATGCCGAAGAGGATCGCAAGAACGAGCGGTCCCATGATGCGAAGCAGCGGGAGCGAAGCGGCGGTTTGCGCGAGCACCGCAAGAATGAGGGCGAGCAGAAGGCCTCGGACGAACCCGAGGTCCTTCTTGCTGCTTAAAGGAACAGAATGTGCCTGTGACATGATGCGTGAAGCCTCCTTCGATACGAATCGTTCGGTTAAGCTATGGCTTCACTATATAAGGGATCGGTCCGGAAAGGAAATACCGATTCGCAATCGCCATCATCAGCTTTGCTTATGATGGATGTGCTTGAACATCAGGAGGGATGCTAAGCCATGAATGCCGAAACGCTGCAAATTTTCGTAACCGTTGCCGAGCAGAAAAATTTTTCCCGGGCCGCCAAGCTGCTGCATCTTTCCCAGCCGGGCGTTAGCCTCCATATCCGCAATCTGGAGCAGGAGCTGGACGCCAAGCTGTTCCATCGCTCGCCCCAGCAGGTGAAGCTTACAGAAGCGGGGGGCCTGCTCTATGAACGGGCGAAGCGGATTCTCTCCCTGATGGAGGAAGCCCGTGAGTCAATTCACTCGCTTCAGGGGGAAGTGACGGGATCGCTGAAGCTGGGAGCCAGCTTCACGATCGGAGAATATTTGCTACCGCGGGTGCTCGCCGAATTCGCCGCTCCGCACCCCCGCGTCGATATCGAGGTCACGATCGGCAATACGGGGGAGATTGTGCAGGGCGTTCGCGATAACGCACTCGACCTCGGCTGGATCGAGGGAGAGACCGCTTACCCCGAGCTGACGGTGGAACCGGTCATGCAGGATGACATGATTCTCATCGCCTCGCCTGACCACCCCCTTGCGCTGGAGCGCTCTGTCCCTCCGGAGCGGCTGAACGACCAGGTATGGGTGCTTCGCGAGCTCGGCTCGGGCACCCGGGCCGTAAGCGACAGGTTTATCGGAAGCTACGATCTCAGGATGCAGCGAACCTTCGTGCTGAACAGCAGCCAAGGCGTCAAGGAAGCGGTCGCCGCCGGACTGGGCATTGCGATGCTGTCCCGCTGGACGGTGCGCAAGGAGCTAGAGAGCGGAGACGTCTCGCGCATTCCGCTGTCCTGCGGGCGGATCCTGCGCGATTTTGCGCTGATCCAGAGGAAGGACGCAGCCGACAGCCTGGCCAAACGGAAATTCATCCAATATCTGATGGCGTTCGCGGCCGAGCATACGATATAAAAAGTTATTTAGGTATGCATAACGGAGGAGGGAACCGGATACGTTGGTGATGTAAGTTAACGTTGGCGGGAGAGGGGGTTATGTATGGGGCCAAGATTGGTTAAAATTGCGTCCTGTTATTTTATTATCGGCGTGTTCTTCGGCATGTTCATGTCGATCACGCACCACATGGAATTCGCTTCGGTCCATGCTCACTTGAATTTGGTAGGTTGGGTCTCGATGGCTTTGGCCGGTCTGATTTATTCGGTATTCTCCAAAGCGGGAGCCAGCAAGCTGGCGGTCTGGCATTTCTGGTGCCATAACATCGGTTTGCCGATCATGATGATCGCACTGGCGCTGCTCGTCGGCGGCGCGGGAAATACGGAGCCGATCATTGCCGTTGGCGGCATTATCACGACGCTCGCCGTTATTTTATTCGTCATCAATGTGTTTAAGCATGTCAGTTTGCCCTCATCTCCTGTCGATCAAGAAAAAGCTTATCGCGCGAAAAATTGAACTCGGAAAAAACAATAACCGTACAGCCTGGGAAGGGGGGCTGTACGGTTATTGTTGCTGGAGCAGATGCCACGGTTATGTAATTCATCGTTATTTTGAATAACCGTTCATTGCTTTTTCTCTGTTACCGGAACGGATACAGTGTTGGATGTCCCGAGAACGTTATTCTTCGAATCGATCACCTTCACCTGCACGTTCAGCGTGCCTGGCTTGGCGGCGTGCTCCTTTGGCAAATTCACGGTCAAGGTCTGCTCGCTTTGCCACGTCGACGGTACCGGACTCCCGTTAATGAATACCGTCGCGCCGAGGCCGAAACGTCCCCCTCTTAACGTCAGCTGGGTGCGTCCGAAGCTGTCTCCGCCGACCGGCACGCTTTCAGGCGAGACGCCTTCCAGCGCGGGAGCGCCGTACCCGAGCACGAACGGATTATCCGGTTCGCCGTTTGCCGGCGTTTGCGAGTGAAGTTTTTGCGCTTCCCATTGCGCCTGCTGCCGTGCTTCATATTCTTTCACAAGCGCGGGATCGATGCCCATGGCCTGATAGCGGTCCGCAGGAGGTACGATCGGCAGCTTCTTGTAAAGCTCCGCCAAATAATCCGTATAGGCGCTTCCCGTGCGTCCGGCCGTCTGGAGAATGAGGGGCCCGAGGAAGGAAGGGCTCAGATGAAGCTCCTTATCGGCTGCTGGAGGCAAATAATTGCTCCAAATCAGAACCGGCGTATTGTGCATCTTCTCGAGGAAATCCGGGTCATTCTCTCCGCTGATGTATTTGGTTTGCTCGTATACGTAATTTTTCTCCAGCGAAGGCAAGTGGTCGCCAAACCAGACGAGAATGGTGGGCTCACGCAGGTCGTTGTAGTATGTGACCAGCTCCTGCAGCATCCGGTCGGCTCCTTGGGAGCCCTGTGCGTACGTTTCGGCAATGCCGAGTGCGTCGCCGGGGGCATCGCCGGTAATGTCGATGGTATTCCTCTTGAACTTGCCGGGCCAATAGTGGTAGTGATTTTCCATCGTGTTGGCAAAAATAAAGTCCGGTCCCGGACTTCTCCGGCTCTCTTCGATAATGCGCTTCGCTACGGCGTGATCCCCGATGTAAGGTCCGACGTATTCGTCCGGGTTAAAATACTCGAGCGAGATGAAACGCGAGAATCCCAGATCCTTGTACACCTCAGAGCTGTTGAAATACCAATGGTAGAACGGGCTGATGGCCGTCGTATGATACCCCTGTGCCTTCAGCAGGCTGGCAAGCGACTCTGTCGGCTGTTTAATGTAGTCCTCGTAAGGAATGGAGTCCTCCGGGAAAAAACGCATCGACAAGCCCGTAAGCACCTCGAGCTCGACATTGGCCGTTCCTCCTCCGAACATCGGGGAGAGCAGGGTTCCGTGCGTCGTTTTTTTCTGCAGGGAATGAAAGAAAGGAATCGGATCGCGGCTGAATTTCAGGCTCTTGATCTGCGTAATGTCCCAGAACGCCTCGCTCAGAACGATAATAATGTTTGGCGGCTTCTGCAGCTCGTCCTTCGACCATTCGTTCTGAACGGTAAGATCGGGAAGGGGTGGTAATGAAAGCGGTTTAATAAATTCGGACGAAGGTACCGTCAGGCAGAGCAAGAGCCCGAGGACGCCCGTCCAGCGGCGGGTCCATGGCGGCATTGGCAGTTCTCCCATAGTTAGCGTAACTAAATATTAAGCTCATTATATCACGCTTGCCATGATTGTATAGTAGGAAACGTAACGGGCCCTCTGAGGGAATAGAATGCCAAATTGCTGCGTTGTAGGAGGAGCTGAAAGAGGACCGGCGCGAATGCCCCCGGTTAGAAGACCTGTTACTGTTTTGTCAGGGGGGCGTCAGGGCTTAGGGGTTTTAATCGGAGGCGCTTTGAGTTATGATGAATAGTGGAGTCATTTCCAATCTCGGCGGCTGGCGAAATGCCCTGGCGCCGCAATCGGAGGGGACGAAACTGGATAATTTCGCATGCTTGTATGTGATACGCGGCGAGCCGTACCGTTCGGGGACCTGTGTGAATCTTACCGCGGACGAGACGCTGGTAGGCCGGGTTTCGAACGAATTTACTCCGGACTTGGCTTTTACGAACGCCTTCATTTCACGGAAGCATTTCGTAATCCGCAAGGAGCAGGAGCAAGCCGTTCTATACGATCTTGGCAGCCGTCACGGAACGGAGATTAACGGGGTCCTCGCGACGCCGAATAAGCCGTATCCGCTGAAATCCTTCGACATCATCAAGCTGGCGAGGGGGATGACGGTCATTCATTTCTCTTATATGTTCGCCGATCAGACGCTGGAGATCGAGCCCTTAAGCGTGACGAGGCAGCTGGAGATGCCGGAGATTCCGCCTTTGTCCATCCATTGGGAGAAACGGGAATGCGTTGTGGAAGGCAGAAGGATCTCCATGTCGGAGAAGGAATACTTGCTCATCCGCGTGCTTCATGATAATGCCAACCGACTCGTGCCGCTGGAGGAGATCAAGTCGAAGGTATGGCCGGAACGAACGCCGGGAACGTCGGGCGTGCCGGATGTAACGCTCGACGAGCTGAACGCTCTGGTTTACCGGGTTCGCAAGAAATACGGCAAGGATACGTTTCCCATCAGCGCCGTGCGCGGCAGCGGATATGTGCTGGAATCGGAATTGAAATCGTCATAACGAAAGTGGGATCGCCTCATGAAATATATCCAAGCGGAATATTCGGGTCCGCTGAACGGTACGGTACATATTCCCGGTGCAAAAAACAGCTCGCTCGCTCTGCTGGCCGCAGCTTGCCTTGCGGATGACGTCGTTACGCTGGAAGGCATACCGCAAATTGACGACATCAAATTGATCGCCGGCATCGGCCGGGATATCGGAATGGAGATGCGGCAGAACGGGGACGTCGTTACGATCGACCCAAGGTGGATTCACAGCGCCGTCATCGACCCGGGCAAGGCGTCAAGCTACCGTGCTTCCTATTACTTTGCCGGGGCGCTGCTGTCGAAATTCGGCCGGGTTACGATCGGGTTCCCGGGAGGGGACAATTTCGTATCCCGTCCCATCGACCAGCATATCAAAGCCTTCCAGGCGCTTGGAGCGCAGGTGCAGTTCTTTAACGATTATTATGCAATCGAAGCCCGTGAGCTGAACGGCGCGGACATTTATTTCGATACCGTCACCTCCGGCGCGACGATTAACGCCATGCTGGCGGCAGCGCGAGCCAAGGGGCGCACGCAGCTTCATAACGCGGCCGTCGATCCCGAAGTGGTCGATACCGCTACGTTCCTCAACCGGCTGGGAGCCCGGATTTACGGAGCAGGCACCGACCGGATCCGGATCGAAGGCGTTCCTTACTTGAACGGAGGAAGCCATGCGGTCATTCCGGACCGTCTGATTGCCGGAGCGTTCTTGATGGCGGCCGGTCTCCGCGGCGGACAGGTAACGGTAATGGACGTCATTCCGGAGCATCTCGGCGCTTGTCTTGCCAAGCTGGAGGAGGTCGGGCTTGAGCTGGAGTGCGGCGAAAGCCACATTACCGCATACGGCAATGGTTCTCTTAAGGCGACCCGCGTTCGTGCAGGCATGTATCCCGGCTTTGCGACGGACCTGCAGCAGCCGATGACGGCATTGCTGCTGCAAGCTAGAGGCAAGAGCATCGTCACCGACCGCGTCTATCCGAAAAGATTCGCCCATGTGCCGCAGCTGCGCAGGCTCGGCGCAGAAATCGAGCTGCGGCAGGAGTGCGCCTTCATCCGCGGCGGACGTCCGCTTCAGGGCGGATGGGTGCACGCGACCGATGTAAGGGCCGGAACGAGTCTGATCTTGGCCGGACTCGCCGCAGAAGGCACAACCTGCATCACCGGTGTGGAGCACATTGAACGAGGGTACCAGGATGTGGTCGGCAGCTTCCGCATGATCGGTGCGAAGCTGTCCATGAGGGAGCTCGAAGCACATGAGCTGCCGGATATAGCTACAACGCAGCGCTAACGAAACAAGCACTCCGCTTAAACTGGCGGAGTGCTTGTTTTGTTTGGCTGCAGCAGTTACGATGGAAGAAGCAGGAAAACCTGCAAGCCATCATAGGAGGTTATCGTTTATGAAGCTTTCATTCACGACGCTGGGCTGTCCGGAATGGGACCTCGACACGATCATTCGGAGCGCGGCGGAATATGGCTTCGATGCCATCGATTTTCGCGGTGTAGGTACGGAAATGAATATTTACAAGCTGTCGGCCTTCTCGGACTCGGCGCAATCCACGAAGAAACAAATTCAAGCTGCCGGCCTTCGGGTTTCTTGCTTCTCCAGCTCCGTCCAGCTTGTGTCCATCGAGAAGTTCGGCGATTATTTGGCGGAGATCGAAGCTTACGCCAAGCTGTGCGCGCTTTTCGGCACCCGCTACATCCGCGTGTTCGGCGGAAAGATCGGAGACCGGGACCGGGCCGAAGCGCTTCAGGCCATGGTGATGCATGCGGAGCGAATGGGCAAGATTGCGAAGGAGTACGGCGCGAAGCTGCTGCTGGAGACGCACGACGACTGGACCGCATGCGGGGAAGTGAAGCGTTTCATGGAGCAGGTGGATACCGAAGCCTACGGCGTGCTCTGGGATGTCCATCATCCTTACCGGATGCTGGGAGAACGCCCGGAGACGACATGGGAAGCTCTGGGCGAATGGATCGACTATGTTCATGTCAAAGATTCGCTCTTAACCCCGGACAACCCGCGAGGGTACCAATATTGCTTACTGGGCGAAGGAGACGTCCCGCTGCGAAACATAATCGAGGTGCTGGAGCGAAACGGCTATAACGGTTACTATACGCTCGAATGGGAGAAAAAGTGGCATCCCGACATAGAGGAACCGAACGTTGTTTTTCCTCATTATGTACAGAAGATGCGAGGTATGGAGCAGGAGCTGTAACCCTGCGGATAGGCGGGGCTTGGCTTGGGTTCGCCTTTTTCGTCATCACGAAAGAGCCGGACCCGTTTGCAGCTATTTGAACCGGCGCCGTCATTAGGCGAAGGCAAGAATCATATGATGTTGTAAACGCTTTCTGATAGCGTTACCGGAAGGTAGGACAATCCTTAATAAAGGCGGGGGTTAAGATGAATTTATTCGGCTGGTGCACGGATATCCGGAATGCGGCTTTACTTCATACGCTGGGCTACGATTACATCGAGACGCCGCTTGCCCCGCTGCAGCTGGAGAACCGGGAGGAATACAAGCGGCGGCTTGAGCCTTTGCTAGACAGTCCGCTTCCCGTGAAGGCGTTCAATATTGCTTTTCCGCGCGATATTCGCATTGTAGGACCGGAGGCCAAAGAAGTCCGGATCCGGCGTTATGCCGAGCTGGCCGTAAATACGCTGATCCGTACGGGCTCGGAAGTGCTTGTTCTTGGAAGCGGTGGATCACGCAATGTCCCCGAGGGCTGGGAGCGTACCAGGGCGGAAGAGCAGTTCATGCAAGTGCTGTCGTGGTTCGCAACCGAGCTGCATGGCACGGGAATCCGGCTTGCGATTGAGCCGCTCAACAAGAAGGAGACGAACTTGATCAACAGCGTGAAGGAAGCCGTGGATTACGCCAAGCAGTTGAACGATCCGAGCATTCGGGTGCTGGCGGATTTTTATCATATGGATGAAGAACGGGAGCCGCTGGCCGAAATCGGCAGGTATAAGGAATGGATCGCGCATATTCATTTGGCCGATACGGACCGTCGTCATCCGGGATCCGGCCGGTACGATTACGATACGTTCGTGAAGGTTGTGAAGGACAGCGGATACGAGGGAATGATCTCGGTAGAATGCCGGACAGAGCAGGAAGAGGAGGAGATGGGAGCGAGCCTGGATTTCATGAAGCGCAAATGGGGATAACGGTATACCATTGAGAAATCTGCCTTGGTACATCGGTGGGGTACCCCCCTTCGGCCGCTGTTGTTATCGGAAAATTTTCAATTGATTAGCTATGCAGCGGTCATTTTCCGATAACAAAGCCGGACGCTATCGCTCCTACAGGGGATACCCTACCTTCTACCTTTTGCATTTTCTGTATATCCGGGTTTCTCGTTATTTTGGAGCAGTCATGGGACTGCTCTTTTTTTGTTATATGATCTAGCGAAAAAAAAGGATAACGCTTTCTATAATACATAATAAAAATTTAATGAAACATACTATTTACATAAAATACCTAAATGTGATATCTTAATTATGCGATATTTGATTGAATCTTATCGGTTTAACGGATCGCACGGCGAATCCAACCCTTTATAAAGAATGAAATGATGCTGCATTGGGAATAATGTCCAGTTGAAGGCACAAGTTCCCTACCAACAACGAAACGGGAGTGTTGATCGATGGAAAAAACATATCTGATGATTAAGCCTGATGGCGTCCAGCGCGGACTGGTCGGCAAGATTGTACAGAGATTCGAGGAAAAAGGCTTCCAGCTCATTGCGTCCAAGCTCCTCCATATGTCCCGGGAGCAAGCGGAATATCACTATGCGGAGCATAAAGGCAAGCCTTTCTTCGGCGAATTGGTTGATTTCATCACCTCCGGTCCGGTGTTTGCCATGGTATGGCAGGGCGATAACATCATCGCGCTTTCCCGCGCCATGATGGGGAAGACCAACCCGATGGATGCGGCCCCCGGCACGATTAGAGGAGATTATGCGGTGCACGTAGGCAATAACATTATTCACGGCTCGGATTCGGTGGAGAGCGCGGAACGGGAGATCGCCAACTTCTTCAGTCCGCAGGAGCTCATTACGTACGAAATTCCGCTGCAAAAGGTTATATAGGCTTTCAAGCTTGTGTACGGTACGCCTTTCCGTTCGACGGAGAGGCGTTTTTGCATTTTGCATGTAAATTAACAGCGAATTGAATGATTATTTTCCTGATGATACCAAATTCTCGCGCAAACCGAAGGGCGGCATTTGAACTTTTGCGTAAAATTGGTTACAGTGAAGCTGTAGATTGGAATGCAGCCTTCAAAGGAGAGAATGAACATGAGAGACCCGCGTTTAAAACAGTTTGCGAAAAATTTGGTGAGATACTCGGTGGACTTGCAGCCGGGTGAATATATTTTGATCGAGATGATCGGACTGCGCGATCAGGAATTGACCAAATGTTTAATCGAAGAAGTATATGCCGCAGGCGGCCATCCGTTTGTTGAATTCCGCGATCCGTCCGTAACCCGTAGCTTGATGCTGGGCGGCACGGTGGAGCAATACCGGACGCTGGCCGAGCTTGAGCTGAACCGGATGAAGAAAATGCAGGCTTACCTTGGCGTGCGAAGCGGCGAGAACATCACGGAAACATCCGATGTGCCGGAGGAGCAAATGCGTCTGTATGTACGCGAATACCAGCGCCCGGTAACGGATCAGCGGGTCAATCACACCAAGTGGTGCATCATGCGCTATCCGAACGGGTCGATGGCCCAACTGGCGAACACAAGCACCGAGGCATTCGAGGACTTTTATTTCAACGTATGTAACTTGGACTACAGCAAAATGTCCGCGGCCATGGACTCCCTGGTCGAGTTAATGGAGAAGACGGACAAGGTGCGTATTGTCAGCCAGGGTACGGACCTGACCTTCTCGATCAAAGGCATCCCGGCAATCAAATGCGCGGGCAAAAACAATATTCCTGACGGCGAGGTGTTCACCGCTCCGGTCAAGGATTCCGTGAACGGCGTCATCGCTTATAATGCGCCTACGATCTATACGGGCACGTTCTTTGAGAACGTGACCCTGCGTTTTGAGAACGGCAAGATCGTCGAAGCGACCTCGAACGATACGAAGAAGCTGAACGACATTCTGAATACGGATGAAGGCGCGTGTTATATCGGAGAGTTCGCCATCGGAGTCAACCCTTACATTCAGAAGCCGATGAAAGATATTTTGTTCGATGAGAAAATCGACGGCAGCATCCACTTCACACCGGGTAACGCGTATACGGATGCGGACAACGGCAACCGCTCTTCCGTGCACTGGGATATGGTGCTCATCCAACGGCCGGAGTACGGCGGCGGTGAAATTTATTTCGACGGCCGCCTGATCCGCAAGGACGGCAAATTCGTGGTGCCGGAGCTGGAGAAACTGAATCCGGAGAACCTGATCTAGATTCTCGCAGGCTCCTCCGCTGCAGCGGCTTTGCGGTATTGGAGCGGGGAGACGCCGCAGATGCTTTTGAATACGCGGCCGAAATGCGTGCCGCTGTCGAAGCCGACCCTGCCGGCAACCTCGCTCATTTGCAGCCGCGTAGCGCTTAGCAGCCGCTGGGCTTCGCGGACGCGCAGACGCTGGATATATTCGACCAGGGTAAAGCCGGTCGCTTCTTTAAAGATACGGCAAAGATAATAAGAGCTGATGTGAAACCGGTTAGCTACCGTGTGGAGCGTCAGCTCTTTTTCGTAATGGTCGTTAATGAACTGCACGATCTCCGATACTTTGCGGTGCAGCGTTGTCGGATGCTCCGTACCCGGCAGCGCTCCGCGTCCCCCGGGTAGTTTCCCTTGACGGTAGATCCAGAGCAAGAGCTCGGTCAGCAGCAGCTTCAGGAGACCTGCGGAGCCGGGCCCTCCATGCTCTTGTTCGGCGAGCATTCGCCCGATATGGGCATCGGCCCAGGCTTTTTCCTTGGCTTCCGGCCGAATGATCGGATTGTCGCGGAAGGCGCTCAGCAGGTCGTCCGGCATGTCTTCAAGGAACGAATGGATAGAGGCTTTCTTGAAGTTAAACAGCACACGCTCATGATGGGAGCTGTAGGCTTCGGTCGTCCGGTGCAGGACCATCGGCTCGATCAGCACCAGATCGCCCTCGCGGACAAGATAGGAGCGGTCCTTGATGAAATAGTACCTGGCTCCGGCTTTCATATAATAAATTTCGTACGAATCGTGCGCATGGTTCGTGTTCATATTGAAGGGGCCGGAACGGATGGTATGCTCCAGCAGGAACGTTCTCTTGGGTTGGTCTGCCGAAGACGGCATTCAAATCACCTCATAAGGTTTGTGCAATATATGTTGAAAATATAAGGAAGTAAGCAATAAACGTGCTGAAAACATCATAATCTTGCGCTATACTCCAACTATATCATACCTATGAGGAGGAGCAACAGATGTCGAAGAAAAAGTATGTCCTGGTAGGAACGGGTGGCCGCGCCCAGTTTTTTTACAAAGCGATTGTCAGGGATTTTAGCGAAACCTCCGAGATTGCCGCTTTCTGCGATGTGAATCAAACCCGGATGGATTATGCAAACAAGCAGATCGCCGAATTCGGCGCGGGGCCGGTTCCGACCTATAAAGCCCATGAGTTTGATAGAATGATTGAAGAAATCAAGCCTGATATTGTAATCGTTACTTCTGTAGACCGTACGCACCATAAGTATATTATTCGTGCGATGGAGCTCGGCTGCGATGTGATTACCGAGAAGCCGATGACGGTGGATGAGGAGAAGTGCCAAGCGATTCTCGACGCGGTAAAAGCGACCGGACGGAATCTGCGCGTAACGTTTAACTATCGTTATTCCCCGCACAATACGAAGATCCGCGAGCTGATCATGGACGGTACGATCGGTGATGTCCACTCCGTTCATTTCGAATGGCTGCTCAACACGAAGCACGGCGCCGATTACTTCCGCCGCTGGCACCGCGACAAGCGCAACAGTGGAGGCCTTCTCGTGCATAAGTCGACGCACCATTTCGACCTCGTGAATTTCTGGCTCGGCACGCAGCCGAAGACGGTGTACGCGCTCGGCGATCTGATGTTTTATGGCAAAGAAAATGCGGAAAAGCGTGGCGTAACTGAATTTTATTCCAGAGCGCACGGCAGCGCTGCAGCGGAGAACGACCATTATGCGCTGCACATGAAAGATAACCCTTCGCTGAAAGCGATGTATTTGGATGCGGAGCATGAGGACGGCTATTTCCGCGACCAGAGCGTATTCGGAGACGGCATCAACATCGAGGATACGATGGGCGTCATGGTGAAGTATCAAAGCAAAGCGATTCTTACGTACAACCTGTACGCTTTTGCGCCGTGGGAAGGCTTCCGCGTTGCGTTCAACGGCACGAAGGGACGCATCGAGATGGAAGTGATTGAAGCATCCTACGTGAACTCCGGCGGCGATCAAGCGCTGGAAGGTGCGGTCAAAGGCAAGAAAATCCTCGTACATCCGATCTTCGAGGCGCCTTACGAGGTGAAAGTGGAAGAGAAGAAGGGCGGTCACGGCGGCGGCGACCCTGTGCTTCTGAACGATTTGTTCGGCACTCCGAGTCCTGACCGTTTCAATCGCGCGGCGTCCCATGTAGACGGAGCGATGTCCATCCTTACGGGCATCGCAGGCAACAAATCATTACGCACCGGGCTTCCGGTTCAAGTGAAGGACCTTGTAAGCTTCGACTAAACGATAAGCCCCGAATTATCGGCAAGGCTTGAGTGCGAATAAGATTGAATAAAACCCGACGGAGGCTTATCCTGTTTAGGATACTTCGGTCGGGTTTTCCAGTTAGGCTTACTTGCGCAAGTTTACAACAACCGTGAATGGGCAGCACGTCTGCGTAATGACCTTGGCTTTGCTACAAAGTGCTGTGTACGCTCTGATACTGCTATAGTGAACTTCAATTCCCTACAAATGAACCTGGAGACACCAAAACAGCTCTGAGGTTCATTACAACGTGCCGACCGGCCAAATGCCAGCGCGTAGAGACCCTAGCATCATTACTAGCGCCCCAAGGTCCGCTATTGCGCCACCGAGTTCACTACAACCCACATACTTTCCATTTCAGCAGCAGCGATCTCATCTCATGATCCTATCAAGCAGCAAAACGGCCGAATCCGTCATCCCGATGCAGCCTGGTTGAAGGGGGGGAAGATTCGGCCGTCCAATAAGGTCATACCTTCAATAAGAGCAAAATAATCGATGCAAGTCCGAAGCACGTATTGATCAAATATAAGAACATCACGACCTGCTTCGGGCTCAGCCCGCTGCGCAGCAGTCGGTAATGCGCCTGCGTCGCGTCAGCTTGATAGATCGGTTGGCCGTTCTTCATCCGTCTGAACACGACAAACAGGTTATCGAAGATCGGCACGCCGAGCGCGAGAATCGGAATGAGCAGCGAGAGTACCGTAGCCTGCTTGAAAGCACCGTCGAGCGCGATCACGCCGAGCAGGAAGCCGAACAGGGTAGCGCCGGCATCGCCCATGAATACTTTGGCCGGGAACTTGTTGTACCGGAGATAAGCAATCGCTGATCCGACAAGAATAATCGCCAGCATGGCCGACTCGTTCTGGTGCTTGGCCAATGCTACGATGAACAGCGTGACCGCCGAGATGGCCGACAAGCCGCCTGCCAATCCGTCCATCCCGTCGGTGAAGTTAATGACGGTCGTGACCCCGAATATCCAGGTAACCGTCAGGATGAACTGAAGCACGTCCGGCAGAATGAAATCCGTCCCGGTGAACGGGTTATTGAAGCCGTAGAAGACGGTTCCGGTCGAGTAAACGATACCTGCAGCCGTGAGTTGCACCAGCATCTTGGGCAGGGCGGGAAACTCCTTGCCGTGCGTTTTGTACCAATCGTCGACAAGGCCGATCGCCAGAATCAGGAACGAGCCGCTCAGGATGCCGGCCGTTTGCTTCCATTCGTTATGCACGAACATCAGGTAAGCGAGCACGAAGGCGATGAAGATCGCAAGGCCCGCCGTGAGCGGAATCGGCTCCCGGTGTATTTTACGTTCGATATTTTCCTTGGGCTTGTCCACGAAATCGATGCGAAAGGCCAGCTTCCGCAAGGGAGGTATCAGGAAAAGGACGACGAGAAACGAAACGAGAAACGCCGCAAAATATAAAATAACTATCCCTCCAAAATTCGCCAAAATTGCGATGGCGCATCTTTACTCATTATATCACATGCTCCAAGCGTGACAAGACAAGTCAGCGGTTTATCACTCCTCCGTCAGTCGGCTAGAGGCACTTGCTGTTGCATCTTGCGAAAAGCAAGCGGTGTAAGCTTGGTCAGCTTTTTGAACATGCGCCCGAAATGCGCGATATTCTCGAAGCCGACCGCTTCGGCGATGCCGATGATCTTCATATCCGTTTCCTTCAGAAGCCGCTGGGCTTCCTTGATGCGCGCCGTATTCACGTATTCGATAAATGTAAATCCTGTGACGTCCTTGAAAGCCCGGCTCAAATAATAAGGGCTCATGTAAAAGCGCCCGGCCAGCCCGGCCAGCGTCATCGGTTCCTGGAAATGACCGTTGATGTACTGAACGATCTCGGAGATCTTTTTATGAAGCGGGCTGGCATGCTCGAACGGCACCGTCTCCTGGCGCTCCGCGCATCTGCCCGCGAAGAGAAGCAGCTCCATGAGCAGCAGCTTCGTATAAGTCTCGTAGCCGGTGGCGCGTTCTTTCAGCTCCTTCGTCAGCTTGTTCATAATGGTCTGCACGAATATTTGCTCCTGCAGCTTCAAGCTGAACACATGAGAAGGATGCTGGAATGCGGCAAACAACGATTCATGGTACAAAGGATGATCCTTGCCGAGGAACCGGTCGCTGAAGTTGATGACGATCCGTTCATGCCCGGGCGGGCCGATATTGGACGTTTTGTGCACATCGTGCTTATTGATGAAAACCAGATCGCCGGGAGAAATCAAATAGGAGCGGTCTTTGATAAAATACCCCCGCTGCCCCGCCAGCAAATAGTAAATTTCATAGGTGCCGTGAAAATGGTTCGTCCGCTCGAAAGGCTCCGTCCGCTTCACATGCTGGATGTAAAAATCGCCTTCTTCGGCGCCGTAATTCAGAGCTATCGTTTCGCTCATGCTCGGTCCCCCCTGCTTACCGTTCTGCGCTTTTTTTCCTCCATTGTATCAAAAGGCGTACAGATTGGACAGCAAAATATGCATATGTTAATTAAAAATCAGCAAGATCGGTGAAGAATGTGAACGTATTTTGCGCTATGATAAAGCAGAAGATTTTATAACGAGGAGGTCCACTCATGGGCAAGTTTCAAGCAATCATCGAGGCGTTGGCCGCAGGGAAAGTAAGCGATATCGGCGGCGGAGACGTAAAAGTGTATGCGCAATCATTGGCACAATCCGGAGGCACTAAGCTGCTGATGGTCAAGGATACTCCGAATCATACCAAATATATTCTAGCGGCAGGCGAAGGCCCTCTGTACGACGAGCTGCAAGGGCAAGTGGAGGACGGGGCCAAGATCAGCCCGCTCACGCATGAGAACCGCCTGGTTTTGAACAAATATTTCGACTATACCGTGCCCCGCGCGTTCGGAACCCAGATCGCGACAATCGGTCTTGGCGACCGTCTCGGCATCGCATCTCCAGGCCATATCAAGACGGTGCAAGGCCGTGACGTGCGTCCGATTCTGGCGCAGCAGTCGATCCGCGAGCTGAACCTGACGGGCCGGGATTACAAGCAAGTCGTCGACGCCGCTTGCTACGCCGTGTTCCAGGAAGGCTATAAGGACGGCTTCGGTGCGGACGGCGACCACCTGAAAGTGGAAGCGGACATCGAGATGGCGCTCGACCTCGGGTTCACCATGCTGACGCTGGATTGCTCCGAGAAAATCGACAACACGATCGAAGGCACCTCCGAGGCTGAACAGGAAGCTAAATACGCACAGCTGCCGGAAGCAGTACGCAGCCATTACGAAGCCCGTTACTTGAATCAGACGTTCCCGGCCGCAGGCACGGCCATATCGTTCGACCGCCCGACCCTGATCAAGAACGTGCTCATCTACGGCGCAGCGATCGATTTCATGGAGCATATTTATACGACATATATCAAAAACGCTGCACGCGCTGTCGACTTCGAGATCTCGATCGACGAAACGGCTACGCCGACGGCTCCGGAATCTCACTTCTTCGTGGCGAAGGAGCTGTACAGCCGAGGACTGACGATCTACAGCATGGCGCCTCGTTTCTGCGGCGAGTTCCAGAAAGGGATCGATTACATCGGCGACCTCGAGCAGTTCGAGAAAGAGCTGATCATCCATGCGGGTCTTGCGGACGACTTCGGCTACAAGCTCAGCATTCACTCCGGCAGCGACAAATTCAGCGTTTTCCCGGTCATCGGCAAGTATACCAAGGGCCGCTTCCATGTGAAGACCGCCGGCACGAACTGGCTCGAAGCGGTTCGTACCGTGGCGAAGGTCAATCCTTCCTTGTACCGCCGGATGCATCAATATGCATTGGAGCATTTTGAAGAGGCAACCGCTTATTACCACGTATCGACGGATCTGAGCAAAATCGCGCCGCTGGACCAAGTGTCCGACGCCGATCTGGCCGATACTTATATGAACGAAGACAATGCCCGCCAGCTGATCCACATTACCTACGGCATTCTTCTTCAAGCGAAGGACGCGGCCGGAAATTCTCTGTTCAAAGACGAATTTTTCCGGACGCTCAGCGAGCAGGAGGAAGCTTACGAGCAGTCCTTGATCTCGCATATCGGCAAACACCTTGATTTGCTCGGTAAATAATGGCTGGAATGGGAGGGGGCTGATAAGCCCCCTTTCTTGCGGTTAGAGGATCAGAAATGATACAGGTTTCGTTAAGGAGGCTTTGGGAAGGCATGACTCAAGCCGAGCGGGCTGAACGGATATGGGATGCCCACTTCGTGAAGCGAACCCCGATGGGCGAAGCTAGCTTCAGCATTCTAAGTGTGCTGCATACGCTGGGGCTCCGTCCGGATGGGCGGCGTTTGCCCGTTTATCGCGAGTTTTTTGACCGGATGTCGGCCTCGGATCATATGGAGCTGGTGTTTAAGCTCACGGGTGTAACAACGGTATGCCTTAGCTTTGATCCGTTATCTCAAGAGCAGCAGGCGGCGTGGGAAAGCTTTGGAGCGCTGGATCCGCGTTTGAACGCTTCGCTTCGTCTGAATGCTTTGATCGACGGTTGGTCGACGGCGCGGCTGCTCCTTCGGAATTGGGGGTATGAAGGCGAGGAGGAGATTACCGACAAGACGGTCGAGAGCGTCCGGCGATTTCTCCGATACTGGATAGCAAAGGTGGATCCGTTATATTTAGTTTATGATACAGGGGGATCCGCGAGCGCTTCGCCTTCCGAGACCGAGAGACGGCTTATGGAGCAGTGCGTGCTTCCGGTGGCCGGGGAAGCGGGAATTCCGACGGCCATTTTTCTAGAAGACCAATATGAACGTCAGTATCAGATCGATGAACTCGTCAGCCGCTATCCGGAAAATAGGTTTCTCTGCTCTGCCCGCTGCCAATACCAACAAGCGCAGCTGAAGAGGCTTTCCCGTAAGTACGGCAACGTGCATTTATTCGGCTGCGGAGGCCCGCGGCTTCCGGTAAGCTCCATGGAGCCGGTGCTGCGGACGCGGATGGGACTCCTCGGAATGGATTTCACACCTGCAGCATCAGGTGCTGTGGTGTGGGATGCGCTCATTCCTGCTTGGGTCGGTGCGCGTTCTCTCATTGCTAAGGTGCTGATCGACAAATACGGCGAGCTGATGAACTGCGGCTGGCAGCTGGCGGCCGAAGATATCGAAAGAGACGCTGCCGCGCTGCTCGGCGAATCGTTCTGGCGCTTCTTGGGCAGGCCCAATCCGGCTCTGCACGTCGGGACATGACATTAGGCTTCATAAAAGCTTTATCCGTTATCATCCCTAAGCCCTGGACTTGGTCCGGGGCTTCTTTGCGTATGGGTGACTAATCACCAAAGTGATATAAACAGATGGATTAAGTCGGAGTTGTTTACGTTTTTACTCAGAATTTTAAAAAGTTAATTCATAAAACTGACAAGAGTTTATTCCAAAATGGTTAAATGTAAGGTATAATAGAGGACAACAAGGCTGGATACGGAGGAGATCGCGATGCCGAAGGAGAACAAGATTCAACTATTGTGGGACATTTTTTGGACGTTTTTTAAGATTGGTCCGTCCACCTTCGGAGGCGGTTATGCCATGATTCCCGTGATCGAGAGGGAAATGGTCGGACGCAAGGGATGGGTTTCCGAGCATGAAATGGCCGATGCGCTTTCGATTGCCGGTTCGGCGCCCGGGGGGATCGGCGTGAACGCCTCTGCCTTCATCGGATTCCGACTTGCGGGAATTCCGGGAGCGATCGCGGCGGTATTCGGCATTACCATGCCGACGTTTTTAATTATTTTTGCGTTAAGCATGACGATTTCGTATTTTCATGATAACCCGAAGGTCGAGGCTGCGCTTCAGGGGATCCATGGAGCGATCGTCGCGCTTATCATTGTGGCGGCGTATAAGATGGGCAAGTCGGCGATTTTCGATAAAACGACATTTTTTACCGCGGCGGCCACTCTGATTTTGCTCTTGGCCACCTCAATTCAACCACAGCTGATCGTGCTTCTTGGTTTGGCAGTCGGCATTCCGGTGATTCGCGCCAAGATGAAATTAGGTCTTCCGGCGAACACGGAAAAGAATTCAGCCGAGAGTGAACCGATCCATTATAAATATGCCGATTATTTTATTGCCGAGGGCATTTAAAATTCTGGTATATTTTAACATGAACATTTTTTTGAAAATCCGAGAAAACGTATTGACATTCATTTCATAATTTTATACACTAACGAAGCTGATTGCCAATGGTAAAATAAAATCTCATAGCATAGAGCAACTTCTTATTAAGAGTGGCGGAGGGATAAGGCCCGATGAAGCCCGGCAACCGTTCCTGTATGGACGATAGGTTCGCATGATTTATTTTTAATGAACCCCTCCAAGGATTATGGTGCCAATTCCTTCGAAACCGATTCCGGTTTCGAAAGATGAGAGGGGCGCACGATTGAGGAGATAATCCCCTGTTCCGATGCGTTCAGGGGTTTTTTATATGCTTTGGGAAAGAATCAGATCAGAGAGTATTCTCGAAGCGGGAGGACAAGCAATGATTCAATTAAAGCAAATCAGCAAAACCTATGCGTCAGGCGGCAGGCTTGTCCATGCGCTTAAGGACATCCAACTGCATGTGACCAAAGGCGAAATCTTCGGGATTATCGGTCATTCCGGGGCTGGCAAGAGCACGCTGATCCGGACGATCAATCTGCTGGAGAGGCCATCGACAGGCCAAGTGGTTGTAGACGGCGTGGACATGACAGCCCTCTCTCAGAGCAAGCTGCAGGAGGAACGCCGTTCCATCGGCATGATTTTCCAGCATTTTAACCTGCTTTCTTCCTTGACGGTGAGAGAGAACATTGCGTTTCCGCTGCGGCTTGCGAAGCGGCCCAAGGATGCCGTGAAGCGAAGAGTAGATGAGCTTATCGGCTTGGTCGGCCTGCAGGAGCATGCTGATAAATTTCCTGCGCAGCTGTCCGGAGGACAGAAGCAGCGGGTAGGTATCGCCCGGGCACTGGCAACGGACCCGAAGGTGCTGCTATGCGATGAGGCGACCTCCGCTCTGGATCCGCAGACGACGCAATCGATTCTATCACTCCTGCTCGAGATCAACCGGCGGCTCCACATTACCATTGTGCTGATTACGCACGAGATGCAGGTTATTCGTTCGATCTGCGACAGGGTCGCCGTGCTCGACAGCGGTGAAATCGTGGAGACCGGCCTTGTTGCTGACGTCTTCCTCAAGCCTCAGCATCGGACGACGCGGGATTTCGTCGCCCAAGTCTCCGAACTGCCGGAGATTGCTCAAGGATCTACCGATGGGATGAGCGGGAGGACGCAGGTGCGTATCACGTTCATCGGGGAGCAAACGTATGAGCCGGTTCTGTATCATACGATGAAGGAAAAGAATGTTCCGTTTGCCATCCTTCAAGGGACGATCTCCCGGTTAAAGGACGTCCCTTACGGACAGCTCGTCGTCGAGCTTCATGCGAGCGGAGGCGAAGCGGAACGGACAATTGCCGCTCTCCGGGAGCAAGGCTTGGATGTGGAGGTGCTGAAGCATGGATAAAACTTTCTGGGATCTTGACTGGAATGAGATCGGACAAGCCTCTCTCGATACATTGACGATGCTGGGGACGTCAACGCTGTTTACGATACTAATCGGATTGCCTTTAGGCATTCTTCTTTTCCTAACGTCAAGCGGGCAGCTGCTGCAGCAAAAAGTCGTCTACAATGTGCTTTCCGTCATCGTCAACATTTTGCGTTCCGTCCCTTTCATCATTCTGATGATCGTCATGATCCCGATGACGAAAGCGCTGGTCGGTACCTCGATCGGCGTGCCGGGTGCGATCCCGCCGCTGGTTATCGGCGCGGCGCCCTTCTTCGCGCGGCTTGTGGAGACATCGCTGCGGGAAGTGGACCGCGGCGTCATTGAAGCGGCTGAATCGATGGGCGCCACCTACGGCCAGATTATTTGGAAGGTGATGCTTCGGGAAGCACGTCCCGGCTTAATCACAGCCATTACGATTACTGCGGTTACGCTGGTGTCCTATACAGCGATGTCGGGTGTGATCGGAGGCGGGGGACTAGGGGATTTGGCTATCCGATTCGGGTACCAGCGCTTCCAGACGAACGTGATGATCGTGACGGTCGTGCTGCTCATTTTGCTTGTTCAAATTCTTCAAATGCTTGGCGACCGGCTCGTGCGGAGCTATCAGCGGAAGTAAGAATTTTTAATTATAGATGACACCAAGAAAAAAAGTGGAGGGTTCTCAATGAAAAAGATCATCGTTACCGCTTTATCCGCCGTACTGGCACTTTCCTTGGCGGCCTGCGGCACGAAGCCGTCTGCACAGGCTCCGACCCAGCAGCCTGCGAACGGGGCTGCAGGCGGCAGCCAGCCGAAGGAAGTGACGCTGAAGGTTGGTGCTACCGCTGTTCCTCATGCGGAAATTCTGAACTCCGTTAAGGCTAAGCTGAAGGAGCAGGGCGTGAACCTGGAAGTGAAGGAATTTACCGACTACGTTCAGCCGAACGTGCAGGTCGCCGAGAAGCAGCTGGACGCGAATTTCTTCCAGCATACACCTTACTTGGAGCAGCAAAACAAAGACAAAAACTTTAACCTCGTTAAAGTGACCGGGGTTCATATCGAACCGTTCGGCGCTTATTCCCAAAAAATCAAGAAAGTCGACGAGCTGAAGGACGGCGCTACCGTAGCGATCCCGAACGATCCGTCGAACGGCGGCCGCGCGCTCGCCCTGTTGGCGAAAAACAACCTCATCAAGCTGAAGGATGGCGTTGGCGTGAACGGCACAGTTAAGGATATCGTTGAAAACAAGAAAAACCTGAAGATCAAAGAGCTGGAAGCGGCTATGCTGCCTCGCGTGCTCGGCGAAGTAGACCTGGCGTTGATCAATACGAACTATGCGCTGGAAGCGAAGCTGTCGCCGACGAAGGACGCACTGTTCATTGAAGATAAGAACTCCCCGTACGTGAACATTCTCGTTGCACGTCCCGACAACAAAGATTCCGAAGCTATGCAGAAGCTGGCTAAAGCTTTGAATTCGGACGATGTGAAGAAGTTTATCGAAGACAAATACAAAGGCGCGGTTCTTCCCGCATTCTAAGGACCAGTCTGCAAAATAAGGGCGCTCAAGATCATGGACTTCATGATCTTGAGCGCCCTTGTTCTTGTTATAGGGACAAGCGGTAAATCTCCAGTACGTCATTCCGTTCAAGCTTCTTGAAGTTTCCGAAAGGACCGTACACCATGGCCTTATCCGCCATAATATCCAGCTTGGCATCGTCGATATCGTAATCGGCCAGCCGGCTTGGCGCGCCGATCGAGTTCCAGAACGAGCGAAGCGCCTCAATGCCTTCTTCGCCGATCTGCCGATCGCTCTTGCCGGCAGGATCAATACCGAAGACGTTGATGGCAAACTGCTTGAAGCGAGGTACGTTTTCTTCATCCTTCAACACGTGCTTCATCCAATTCGGGAATAGAATTGCGAGTCCGCCGCCATGAGGAATATCATATACCGCACTTACGGCGTGCTCGATATTATGGGTGGCCCAGTCGCCGCGGATGCCCATGCCGATCATGCCGTTCAGCGCCATCGTGCCGCTGTAGAGCACCGTTTCGCGAAGCTCGTAATCCTTGAGGTTGTTCACCAGCTTCGGCGCCGCCTGGATGACCGCCTTCAGCACGCTCTCGCATAGGCCGTCCTGAACCGGCGTGTTCGGGGTGTGATGGAAGTAGGTTTCAAACACATGAGACATAATATCGCAGACGCCGTAGACCGTCTGGTCCTTTGGAACTGTATATGTATTCTCCGGATCGAGAATCGAGAATTTCGGATACGTATACGGGCTGCCCCAGCCATATTTCTCCTGCGTCTCCCAGTTCGTGATAACCGAACCGGAGTTCATTTCGGAGCCCGTTGCCGCGAGCGTCAGAATCGTCCCGAACGGAAGGGCATCCTGTGCTGCGGCCTTGCGCGTAACGATGTCCCAAAAATCGCCGTCATATTTGGCGCCTGCGGCGATCGCCTTGGTGCAGTCAATGACGCTTCCTCCGCCAACGGCCAGCAGCACCTCGATTCCTTCCTTCTTGCACAGATCAACGCCCCGATGAACGGTGGACAAACGCGGATTCGGTTCAACCCCGCTCAGCTCATAGATCTGAGCTCCAAGTGCGTTCAGGATGCCGATCACATTATCGTATAGGCCGTTGCGTTTGATACTGCCGCCTCCATAAACCAACAGAACCTTCTTGCCGTATTTCGGAAGCTCGGCTTGCAGCTGTTCCAAGGTTCCTTTACCGAAGATCAGCTTCGTCGGGTTGTGAAAAGAAAAGGTATTCAATGCTCGTGAGCTCCTCTCGTTATTTAATATCGGTAAGATGCTTCCCACGCCAAATGGTACCACGCTTCCTGGATACAATCAAATTCAGTGCGGCGCCATGAAAGCCCATCTTCATATCATGCTTGACTTCAGCTGCTTTATTCATGTGGCTTTTCTACCAATCGAGTTCGTCTTTGACGTTTGTATAAATCAACGAAATGTGCTTCTGGGTAATATCTCTTTCGATTCCCTATAGCGTATTATCCCCTTGGCTCAGTTAAGGGGTTAGATTAGTCTGATTTTGAAATTACTATCTTAGATCAGACCAGATGAGATAAGATCAGATTGATAAGCAGATTGATAAGCAGATTGATAAGCAGATTGATAAGCAGATTGATTAACAAATTGATTAGTAGAATGATGAGCAGAATGATAAGCAGATTGATGAGCAGATTGATGAGGAGATTAATTAGCAGATTGATTAACAAATTGATTAGTAGAATGATAAGCAGATTGATGAGCAGATTGATGAGCAGATTAATTAGCAGATTAATGAGCAGATTAATGAGCAGATTAATGAGCAGAATGATGAGCAGATTAATTAGCAGATTAGATTAAGCCGGATCAAATTGAATTGGATCAGGTTATTTTCTTCATTGGGAGATCCCGCATTACAAGGATAGTCCCTTCAAATATATGGAAACCGGATTCGAGGAGGGTCCTTTCATTTTTGTGAACCGTGTATAAGTTAGGTCCTATCACTTAGGTGAACCGTGAACAAGGAGGGCCCTTTCTTTATGGGAATCAGCGTATAAGACAGATCCTTACCACTGTATAGCTAAAGAAAGGTCTTCGTTTGAGTAAATCAATTTGCGGTAAGTTATTGGTTTGTTAGACACGCACATACTGGTGAGATGCTTGAATATGACATAGATGTTATCAGAGCAGTTCATTCTAAAACAGTACTCGTCCAAATAAAATTGAAGGTACTTTCTGCCGATTCCATGATAAGTGGCGGTTAACCAACGACCTGCTTGCGCGACGGAGGTCAGGAGATTTTTAAAGCGATGGGAATCGTATTTGCGAGTTACGATTTGAATGTGTTCTACATGTGAATCGATATGGTTGGTACGAAAGTCGTAGATGGCGGTTGGCAGACTTGTTTTTTCGTTTAAATAGTGGTCTGGAATCAGCTTCATTTTGAAGTAGGGGGCAGGATTGCAGCCTAGCGTATCCTCAGCAGAAGCGACAAATAGAGGCTGCTCTCGGTGGTGTCGAATAATTGAGGATTGATCTGGCTTCCCGTGAACAGCTGCATTAACGCGAATGATTCCCGAAAGCAGCTTTTTATGGTCGGCTTCACTAATGGCGTGTCTTATTTTGTGCAGGATGAGCCAAGCCGTTTTATATGTAACTTTGATTAATCGGCTCAGTTCCGCAGCGCTTGTTCCCCGATTGGAACGCGAGAAAAAATAAATGGCCGCGAACCATTTTTGCAAGGGGGTTCTGCTTCCTTCAAATAGGGTCCCCTGGGTGAGAGACGCTTGGTAACCGCAACGAAGACATTGATAGAGAGGAAGTCTGCGAGTTCTGATCATAGAGGCTAGGTGATGGCTGCAGCGGCAGCAGCGAAAGCCTTCCGGCCATTTCAGTTGTAACAGAATCTTAATGCATGTTTCCTCTGATACAGCCTCCGGTTGAAAATCTTCCAAGCTCAGCGTTGAATGCTGCACATTAATTCACCTCTAAATACCTATTACGTAAAGAGAACATTAGTTCGCGTATGTATAAATTATATAGAACTAGCGTTCCCATTTCAATACTTATTTTATAAAATATTGCATTAGCGTTGCATTAATTTTCTCTGAATGTTCATAATCTTCTGTCTTTTTATCATCAGGGCATAAAAAAATCCTTTACAATGAAATGGCAGGTAGTTCCTGTCCATAATCCACTGAAAAGGATTAAGCCCATGGACAAGGATACTCTATTTTCTTCATTTGGTAAATGGTTAGCACCCATTTGTACGAAATCGTTCACGGAAAAAGTGAAGGAAACG
>NZ_JAQAGZ010000010.1 GCF_027533625.1 Paenibacillus gyeongsangnamensis | reverse complement strand
GCTCCGTCAGACTTGCGTCCATTGCGGAAGATTCCCTACTGCTGCCTCCCGTAGGAGTCTGGGCCGTGTCTCAGTCCCAGTGTGGCCGATCACCCTCTCAGGTCGGCTACGCATCGTCGCCTTGGTGAGCCGTTACCCCACCAACTAGCTAATGCGCCGCAGGCCCATCCGTAAGCCACAGCTTGCGCCGTGTTTCATGATTCCTCCATGCGGAGAAACCAGCTATCCGGTCTTAGCTACCGTTTCCGGTAGTTATCCCGGTCTTACAGGCAGGTTGCCTACGTGTTACTCACCCGTCCGCCGCTAACCCCGAAGGGTCCGCTCGACTTGCATGTATTAGGCACGCCGCCAGCGTTCGTCCTGAGCCAGGATCAAACTCTCCAATAAAGATAAAACTTTATCGAACAGAGCTGATTAAGCTCAAATCTTAATGCTGACGAGAATTTTCATTCTCTTATTGCACTCACTCGTTGTTCAGTTTTCAAAGAGCAATTCCTCGTCGCTTCAACGTCATCCGTCAAAGGCGACTCGATTAATATACCACATCTTCAACTTTCAATGCAAGCTTTTTTAAAAAATTTCTTTTCGCTTGTCATTTCAAATTGCGCCGGCTCATGGCCGGAATAAGAATATATCATGGATCGCAATAAGAAATCAAGCATTATTTTCGAACATTTTTTCCCATCCAAGATTGCTTATCAGGCTGCTCCTATTGGTGGGGTGTCCGCTCGTTTTTAGCGGAATTAACGAAAAAAGCAACCGGCCCTTATATCGGGACCGGCTGCTTCTTCTTTCGTCAGCTTTCGCTATTCGTCATTATGCTCATGGCATGCATGCCATCACTTTCATGCTAGTAGCCCGTTGCGCCGGCAGAAGCCAGTTCATTCACAAGTTCTTGATGAATATGTCCATTGGTAGCCAGCACATGACGTACACCAAGATGATATGGATTCCCAAGGGTATCTGTAACCTTGCCCCCGGACTCCGTAATCAGCAGCGCACCTGCGGCCATATCCCATGAATTAAGGCCGATTTCCCAGAATCCGCTCAGACGACCTGCCGCCACATACGCCATATGAAGAGCGGCCGATCCGGCCACGCGAAGATTGCGCACCTTGGGACTAACGGCTTGAATGCCCGCAAAGTTCAACGGCAGCGCCCAGTTCCGGTCCGCCGGAAAGCCGGTCGCTATCAAGCTGTCGCTAAGTCGCAGCTCCTTGGAGACGCGCATGGTTCTCCCCTTCAAATAAGCTCCCTTGCCTTTCTCGGCAACGTACAGCTCGTCATGAACGGGGTTGTATACGACGCCGACGATAACCTCGCCATTATAGGCCAGCGCAATCGATACCGAGAAGAACGGAAATCCGTGAACGAAGTTCGTCGTACCGTCAAGCGGATCGACGATCCATAGATATTCCTCCCCGCTCACTTGATCGAGCGCCGCCTGGGAAGCGGCAGGTCCGGGCTCGACGCCTTCTTCCCCGAGAATCGCATGATGGGGAAAATGCGTTTGAATCAGGTTGCGGATCATCTTCTCCGCCCCTTTATCGACTTCCGTCACAAGGTCATGTACGGAATATTTTGTCTGCAGATTATTGTAGTCCCCCAATTTGCTTTGGATCCATTCCCCGGCCTTGGAGGCCGTGTTGATCGCAACCGCTGTGAAGCTCTTGCTTCCGACGGCAAAGGATTGGGCGTTCGTTTCGGACATCATCCATCATCCTTTTCTTTCCCACAGATTCCGCTTTCAAGAATTCTATGAAATCATTACTCACAGTATAGTTAATATACGAGTTTTTGGCTACAGCGTTTCACCCAAATTCCATCGTGGGATGTGACAAAAAAAGCAACCATCCGTTCCTCGGAACGGATGGCTGCCCGAAACCTCGCGGGGTTACACGCCTACAATATGGTAACCGTTATCCACATAGATCACTTCGCCCGTAATCCCGCGGGACAAGTGGCTCATCAGGAAGAGCGCGGTATCGCCCACCTCCGCGGTTTCGGTCGTGCGGCGCAGCGGAGCCTTCTCTTCGACCTGGCGGAGAATCGAGTTGAAATCCTTGATCCCCTTGGCCGCCAGGGTACGGATCGGTCCTGCCGAGATGGCATTCACGCGGATGTTAAACTGCCCGAGGTCGTTCGCCAGATACCGGACGCTCGCTTCGAGAGCGGCTTTCGCCACGCCCATCACATTGTAATTTTTCATTGCGCGCTCGGCGCCGAGGTATGTCATCGTCATGATGCTGCCGCCTTCGGTCATGAGCGGGTACAGCTTCTGGGCTACCGCCACAAGCGAGTACGCACTGATGTCATGCGCAAGCGCGAAGCCTTCGCGAGACGTGCCGACGAACAGGCCTTCCAATTCCTCGGTCTTGGCGAAAGCAATGCTGTGTACGATGCCGTGAAGAACGCCGAACTGTTCTTTAAGCGACTCGGCCAACCGGTCGATATCTTCATCCACGGTTACGTTGCAGGGAAGAATCGCCGCATTCGGAATCGTCTCCGCCAGCTTGCGGACCCGCTCCTCCACCCGTTCGTTCTCGTATGTAAACACCAATCGAGCGCCTTGACTCGCCAAGGATTGGGCAATCGCCCAAGCGATACTCCGGTCATTGGCGACCCCCATGACCACGATATTTTTACCGGCTACCAGATTCATAACCAACCGCTCCCCTCTCATCGCTTAATAGGGCTTGTTCCCTTTGAACTCTACCTCAAGGTACCCCATTTTACCGAATATTTCAAGAGAGTTTTACATTTCAAAAGAGGCCTGGCTCAGGATCGCGATTCCGGGCTCATCCTTGATTGAATCCATCAGGCGCAGCAGGGCTTCGTCTTTCATTTTGGCCTCCAGCATAAGGTCGAGCCTAGGGGTCAGCGGAGCGATTTCGCGCAAAAAGGGCAGCAGTTCAGCTGTGTCGACAAAATCGGCATGAGCCCGGACATCCTTCGTGTTCCTAGGACTCGACACATGAATTTTGGGCGGCAGCGGAGCCGGATCTTCGCCTTCGGCCAGCTGCGCCTTCTGGCCTTCCCACGTGCGCAGGATGCGGGGCCACAGCTCGCCGGCGGATTCGCCATCGTTATTCACGGCATGGTGATGCACATCCAGTACCATCGGCACGCCGACTTCTTCACAGACCTGGAGCGTTTCCCGGGCGGTGAACGTTTTGTCGTCGTTCTCCAGCGTCATCCGGCTGAGTATCCGTTCCTCCAGCCTTCCGAACTGCCGGATGAACCGATCCCGGGCCGCCGCTTTGTTCCCGTACGTACCCCCGATATGAATATTGCACATGGCCGATTCATCCAATCCCATCGATTCAAGCATCCGCACATGCCGGTCCAAGTCTTCACAGGAATGCTTCAACACGTCTTCCCGGGGCGTGCTGAAGACGGTAAAGTGATCGGGATGAAAGCTAAGCCGCATCCGGTGCATGCGCGCGTAAGCGCCCAGCTCGGCAAAAGCGCCGCTTAAGATTCGGATCGGGTCCCAGTCCGCCAATTCGCCATGACCCAATAGCGGAATAAGCCTCGACGAGCAGCGGTACATCTCGATGTCATACGCGCGGTTGTGCTTCAACAAGCGAAGCGTGTTATGTATGTTTTCCTCGGCGATCCGTTCCAGCTTGCGGATGCCCGCTTCCCGGTCTTCGAGCTTGGAGAAGCTTGTAAAGGTCATCGTCTTGGAAGGCGAAGCGTTCTTAACCAGCGTGGACATGGCCACGTACCCTAAGCGGACAATCATGCGGAAGGCTTCACTCTCCTTGAAGAAAACAGCTTAGGGTAGCTTGCCCTTTTTTCACAAAAAGGAACACACGCAAAAAGCCCTCCCGCCGCATCTGCGACAGAAGAGCTTCTTGGTTAAAACTATCGTTAAACCTGAGTCCGTTCTCCGAAAAACATTTCATGAGCGAGCGCCGTCTGAATGCGGGACTCCTCGTCGGTCAGCTTGCGCACCAGCTCCATCTCCACCTCGGTCACTTCTTCGCCCTGGAAGTTGATTTCCGCGATTGAAACGACAATCTTCACGATGGCGATGGCACGGTTGTCGGGGGTGTAGGCAATCACTTTCTGTCCCGTAGGAAACACGCGAAAGCCGCTTTTTACCATTTTGCCGCGTCCGTATTCCAGCAGCTCGTAGAGCTCCTGCTCCGATTTGAATTTGCAAACGGAATTGAATTCGGTTTGAAAACCCATGCCCATCGCTCCTTTGTATACGGCTAAGTTTCCTTTGCACAGCTTTAGCGTAAACAAAACAAGCACCTATTGCAAGCGGCCGGCGGCCTACAGGTCGAAGGAATAATGCAGCCGCTGCTTCTCGGCATGACGCTGCAGCGCCAGCTGAATGAGATGATCCAGCAGCTCTGCATACGGCTTGCCGGATTCTTTCCACAGCAAAGGATACATGCTGAACGGCGTGAAGCCGGGCATCGTATTGATTTCATTAATGAAGATCCGGTTGTCCTCCTTGCGCAGGAAGAAATCGACGCGGGACAGCCCCGAGCCGTCGATGGCGAGGAACGCCCGAACGGCCAGCTCGCGGATTTGCTCGGAGAGCTCTTCCGGAACTTCCGCCGGGATGATCATGGACGATTTGCCGTCGATATATTTGGCCTTGTAGTCGTAGAATTCGTTGGAGGATACCACTTCGCCGACCACGGACGCTTCCGGCTCGTCGTTGCCGAGCACCGCCACTTCCAGCTCGCGAGCGTTGATGAACTCCTCAACGATGACCTTGCGGTCGTAGCGGAACGCTTCATCTATAGCGTGCATCAGCTCATCGCGGTTGCGCGCTTTGTTGATGCCGACGCTGGAGCCGAGATTCGCCGGCTTCACGAAGCAAGGGTAGCCGATCACTATCTCGATTTCCATCAGGAAGAAGGACTTGTCCTTCTCCCACTGCGTCTTCGTGAAATGGCGGAACACGCACTGCGGCAGCCCTTCCTGGGCGAACACCCGCTTCATCATCACTTTGTCCATGCCTACGGACGAGGCAAGCACCCCCGTGCCGACATAGGCCATGTTGGCCATCTCGAGGAGGCCCTGGATCGTGCCGTCTTCGCCGAATGTGCCGTGCAGCAGCGGGAAGACCACATCGAACGGAGCGGACGGCGCCGCTTCTCCATTCGTTACAGAGGAAATGGTGGCCTGAGCCGGAGGCTCCGCCGAACGGAAGAATGGCTGCAGGGCAAACCCGCTGTCTTCCGCTCCGCCCGGTTCGAACGTGAGCGCCGCCACGGATTCGGCAGGTCCGGTAAGCATCGGGCCCGATCGCCATTCTCCCTGCTTCGTTATATAAAAAGGATGCACCTCGTATTTGTTCATATCGAATGCTTTGATCACGGCCAGCGCGGTCTGAAGCGAAACCTCGTGTTCTCCTGACTTGCCTCCGTAGATCAAGCCTACGCGAATTTTGTCGTTCATAGCAACCTCCGGATGAGATGTGGTGGAATTTCAGTGCATGGCTGCGGCTGAAAAAGCGAACCCTAGAATGAGCTTACAAGGTATCAAGGATATGTAAGAAGCGGTATCGCGTTCGTTCCGTCCATGCGGGGGAATCTGTGTAGCTCCAATACCGGTGCTTGCTGCTGACCGTATGCGCGTTGACGAGCGGCATGCCGTTCGGATCTATGGCCGTGACAACGGTGCTGTGCTGGAAGCGGCCGTCGCCCTCCCAGTCATAGCTGATGACGTCGCCAAGCTCCAGCTGCCCGGCGCTGCCGACCTCTACGGCCCGCAGCCCGCTGCGGCTCGTGAGCAAATAAAACTGAAGGCTGTCCGCCACGGCCCAGCTGAAGCTCCAATGCTCCTGGCCGCCTACGCGCCCGCGATACCACCAGCCCGAATTCCTTTTACCAGTATAGTTCATGGGGGCCCCGCCTGCAAAGAGGCACTGAGACACATAATTGCTGCAGTTGACCTCGAAGTGGATATAAGCGGGATTGCTCTGCTCCCACCAGCGGTCCGCGTATTCAGCGGCGCGCTCTCGATTGTAAGGGATTCTGGAGGCGGCTTGCATGGAAGGAATGACTCTCGGACTGAGAAAGGGAACCGATGGCGCGCTCATCAGCCCTACTTCGGCAAACGTATCGTCCGCCTGCATGAGCGCCCCCGGTACGGAGGCTCTGATCCGGAGCGCCTCCTCGGTATCGGCAGGCTCGATCCGCGCGATAACCCAGTCGCCGTCCCCCGGGACCAGCGTGACGCGCTCCTTCTCCACCCGCTTCTCCTCCACCTGATCTTGTCCGATCGTGCCGACGGAGGAGCGTTTCAGAATGATGTCCGCTATTACGCGCCCGTTCTGCTCCGAGGTGCCCGAGATGGAAAGACGGGTTTCATTCTTAAGGGGAACGAAACGCCTTCCTTTGTCCGTGTCCTCCCGCCGCGAGAGGAGCTTCGCCTGGGACTCCAGATAGGCGCGGTCCTCCACGAACGGCAGCATCGGCTCGGTCGAATAGTCGATGTCCGTTTGATTGCGGAAGTGAACGTAATCATAAAGCGTCGTTTTCCAAGACATGGGCACCCGGGCTCCCTTCTTCAGATCAGAATTCAGAATGGCGGCAAGTCGAATGCGCCCTCATCCGGCGATCAAGCATTCATTCCGAATTATATGAAGGGAAAGCTTTAAAAATGATTGATTTCAACCTTTACGAGCAGGGTGAAGTGGTTGTATACTGTAGTAAGAGTTAATTATGAAATCAAGTTTCACTAAGCGAAACAAGATGAGACAGCTGAATTTCTTTAAGGAGGAAATGCCACCATGTCTAACAAAGACCAATACTCGGTCCGCAAGCAGCTGAACGTCGGCGGTAAAACGTACAACTTCTACAGCTTGCCTGCATTCGAAGCGCAAGGCAACGGCAAAGTCGCCAACCTGCCTTTCTCCATCAAAGTGCTGCTCGAGGCGGCCATCCGTCAATTCGACGGCAAGGCGATTACAAGCGAGCATGTTAAACAAATCGCTGGCTGGGCTTCCGAGCGCGACGCGAACAAAGAAATTCCTTTCATTCCTGCACGTATCGTGCTGCAGGACTTCACGGGCGTACCTGTCGTCGTAGACCTCGCAGCCATGAGAGACACCATGAAGCGCGCCGGCGGAGATCCGAAGCGCATCAACCCGCTCGTTCCGGTCGACCTCGTTATCGACCACTCCGTTATGGTCGACGCCTTCGGCTCCAAGGACGCGATCGGCATTAACGAGAAGCTCGAATTCGAACGCAACGAAGAGCGCTACCGCTTCCTGCGCTGGGCGCAAACCGCATTCGACAATTTCCGCGCGGTTCCGCCGGATACCGGTATCGTGCACCAGGTGAACCTGGAGTACCTGGCTTCCGTAGCGGCTACCAAGACGGTGGACGGCGAAACGTACGTATACCCTGACTCCCTCGTCGGCACGGACTCCCATACGACGATGATCAACGGTCTCGGTGTCGTCGGCTGGGGCGTCGGCGGCATTGAGGCGGAAGCCGGCATGCTCGGACAACCGCTTTATTTTGTCACGCCGGAGGTTATCGGCTTCAAATTGACCGGTACGCTGGCTGAAGGCGCAACAGCGACCGACCTCGCCCTGACGGTAACGCAAATGCTTCGTAAAAAAGGCGTTGTCGGCAAGTTCGTCGAGTTCTACGGCCCGGGTCTCAGCAATATCTCCCTGGCAGACCGCGCAACGGTAGCGAACATGGCACCGGAATACGGCGCTACGATCGGCTTCTTCCCTGTGGACGCCGAGTCCCTCAACTACCTGAGAGGCACCGGCCGCGAAGAAGAGCAAATCGCCCTCGTGGAAGCTTACTACAAAGAGCAAGGCCTGTTCCGTACGGACGCTACGCCGGATCCGGTGTTCAGCGACGTCATCGAGCTTGACCTCGGCTCCGTCGTTCCTTCCCTGGCCGGCCCGAAACGCCCGCAAGACCGCGTCGAGCTGACGGGCATGAAGGAATCGTTCAACAGCATCATCCGCACGCCGATCGAAAAAGGCGGCTACGGCCTCTCCGACGAGAAAATCGCCGAAGTGGCGGACGTAAAGCATCCGAACGGCGAAACGAGCAAAATGGGCACCGGCGCCGTCGTCATCGCGGCGATCACGTCCTGCACGAACACGTCCAACCCAAGCGTTATGCTGGCGGCAGGTCTCCTCGCGAAGAAAGCCGTTGCCCTCGGTCTCCGCAAACCGGGCTATGTAAAGAGCAGCTTGACTCCGGGCTCCCTGGCCGTTACCGAGTACCTCGGCAACGCCGGCCTGATCGAGCCGCTGGAAGCGCTCGGCTTCCACGTAGCGGGCTATGGCTGCGCAACCTGTATCGGTAACTCCGGCCCGCTCCCTGAGGAAGTCAGCCAAGCGATCGCCGACAACGATATGACGGTAGCTGCCGTATTGTCCGGCAACCGGAACTTTGAAGGCCGCGTGCATGCGCAGGTTAAAGCCAACTATCTGGCCTCGCCTCCGCTGGTTGTGGCTTATGCTCTGGCAGGCACGGTCAACATCGACCTGGCGAACGATCCGATCGGCCACGATCACAACAACAAACCGGTCTACCTGAAAGACATTTGGCCGTCCAATAAAGAAATTTCCGATGCCATCCAAGCGGGACGCGGCGCTGCCCTGTACCGTGAAAAATATGCGGACGTGTTCCGTTCCAACAAACGCTTTAACGAGATTAAAGTTCCGCAAGGCGATCTGTACGAGTGGCCGGAGTCCACTTACATCGCCAACCCGCCGTTCTTCGCGAACCTCGGTTCCGAGCTGAACGACATCGCCGATATCCGCGGCGCGAAGACGCTGGCTCTGATGGGCGATTCCGTAACGACGGACCACATCTCCCCGGCGGGCAACATCAAAGTCGACAGCCCGGCAGGCAAATACCTGATTGAGCACGGCGTGAAGAAAGAAGACTTCAACTCCTACGGCTCCCGCCGCGGTAACCACGAAGTGATGATGCGCGGTACGTTCGCGAACATCCGCATCCGCAACCAAGTGGCTCCGGGCACCGAAGGCGGCGTAACGACTTACCTGCCGACCGGCGAAGTGATGTCCATCTACGATGCTTCCATGAAGTATCAAGAGCAAGGCACGAACCTCGTCGTTATCGCAGGCAAAGAGTACGGCACAGGCTCTTCCCGCGACTGGGCGGCCAAAGGCACGTTCCTGCTCGGCGTGAAAGCCGTTATCGCGGAAAGCTTCGAGCGGATCCACCGTTCCAACCTGGTCGGCATGGGCGTGCTGCCGCTGCAATTCGCCGAAGGCCACAGCTGGTCTTCGCTGGGAATCACCGGCACGGAAACGTTCGACATCGTCGGCCTGAGCAATGATGTGCAGCCGGGCCAAAAGGTCACGGTGAACGTTACGCGGACCGACGGCTCGACGTTCAGCTTCGAAGCGGTGCTTCGTCTGGACAGCTACGTTGACGTGGATTACTACCGCAACGGCGGCATTCTGCAAACCGTGCTTCGTCAAATCATGGCGTAAAGCCAGTTTCAAATCCCTGCTCCTCTATTCGAGGGCAGGGATTTTTTTCGTTATACGGGCCGGGCGGGGCTTCTCTATCCGGAGGCGGACGACAAGCGTGGTATAATCGGAATAACTGACTGTAGACTAAAGGAACGTGATGTTATGATTATTCTGCGGAGCTTGTGGGGCCGGCTGCTGCTCTCGCTTGCTTTACTAATCGCAATGCACAAGACGTTGACGGCGGGTCCGGCGATCAATATAGGCGTCGGATGGCTTGTGCTGTTAAGCTACCTTGCGCTGTTCTGGTACCCCCGGGATCGATGGAGTCCCGCCAAGCTTGCGGCTGCAGCCGTATGGTTAGGCTCTCTCCACCTGTTCAACGTGCTTGCGCTCGGCTCCGGCTTCTGGAATGTCTCCATGCAGCTCTTGCTGATCGCCTATACCGCAGTACGGGAGCGCTCCTCCTTCGGCACTTGGCTAAGCGCGGCCATTGCCCTTGAAATCGCGCTGCTTTCCTTATATTTTGGCGATTCGCTTCTGAGCCAGGTGTGGTTTCTAATGAGCATTGCCGGCGTCTATTTCGGCGTTCGCACCTCCCTTTACCGTTCGGAGCTCTACCGTTCGACCCAAGAGCATCTGCATGCCCTGCAGCACGCGCATGCGGAGCTGCAAGCCGCCACGGTCGCTTCCATGCAGTACGCGGTGCTGGAAGAGCGCAGCCGCATATCGCGGGATATTCATGATTCCCTCGGCCACAGCCTGACCTCGCTGATCGTACAGCTTCAAGCGCTCCAGTATATGGTGAAGGATGGCCGACCGGAAGCGCAGGAAGCCGTGAAAAGCATGCTAACCGTGGCCAGGCAGGGGTTAAGCGAGATTCGCTCCGCCATCCATGCAATGGCGGACGATCAGCAAAGCCTCGGCCTCGTTTCCCTCCGGGCCCTTGTGTCCCAAACGCGAAGTCATACAAATATGAACTGTACGTTCCAAGCCGACGAGACGCTGGAGCTGCCGACGGACGTAACCGTCGTCCTCTACCGCATTCTGCAGGAAGCGTTGACAAACATTACAAGGCATGCGGAGGCTTCGTCCGTACAAGTGACGGTCGAACAGCAGGAAGAGGAGGTCCATATGGAAATTGCCGACAACGGCAAGCTGACGCATATCGGAGCCGGGCTGGACGGCTTCGGGCTGCAGGGCATGAAGCAGCGCGCCGCGGCCGCCGGGGGCAGCTGCAGCTTTGCCGTGGGGAACCCGGGCGGCATGATCGTTCGGGTGCGCATTCCTATGAGCTTGAAGGGAGAGGAAACGAAATGAGCGGCGAACGGGAAATCTTGCGCGTGCTGCTAGCCGACGACCAGACTATGATTCGTCAAGGACTCGGGTACGTCATTCGAATACAGACGGATATGGAGGTCGTCGGAGAGGCGGCGGATGGCCAGGCGGCAGTTGAGCTGTGCTCCGCCCTGGAGCCGGATATCGTGCTGATGGACGTGCAAATGCCGAAAAAAACGGGGATAGAAGCGACGCGTGAAATTATGAAAGCTCAGCCCCAGACGAAGATCGTTATTTTGACGACGTTCGATGTGCACGACTACGTGATCGAAGGGATCCGGGCGGGAGCGGTCGGTTATTTGCTTAAGGACGCGGATACGGACGATATGCTCGAAGCGATCCGCGCCGCCTCCCGCGGTGAAGCGGTGTACCGGACGGCGAGAGCTGCGGAGGCGCTGTCGGAGGCCTTGCAGCAGAGCGGCGAAGCTTTGCCGCAGGACAGCAAGCGGCCCGGGCCGTTCGGAGGCGCACTGCTGGAGCCGCTTACGGAACGCGAGCTCGACGTGCTGCAGCACATGGCTTACGGCCTGCGCAACGACCAGATCGCGGCGAAGCTTACGATCTCCGAAGGCACCGTGAAAACGCATGTCCACCGGATTCTGCAGAAGCTGGCGGTGGAGGACCGGACCCAAGCGGTTGTCTTTGCGCTGCGCGAGGGCATGGTGGAATGACGTCCGGCTAGTGGCGGTCAACCGGAAATACCCCTCTATCCAGAGATAGAGGGGGCCCGAAGCAAAAGTTCGATAATAGGATAGACTCGCGCAAGGCCGCGATCGGGTTATGATGGGTTCATCCAAAAGACGCCGGCGGTTCCCGCCCGTCCGAAAACAAAGGAGAACCTACGATGACTTTGACTCATGTGCTTATCGGCCTTGCGATTATTTTCATGATCGTCAAAAGACAGCTCGGCACAAAGCCCATTAAAAAAAGAATGTTTGTTATGCCGCTTATTTTACTCGGATATGGAATTTATACTAGCCTGCAAATCCCGGATATGGATACGGCGGGATGGGTGCTGCTGTCTCTTGGAACCCTTCTCGGCATTCCGGTCGGGGCGGCTCAAGGCTACTTTACCCAAGTGTTTAAGTTGAACGGGGTATGGATGATGAAAGGCTCGCCGGCAGGCCTTGTCCTCTGGCTCTGCTCCATCCCCATTCGATACGGTTTGAAGTACGGTCTTAGTTTCGTTATTCCGACACATGCGTTATTTACCGGAGACCACGCCTTCGCCCCGTTTCTATTCTCGATTGCAGGGATCGTAGCCGGGCGTCTGTTGGGGATCTATTGGAAGCACCCGCAAGCCGCCCGACAGCTGGTGGAGGGAGCTTAGGATTACTTCACCATCTTGCCCATACGTCTGGACGCTTCCATTAATATGGGCGCGATCTCTTTCATCTGCTGCGGCGTCAGCCGGTTCGACGGGCCGGATACGGCCAAGGCGGCGACAAGCCGTTCGCCGCGGCCCATGATCGGCACCGCTACGGCGGCCGCGCCGGGCTCGCGCTCTTCCACGCTGGTGGCGTAGCCCAGCGCCCTCACTTCCTCCAGCTGCTGTCGGAATGCAGCGGGCTCTCCCGTCGCGGGCCACTGCGGATCGTGCAGCAGCTCCTGCTGCACCGCCGCATCCGCGAACGCGACCAAGATCTTGCTCGAGGCGCCGACATACAGCGGCAGCCTCGCCCCGATCGGAGCAACGCGGCGGATCGCCTGGTTGCTCTGTACGGCCTGGACGCGGACGCGCTCCAAGCCGTCCCGCACGTACAAGCTGACGGTTTCGCCTACCTGATCGCGCAGACGCTCCATCTCCGGAAGCAGGATCAGCGCCGGATCATCGCTGTGCGTCAAGTTGGCGGACAGCTCCCAGATACGGAAGCCAAGGCGATACCGCTCCGAGGCTTGGTCGCGGATAATAAAGCCTTTTCCCTCCAAAGAAGCGAGCAGACGGTGCACCGTGCTCTTGTGCAGCCCTACCCGTGCCGATATTTCGGTCAGGTTCAAATCCTCCGCTTCCGCGAAGCAAAGCAATATATCCAGCGCACGCTCCACCGCACGCACCGTTAATTTACCGTCTTCCATGATTGTTCCCACTCCCCGAGATTGCGTTTCACTGGTTGAAATCTATTATACCGGATATGCGGACAATTTCCTACAAGCATTTGTTGCCCGGCAGGAATGAGACGGCGGCTGCTCCCCGAAACGAATCCTTCCATTCTTACTGTTACAGGTACATTACAGCAAGTTTACATTTTCCGAGGTTTATTGACGGAAAAGCCTACAACTTATACTATTAAATTATCAGAATATTTCATCGTTACCGATCGATCGGAAATAAAGAGCACGCAAGGGTCAAGGTTACGCCGACGTCAACAATCCCCCATGGAACTCTCCAACACCGGTCGCCTTATCGTCACCAATTGCCACGACAGTCATCTCAGTTTCAACCGGGAGGGATCACATGGAAACGAACGCACAACCTTCTGTACCCATGAATCAACAAGCCGTCGGAACCGCCATCCGGCGCGTTTCTTTTCTGCGGAGACACCGGGCACTCCTTATTGCCCTGCTCTCCATATTCGTGTCGCTGTTCAGCCTGACGATGGCCTTTCATGCCTACGTCGCCTGGAAGCTGGCCCGTCCGCATATCGATCCGCTGCGCTCCAATCCGGCGAAGGCGATCGGCACCCCGTATGAGGACGTTACGTTCCCGGGTCTCGGATCCGGCTCCAACCTCTCCGGCTGGTACATTCCCGCCGAGTCGGGATCAGCGAAAGCCTCCCGTCAAACCGTCGTATTCTCGCATGGCTACGGAGGAAACCGCGAGGAAATTTGGGTGCCGCTGTACGATCTGGCCAAAGCCGCCCATCAAATGGGCTTCAACGTGCTGATGTTCGATTACGGCTATGTGCAGCCGCAGCTCAGCGTAACCGGGGGAATCCGCGAATCGGAGGAGCTGCTCGGCGCCGTCCGCTATGCCAAGGACCGCGGAGCCGACAAAGTATTCGTCTGGGGCTTCTCTATGGGAGCCGGAACGGCGCTGCAGGCCGCGCTGCAAACCCGGGATATCGACGGCATGATTCTCGATAGCACGTTCATACTCGAGCCCGATACGCTGTACCACAACATGAAGCAGGAAGCCAATCTGCCGAAATTCTCGCAGCCGCTCGTCCATATGTTTTTCCCGCTGCTGAACGGCGTAAGCCTGAACCAGATTCCTTACACCAAAGTGAAGGAGACGCAGTACAACATCCCGATTCTGTTCATCCACGGCAAGAAGGACCTGAAGGCGCCCTACGAAATGGCCGAGGAAATCTTCGCCAACCAGAAGGCCAATTCCGGCTCCGAGCTGTGGCTGCTCCCTAATGACGGACACGAGCTGATCTATAAGGCGCATAAGAAATCATATCTTCAGACGACGACCGGATTCCTCAAGGCGTTGTCCCAAGCGAAGAGCGAACCGGTGAAATTTAGTCAATCGCGTTAACATAGACCCGAACCTTCCCGAATACAATGTTCTCGTAGAACCGTCCTGCCTCGGTGCAGTAGTCGGGCGAGAACTTCGGGGAGGTTTTTTGTCATGCTGACCGTGTACGGCTCGTTAATGCCGCTCAGGCTGCTCGAGGAAATCCGCTTTTGGAAAATGCAGGAGAAGGAGCATACGGTAGTCATACGCGAGCTTGCCCCGACGCTGGAGCCGGGATACACCGCGCTGATGTCCCAATGGGAAGGCGTGTTCGCAAGAACGGAGGCTGCGGCCCAGCAATGGATTGAAGCGCTCGTGAGAAACCCGGCCGCGCTAAGCCCTTACGTGTACGGACAAATCAATGAGCTGCTGCGCGTGTCGATGGTGCAATCGCGGGAATGGATTCGCCATCTGTTTGATATCGAGGCGCAGAGCGCTCCCGTGCAATCGAATCCGATCGTGAAAACGGTCATCGAGCATATTATCCGGGAATCCGAGTATTTCCTCGGCGTACTGCATGCCGCAGCGCTGAGCGAGCAGGAGTCGGGGCCCGGCTTATGGCGGGAGCGCGGGAACGTGCTGGAGGATCATTCTTCCGCCGCCGCTCCGGCCGAGCGGAAGGAAGCTTACCTGCACCTCGTCCGCGAGGATACGAAGCCGGACGGCGCAGAACTGACGGCCACGCAGGAGGGAGTATGGTCTCAGGGCATTCGTCCGATGCCGCCGCAGGATAAGCCGGTGCCGATCGGCGGGCACAAGCTGCCCCCTCTGCCTTACGCGTACGACGCGCTTGAGCCCTATATCGATGCAGAGACGATGCGGCTGCACCATGACAAGCATCATCAATCGTATGTCAATGGGTTGAACAAAGCCGAGACGATGCTGGCGCGCGCCCGGGAGACCGGCGACTTCTCGCTGGTGAAGCATTGGGAACGCGAAGCGGCCTTCAACGGTGCAGGCCACTACCTGCACACCGTATTCTGGAACATCATGAAGCCCGGCGGGGGCGGCAAGTCTACCGGCGCGATTGCTGCGGAGCTTACGCGCTGGTTCGGCAGCTTCGAGGCGTTCCGCAAGCAGTTCAGCGCTGCTGCCGAGCAGGTGGAGGGCGGCGGCTGGGCGCTGCTCGTCTGGAGCCCCCGCAGCCACAGGGTTGAGATTCTACAGGCGGAGAAGCACCAGAACCTGTCCCAATGGGATGTCATTCCGCTTCTGGTGCTGGATGTATGGGAGCATGCCTATTACCTGAAGCATAAGAATGAACGGGCTCCTTATATTGCCGCTTGGTGGAACACGGTGAACTGGGACCATGTCAACGAACGTTACGCCGCCGCGCGGATGCTGAAGTGGACCGCATACTGAGGCTAGCCGGGCGGACAGATACGGGCAGGCTGAACACGACAAAAGCCCCGCCGACCGGTCTCCCGGAATCGGCGGGGCTTCTTGCAGCCCGCGAATGGATTAAACGCGAATTAATGACAAAAATTCGGCACGCGAAGCGGAGTCCGTCCGGAAAAGGCCGCGTACGGCCGATGTGACCGTCTTGCTGCCCGGCTTCTTCACGCCCCTTGCGCACATGCACAGATGCTCGCCTTCAACGACGACCATGCAGCCGTGCGGCTCCAGCTCTCCATCGATAATGTCCGCAATCTCGGACGTGATGCGTTCCTGCACCTGCAGACGACGCGTGACCGCCTCTACGAGGCGGGCGAACTTGCTGAGTCCGGCAATTTTGCCGCTCGGAATATATCCGATGTGGATTTTGCCGAAGAAAGGCGCCATATGATGCTCACATTGGCTGTAGTAGACGATGTCCTTCACGATCACAAGCTCCTCGTGCTTTTCATCGAACGCTACGCCAAGAATATCCTTCACGTCCGCCTCATAACCGGCGAAAATTTCCTCATACATCCGCGTTACCCGGGCCGGGGTGTCCAGCAGTCCCTCCCGGTCCACATTCTCGCCGATCAGACGCAGAATTTCCCGCACATGATGCTCGATTTCCTCGCGATGATCGGCTACCTTACTGTTCCGATACTCCTTAGCCGGCATAGCTCTAGCCTCCTCCTTCGTCCGCATCCATCGCAAACGGGTTCGAGATGACATCAGCCTCCTCTGTCAGCATACAAGAGGCCTGTTGATCCTCGATACAAAAAGCCCGAGCTTCCGGGCTTACGGACGGAATTTCTGTTTTTTCATCATTTGCTGCATCTTCTGCATTTGCTGCTTGTTCAGGTTATAGCCCATCTGTTTAGCCATTTGCTGCAGCATCTCCGGATTGTTCTGCATCTTCTCCATCTGCTTGCGCAAATAAGTAACTCCGGCAAAAAAACCGCCGACGCCCCCGACGATCAGAGCGACTGCAGCGGCGATCACATAACCCCACATCCGCTAATTCACCTCTACCCGATCATGATCTTTGAATTTGCCATTACCTCACATCATAGCATGTTAGCCCGCCAGTTACAAACACCTGTCCCCCTGAACGCAAGCTACTGCAGGACGCTGTCGATGAATACGGTCGTCTGCTTGGCCAGGTCCACTTCCTTGACTTCAAAATCGTTCGAGTCGCCGTTCCGGACCACTCGCACCACGGGCCGTCCCGGCAAGCCCCGATGCTGGCCGACGACCACGCCGGTCTCCCGCGTGGAGAGCTTGACCGAGGTGCCGGTCGGATAAATGGAGACGGTACGAAGGAATTGAATGACCACTTCCCGGTCGAGCTTGCCGCCGGCCAGTACCATCATATGCTCGCACGCTTCATGCGGCAGCATCCGTTTGCCCGTAGCCGCATCGAACAGCAAATTGTCATACGTGTTCGCAACGGCGACGATTTTGGCGTAAAGATGGATTTCCTCCCCGTTTAAGGCGCGGGGAACGCCCTGCCCGTCCATCGTTTCATGGTGCTGAAACGCGACGTGGGCAATCAGCAGGCTGAGCTCCCGCTTCTGCTTGAGCACTTCGAAGCCGCGCCAGGTGTGATGCTTCTTCGGATCCGGGCTTTCATCGTCGGTAACGAGCTCCAGCTTGCCGACATCATGAAGCAGCGCGCCGGTAGCGAGCTCCCGGAGCTGATTGGACGATAGCCCCATATGTATGCCGATCAAAACCGACATCATGCATACATTCAAGGAATGCACGTACTTTTCATTATCTTGCGAACGAATATCGGATAATTGCATAAGCACTTCTTTATTTTTCAGAATCTCCTCAAGCAGATGATCCACGCTAAGGTTGAGCTGCTTTGTATTAATTTCCTTGCCCGAGCGGATCGATTCATACGTCTCCCCCATGCGCTGCATGACGGCCCGCTTCGTCTCCTCGGATACGATATCGACAATCTCGACATCCTCGAAGAGCTCATCCTTGATATAGACCATCGTCACGCCGATCCGGCGCAAGGTCGTGATCATGAATACCGTCAGCTGAACGCCTTCGGACAACAGCACCGCGCCGTTTGCCGAAAATATCGTCCGTCCGAGAAACTGTCCCGGCTCCACATTGTCTACATGAATATATCTCATTCAGATTCGCCCCTTCAATGGAAAGCCCTCATGCTGCAACAAAAATGTTTTGATGGAAAGTCCGCCGCCGTATCCCACCATGGAGCCGTCCGCCCCGATCACACGGTGGCACGGAACGATAATCGGAACCGGATTCCGGTTGTTCGCACCGCCGATGGCGCGGACCGCCTTCGGCGAACCGATGCGGATGCCGATATCCTTATAGGAGCAAGCTTCCCCGAACGGGACCTCGAGCAACGCCGTCCATACCTTGCGCTGGAACGGGGTGCCCTGCAGGTCAAGCGCCAGGTCGAAGCGGTCAAGGCTGCCCGCAAAATAAGCCGTCAGCTGCTCCGCCGCAGCGGCGAGCGGCTGCGGATCGCGGAGCCACTCCCGCGTGCCGTACCAACGCTCGGACCAAGCCGTCAGGCGGTCCGACGTTTCCTTAAAGCCGCCAAACTCGATATGGCACAGTCCCTGACCGGGCTTCGAGCCGCTGGAAGCCAGGACCAAAGCGCCGATCGGCGTAGCCAGTTCGTCATACCGTATGCTCATGCCTCCGCTTCACCTGTCCCCTCACCTGCTACAGCCGCCTGCGCCTTCTCGATCTCTCGCCGGGCGGCGACGTCCGTCTCCTTGGCGACCGCCGCCGCAAGCGCCTCCGGCACGGCCTCGCCCCCGATCCGGCCGAGCGCCCAGGCGGCCGTCGCCCGGATCTCGGGACGCTCGTCCGCCCGCAGCAGCTCCAGCAGCTGCGGTACGCTGCTCGCGTCCCGGAAATTGCCCAGCGCCAGAATCGCGTTGCGCTGGATCGGCTTCTTGCCACGCCAAGCCGCGGCGCTCGTGCCGAACCGCTCCTTGAATTCGCGGTTCGACATCGACAGCAGCGGCTTCAGCAGCGGCTTGACCTGCTCCGGATCGGGCGCCAGCTCCGGATGACGATCGAAGTGGATGCCCTTGTTCTTCGGGCATACGATCTGGCACGTATCGCATCCGTACAGCCGGTTGCCGATCTTGCGCTTCAGCTCGTCATCCTCGATGATCCCCTTCGTCTGCGTCAGGAACGAGACGCACCGCTGCGCATTCAGCTGCCCCGGACCGACCAGCGCCCCGGTAGGGCACGCGTCGATGCAGATCGTGCAATCGCCGCAGCTGTCCGTGATCGGCTGGTCGGGCGGGAACGGAATATTCGTAATCATCTCCCCGAGATACACCCATGAGCCGAACTCCGGCGTTATGACTGCACAGTTGCTGCCGACGTAGCCGATGCCCGCACGCTCCGCCACCGCCCGGTCGACGAGGGCCCCGGTATCGACCATACTCTGCATCCGGGCCTCCGGCACCCGCTCCTGGATCCAGGCTTCGAGCCGTTCAAGCCGGCTGCGCAGCACGTGATGATAATCCGTGCCCCAGGCCGAGCGAGACAGCATCCCTCTATAAGCGCCGGGCTCGGAGCGCGGCGGATCCTTCAGCTTGGACGGATAGGCCACGGCGATGGAGATGATCGATTGCGGTTCCTCCAGCGACAGCGCCGGATTCACCCGCTTCTCGATATCCCGCTCCTCGAAGCCGGATTCGAACCCTTTCTCCCGATGCTTCAGCAGAATCCCCTTCAGCTCGGTGAACGGGTCTGCAGAGGCGAAGCCGATCTTGTCGATCCCAAGCTCCGGCGCCGCTTCTCTCAGCTCTTCCCGAAGACGAAGCCACTGCCCGTCGCTAACGTTCATGCTGTCCATTCCCTCCCTTCGGGCTGACTCCGATTCCTTACAAGCTTCTCCATTTGCCCAGCGGCCATACGATCCACTGCGCCTTACCCTCGATGTCGGTGAGCGGTACGGAGCCGAAGGACCGGCTGTCATAGCTGGCATTCCGGTGGCGGTTATCCCCCATCACGAAAATCTGCCCCTTCGCGACGGTGTAGGGCTCGAACCGTCCGTCCTCAATGACCGCGTCGGTATAGGTTTCCTTGACCTCTTCCCCGTTGACGTAGAGCTTGCCGGAGCGGACCGAGATTTCGTCTCCGGCGACGGCCACGACGCGCTTCACCAGAAACGGGTGAGCCTTATCGGTGCCTGTCGGTTCTTGAATGACAACGACCTCTCCGCGCTGAACGGAGCCGGTAATGCGTACGATTTTATTAATAAAGAGCCATTCTCCATCTTCCAGCGTCGGCTGCATGGAAGTTCCTTTCACGGTGGAGAGGTGGAATATAAAATGATGGAGCAGAAAAACGACAACCACCGCAAAGATGATCGACTTGAACCAATCCAGCGCCTCATGCAGCAGGCTTGATTCGGTTTCCCCCCGTAAGGGCGGGTCCAGAAGCTCCCGGTTTGCTTTCTTCGGGGACATGCTGTCCATCTTATTCCTCCGATCCGCCAGCTCTCCACTGCTCCCACAGTTTATAGTAGGCGTACACCGCCTCGTCATGAAACGGCGGCTTGCCGCCGCGAACGCGATCAAGCACTTCCTGCATCCCTTGCTTCACCTTCGCATCCACTACCGGAGAATAGTGGTAGCTGATCTTATGACGCTCATATTCCTCTTGATCCACGACGTGCACGTCCCCGTCCGGCATACGGATCACATCCAGATCGTAATCGATATAAGTAACGACCCGTCCCGAAACGTAAGGCGGCGATGCCACGTTGCAGTAATAGCGGACGCCGTGCTCTTCGATCAGCGCCACGACATTAAACCATATCTTGGGGATAAAGAACGATACCCCCGGTACGCGGCTAACCCATTCCTTGCCGTCCGCTTCCACGATCTTCGTCTGGCTGTTGATGAACACCATCGTTTGATCCGAGCGATGCGTTTCGTGAAGGGCCTCTTCCGGTACAAGCCAATTCTCCAGCCACATCCGATGCAGATGACCGTCATGTTTGAAGCTCTTTATAATAAAAGGAGTAAAATTCGCCATGACGTCCATACCTTTCTACAGCGGATTTAGGATAAGCATAATTAAGGTAAGAACGCCGAAGTTCTTCTTCATTCTAGAATAAACTTATGTTGCACCGCTTTCAAGGGTTGTCCGCTCCCATGGATACAAAAAAAGCATAACCCGAAGCCGCAGCGTCGAAGTTATGCCATATGGAATGATTGCTTGAAATTAATCTTATTTATCCGTTCACAATGCTGAGCCGATGCGGCGTGCGGGAAAAATCCGTGTCGTGATACCCGGCCTTCTCGTAAACCGGCAGCACCACTTCATTATGGACATCCACGGTAACCATGATGCGGCGTACCTTGCGCTGCAGGAACCGCTGGCGGAGCGACTCGATCAGAGCTTGACCGATCCCCCGGCGCTGATGCTCTTGTTCAACCGCGATGCGGTAGTAATACCCGTTGTCGTTGTCGATCGTTCCGACAATAACGCCTACGATCTCGCCCTCTTCCGCCGCGACAAGGACAAGCTCGCTGTCCCAGGACAGCTGTCTGGCGAAGGCAGCCATCGTTTCTTCGTAGCATTCATCCGAGAGCACGCTCTGAAAACAGTCGGTGACAGAAACATAATCTGACAGTTGAAAGGAACGAACCTGATAAGAACCGACTAGCATGATGAATTCCCCCGCAACATGGTTTGGTTAATATATAAATACGACAATTCTCGGAAAAATCCTGCTTAATCTTCAAAAAAAGTTTAGAATTCTTCAATTTTTTTTGAATTCCTTCTGAAAACGCTTTATTTTAAGCGTTTTCATTCTCTATGCTCATTCTCGCACGCGATTGCTTCGTTTCTTACCTGTTTCCATTCTATGCGGTTCGTTTTCGAAACATCCTCTTTTCCTTGGATGATTTTCGGCTTGCATAAAAGACGGCGCCTTGTGAAACCATATTCCGGTAATGATTACAGGGAAAGGAGGATCATTCAACCATGAGCAGCCAAATCAGACGCATGCAACAGCTGAACGATCTAAAGACGCCCGAGTGGACCTCGGAGGAGCTTCATTACCACCAGCGCGTAATGAGCGACCTCTCGCCCTGGCTGAATGCGCAGGGAACGGCGATGCTGAACCAGATTATCGACGAGCTCGTGAGCCGGGAGAAATAGACGGCAGTCCGGGTTACCGAGGCTTTCGCCGGCCCTGGGTGACTTAGTATACATACTTGTTGATTTTATATAGAAAATCGGCGATAATTGAATTGAAATACATATTACATTTTGGGAGGTATTTAAGAAACCATGGCACATCAATTACCAGCTCTTCCTTACGCCAACAACGCACTTGAGCCTCACATCGACGAAATGACGATGATGATTCACCACGATCGTCACCACAATACTTACGTCACGAACCTCAACGCGGCTCTTGAGGCGCATGCCGACCTCCAATCCAAAAGCGTTGAAGAATTGATCTCCGATCTGAAAAGCCTTCCGGAAAGCATCCAAACCGCAGTCCGCAACAACGGCGGCGGCCATGCCAACCACTCCCTGTTCTGGGAAACGATCGGCCCTAACGGCGGCGGCACTCCGTCCGGCAAGCTGGCTGACGCGATCAACAGCGAACTCGGCGGCTTCGATAAATTCAAAGAAGATTTCGCCAAAGCGGCAACGACCCGTTTCGGCTCCGGCTGGGCCTTCCTCGCCGTATCCAAAGACGGCAAGCTGAAAGTGTACAGCCTGCCTAACCAGGACAGCCCGATTATGGAAGGCGAAACGCCGATCCTCGGACTGGACGTATGGGAGCATGCCTACTACCTGAAATACCAAAACAAACGCCCTGACTACATCGCAGCGTTCTGGAACGTTGTGAACTGGGAAGAAGTCGGCAAGCGCTACGAAGCTGCCGCAAAGTAAGAATAATTGCTAACGACCGGTGAAGCCCTCGCTTCACCGGTTTTTTTTGCGTTGATAAGAATTTATAAGTTTTCACAACTTACAGCTTCGCATCAACCTTGATAAACGCGCTGGTCCTTGTAAGACAAGGACGGCGTAGCCGTTTATCCTGGATTCCTAGGCTCCTATCAGCCACCTGCTCTCAACATTTTTACCGTTATTGTTACGCAGGTTACAGAATGTTTAGGGATTTTATGGAATAATAATCATAACAAATTAAGTCTAAAGAACGATGCACCCCGCACCTTAATTCCTATCATTCCCAGAAGGAGAACCAGGTCTATGAGACTACTCCCCATCCCCTCCGTACGTCCAGGCATGAGGCTTGGAAAAGCGATTGTTTCCGACGAAGGCAAAACTTTGCTGGGCGACGGCATGGAGCTGACGCAAGGACTCATTCATAAGCTCCGGCAGCTTGGGTACCACCAGCTTTATGTCGTGGACCCGCGAACCGAAGATATCGTGACCCACGAGCCTCTTCGCGACGAGACGCTTCGCTTCGTCCGCACGAATCTGATCGGCCTCTTCCAGCAGCTGCAGCGGGGCGGACTGGCGACACCGGCGGACCGGAAGCGCTTCTCTGCGACGGCCGAGCGCTCCATTCAGCTCATCATGGAGGATTTGAACGACCGGTACTCTCCCGATGAGGACACGGTCATGCTGCTCCACTCGAACCGGCGGCATTTTACGATGGTGGAGCATTTCTTCCACAACGCGCTGAACGTCTGCGTCTACGCCGCACGCATCGCCATGCTGGAGCATTACGACGAGGAGAACACCGTCGCCTTCTCCATGGGCGCGCTGCTGCACGATATCGGCAATACGCAAATCTCCCCGGCGCTGCTGCAAAAGGCTTCCGCCCTCTCTCCGCTCGAATACGCGGAAATTCAGAAGCATACGGAATTCGGCTATCGGCTGCTGAAGGATTTGCCCGGCGTCCCGCCGCTCTCCGCTTTTTGCGCGCTCCAGCACCATGAGAAGATCGACGGTACCGGCTATCCGGACGCATTGACCGGCCCGGACATTCACCCTTTCGCCCTGTGGGTGGGCATGCTGGATGCCTACGACGCCATGACCAACCCGAGGCCTTACCGGCCCGCCATCTCTCCGGACCATGCGCTCGAGCTGCTGTTTACCTCGGCGGGTACGCATTACCCGAAAGCCCAAGTGGAATATTTCCGCAACCGTGTCGCCATTTACCCCCTGGGCGTCAGCGTCCGGCTAAGCACGGGAGAAACCGGCATCGTCTGCAAAATCAACCTGGCCCGCCATCGTCCCGTCGTCCGCGTACTGACGAACCCGAAAGGGGAAGATCTCTGTACGCCGTACGAAATCGATCTATCCCGCCATCTTCATATTATGATTCATCGCGTCGGCGAAGAGGCTCTGGTACATTCGTAGGATGAGCGCTATAATAAAAGCAACCAGACCTGTCCCGAAAAGGTGAAACTTAATGAGCAAATTGATCCCCCTCCTGCAGCAGGTTCCGCTGTTTCAAGATTTAACGGCTGCGGAGCTGGAGACGATCTCGCCTCTATTTGTAGAGCGCAAATATAAAAAAGGCACGATCCTGTTCTTCGAAGGGGACGCCGGAGACGAATTTTTTCTCATCCAGTCCGGCGTCGTCAAGATTTACCGCATCGATAATTCGAAGGAGATCATCCTCTCTCTCTTCCGGGAGGGCGATTATTTCGGGGAAATGGCGATGCTTCACAAGGGCAACCCGCGTTCGGCAACAGCCGAAACGCTCGAAGCGACTTCCGCTTATACGCTCGTCCGGGCCGAATTCCAGCAGTTTATGGAGCGCTCCCCCAAGCTGTGCCTTCGTCTGCTGGAGGTAACTGCGGAGCGTTTGCGCCGGGCCAACGAGCAAATCTACGATCTGACGTTTCTGGATGTACGCTCCCGTGCGGTGAAGACGATTGTGCGTCTGGCGGACGAGCATGGCGTGAGGAAGCCGAACGGGACTCTCGTGGATGTGAAGCTTACCCACCAGCAGCTGGCCAATATGATCGGAACCGTTCGCGAGTCCGTCACCAAAGTGCTGCAGGAGCTCCAGGAGGAGCATATTCTTTCGATCGACAAGAAGCAGATCCTCGTACGGAATATCGACGCCCTGCGGGCGATGATCTAAGCCGGTGGGCGTCAGCCGGACTTCACCGACCCCTTCAGCCCAAGTACATAGTTAATCGACTCCAGCACCCGGGCCGAGGCCGTCGGCTTGATGAGGAAGTCCCTTGCCTTAAAGTAACTTAAAGTAACTTAAAGTAACTTAAAGTAACTTAAAGTAACTTAAAGTAACTTAAAGTAACTTAAAGTAACTTAGAGTAACATAGTGTTACACTATGTTACGGTATGTTACTTTACCTCTCTGATCGCAGAAAGAGACCCACATCAACGGGATGTGGGTCTTAATTTATATATTAAAAAGGGGGTCGAGATTTATTATAAGCGCGATTCATTAATGCCACATGAAAATCAGATTGCATGTTGATTACAAATGTCACCGCGGCGGATCTTCAAGCGATCATTGTTCAATGAAAATAAACCTTTAGTCTGAAAATAAAGTATTAGACCGGAAAATATACAACGAACCCAGTACCATTGAGGTACTGGGTTCGTTTTGCAGTGCTCTCTAAAAGTGTGCATTTTCTCAAAATTGACTTATCTATATGAAAAACCATATAAAACTTCACCTGAATTTGCATCAATAACAAGATTATATTCATGATTAACGGGTACTTTCTGTTTGATAGATGAAACATGTCCTTTTTTTGTGATACCTTTAAAAGTTACAATATACACTGGGGTATCATTTAGTTTCCCGTCTATTTTTAGTTTAGGATTTTTCTCTTTTGCTGAATCTGAGAACAATGTAAGTTTATCGTTACTCAATAAATGATATTCAGCAATTATTTGTTTTGCTTCTTGAGCATAACCCTGAGCGTATTTTGATGCTAAATCAATAGCTTGCGCCTGTGTTATTGTTGGATTATCAATGGTTTTTTTTAGCTTTACTCCTTCTTTAGCTAGTCTTGAGATATCGTGAGAAGTTTGAACTGTACTCTCAGAGATGTTAGGTTGGGCCATCGCAACACCGATTGAACAAATGGAAACAATCGCCATAGTCATAATTAAAATATTTAGTTTCTTTTTCAACTCTAATCACTCCTATTTTATTAATAGCGCAACATTAGCTATTCCACGAGTACCAATACCCACTTGACCCACTTGAGAAATCTAATGAACTGCCAGTTTCGCTAAGTGGCGTCAATGAAGGTAGGTGCCAAACCCCACCTAATGATTGCTTTGGACATTAAACATTTTCAATTTGTCATTGGCTGTACCTATATATGGTACGCCAAGACTTGAAATTACCTTATAATATTCAAGATGATTTGCATTGATGGTTACAGCAGTTGAGCCTATTTGTGCAGTATCCTCATAACCTACCCAATATCCATTTTCAAGTTGCACTTTGTAAGTATGCGTACTTCCAGTAGCTGGACCAACAGTAGTGTCAGTTTCAGAATATGTCCCTGCATCAAAATAACCAAAAAAATAATGCGGGTTGGTTTAAAGAAAGAGATAGAGACTAACTTCCTTAAAAACAATAAGTTTTTATGAAAGATCAAAAGAAACTAAGTGTTATATGGGCTCCTTAACAAAACGCGGATTTCATAAAAGAGGAAAAATTCAGTAAGATCAACTGATTTTTCGTACGTAAAAGTTGAGTGACTGGCACAACACGGGCCCCTTTTTCAGTAAGTTGCCCAGCTATTCCGAGCAATCCAGAGAAAAACAAAAAACGGCCCTCTCGCAAACATGCGAACAGAGCCTTTTTTTTGCCATTGTTCCACGGAAAGAAAATCGCCGATCCCTCGCCTTGAATAGGGCGAGCGGCTTCGGTTCAGCTTTCAAAATAGGTATCCAATATACGCAGGAACACGTTCGGGAAAGCGAGCTGGTCCATGTCCTCGCGGCGGATCCAGCGGTAGTGCGATGGCAGCAGCGGCGGCACGTCGGCGCCGAGCGGCGAAGGCTCGGGCCTGCATACGTACACCTCCATATCCCAGCGGATATGGCTGAACGTATGCTCCGCGTGCATCAGCCACGCGGCCGGGCCAAGCCCGAGCCCGTCGGCCGCGAGCGCCGCGGCGAGCGCCTCGTGCGCAGCCGCAGCGGCCAAGGGCGCCTCCGGGGCGTTCTCGCCGGCTTTGGGAGCTTCCGTATGCGGAAGCTCCCAAAGCCGCGCGAGCAGCCCCTCGGCCGGCCGCTGGCGCACGAGGATGCGGCCCGCGTTCGGGCCGTCGCCGAGGATGAGCGAGACGACGCGGCGCTCCGGGCGCGGCGGCTTCGCCTTCTTCTTCACCGGCAGAGCTTCCTCCATGCCGGCAGCTCGTCCGGCGCAGTGCGCCATCACCGGACAGGTGAGGCAGTTCGGCGATTTAGGCGTACAGACGAGCGCGCCGAGCTCCATCAGCCCTTGGTTGAAATCGCCTGCCGCCCCTTCCGGTATGAGCTCCTGCGCCAGCTTTTCCATCGTCACCCGCGTGCTTCCCTTCATGATATCTTCCTCTATGAGGAAATAGCGGGACAGCACGCGCATGACGTTGCCGTCGACTGCGGGCTCAGGCTGGTTATAGGCGATGCTGAGAATCGCCCCCGCCGTATAGGGGCCTACGCCGCGCAGCGAGAATACCTCCTCCTTCGTGGAAGGCACGACGCCGCCGTACCGCTCGTGCACCTCGCGTACGGCGGTCTGCAGATTGCGGGCGCGGGAATAATAGCCAAGCCCTTCCCAGGCCTTCAGTACTTCCTCCTCCGGAGCCTCGGCGAGCGCTTCGGTCGTCGGGAATTTCTCGATGAACCGGTGAAAGTAAGGGATCACCGTGTCCACCCGCGTTTGCTGGAGCATGATCTCGGACACCCAGATATGATACGGGTTGCGGTTCCTTCGCCAAGGCAGATCCCGCTTGTGCCTGCGGTACCAGGCGAGGAGCTCCGCGGAAAAGTACGATTTTTGTTCCGTCAGTCGGTCTATGGTCATCGCTTGCAATTTCTCCTTCTCTTCTTCTCAATGCACACGTGTTCGGAGTATAATGAGGGCAACGGATTTGTAACTACTGATAAAAGAGAGGTGCCCTATGCTGACACCGGGTGAGATGGCTTCACGCCTGAACCGGCTGGTCTTGTCCATCCTGCTGGTAGGCCACCAGAAATGCGCGCCGGATTGGCATCAAAAAGCGCGCGCCATCAAATATTACTCGCTGTGGCTTGTCATCAAAGGCCGGGGTACCTTCACTATCGGGGGTACGCTTTATCCGGCTGAGCCGGGGAAGCTGTTCTGCTTCGCCCCAGGCATGGTCGTCGAACGGACCACCGACCCCGAGCAGCCGCTTGAATACTACTTCCTCCGCTTTCATTATACGGAATGTTACGAAGAGAAGGAACAGTGGATTGTAAACAGCGCCGAGGAATCCCGCTTCCCGCTGGAAGGAATGTATACGGTAACAAATACGCCTCAGCTCATCTACCTGTTCGAGCAGCTCGACATGCTGTGGAAGCGCAGAGGCCATATGACCGCCATGCGGCGTAAAATCCTGCTGCAGGAGCTGCTGCTCACCCTGGTGACGGACTTCCGCGCGCAGCGGGCCGCCGGCGATACGACCGCAACGATCGAACAAACGCAGGATTACATGATCGGCCATTATCAGGAACCGCTTACACTCGAAGGCCTTGCCCAAATGGCGGGTCTGAGCGTCAGCCACTACTCGCGGCTGTTCAAGAAATATATCGGCTACAGTCCGATCGATTACTTGACTCACCTGAGGGTAGACCGGGCGAAGGAACTGCTCGTGTTGTCGGATTACCGCCTTAAGTCGATCGCCGGCAGCGTCGGGTATACGGACGAGTTTTATTTCAGCCGAATTTTCAAAAAGGTCACCGGCGTCTCCCCCCGGGAATACGCCAAGAAACACCGCTTCACGCCGATTCAATGAGCGGCTCCGCCGGGTTTGACTTCACTTCGCGAAAAGTGTACTCTACGAAAGAGTTGCAAGAAGTACGGCGCTTTTTGAAGAGGTGAAGCAATGATGGAAAGGCAAAGGTCGGAACACGACATGAAGACCGGCCGGCTGGGCTCCGGCAGCCTTGGGGAAGCTTGGGCTTCCGCCCGGCCTTATGTCCCGTTCCTGTTCATTTGGGGCGGGCAGTGGCTTGCTTCGTCCGTGCTCGGCTTCTGGGGCCAGTGGCGGGAGGTCGAGGGCTACCAGCCGCTTACGCTGGCTGCGGCGATTGCGCTATCCGTCGCGGCACTGGCGTTTGAAGCAACCCGTTCCCGCCGCCGGCCAAGGCCGGAAGCTGCTCCGCTCTCGTCCCGTGCAGGGGCTCCCTTCCTGGGCGCGGCCGCCCTGCTCGCTGTGCTGCTCTATGTGCAGATGCTGGACTGGCATGTGCTGCCCTTGCTGAAGGGCATCGCGCTCGCGCTGGGTTACATCATCGCCGGCGCCCGCCTGTGCAGGCCGCTCCTGCTGCTGGGCCTATGGATGCTGATGCTGACCGCAACGGTAGGGTATTGGTATTTGGGCTATGCCACCATCGTACTGGACGGCTTCGGCGGCCTCAGTCTGATCGGAGCGGCTTGCCTGATCATTCTAGGATATAGGGGAGAGATGAGGACATGACACGCACACGAAGAAGCTTGACCCTGCTTCTCGGTCTAGCCGCCCTGATGTCGCTCTCGGCCTGCGGCGGCGCTGCCAAGAGCCCCGAGCCGTTCGGCGGCGGCAAGGCGGGAACGGCCGCCCCTGCCGATGCGATGGCCGGAGCATCGGAGCAGGTGCAGGCGATTTATAAGCAGAGCTGCATTTCCTGCCACGGCGGCGGGCTGGAAGGCCGTGTCGGTCCGGCCACCAACCTTCAGAAGGTCGGGGAACGGATGAGCAAGGACCAGATCGCCAAACAGATTACAAGCGGCGGCAACGGCATGCCGGGCTTCGGCACGAAGCTGAAGCCCGAGGATGTCGACGCGCTGGCTGCCTGGCTTGCAAGCAAGAAGTAAGAAAAACTCCTTATCGGAGTCTTTCAAAGTAGCCAGACCTTCGGTTTGCTCAGCAAACCCGCTTCGTAAGCAAGTAGTTTTTCATGGTACAGAAAGTCGCAGTCCGCTTTAATGCTTTAGCGAACTTATACTTTCTGTAGCGTTAAAGAAACCGTCCTGTTCCCCAGCTTGATTCGCTAGGTGGGCAGGGCGGTTTCTTATTGCGCCTCGGTTGACTCCACTATGGCATATGCCATCGCGCTCGTCCCGCTGTGCGTGATGCTGAGATGGACGGCAAACGTATGGGGCTGAAGCGACAAGCGGCACAGCGCCTCGGGGGCAATACTTACGATGGGCTTGCCTTTGGCGTCCGGCAGTACCTCGATATCCTGGAACGAGACCTCTTTGCCGATTCCGCAGCCAAGCGCCTTCACGACCGCTTCTTTCGCTGCGAACCGCCCGGCCGTATATTCGGCCAGCCTCCCCTTGCGCGATAACGCCAGCTCCCGCTCCCCGGGCGTCAGCACCCGCTGCAGGAAGCGCTCGCCGGCGGCTTGCCCCAATATCGCTTGAACCCGGGCGATATCCAATAAATCGGTGCCGATACCGATGATCATGGCGGATCCTTGTCCTTTCTGTAGTTCAGTGACGTTCCCTTGGTCTATGGGACCATGGTAGCTTATCCGGCCGGTAAGATCAAGGGAACGAGCCGCTCTTCTGCCGCACTTATTGCTCCGCTATCGCTCTACATAGGATACCCCACCTACTACTTACTGCATTTCTGGGCTTCTTATCAATCTGAGTGAACTTATGTTCACTTGTAATGCATATCCGGGCTTCTCGTTATCTGAGTGAACTTAGGTTCACTTGTAATGAAGCCAAGTTCACTATCAACCGCCAATAACCATACTTATCGGCTGTAATGAATCCAGGTTCGATACAAGTGAATCTGTGGGCGCCAAAATGACCCTAAGGTTCACTAAAGTCCCACATCTCCCGTTCAGTCCGCAAATAGCGCCCCCAGGTTCCTTACTAGTGAACCGTTGTTCACTAACTCCCCGCAAGCCCGCCCCTCCCCGGCACAATCGCCAAAAAGCCGCCGGCGCCCGCGGCAAGCTCCGTCCCAGCGGACAGAGGCGCGCGTAGTGCCGGCGGCCATCTATGCGGTGCTCAAATCACTACCGCAGCGGTTGCTTCTTATATCCCTGGAATCGAAGCCCGCTTGTGCTCCGTCTTCAGGTACTGCTTCTCCAGCTTCTCCTGGGCTTCAGCGGAAATTTGCTTGCCTTCCAGGTAATCGCTGTTGTCGCCATACGTAATGCCGAGCTCGTTCTCGTCGGTTTGGCCCTCCCACAATCCTGCGGTCGGCGCCTTGTCGAGCACGCTTTGCGGCACGCCGAGCGTGCTGGCCAGCTGGCGCACCTGGCGTTTGTTCAACGAGCTGAGCGGAGTGATATCCACGGCGCCGTCGCCATACTTGGTGAAGAAGCCGGTAATCGCCTCCGAAGCGTGGTCGGTGCCGACGACAAGCAGATTGAGCTCAAACGCCAGCGCATACTGCACCACCATCCGCGTTCTCGCTTTCACGTTGCCCTTGCCGCCGCGGCTGAGATGACGATGGATGCCGATGGACTTCAGCCCGTATTCCGCTTCCAGGGCAATTTCGTTCACCGCCTCCTCAATGTTCGTCTCCACCCGGTATTTCAGCTGAAATGCCTCCGCCACCGCATAGCTGTCCGAGATATCGACCTGCTCGCCATAGGGCTGGAACACGCCGACGGTTTTGTACTCGCGTCCCTTCTCTTCCGTCAGTTCGTCGGTCGCTTTCTTGCACAGGCCCGTTGCCACCGCGCTGTCGATCCCGCCGCTGATGGCGATCAGCAGTCCGTCCACTCCGGCTTTCAGCACATATTCCTTTAAAAAGTCCACACGTTTGCGGATCTCCGCATCCACATCAATCTCCGGCTTCACGCCCAGTTTAGCGATGATTTCCTGCTGCAGGCTCATAGCGCAACGCTCCCATCTTAAGTTAGAAGTCAGGCCTCGCGGCCGCTTCATTTTTCTACCAGTATACCAAACCTGCGGCTGCAAGGAAAAACAAAAACTCCCGCCACACCGGCGGGAGTTTAACGGACTTTATTTGCAGTATTGCTCGAAAGCGCCGATCAGGTCGTTCGCGATCATTTCGGCCGAACGGTCTTCGATCTGGTGACGCTGAATGAAGTGAACCAACTCGCCGTTCTTCATCAACGCGATGGACGGAGAAGAAGGCGGGTACGGAGCGAAATATTCGCGCGCTTTGGCCGTAGCTTCTTTGTCCTGCCCCGCAAACACGGTGAGGAGCCGGTCCGGCTTCACGGCGTTCTGGAGCGCCTTGGCCACGCCGGGACGGCATTGGCCGGCGGCACAGCCGCAAACGGAGTTCACGACGATTAACGTGGTTCCCTCTTGGCTGTCCAGCGCCTGGGCGACCTCTTCGGGCGTACGAAGCTCTTCTACCCCAATACGCGTCAATTCGTCGCGCATCGGCTGCACCATATCTTTCATATATGAATCAAACGAAAACGTCATGTTCGCCTTCACTCCTTATCAACATAAAGTTACCTACTTATTTATGTTTATTATACATCGACCAGGGGTGAAAGCAAAGCGACATCGCCTAAAAATTTTTGAAGCCCCTTATTCCTTGCGTTCCTCTTCGTCCTGCTCGGTTTCAGTCCCGCGGAAGCTTTTGTAAGCTACGTCCTTATCGGGATGCTGAAACGGATGTCCCTTAGGAGGGATCGCCTGCTCAAACAAATCGCGGTTCTCCGACGTCTGGAAGCCCACATCCTTATAAGGATGAACCCACTCGTCTCCCGACATGACGGACGGGTCGGTGTCTTTGCTCCAACGGTTCAGAGGCGAATTGTCCGATTCGTAGATGTGATCCCCGATCAGGACGCCGTGCTCATTGACGAAGGCTTCCTTCGGCCCGCGGCCCTGACGGAATTCCGGGCGAAACTCGATTTCAAAAGGGTCCAGCTCCGGATCGTTATTGCGGTTGTATTCGATATCCGTGCTAACCTTGTCATAGGTATCGTTCCGTATATCCTCGCTCATCGCAGCATCTCCCGTCCTTGTTAAGTCGAGGGACGATTCGGCCCGTTCAGCCTTTTATCCTGAACCCCGCTGTCCGCATCGGTTTTCGTTTTGTTTTGAGCCGCTTGCAGCTCCTGTTCTTTCGACGCATTCTTTTGCACTGTCATGGAACTCATCCCCTTTCGCTGTTATTAGTATGCTTTACCGCAGCTAAGCTCAGTCAACCTCCCGGCTTCAAAAACTGGAAGGTAAAAGACGAGTGGTTCAGTGTCGCAAACGCGTAGCCCTGCTGCTTGAAATAGCGGATGATCTCCGGCAGCGCCTCAACGGTCGTCGTTTTCCCGTCCAGATCGTGCATGAGCACGATGGCGTTCTTTTTCCCGCTGCTGTTCGCCCGAACCGCATCAACGATATCGGACTTCCGGGGAACGGCGGCGGCCGCGTCCGTAGAGCTTACGTTCCAGTCAAAATACCGGTACCCAAGACCCGACATTTCGCGGGTAATCTGAGACATGATGCGAGGCCCGCCGGCTTTGCGGCTCGGCACATTGTTCGAGCCCCCCGGAAACCGCAAAATATCCGGCTTTACCCCCGTTTCCTTGAGCAAGAATCGTCCCAGAGCCTCCGTATCCTCGCGGAAAGCCCGGACGGAGGAGTAAATCCGGCGGTAGTCGTGGCTGAAGGTGTGATTCCCGAGAGCATGGCCGGCAGCGGCGATTCTCCGGTACATCCCCCGGTATTCCGGTCTTGTTCTTCCGATAACAAAAAAGGTCCCGTGGATATGCTCATTCTCCAGTATGTTCAGGATCTTTTCCGTATTGGCGGAAGGTCCGTCGTCAAACGTCAGATAGGCGGTCTTCCCGCCCCCGTCCCGCGGAACGCCGATATCCCGATCATACGGCTTCGCTCCGTAGGCCTGCGTCATCTCCGCCGTGCTGAGCACCCCCGGCGCATACAAGCCGCTTCCTTCCTGCGGCTCTCGAAGCGTCTCCTCCCGCAGGACGGCGGACGGCTCTCCCCCCGCCTGCTGCAGATCGCCCGACTTTGCGATGCCGAGCAGTACCGCTATCCCGATCAAACCGGCTCCCGCCAAACCAAACCAGGCTTCTTTCCTCAGGCTCTTCCTCCCCCTCTCGCCAATGGAAACTATTCCATGGATAGTATGGCTAGAGGAATGGATGAGGCCGCTGTAAAGTTGTTGGAAGCCGTGGAATATTTTACAGCAATCGATATGCGTCAGCGGATCAACGGAAAGCAAGTACCAAATGGATGCCGCTTGCCGTCAGCCGCTCCGAATCGGCGGCAAAGCCTTGTGCGCGAAACCAGGCCGAAAGCCCCTCCGCGGAGGGGAAAGCTTCGCCAGGCTCGTTACGTGTGGCGTACCCTTCGCCCTCGGCCGTCCCTTCGCCGTCCATCCAATCGACAAGAGCGATCCGGCCGCGGCTCTTCAGCACCCGGGTCAGCTCGGCCAAGGCTAATGGCTGCTGCTCCGGTGTCAAATGATGAAGCGCAAAGCTGGTAGCGATAAAATCAAACCGTCCGTCCAGACAAGGAACGGCTAATAAATTCCCGTACCGGGTCTCGATACCCGGCACGCGCTCGCGGCAGCGCCGAAGCATCGACCGGGACTGGTCCATCCCCGTCATCGCTACGCCCGGACGGGCGAGCTTCGCGGCGAATGCCCCGTCACCCGTACCGGCATCCAGCCCGGCTTCCCCGGGCTGCGGCGACAACCGCGCCGCGGCGGCCTCCAACACGCGCTCATGCTCGGCTGCGGACGGCAGATGCATGGTCCGGCCGCCCTCCGGCTGGTCCCACCGTTCGGACAGCGCATCGAAGTTCCAGCGGTCGACCCAGGCTTCGCGAAGCGAGCTCAAACCTCTCGACCGGTCCGCCAGCTCGACCCAGCGGCGGGAGGCCGATGCCGGCTGCTCCGCAGTCCGCGCGATCATCTCGTCAAGCAGCAGCAGCGTCTCCCGAAGCTCCATCCATCGGACGAACATGGCGGAACGCTGCATCTCGAGATAATCGCGCACCTCCAGCCGGGCCGATAGCTCGCTGATTTTTATGGGGGGTCCCTCCTCCAAGCTTTGCGTAGCAAAGCTGCTTCGTAAGCATTATCTTAGGTTTTGCTTTAGCAAACCGCAGGCTATTGAGAAGCCCATGAAATAGAGAAATCTGCCTTGGTACTCCGGTGGGGTATCCCCTTCCGGCCGCTGTTGTTACCCGTAAAAATTTCAATTTATACGCTATACAGCGGTCATTTTCCGATAACAAAGGCGGACGCTATCGCTCCTGCAAGGGATACCCCACCTACTACCCTTTTGCATTTTTTCTGCATATCCGGGTTTCACGTCAATCTTGGGGTTTTGCTTCAGCAAAACCGTTTTTTCAGTATAAAGCTTCACGCCGCGTCAAAGTAAAGCCAAAAAGGCCGTATATGCTCCATGTCGTAACAAATTAGCTCGATTTTCCCGTTTAATGAGGTTCTGGCCCCCCATGAGTCCCGCTCAGAGGTTCCCCCTCGTATTGAGCGCCCTCTCCGATATACGATATAATGTATAGCAAGTATATCATCATAAAAATACATGTTCTCTCTCGGTAAATATACATCATGGCACGGACAGCATGCGCTGTTTCCGAATTTGAACATCCAAGGAGGTGTACCTATCGCCGCTGACGCGGCGGATAGGGAATGATTGAGTAGTGACCCGTTACCCTTATTGTTTAACGTGGTTTTGATTGTGGTTTTAGTGCTGTTGAACGGCTTCTTCGTATCGGCGGAGTTCGCCATGGTGAAGGTACGCAACACCCGGATCGATACGTTGGCCCAGAGCGGCAACATAAAAGCAAGATTCGCGCAGAAAATTTCCAATAACCTGAATGCTTATTTGTCAGCCTGCCAGCTAGGTATTACGCTCGCTTCCCTCGGACTCGGGTGGGTGGGCGAACCGACGGTTTCGGCCCTGCTGATGCCGGTCTTGAAAAGCTGGTTCAGCTTGAACGATGTCGCGATTCATACGATTTCCTTCATCATCGCGTTCTCGGTTATCACGGTATTCCACATTACGCTCGGGGAGCAGTTCCCGAAGACGTATGCCATCCGGCAGTCGGAGGCCATCACGCTATGGTCGGCCGCACCGGTGCTTGTGTTCTACAAGCTCATGTTTCCTTTCATCTGGCTGCTGAACGGATTGTCCAACTGGATGCTCCGGCGCGTAGGCATCGAGCCTGCGAACGAGCACGAATCGGCCCATACGGAGGACGAAATTCGCGTGCTGGTTCAGGAAAGCCACAAAAGCGGGTACATCGACAACACAGAGCTCACGCTTTTTGACAATATATTCGAATTTACGGAGACGAACGCAAGGGAGATTATGATCCCCCGGACGGAGATGGGCTGCTTGTACGCGAACCTGTCGTTCGAGGAGAACATGGACCTGGCGCTGAAGGAAATGCGCACGCGTTATCCGGTCTGCGACCCTGACAAAGACAATATTATCGGCTTCGTTCATATAAAGGACCTGCTGAAAGCCAAATCCGAATCTCCGGATATCCGCAGCATTGTCCGATCGATCACGAAGGTGCCCGATTCGATGCCTATCAGCAATCTGCTGAAGCTCATGCAGAAGAAGAAGGTGCAGATGGCGCTGCTGATCGACGAGTACGGCGGTACTTCCGGACTGGTCACGCTCGAAGACATCATCGAGGAAATCGTCGGCGAAATTCAGGACGAATTCGATACCGAGGAACGCCCGAGCATCGAGAAGAAGGACGAATGGACTTATTCCATCGACGGCAAGGTGCTGATCGAGGATGTAAACGACCAGTTCGGCCTCGACATTCCAAGCCAGGATTACGATACGATCGGCGGCTGGATATATTCCCAGGTCGAGATTCCGGCCAAGAAAGGCCAGTTGGCCTCCTTCATGGACTTATACGATTTCATTATTGAAGAAACGGACGATCTGCGGATTTCCAGGGTGCTTGTGCGCAAGACCCAACCGCAGGTGGAAACGGCATCCTAATCTATACGGAAACAAGGCTCCGAGGCGGCTCGGAGCCTTATTTCTTGTCGGAACGCTCCGGTTAGAGACCGTACCGCTGGAGCATCCGGATATGATTAAGCTTCCGCCCTAGTTCCATCATGTGACGTTTGCTCTCGTGAACGGCTTCCCTCGTTTGTTGAACCATTTCCGCATGCTCCTGCGATTTCTGCAGAAGGCCCCTATTCCTCTCTGCTAACAGGTTCATTCTAGCCTCCATTTCGTTCAAACTGAGTTTGTAGGAAGTGATAAGCCCGTGCATACGTTCTTCATTCTCCTTTATTTTCCAGAATTCGCCCCGGCCCGGGACAACGAAATTAGTATAGATGATCCGCTCCAAAAAGAATGTCGGAGTGAGCGGGCGAATCGCAACTATTTTTCAGAATTGCTGTCGCACGCTGTCTTATGACTTTCTTCGCGAAAAAGGTTACAATAGACTCGAAAACCATGGGGCCATCCCATGTCCGGGTAAGCGGGAGGATCAGGAATGAAATATGATGTAATCGTTGTCGGCGGAGGCTCCGCAGGACTGATGGCGAGCATTGCCGCCAGCGCGCATGGTGCCAAAGTGCTGCTTGTCGATAAAGGCGATAAGCTGGGAAGAAAGCTCGGCATTTCGGGGGGCGGCCGATGCAATGTGACGAATAACAAAGAAATGGACGAGCTGATTAAGCATATCCCCGGGAACGGGAGATTTTTATACAGCGCGCTCTCGAATTTCGGCAATAAGGACATTATCCGTTTCTTCGAGGACCTCGGCATCCGTCTCAAGGAAGAGGATAACGGCCGCATGTTCCCCGTATCGGATAAGGCGAAGACGGTTGTGGATGCGCTTGTGAACAAGGTGCGGGAGCTTGGCGTAGAGATTAAGGTGAACAGCCCGGTGGAAACGGTGCTTTTTGAGGGGGGCCGTACGGCGGGCGTGCTGCTGAGGAGCGGGAAGCGTATGTCCGGCCGATGCGTGATCGTAGCCAGCGGCGGAAAATCCGTCCCTCATACCGGATCGATCGGCGACGGGTATGCCTGGGCGGAGAAAGCGGGACATACGATCACAGAGCTGTTCCCGACCGAGGTGCCGCTGACGTCCAAGTCGCCTCTCATCCGAAGCCGGGAGCTGCAGGGGCTGTCCCTGCGAAGCGTGGCTCTGACCGTCTGGAGTCCCAAAGGGAAGAAGACGATCACGCATGAGGGAGATATGATCTTCACCCATTTCGGCATTTCCGGCCCGATTGCGCTGCGCTGCAGCCAGTTTGTCGTGAAGCAGCTCCAGGCCTCCGAGGCGAAAAGCGTGCTGCTGACCATCGATTTGATGCCGACCCGGAGCGCAGACGAGGTGTACAGGGACAGTCTCGAGCTCGCCAAGGCGGAATCCAGGAAGGCGGTCAAGAACTTGCTCAAGGGGTTTGTGCCGGAAAAGCTCATTTCGATTCTGCTGGAGTCATCCGGATTGGACGAGACGGTCACCTACGATCATATTCCCAAGCAAAAATGGCTGGAGCTTGCCAAGCTCATCAAGGCTTTTCCGCTGGAAGTGAACGGGACGCTCTCGATCGAGGAGGCTTTCGTGACAGGCGGAGGGGTGAACTTGAAGGAGATCGATCCGAAGACGATGCAGTCGAAGCTCATGGAGGGACTTTACTTCTGCGGCGAGGTGTTGGACGTTCACGGTTATACCGGGGGATACAATATTACGGCCGCCTTCAGTTCGGGATATACGGCCGGCAAGAGCGCGGCTCTCTCACTCTAGACTTCTGGGCGCTATCGCTCCTACAGGGGAATACCCCATCTACTACCTTTTGCATTTTTCTGCATATCCGGGTTTCTCGTCTATCTGAGCCTTTCCGCGGAAAGGCTCTTTCGCTTGGGTCCGGGGTCACGCCCATTACATACAAATATGCCTCCGCGCTTCAGCATGCGGAGGCCATCAACCCGTCTTCAACCGTATCATCCGTTTATAAATCCAGGAAGCTTTGGATCAAGAAATAAGGCAGGGTACCGATCGCGATAAAAGCAAACAAAAATCCTTGCAACATGGCTTTGAGGTTCTTCATCTATCATTCCTCCCGAAGTATTTTTTTGTCTAATTTGTGAACTTGTAATGATTATAAACCCCTTCTGTGAATTAAACATTACAAGAACCTTAATCCTGCATTAAAAAATGTAAAGCGCTCCCATTCCTCCCCTTCGGGACGACAAAAAGAACAGTCCCGGCCGGACATCCGAGACCTCTCATCAGCCGTTGTCGCCGCTACCTCTCCTGCTCCAAGTACGGCTCGATATGGACATGCACCTTCTCGATCCGATGCTCGTCCAGCATCCGTTTCTCGATATCGTCGCTGATCCCGTGGCTCTGCCCGACGGACAGCTCTGCGTTCACCTCGACGACCACATCGAGCAGCACGCTGCTGCCATGGACTCTCCCCCGGATATCGCGAATCCGCTTCACCCCCGGCGTGTCCGTAACGGTCTGACGGAACACCTTCAGCTTCGCGTCATCGAACCCGTCGGTTAGCGCGTGGGTCGCCTCCGAGAAGATATCCCAGGCGGTCTTGCAAATCACGATACCCACCGCCAAGGCGGCCGCGGGGTCGAGAATCGGAAGACCGAGCCGCGAGCACAGAATGCCTGCTGCTGCGCCTAAACTGACAAGGGCATCCGACCGGTTATCGTAAGCCGCCGCCATCAGCGACTGGCTGCCCACCCGCTTCGCCAATCGCCGGTTATACCAATAGACGAAGCCCATGACGACTGCAGAGCCCAACGCCACCCAAGCGGCGGAAAGATCGGGTATGCCGTCACTCCTGTCCCAAAAGCTGCGGGCTGCCTGAAGCACCACCTGCAGCCCGGCGACTGCCATCACGAAGGAAGCCACCATCGAAGCGATCGTCTCGGCGCGCATATGCCCGTACGGATGATCCGAGTCCGGCGGCTTGCGCGCCATGCGCAGCCCGATCAGCACGGCCATCGATACTGCGATGTCGGTCGTATTGTTAATGCCGTCGGCGGTCAGCGCTTCCGATCTTGTGAAGTAGCCCGTGCCGATTTTGACCAAGGACAGGATCACGTAGGCTCCGATACTGAGCAAGGCCCCTCTCTCGCCCTGCTTCAGCTTGTGCTCGTAAGATTCCACGACGGTTTCCCTCCATTCTTTCAAGCGGCAATCGATTCGTTACGCAGGTTCGTTACACAGGCAGTCTCCAAGGACCGCCCGCTCCCCGGCAAACGGAAACAGCGGCCCGACCCTTGCGGGTGAACCGCTGCCCAGTGCTTAGGCTATAAATGGACGCCCGCGTCGAAACGGTCGTAATCTTCGTCCGAAGGGTCGAACTTCCCCGTCTCGTCGTTATAAGCGCCGCTGGACTTATTCACGTAGTCGGAAGCGGACCGTTCCAGCTCGCTGTCCGCCCAGTCCTCATTAACGATATGCGCCGGTATAGGGATCATGCTCTCCATGTCGTAAGCCATCGAGTACGTCTCATGCTCATCCGCGGCACCCATTCCTTCGGCCAGCTCTCCGCCATGCGCCTGAGCGATTTCGAGCGCCGAGGTAAGGTCGTTCCGGTCAACCATGATATGGAGCGTTGGCCGCTCGGTCTCGGGATGCAGGCTTACCCGGTAGCCCAGCTCCTCCATCGTATCCAGAGCCAGCAAGGCTGCTCGCCTGGAATCGAATTGAAAAAAAATCGGTACGCCGCTCATCGCAAACGCCCTCCTTTGTCACATCAATTTTGGCAATGATCGGCTATAGCTTTCCCGGGCACCAGGAAATCTATTCCTCCGCTTCCGGCGGGACATACCGGAGATCGGGGAGGCATAGGATGATAGCGGCAGGATGTCCCTGCCCGCCCATTCCAAGAAAAAGAAGGGAGTACTGCCCCATGTCCACTTATCCGCCCGAACGGCCGGAAGCCGACGAGCCGAACCAAAGCGGCGCCGAACCGCCGAAAGCGACGGCAGATGATGTGCAAGCGAACAAATGGGCCGCCGTGCTGGCCTACATCCTGTTCTTCCTGCCGCTGCTGGCCGCCAAAAATTCCAGATTCGCCATGTACCACGCCAATCAAGGACTCCTCCTGCTGCTGGCCGCCATTGCAGCCAATATCGTGCTCGGCCTGATCCCGCTGCTCGGGCTCCTGCTCGTGCCGCTGGCCAACCTGGGCGTGCTGGTTCTGACGATTATCGGGATTCTGAACGCCGCTAGCGGGTTCTTGAAGCCGCTCCCGGTCATCGGTTCCCTTTTTACGCTGATCAAAGCGCCCTAGCCTGAACCCGCGGGATGAACGACGCCAAGCCGCCCTTGTACTATCCGAGGGCGGTATTTTTTTGCAACCAGGATAAACGGCTACGCTGTCCTTGTCTTATAAGGACCAGCGCGTTTACCAAGGTTGATGCGAAGCTATAAGTTACGAAAAACTTATATTCTTAATCAACTAAAAAAAAGACCGCTTCTGATTCTTAAGAGAACCAGATAACGGTCTTCGTTTCTTGCCGTTTCATTGTTAAAGCCCTTTCTAGGGCAGCCGACTATTTAGGCAGCGGGCCCCAAGTATGGTCGGGACGAAGGCAAACTTTTTCCGGAGGATGGGTATTGTCCACCGTGGCGACTTTGATGCAGCTTGATAAACCGGTCTCAAATTGGATTCCCTCATGCTTAAGCACTGCCGGCTTGGAGTACCGTTTCTTTTCCATAGCCTTTCACCTCCTTGGCATCGCATTGATACTTTTTGTATCATAACTTTATTATAGAAGCTCGTATTTGCGAAAAATAGGTATTTTTTGTAAATAGCCAACGCGATTTTTTTGCTGAAAGCAAGTGAATAGTGCTGTCTGATTGAAATTTTCATCGATTCTTAGCATGCGAAGAAAAAAGATTGCCGGTTGAAGCGGAACGGGCGAAAGCATTGTCTACTTAAAGCGGCTCCGGCAAAAATCAACTTTCCGCGGGATATGTACGCAAATCGGCTTTCTTGCTGCAGAACGATGGAATACCGTGTCAGAATGAAGTGAATTTAGGCTATAAAATGTATCTTTTCCGTTTGCCTAGCTCTCTGGAATTTGTTATCATTGACAAGTGGAAATTGTTATGACATATTAGAAAAGTAATAGAGATACTTTATCGCTTGAAAGCTTAAAAGCCGAAAAGTACCGAAAGCCGGAAAAGCTTGCCGGCCGCTTCGGATCAATTGCATGCCCGACCGAAGCGTCGTTCGGCCCCATTTTTGAGAGGAGTAATTGTACCATGACCAGAGACAATCACAGTATTCTCGACTGTACCATCCGTGACGGAGGATTAGTCAATAATTGGGACTTTAGCGTCCAATTCGTGAAGGACATGTATTACGGTCTGAGCGAAGCCGGCGTAGAATATATGGAGATCGGCTACAAAAACTCCGCCAAGCTGCTTAAAGGCGCCGATGCCGGTCCTTGGCGCTTCCTGAACGAGGATTTCCTAAAGGAAGTCATTTCGGAGAAGAAAGAAACGAAGCTGTCCGCTCTAGTGGATATCGGCCGCGTCGACGAGAAGGACATTCTGCCCCGCGAGCAAAGCCAACTGGACCTGATCCGCGTGGCCACCTACATTAAGGATGTAGACAAAGCGATCGACCTCGTGAATAAATTCAACGGCTACGGCTACGAGACTTCGATCAATATCATGGCGCTCTCCCACGTGATGGAGAATGACCTGAACGAAGCGTTCGAGGAAATTGCGAAGTGTCCGGTAGACGTTGTGTATGTCGTAGACTCCTACGGCAGCATGGATCCGAAGGACATCGACTACCTCATCTCGAAATTCCAGCGCCAGCTGCCGAATAAGAAGCTCGGCGTCCATATGCACAACAACATGCAGCTTGCCTTCGCCAACACGATCGTGGGCGCGAACAAAGGCGTGCAGTTCCTCGATTCCTCCGTATACGGCATGGGCCGCGCTGCGGGCAACTGCCCGACGGAGCTGATCGTCAGCTACTTGAAAAATCCTAAATACGACCTTCGTCCGTTGATCGACATTATCGAGAAGCATATGATTCCGATGAGCCAGAAGTGGGAATGGGGCTATGTTATTCCTTACATGGTGGCCGGCGTCCTGAACGAGCATCCGCGCGCGGCCATGGCGCAGCGAGCAAGCGACGAGAAGGATAAGCTGGTTGAGTTCTACGACAAGCTGACCTCTCCCGAAGTTATGCCGACCAACCATCATTCGGACTGATTCGGAGCAGGGGGATGACCCCGAACCTATCGCATAGCAGCACCCGGCACGGTTAGCCTATCGGCTCCTACTGCCGGGTGTTTATTCTTTTACAAGGAAGGGTGATACCATGCAAACTCTGGAGGCTCAAGTCTTGGCCGTACTGGCAGCGCGGGAGCTGGACTCCTTCATCACCCGCCGGGAACCTTCGATTGAGGTCGAGCTGGGCGGAATCCCGGGCGACCGTCATTACGGGCTGCTGCGGCCCGCTGACTCTCGGCAGAAGTTTTACCCGAGGAATACTGATCGCCAACCGGCTTCAGCTCAGCCTTGTCTCCGCAGAGGAGCTCCGAGCGACCGCTCTTGGGCTGGATATTGAAGACATTCTGCCGGAATCGCTGGGCGCCAATGTTCTGCTCTCCGGCCGCCCTGAACTGACGCAGCTGCCGCAGGGGGCTCGTCTCCTTTTTCCCGATGGGACGGGACTCATTTGCGAAGGCGAGAACCTGCCGTGCACCGGACCCGGCGAAGTGATCGCCGAAGCGCTGGGGCGGGAAGAGCTCAGCACCCGCTTCGTGAAGGCGGCGAAGAAAAAGCGCGGCATCGTATGCTCGGTGGAACGCGAGGGCCGGATCTCGGAGGGAGATGCCGTCCGCATTCTCATTCCTTAGGAGGCGGCTTATGAACGAGGAACGAATGGGCCCCGTCGCCATCCAGTACCGTCCCCCTTCCCGGCTGCTGAATCCGGCAAGCGGTTACTTGACGGGCTACACCCATACCCTGAATCCGTATGCGGGCTGTGCCTTCGCCTGCAGTTACTGTTACGTTAGAGAGATGCCCGTCGCCAAATTCCGCAAAGACGCCTGGGGAAGCTGGGTGGACGTCAAACAAAACGCCGCGCCCCTCCTCGCCAAAGAGCTCCGCCGTGCGAAGCGCAAAGGCCCGGTCACGGTGTTCATGTCCTCTTCCACCGATCCGTACCAGCCTGCGGAGTACAGCACCCGGCTGACACGCTCCCTTCTTGAGATCATGGCAGAGTCGGAGACGATGCCGGACTTCCTGCTCGTGCAGACGCGCAGTCCGCTGGTGACCCGGGACATCGATCTGCTGCAGCGCCTTGGCGAACGGGTGCGTGTGAGCATGACGGTCGAGACCGATCTGGAGCCCGTCCGCAAAGCATTTACACCGGCAGCGCCGCCCATCCCCGGACGGCTGCAAGCGCTGCGCCTGCTCGCGCAGGCCGGCATTCCGGCTCAGGTAGCCGTATCGCCCGTGCTGCCGTGCAGTGATCGGTTCGCCGCGACGCTCGCTTCCACGGGCGTCCACCGGCTATGCGTCGACGACTTCTTCCTGGGTGACGGCAGCCTGGGCAGGCGCACCGAACGGCTCGGCATTCGCCGCATTCATGACGCCGAAGGCTACGGCGCCTGGTATTCGCCGGACGCCATCCGCCGCGTGCTGGAGCAGCTGCGGCAGCATTACGACGACGGCGCCATCTTCGTCAGCCAGGCCGGCTTCCTGCCCTAGCTTCACGCGAGTCAAGGCTCAATCCGCAGGAAATACACCGGATCGCCTCTTTGGCCCAGCCGGTATTCCTGCGGGGTGGCTCCTACGAACGAACGGAACACCTTGATGAAATAGTTCGTGTAACCGAAGCCTGTTTCCCGCGCTACGGCATCGACGGTTTTGTCCGTGTGCCGGAGCAGCCAGGCCGCCTGCTCGACGCGGATTTTGCGCAAATACTGATTCGGCTTCAGTCCCGTCTTCTTCAGAAATTGCCGGCAGAAGTGATACTTCGTCAGACCGGCCGCCTCCGCCAAGTCGTCTACCGACAAATCCATCATATACTGGCCCTTCATCAGCTTCACGGCAGCCCGCATCGAATCGGGCAGCTCTTCCGTTCCCCGAACGATATCGCGTCCTTCCGCCAGCCGGTGCAGAGACATCAGCCATTCGTAAAGTCTGGCGGATATCGTGTATTTATCGAGCTGTGGTTGCCGGCAGATCTCGGCGTAAAGCTGGCTGAGCAGCCGCACGGGCTCCTGATGCCCTTGCAGCGACAGCACCGGCCCGAAGGCACGGGTCAGCTCCGTCCAATGGTTCAGCGCATCCGTACCCGCCACAAGCACATACAGAAACTCCCACCCCTCCCCTCCCTCCGGATAATAGTACTCCTGATCGCTCGGCACCACCGTGAAGAATCCCGTTTCCTTCGGCAGCGCAAAGGTACGTTCACCATCCCGAAACATTCCCCGCCCGCTCAGCGTGTATTGGAAGATGGCGAAGCCGCCGCCCCTGTGCAGTCCATGCCACCGGTACGACGGAGAGTTCACATGCTCCCAGCCGATACTGATCAGCCGCAGTGGCTGGCTGGGTGCGCTCAAATATTTAAAGCCGAAGCTGGTCCGTTCGTATGCTTCGTGAGGATACAGCACTATAGTCGCATCCTTTCGCTAATATGTTATCATTGTAACCCTTCGCGGATATGCCTTATTATGGAACTGAACCGGCTGACATGTCAATCGCGAAAGGTACATATTTGATATATATCGGAGGGATTACGATGATTCAAATTGCCATGATCGGTGCAGGAAGCATCGGCTTCACCCGCAGGCTCATGATGGACATTTTATCCGTACCTGAATTTCAGGATGCGCAATTTCGTTTCATGGACATCGATGAGGAAAATTTAACGATGGTGACGGGCCTATGCCGCAAAATGATCGAAGCGAACGGCCTGCCGGCGTCGATTCGGGCTACGCTTCATCAGCGGGAGGCGATCGCCGGAGCCGACTACGTCTTCTGTACGGCTCGCGTAGGCGGGCTGGAGGCGTTCCGCCGTGATATCGAAATTCCGCTGAAGTACGGCGTTGACCAATGCGTAGGCGATACGCTCGGACCGGGAGGCGTTTTCTTCGCCCTGCGGACGATCCCTGTGCTTCTGGATATTGCCCGCGATATGAGAGAGCTTGCTCCGGACGCGCTGCTCCTCAACTACTCCAATCCGATGGCGATGAACACGTGGGCTCTGCGTCGGGCCGGGGGCGTACGCGCGATTGGGCTTTGCCACGGCGTACAGCACAGCCATTCGCTGATCGCGAAGGCGCTTGGCCTTCCCAAGGAGCAAATCGACTATACGGCGTCGGGAATCAACCACCAAACCTGGTTCGTCAAGGTGTCCCATCGAGGGCGCAATCTGCTCCCCGAGATCCTGCCTTCGATGGAGCGGCACCCGGAGATCTCGCTGCAGGAACCGTGCCGCATCGATGTGCTCCGCCGCTTCGGATACTTCTCCACCGAATCGAACGGGCATTTGAGCGAATATTTGCCCTGGTACCGCAAGCGCGGCAAGGAAGAAACGGCCCGATGGGTCTATGACAAGGTATGGATCGGCGGGGAAACCGGCGGTTATTTGAACCATTGCCTGAGCCGCGGCGACGAATATAAGGAAAACTACCCGAAGTGGCTGAGCGGTGAAAAAGAGTTCATCCGGCTCGGCGAACGCTCGGAGGAGCACGGCTCCTACATCCTGGAGGCGCTTGAGACGGGAAGGGTGTACCGCGGCCATTTCAATATCGGGAACCGCGGCCTCATTACGAATCTTCCGGACGGATGTACGATTGAGATCCCGTGCTATGTGGACCGCAGCGGCATTCAGCCGACGTTCGTCGGCGATCTTCCGCTGGCCTGCGCTGCGACCTGCCGCACAAGTGTCAGCGTTCAAGAGATGGCCGTCGAAGCGGCGCTTACCGGAGACCGCACGCTCGTGAAGCAGGCGGTCCTGCATGATCCGCTGACCGCCGCGGTCTGCACGACCGACGAGGTATGGCGCATGTGCGACGAAATGTTCGAGGCGCTTGCGCCTTGGCTGCCTCAATTCAACGGTGAAGGCCGGACATGGCGCGACCTTCCGGAATGGAATCACGGCAGCTTATCCAAATCATAAGCGCAGGAAAGCACAAGGGGGGCTATCTCAAAAGTCATTTTACATTTTTTATGCCCCACATAGATTGCTGAGTTAGCAGAAAAGAAGCTTCCATCCTCACCTTGACAGTGGGTTTGGAAGCTTCTTTATTGGAATTTTGGGTCTAGTTGATTCCGCTAGACCCTTTTGGTACAGCCCCTTGTATGATAAGCTTCGGGACGCTTAACGGAAATCCGGCGGAATCCGGCGGGCAACCCCGGTCAGGATAGCCGCTTCAATCACCGCATGGCGTACCTTGGTCACGACTTGCTCGTTAAATATACTCGGAATGATATACTGCTCATTCAATTCCTTCTCCGTAACCACGGAGGCGATCGCTCTGGCCGCAGCAAGCTTCATCGGTTCATTAATGCGGCGGGCCCGGCAATCGAGCGCCCCCCGGAAGATTCCCGGGAAGCATAGCACGTTGTTGATCTGGTTCGGATAGTCGCTTCGCCCGGTACCCAATACCCGGACATGCGGAAGCGCTTGTTCCGGATCCACCTCCGGCTTCGGATTCGCCATCGCAAATACGATGCGGTCCGGCGCCATCGTCTGAAGATCCTCCGCGTTCAGCAGACCGCCGCGGGATACGCCGATGAAGACGTCGGCTCCCGGGAGCACCTCCTTCAGGCTGCCGGAGACGCCCTCAACCTGAGGCTGCTCCGCAAGCCACTGCCACATCGGATACGGGTAGGTTCCTCCGTTCACGATCGCACCATCCCGGTCAACCGGAACAAGGCGGGTTACGCCCGCGGCCAGCAGCATTTTGCAAATGGATACGCCGGCCGCACCGATGCCGTTGACTACGATCCGGACCGTTTCGATCCGCTTGCCGACGACCTTCAAGGCGTTGAGAAGACCTGCTACGACGACAACCGCCGTCCCGTGCTGGTCATCGTGGAATACCGGAATGTCGAGCTCCTCGGACAACCGGGTTTCGATTTCGAAGCAACGCGGCGAGCCGATATCCTCGAGGTTAATTCCGCCGAAAATCGGCGAGATCGCCTTCACGGTACGGATAATCTCCTCCGTATCCTTCGTGTCGAGACAAATCGGGAATGCGTCCACGCCGGCCAGCTGCTTGAACAGCATCGCCTTCCCTTCCATGACGGGAGCGGCCGCATGCGGTCCGATATCCCCAAGTCCGAGCACCGCCGTTCCGTCGGTTACGACGGCAACGGTGTTTCTTTTGATCGTCAGGGAATAGGCCTTGCGAGGGTTTTCGTGGATTGCCGTACACACTCTTGCTACCCCAGGCGTATATACACGGGACAAGTCATCCCGGTTCTTGATCGGCATGCTCGGTTGAACCCCGATTTTACCGCCCAGATGCACGAGGAAGGTCCGGTCCGAAACGTTGATCAGCTTGATCCCTGTGCGCTCTTTCAGCGCCTCCACGACCTGCGACTCCGCCGCCTCCGTTACGTCGACCGTGATGTCGCGGACGGAAGAGTCTTTGCCGGGCCGAATGACGTCAATGGATGTAATATCACCGCCAGCCTGACTGATGACGGCCGCTACGTCCCCGAAGGTTACCTGCTCATGATTCAACTCCACACGAAGAATTATACTGGTATGCGCCATTCATATCCCATCCTTATTATAAATTTTTCGACTTTTTTCTCACATATGATTGTCATAAGCTTAAGATAGCCCTATGTTAGCATGTCCTTCCTAACTCTTGCAATTCGCAATTTCTTATCAGGGCCATAAGACGATCTTTTATAGTAATCGCTTACTTAAAAGATTCCGCATTTCGTTTGGCGTTGTCCAGCATTTGTTTATCCATCGGCCCTTGATGCTTCTCCCGGATGATTCCGTTCGCGTCGATCACGTAAGTCGCCGGGTAGGCGTTCACTTTGTATGTCCGTCCCACGTCCCCCGAGCTGTCAAGCGCCACCGGGAAGCTCAGCTTCCACTCCTTCGTCCAAGCCTGAACGACCGGCACGCTCAGCTCCGTGCTCGTCGCGTTGATTCCAAGAACGATGGCGCCGGAAGCTTCGTTAGCGGAATGAAACTCCTTCAAATACGGGATTTCCGCTTGGCAGGGAGGGCACCAGGTTGCCCAAAAGTTCAGAAATACCGTCTTTCCGCGATAATCCGACAGCTTCACGACGGTCCCGTCCAGCTGCTTCAGCTCAAAATCCGGCGCCGTTTGTCCCACTTTTAGCCCCACCGATGCCGCCGCTTCCGCTCCCTGACGGCTCCCGAGATTTCCTGCCACAGCAGAAGCCAATGCAAAAACAAGCGCAACCGCCGCCAGCCTTTGCACCGCGGACCGGTATGCGACGGGCTCTCTCCGGCTAAGCCACCATCCGCTGATTGCAGCTCCGAGCAAGCACGGCAGGCCGGCTGTCAACAGGGTTCCTTCCCCTGTAAAGACGGCAAATGCCATTTTTACCGAATACCCCCCTATAATGGAAAGAGGAACCGAATCGATGTAAGGGATTATCGATTTTCGGTTTTTCCGCACGGCAAAGCCGACATAGCCAATTGCCGCCAAGAAGGCCAGGGCAATTCCTAAGGCTCCTCCGTTGAAATAAAGCAGCGAAGATGGATGCCGCAGCGCTTCCTTCCCTTGGACGAGCAGTACGCTCAGCTTCCAGACGAGCACCCAGATGAACAACGCATTCCATACATAAGAGCTTAAGCTTCCGCTCGCATCCGTCTGCTTTAACCGGAACGTCAGAAGGAGCATTCCGGCCAAGACCACTACCAGGGTGATCATAACATCCTTTTGCAAAATAAGCGGTCCCCATACGATTGATTCCATGATTGCTTTCACCGTTCCTCCTCTATGGTCTATAACCCCATTGTGAAACGACTTGAAACGCATGTCAAATCCGATACCGCTCGCGTTGTCCCGGCTTGCCGAGTCAAGCTTGACATCATACAACCAGAACTGCAGTAGGAATCATACCCATGAAAAAACAACTTACCGCATTGCTGCTTTCATCCGCTATCGCCTTAAGCTTCACTGCGGCTTTTACCGCCGAGCAAGCCCATGCCGCCGCCAATGCGACAATCGTAAGCGGCGTGAACCTACGAACCCAGCCGAGTACAAGCTCTAAGACGATCGGCATCCTGAAAGCCGGGGAGACGGTCGAGCTTCTGGCAAAGGCGAACAATTACTGGTATCAAGTCAAAGACGCCCAAGGCCGGACCGGCTATGTCTCGTCGAACAGCAAATATATAAAGCTGCTGTCTCCCGGCAGCTCCAGCGTCGGATCAAGCTCCAATTCGGGTACAAACCCGGGCACAAGCGGAAGCGGCAATGGCAGTGGCAGCACCACCGGAGGCTCGCATTGACTCCATTGCAGGAAAGCATTGGGAGTACCGCTTTATTTTCGGCGGTAGCGCACTTTAATCGCGATTTTCTATTTTTGTCAAAAACTACTTTCTCTACATCTGTCCACCCGTACATACGGGTGGTTTTTTATTATTTTTCCATATAAGAAAAACTCCTTATCGGAGTCCTTCAAAGCAGCCAGACCGTTTTTAGAGGTAGTTTTTCTTGGTATAGAAAGTTGCAGTCCGCTTTAGCGCTTTAGCGAACTTAAACTTTCTATAACGTTAAAAAAGGCTCTTCATCGGAAGAGCCCAGATTGACGATAAACCCGGATATGCAGAAAAAATGCTAAAGGTTAGGTGGGGTATCCCCTGCAGGAGCGATAGCGTCCGCCATTGTTATCGGAAAATGACCGCTGTAAACACGTATAAATTGAAAATTTTCCGATAACAACAGCGGCCGGAAGGGGATACCCCACCGGGTACCAAAGCAGCTTTCTTATCTCATGGGTTTCTCTACAGCCTGAGACTCTTCATCGGAAGAGCCCTTCGTTTCGAATCGATTACAGCCCAAGAATCGCGTCGATCATCGGCTTCGTCTCGCCGCCCGGATACATGACGTACAGCAGCACATACACGATTACCCCTGTCGGTGCCGTCAGAAGCCACATGACCGCCGTCACACGTCCGATTCGCTTATGCTTGGCGAACCGTTGGTTGAACGCATGGAGCAGGGTTACGATCCCGAACACGCCCGCGCACGTAGCCAGAAAGATATGAAAGAACAGGAATATATGATACGCCAGCTTCAAGCTATCCGGACCGCCGAAGGTTGTATTGCCGATAAAGACCGTCCGGCTTGCATAGATGAGGAAAAACGCCAACGCGAAGCTTGCGCTCCAAAGCATGAGCTTCCGGTGCTTTTCCCTCTCGCCCCGAAGAATCGCGGCCCAGCCGAAAGCCAGAATGACGGCGCTGATGACAATAAAGCTGGTACTGATCGTCGGCAAAATCATCATGATAAATCCCACCTAATTTTAAATAGACAAATGGTTATGCACTCAAGCCCCGTTCGTATTTCCTTGGGGATGTAAATAAGCCGAGTTTGGAAGCAGGTCTTCTTCCTCCTCCTTCTTCCGCTCCGTCCGGTACCACTTGAAGAAGGTGTGAGCCAGAGCGACGCCATAGACGATTTCCTGGATGATTTTCATAATGACGCCGCCCAGCTGTTGATCGTCAATGATAGGAAGCAGCAAGTACTGCTCCGGCACGTTCGCATACATGGCGTACATCGGATGAGACGCGAATATAATCAGCGCGCAGGCCGGCGTGAGCAGAATCCCGTTCAGAAATATATAGCCCAGTTTCTTCAGCTCCGACATTTGATTGTATTCCGGAAGCGGGCAGAACACCGGGAACCACATTTGGAACGCCGCCAGCAGGAAGACGATTTGATACAGAAGCATGAGCATCGCATGCGCCATCAGAAAGTCCATAATCTTCGGCATATGATACATAGAGAATATTAAGTTAAACGTAAAGAGCGAGACCAGGGGGGACGTAACGAAACGCATCATACGATCCGCCGTTTTCCCGCGAATCGCTCCGCGCAGCAGCCAGCCCGGCATTCCCAGCAGCAGGAAAGGCGGCATGATGAGATACAGCATCGACTGCTGCAGCATATGGGCGCTGAAGGAATAATGATGCCCGTAAAAAGAGATGGGACTCCCTTCGGCAGCGTACCAAATCGCAAGCCCCCCCAAAAACCAAGCCTGCTGTTTAAAGCCTGTTTGCTCATTTCCGGCAAAATGATAACGCCACCGGGTTACCGCCAAAGTATATAATACACCGACCACCACCAGCATGAGCATAAAGCCGGGGCTCCACAGCTCCGTAAACGTGCCTGCTCCCGCTTGCGCGATCTGACTACCATGCGTATGCATTTCGTTGCAACTCCTTTCCGTTCATCGATTTGGAACAATTATGGCTAATCTGTGAAATTTTTCCCAATCTTATGCAAAAAAGAGGGGCTTTATTGCAAAAGCCGCCTCTCTCTCTATTACCACCACAACCAGTAAACTGCTGCCGCCACGGCCGTCAGAGCAACGAAGCCTCCGAACGCAAGGCCCATAATCGGAAAGAAATGTCCTCTTTCCTTCATATGCATCCAGTACACCAGCTGGAAAAGAATTTGAACGATCGCGAGACCGACCAGGAACATGACGATAAAGGAACGGTCAAGGCCGCCGTAAAGCACGATCGCAAATGCGAGCATCGTCAAGACGATGGAAATAATGTAAGACAAGTAATGGTTCTTCGGTCCTTCCAGACGATGCCTCTCGTTACCTGCAGATGATGTATGTTGGCTGCTCATGTTACGGACCCACCTTCCCCATCAGGTAAACTACGGTAAAGATAAAGACCCAGACAACGTCGATAAAGTGCCAATACAGGGAGGCTACGTAATACTTGGGTGCCGTTACGACGGTTAGCCCTTTCTTGAAGCCTTGAATAATCAAGAGTCCGATCCATAGTACACCGAAGGCAACGTGCGCTCCGTGAAAGCCGACCAACGTATAGAAAGATGTAGCAAATGCGCTCTTGGTAAACGTGTGACCTTCATGCACATATTCCGTGAACTCATAAATCTCAAGTCCAAGGAATGCCAGGCCGAACAAAATTGTTACAGCCATCCATGCTTGCAGCTGTTGGAACTTTTGGCGGTGCATCGCCATGATGGCGAACACGCTTGTCAAGGAACTGGTAAGCAGGATGAATGTGGACAACGCTACGGTGTTCAGCTGGAACAAATGCTGTGCTGTCGGTCCGTCGGGCACTTGGTTGCGAAGCGCGATAAACGAGGCGAAGAGCGTACCGAACAATACGCATTCGCCGCCGAGGAACAGCCAGAAGCCCATAACCTTATTCTTGCCTTCCAGCGTTGCCGTTTCTGCGTGAGGTGGCAGGGCACCGCTTACTTCTTGATGTGCTGCACTCATGCCTTAACCCCCTTGTCGTTTAACTCCTCGGGCTCGATATGCCAGCCGTGGTCATCGAATACCGAGCGCAGGAACATACAGACGAGCACGATACCAAGACCGATAATGCTCACCGGGTAATGGCGGTAAATGAAGCCGTAACCCGAGATAAAGAACCCGATCGACATGACCAGTGGAAGAATGGAACCCGACGGCATATGAATCGATCCGATCGGCTCGGCCGGTGTCATTTCTTTGTTTCCTGACATTTTTTCTTTCCAGAAAGCGTCCAAACCGCGAACGAGCGGAGTTTGCTTGAAGTTATATTCCGGAGGCGGCGATGCGATCGTCCACTCCAGTGTGCGGCCGTCCCATGGGTCAGCCAGTGCGTTAGCCGGTTTGCTGTTTGTTACGATAATGTTGATAAGGAACACGATCATACCGATCCCCATCAAAAAAGCACCGATGGTCGAGATAAAGTTGCCCTGTTCAAGACCTACACCAGGTTGGTATGTAAATACCCGGCGCGGCATGCCCATCAGACCGAGGAAGTGCTGCGGGAAGAACGTTAAGTGAAACCCGATAAAGAATGTCCAAAAATGTATTTTCCCCATTGTTTCGTTGAGCATACGGCCGAACATCTTTGGCCACCAATAGTACGAGGCCGCGAACAGAGCGAGTACCAAACCGCCAACGATAACATAGTGAAAGTGCGCTATTACGAAGTAAGTATCGTGATACTGAAAGTCAGCTGCAGGAACCGCTAGCATAACCCCGGTTACGCCGCCCATAACGAAGGTCGGAATGAACGATGTTGCAAAGATGTTCGCCGTAGTGAAACGGATTTGCCCGCCCCACAACGTGAACAGCCAGTTAAAGATCTTAACGCCCGTAGGAACCGCGATCGCCATCGTAGCTACCCCGAAGATCGCATCTCCGACGGCGCCGATGCCCGTCGTAAACATGTGGTGAGCCCATACCATGAAGCCGAGGAATCCGATCAGTGCCGTAGCGAATACCATCGAGCTGTATCCGAACAGGCGTTTTTTGGAAAATGTTGCGACGATCTCAGAGATAATGCCGAATGCCGGCAGAATCAAGATATATACCTCAGGGTGTCCGAAAATCCAGAAAATATGCTCCCATAAAACGGTGTTACCACCCTTTGCCACATCGAAGAAGGCACCCTCGAATATGCGGTCGAACATCAGCTCAACAAGACCTACCGTAATCGCAGGAAACGCGAACAAAATCAGAAACGAAGTGATGAACGCGGTCCAAGTAAACAGAGGCATTCTCATGTAAGTCATTCCGGGAGCACGCATGTTGATGATTGTAACAAGGAAGTTAATACCTCCGATTAGCGTACCGATACCGGCAATCTGAAGACCTAGAACGTAGAAGTCGACGCCATGGAATACGCCTGTTTTATCCACAATTCCGGAAAGCGGAGCGTATGCTGTCCATCCTGCGTTAGGCGCCCCGCCCAGCAGCCAAGACGTGTTCATCAATACACCGCCCGCAAAAAACAACCAGAATCCTAACGCATTCACGAACGGGAACGCAACGTCACGCGCGCCGATTTGAAGCGGAACGACCGCATTCATGAAAGCGAAGATAACAGGCATCGCAGCAAAGAAAATCATTGTCGTGCCGTGCATTGTCGTCAATTGGTTGAAGGTATCGCCGATAAATATCTTTTGGTCCGGATACATCAGCTGAATCCTCATTAGAATCGCTTCAAGGCCGCCCATAAGGAAGAAGATGCCGCCGGCGATTAGGTACAATATACCGATCTTTTTATGGTCCACCGTGGTAAGCCAATCCATAAGCCCGGTGTGTCGTTTTACCGTGTGTGCGTGAGCCACCGTTTTTTACCTCCTTTTTCCTGCGCTCGTTACTTCAACGAATTCAAATATTTAATGACGTCGTTGATTTGATCGTCTTTCAGCCCCAGCTTCGGCATCGAGTTGCCCGGTTTCACGGATTGCGGATCGTGGATCCATGTCTTCAGGCTCTCGTCGTTGTGAGGCAGAATACCCGCAACGAGCTCACGGGAAGCAAAACCGTTCAGATTCGGACCTGCCCCAAGACCTTGAGCGTTCACTGCATGACAGGCCATGCAATTATCTTTAAAGATTTGTTCGCCGCGTTGGGCGTCCGCCGGAATGACCGCAGGCGTTTTCATTTTTGCTACCCACTTATCGAAATCGGCAGGATCCATCGATTTAACTTTAAAGTCCATCAAAGAGTGGGATGCCCCACAAAGAACGGCGCATTTCCCTTTGAATGTTTCAACATCATCCGCCTGCAAATAATAAACGTTAGTCAACCCTACGTTCGCATTCATCTTGCCGCCCAGCGACGGAACCCAGAAGGAATGCGTCACATCGGCAGAAGTGATTTCAAAAGCTATCTTCTTGCCGGTCGGAATGACAAGATCCTGCGCGGTAGCGATTCCAAGATCCGGGTATTGGAACTGCCACCAGAAGGCATGCGCCGTTACTTTGACATGAATCGCATCTTTGTCGTTACGGTGGTCTTCAAGCGCTTTAAAGGTGTACTGAACGGTAGGAACAGCCAGGATGAGGAGCAGGATGATCGGAATGACGGTCCAGACGATCTCCAGTACGTGGCTGCCTTCCACTTGTTTTGGAATGATGTCTTTGTCGCCTTTTTTCTTTCTAAAGCGAACGAGAACATACAAGTAAATTATAAATACGACCGCGACAACCAGGATCATAATTCCGAAGCTGAGCTTCATCAGGAACAGCTGATCTCTGGCCACGGGACCCCTTGGCTTAAAGGCGGAAATCGTACCGTCTCCACATCCCGTTAACAGCAACATCATCAACCCAAAAAGAGGGATGAAGCGCCACAGATTTTGCCATCGATTCATCTTATCAATCCCACCTTAGAAAGCAAATATTTTTCTAGCAAAATACACAAAAAAGGTCATAACTTGTCAATGAACCTAATCACCATATTAACTATAAATTCGTGTCTACTTTTTGTCAATGAATCTGAGGAAGTTCACAAATTGTTCTCAAACGGCGATTTTACTAGGTTTTATCGCAATAATCTCATCTTGGTTATTTCCATAAACCGGGTCTTTTATGCATCTTGCGCCCCTGATTTTGCATAGCATGGAATGTCCCTTTTCGATTCATCCTAAGACGGAAAACAGGTTATCCGGTTCCCTGCCGGCAACTTCAGAATTCCCACGCAGAAGGAGGATTATTCCATGCGTTCGGCTAAACTTATTGCAGCGGCTTTCATCGGCTCGGCGCTTCTCGCGGTCGCCGGCTGCTCCCCAAAGTACGACTATCCCAGCGCAAACAATTTTGGCAGTAAACGTGATCTTCCGCGGCAGGATACGTCCCGCGCTTATCAGACTCAGCAAGAGTATGCCCGCGTATCCCATCAAGTAACCAAGCTCGATATGAATCAATTTCTGTCCGACCAAGTGGCCGCCATGGATGGCGTAGGCAGCGCGATCGTTATGATGGGCGATCACGTCGCGTATACCGCCATTACAATCGATTCCACGGCTACTGGCACCAAGGGAGGCCCCGGGCCGAGAGAAACCAACAACTACGGCTGGGTCCGCGGCTTGTACAACCCGGCTCGTCCATACGATGATACGGCGTACCCGGACGACCTCATTACCGGCTTTAACGGGGACGAGACTGAAGCTCATCACGAGCACCTGTCCCACTTGTTCAAACAAAAGATCGCCGAGAAGATTCGTCTGCTTCAGCCGGATGTCTCCGACGTGTACATTACAGCGAACCGGATTGTCGTCAACGAATTCACCAAGCTGGCGCAAGAAGCCTGGCACGGCCGTTCCCTGGACCCTTACCGCGGCGAGTTCATTACGATGATGGAGCAGTTGTTCGGCACGAGTCGGACCATCCCTAACCAGGCGGAAAACAACGGCCGCGAATATTAATGAAGAAACTGCGCACGGGGTGCTGTGTGCAGTTTCTTTTTACCGCATGTTGCTGTAGAATGCAGAGGTGGGATGAGGCCCCGGTCCTCCCATCGAACTTCGCCTTGTTAGATTGTGCCAAAAACGACGATGCTTATACATAGGGATGGTGCATTTTTAAACGGCATACTTGAGCCCATAAGGAGATAATATAATGAAGAAAAAAAATTTCGCCACGCTCGGCTTGAGCGACCAATTGAATGATGCGCTTATCGGACAGGGCTATAGCGAGCCTACTCCGATTCAAAGCGAGGCCATTCCAACGATTCTAACCGGCATCGACGTCATTGGCCAGGCACAGACGGGAACAGGGAAAACGCTGGCTTTCGTTCTGCCGCTCCTCGAAATGATCGACCCCGGCAAGCCACATGTCCAAGCGCTGATCGTCACGCCCACCCGGGAGCTCGCCATTCAGATTGCCGAGGAAGTCAACCGCTGGGCTCCGCTCAAAGGAATTCGCTCCTTATCCGCGTACGGCGGTCAGGATGTGGAAAGGCAAATCCGCAAGCTGGAAGGCGCCATCCATATCATTATCGCGACGCCGGGCCGATTGCTCGATCATATTCGCCGCGAAACGGTTCAGCTGCATAAGCTGTCGACACTCGTCTTGGACGAGGCCGACCAAATGCTGCACATGGGATTTCTGCCGGAAGTGGAGCAAATTATTTCGGTAACGCCGAGCCGGAGACAAACGCTGCTGTTCTCGGCGACGATGCCGCAGCGCATTCGGGATTTGGCGAAAGCGTACATGCGGCAGCCGGTTGAAATCGAAGTGAAGGCGAAGCGGGTTACGCTGGACGAGATCGAGCAGGTCGTCGTGCAGACGACGGACCGCGGCAAGCTGGACGCGCTGTGCCATCTTATTAATGAAGAAAAACCGTATCTGGCGATGATTTTTTGCCGGACGAAGCTCCGGGCGACCAAGCTGAATCAGGAGCTGGCGGAGCGCGGTTATTCGACCGATGAGCTGCACGGGGACTTGTCGCAGGCGAAACGCGAGCAGGTCATGAAGCGATTCCGGGATGCCAAGATCCAGCTGCTGGTGGCGACGGATATTGCCGCGAGGGGTCTCGATGTGGAGGGCATTACACACGTATTCAATTACGATATCCCCCACGATGCGGAGAGCTACATTCACCGGATCGGCAGAACCGGCCGGGCCGGCCAGACCGGGAAGGCCTTCACCTTCGCGGCGCCGCGCGATGCGATGTACCTGGAGCAGATCGAGCGCGGGATCAAGATGACGCTCGGTAAGCAGGGCGGCCGCCGGAACGAAGCCGTAGCTGGAGCGCGCGGGCTGGAGGCAGGCCGGGCCAGCCGCGGCGGACGCGGAGCCGGTACGGGCGAGCGCGAGGCGCGGGGCGGCGCTAGAGGCGCTGCGGCGCTAGCGGGACGCGGACGCGGTGGGGACGCCGGCGCTAGCGGGCGTGCGGACGCCGGTGACTGGAGCGGCCAGCGCGAGGTGCGCGGTGGCGCTAGAGGCGCTGCGGCGCTAGCGGGACGCGGACGCGGCGGGGACGCCGGCGGACGCGGGCGCTCGGGCGCAGGCGACTGGGGCGGCCAGCGCGAGCCGCGCGGTGGCGCTAGAGGCGCTGCGCCTCAAGCGGGACGCGGCGGAGACGCGAACGCTCGCGGGCGTGCGGGCACCGGCGACTGGAGCGGCCAGCGCGAAGCGCGGGGCGGCGCTAGAGGCGCTGCCGCTCAAGCGGGGCGAGGACGCGGCGGAGACGCGGGCGGACGCGGACGCTCGGGAGCAGGCGACTGGAGCGGCGAACGCGAGCCGCGCGGTGGCTCTAGAGGCGCTGCGCCTCAAGCGGGGCGCGGACGCGGCGGAGACGCGGGCGGACGCGGGCGCTCGGGAGCAGGCGACTGGGGCGGCGAGCGCGAGGCGCGGGGCGGCGCTAGAGGCGCTGCCGCACAAGCGGGACGCGGCGGGGACGCGGGCGCTCGCGGGCGCTCGGGAGCAGGCCGCGGGACGGCGGCGCAGGGCGGACGCGGAAACCGCGGAACGCAAGGGCGCGGCGGTACCGGCGGACGGCGGCGGGAGCGCTAGACGGCGGGCCCGAACCCGTGGCACTCTTTACCTTGTCTGTGAAACCATGTAAAATGAAATGGAGGCCAATCGGCGGAGAATGCACACTTCCCAAAACGAAGGAGGCTTTCTATGTACGAATTGAAAGACAAGGAGCTTATTTTCGTATTTACAGGTCCGAACGGCGCAGGCCGCAGAACGGTGGCTCAAATGTCCGGCAGCACGCTGGGCATCAAACAAGTACTATCCTACACGACAAGGGCTCCGCGCCCGGCGGAATTGGATGGACAGGATTATCATTTTGTTACCATGGAAGAGTTTAAAGCTGCCGAAGAACGCAACGAATTCATCGAAGTCATCGAGCTTGCCGGCAACCGCTACGGCATTAAAGAGCAGGATGTGGCGGACATGGTTCAGAAGTACGGGACGGTCTATCTGGTTCTCAACCGTCACGGCGCCGAAACCCTTAAGGAGCTTTACGGCGAACGTATTGTGCGTATTTTTATTTACGCCGACCGGGATACTATTCTGAAGAGAGAGCAGGAACGGGGAGATACCCAGGAGCTCATCGACCGGAACATGTCGCAATACGATATCGAACTCGATTACAAGGACCAATGCGAGCATGTATTTGAAAACTTGGACCTGGCCCATACCGTGTTCGATTTAACGAAAGCGCTGGACGAAAACTACCTGCACCGAAAGCTGCTGGATTTGGATTAAGAATAAAGACAATCGACCGCTGCTCCTCTTGAAGAGCCGGCGGTCTTTTTTGCATTATACCTATCAACGGACGAACACGAAATACCCCGAGATGTTCCCCGTAGTTCCCGAGCCCGAAGCGAAGGATAGTGAAGTGCGCCCTGCCCCTCCGAACGGATGACTGTCGTTTCATGCTGCCCCGAAGTATAATAGAAGCTATATATAAGAAAACTCTTATCCAAGAGCTTTAAATTAAGAATTATCGTACAATTTTAGTTTCTATTTTTATAATTTTGTTTGTTTCGTTTTCGCTTCACAATGATTCGACATAAGTGAAGGAGGAACCACAGAGATGTCCATCATCAGCATTGAACCGACGCCGAGCCCGAACACGATGAAAATCAACCTGACCGATAGCCTGCCGGCCGGCGTTCGGCAAACCTTTCACCGCGATCAGGCGGGCTCCGCGCCAGAGCCGCTGAACAGGCTGCTCGAAATCGAGGGCGTCAAAAGCCTGTACCGCGCCGCGGATTTCATCGCGCTGGATCGTACGCCCAAGGGCGATTGGCAGCAAATCCTCGCTTCCGTACGGGATATTCTGGGGGCCGGGGGCGAAGCCGCCCCGACGAACGCGGCGGACGAATCGAACGGCGCTGCGGAGAATGCCTTCGGCGAGGTGCAGGTACGACTGCAGCACTTCCGCGGCATCCCGCTGCAGGTGAGGGTGTCGAACGGCAAGGAGGAACGCCGCGCCGCATTGCCCCAACGATTCAGCGACGCGGCGATACGGGGTGCGGCCGCTGCGCCGAATCTGATCAAGGAGCGGTCCTTGGACGAATGGGATGTTCGTTACGGCGAGCTGGAGGAAGTGCTCGGCGAAGTCGTCCAGGAGCTTGACGCCTCTTATTCCGACGAGCAGCTGGAGCAGCTCGTCCGCCAAGCCGCGGCGGGCCCTGTTGGCGGAGAAGCCAAGGAGCTGGCAGCCACCCAGCGGCGCAGCTTAAGCCTGGACGAAGCACGTGAAGAGCTGGCAGCGCCGGATTGGAAGCGGCGCTATGCCGCACTGCAGCAGCTGAAGCCTTCGGACGAGACGCTTCCGCTGCTGATTCATGCGCTTGACGACGACCAATCCACCGTGCGAAGATTAGCTACCGTCTACCTGGGTGATATCAAGGAGCCTAAGGTGCTTCCTTATTTGTTCCGGGCGCTTCAGGATCCGTCGGCCTCCGTTCGCCGGACGGCCGGAGACACGCTGTCGGATTTGGGCGACCCCGCCGCACAGGGAGCGATGATCCGGGCGCTGCGGGATCCGAATAAGCTGGTACGCTGGCGTGCAGCCCGATTCCTTTACGAGGTCGGGGATCTACAGGCGCTGGAAGCGCTCCGTCAAGCCGAGGAAGACCCCGAGTTCGAGATCCGAATGCAAATCCGGATGGCGCTGGAGCGAATCGAGGGCGGGCAAGCGGCCGAAGGCTCGGTTTGGCAGCAAATGACAAGAAGAGAACGCTAAGCATCGGCGTTCTCTTCTTTATTGTGCAGCGTTTGTCCCGGCATCGTCTCGCCAAGCTTGAGGAGATGGAGCCGCTCCGTCGCTAAGCCGCGCCGCTTCCATTCCGATTTCAGCCGGTTCAAGGCCTCGAGCGGAGTATCGTTGGACAGCTTATAGGCTCCGTAGTGCATCGGAACAAAATGCTCCGCACGACAGTCAATGAACGACTGTACCGCCTCCTCCGGAGTCATGTGCTGCATGTGCATGAACCATTCCGGCTCATAGGCCCCGATCGGCAGAAGTGCGATCCCGATGTCGAAGCGGTCCCCGATCATCTTAAACCCGGGGAAATACCCGCTATCTCCGGCGAAATAAATCGCCTTTCCGCATCCTTCCCCTTCGTACGGCTTAAGCACCCAGCCTCCCCAATGGGAGCGGTTGGCATCTGTCAGCGTCCTTCGCGTCCAGTGTTGGGCCGGCACAAAATGGAGCTCCATCCCCACAAGGCGCACTCTTCCCCACCAGCTCAGCTCGGTCACCCGGTGGAAGCCGCTCGTCATTAGCTTCGTACCGAGTCCCTCCGGCACGAAGAGCTGGAGGTGGTGATTGAGGCGGAGCAGCCTTTTCAATGAAGACAAATCCATATGATCGTAATGGCTGTGCGACAGCAGGACGGCATCGATACGAGGCAGCTCAGCCAGGTGAATGCCCGGCTCGGTCATGCGCTTGTCCAGGCCCATCCGTTCGGCCCAGACCGGATCGAGCAGCAGGTTGATACCGGCAATCTGCACCAAAAACGAGGAATGGCCGATCCAGGTAACCGTCGTTTCCGTCCGGTTGCCGCGCAGCAGCTCCAGCTGCCGGTTCTCGCAGTAAGGCACTTTATAGGAATAATCTTTTATTTTCGCTTTCTTCTGCCTGCGCCACTTCCGTACATCCCGCAGGGTTTTTGTATTCCGTACGCCGCCTAAATTTTCGAATCTTTGTCTCGGCACAAGGCACACCTCCCGGTTTCATACCGTCCTCTTGTTCTCTATTTCATTCGAACGAGGGCAGGCCGTTTCACAGGGTCTGTATTAGATTAACCGTCATGATCCGATCAGAAACTGATATAATTAGACCAGCAGATTAGACCGCCTGGAAAGGAAGACGTATCAAAAATGAAGCATCGGACATATACGATTTGCTCGGGAGGAACGCTGGGCAGCTGGGTGCTTCCTTATCTGAAGGAGGCCGGCGCGCTGATCGGCGCCGATCGTGGGGCGCTGTTCCTCGTCGATCACGGCTTCGTACCCGAAATATCGCTCGGCGATTTCGATTCGGTCACACTGGAAGAGCTGGAACGGGTGCGAAGCGGCAGCCGGCAATTCATTTCCTGTGATCCGGTTTGGAAGGACCTTACGGATACCGAAATGGCTTTTACATGGGCGCTGGAGCAGGGAGCCGAGGAGATTACGCTGTGCGGCGTGCTCGGCACCCGCTGGGATCATTCGCTCGCCAACGTCCACCTGCTCCGCAGGGCGCTGGATGCCGGCGTACAGTGCCGGATCGTGGACGAGCACAACGAGCTCCGGTTGATGGACGGCAGAGCCCCGCTCCGCCTCACACAGGGCCGGTACAGCCATGTATCGCTGCTGCCCTTAACGCTGTCGGTGAGCGGGATTACGCTGCACGGCTTCCGATACCCGCTTCGGGAGGCAACTTTGACCATCGGTCAATCGCTTGGGATCAGCAATGTGCTGACGGCCGGGGAAGGAACCATACAGGTGCGGGACGGACTCCTGCTCGTGATTCAGAGCTCGGAAGAAGAGGCATCCGGATAACATCGTGCCCGCATGGGCGCTCGAAAATTAGTCCGTTGCGCCACCTTCGTTCAAAATACGCTTCACCCGGCCGACCTGTCCGTCCTGCAGCCGAACCTTAATGCCATGCGGGTGATTCGGCGAATTCGTGAGAATATCTTTAACGATGCCGCGAGTCGTCTTGCAGGTACGCTGATCCTGCTTCAAAACAATATCGACCTCCAGTCCGGCGCGAATCGCGCTGCGCCTTTGGCCGTTCAGGCTGGACATCATCTTAAACCCTCCCTCAACAATTGAATTAAGTATTCCCCGATTGTACAGGAATCGCTCATCCCTCCGCAACTTTGTGATCGACTCCTTTCGCCGGATTGCCGCTTCTGTGCCGTATCCGTGAAAAAAGCTTCAAGCCGGAGTCTGGCCCCAGCCTGAAGCTTTTTTCAAAACCGTAGAGGTTTATCAACCGGTTAAATGTGAACCCGTACCGTAGCGCTCATGCCCGGCGCAATAGCCAACCCCTTGTATCCGTCAATCAGAATCGTAACCGGGATCACTTGGCGCACTTTGGTGTAGTTGGCGTTCGTATTGGAGGTCGGGAGCAGCGAGAACGTTCCCGCCGTGGTAAGGCCGATCTTATCGACCCGGCCGGTCAACGTCGTTCCCGGGAATGCATCGACATAAACATCGACGGCTTGCCCGGACTTGACATTGTTGATGCTCGCCTCATCAATATTGGCCGTAACCCAGAGGCTTCCCAGATCATATGCGCGCGCCAGCACCGTACCCGGGCTTACATATCCGTTCGGGACCACGCTCTGCTGCACGATGGTCGCCGTGATGGGGACATCAATATCCACTTTTGCCGGCGCAGCGGCGGCCGCCGTCGCACCAGGCTGGATGCTGCCTACCTTTTCTCCGCCGTTATAAGACTTCCCAACCTGCCCCGTCCATTCCACCAGCTTACCGGCCGTCAGCGCGGCGATCGTCACCTGTTGTCCGTCAATACGGGCATTGTCCGTTTTTACATAGTTGACCGATTCATTGTAATAATATGCCGCAGCTCCGCCGCCTGCCAGAATGACAAGAATGACGAAAATATTTACCAGCAGCATTTTGGAATTCATCCGAATATGCCCCCCGCTCGACCATTTTTTACAGCTTCGCTTATTTTTGGGCAGAGGACAATATTTTATACAAGACGGACGGATGAAAGGACACCGGAAACGATAAACCTAGCACTTCATTCTATTTATAATGAATGCTCCTCAATTCCATGAGCTGTTGCTCCAGGTTATCCCGACGGATGATACGGTCAAATTCAGATCCCTTCCGAGTGGAAGGAAGAGCGGCTTCGTTCATCATCTCTTCCGCCATTCGTTGGTCTATCCGCGGAAGAGCATGTCCTGCATCGTAAAAATTGTCCCGGTCGCGCGTTACCTCGCTTTCGTACATGAAATGGTGAACCTCTCCGAAGGAGTCTACGATATCCGAAATCCATCGTTCGTAATCCGCATAGTTGCCGTCCGTTACAAGCACTCGGAACATCTCTTGCGATACAGGCGTCGTGAATACGATGAATCTCGAATCGGGGTTGTTCTTTTTAATTTCTTGAAAGACGGGCGTCAAATCCTTGTAGCGGTAAGAGCCGCCGGATTGCTGCTTCGAGATGTCCAATACACGATTCCAAGCCGCGGGCTGCTGAGGCTTCTCTACATGAAACACGTTGTCTCGGCTAAAGTAAGGGATTGGATCCGAAGCACCTGAGGTTATCGTATTCCAAAGCACTCCAAGCGAGTATTTCACCGTGGCATAGCTTAAGAGCGCTTCCATTTTGTAGGGGAAGTGCTCGGTTAACCGGATATAGGAGGACAAGGGAACCTTTTGCTGATGCTCGTACATGAAAGCATTAGTGGCGTCGAAATCGAGGCCGATGAGAATCGTTTGAAACGGCTTTCCGTTCTTTCGTTTGGCAAATTCGATATAATCGTTATAATCCTCCGGATTCATGGCATAAACGGCAAAATTATAAGTTGTCATCGGCCGGAAATCGAACTGGTTTATCCACGCTACGCGACTGCTTCCGAGCAGCAGCGCTTCATAATCGAAGGGATGCCCTGCAATGTAATTTACCTTCTGCAGCCGAAGATCGAAAGGGCTTTGACGGTTGTTCCACCGGTTGGAATGGTCGAATAACCAGAGCGGATCCAACCAATAATTGAAAACAGCTATCAGAAGCAGCGGTACGGATACCATAAACATGCATCGTTTCAGCCATGCATTCGCATTCGTTTGCATCGACTTCGCTCTCCCTAGAATTGAAAGTATAGGAACTCGGAAATCTTCGTCAGGTTTACGATGGATACGACAGCCAGAACGGCGAAGAATACGGCGGTCCGCCAGTTGGGCTCGAATCGTTCGGTCAGTTGATTGGAGTTCGGCGCCAGCAGAACGAGCAAGAATCCTGCGGCGATCCATTTCACGCTGCCCGAGGTATTGCTTAACGGGAGGTGAGAGAAAGCCACTCCGCTGCATCCGAACATGGCCTTGAACACTTTCATCGCACTTGCCCAGTCCTTCGCGCGGAAGAAAACGCTTGTACAATTAATAAAGAGAAGCGTTACCAGCCAAGCCAGTACCCCAGGAAGCCGGAAGCCCGCTTTCTTCCAAATCCGATGCGTCGCATAGGCGACTCCATGCAGCAAGCCCCAGATCAAAAACGGAAAGCCGGCCCCATGCCATAACCCGCTGATCAGGAACAAAAGAATGATATTGATGCAGGCCTGCGCTTCCTTGGCCATCCATGGCAATCGTCTATATACGTTCATGTACATGAACCGGCTGAGCGGAACATAAACGTAGGTGAACAAAAAACGGCTGAGCGTCATATGCCAGCGCTGCCAGAAGTCTTGAATATTACGGGCCTTGATAGGGGAATTGAAATTGACGGGAAACCGGATATTCATCATGAGCGCCGCGCCCAGCGCCATATCCGAATAACCGCTGAAGTCAAAATAGAGCTGGAAGGAATAGCTCAGCGAAACGGCCCAGCCGTCAATCAAGGTGAGGCCGGGAAGCCGGTCGAACCCTTCCGTCGCCCAAACGGCGTACGTGTCCGCCAGCACGACTTTTTTGAACAGGCCGATGAAGAACAGATACAAGCCCATGCAAAGGTTCATTTCGTTCAGCGGATTTCTGGCCTGCGCCAGCTGCGGCTCGAGCTCCTTGAACAGAAGGATGGGACCTGCGATGAGCTTCGGAAAGAAGGCAATGAACATCGCATAGTGCAGGAAGCTGTCGTTTTTGAGCTTGCCACGGTAGCAATCGACCAAATACGAGATTTGCTCGAACGTGAAGAAGCTGATGGCCAGCGGCAGCGTCAGATGAAGCTGCGGAAGAGTCAAGCCGGCAGCATCGTTCACGATGCCGATAATGAAGTCGGAGTATTTGTAATAGCCCAGCAGCCCGACATTGAGCAGGATGCCGGCGGTGATGATGCGTTTCTTAGCGGTTTCCCCGACTCGCATAAGGCGGGTCCCGATCGCATAATTCACCACGATCGAGCCGAGCAGAACCGGAAGATAAGCCGCATTCCAGGAGCTGTAGAAGAACAGCGATCCTCCGAGCAGCCACAGCTTGGTAAGCACGGGACGACCTGTTCTTTGGAGCAAATAATATCCTGCCAGCATCCCCGGCAGAAAGAAGAAGATGTACTGCATGGAATTAAACAGCATCGTTCCCCCAAGATGGTCCGTCGTATCTGATAGCACTTTCGTTGTTTCTCTTGCTCCATGATACACTAATAAACCTAATGATACAATATGTATCATATAAAAAAATATGATGCCCTTTCCTCGGTAGACATCCGCAGCGCTTCTTGCTAAGCTTGCGGCGTGAGACGGTCCGGTAAGCATTAAGCTTCGGCAGACCGGCGCAAGCCGGCAGCTTGAAGATTCTCCTGGCGGGCAGCGCAAAGAGCCGCTCCTCCTCTTGGGGGGAGCGGCATTGATTCGCTTTGCATTTTTTTGCATATCCGGGTTTCTCGTAGAGCGGCTTTTTATATGTGCAGTTTAGGCTTCGGCTCAGCCCTGTCCTGCCCCGCAGCCGCTTCGCGGCCCGCCGCGCCGGATTGCAGCTGGTACATGCGGTAGTACCGTCCCTGCCGCAGCATCAGCTGCTCGTGATTGCCCCGTTCGACGATCTCGCCGCGATGGAGCACGAGAATCTGGTCGGCTTCCCGGATCGTCGACAGCCGGTGGGCAATGACGAAGGTCGTTCGGCCTTCGCTTACGACCCGCAGCGCTTCCTGGATCAGCCCCTCCGTCTCGCTGTCGATGCTGGCCGTCGCCTCGTCCAGGATGAGAATCGCCGGGTCGAACGCCAGCGCCCGTGCGAAAGATATCAGCTGCCGCTGCCCTGCCGACAGCGTGCTTCCCCGCTCCACGACGGGCTCGTCGTATCCGCCGGGGAGCTGCTCCACGAACGGCGCTGCGCCAACTTCGGCGAGCGCCTTGCGCACCTGCTCCGGTCCGATACGCTCGTTATACAGGCTCACGTTGAACTTCAGATCGCCCGCGAACAGGAACGGATCCTGCAGCACGATGCCCATGTGCTTGCGCAGCTCCTGCTTGGACAATCCCCGGATGTCCTGACCGTCAATACGGATAGCTCCCGAGGTCGGCTCATAGAAGCCTAGCAGCAGATTCATGATGGAGCTCTTGCCTGAACCCGTATGACCCACCAGAGCGATGGTTTCTCCTTTGCGCGCCTCGAAGGAAATATTCCTGAGCACGGGCTCGCCTGTTTTATAAGCGAATGTGATGTCATCGAATACGACGTGACCTTGCGGACGCGGCGCCTGGCCCGCATCGGCGATGTCCGCTCCCTCGAGATCCATCAGGTAGAATACCTTCTCCGCCGATACGACCGCCCGCTGCGCATTCAACAGCTGGTCGAAAATGCCGATGATCGGCTGGAACAAGCGCCCCGTATAATCGATGAAGGCGTAGAACACCCCGAACGAGATCGCCGTGTGCAGCGAACGACCGCCGAAGTACCAGATCGCGGCTGCCGTGAAGAGCGCGCCCACAAGCCCCGTAAAATTCCGGGAGGAAAGCGAGAAGACCCGGTTCTGCCATATTTGATTCCGGTACCGTTCATTGTTCAGCACCTCGAACTCCCGGCTCCGGTTCTTCTCCTGGCGGAACGCCTGAAGAATCGGCATAACCGCGATCGATTCGCTGATCATGGCGTTCATATCGCTGAGCCGCGCGCGCATGACGGCGACATATTTGCGCGAAAATTTCAGATGTACGATCATCACGACCGTAAACAGCGGCAGGAACAGAAGCGCCACCAGCGCCAGACGGACATCCAGCAGGAACAAAGCGATGTAAATGCCTGCAATGTTGATTGTGCTGACGACGAAGGTCGCCATGAAGCTCATGAACAGATCGCGCACGGCTTCGGTATCGTTGGCGATCCGTGAGACGACTTGACCGATCGGCGTGTTGTCGAAGAAGCGGATCGGGATGCGCTGAATATGCGCCATCAGGTCCATCCGCATCCGCTGAATGATGCGCATCGCCGTCGTCTGCAGCGTAAACGCCTGTACATAATGAAGGAGGCTGCCTGCAATGAGCAGCAGTACGAACAGCGCCAGCCAGCGGATGACCGGACCCGTATCCGGGCCGTAGAACAGCGCTGCATCGGCCGCGCTCAGCCGGACCGCCGGGTACACGGCGGTCTCCCCGCTGCCGCGAGTCACCCTCACCTGCGGCTGTCCGCCCGGAGCGCCGTCCGCCAGCGCCCAGCTGCCGTCAAAGGACTCCGGCTCGCGAACCAAATAGAGCCCCTGGTCCAGCGCCATAATGCGCACTTCCTTCCAAGCGGCCCGGTCCTCCGGAGCGCGGCCGCCTTCTAACCAATCCTGACGAACATACACATGTCCGCCGTAGCTCACCTGCGGCTGTCCGGGGGAAAGCAGACGCTCCTGATCCTTCAACTCATACCACGGGAGCTGGATCGCCCCGATGTGCCGGTCGATGATCGTCTTGGCGATAAACGGCCCGGCGAGCTCTGCGCCAACCGCACAGCAAAGCACGAGAAGAGCTGCGATAATTCGGTATTTAAACAAGAGCGAGTAGTTCAACAGCCTCCGGAATACCGGCCTTCGCTGCTCGTCTTTCAGGCCGTAAGCCCCGTCTTGTTTTTTATTGTCCTTCGTATTGGATTCGCTCAAATCATCACTTCCTTTCGGATGATCCATAAAGACAGGGCTCTGAAAGCTCCCGCCCTGCCCTTCCTTCATTTCCGCACTTCCCTATTCCATAGCTTCCAGCAGATTCGCTTCCAGCTGCTGCCGCTCGAATTGCTCCTTGTACCAGCCCCCGTGCAGCATCAGCTGCTCATGCGTGCCTTCCTCGATAATCCGGCCGTTGTCCAGCACGATAATCCAATCCGCGTGCATCACCGCCGACAAACGGTGAGTGGAGATCAGATTCGTCTTCCCGGCCCGTTCCTTCCGGATATGGCCGAGAATCGCACTCTCGGTCCGGGCGTCAACCGCGGAGAGAGAATCGTCGAGGATCAGAATCTCGGGCTGCGTGAGCAGCGCCCGGGCGATGCTCACGCGCTGCTTCTGCCCTCCGGACAGCATAACGCCGTTCTCGCCCACGATGGTCGCCAGCCCCTCCGGAAGCTGCTCTACATCCTGCGTGAACGACGCCATCTCGATCGCGCGAGCGATCTCTTGATCCGTCGCGTCCGGCTTCCCGAGCGCGATGTTGTCGCGTACCGATTTGGAGAGCAGCAAATGCTCCTGCGGCACATAGCCGATCCAGGCGCGCACGCGCTCCACGGACAGCCTCTCGATCGGCGTATCCGAGAGCAGGATCCGGCCAAGCTCCGCCGGATAGAAGCGGAGCAGCTGCTTCAGCAGCGTGGACTTGCCGCTGCCGGTCCGGCCCACGATGCCCAGCGTCTGCCCCCGCTCGAGCCGCAGCGATACTTCGGCCAGGCTATCCTGCACCGCACCGGGATAGCGAAACGTGAGGCCGCGGAGCTCGATCGTTTCCGGACGTTCGACCGTCTCCGGACGCTCGATGTCCTGCACCTCCGGCTCCTGGCTTAAGTTGCGCGTAAGCCGGTCCACCGAAGCGGTACCCCGCTGAAGCACGTTGATGAACTCGCCGAACGCGATCATCGGCCAAATCAGCATCCCGAGATAAATATTGAAGGAAACCAGCTGGCCAAGCGTAATTTCATTATGGAACACCATATAGGCTCCGTAACCGATACCGATCACGTAGCTCATGCCGACGATCACCGAGATAACGGGGTGAAACATCGCATTGATGGCCGCCACCCGGATATTTTTGCGCATGACGTCTTCCGTCACCCGGCCGAAGGCGGCAAGATCGTGCGTTTCCTGGACATAGGAACGGATGACCCTCATGCCCGAAATCGACTCGAGCGCCTGGTCGTTCATCTTGCCGAACGCCGTCTGCGCCGCGACGAACCGCCCCCGCATCTGCTTGCCGAGCACGCTGATCACATAAGTGAGCAGCGGCATCGGAATGAGCGCCGCCAGCATCAGCTTCCAGCTGATGAGCGTGATCATCGTCGTCACCACTACGCTGATCCCTACGATCGTATTGACCAGCGTCATGACGCCGTAGCCCGCCGTCTGTCCGATGGCCGGGATGTCGTTGGTCGCCAGCGCCATCAGCTCGCCCGTCGTATTGCGCTGGAAGAACGAGGGCGTCATTCGCATCAAATGCCTGAGCAACCGGTTGCGCAGCCCCTGCTCGAGCAGGAACGAGTTGCCGAACAACGTCGTAATCCAGATGTAGATAACGACATACAGCCCAGCCGCGAGTCCCGCCAGCAGCACCACGCTGCGGGTCAAGCCCTCCGGCGTCAGCGTTCCCGTGCGGATATCGTCGATCACGGTGCCGATCATTTTGGGAGGGATTATGTTCAGAACGTTTACCAAGGTCATCAGGCCGATGGCAATCGTGTAATACCCCCAGCGTTCGCGGAAAAACCAAGACAGTCTTCCGATAAAAGACATATGTTCACCTCATTATTCCAAATCATGCCCGTCTGAGCCTGAGGACTCTCATCTTAAGATACCATAATTTTACTGATGTGAACGGTAAATTCTTATTTTATTTGATCTCTCCCCAGACGAAAAAAGCGGACACCCTTCAACCGGGAATCCACCTTTGTACCATTTATAGAAAATAGAGTCCCCGCTTCTTACGGCAGCGCCCACCAGGCGGACACCCAATGGATCAGCGGCACCGCAGCCGCGGCCACCGCAATGGAAGGCAGCAGATTCGCGACGTTGATCCTCCGGAGCTCCAGCAGGTTCACGCCGACGCCCATAATGAGCACCCCGCCCACCGCCGTAATTTGCGCAATGACCTCGCCCAGCAGCGTCTGATCCATGACCGATGCGATGAGTGATGCGGCAAGTGCGATCGCCCCTTGGTACAGGAACACCGGCACGGAAGAGAACATCACGCCCACTCCCATGGTCGAGCCCAAAATAATGGACAGAAAGCCGTCCAGCAGCGATTTCGTATAGAGCACCTGGTGGTCGCCGCGCAGCCCGCCGTCCAGCGGCCCGAGAATAGCCATCGCACCGACGCAGTAGATGAGCGTCGCATTGACGAAGCCCGCTCCGATGCTGCGGCCCACCGCCGGCTCGTCCGCACCCGCCCGGCCCTTCCGAAGCGCTGCGGTGAACCGGTCGACTCCCTGCTCGAGCAGCTCGCCCAGCCGCTCCAGACCCCGGTCCACCTTCATCCATTCTCCAAGCACGCCTCCCAGCACTAGACTCGACACGATGAGCAGGAAATTACTTGACTTGAGCGTCATTGAAATACCTAAGGCGAGCAGTCCCAGCCCGATGCCCTGCATGACCGTCTGCCTGATGCTATCCTTCATCCGGTTCAGCGTCAGCCCGAGCAGCGTTCCGGCCACAATCGCCGCCGCGTTCACGATCGTTCCCCATAAAGCCATAGCCAGCTGTACAATCCTTTCGTCTCTGATGAAATATCACAATTGCTGTCCGGTACAGCGAAGCCGCCTAGCGCCTGTCTCATCATAACGCGGAGCGCCGCATTTGACAATGCCCCTTCCGGTCGGAGGATGGCCCGGGCAAAAGCGGGCATACTAACGAGCGAAATCCAAACGCAAGGAGGTTTCCAGTCATCATGGCAGAAAGCAAAGAAATGAATCCGGTCTCCGGCGAGGAAGTCGAAACCGACGGCATTTACGAGAACGAATGGGGACGCGAGGAAACGCTGAAGCGCGGCGACGAATTTCCGTTCGATCCGATGATGGGGCAGACGGAATGGGATCTCGTCAGCCTTGCGCTGGAGAGCCAGGAAGATGCTATGTACCAGGATACCAAGTCGAACACGAAGAAACGGATGCATATCGATTGGGGTACCCGCACCCCGAAATCGAATTACGGCGACAAATAGCAGCACGCTTACTGAATGCAAAAACCTAGCGGCTTCCCGCTAGGTTGTTTTAATGAGGCCGTATGAAGTTACGCGTTCATGATCTTAATCAAATTCGTCGAGCCCGACTTGCCTGCCGGCACGCCCGCAGAGACGATCACAAGATCGCCGGCTGCAACCAGTCCGGTCTTCTTGCCGCTCTCGACAGCGGAATCGAACATCGCGTCCGTCGACGTCTCCGATACGCCGAGCACCGGCGTGACGCCCCAGACGAGGCTGAGCCGGCGCAACACGCGCTCGTTCGGCGCGATCGCGACGATCGGCGTGCTCGGGCGGTACTTGGACACCATCCGCGCGGTAAAGCCGGATTCGGTCGGGGTAAGAATCGCCTTCGCCTCCAGCTCCAGCGAGGCGCCCACGACGGACTGGGAGATCACCTCGGTGATGTTCGGGGTCACTTCCGCGCTCCGCTTCAGATATTGCTCCTTGTAAGGCAGAATCGCCTCCGTCCGCTCCGCGATCTGGGCCATCGTCCGGACCGATTCGACCGGATATTTGCCCGCCGCCGTCTCGCCCGACAGCATAACGCAGTCAGAGCCGTCGAGCACCGCGTTGGCCACGTCGCTCGACTCCGCCCGGGTCGGGCGCGGATTGGTCTGCATCGAATCGAGCATATGCGTCGCCGTAATGACCGGCTTGCCTGCCTGGTTGCACTGCCGGATCATCTGCTTCTGAATGATCGGGACGTCCTCGACGGGGATCTCCACGCCGAGGTCGCCGCGCGCCACCATCAATCCGTCCGATACGGCCAGAATGGCCTCAAGCTCGTCCACGCCCTCTTCATTCTCGATCTTCGAGATGATCTGAATATGCCCTGCGCCCTGGTTCTCCAAGAGACCGCGCACCTCCAGGATGTCTTCGGCGCGGCGCACGAACGAAACCGCGATAATATCCAGGTCCTCCTCCACCGCGAAGCGGATGTGCTCGACGTCCCGCTCAGTCACGCCCGGCAGCGAAGTCCGCACGCCCGGCAGATTCACGCCCTTGCGGGGCTTGATAACGCCGCCGTTCACGATGCGGCAATGAATCTCCGTACCCTCGACCGATTCCACCCGCAGCTCGATCAACCCGTCGTCGATCAGAATGCGGTTACCCGGCTTCACGTCCTTCGTCAGCTCGGGGTAATTGACCGCAATGCGCTCCGCGGTGCCTTCGATCGCTTCCGTAGTCAGTGTGAGATCCTCACCTTCCTTCAGCAGGTAGGAGCTCTCCCGCAGCTTGCCGATCCGCACCTCCGGCCCCTTGATATCGACCAGTATCGCTACGGGCGCATTCAGCTCGGCCGCCGCCTGACGTACCTTCGCAATGCGTCCCCGCTGCTCGTCCAGATCGCCGTGCGCCATATTCAGCCGGGCCACATTCATCCCCGCCAGAATCATCTCCTTAAGTACCGGTACGGAGTCGCAGGCCGGCCCCATCGTACACACAATTTTCGTTTTACGCATCATCATTCGCTTCCCTTCCACGGTTTTTGTCGGAATTTGTTGAACTTATTGTAATCCTCCTCCGCCCATTTCTCCAAGAACTATAGTATGATAGATGTAATATAGTACGATTCTGGAATAGGAAATGGAGGCATCCGCACAATGCTTGAGATACGGGAAGTCCGGCATGACGCCGGGACGATGCAGTGGTATGAAGAAGAGCCGGAGCCAAGCGACCATTGGTCGCTTATTCTGATGGGCTACGGCCGCTGTATTTACTGGATCGAGGGGGAGAAGGTGCTGCTGGAGAAGGGGGATATTCTGCTCGTCCCGGCCGGGTCCGTCTTTTACGGCAAAAGCATTCCGTCCGTCTCGCACGAGAAGTACGCGGTTTCGTTCACGGTAAGCGACGCGTCCGCCGCAGCCCCGCCCCTTCCGCTGCTTGCCGGCACCGGCTTCAAGCGTCTGCGCTCCGCCAAGACCGAGCTGCTGCTGGCACGGGCCGCGGTCATGCACGAGCAGTGGCGGGAGAAGCTGCCCTATGCCGAGGTGCTGTGCGGTGCGCTACTGCTCGAATGCCTGACCTATGTGAACCGGGAGTGGGATCAGGGGCCGTTATCGTCGGTGAAGCACCGGCAGGCCGAGCAGATGAAGAGCTTTCTCAAGAACCGCTACAGGGGCAAAGTCACCAAGGAGGACCTCGCCGCCGTCATCGGCAAAAGCCCTAACTACGCCGCATCGTTGTTCAGCGAGATGACGGGGCAAACGATCAGCGATTACGTGCACGGGCTTCGCATCAAGACGGCCGTCTATCTGCTCCGCCATTCCGGCCTGACCGTAGCGGATATCGCCGAGCAGCTGGGGTACTGCGATGCGTCTTATTTTCACCGGACGTTCAAGAAGCTGACGGGCACGGCTCCCTCCGAGGTGATGAAGGAAAGGGAGACTCCGCTGCTGTAAATTATTCGCGGGTTCGAAGGAGCCGCCCGTCCGGGCAGCGAAAGTACTAGTATCCACTTCATACGGAAAGGAAGAATAATCATGTCTTTATCTCCCGGCACCGGATTGTTCTCCGGCGCTTTATTAGGCCAAACCCTCGCACCCTGCGGCTCGAATGTAATCCTGGCGGAGTGGAGGGCCCGGGGGACGACTCCCGGAGAAGCGCCTGAGCTTATCGCGCCGCGGCATGTTCACCATGAGGACGACGAAGCGTGGTATGTGCTGGAGGGTACCCTTGGCTTCGAGCTAGGAGATACGAGGCTGGAGGTCGGTGCGGGCGGCGCGGCCGTAGCTCCCCGCGGCACGCCGCACACCTTCTGGAACCCGGGCTCCGCCCCCTGCCGCTATCTGATCGTCATGACGCCGCAGATCAAGGCGCTGATCGACGCTACCCATGCCGCGCCCGAGCGCAGCCCGGAAACGATGCGGCGGCTTTTCGAGCTGCACGGATCGGAGCTGCTGTAACCGGCCGCGCAGCCAAGCTTAAGTCGATTCGCCGGTGCGCCGCGACGTTCCGGCATGCTTGCCGCCCGTGGCTTCGCTCATGTAATCCATATGCTTGAAGCCCCATCCGCACATATCGCTCAGGACCAGGCCCAGCGTTCTTCCGTGATCGGTCATCGAATATTCGACCTTCGGAGGGATTTCCTGAAACACCTTGCGTTCAACAAGTACATCCCGCTCCAGCTCCCGGAGCTGATTCGTCAGCATCCCTTGTGTGACATTCGGAAGCAGGCGTCTCAGCTCCCCGAAGCGTTTGGTCCCCTCATGCAGCAAGATAAACAAGATGAGCGGCTTCCACTTCCCCCCGATCACCTGCAGCGTCGCCAAAATTCCATCCCGGGAATACGATTCGTTAGCGCCTGAGCTCATTTCCTCCACTCTCCGTTCCTTCTTACTATAATCCTTTCTTTCACCATATCAAAGAATCCCTGTTTTATACAGTACTATGATTTTTTGTACCTAGTACGGTTTACCGTACCGAGACGGACTCCAAGCCGCATCCATCATACGTTTTTCCGGACTAAGTATGAATAAAAAGTGTACTTCCCAAAAATAAGAATCTAAACAATAATGAGGGTGTCGACGCAATGATTCAAAACGAGAGGGGAAAGGCAAAATGAAAATAATGGTGAACGTCGCTCATCCGAGCCTCGCAGCTTCCCGGGTTAATCAGCGTTTATCGTTTGAGCTCAGGAACCAATCCAATCTGCTTGTTCGCGATTTGTATCAGGAGTATCCGAATTGGGATATCGATGTGGAAAAAGAACAACGCTTGCTGCTTGCGCATGACCGGATTGTGCTGCAGTTCCCCTTTTATTGGTACAGCTGCCCGCCCCTGCTGAAAAAATGGTTTGACGACGTGCTCACCTTCGGATGGGCTTTCGGGCCTCAAGGCGACCATTTGAATGGCAAGGAGTTTGTGCTCGCTACTTCCGCTGGAGGACGCGAAAACACCTACCGTTCCGGCGGAGACAACTGGTTAACGATCAGCGAGCTTCTTAAGCCGATACAGAGAACGATTACCCGTTGTAACGGCACCTTCCTTCCCGCGTTCGTAACCTACAATGTTTCCCAAGCCACGGATAGCGAACTCGAACGAGAGGCAGCAAGATACGCGGAGCACGTCCTATCTCCCGCAAGCGCACTTGTGCATTAAAGCTTTCTGAACGCAATCAAGCACCCGGGCGGTTCGCTCAGGTGCTTGACATTTGTTTCGGGCTTCCCAAACCAGGATAAACGGCTACGCCGTCCTTGTCTTACAAGGACCAGCGCGTTTATCAAGGTTGATGCGAAGCTGTAAGCTACGAAAACTTATAAATTCTTATCAACCCAGGATAAACGGCTACGCCGTCCTTGTCTTACAAGGACCAGCGCGTTTACCAAGGTTGATGCGAAGCTATAAGCTACGAAAACTTATAAATTCTTATCAACCCAGGAAAAACGGCTACGCCGTCCTTGTCTTACAAGGACCAGCGCGTTTACCAAGGTTGATGCGAAGCTATAAGCTACGAAAACTTATAAATTCTTATCAACTAAGAAAAACCGGTCACCGCACGCCCATATTCTCACCGTCCGGGTCCGTGCCCTTCGTTTCTTTGCCGAAGATTCCGAGCACGGCCGCCCCGAGCACGATCGCGATGAAGAATACAAGAAAGATCGACGCCAATCCGGTCCCCCTGGAGACCAGCATTCCTACGAGATACGGGCCGAGCACGCCCCCGATCCGGCCGAACGAGGCGGCCAGCCCGACTCCGGTGGAGCGGACCGCCGTCGGATACAGCTCCGGCGTGTAAGCGTACATAGCCCCCCAGGCGCCGAGGTTAAAGAAAGACAGGAAGATGCCCGCCGAGATCAGCATCCCCTCCGTTTGGGCCGTACCGAACCAGATCGCGCATACCGCCGTCAGCAGCAAATAGGTGACGAGCACGAATTTACGGCCGGACCGCTCGATGAAGTAGGCTGCGGTAAAATAGCCCGGCAGCTGCGCCAGCGTCATGATGAGGACATACCCGAAGCTTTTGACGAGTCCGAAGCCCTTCAGCACCATCACCGTCGGAAGCCAGAGAAACATGCCGTAATACGAAAACACGACGGTGAACCACAGAATCCAGAGCGTGACTGTCGACCGGCGGTGCGGTGAAGACCATACGGAGGCGACGCGTTCGCCAAGAGACAGCTTGCGCTCCCGGCCGGTGAATCGGGGCGAATCCTGAATCGCCCGACGAAGATATAAGGCGTACAGCGCCGGCAGCGCCCCGATGACGAAGGCCATCCTCCAGCCGTAGGATGGAATGACGAAATAGGCGATCAGCGCGGCGAGAATCCAGCCGCAAGCCCAGAAGCTCTCGAGGAGCACGACGGCCCGTCCTCTCTCCTGCGCGGGCACCGACTCCGAGACGAGCGTAGAGGCGACCGGCAGCTCTCCTCCTAGTCCGAACCCTGTAAAGAATCGCAGCACGCACAGGACAATGAAGCTTCCGGCCAGCGCCGACAGCCCGCTCGCGGCGGAGAAGATCAGCAGCGTCCACAGCAGCACCGACCGGCGCCCGTACCGGTCGGCCAGCGAGCCGGCCACGGCGGCACCGACCGCCATGCCGATCGAGTTGATCGCGGTCAGCAGGCCGACCTGCTGCGCGCCCAAATGCCATTCGACCGCCAGCGCGGCTGCGATGAACGAGATGATACCTACATCCATTGCGTCGAACAGCCAGCTAAGCCCGGCGCTGATAATCAGTTTGCGTTGTTTAGGCTCCTTCATCAATACGGCATTGTTCATATAGGGAACCTCTTTCATTCGGTTTTCTTCTAATTTACCCTTTTTCCGCTAAAAGTTAAATAACTAGGCACGATGATATGGAAAATCGAGCGGGTCACCGCATTTTCCGGAAATTATCGATGAAAAAAGGGCCCATGGAAGGCCCTTTTCCGCTCTCTTTTTGACTCACCGGGATGGCTGGCATTTACTCCCTTAAGCTACGGGTTCGGCTTTTGATTCGGCTTTTTCCGCTTGAGTCGACAGTACCCCGCTCGAGATAAATACGAGCAGAGAGCAGGCCAGGCAGATCCCCGTAAAAATGCCTACAGCGGAATACCCGTTAAACGCCGCATAAAGCATTCCGGCCATCCAAGCTCCGAGCGTTGTCGCCGCATTCATGGTTGATGTGGCCAAACTTGAAATGGTGCCGCGAATGACCGGATTTAAGCTGTTCAGCAGCCCCACCATAAGCGGGAACAGAATACCGAGGATGGCGAAAATGAAAAAGTAAGCGCCTTTGACGATAGAAACCGACGACACATGAGGCAGCGCGACATAAGCCGCAATAACGATGAGCATCCCCGCCGCCATCGTCTGAAGCTGACTTAACGCTTTGATCACATAGGAACTGCAAATGCTGCCGAGCAAATTGCCGAGCCCCAAAAAAATGATCACATAGCCTGCCTCGTCAATCGTTAGTCCAAAGCGGTCCGTCATCCATTTCCCGAGGAAAGCAAAGGCGGCGCTGCCCCCCAGATGTACAAAAAAGTAGGCGAGGAAGGTGCCTCTCGCTTTGCCGCTTGTCAGCAGGGGAACGTATCTTTTGAATATAGAAGGCTTAGCCCCTTGCTGCACGCGCGGTTTCATGCCGGGTACCGCGAAATACACTGCTACCGCCAGCACCAGCGAGAATAGGCCGATGGCCCAGAAGGGAAGAGACCAATTGCCTGTCGCCAGCAGGCTTCCGATCGGCACGCCGAGCGCTTGAGAGACGGCGAGCCCCGCGTAGGCGAAGCCCAGCGCTTTGCCGATTTTGGCCGGGGGAAGGAGGGTCGGAATGGCCGCCCACACTTGCGGCGCCGTAAACGCCGCGCTGACTCCCGCCAAAAAACGGAACAAGATCATGGTCCAAAAATCAGAAGCGAACCCGCATAAGCATGTTGAAACTGCGAAGCAAGCAAGGCCGGACAGCAGCACTTTTTTTCGATCCCATCCATCGGATAAAGGTCCGGCGATCAGCGCAAACACCGCCGAGCCCAAGGTGTAGGCTCCTATCATCCATCCCGCCGTTTCGGTAGGTACGCCGAACCTGCTTTGCAGCGTCGGAATCAGCGGAGAGATCAGGAACGTATCCGTACCGATCACGAACATGACGAGAAAAAATAACGCAATGATTTTATTCATTTTCTTCACCCTTTACTTTTATATTTGATCTTGAACCTTATTGTAGGGGATAATAGTGACAATGATTGTCACAAAATCTAAAGATCATTGGAGCCATGTCATGTCTAAATCGAAACGTTTGCTGGAACTGATGATGACGGTTAACCGAAAACGGAAATTTACGGTGAAAGAGCTTGCCCGGGAGTTTGGCGTATCCACGAGAACGATGCTAAGGGACCTGCAGGAATTAAGCGGGATGGGGGTACCTCTTTACTCGGAGGTAGGTCCGCACGGCGGTTATCAGGTGCTCAAGGAAAGAATTTTGCCGCCCATCGCCTTTTCCGAAGAAGAGGCTGTCTCCATGTTTTTTGCGGTGTATGCGCTTCGACATTATTCTTCTTTGCCCTTTGAAGCGGAATCGGTTTCGGCATTGAACAAATTTTATTTGCACATGTCCGGGGACGTTCGCGATCGCATAGACCAAATGAAAAATCGGGTGGACTTCGTGACGCCGACGAGGCAGCAGGAATCCCCTTATTTATCGATCCTGCTGGATGCGGCCGTTCATCAAAAGGTATTGCTTATTGAATATGAATCGCGGGAAGATAAGGAGGGCCGAAAAATACAGCCGATCGGAATTTACGCCCATAACGGCTTGTGGTTTTGTCCCGCTTATTGCTTTCTTCGCAAAGATTATCGCATCTTCCGCTGCGATCGGATTCTTTCGGCGGCATATGATGCCGACGGTACGGAGCCCATGGATCTGCGGCATATCCATCTTGGAAATAAGGAGTCGGTATTTCAAACGGAGAAGGAATCGGCCGGGCTATATGCGGAATTGACTCAAAAAGGCGTCCAAATGTGCGAGGCCGTCTTATGGCTGGGCACCCATTTGCATACCCGGGAGGATGGCACCGGGTGGCTGGAAGGTCCGGTTCCTCAGAGCGACCTCGCATTTTATGCCAGATTTTTCATCGGACTCGGCAATGAGGCGACAGTAAAGCAGCCTGCGGAGCTGATAGGCCTTATGAAACGGCTGATCGAGGAAATCATGTCCAAATATGATTAGTCTCGATACGTGGTACTGGACGTATATAGGTGCTGCTCAACCGGGGAATTGTAACGCGGATTATAACGAGCGCTTGAAAAGAGACTTTCACTCCTTAGCCGATCGTGCGGCCAAACGCACAAAAGCCCGCCCTTTGGGGGCGGACAAAATAAATAAGATTTGATATATATTTTTCGTTTTACTATGGTTACCTTTTTTACTTACGACCGTAATCGGCCTTGATCTCGCCCCAAGCTTTCGTATCCCATTTGATAATCTTGTTAGGATATGAATTGCTGCGCAGCCAGGCTTCCGCCCGGTCCACCAGCTCCCAGATTTCCTTCGTCGTGTTGTCGCGTACCAGATTGGACGCCACCGTCTTCTTCCGCACCCAAGAGATCGCCGTCATGGAGTCGCTGTAGATCGTCATGCTGCTGCCCTTCTTCTTCAGATAAGCAAGCGCATGCACGATGGCGAGAAACTCGCCCATGTTGTTCGTCCCCTTCTTGATCGGCGGATGCTGGAAAATGACCTCGCCCGTCCGCGTCGAGACGCCCTTGTACTCCACGATACCGGGGTTGCCGCTGCACCCGACGTCGACGGACAGGCTGTCGAGCTCGACCTCGGACGGAAGCTCGCCCGGTACGGCGGTTTTGGCCGAGGCGGCCCGGGGCGCGCCGCCCGCCTTGGACGCAGCCGCTCCGAACGCCTTCTTCCAGCCGGCGGCGAAGGCGGCCTTCGCTTCCGCTTCGCTCTCGTAAGACTTGAACTTCGCCTGCGGGAAGCCGTTCGTCTGCGCCTGGCATTCCGCCCATGTCTTATATACGCCAGGCTGCCGGCCTTCCCATACAACGTAAAACTTTGACTTTGCCACGACCGTCCGCCTCTTTCCATACCCTGTTATCATTTAAGCCGCGGAGCCTACCCGTGGTGCTCCCGGCTCTGCAGCTGCTTGAAGAATTCGATGAAATAAGCACCGTATTTGAAAAATTTCGCTTCCCCGACGCCCTTGATCTTCAGCATGGCCGCCGGGTTCGTCGGCTTCACGCCGCACATCTCGCGCAAGGTGCTGTCCGGGAACACGATGTACGGCGGGATGCCCTCCCGCTTCGCGATCTCCGTGCGGACCTGCCGCAGCGCGTCGAACAGCTCCGTCTCGACGTCCCTCGCCGCCGGAGCCGCCTGAATGCGGATCCGGTGCACGACCTTCTCCTCCCCGGAGAGCACGGCGGCCGCCTTGGACGCCAGCTTGACGACCGGGTACTTGCCTTCCGTCAGCTGCAGGTAGCCTTCGGCGATCAGCAGCTGGATCAGGTCGACGATGTCCTTCTCGGCGCGGCTCTTCATGAGCCCGTACGTGCTGAGCTCGTCGAAGCCCATCTCGAGCACCTTCTTGGCGCGGGAGCCCTTCAGCACCGCCGCTACCAGCATCATGCCGAACCGCTCGCGCATGCGGCGAACGCAAGAGAAGATCTGCTGCGCCTCCAGCGTAATGTCCGTCAGCTCCAGATCCGGGCTGGCGCAGTTGCTGCACTGTCCGCAGTCCTCCTCCATCTCCCCGCCGAAATAACGGACGATGTACCGCTGCAGGCACTGCGGCGTATGGCAGTAATCGGCCATCTGCTGCAGCCGCCGGTACTCCTGCGCCTGCCGGTCCGGGTCGGCGACCGACTGCTCGATCAGAAACTTCTGGATGTGTATATCCTGCGGGCTGAACAGCAGCTGGCATTCGCTCGGCTCGCCGTCGCGTCCGGCGCGGCCCGCCTCTTGATAGTACGCTTCCATGTTCTTCGGCATGTTGAAGTGGAGCACATACCGGACGTTCGACTTGTCGATGCCCATGCCGAAGGCGTTGCTTGCGACCATCACCCGCACCTCGTCGTATAGGAACTGCTCCTGCGCCTCCGCCCGTTCCTTGTCCGTCATGCCCGCATGGTAACGTCCCGCCGCCACGCCTTGACGCTTCAGGTACTCGTACAGCTGGTCGACTTCCTTGCGCGTAGCGGCATAAATAATGCCCGCGTCCGACGCATGCTCGCGAATGAACGACGTCAGCACGTCGCGTTTGTTCTCGCCCTTCACGACGGTGAACGACAGGTTGTCCCGGGCGAAGCCGGTGACGAACACCTGCGGCTCCCGCAGCTTCAGGTGCAGGACAATGTCCTCGCGCACGCGGTCCGTCGCCGTCGCCGTGAACGCGGCCAGCAGCGGCCGGTTCGGCAGATGCCGGACGAGGTCGCTGATCCGTGTGTAGCTCGGGCGGAAATCGTGACCCCACTGCGAGACGCAGTGGGCTTCGTCGACCGCGATCATCGGCACGACGAGCTCCGACAGCAGCTCCAGGAACCGCTCGTGCTCGAGCCGCTCGGGCGCTACGTACAGCAGCTTGTATTCACCGCGGGCAGCCTTGCGGATCCGCGTCTCCACCTGCGCGTACGTCAGCGAGCTGTTGATATACGTCGCCGGCACGCCGATGCTGTCGAGGCCGTCGACCTGGTCCTTCATCAGTGAGATGAGCGGCGATACGACGATAGTCGTCCCGCTCATCAGAAGCGCCGGGATCTGGTAGCAGATCGACTTGCCCCCGCCGGTTGGCATAATGCCCAGCGTATCCGAGCCGCCGAGGATGCTGGCGATCACTTTCTTCTGGCCGGGCCGGAAATCCGGGTAGCCGTAATATTTTTTCAGCAGCGCTTGCGCTTCCTGCATGGTGCCGATCATGTATCGCTGCCTCCTTTTTGCTTAAATCGTGATTTATTCAACCGCCCGAATGCGGCGAGAGCGTACCGGTTGCCCGTCCCAGACGATCTTGGTCTCGGCTTTACGCGCCTTAACTTCCGGCTCCTCCAGGAGCAGGAAGAAATTCTTCGTCGGCAGCTCTCCGAGCCCATGCTTGGCGGACAGCTTGTCCAGATAAGGACGCATGTCCTCGAGATTGCCCGACATGTTGTCTCCTGCATTCGAGAAGGCATAGAGGGCACTGGCCACCGGCACTCTTTTGACCCGGTAGTATTGGACCGCCCGTAAGAAAAAGTCCCAATCCCAATAATGGTACATCTCCGTATCAAACAACCCCAGCTTCTCGTGCAGCGCCCTGCGGTACAGGCAGCCCGAGGAAACGAAGGTCGAGAATTTACGCATCGCCTGCACATCGTGCTCATAAGCGAAGACGAACCGGTTCGTCGCCCGGCGCACCCGATCCTCTACGACATAGTCGAAAATCTCCACATCGGAATAGACCATATCGCAATCCGCGATCTCCTTCAGCATCAGCTCTACATGGAAGGGCAGCAGCAGATCGTCGTCGTCGCACAGCATGATGTAATCGCCCCGAACCTGCGACAGGCCGCGATTCCGCGCATGGACATGCTTGCTGTTCACCTCCATGTCGAGCACGGTCAAATCCAGCTCCGGATACAGCTCCCGGACAAAGTGGACGGATTCCCCCGCATCGTTCACCATAATAATTTGCAAATGCTTGTAGGTCTGGGCCGCCAGCGACTCCAGCAGCTCGCATAAATAGTCCGGCCGGTTATAGGTCGGAATAATAACTGAAACTAAAGGATCGTTCATCCGTTAACGCCTCCGTTTGTCATGACTACTATTGCCATCCGTCTGACCGAAAAGCCGCTAGTACCACTATACAAAAAAATCGGCCGGAGGAAAACCGCGCTTTCGCTTCCGGCATTGCGAATAACGGCTAGGTCCCTGGATTAGACCGAAAAAAATAAAACCATCCGGATGACCGGATGGTCCTTAACTTGCCATTAGTGCGCCCACTGGGCATGGGTATGGGCTTCATTATAACCTCATCGTATTTTCTCTTTGCTTCTAAAAAGACTGAAGGTAAACTCCTTATCGTCTTGAGCTTTATTTTTGCTTTTTCCAAACGCATCCATGATTCCTTTTATAATAATCCCGATCACGAACAAGGTCAGGAATGATTTAAAATAGGTCCAGCTATTTAATTTGTAGATACCGAGAAGTACGAAAATCGGTTCTCCGATGAAAGCGTTGACGCCCGCCACAACCAAATCGGCGATTAAATACGCCCTCCATGTGCCGAACCATTGATACACCAAGGCAAGGATACATGGAATGAAAAGGAAGTTTACTGCATTGAGCGTTTTGAAAACGGTATAAATTCATGCGGATAGCTCCACCATTGAAAAAATTTTCCAAATTCATCAGTAAAACCGGCAATAGTAAAGCCGAACATGAACGCCAGGGTAATTTGCATCGTTCTTTTTCGGTCAATAAGGACGAGAAACAAAATGAAAGAAATCAGATTGACAAGAACGATAATACACCATTGAAGAGAGAATAAGTCATGACTCATCCACCAATCCAGTTCCATTCGATTTGCCTTACCGTTTAATTCATCGATTTCGTTCGGCATACCATTTCTCCTTATTGTATGATTATGACCGTTATTATTGATCAAAAAGGCTTAATTAATGTATGGATTGGCAATATAATAATCATTACAGAGAAATTAACAATGCTGCAGGAACTAAGCAATCGGAGCCGTGTATGCAGGGCTATTCCCTGCCAAAGGCCTGTGCTAAAATGGAGATACCAGCATGATCAATGAAGGAGGGATACGCTTTATGTCTACAAAGAAAAAAGATTCGTTATCCCGAGTAGAAGATACGCAAGGGGATTTCGCCGCCGCATCGGAAAGCGGCGAGCAAGCGGAGCAAACGCAGCCGGTTGCTGAGGAAGCGGCTGCCGCAACGAAGGTGAAGCCGCGTTCGCGCGCTAGAGTGACGGCGGGCGCGGACGCAGGCGACGATGCGGCGGTGAAGCCGCGTTCGCGCGCTAGAGCGGCGGCGGCCGAGGACGCAGGCGATACTGCGACGGTGAAGCCGCGTTCGCGCGCCAAGGCGGTGGCGGCCGAGGCGGCGACGGGCGAGCACGCAGGCGACGATGCGGCGGTGAAGCCGCGTTCGCGCGCTAGAGCGGCGGCGGCCGAGGACGCAGGCGATACTGCGACGGTGAAGCCGCGTTCGCGTGCTAAAGCGGCGGCGGCCGAGGCGGCTACGGGCGACGGGGCGGGCGACGAGACAGGCCTTGCCGCACCAAAGGAAGCAGAGTTTGCCTACACGGCTAGCGCTCCCGTCTTGGAGGCAAACGCTCCGGAAAGCCTGCAGCAGCTGTTGGAGGGCACGCTGAAGAAGAAAGAACGGAATGAGACGCACGACAAGTACCGCGTGTTTATTCGCAGGGACTTGAAGGAACGGCTGGAGGCGCTTGCCTCAAATCGCGGGAAGGGCTTCAAGACGCTGCTCCTGAATTACGGCTTAGAGAAAGCGCTCGATGAGCTGGAGCAGCTAAATGCGGCGCAGCGTGAGCTCGAATAAAGCAAGGCTTTCAGTAAACGTAAAAAGCCTGGGTCCGCTTCACTTCCGAACCCAGGCTTCTTTTTCCCTTTTATATTGGGAGCAGTGCAATCTCATCCCGCCGCTCCAGCCCCTCAACCATCTCATACCAGGCCGCCGGCTTTTGAGGAAGGACCGCATAATACGTCTTCAAGAACTGGCGGATCAGTGCGGCAGGAACCGCTTCCCTTACCGATTCCCCATCCTGCAGCGGCATGAAGCACAAATCCAGTCCGCTTACCGCTTCCCCATCGTTATGCCAGGAAGGATGAACGTATTCGAAATCGAGCTTGCGATACCCGAGATGCGCCAACACCTCGCGGCGGACGAACGGGTTCATCGCATGAATGCCCCCGAATTCGAGCGATTCGTTCAGAGACGGGTTATAAATTTCCGCGAACATCCCGAGCAGCTTTCCGCCGCAAGCCTCTACCACCGCCTGTAGATCCGCCATCCGCGCTTGCGCCAGGAAAGGCCCGATGCCAAGCCCGTCACGCCCAATGATAGTGAAATCCGTCATCGCAACCTGCATACCCTCGTAATAACGATACTCCGTCGCTCCGACAACGCTGCCTTCCTTCACTGCTACAAACACACGAATCCCGGGGTCCTTAAGCGTTTCCTCCCACAGCTTGTAATCAAGCACTTCCTCCGGAGGAAATACAGTCCCCATCAAATCGTGCATCTGCCTAAAATAAGGATCGTTAATATCCGTAATCCGATGGTATTCCAGCCTCATCGCCCACACTCCTATCGACTATATTATGAATGGAGCCATTATACCATACTTTTACAGCGCCCCCCCGATTTCTAACCTGCCGCCTCACTCCCCTGATTGCTTCCGATCAACGATTCCCGCTTCAAATGAAAACTACTTTACCCGTCTTACACCCTCTCCTGCATCTGTCGTACAATCTTAGTTACAAGCTTGCGCGGCAGGAAGCCGACCAGCTTGGTCAGCAGCTTGTATTGCAGGCCCGGTACAACGATCGTTTTGCCTCGCTTGAAGCCTTGGTATCCCTCTTCCGCGACCGCCGCAACGTCCATTACACCGCTCTTGAACAGCTTCGAAGCACCCAGCTGCGCCCGTTCGCCAAAGCCGGTAGCCGTCGGACCGGGGCAAAGAGCCGTGACCGTCACGCCCGTTCCGCACAATTCGTTCTCCAGCGCCTCTGTCAAAGAAAGCACATACGCCTTTGTGCCGTAGTAGACCGCCATCAACGGTCCCGGTTCGAACGATGCCACCGAGGCGACGTTCAGAATGCCGCCACGGCCTCGCTGCACCATCCCGGGAACAAACCGCTTCATCAGTTCCGTCAGCGCCCTGACGTTCAAATCGATCATACTGAGCTCGTCCGCCATATCCGTCTCCAGGAATGGGCCGTACAGCCCATATCCCGCATTGTTGACCAGGACGTCCGGAGCGATGCCCAGACCCCTAAGCTCCTCCTCCAAAAGCCGAGGCGCTTCCGGCTTCGCCAAATCCTGCACCGATATCAGAACATTCACACCATATGTCTGCCTCAGCGAAACCGCCAATTCCTCCAATTTGGCAGCGCTTCGGGCGACCAGCACCAAATCATGACCGTCCCGCGCGAAGCGTTCGGCCAACTCTTTTCCGATTCCGCTCGATGCACCCGTTATCAACGCGGTACCTTTGTGCATTCGCAGATCCTCCCATTCATTATGTTTAAATTCTTAAACATTTAATCAATGGATTCATCATAAGCCGCTTTAGACCCGCTTGTCAAATATCCAAATAGTAGAACCTGTTCGAAATAAGTTCCCAGCCTGCCACCTTGAGGCCAGCACTCCTTTAGCGAACCCAGGTTCCATAGTAACGAACCTGCATTCACTACGGCTGCGGATTCCGTCTTCTCGCGCACTCACTACAGCCTGGTTGCCGGCCAAGGAGCAGTATGACTTCGGAAGAGAAGGTTCGGGAGGCACAGCCAGGCGACGATGAAGCGTTCTTCTCGCTGATCAGCGAAGAGAAAGAGAAGCTGTATCGCATGCCTTCACTTATTTAAAGAATAAGCAGGAGGCGCTCGAGGCGATTCAGAAGCTGACCCGCAGGGCCTATATCCAGCTGAGAAAGCTCTTTCCTGCTTATTAGACTGCCGTGCGCCTTAAACGGTTTTCCTTTTTTTGATAAAAATAAAATCCGGAAGCCACCAGCTTCCGGACCTTCAACATACTTATGATTCGGCCGCTAGCGAAGCGAAACAGCCTTCCTATTCATCCAGCGGATCACGATGATCCGGGGCTGCGCTGCCGCGATGCTCGAGGAGCTTCCGAAACTTCACATAGCTTGCGATCCGCCACGGCACGACGTAGGCCACCGCGATCAGATAGAACAGCATTCCGAGCTCCGCGGGGTCCAGCCCCTGAAGATACGAGCGAAGCCCCAGCCGAATCGCCAGCAGCCCGACGATGGCGGCTATGAACGCTTTGCTTCGCCTGGTATAAATTTCACCGTCCTCCCGCACTTCATAGTTGGTCGTCAAGATCATCGGTATCGATAAAATAAATCCGAACAGCAGCGATAGCAGCACTTCCTTCACGGTTAAATGCAGCTGGGGATTCATGAAGCCCATCATCCCGATCAGCATAAATACTAGCGGCAGCAGCAGCCGGAACCCGCCCCCCTTGATCAGCTTGCTCATCGAGCGCATTCTCCGCCAGATGACCAGTCCCAGCACCAGTACGACGATCAAAACCGTATTCGCCTGCAACCTTATCCCATCCTTTCCGAAATCCGATCGACAGGTATCGACCGGTTTAGTCCGCCGGCAGGTTCTCAATTCTGTATTATACGGTATTTTTCCTTAAAATTCCTGCTCTGGCCTGCAAATCATGAGCATGCGAAGGAAAGGCGATGTTGGATAATCCGGCAGGAGAGCGCTCCGCTTGACCCTTGTCTCAGTGATCCGGTAAGCTGAAAACGATTGTTATCCCAATCACAGCCAAAGGAGCGTGCTGCCATGGACCGCCATAACGATAAACGCCCCACCGTTCGCAAAGATGATTCTGAACGTCCTACCATTCCATTGCCCAAGGAAACGCTGGAGGATGTAGATCTGCTTGCTGCTGCAGAGCTGAGCAAGCGCAGCGCGGCGGACGAGGCCTATGAAGAATTCGTGCGAAAAGGCGGCGTAGACCTGCTGCCGGGCAAAGGCAAACCTCTGGTTGTCCCTACTGGGGACATTATGGAAACGATCATGCGGCAGGCCAACGTCCCGCCCCCATGGATCATGCTGCGCAGAGAGCTCCAGGGTCAGCTCAAGAAAGCGGCCGAGCTGCTCCATGACTCCCCCCAGGACCCAGAAATCGACGAGCTGATTCGTACCATCAATGAGAAAATCGACCTCCTCAACAGCCGAGCCCCAGGATTATCCCAGCACCGCAAAAAGATCACCCGGAACAATCTGCAGGAGCAGCTGGAGAAGTGGATCTGAAGGCCCGGTTCAGCCCAAAATCAAACAAGCCCCGGCCCCCGTGCTTGAGCAACACGGGGATCGGGGCTTTATTTTTTACGCTTCCGGTTTAGAAGCTTTCGTTAATGATCAGGTCGGACAACGGGAGGCGTGCGGTCGGGTGAGCCGGGGATTCCGCTTTACCGATGGCAATCATCATCACAGGCAAGTAGCGGTCCGGGATGTTCAGCGCCTTGACAACGGCATCCTTGTCGTAGCCGCCCATCGGCACGGAGTCGTAGCCTTTCGCCTTCGCCGCCAGCATCAGCTGCATCGCTGCCAGAGAAGCGTTGCGCACAGCCTCGTCGCGAGCGACGTCAGGGTTGCCGGCGTAGGCGCCGTTGATTTGTCCGATCATCATATCGCGGAATTCCTGTGTCGCATCGGCGAATACTTTTGGTGCGGCAAGGTTTGCTTGCAGGTCACCGAGTACGATCACGGTTACCGAGGAATCGGACACCTGTTGTTGTCCGAAAGCGAGCGGCAGCAAGCGATCCTTGTTCTCCTGCTCGCGCACAACGAGGAAGCGCCAGTGCTGCAGGTTCCAGGAGGATGGGGCGCTTGCGGCCAGCTCCAGAATTTCGTTCCATTCCGCATCCGGAATCGTTACCCCGCGCTGGTATTTACGAACGGAATGACGGGCAAGTATGACTTCCTCAGCCGAAAGCTTTTGATCTATGGTACTCATATGAAATTCACTCCTATCTAACGGATTTTATATTTATACTTAGTATTCTATAACAATCAACTTACTTTTGTAAAGTTAATTATTCCTAAAATAAAGCTGCCTTCAAGACGGCCCTTTCCTTATTGTGGACTGCGGCCTCTTTTTTACGCCGGCAAAAAAAGGAAGCCGCCTTCTCGCTCACGGTTACACGTATCCGTACATTTTCCCTATTATACCTCCAAGCCTCTTCAAGGACAAAGACAAGCAGGTCCATGAAGTTACCGGACAACGGCGGAAAACTAAAGAAGCGCTTACATTTTGTCCCCCGATAGCGTATAGTAGAGATAATATCTCAGTACTCGCCTCTTGTCGCCGTAACGACCGCCGCACATCCCGTGGGGAAAGGCCTTGGCTTGCGAAGCAGTTTTTCCCCTCGTAAAAACGTTTGAGGAGGGATTTCCGTGCTCATGAACACAAGCGAGTTTTATGACGCCCTGCCCCTGAAAGCCTGCGACACCTGCGGCGAGACGATGGAAGAATTGGCCGACTGCTACAGCAACACCTGTCCGAAATGCAAAGGATTGACGTTCTACCCCTTAAGTCCGGTTACGCCCGCTACTCCCCCGTCCGATGCCGATCCGGCCTGAAAAAAGCTAAAAACCGCAGCTCCCCGGCACGGACGCCGGGGAGCTGCGGTTTTTCTATTGCACGCGGAGAGCCGCCGCAGGCTCCAATTCCGGCTCCGCTAGCAGACGAGTCTCCACCAGCAGCTGGGCGATCGACTCCAGCGCCCGTTCCGCCGACCGGACCGGGCGGATGCGGAGCGCCTCCGTCCGCATCCGTTCAAGCGCGTCCGGATGCCCCAGCAGCTCCAGCAGCTGCTCCCGCAGCCCGCGCGCATCCGAGGCTCTAGCTGCCACGCCGGCCTTCACCAGCACCTCGGCATTGTCTTCCTCCTGCCCCGGGATCGGCTTCACCAGCAGCATCGGGAGGCCCATCGTGACGGCCTCCGTCGTGGTGAGGCCCCCTGGCTTCGTCAAGAGCAGATCGGCGGCGGCCATCCACTCGTGGATCTCCTCCACATAGCCCAGCACGAACACCCGGTCGGGAGGCCAGCCCCGAGCCGCCCTCTCGAAATCCGTACGAAGTCCTTCATTGCTGCCGCAAATCAGCACCAGCTGCAGCCGTTCATACAGCCCCTCCGACCGCAGCAGCCTCCGTACCTCCTTCGCCAGCATCCCGCTTCCTCCGCCCATGACGAGCACGACGGGCAGCTCGGGCCGGAGCCCGAACCGTCTCCGCAGCGCGTCCCGCTCACCCGGCTCCCCGAAGCGCGGACGCACCGGAATGCCCGTGACCCGAACCGCCGATTGATGCACGCCGCGCCGACGCAGCGCTGCCGCCGCTTCTGCGGATCCGGTTAAATACAGATCGGTCCCCGGATTCATCCAGAGACTGTGATCCGTGTGGTCGGTAATGACCGTGACGAGCGGCACTTTCAGCTGCCCGCGCTCCTTGAGCAGGGAAACCGCCGCAGCGGCCAGCGGAAACGTGCAGATAACCGCATCGGGGGATCTCTCCTCGATAAGCGCGGCCAATCTGCCTAAGCCCAGCTCTAGGAACATGCGAAACGGCGCGGACAAGCCCTCGGTATGCCGCGTACGATGAAAGAAGTAGCCATAAACGGACGGCAGCTTCTCCACACCCTTCAGGAAGCTATACCGCATTACCGGGTGCAGACGGGGATAGACCTGCTGCGTAAAATCCACGATATCCGCCTGCATCCGCTGCCCTTGAGCTCCGCAAGCTTCGCGGAGCGCTACGGCCGCTTGCTTGTGCCCGTCGCCAAAATCGCCCGACAGCACCAATAGGCGCATCGGTTCTTCACCCTCACTCATCGTCATCCCCCCTGCATGTGCTGATTTTGCCATTTCTTTCTGATATAGTAATCGTTAAAAAGAGGTGATCCCCCTGGAAACCGTACCGGCCCGAAACAAACGAACCGAAACGCTTCTGATTACCGCCGTTGCGCTCGGTACACTGCTTAACCCGCTGAACACCTCCATGATCTCCGTCGCCTTGCCGCGGCTTCAAGAGGAGTTCCATCTTGCCTTTGCCGATATCTCCTGGCTCATTTCCACTTATTACCTAGCCAGTGCGGTCGGACAACCTATCATGGGCAAGTGGAGCGATTTGTTCGGACGCAAACGGGTCTTTATGCTCGGCTTAATTCTTGTAACCCTATCGTCTTGCCTGGCCCCGTTATCCCCGGGCTTCGGATGGCTGATCGGCTTCCGCATCATTCAAGCGATCGGCAGCTCGGCCATGTTTCCCGCCGGCATGGGCATTATACGCGCACAGATTACTTCCAATCAAGCGCGTGCGCTCGGCATTCTATCCATCTTCTCCTCGACCTCGGCCGCCTTCGGGCCGTCACTCGGAGGCTTTCTCGTCCATTACGGGGACTGGCCCTTCATCTTCCTGTTTAATTTCCCGTTCATTATCGCTTCCTTCGTCTTGGCCTGGAAGCTGTTCCCGTCCGATCCGAAGCGATCCGCGGGTACGACCGGCATGGACTGGGCAGGCGTGGTCTTCTTCTCCGTTACGATCTTCACGTGGCTGCTGTTCTTCTTGTCCTTTCAGGACGGCTTCACCCTATGGAAGCTTCTCGCCAGCGCCGTGCTATCCGTATTCTTCTACCGGTTCGAGCTACGCAAGAGCCAGCCGTTTATCGACGTCGCTTTCCTGAAGAAGCATGTTAATGTCACGCTCATTTATGTGCAGTTCATCCTGGTGAACATCGTCTTCTATTCCATCATGTTCGGCATTCCATCCTATCTGCAGCATGTCCAGCAAATGGATGCGCAGCAGACGGGCATCGTCATGCTGTCGATTGCCGGTTTCGGCGTCTTCATCACGCCGCTTGCCGGACGCTGGATCGACCGGAGCGGCTCGAAGCCCGCGCTGCTGCTGGGCACTGTTACCGTTATTGCCGGCACGCTGCTGCTGCTGACGATTCAAGACCGGTCGAGCGCCATAGCCATCTTCCTCGTATTGTCCGTGCTCGGCATCAGCAACGGCTTTAATAATCTCGGCATGCAGACGGCCCTGTACGATTTCGTATCCAAAGCGGAAACCGGCATTGCCTCCGGATTGTTCATGACGTCCCGATTCATGGGGACCATTCTGTCCTCCAGCCTGCTGGCCGCCCTGTTCGGCAAACAGATCACAACCCATCATCTGCACAGCATGGCTTGGGTGTGCGCCGTCATCGGCGTTCTGATGCTCGCGCTCACGCTGCGTATGCCCCGCCCGTCCCGCTCCGGGGCGAAAGCCCCTTCCGGTTGACCGGCGGGACGGGTTCAGGGGAAGGGAAACGGGCTAGTACCACTTTAGCGCAGCTCTTGCTTAAGCGCAATGCGCAGCTTGTCAGAAGAAGCATTCCTGCTTCGGCCCCATTTTATGCTATCAAGCTTCATAGAGATGACGAACGGCGGGAACGCACCTTGAAAACGCCGGCGTGCGCCGCCCGCCCGCGTCTCGGCCCGCTTCGGACAGGATCGCGGTTAGCCCCAGTACGGTTGACCGGCATTCACCGTTACGGCTGAATTTACCAGCCCCTCCCGGCTAATCCGGAAGCCCGCCCCTGTTCATCGCTTCCCTTGAACTCCTCGCCGCCCGGCCTTCCGGGCATCTTCTTCGTTCTACCTGCAAGCGCCTGTCCTCTTGCGGTCATGCTCATTTTCTTTTCCACAGCCGTGTGCCCAAATCCTGCTAAGACTTCAGCCCCTGCACCGCCTGCTTCAAGGCTTCATTAACTCTCGCGATTTCCACCTGCCCCTTCGGTTCGTCCGTCAGCTTGTACTTCGCTTTAAGCTGCAGGATCCGGTACACACTCTCATCGATCCGACGCTCCGTCAGCCGGCCTGAACGGACCGCCTCCTTCACAGCCTGCAGCGCCTGACGCTCCAAATCATAGCCGTGCCCTACCAACAGCACGTCGCCCCCCGCTTCCAACGAACGGACGGCGGCTTCACCGAGCTCGTACTTCTTCACAACGGCTCCCATCGTCAAATCGTCGGTCATCACCACACCTCCGAATCCGAGCTCCTTGCGGAGCAGATCCGTGATCACCGGCTTGGAGAAGGATGCCGGGTTCTCAGGGTCCAGCTTCGGAAGCAGGATATGCGCCACCATCACCGCATCCGCGCCCCCGCGGATCGCTTCGGCGAACGGCTTCAGCTCCAGCGAACGCAGCCGGGTCAAGTCATGCTGGAGCACAGGCAGGCCGATGTGGGAGTCGACCGAGGTATCTCCGTGTCCGGGAAAATGCTTTACCACGGGGATGACACCCTGCGACTGCAGACCCTGCAGCTCCGCCGTACCGTTGCGTCCTACGACGGCCGCATCCGCCCCGAACGAGCGGTCGCCGATCACCGGGTTGTTCGGATTGCTGTTCACGTCCAGCACCGGAGCAAAATTCAGGTTCAGCCCGAAGGCCGACAGCTCCCCGCCCAAAGCCCGACCGACCCCGTAGGAAGCGTCACGGTTGTCGGTAAGTCCGATCGTGCGGGCGGACGGCATCTTGACCAGCTCCCCCGGCATGCGGCTCACTCGCCCGCCCTCTTCGTCCAGGCTCAGCCAGAGCGGTACGGAGCTGCCTTTGTTCGCTTCCTTAAGAGCATTGAACAGCTGCAGCGCCTGAGCCGGGCTTTTCAAATTATCCTTGTAAAAAATAATGCCTCCCGCATCATCGTTCTTGATCAGCGATTCCATGTCGCCGGTAATCCGGTCTCCGTCTATGCCCGCAATCAGGAGCTGACCCAGCTTCTGGTCCAGCGTAAGCGAAGTGAGGCGTTCCCGAACCGGATCGGACGGCGGGGCCTGCGGCTTCGCCGTGCCTTCCGTCCCGGGAGAGCCCTGGCCTGAGCATCCGGTCAGCAGAAGGAACGTTACTAGAGCCGGCAGCGCGGAGGCGATCGGCAGAAGCGATTGGGGGGTGTTTCGCAGCATGAAGAAAGTCACCGGCTTTCGATCAGAATGCAAGAATACGCGTATAGATTAGCTTGGTCTTTTCCAGTCGTTTACATACGTGCTCCTTAATGCTTAAGGAACCTCATATTGAGCAGCCCGCTGCCCTGCGCGTTCATGGGCCGGCCCAAACGGATCGCATGCCGCTTCAGCAACCGCTTAACCCCCGCGGGCGTCAGGCCGGGATAACGCTGCAGCAGCTGGGCGGCGGCTCCCGCCGTAAGAGGGGTAGCCATGCTTGTGCCGGACAGCGCAAAATACCGCCGTCCGCGCCGGGCCGACGGCAGCAGCCGGTCCAGTACGGAACCAGGTACCCGCAGCGAGACGATGCCGACGCCGGGAGCGACGAGATCGGGCTTCATGGCCCCGCCCTTCGCCGGACCGCGCGAGGAGAAGCCCGCGACGCGCTCCGCGAGCGGGCGAACGCTTCGGCGGTCGTCCGCGGCGCCTGCGGTGATCGCAAGCGGGCTCGTGCCTGGCGAGGAGATCGTACCCGGGCGAGGGCCTTCGTTGCCTGCGGCCGCCACGATCACGAGCCCTCGCCGAACGGCGCGGTTCACCGCCTGGCAGAGCGGGTCCTGCCCGCAGGAGCCCGGCGCGGGCCCGCCCAGTGAGAGCGAAGCGATCCGGATGCCGTAGCGCTTCCGGTTGCGGATACACCAATCGATGCCGCGAATGATCGTGGAGTCGTAGCCGGTACCCTGCGCGTCAAGCACCTTAACGCCGATGATACGCGCCTGCGGCGCGGGGCCGCGGTAGCGTCCGCCGGACGAGAAGCCGTTCCCGGCGGCATCCCCCGCGCAGTGCGTGCCGTGGCCGTTGTCGTCGTAAGCTTTCGTCCGCCCGCCGACGAAATCCTTGAACGCGGCGATCCGGTTCGCCGGGCGGGTCAAGTCGGGATGCGGATACACCCCCGTATCGATAATGGCGATGCCGACCCCTCGGCCCGTCAGGCCCGCCGCTTGCGCCGCCGACGCGCCGATGGCCGGGGTCGCGATATCCAGCAGCATCCGCCGTTTACGGTCAGGAAATACACGGTACACGTGCTTGCACCGGTACAGCTTGCTAATCGCCTCCCGCGGTACGGTTACGGCCACCGAACGGATCAAGGGTAAATGAACGGGAGAACCGGTCTTATGAGGATGGATCTCTCTTTTTACCCGGTGCCAATGCTTGTCAAACACGAAGCCCTTTTTGAATTGGACGATGACGGCCGTATGCCGGTTTCGGCCAAGTTGTACCCTTTTCTTCTTTCCTTGTATAATCATCTGCTGGCTCACCTCCATAACAGCTTATGGGTGAAGGCCTGCTCCAGACTGCACATTCGCCCTGCCCAATGCAAAAAACACGATTCCACGAGGAATCGTGCGCCTTACTTGCCGTCACACGTAAATGTAGGTTCGCTTCCCGATGCGGCCGACAACCGAGCGGGAAGGCGGGGGGAACGGGAGCAGCGGGAGTCCGGGACCGGAGACGGCCGCTTGCTGGATGTAAAAGAAGTTCGGGTACGTCGCTTCGTCCAGCAGCCTGGCGGATACCTTGCTTCCCGCTTTTCGAAAAGTGTTGAGCTTCGCGATGATCGCGTCCGCTTTTCGGATGCCGATGCCGTGCCCGTAATAATTACCCTGCGGCAGCTTGATGACGTTCTCGCCCTGCCACTGCGGGTATCTGGGATCGATGTCCGGGTTTTTAAAATATTGCGCATCCCCCGGGAACGCCTCCTGCTTGCCGTACTCGGTTATCAGCTGCAGGTCGTTATCGTGATTCCAGGAATGCAGATACAGGTTGCCGAACACCCGGCTGAAGCTGGCCGAACCGATCGTCTCCAGCACCCCTTTATACAGCACGATAATGATGGCCGTCGCGCACTCGAACGCGTACAGCCTGCCGTTCCGGTAAATATCGTAGATCGCCGCGGACGACTCCACGCCGGGCAGAAGCATGAAGCCGCCTTCGTCCGTCCGCTTCCAGTAGCGCGGATTGCATCTGGAACTCTTGAACGACGCGAACATTACCGGTGTCCGGCTCAAATCAATGGCTGCCTCTACGATGGCCGCTCTAAGCTTCAGCTCGAACCGGAGAGCGTCCGCCGATTCATATTGATAAGGCTTGACGCTATGCATCTTCTGTTCATACACCTCACGCTCGACCGCAGACCAGGCGCTCGGATCGACCGATTCGCTGCCTTCCGGCAAGATGATCATCGCCGTAACCCCCTCCTTCGGCTGCAGCGGGCTGAACGGTTCCAGTCTAATAAGCCCTCTGCCTCCTAGGCATTATATGCGGGGGAAAAGCCTGCGCAGACCATCAATCCATTTCATAGATCGAGCCGGATTTGCTCGCGAACAGCTCGGCATAGACCTTTTCCGCATAAGCGTCCGTCATTCCGGAGATGTAATCGGCCACGAAGCGCGGCCACGTCCACTTCGTCTTATGCTGCTCGTAGCTCTCGATCCAGTCGGGCGGAAGAATCAGTCTCCCCTTGTCCTGCAGCTTGAAGCTATCCCACAGCCGCTGGATCATGATCTCGCTTCGCTTCTGCAGCCGTTGGACGCGGAAGTCCTTGATCAGCGTAACCCATGCGAGCTTCTTCAAAATTTCCATCGTGCGGAGCAGCTCTACGTCCCGCTCGCCGCCCTGGACGAAGGTGACCCGCTTCCAGCCCTTCCTATCGTCGTCGATGATGCCGACCCGCCCGGCGAACGTGCTGACCCAGCGGGCTTTCATCTCCCGGCGCGTCCGGGACGCCTCCTTACCGCATTCGGCATAGATCGTCTCCCACTGCTCGAGATAGTCCGCAAGCACCCGTTCCACCATCGCCCGGATATCGACCTGATCCCAGCCGACCTCGAGGTTGCCGTCGTCGCTGTCGATCTCATGAACAAGATTCTCCAGCAGCCGGCCGTCCTCGAAGAAGGTGCGGTTCATTTGGATTTTGCCCGCGCGGATGCCGTCTTCAATGTCGTGGGTAGAGTAGGCGATGTCATCGCAGAGGTCCATCAGCTGCGCCTCCAGCGTCGAGCAGCCTTCCGGCATGTCCCACTTGGCTCGAAGCTGCTCGATCCACTCCCACTCCATGCCGTATACGCCCTTGATCCGGCCCGGTTCGTCCAGGCAGTACGGATATTTATTTACCGCGAGCAAGGTAGCGGCCGTCAAATCCAGTCCGCTGCCGCTGCCGGCGCGTTTCTCCAGAAACATCAGAATGCGGAAATTTTGCGCATTCCCTTCATATTTAAGCCCGTGCTCATCCGCCAGGATCCGGTTCAGCACTTCCTCGCCCTTGTGCCCGAACGGCGGATGCCCGAGGTCATGCGCCAGCGAGGCGCACTCCACCACCTGCGGCACCAGCATGAGTCCGGGGTGCTCCCTCCGCCCGAGGAAGCGGTACTGCCGCCCGATGCGGCGTGCCACCTCGCGGGCGATCTGCGACACCTCCAGCGAGTGGGTCAGCCGCGTCCGGTAATAATCGCCTGTGCCGGCTCCGAACACCTGCGATTTGCCCTGCAGCCGCCGGAAGGCCGGCGACTGGATGAGCCGCGCGTAATCGCGCTCGTATTCGTCCCGCTCCGCGCCGGGCGCCGCGAGCGGTGTTTCGTTGAAGCGAAGCTTTCGCAAGTCCATGTCAGTTCCTCCCGCTCACATGCTGTCGTTGGTCATGGCGGCGGCTCATTCGCAATGAAACGGATGAAAACCGCCGGAATTTGAACCACATTGTAGCATAACCGCAGCGGGAAGAACAATGTCAATTTGTCATTTATGTAAGGAAAATTTACATGTACGTTCGATGTGCTGTCAGCGATTGGGGGGAGGTAGGATTGTATAGTTGGATATCCTTATGGGACTTAGAGCGACACCAACCACTTACTAGCGCCCCAAGTTCACTATGAGTATTACGCCTAATTCGCATTCTTTCCGGCGCAGAAATGAACCTGCTCGCATGCTTCCAAGCTCCGTAATGAACCTACGCTCACTTGTAATGAACTCCAGTTCGCTAAATGGCGCTTCCCTCTCACTTCTATGGCTGTAATGAACCTGAGCGCTCTTGCAGCGAACTTTGGTTCCTTACTAGCGTCTCCAAGTTCACTATACGCCTACTTCTCACGCTATCCAGCTCCGTAATGAACCTACGCTCACTAACATTGAACTTCAGTTCGCTAAATAGCGCTTTCCCACAGCTGCTCTTGCACTGCTCTTGTCCTGCTCTTGCCCTGCTCTTGCCCTGCCCGCACTCCTTGCCCGCACTCCCCCCATTCCTTCATTCCGCTGCGACCAGGCTCCCAGGCTTGATGCACGAAACAGCCCGGTCCCAATGACCAGGCTGTGCGCGTTCCATCTAATGCTCGCTCTAATGCTCGCTCGCGTTAAGCACCGTGTCCGCATCCGCGGGCGGCTGCTCGGCGAACTCCTGATTGTAGTTCGGCATCACATTTTGCTTCAAATACTCCGTATCGATATATTTCGCAAGGTACTGCTTGCCGAACAGTTCGTCGTACTGCATCTCCCGGTATTTCTCCACATCGCCCTTCAGCGGCGCCGGAACGGACGGATACAGCTTGCCGCTCGCGTCGACGACGAGATTGCGCAGCATTCCCGGCATCTTCTGAGCCAGCTCGCGGTTGTAGGCTAACGTAGCCGGCAGCGGCAGGCCGATCCGGTTCAACACATAAGAGCCGAGGAAAGAGTTGCTGATCGTCGGCACCTGTTCCTTCGACAGGCCGATGTTCGACCAGGTGACAAATGGAACGCTGTGCATCCGCTGCAGCTCCTCGAGCGACCACTGCTCGGATTTGGCCGTATGAATGAAGCCTGCCTGCGTATATACGTCGTAGTCGTACCCCAGCATCGGGAGATGGTCCCCGTAAAAGATGATCACTGTCGGCTTACCCGTCTGTGTGAAATGATCGATCAGCTTCTGGAGGCTCGCATCCGCATCATGCGCCCCTTGCGTGTACGTCTCCAGCGTGCTCTTCGCGTCAGGCGTAAGCGGGCCTTCGGCTTTGATCGGATTGGTCCCGTAACGGTTGTCGTCGTACGGGCCGTGATTTTGCATCGTGACCGTGTAAATAAACATCGGCCGGTCCGAGCTGTCCACTTGCTTGATAATGCTGTTCGCCACTTCATCATCCGAGATAAAATCGCCCTTGTACTGCGGATTCGTAAACTGATCCTTGCTCATAAAGCTCTCGAAGCCCATTTGCTTATACACGTTCTCCCTGTTCCAGAACCACCCCTCATAGGAGTGGATGGCCATGCTTTTGTACCCCTGCCCTTCAAAATACCCCGCAAGGCTCGAAATCGGCCTGGAGATATATTGCTGATAAGGGATTGAGCCGGCCGGGAGGAAGCTCATCGACTGGCCGGTCAGCACCTCATACTCGACGTTGCTCGTGCCGCCTCCGAACTGGGGCGAGAGCAGGTAGCCCGACGTCGATTCCTGCTGCAGCCGGTGAACGGTCGGCACCGGATCCTCGCTGAACTTCACGTTCGGCAGCAACGTCGGGTCCCAGAACGCTTCGTTCATAATGAAGATGACGTTCGGCTTCTGGCCGCCGGCGGAATCCATGTTCAGCGAAGCCGTCTGAATCCCGCTCTGCTGCGCCGTCTTCAGCGTCTCCGCGAGACTCGCCATGGCCGCTTCGTCATAGCCGGCAGGCTTCGGCACGATCGCATTTTTCACATTCATCGTAAAAGCCAGCGCCATCCCGTTACTGCCGTAGTTCTCCGATTGATTCCACGCGATTTCGCTTGCGCCCATCCGGTCCATGACATAGCTGCTCCACGGCGCATTCACGCCGAAGGAATACAGCGCGAAGATAGCCGCCAGCCCAACCCCGATCTGGGTCAAGGGCCGGAGCCGCAGCCGAGGTACGAAGAACGACAGCACAAACAAAGCCAGCACGGAGACGACCATCGTTCCGATCCGCATCAGGGCGGATTTGTTCGCGACGAGCGGCATAATGTTCATGCTTTCCTTGTTCAGGAAAATATCCCACGGAAAGAACGGCTCGCCGATCAGCTTCACCTTGAAATAGCTGACGAACGACATCGTACACAGCAGCAATAAGGCTAATGCAAAGGATGGCAGCAGCGTACCGGTTAACCCGAAAATAAGTAAAAATACGAATAAATCCAGTATGCCGTTCATAATAAACAGCTTGGGGTTATGACTCATCCATGCCCACGTTTCGTACAGGTTGCCGCGCTGGATAAACTCCACGCCAAAAACCAGCACAAGAGGCACCGCGATACATGCGAGCACAATCCAGAAGGAGCTCCGCGCACGGCTCCGTTCCACCCCTGCATGCTTCCGTCTTTTTAAGAAAAAGGGACGCACGGTCTTTCTCACACTCCTATCCCGCGTTTTCTCTTTTTATCAATGCGGATTTTCTTTTTTATTTATTAAGCTATTGTAAACACGAAATCTTAAAGAAACATGAAAAAACGGTTGAAAGGAACAAATTGGTACGATTGTCGCAGGCTCAGCCCCATTTCTGACTCGGGATTTGGGTTGATTTCACCCCATTCGAAGCCCTTCAACGATCTTTTTGTCGAAAAATGTCTCGCAGACCCTGCCGGGTCGGCTTCCACTGGTCTGCGGATTCCGGTGAATTCTCGCGAGGCGCACCTGCCGCGGCGTTCGGGGGATGAAGCCCCCATTCGGCGGCTTGAAGGGTAGGTTGGAGCGTAGGGAAGAAGCTGTTCGAGGCATTTCCGGGAGACGATACCGCAGGCAGAGCGAACGGCTGCCGGTGGAACGAGGAACCGGACCATCCGGTGGTTGGGGTGCACATCGGGGAAGGGAAAACCCCGGCGACGATGATGCTCCCGGCGGCGGGGCTATGGAGAATGGACGTCAAGGATGGACGAGGGTTGGTTCGGGAGCGTCTGCACCGGGGTACAGGACTAGGCGAGCTCCGCCTCCTTGCCCTGCACCGGACGGCGCCAGGCGAACAAGCCGCCGAGGCTGAACAGCATGAAGGCGGCGGCGAACAGACCCGCCGCAAGCCAGCCCACCGCGGCGAAGCGGCCGAAGGCGGCATACAGCAAGCCGCCCGCGTAGGAGCCGACCGCAGCCCCTGCATACATGAGCGCGTTCGACAAGCTGGCAATGGTGCCCCGGGAATCCGGAGCCAGACTCTGCAGCGTGCTCATAATCAGCGGGAACAGGACGCCTCCGGCAAAGGAGCACAGCGTGAACAGCAGCTGCGCCCCGAGGAGCACTTGAACGGCAGGGACCGCGAGGTAGACGGCAAAGACCGTCAGGAAAGCGCCACGGAATACGCGGGCCGCCCCCCAGCGCTGCACAAGGATCCCCCCGGTCAGGCTGCCCGCCAGATTGCCGGCCCCAAGCCAAATCATCGTCTGGCCGATGCCCCCGAGATCCAGCCCGTGCTCCCTGCTCAGGAAAGTGCCGATGAAGGAGAAGGCTCCGAAGCTTCCGGTATGAAACAAGAAGTAGGCGAAGAAAGATCTTGCAGTCGAAGGAACCGCAAGAACGCTGCGGTAACGATCAGCGAGGGCCGTCCTTCCTGCAGCCGCGCGGTTCTGCGCATTAAGCGGCGGCACCGTCAGGCCGATCGCCATGGTGAGGAGAAGCGAGAGTCCGCCCAAGCAGTAGAACGGCACGGGCCAGCTTACCGCTGCCAAGAAACTGCCTAGCAGCACACCGAGCAGCTGAGACACGGACAAGCCCGCCATGGCTACGCCCATCGCCTTCACGATCTGCTGCGGCTTTCCAAGCGCCGGAATGGCGGCCCATACCTGGGGAGAGACGAATGCGGCGCTGATGCCTGCCGCCGCCCGGAACAGCAGCATGCTCCAGAAGCTGTCGGCCAGCCCACAGAGCACCGTGCTGACCGAGAAAGCCAGCATACCCCATACCATGACCCGCTTGAGGTCCAGCCGTCCGAGAGCGGCCCTGCGGCCAAGGCCGTACCGGCATATCCGAGCGCGTAGGCGCCCACAAGCCACCCCAACCACGTCGCCGGGATCTGAAAACGCTCCGTCAAGGTGGGCAGCAGCGGCGAAATGATAAACGTGTCGGTTCCGATGCCGAACATTACGAGGAAAAACAAGAAGAGAATGCGCTTCATAGCTTTAGCTCCTTTCTACTTTTTTTCGTTATGTAGTTTGTTAGTTCAATAACAATTGAACTAAAGGACAAAAAAATTCGCCCTCTCCTCTTTCAGAGGGCTCCCGGCATCCCGGCAAGACCCGCGGCGGCATGACAACCGGGCGTCTTCAATTATTCAGCGTTTCCAGGAAACCGGGCAAATACCGGCTGAATGTCTCATCGTCAATCGTAATCCATTTCGTCTGAGCGTCCTTGCGGACCCGGATCAGCCCCGCCTCCCGCAGCGTCCGAAAGTGGTAAGACGCATTGGACTTGGAGGCTTCGCACTTCTCTCCTACCTCCCCGCAGTTCATTTCGATCTTGCTTCCTTGCAGCGTGCGGATAATCTCGATCCGTGTCGGATCCGCCAGCGCCTTGAAAATTTTCACGAGCTGCTCGTCATGGGCTTTAAGTTCAATAGTCATAGAACTATGATATTTCACCAGGATATTTTTGGAAATCCCCATTTTTCTTAATGGGCTTATACAATGCTGTTCTTGTTCGGAACATTATCCAGAACGTCAGAATCCAATATGATGTCCATCGGAACAAAAATCGGCGACAAGTCTCCGTTATTCTCGCCAAAGCCCATATTCTGCTTGCTCGATATGAAGACATCGATTTTCTGGCTCGGCCCGAAGCTGAGCGTGCTGTCCCGGTCCAAGACGTTAACCTTAAAGCCTAATAAATTGACCGACATTGGAGCGAATATCATCGCGGTTCCTCCCCCGGAAGCAAGAATGCGGATCGTTTCAGTGCCGGGAAATCGACTAGATCCTTGTCGTCCACGTAATGGCTGTTGCCGACGAAATCGGAATCGTCTCCGTAATTTTGGCCGTAGCCCTGGATGCGTTTATCCGAATTCGACCATTCCGCCAAAAAATTTTGGCCGACATTGATCGCCGAAGCATTTTCGATGGAATTAATTTTGAGAATAAAAATATTATTGATTACTGTAGAATGTCCCATCGGTGTCCATCACCTCTGAAGAATTGATAATTATGTATACGCCGAGGACACTGAATTATAACCTGGCGGGACCGAAAGCAGGTGGGCGGGGTTGAATAGCGATAAGATCGGCAAATGGCTGGAGATTGCCAAGCATTTCTCCGGCAGCGAGTTCTGGAACGAGATCTTTGACCAGCCCGGAGCGAAGCAAATGATGGAGACGCACCCGTACTTCCAGGGAAGCGGCGGAGACAAGCCGGCGCTGCTGCCGCTTGTGGACTTGCTTCAGGGAGACGGAGAGCTGATTGTTTTGGTCGATTTGCCCGGCGTCGCCAAGGAGGATGTGGAGCTATCCGCAGGGCCGGGGGCGCTTTACGTGAAAGGCGAGGCCAAGCCTTTGTTTCCGGGGGCGGCATTCCTGTCCAAGGAGCGGCTGAACGGTCCGTTCACGCGGACCATTCCGCTGCCCGCGGAGGCAAGCAGCCCGGCCAGCCGGATCACCGCCGCCTATCATGAAGGGGTGCTGATCGTTCGGATTACGACACCGGCTCCTCCGAAGCGAAGCATCCCAATCGATTGAGGCCGGAACACGAGGGCGCGTCGATGACATCCCGGTCGTCAATGAGGGCCTTATGTCCGACCACGGCGCAGCCATCCCCATAGTGTTGGCCGAAGCCCTGGTTCAGCCTGATTCCGGCTTGCACGCCGATTCGGACGTTGCTCCCGAAGCCTATGGCCGTTGATTTTGACAGCTGGTTTACCTTAATGAAACCGAAATTCGCTTGTGCTGGATGAAACATATGAAGGTCCCTCCTGTACGGGATGTTCGATCTAGACCAGTCTATGTGAAAAGGGGTGCGGGAATGCCGTCATTCGCAGCATGGATTCGCGGGAAGCTCGGATCTGCGCCATCCCCGGCCTTGGAACGGCGGATCGCCGAGCTGGAGGCGAGACTCCGGACTTTAACGGCAGACAAGCCCGCGGAAGCCGCTCCGGCCATCGTGATCGAGCATCTCTCCATTGAGAAGCTGGTCGTAGAGAAGCTGGAGCACAGCAACAACTTTGGGGCCTTGGGAATCAAGGAACTGAAGGGCAAGCTGAACATCGGCGTCAATCATACGGGACCGATTGCGGCGGAGACGCTGGAGGCTTTTCTTGAAGGGGCGGAAGACTTGACCGGCAAAGGCTGCGGAGGCGCAGCCGCCGGAGGAGCGCCCCGTCCGGCTGCGAAATCCGGCGTGACGGGGAACGGACCAAGCTGTCATATCCGGCCCAAAGCTCTGTAAGCCCGTACAATGTGCCGAACAAGGCCCGCGGTCCGGTCCGGTGATCGGCTTGCTTCGCCACCCTATTTGTGGTACAACGTCCATACAAAGACTGCGATGCCAAAGAGAGGAGTAAAGCCGCATGAGAAAATTCATGGTCCCCGGCGTCCTGATCGCTCTGGCCCTTTTCTTAAGCGTTTGGAGCTACCCTCATCTCCCGGATACGCTGACCATCCATTGGGGAGCCAAGGGAGAACCCAACGGATTCGCTCCGAAGAGCTCGGCCCTGCTCATCGCCCCCATTCTGATGGTTGTTCTGACCTTTCTGTTCCGGAGTCTGGCGGCCGCCGGACCTCAAAGCCAGGAAGCCGCTCACCGCCATGCCATGCAGGCGATCGAGACGATGACCTTGCTGCTGCTGCTGGCGGTGCACGCGCTGATGATCGTCCACGGGCTCGGCCATCCTCTCAACATGAGCCGTGCCGCTCTGCTGCTCGTCGGACTGATGATGATCGGCCTCGGAAGCGTCCTTCCGAAGCTCGGTCCGAACGTCTACGCGGGCATCCGTACGCCCTGGACGCTGGCGGACAAGACCGTGTGGCGCAGAACCCACCGCGCCGCCGGTCCGATCTTCACCTCGGGCGGAGCCGCCATGATCGCCGGGCTGCTCTGGCTGCCCGCCGGGACGGCCCGCTATGTGCTGTTCGGCATACTTGCCGCCACGATTCTTCTCGTCCTCGGCTTATCGTATTACTTTGCGAAGAAGCCGTAACCTGGGGCAGCAGCGCCAAGGGACCGGCTTCCGCTGACGGAAACCGGTCCCTTGGGAGATTCGACCATTTATTGCCTGGATTGTTGAATGATCACGCCGTCTTTTTTCTTATAGCGTTCATTCGCTTCTTTCAAGATTTCGTTGCCGCCTTTGGACTTATATTCCTCGATGACCTTCGGCCAGTCGGAGATCGGCTCCTTGCCGTAAATCATCTTGACCATATGGTCGATGATCAGCTTCGGACCCACGTCATCGGCTTGAGGAGCGAGGTCAGGATATTTCGCGAACGACGGCAGCGCCGGAACGAAGCGAACGCTGCCCAGTCCTTCTTTGGACAGAATCGTATCGAAATTTTTGATCATGTCCCTGCCGTCCTGGGTCTGCTCGGAACGAAGCTTGTTGTACACCACGTCGTGCACGAACCACAGGTTGCTGCGGAAGCCTTCTTCGTCGATGCCGTCCTGGTTCGTCGGGCGCTTATAGTTGATGCTGCCGTTCTCCACCGTATAGTTTTCCCCCTCGATACCGAAGCTGAAAAATTTCTCCATCTCGGGGCTCAGCATGGAATCAAAGAACTTCACGATCTGGATTGCCTTGTCCTTGCTGACGTTCTTGTTAATGTAGTAGGAGTTCACAATGCTGGAATACAGCAGATGTCCGCCCTTGTTTTCCGGCCCGCGAGGCGACGGAATGACGTCAACCTTCGCCGACGGCATCACATCCTTGAGCTTGCCGCGGAAGTTGATCAGCCCTTCGGCATTGGCCGACCAGCTGCCTGCCTTGCCGCTCTCGATATTTTTGCTGTAGTCCGTTGACGAGATCGTCGCAAAATCCTTCGGCACGAGACCTTCATCATACATCGTTTTGTATACCTGAAGCGCCTTGGTCATATTCTCGACATCAAAAAACTTCGGCACGATCTGGTCGCCCTGCACCTCGAACTGCGCCGGAAGCACGTCATAGGCGCCAAGGAACGTATCGGCGTACTTGAAATTCTCGCGCAGCTGGTACGTGTTGTCGATGCCCAGCTTCTTGAAGGCGAGGAGCATATTCAGAAACTCCTCGACGGTCTTGGGCTGTGGAAGTCCCGTCTTCTCCAGCAAATCCGTTCGGATGAATGTGGCGCGGCGCGACGTGTTGGACAGCCAGTTCGGAATGCCATAAATTTTCCCCTGGTAGGTGGTCTCGTCCCACGCTTCCTTCGGCACCGCTTTCATTAAATTCGGAGCATACTGCTTCAGCAGATCGTCCAGCGGCATGAACACACCGGCCTCCACCGAGCCCGACATTCCCTTCGACGTCGCTCCACCCACGTTCTGAACCACATCCGGTATATCGTTGCCGGCGAACATGACCGCCATCTTGGCGTCGAAATCCTTCAGCGGAATCATGCGCAGATCGATGTTCGAATTCGTCTTCTCCTCCAGCTTCTTAACCCATTTATCCTGGTTAATGTCGGGAGATTTCTCAGCATATTTGTTGCCGCTCGTCGAAATGAGCATGGAGAATTTCAGCTTGCCCCCCGGAGCCGCCGCTTCCTGCTTCTTGTCCGCACCGCCGCAGCCCGCTAAAGAGCCAAGCGCCAAAGTGCCGGCCAACGCCGTAACCACTACCTTGTTCATGCTGTCCCTCTTTTCTCTACGGAAAATTGTTAATAAACTTATCCTAGCCTGTTCTTTCCCATTCGGGGATGCAGTAATTTATTGTCGGATTGTGTTTTTTTACGATTGCCTGGGACCAGGATAAACGGCTTCGCCGTCCAGGCTGTGGAGAAACCCATGAAAAAGAAAAACAGCCATGGTACACCGGTGGGGTATCCCCCTCCGGCCGCTGTTGTTAGCCGTAAAATTTTCAATTTATTCGCTATGCAGCACCTACGGGGGATACCCCGCCTACCACCTTTTGCATTTTTCATTATATCCGGTTTTCCCATCAATCTGAACGGCAACTCCGTCCTTGTCTTACCCAAGATAAACGGCTATGCCGTCTTTGTCTTACAAGGACCAGCGCGTTATCAAAGTTGATGCGAAGCTGTAAGTTGTGAAAACTTATAAATTCTTATAAACAAAAAAACCGTAGTCCGATGGACTACGGCTGCCGACGCGAGATTAACCTTTCAGAATGGCTTCGATCTCGGCCAGCTCTTCCTGCGACAGCTCGCTGTTACCCAGCGCGCCTACTGCATCCTCGATCTGGCTTACCTTGCTTGCGCCGATCAGGGCGGAGGTTACGCGGCCTCCCCGGAGAACCCAAACCAGCGCCATCTGGGACAGCTTCTGTCCGCGGCGGTCGGCCAGCTCCTGCAGCCGCCGGGTCTTTCCGAGCAGCTCCTCGGTCAGCTCCTCCGGCTTCAAGAACTGGCTCGGGCCGGCGGCCCGGGAATCGGCCGGAATGCCGTTCAGGTAGCGGTTCGTCAGCATCCCCTTTGCCAAAGGCGAGAAAGCTATGGAGCCGATGCCTTCCTCCTGCAGCACATCCAGGAGCCGCTCTTCCGGACTGCGCACGAGCATCGAATACCTCGGCTGATGGATCAGGCAGGGCGTTCCGAGCCTCTTCAGAATCTTGGAAGCCGCCTCGGTTTGTTCCGCATTGTAGTTGGAAATGCCGACGTAAAGCGCCTTTCCTTGACGGACGATATGGTCCAAGGCACCCATCGTCTCTTCGAGAGGCGTGTTAGGATCCGGCCGGTGATGGTAATAAATATCAACATAATCAAGGCCCATCCGCTTGAGGCTTTGATCCAGACTAGCGATCATATTCTTCCTCGAGCCCCATTCGCCGTAAGGCCCCGGCCACATGTAAAAGCCTGCCTTGGTGGATACGATGATCTCATCCCGATATGGAGCGAGGTCATCCTTCAGGATACGGCCGAAGGTTTCCTCCGCGGAGCCTGGAGGCGGTCCGTAGTTGTTCGCGAGGTCGAAGTGCGTAATGCCCAGGTCAAAGGCGCGGCGTACCATCGCCCGCCCGTTCTCATAGGTGTCGATGCCTCCGAAATTGTGCCAAAGTCCCAAGGAAATTGTGGAAAGCTTCAGACCGCTGTTGCCGCAGCGGCGGTACTCCATCTCGGTATAACGATTAGCGTCTGCTGTATAAGGCATTACCCTTGTCCTCCTGTACGCTTATTTCATCCATGTCCATTGTACTCAAAGTTCCGGATCCGGCCTATATCAGCATGGCCGCAATATATGGTATAATGTCGCCAATTTAAACACTGCCATCATTCCCGGGAGGCTCCGATGTCCAGAAGCAAATACCAGTACACGGAACAATCAATTGATACAAGCACGGACTTGAGGCTGTATTACTGCGGCTCCGAGGAATGCTGCCCCGGACATGCCTGGGGACCCGGCATCAAAGACCATTACAAGATTCACTACGTGCTGGAAGGCCGGGGGCAATTCAAAATTGCCGGGAAGGAATACCGGCTCGGCGCAGGACACGGCTTCCTGATCGAGCCGGACCAGCTGGCCTGGTACCAAGCCGACAAGGAGATACCTTGGTCGTACGCCTGGGTGGCGTTCAACGGAACCGCCGCCGAGGGCTACCTGCAGCGGGCCGGCTTAACCGCAGACCGGCCTGTGTTCCGGTGCAAAGTGCCCGGACCGATGGAGGAGAGCTTCCGGCGGCTTCTGGAAGCGAGCCGCTGCCAAGACAGCCGCGACTTGATGCTGCTGAGTGCGCTGTACGGCCTCTTCGCGGTGCTGATCGGGAAGAACTCCGATCGTCCGCCCGGCGGTACGGGGCCGGCCCGCCTTTCTCTTGACCGTTACGTGCAGAAGGCGCTGGAATATATCGAAACAAACTATTCCCACAGCATGACCGTGGAAGGTATGGCCGAGCAGCTGGGTCTGAGCCGCAAATATATGGCCAAGCGCTTCAAGGAGACGGTCGGCCGGTCCCCGCAGGACTATCTGGTGGACTACCGGCTCGGCAAAGCCGCGAGGCTGCTCGGCGACGCCTCGTTATCCGTGAGCGAGATAGCCCGTTCCGTGGGCTACGATGATCCGCTCTTGTTCTCGCGCATGTTCAAGAAGCGTCAGGGAATGTCGCCGCAGCAGTTCCGCAAGGACCTCTCCCTTCCCCGCTAAACTAACTTCTCAAGCGGGTAAATGCCGGGTCCTATGTGAACGCCCGCTGCGGGATCGCCGGCTCCGGGCTTAACCCTCTTTTCCAAATCCGGAAAAAAATAAAAAGCCGCCCTTCCGGCGAAACGCCTCCGGAAGATCGGCTTGGTCTATTGTTTTATGCTATATCGGCGAGGGGGAATCCGCTGACAGCAGGATCAGGCTTCTGTCTCCTGTTGCATTTGAATAAAGCCGTTCACGTCCCGGTCCGCCTTGCTCTGGTTGCAGGCATAGCAGGAGCAGACGCAGTTCACCGGGGTCGTATGACCCCCTTTGGATTTCGGCAGGATATGGTCGATCGTATCCCCGTAACCGCCGCAGTAGTAACAAGTATGGCGATCCCGTTCCATGATCATCCGGCGGAAGTCGTCATTGCTGTACAGCCTGCGGATCAGATGGGGATTGATGATGACGGCGGCATGTTCCTCCACAAGCAGCCGCGCAAGCTCCCAGTCGATTTCTTGGATCCACCGTTTGCCGTTGTTGCTCTTCCCCTTCATCCGCACCATTCCGTCTTTATTCGGACGCAGTGCGGTGCGTCGCACGTCCTTGCGTACGGGGAACCGGGTATCGGTTTCCATCCGTACGGGCTTAGTTGCAGGATTCAAGACGACAGGCGCCGCCGGTGCCCGAAGCGGTGACTTTTCCGCAGCCGGAGGCGACTTACGGCGCTTGCGATCACAGGAGCGGCAGCAGCCTTTGCGCGAGCCCGCGCCGGAACGTCTCCCGCGGCGGGTAGGGAATTGCCGGTAATATTTCTGCTCGCCGCACAGGGCGCATTCTTTATATAAGCGGCAATGTGCCCCGATCTCAACCGTCGCCATGGTTCACCACGCATCCCGTCTGCTGTTATTCTCCTTTCCAGTATATCAAAAATTTCATGTTCATTTCATTCTTTCATGCTAAGATCGGCGACAACAAGCATCCCCCATATCATTATATGGAAAGGAAGTCCGATCGCATGAGTTACATTTTGCAAAATTTGCATTTCATCTTTATTCACTTTCCCATTGCCCTGCTTCTCGTCAGCTTTCTGTTCGATCTCCTCGGAAGCCTGCTTCGCAAGTCAGACTGGCACACCGCAGGCCTGCTCTGCCTGATCCTGGGGACGCTCGGCGCGATTGCCGCGGTCGCAACCGGGCCGGAGGACAGGAATCCGCTCCTTCCTACCCATGAGCTGTTCGGGAAGCTGACCATGATTCTATTCATTCTGCTCACCCTGGCCCGCCTGTTCTACCGGTTCCGGAAGTCCGCCGATATCGGGGGAGCGCCGGTATATTTGGCGGCGGCGCTGATCGGCATCTGTCTCGTTTCGTATACAGGCCACCTCGGCGGCCAAATGGTGCATAAACAGCGTCCCGCCGTGCCCGGCAAGCCCGGCTCCGGTCCGGTTCGCCCTCCCGGCGGCTCGCCGAGCGGGAATCCGGCTCCGAATGCGCCTGCGGTCAAGAGCTCTACATAAGTCCTTTCCGGCTGCGGCACGCATCCCTGGCGCCGGCATTTCCGGCCACTCATCCCCATAGATGAACAAGCGTTTTCCCAAAGTCGGCAAACATCTGAACAAAAGCGTATCGACCTTCTGGTCCTAGTAAGGTATGATGGGCTGAAGAAAGAGGATTTCGGATAGGAGGAATCGACATGCAGCATCTTCAACCGCCTAGAACGATAGTATACATCGGCGACAGCGTGACCGACTGCGAAAGAAACAGGGAAGACGGCAGAGACCTCGGGAACGGATATGCGCGGATCGCAGCGGAGGCCTTATCCTCCCGTCATCCCGAATTTGCGATTACCTGCTATAACCGCGGGATCAGCGGAGACCGCCTGGAATCGTTAACGGAACGGTGGGAGGACGATTGCCTCCGGCTGAAGCCGGACGTCATCTCCTTATTGATCGGCGTCAATCATACGGTACACCGGTTCAAGAGAGACCGTACTACGGATACGGACACATTCGAGGCGCTGTACCGCCGTCTGCTGGAGAAGACGGTGCCTGTAACCGATGCGAAGCTGATCCTGCTGGAGCCGTTCGTGCTGCCGGTGGAAAGAAGCGATACCCCGGAATTCGTTCCGATGCTAAGCCGGTATACGGAATGGAGAGAAGATCTCGAGCCGAAGCAAGCCGTCATCCGGAAACTGGCCAAGGAATTCGGCGCCCTGCACGTGCCGCTCGACGCGCGGTTCGCCCGCGCCGCAGACACCCGCCCCCCGGCTTACTGGATTCCGGACGGCGTACATCCATCCGCCGCCGGGCATGCTCTCATCGCCGAGGCATGGCTGGAAGACGTTCAAATCTCATAGGCCAGGATAAACGGCTACGCCGTCTTTGTCTTGCAAGGACCAGCGCGTTTATCAAGGTTGATGCGAAGCTATAAGCCCACGAAACTTATAAATTCTTATCAACCGAAAAAAAAGCACCGGTCTCCCCAAGCCGAGGAGATCGGTGCTTTCTTTATGCAGCTGCGGCTTAGCCGCGGCCTTCGTTGTTTTCCATCCCATACGTTGGGTCGAGCGGCTCGCTCATCGCGATGATCTCGTCCAGCTCCGTATACTCCTCATTCGCTAGTGCAAGAATCTCCTGATCGGTTTCATTCCTGCCCTGAATCTGTTCGGCGGCTTGCGCTTGGCGGTTCAGCTGTCTTTCGACCTGTCCGATTCCGTGAGCACCTTGATGATTGCGGCTACTTGCCATAAGTAACAGCCTCCTCCGAAGGAATGATGGATGATGGATCACTCCGTTAGAATTCGCAGCCGAAGACCGGTTTATGCTTGGCCGCCTTCCGCTCAGAAGGGGCCATATCTTTTTTTAGGTAGCGGCGCTCAAAACAAACCTTTTTGCTTCTCGCGGTGTATATGTCGGTAGAATGGAAAATCGAAGGCGGTGTTATTCATGGACGCTTCGTCCAAAATCGGCATCCTCAAAGCCCTTGAGGTGGAATGCTACAGCATTTGCTATTATGTATTACAGCAGGAGACCTTGGCGACCCAAGCGTCCAAAGAGACGATGCAGGAGCTGTGGAGCTCCGAAAGCTTCTACCTGCAGGATGCCGATCATCGGTTGAAAGCCTTGAAGCAGCTGGCGCTCCGAAGGTCTATGGGAATATACCGGACCCATCTGGCCGAGCGTATCCAAGTCCTCGTAGCCAATTAAGATGAGCGTGAGATTCCAAACGAAAGGAGTGGGCTGCGAATGGAAGACCTCCTACAGCGCTGCAAAGAAAATATGGATGCTTTCGGGGAGCTGTATCGGCTGTACAGCGCTGATGTTTTCCGAACCGCCTACTTACTCGTCCGGAATCGAAGCATGGCGGAGGATATTACCCAAGAAACGTTTATTTTGCTTTTTTCCAAAATACCTTTGTATACGAAGAACGCGGGGTCCTTCAGGAATTGGTTGTACAGCGTCACCATGAATACGACCAAGAACAGCCTGCGGAAGCAGTTGTCGCAGAGATCCTCTGTGATAGCTGCTTTTTTGGTAATCTACCTTACAGAACATTTTTCTTTTCTCCGGTAACATGAATCTAAAGCCGGAACTGAAGGGATCATTTTTTGTATGATTACCCGAATTCCGGTAATAATAATTCAAAACTTTGGAGGGAATCAAAATGAGTAAAGTAGCTATATTTTTACATGCAACAGAGAATGAAATCGGCAGAGCCATCCATTCCTTGGTTTATACACAAGAGCTGCACGAAGCAGGTCATGAAGTTAAATTGATTTTTGACGGTCAAGGTGTACTATGGATTAATAAATTGGAAGATCCAAGCCACATGGCTAATCCGCTCTTTAAGGCGGTAAAAAAGCTTGGTGTTATTGAAGCATGCGGACACTGCGCAAGTTCCTTCAACGTAACCGAGAACGTTAAACAAGCCGATGTCTCCTTCTCCAAAGATATAGACACGGAAGGTCATACTAATATTGCAACGTTAGTTACTGACGGTTGGCAAATTATTACTTTATAATTAGGAAGCCGCACCTGTTGAGAGCTAAGATTCGGATTTATGTTGCCTCGGATTGTCCTTCTTGCAAAGAAGTAATAGGTTATTTGAAACGGAAAAACACTCCTTATGAATTGTTTGATGTTTCTTTTAGTAAACAATATTTTAAAGAGATGATGCGATTGGGCGGGTTCGCAACCCCCTTTATCGTGATGGATGAACGCAGGCTTTATTATTTCGACCCCAGGGTTCTAGACCGGTTTCTTGAGGAACAGCATGGATAAATTATGGTATTTATCGCGCATTAGCCTTTTCGAGTCACTATCAACCGAGGATTTAAAGCAAATTGACCAAATGGCCCCCATGACGCATTTCAATAAACTTCCTAAGAACACAATTATTCAGCGGCCTGATCTAGCAATTGAAGGGTTGTTCATCGTTAAGGAAGGAAAAGTAAGACTGTACAAGTTGAATGATGAAGGAAAACAGTTTACGTTAGGCATATTAGGTTCAGGGAATATGTTTGGAGAAGTTCATTTTATCTCTCTCGGTACGAAAGGCGTTTACATCGAAACGGTAGAAGAAACGCTTATATGCTCTTTAACGAAAAATCAGTTCGAAAATTTTTTGCTGAAAAGACCCATGCTGGCAATTAAATTACTGCAAGTATTGAGCAAAAGGCTTCAAGAGCAGGAGGAGCTGCTTGAGATCATCGCGCTCGGCAATTTAAAGGATCAAGTGCTCTTTTTGCTGATAAAGCTAGCCGATCAATTCGGTATTGCTGCAGAAGATGGCATGATAAAAATCGATATGCCCCTTACGCATCAAGAATTAGCCAACATGCTTGGTGCTACACGTGAATCTGTTACTATTGTTTTGAATGATCTTGTTAAAGAAAATATCGTTATTACCGGCAGAAAAAGCATTTTATTGCGAGAAAATATTGTAACAGGAAAGCTCAAAGGGATGAAGGTTGAAAATACCCCGTAAAATTTGCAGTCAACTACAAAAGAGGCGCCGGCTCTTCAGCCTGCGCCTCCCGCTTTATACCGTCGTCTCCTCGAACGAGCATTCCTCCGGCTTCAACACCTTCGTCTTATACTTCCACTTATAGCCCAGCCAAAGCGCCAGGAAGAGCGGAATGCCCACATAGGAGGCGATCAAATACGCCCAGTCCACTTGGCCGTCCTTGGACGCGCCCATGCACTGCCCTATGATGACGACCGTACACAAGATCCCGGCCAAGATCGGACCGATCGGGAACAAGCGCGCGCGGTAAGGCAGCTCCCTCAGCGATTTCCCCTGCGCAATGAATACCTTGCGGAACCGGTAATGGCTGATCGCGATGCCGAGCCAAGCGATGAACCCGGACATGCCGGAGGCGTTCAGAAGCCAGGTATACACGACCCCGTCCCCGAAGAAGGAGGACAGGAACGCGAACAAGCCGAGCGCTCCGGTCACGAGCAGCGCCCATGCAGGCACGCCCCACGAGGTCAGGCGGGAAAGGAACTTTGGAGCCTTGCCTTCCTTAGCGAGCACCCACAGCATGCGCGTGGACGCATACATCCCGGAATTGCCCGCCGACAGCACGGAGGTAAGAATGACCGCGTTCATGACCGAAGCCGCGATGCTGAGCCCCGCCTTCTCGAACACCATGGTGAACGGGCTCATCATGACGCTGTCGCTGGACAAGTTCTCGTTCGTATACGGAATAAGCAGTCCGATCACCGCAATGGCAAACAAATAAAAGAGCAGAATGCGCCAGAAGACGCTACGAATCGCCTTCGGCACGTTGACGCGCGGATTCTCGCTCTCCCCGGCCGCAACGCCGACCAGCTCCGTCCCTTGGAACGAGAAGCCGGCGGCCATGAAGACGCCGAGCGCGCTCAGGAAGCCGCCGTGGAACGGGGCGTCGCCGATGCGAAGGTTGCGGAAGCCGACCGCTTCGCCGCCCCAGATGCCGACGATCATCAGAATGCCGACGGCGATAAAGACGATGACGGTGATGACCTTGATGAGAGCGAACCAATACTCCGTCTCGCCGTAGCCTTTGACCGAGAGGAGGTTCAGCCCCAGCATCAGCAGCAGGAAAAGCGCGCTCCAGAGAAACGATGAGCTGTTCGGGAACCAGAACTTCATAATCAAGGTAGCGGCGGACAGCTCGGCGGCGATCGTAATCGCCCAGTTGTACCAATAGTTCCAGCCCAGCGCGAACCCGAGGGACGGGTCGACGAAACGCGTGGCGTACGTGCTGAATGTGCCGGACACCGGCATATAGGCCGCCATTTCGCCCAAGCTAGTTACAAGAAAGTAAACCATAATGCCGATCGTTAAATAGGCCAGGAACGCCCCGCCCGGCCCGGCGGACGATATGGCGCCGCCGCTCGCGAGGAACAGCCCCGTTCCGATGGAGCCACCCAGCGAGATCATGGTCATATGACGGGCACTAAGCCCTCGTTTCAATTTGCCTTCTGTCACTTCTACAAACACTCCTTACGAGTTATGTGAGTCATGGATGCAGCGGAGCACAGCCCTGTCTCTGCCTATTCTAACCAGCCGTTCTTCTCCGCAATGCCGATCGCATCGATCCGGTTCTTGGCCTCCAGCTTCTGCAGCGCTTCCGAAATATAATTGCGGACCGTTCCGCCGGAGAGAAACAGCTGCTTCGCGATGTCGTTCACGGACAAGCCCTGAGCCACCAAGCGCAGCACCTCCCGCTCCCTCTCGGTCAGCGGATTCTCCGCTTCCCAGATCGACAGAGACAGCTCGGGGCTGATCGCCCGTCCGCCTGCCTGCACCTTCCGCAGAGCGCTGCTGAGCTCGTCAATGGGGGAATCCTTGAGCAGGAAGCCGAATACGCCCGCCCGCATAGCCCGCTGGAAGTAGCCGGCCCGCGAGAACGTCGTGAGGATCACAACGCGGCACGGGCTCCCGAGCGCCTTGAGCCGCTCCGCCACATCAAGCCCGGACAAGAGCGGCATCTCGATATCGAGCAGGCATAGGTCCGGCTCAAGCTCAAGGATCAGCTTAAGCGCCTGCTCTCCGTTCTCCGCCTGGCCGACCACCTCGATGTCATCCTCCAAGCCGAGCAGCGTGCTCAGCGCGCCGCGCAGCATGCCCTGGTCTTCCGCAATGATCACCTTCATGCTAAGCGCCTCCCCTTACCGTCTGCTTTATGACGCTTGGCACCGACAGGGTAAGTCTGGCGCCCTCCCCCGGCCGGGCTTGAAACGACAGCTTGCCTTCGACAAGCTCCAGTCGCTCCTTCATCCCGAGCAGCCCCCGCCCGGTGGAGCCGGCGTCGCATGCCGACTCGTCAAAGCCGCGGCCGTTGTCCTCCACCGTAAGGCTCAGCAGGCTGGCCTCTTCCGCGAGCACGATGCGGCACCGGGTGGCTTTGCTGTGCTTGACGACGTTCGTAACCGCTTCACGGAGACAGAGGCCGAGCAGGTTCTGGACGAGCGGGGAAGCCTTCATCTGCTCGAACGGTCCGCTCGTCTCCAGCTCCATATCGGCCGCGGCCAGAATTTGCCCCGCATGACGGATTTCATCCCGCAGCGTCACGGCATGCATACCCGATACGAGCTCGCGCACCTGCTTCAGCGCGGTCCGCGCCGTCGTCTGAATATCGTTCACTCGACCAGAGACCAAGCGCCCTGCCCGAACCGGTAAGAAGGCAGCCACTGGGCAAGCTCGCGCATCCCCTTCGGCATGGCTTCGACCGGCATCCACAATCCGCCGAGCAGCGACATGCCCATGAACAGCACTTGAGATACGACCTGTACCAGCTCGACGCTGCGGATCGTACCGAGCAGCGTGCCGAGTGCCAGGAAGGGAATCGCGCCGAGCCAAATCCAGAGGCCGCAGTAAACCCAAACCGTGAACGGCAGCGCCACGCCCTTGCCCAGCGCTCCGATAAGGAACATCAAAACGATCGTACCGAGGTTCAGCATCGATTGAGAGGCGATTTTGGAGAAAATATAAGCTCCGTCGGGTAAGGGTGTAATCCGGAGCAAGCGTACCCAGCCTTGGGAACGTTCCTGGGCGAAGCGGATGCTGACCGTACTAAGGCTTCCCCCGACCACGCCGAAGATCGTCATGGACATCAGATAATACGACTTCCAGTTGACGTTCCCGACCTGTATGTTATCTCCATAGATCCCGGTGAAGATAAAATAAAAGGCAGCCGGCATGATGACCGATGCGAACAAAAACCGCCGGTTCCGGAGCGTCCTTATAATTTCCGCTTTGCACTGCGCCATCATCGCTCTCATCGCGAATTCCCCCTTGCTTCTTCGGCTGCCGCCGATTCGTCCTGAACCAAATGCTGGAACGCTTCTTCCAGTCCGCCGCCGTGCACTTCAATATCCTTCATGTCGGCCTGTCTGCCTACCAGCTCGAACAGCAGCCGGTCCGTGTCCGCGCTGTGTAGCCTCACTCTTCTGCCGCTCCAGCTCGCCTGCGTAACGCCGGGCAGCGAATCGATCAGCTCCCGCGGGAACGAGGCGCCCGCCGTAAACGTCAGAATTCTCCCGCCCGCGGCCGACTTGATTTTCTCCGGCGTTCCGTCCGCCGCCAGCCGCCCCCGGTTGATGACGACGACCCGATCCGCGATGCTGTCCGCTTCATCGAGATAGTGCGTCGTCAGAATGATCGTCCGCCCGCTTCCCGCCAGCGCCCGCACCGTATCCCAGAACAGCAGCCGCGAGGTAATGTCCATCCCGACCGTCGGCTCGTCGAGGAACAGGACAGACGGATCGCCCGCCAACGCCAAGGCAAAATCGAGCCGGCGCTTCTGTCCGCCGGACAGCGACGTCGCCATTTTCTCCTTCTCGGCGTCGAGGCCGGAAATCTTGAGGAGCCGCTCCAGCGGCATCGGCTTGTCGTAGTAGCTGCGGAACAGGTCGATGATTTCCCGTACCTTCAGCCGGTCGATCACGTTGACCTCCTGCAGCATCGCTCCGATGCGCGCCCGGATGCTCCGGTCGCCGGGATCTCCGCTGAGCAGGCGGACCGTGCCGGACGTCGGCTTTTGCAGTCCGAGCATCATCGTGACGCTGGTCGTCTTCCCCGCGCCGTTCGGTCCGAGCAGCGCTACGACGCTGCCCTCCGCGATGTCCAGCGTCAGGTCGTCTACCGCCCGTTTTCCTTTAAACTCTTTGCTTACGCGATTCAGGGCTATCGCTGCTTTCATCATCGTTCACCTCGGATTGGATTGTTCGATGCCTTTATCGTACCTCGTTCGGCTTTGGTGCGGTATGCATGAATATCACCTTGTGCGGATGACATTTGTCATATCAGGCCGGGAAAACGAACAAGACCCCTCTTGCCGATGGCGAGAGGGGCCTTTTGTGTTTCTATTAGGTATGTAGAGGAAAACAAATGGCGAACGTGGTTCCTTTCCCCGTCTCGCTCGTTATGGACAAGCTGCCGTGATGGTTCAGGATGATCTCCTTGCTTACGGTCAACCCAAGCCCGGTCCCTTTCTCCTTGGTCGTAAAAAAAGGCTGCCCCAGCTTCCGGATGACCTCTTCGGGGATGCCGCAGCCGTTATCCGCCACTTGAATCGCGACATAGTCGCCCGACCGGGTGATATGAATGCGGACTCGGCCCGCTTGTCCCGGAGGAATCGCTTCAAACGCGTTCTTGATCAGATTGATAAAGACCTGCTTGATCTGATTCTCGTCGCAGTTAATGAGAAGCTCCTCTTCCGGCCCCTGATTTACGATTTCAATATCGTTCATCATCGCTTGGGGGGAAAGGAACAGCAGCACCTGCTCCAGAATATGACCGATGCTGCGGGGAACGAGGGTGCTTTGCTTCGGGCGGGCGATCATGAGCAGCTCGGTGATGATGTTCTCGATCCGGTTAATTTCCTCGAATACGACATCCCATAGCTCCCGCCGGTCCTGGCTGCGGGCCCGGAACAATTGAAGGAAGCCCTTCACCGAAGTCAGCGGATTGCGGATTTCGTGGGCAATGCCCGCCGCCATTTGACCAACGGACGATAGTTTCTCGGAAAATTGCAGCGCCTGCTCCGTACGAGTCTGCTCGGTGATATCGCGAATGATGATATGCTGGTAAGGAACGCGGTTGTAGATGTATAAGGGGATAATCGTTACCTCCGCGTGCTTGGACTCCCCGTCGAGAGCCGTAAACTCGCATTTGAGCTTCTCCGCAGGCCCGGCGAAGCGATGCATAGGTCCGTAAGCAGGCGCAGTCGGGAAGAAATCGGTCCAAGTGCATCCGGACAGCTCGTCCCTGGAAGAGGCTCCGAATAACTGCACGGCGGCGGCGTTGCAATAAAACCACCGGCCGCTCTTCGCAATAACGATCGCTTCCCGGGAATGCTCCAGGAGCAAGTGATACTGCATTTCGACAAACTTATAATTTTTCAGCAAATAATAACCCAGGATCCCAATAATACAAATCATGAAGAGATCCAAAATGAACTCGAACATGCGAAGATATTGCAGAAAAAATCCGAAGATGACGATCTAGTCCCCTAAAAGAACTAGCAACGCAAAAAGGATGAAAATGACGATGGCCTTTTTCCTGGACAACGTCCACAAATCATTCGTCTTCACCTAGGTTCCTCCCTGTTGGATTATCCATTATGGGGTCATCGAGTTCACCTATCCTGATCATAGCATCGGGCCGATCGGAAAAAAAGGATTTATTGCGCCAAATTCCGCGCATTTCGATAATCTTATTGTAAAAAAGCGACGATACGTTCGAATGGGTCTCCCGCCGCCCTTAGAAATAACCGTTGATTTTTAAACGGCATTATGTTTAACTTGAACTGACAACCGAATAACACGGGAGCTTGGTAAAGCCAGGCTGAGAGGGTAGCCCGATGCTATCGACCGTATAACCTGATCTGGGTAATGCCAGCGGAGGAAAAGCCTTAGCCTTTGTGTACCTGCAAAGACCGCTTCTTTTCGTTGCGGTCTTTTTTTGTTGGGCGCTAAAGGAGACTCCGCTTGATCACATTCATTCTTAGGAGGAATTGAAATGACAAGCGAAAGCAAACTGCAAACGATCCCCGATGTATCCTCTTTCCCCGGAAGCAAAAAAGTATACGTTCAAGGCTCGCGTGAGGATCTGAAGGTCCCTATGCGCGAAATCACCCTCACCCCTACGGTAAGCAGCGACGGCGAACAGATGAACCCTCCGGTTCGGGTCTATGACAGCAGCGGTCCCTATACGGATGCCGAATACGTGACCGATATCCGCCATGGCTTGCCGCTAAACCGCCGTCCTTGGATTTTGGAACGCGGCGATGTGGAAGAATACGCGGGCCGGGAAGTGAAGCCGGAGGATAACGGCTACAGCACATCTGCCGAAGTGTTCCCGCTAGACGACCGCCGGCCCTTGCGTGCGAAGGCCGGACACAATGTGACGCAAATGCATTATGCCAGGAAGGGCATCATTACGCCCGAGATGGAGTATATCGCGCTGCGCGAGAACGTCGCTCCCGAATTCGTGCGCTCGGAAGTGGCCTGCGGCCGGGCGATTATACCGTCCAATATCAACCATCCGGAAAGCGAGCCCATGATTATCGGCCGGAACTTCCTGGTCAAGATCAACGCCAACATCGGCAATTCCGCCGTCGCTTCCTCCATCGACGAAGAGGTAGAGAAGATGCGGTGGGCGACGCGATGGGGATCGGATACCATCATGGACCTATCTACAGGAAAAAATATCCATACTACCCGCGAATGGATTATCCGTAATTCTCCCGTTCCTCTCGGAACCGTACCTCTGTACCAGGCGCTCGAGAAGGTCGGCGGCCGGGCGGAGGAGCTGACTTGGGAGATTTACCGCGATACGCTGATCGAGCAGGCCGAGCAGGGCGTCGATTACTTTACGATTCATGCCGGCGTGCTCCTGCGCTATATTCCGATGACCGCTAAGCGCGTGACCGGCATCGTCTCACGCGGCGGCTCGATTATGGCCGCTTGGTGTCTGGCCCACCATCAGGAAAATTTCCTTTATACGCATTTTGAAGAAATTTGCGAGATCATGAAAGCCTATGACGTGGCCTTCTCGCTCGGCGACGGGCTGCGCCCGGGCTCGATCGCGGATGCCAACGACGAGGCTCAGTTCGCGGAGCTGGATACGCTTGGCGAGCTGACGCAAATCGCCTGGAAGCACGATGTGCAGGTGATGATTGAAGGACCCGGACATGTGCCCATGCACCTGATCAAAGAAAATGTGGACCGGCAGATGGAAGTTTGCGGGGAGGCCCCTTTTTATACCTTGGGTCCCTTAACAACGGATATCGCTCCGGGTTATGATCATATTACCTCCGCCATCGGAGCCGCCATGATCGGCTGGTTCGGCACGGCGATGCTGTGCTATGTGACGCCCAAGGAGCATCTGGGGCTGCCGAACAAGAACGACGTGCGCGAAGGGGTTATCGCTTACAAAATCGCGGCCCACGCCGCCGACCTCGCCAAAGGCCACCCGGGAGCTCAGGAGAGGGACAATGCCTTGTCGAAGGCCCGTTTTGAATTCCGCTGGCGGGATCAATTCCATCTGTCCCTGGACCCTGAACGGGCTTTGGAGTATCATGATGAGACCTTGCCCGCCGAGGGCGCCAAGACGGCTCACTTCTGCTCGATGTGCGGTCCCAAGTTCTGCAGCATGAGAATTACGCAGGACATCCGGGAATACGCGAAGCAGCACGGCCTGAATGAAGCGCAGGCGCTTGAGCAAGGAATGAAGGATAAGGCCAACCAATTTAAAGAGGCGGGTCACGCGATTTATAATTAATGATGAGGCTCGGGACCCGGCCTCGACGATAAGTTCAGAGGAGGCGGGGGAGCACATGTTTAATGAACAGGAGAAGGAAGCCCTGTACCGCATCATCCATACCCGAAGGGACGTTAGAACCTTCTTGCCGGATCCGATCCCGGAAGAAGCCGTCATGCGGCTGCTGGAGGCGGCGCATCACGGTCCGTCGGTCGGCTTCATGCAGCCCTGGAATTTCATCCTCATTACGCAGGGTGAGGTGAAGGCTCGCCTTGCCTGGGCGGCGGACAAGGAACGGCGGGCGCTGGCCATTCACTATGAAGGCAAGCGGCAGGACCAATTTCTGCAGCTGAAAGTGGAAGGCATCCAGCAGGCTCCCCTGACGATCTGCGTTACCTGCGATCCGACGCGTGGCGGCTCTCATGTACTGGGGCGCAATTCCATTCCCGAGACGGATTTGATGTCCACCGCCTGCGCCATCCAGAATATGTGGCTGGCCGCTACGGCCGAGGGCCTTGCCATGGGCTGGGTTAGCTTTTATAAAAAGAACGATGTCAGAGACATCCTCGGCATCCCGCCCCATATCGAACCGGCTGCTTTGCTGTCGGTGGGATATACGGAGCATTATCCGTCCATGCCGATTCTCGAATCGGCGAAGTGGGAGAAACGAAGAGCTCTGGACGGCCTGATTTTTAAAGAAGCATGGGGAACCAGGCCGGATATAACTCCTTGAGCTTGCTCAGGGCAGCCTGCCTTCGCCCTCTTAACAAAATCTCCATACGAGTAGGAGCAACTTTCGGGGGGCTTCCGCCGTTTAAGGTAGTGGTTTCCAAATTTACCGCTATTATGGAGGCAAACATCTATGAACCGATGGCGACAATGGCAGACGGCCTGCGCTATGCTGCTCCTGACCTTCACCCTTGCGCCGACGCTGGCCTTTGGTCAATCGAAGCAGGTACAGGCCGAGATACCCCCATTTCCGGTAAAGGTGAACGGTACCTTGGTGGATAATATCCACTCGCCGTATCCCCTGCTTCTGTATAAAAATATTACGTATTTTCCGCTGACCTGGGACATGGCTCAGGCGCTGCAGTGGCAAGTGAACTGGAGCGAGGCCGAGGGGCTGAAGGTTTATTCGGCGGTGACGACAAGAGGCGGGGGTGCGTACGGATACTCGAAGTCCCCTCTTCATCAGGACCTTACGGTCGTAAACCGGTTAAGCGTGCTCTACCGGGCTCAGCTACCCGAGTTTCCGGTATGGATCGGCAGCGATTATATCGACAATGCGAATGAGCCGTATCCGCTGCTTACGTTTCGGGACATTACGTACTTTCCGCTGACCTGGCGGTTCGCCCACGATCTGCTGCACATCGACCTGCAGTGGGACCAGGCGGAAGGCCTGAGCGTACGCTCTCCGCAGCAGCCCGTACTGGGCCGGCTCTTGTTCGACGATGCGGATTACTTGTATTTTAATCCGGCACTGGTTACCAAACCGGAGTATGCTCTGCTCAAAGTAAATAAATCGCTTGAAGAAACGCCGGCATGGGTTACGAAAGATGAGGTCAAGGCAGCATTTCCGAACCTGGACTTGAACCACTATCTCAGGCCGAACGGCGGCAGCGACGCCACAGCGGAGCTCCGGACCGAAGGAGATACGGTATATTACAAAAGCATGAAGCTGGATACCGAACCCTATCCGGCGCAGCAGCCCGTACGTAACGCCACGTGGATCCCTTTAGGAGACCAGGATAGACTGCTGTCTCTTACGACTAGAGATCCGATCATCGGCGTTCCGCTGCGCACCCCTCCTTATCGCGCGGAGCTCTTCCATGTGAAGGGAGATTCGGCGGCGAAGCTTCCGGGCTTCAAGGATGTACCGCAGGGCATCGTCTCCAATGCCGACGGGTCGCGCTGGATTTATGCCAACATCGACCGGAAAGGCGATATCCGGGACAATTACTACCGTTCCGCCCAACTCGCGCTGCTGGATAAGGACGGGAGCTTCCACCTGATTAACGATCAGGTCTCCGCGAAGTTCATCAATGTTCTTGGGGCGGATAATGTTGCATCCAACCGGCCTGTGCAGTCCGACGGTACGATCGTCTTCGAGACGGCCCAGCCCAATCCGAGCCTTGGCTTATATCTCAAGCCCGGCGGGACGATCTACTCCATCGACACGAAACGTCAAGTGAAACAGATGATCACCTACGAACAGGGGATCTCATTCTTGGACCGAAGCGGGCGCATCTTCGTGTATGATCCCGACAAGAACGCCGTCACCTCGCTCAGCGACAATAAAACGGCGTTCTGGTGGGACTATGAATTGATCGGACCTTAAGGCGGTACGATGCCAAATGAAAAACCAGTTCAACACGAAAATCAAGTGTTGAACTGGTTTTTTTGCGGATTGGGCTATAATGGAACGCCTCCTACATCGCTGTGTTGCCGAGTTGAAATTAGTTCTCCATAATGTATTTATTTAAGAAGTCGTTGCGGAATTTTCCTTGGGGGTCATAGTGAAGGAGCAGTTGTTGAAAGTCGGGCAGCTTCTCGTAGAGCGATTGCAGCCGGGCGGGCGACATGGCAAACAGCTTGCCCCAATGTGGACGAGCATGGAAGGGCTCAAGCTGCTTTTCGATGATCGGCAACACTTGCCCAACTGCCTCCCAATTAGCTTTCCACGTAAAGTGGATAGCAACCGACTCCTGCTTGTAACAGGGGCTCATCCACAGATTATCTTCTGCAATCGTGCGAACCTCGGAAACATGAAGGAGTGGCGATATGTACTCTCTTAGCCGGTCAATCGCACACAATGCATCATATGCATCTTGGCGCGTCACGAAATACTCGCTTTGCAGCTCCTCTCCGGCGCTTGGAGTGAAATCCATGCGAAAGTGCGGCAGCCGTTCGTACCATGGTCCCGGTATGCCCATCTGTTCACTACAATTCTCCGACGTGTGACCTGGCACCGGGTGCCGATGCGAGGCTGCTCGTGTCGCACCGAAAAACTCAGGTTCCACCCGATCGGAGGCTTGATCTGTTATTCTCCGTTTTAGCCAGACTTGATTGAACGTCGCATTCTTCCAATCCGTGAACAGACTGACACTATAAGCGCTGGAGAAAATATCGTCAAAGTGCTCTTTAAGATACGCCAGTGGCAGGTTATCGTATACATACTGACTCATCTGAAATGCCGGGATCACATCCAGTGTGATTTTCGTGACTACGCCCAATCCCCCAAGTCCGACGACCGCTCCGGCGAAGACCCCATCTTGTTGTTCACGGGAGAATACGACCGCCTCCCCATCCGCTTTGATGACCTCCATGGAATGAACCGCTGTAGCAAGATTGCCGTTCAGATCACCGGAACCATGCGTTGCCGTTGCGCATGCACCTGCAACGGTAATGTGCGGCAGCGATGCCAAATTGTGCAACGCATAGCCATTACTGTGGAGATATTGACACAGCTCTCCATACCGGATTCCGGCTTCGACCGTTACTTTATTGCGCGAATGGTCTAATGCTGTCACTCGGTTAAGCTTCTGAAGCGAGAGAAGGCTTTCAGTAGAATCGGCGATTCCATTAAACGAGTGGCGCGTACCAAGCACCTTCATTCGACTGCTGCGAGCCACCAATTCTTGTACTTGTCCCACGTTTTCAGGAACATACAATTCCGAAGCGCTATACCTGTAGTTACCTGCCCAGTTTCGATCATTTTCCACAATCTTCACACTCCTTATAGGACTAGTTTGGATAGAGCTTCCTACTTACGTTTTCCGTGAAGTACCCTATTAAACTCTTAATAAACCGCACTTCTTGCAGAAGCAACCACTAAATTACTAAACTCTTTCAGGTAATCAATAAAAGTGCTTACCCGAAGCGTTTTCACTTGCACCGGACTGCCCCTATTCAGTTGCGAACAAGGATTGACGGAGAGAATATTCAGTAATAACATAAAAGAATTGTAAAAATTCATACACAGCTTTGTATTTATTCGACTACGCAAGTATGGAATTACAACGAAACGGAAGGAGACCTCGCAATGTCTGAGAATCGCGAATATACAGGACCTTTCCATAGCAGCAGCCGCCTCGATCTGCAAGCGGACTGCGAGAGCTGCTTCGGCTTGTGCTGCGTTGCGCTGCCCTTCGCTGCTTCGGCGGACTTTGCGATGGACAAAACAGCCGGGCAGCCATGCCAAAACCTGCAACCGGACTTCCGCTGCGGCGTACACAACAGCCTCAGGCAGCTGGGCTTTCGGGGCTGCACGGTTTATGACTGCTTCGGCGCAGGGCAAAAGGTTTCGCGTGTTACCTTCGGCGGACGCGACTGGCGGCAAGCCCCAGGATCCGCGAAACTCATGTTTGAGGTGTTCCCGATCATGCGGCAGCTTCATGAGCTCCTCTGGTATTTAACTGAAGCGTTAACGTTTCAACCTGCCAATACAATCCATAATGAGCTCAGCTCGGCGCTCGACGAGACGGAACGCCTCACTTGCCTCGATCCCGACTCCATACTGAAGCTGGACGTGGCGGCACACCGGGCAAATGTCAATGCTCTGCTCCTCCGGGCCAGCGAACTTGTTCGAGCCGAAGCTCTTCGCTCGCAGAAGGGCCCCTCAGGCCGTCGAAAGACCTACGGGCGAGGTGCCGACCTGATCGGGGCCAAGCTGAGAGGTGCCGACCTGAGAGGCGCTAATTTGAGAGGGGCCTACTTGATTGCCGCCGACCTCAGAGGCGCCGATTTGAGAGGGGCTGACCTGATCGGAGCCGATTTCCGGGACGCCGACATCAGAGGTGCTGACCTCACCGATAGTATTTTCCTCACCCAAGCCCAGATCAACTCGGCGAAGGGAGATGCCGCTACAAAACTGCCGTCGGCTCTTACCCGCCCAACGCATTGGTCCGCCTCCGGAGCATAAAACGGGCAGGCGCGGGAACTTGAACGCAGCTTGGGGAAGATGATCAAGCACCGGTCGTCGCAAGACGCGTCCGTTCCTCCGGCAACATACAATTCGATACCGTTCCACGAAACGACCTTGCCGCTCTCGGGATCAACTCCGAGAGTGGTTCTTTTTTATCCCCGTTGATGGGATAACATCCTTTTATAAAGTTTAATGACGTTCAAATGCATCCCTTCATGGTATAAATTGAAGCTGAGGAATTGCTCCGGCGTTTCCAAAGTCATTCCGGAAGACGTGGTATAAGGGGGAGCGATCTTTTCGTTCAGTCGGTTTGCAAGCGCTTCTTGAATCCGCTCCGGCTGTTCTTTCAGCAGCGTCACTAATTCCTGCAAGGTCGGGATGCGCAATGAGTCGGCAGCGTTTAACGGCGAGGTACCGTATTCAAATTGTTCCTTGAACCCTTCAGGCAAGTACTGCGGAAGACCTATGTATTGAAAAGCGAACCGTTCCAAGACGACATAGATGTGTCCCAGGTTCCAGCGGATCGTATTTCGGAAGCCTTCGGGAATTTGGTCCGCGATTTCCTCCGTAACGCCTTCCATCAATTTTAAGGTTTGGCCCCGTACAAATCCCAGCTGCTTGAATAAAAAATGTTCCATCATCCTCAGCTCCCTATGTTTTTTCATTATTTTACCATATCATCTACGGCCTCGTCCCCGCATTTTTTAACAGAATCAGCTCCGCGGAGAACAGCAGTAAAAAATGGATAGCTGCATTGGTTCCATTTTTTTCACGAGACATATGATGTTATGAACTCATAGAAAGAAGAATGACGATTCTATGCCTGTTACTTTTAAGAGAGTGGGAAATAGAGCTATTCTATCGGTTTGTACCCAATCAGGAAAGGCGAAACGTTCTATAATGAATGCAAAGGAGATTGTTGATGCGCACGTACTATTGAGAGGTCAACCGTTTTTACCGGTTGATCTCTTTTCGTCTCTAGGGGTTCGGAGCAATCGTTTATCCGCCGGGCGTCCAGCCTAAGACCGTTTCCAGCATCCGTTTCAAATGCTTGGCCCGATCCAAATCCGGCTTGGCCCTCACCTGCTTGTACTCCTCCTCGATACGCCGGATATAATCGCTACGCAGCCGCTCCACCTGTTCCTCCGTTAATGCGTACAGCACGTTCTGCACCTCTTCGTAAGAAAAATACGATTCCTTGCTCTCCAAAAAAGGCTGCGGCGGCTGCCGGTACCACGCCTTGGCAAAAGCCTTCAAGGCGTCCGTGACCGTATCGTCATCCCCTGACATCGCATGCAGCCGGTCCGCCGAGATAAGGCTCCGGAAGCTGAAGGCATTCCCCTCCGGGTATGTATTCGGCAGAGCATAAAATTGCAGGAGCTTATCCAGGATGCCGACATACGGCTCCGGGTCTGCGAGCCTGGCATGAAACTGGCATCTCACCGCGGCATGCGCGATATCCTTCAGCAATTGAAGAGCTTCCGCCGCTTCCTTTTTGCCGGGTGTCCCTTCAAAAAACACCCCCTGCTTTCCCGTGCGAATCTCCGCCCGGTCTATCGCATCGTGGAGCTCATCCTCAAACTGATCTTTGCTGTAAGGCGCCCACCGGTCAAAGCGATCCATCAGTGCCCCTCTTATGCCGAACTCCCTGCGGAGGATGGGATGGAGGTGAATCCCGCCGCTGCCGCTGACTTGCATAACGATTTCGTGCAGCAGCTTTTCGAGTCCTTTGGCTTTTTTTACAGCCTTCATCACCTCGTCCGGGACAATATAGACGGCCGCAGCCTCTTTTTGCTCGAGCTCGGCTACAAACCGCTTCAATTCGGACAGCAGCGTTTCATGCATATTCCCTCATCCTTTCTTTCCTTATCGTCCCGCAATATAAGCGAAGCCAAGGTACATGCACAAAGAAATGCCTGCGCACATCAGCGCCGCTTTTAATTTGTAGCGGGCATAATCCACCAGCCCCATTTCCATCACCGAAGCGGTGGTGATCGTCGTATCTCCGATAGGAGACGCGAAAGCGCCGAAGGTGCCGCTTGCAAAAACAGCCCCCACGGTCATGGACAACGGCGCTCCCGTTGCAACAGCCAGCACGACGCCGAGCGGCATCATAAGCCCCCATGTCCCCCATGAGGTCCCGATAAAATAAGATACCAGCGAGCCGGCAAGAAATATAACGGCCGGTATCGTGAATCCCGGCAGCACCCCACCGAAGACGGACGAAACGAAGGCGGAAAACCCCAGATCCTTGGCTGCCATGGATAACGCCCAGACCAGGACAAGAAGGATGACCGGGGTCATCATCTCGTTCCCTCCTTGGAAAAAGTGATACATCAGCTCCCGCAACGGCTGGCGGCGCAGCAAATAGTACCCGATCGTGAGCAGCAAGGAAATAAAGACGGATAGAAGCATCACCAAAGTCGCGTCCGCATGAGACAGCGCGCTGAGTACCCCGACGGCCCCTCTCTCCCTGCCGTCCTCCCAGAGCAATAACAGCGTAAGCACGAGTAGCGCGAACAAAGGCAGAATGAAATGCCACAGCTCAGGCTGCACGAGAGACAGCTCTTTCTTGATGCCCAGTCCGTGAAGATCGTTGCCTTCCTCCTGCTTCCTTTCATCCCTATGAACCTCCGATCTGCGGCCCGGGTTCCGGAAGGTGGAGAAGAGCCCGTAAGCGAGCGCCGTCCATGCAAAGAAGTTGAAAGGAAGACTGGATAAAAACAACCGATAGGGCGCTGCGCCCAATTGGTTTTGTTCGGTCGCCCCGGCGACAACCGACGTCATGAAGCCTACAAAAGCCGTCGCGATCGGCATCAGGACGATGACCGGCTCGGTCGAGATATCCAGAATATAGGCCACTCTTTCTTTAGGCAGGCTCATTTTTTCCAGAATCGATTTCATGACGGGGGCAATAATCATAATCCGGAACATGGGAGTAAAAAAAGTAAACGGAATCGTGAGCCAAATAAACGTCATCAGAGCCCGGTTCGATTTCACGCGTTCTCCGACCCATTCTACAAATCCCTTGATGCCGCCTGAAATTTGCATGATCCCGACCAAAGCGCCGAACAAGTACAGGAAGCTCATAATTTTTACGTTATCCGGATGGGTTAAGGTTTTTAAAATATACTGGATGGACTGCTGAAGTCCGCCGAGCAGCGACGGCTGAACCGAAAAGGAGCCGACCAACAAGCCGAGCACCAGGCCGGGCATAATCTCTTTCAAGAAGATTGCCGCCGGAATCACAATCGCGAACGGCAATAACGACAGCCAAGAGCTTACCAATTCTGTCACCACCTCCCTGTTACGATATCCATCATGCCCGCAAAACATCCACAGGCAGGAGTATTCGCACGATCCCGAACAAAGAAAAATAGAGCCCCGACAAATAAAATTAGGCAATTTATCAAAAGATAGGAATTGTTAGAAAGGAGGTTGTTGCGGGATGGGAAGCTTTTCACGGATCATGAAGAACATATTCGATCGTACTCCTTCCAGCCGGCCTGTCCAACAGAATAAACCGAAACCTCTTTTAACGTTCAGCTTACAAGATAATCTCCGGACCATCACCGATGCTATGGGGCATAGCGATGACATCGTTACGAAAGAAATCCCAATCGGCAAAACCGGAAGCATCCAAGCAGGATTGATCTATACGGAAGGGTTAGCGGATACGCAAGACATATTGGAAGCCTTGATGCTGCGAATCAGAGAGGCCGATCTGGCCCCGGATATCCATTCGGGTCTGAACCCCGTGGATCTCCTAAAGGATTTCGTCATCGCCGTCGGCGACGTCAAGGATGTAACGGACTTTGATATGGTTTATATCGCGGTTTTATCCGGAGATACCGTGATCCTGATTGACGGTCATGCCAAGGGGATCATTGCCAGCCGAAGAGGCTGGAAGGACCGGGGCGTAACCGAGCCGTCCGCGCAGACCGTCGTTCGCGGTCCGAGAGAAGGGTTTACGGAAACGTTACGGACCAATACCTCGTTAATTCGGCGAAGAATCAAGGATCCGAACCTTTGGCTTGAAACCAAGCCCATCGGCCGCATTACAAGAACCGACGTGGCCGTTATGTATATCCATGGCATTGTGAGTGAATCGGTATTACAGGAAGTGAGGAACCGGCTGGCCCGGATTGACATCGACGGGATCTTGGAAAGCGGATATATCGAAGAGCTGATTCAGGATGAGACTTTCACTCCTTTCCCTACCGTTTTCAATACGGAACGTCCCGATGCGGTGGCAGCGGGGTTATTGGAAGGACGCGTAGCTATCCTCGTTGACGGTACGCCGTTCGTTCTGCTGGTGCCTGCTTTGTTCACGCAATTTTTTCAAGCAAGCGAGGATTATTATCAGCGGTGGGACTTTGCCACCCTGCTGCGCGTACTTCGTTTTTTGTCCTTATTTATCGCTTTGCTTGCGCCTTCCTTATACATAGCGGTGACCACTTTCCATCAAGAGCTGCTTCCTCCCCCGCTGCTGATCGGCCTCGCGGCCCAGCGGGAAGGCGTTCCCGTTCCCGCTTTCGTTGAAGCGGTCATGATGGAGATTACGTTTGAAATTTTGCGTGAAGCCGGAGTGCGAATGCCGAGAGCGATCGGACAATCCGTTTCCATCGTCGGAACCTTAGTCATCGGCCAAGCGGCGGTGGAAGCCGGATTGGTTTCGCCTGCAATGGTCATTGTCGTAGCCATTACGGCTATCTCTAACTTTGTGTTCCCTTCGTTTAATATGGGAATCTCAATCCGGATCATCCGTTTCGGATTAATGGGCCTGGCGGCTTCCTTCGGACTGTTCGGGATTACCATCGGACTCGTTGCCATTGTGCTTCACTTGTGCAGCCTCCGTTCCTTCGGTATCCCGTACCTTGCTCCTTTCGCACCCTTTATCGTCGAAGACCACAAGGACACGATATTTCGTTTGCCCCATTGGAGATTGTTCTCTCGTCCTCATCTAATCAGCCCAAACAACAGGATACGGGAGAAGCCGAGTCCGCCCTCCGAATCGGAAACGAGAAAGTAAGTCAAAGGAGTTTCAATTATGCTGAGAAAGGTTGCCGTGAGATTATTGCCGGCGCTCTTCCTATGCGCGGTCACTGGTTGTTGGAGCCGGACGGAATTAAACGATATCGCGATCACTTTAGCGATCGGGCTCGACAAAAAAGGGGATCAATATATGATTTCCACCCAAATGGTGAATCCCAGCGAGGTCGCAGCGAAAAAAGGGGGCGGCGGAAAAGGAGCGCCGGTGGTTACTTTTAGCGAAACGGGGGACACCGTCTTTGAAGCTTTTCGGAAAATAACGACCAAGGCGCCCAGAAGGCTGTATTTCTCCCATCTGCGCATGCTGATTATTAGCGAACCTCTAGCTAAAGAGGGTATTGCCAAGGCGTTGGATTTGCTCTTGAGAAACCATGAATTTCGATCGGATTTTTATATAGTGATTGCCAGAGGCTTGTCCGCCCAGAAAGTACTCGAAATTTATACGATGCCGCAAGAGCTCATCCCTGCCAACAACATTTATAAGACGCTTCAACATTCTAGCAAGAGCTGGGCGACCGCCGGAAAAGTCACGTTGGATGAGCTTATTAACGATATAACCGCTGAAGGAAAGCACCCTGCGTTAACCGGTATCGATGTTTTGGACGATCCGTCCGGTGAACAAGCCGGAACTCAAAAAAATGCGGCAAGCATCAAGCCGATCTCCGTTTTACGCGTTTCGGGTCTGGCGGTGTTTTACAAAGATCGATTAAAGGGCTGGCTCAATGAGCAGGAAAGCAAGGCCTATAACTATATCAAGGGGAATGTTAAAAATACGGTGGATACCGTGGCTTGCCCCAAGGGAGGAAAATTATCGGTAGAGGTCATCCGCACCAAGTCCGAAATTATAGGGAAAATTCCGAATGGGAAACCGGAAGTAAGCGTCGAACTCTACGTCGAGGGGAACGTGGCGGATGTGGAATGCAATATCGATCTGACTCAAACCGATACGATCGACGAACTGGAGAAGAGAATGGAAACGGAGATCAAAGATCACATGAAAGCAGCCATCCATAAAGCGCAAAAAACGTACCGATCGGATATTTTCGGCTTCGGCGAAGCCATCCACCGCGCCGACCCGAAGGTTTGGAATCGGCTTAAAGATCATTGGGTACAAGAATTTGTCGATCTTCCCGTAAATCTAAGAATCCATGTCAAGCTTCGCCGGGTGGGAACGATCAACAAGCCATTTTTTAAACAACTCGAGGAGTAAGCTTCTTATGTGGGCCATCATGGGAATATTGGCGGGTTCCGCGATCATTCTATGGATTGAGGTTCCCCGCTTGTTAAAAACAAAGATGATCAGGGAATTATGGGTCTTCTCGGCCCTCTTGCTCCTCGGAACGGCGTTAAGCGCGGCCCGGAGCATGAGGGTGCAGCTTTCCAATCCTTTGGACTGGATTGCAGCGGTTTATAAGCCTGTGAGCGACATTCTATTTTCTTTATTGAAATGAAAGAGGTGAGGCCGTTGAATGAGACCACAAAAATATCGGTACGCCAATTTACGGTATTGGTTATGTTTTATACCATCGGTTCAACCATATTGATCATTCCGGCCGGGCTTGCCGCCGATGCGAAGCAGGACGCATGGATTGCGGCTATTGCCGGCGTTGGCCTCGGTTTGCTTCTCGTGCTGTTATACAACCGCATAGGAAATCTTTTCCCCGATATGACTCTGGTCCAATATCATGAAAGGCTGTTAGGCAAATGGGCGGGTAAAGCTTTATCGCTGCTTTACATTTTCTTCTCGTTTATCGGTGCCGCAACCCTGTTGTTTTATATGGGGAACTTTATCACCACGCAGGTCATGCCGGATACGCCGATTCAATTCGTTAATATGCTTTTTGCTTTAATTGTCGTGATGGGACTGCGGCTCGGAATCGAAACTTTGGCCCGCGCGGCGGAGATCTTCTTCCCTTGGTTCATTCTGCTCTTCCTTGTCATGGTCATTTTGATCGTTCCCCAAATCCATGTCCAGAACATCCAGCCTGTATTCGAAACAGGAATAAAGCCTTTGTTTAAAGCGGCTTTATCCTTGGCCGGCACCGCTTCCTTAACCTATATCGTTTTTTTCATGATTTTTCCTTCCCGCGTGAGTAAACCGGAAAAAGCTGCGAAGGCCTTTATTATCGCTACACTGCTTGGGGGCATCGTTATCATCGTCATTACCTTATTAACGATTCTGGTCCTGGGTTCGGACGCCACTTCAAGACATGCTTTTCCCAGCTATGTATTGGCTCGAAAAATAAGCTTGGGCAATTTCGTGGAACGGATCGAGTCGATTATGGCCGGCATGTGGTTCTTTTCCATCTATTTCAAGACAACGCTGTACTTTTACGCCTGCGTGGTCGGACTGGCGCATATGCTGAAGCTGAAGGATTATCGTCCTTTGACCTTACCAATGGGGATGATCCTGGTTGTTTACTCGCTTGTCGTTTATCCTAACGCGGTTTATATGGCACAGTGGGACTCCACCGTGTTCATCCCGTATGTGCTGTCCTTCGGCCTGTTGATCCCGCTGTTCTTATGGGGTACGGCCCTCTTCCGAAGAAAAAAGATAAAATGATGGCTTTCCCCGGCAGTACAAAAATCGGCTCAACTCAAAAGGGAGCCTTCCGGCTCCCTTGATTCCATGCTACGTATGAGTGCTGACTTGCTGTATCCGATAGTCATAGTTGTCCTTGCACAGCTGAAGCAGATCGTATTTCAGCCCGCGCTTCGGCTGGGTAATCTTGAGCGGCTTGGCGCCTCGGACACGCAAGGCCGCCCGGACCCTGTTCGGGTCGCCGACCTTGTTGACAATGAGCTCATCAGGGCGCTCGGTCCGGTACCGGCTGATAAGGAACCGGTCGCAGGCCGTTTCCCCGCCGCTCGCATCCAGCTCCGCGAGCTGGAAGTCCCTCAGCATCCCCTCCTGTTCCTTCGCGATCATGACGCGATCTTCTCCGAAGAACAGCACATCCTGTATCAAGACGCCTTCCCGGTCCACAATCTGCTTCTCGGGCATCCGCTCCAAAATGCGGATGTGGCGGAGCATGCTGCCGGCCTTCTCGAATTCGAGCCGCTCTCATAATACTCCATCTTCGCCCGCATGGCAGCGACCAGGTCCTCCGGCCGGTTTGCGAGCAAATCCGCCGCTTCCTCAGCGGTCCGGCGGTAGTCCGGCTCGGGAATCATCCCCTCGCAGATGCCGCTGCATCGTCCCAGATGGTACAGCAGACACACCTTCTTCGGCATGGTGATGCACGCGCGCAGACGGTAATGATCCGCGACGAAGTCCATGACCGCGTTGCGGAAACGGGCGCTGACATAGGGGCCGAAGCGCTGCTCCTTCACCTGTTGCTCCGTCCGTTCGGCGCCGAAGGACGGCAAACGGCGGTCGCGGTAGAACACGTCCAGCCGCGGGAAGCGCTCGTCCGTCAGCTGCAGATAAGCGTAGCCGCTGTTGTCTCTTTTGAGGGCGCGGTTATAGGGAGGCTTGTGGATTTTAACCAAATTATTTTCCAGCAGGAGGCTCTCGGATTCGTTGTTGACGAGCACCACTTCGATGGAAGCGATCTCCTTCACCAGCTGGCGGATCCGCTTGCGCTGATCCTTCTGCTGAAAGTACGAGCGCAGGCGGCTGCGCAAATTGACCGATTTGTCGACGTACAGTATACGTCCCTCGCTGCTGCGCATGATATAGCATCCGGGGCGTTCGGGGTAATCGCCGGCTCGAAATTCAAATGACAAGGGCTCACTTCCCTCCTGCTGCCAGGTTTCGCCTTCCGGCAAAACCAGTTCGTTAAACGTGGCTGCCGAGGGCGTACAGGACTCGCGCGAACGCAGGTTCGTACAAGCTTCAGCTATATTGTACGCTGAATCGCCAGAAGGTTCAATGTGTGGGAAGCACCTCAGCGGGCGGCCCTTGCGGCATCGTCAAACCGCATGTTTTGCCGTTCCTCACATACGCTTACAGTAAGAAAGCAGGAAGCGATAAAAAGGAGAGGTGCGTCTTGGGTTATTACGTGGAAGTCGAACGGGGCGTAAAGGTGTATGTGGAGGATACGGGGTACGGCAGGCCTGTCGTCCTGATCCACGGTTGGCCGGTAAACCACCGGATGTTCGAATATCAGTTATCGCAGCTGCCGAAATACGGCTTCCGCTGCATCACACCCGACCTGCGCGGCTTCGGCCGCTCGGACTGTCCATGGGCCGGCTACGGCTATGACCGGCTCGCGGACGACATCCGGGCGGTTGTCGACGCCCTGAGGCTGCCTTCCTATGCGCTGGCCGGCTTCTCGGTCGGCGGCGCGATCGCCATCCGCTACATGAGCCGTCATCAGGACCCCCGCGTGTCGCAGCTTCTGCTGCTCGGAGCGGCGGCGCCTTCGTTCACCCAAAGGCAGGACTTTCCCTACGGAATGAAGCCTGAAGAGGTCGATGCATTTCTCGCCATGAACGACAAAGATCGGCCTCTCATGCTGGAGATGTTCGGCGAGCTCTTTTTTGCCTCCAAGGTCAGTGCCCCGTTCAAGCAATGGTTCCACGGGCTCGGCCTTGAGGCTTTCTCCCACGGCACCGCCGCCGTACTTCTCTCGCTTCGCAACGAGGACCTTCGTCCGGATTTGCCGCGCATCCGTGTGCCTGCGACGATATTCCACGGCACGCTCGACCGCATCTGCCCCTTCCCGCTTGCGCTCCTGATGAATCAAGGGATCGCCGGCTCCCGGCTCCTGCGGTTCGAGCACAGCGGGCACGGGCTCTTCTATGACGAGCTCGAGCTGTTCAACGAGCGGCTGCAGTCGGTTCTCGCCGGAAGTCCGTGAAACTGACATGCCGGCCGCCACAGGCGAATATGCTGTAGCAAGAACAAGATTTCGCTCGCTTCAGCGTAAGGAGAGGATATTCTATGCAGATCCATGTAATCCGGCCCGGCCAGACGCTCTATGGACTCTCTCAAGCCTACGGCATGCCCGTGCAAACCATTGCGGAGGCCAACCAGATTCGTCCGGAGGACACTCTCGTCGTCGGGCAGACGCTCGTGATCCCCATCGTCGGGCAATACTATTGGACGCAGCCGGGAGATACCGTGGCCCGCGTGGCGGCGGCTTTCCATCTCCCCGCAGAGCGGCTTGCCAGCGTCAACGGCATCGGCGTGGATACGCAGCTGAAGCCGGATACGCGGCTGTACATTCCTCCGCGGCCGCGCCGGACCGCAGAGATCAACGCCTATATCGAGCCGCGTCAGCCGCAGGTGCCGGAGAGCCTGACCCGGGCCGCAAGGGAGGCCGCGCCGCACCTGACCTACCTCGCTCCCTTCAGCTTCCGGATCAACCGGGACGGTACGCTGCAGCCTCCGCCGCTGGATGAATTCCGTACGATCGCCGAGCAGAACGGCGTAACCCTCATGATGGTCGTCACCAATTTGGAAAAGGATCAGTTCAGCGCCAGCCTCGGCGAAGCGATTCTGACCGATGCTTCCCTCCAAAACAAGCTGCTGGACAACATCATTCAAACCGCGCACCGTCTGAACTTCCGGGACATTCATTTCGATATGGAGCATCTTCGGCCGGAAGACAAGGACGCTTACAATGCGTTCCTGCGCCAAGCCTCCACGCGTCTTCACCACGAAGGCTTCCTCATGTCGACCGCGCTCGCGCCGAAGACCAGCGCAGCCCAGACCGGCGCTTGGTACACCGCCCATGATTACAAGGTCCACGGCGAGGTCTCCGACTTCGTCGTCATCATGACGTATGAGTGGGGCTACAGCGGAGGTCCCCCGATGCCCGTCTCCCCCATCGGCCCCGTCCGAAATGTATTGGAATATGCAATCAGCGAGATGCCCGCCTCCAAGATCATGATGGGGCAGAACCTGTACGGCTACGATTGGACGCTGCCTTACGTGCCCGGCGGCCCTTTCGCCAAGGCAATCAGCCCCCAGGAGGCGATCCGGCTGGCCCGGGAGAACAACGCCCGCATCGAGTACGATACGACCGCCCAGGCGCCCCATTACCGTTACTGGGACCGGCAGGGCAAGGAGCATATCGTCTGGTTCGAGGACGCGCGCTCCATTCAAGCGAAGTTCAACCTGATCGGCGAGCTCGGCCTGAGAGGCATCAGCTATTGGAAGCTGGGCCTGCCGTTTCCGCAGAACTGGCTTCTCATCGAAGACCATTTCAAAGTCGTCAAAAAATAAGGATGCGCCCTTCAGAGCCAAAGAAGCACGGACGCCGAATCCGTGCTTCTTACCGTTAGTCCGCCTCCGCCGGAGTAAACCGCCAGAGCAGCTCCTTCCCCTTCGTAATACCAATCCGGGGTATCGCCCGTACCTCCTTCGTCCCGGCTCCGGCAGCAAAGACCAGCGTCAGCGGCCCTTCCGGATCGGCCAGCAGATCATGGCCGTTCAGACGGAGGTCGACCCCGAGCGCCCGGGCCAGCGTGCCGGGACCGTCCAGGAGGAGTGGTCCTTGACGCCCGGCCGGTTCGCCCGGAGCAGCTCCAGCCCCTCCACGGGCTCCGCCGCCCGGAGCAGGACCGCGCCGGGCTCACCCGGTGAATGGGCGACCACGTTCATGCAGTAATGCATTCCGTAGATCAGGTACACGTACAGCCGCCCCGCTTCCCCGAACATGAGTCCGTTCCTGGGCGTTGGCCCCCGGTAAGCGTGGCTCGCGGGATCGGCCGCCCCCTTGTACGCTTCCGTCTCCGTGAGGCGGACGCGGATCACGCCTTCCGGCGTCCTTCGCACCAATTCACAGCCCAGCAGCCGCTGCGCAGCCTGTACCGTATCTCCTTTCAGCCAATCCGGTATGGCCCCGCCGGCCGGAACGGCTCCGGGTCCTTCCTCCGCCCGGCGGTTCAGCCGCTTGTCCGGCAAGCCGCCCACCGCCTGCCCCATCCGTTCTCTGGATTCTGCGATTTCGGGTACATCCCGCGAACACTCCTTTTTGAGATCAAATTGGCTTAACGCTTATCCTTAATCTTCCTTCCCGGCCGATCCGGTATTCCCGCACGCCGGGAAGCGCCGTGATAAACGGAAAAAAGCGTTGCCCCCGCTGCTAATAGCAGGTACGGCTAACGCTGATTCCGGTATTACCTATCCCGTTAACGAGCTCTTGCCTCTTGGGCCACTGTCCAATGCCTCCCGGCTCCCGGCCTTCTGCCGCTTCCGTTAGTCTTTGACCGAGCCCTGCATGAGTCCCGCAATGAACTGCCTGCTGAACAAGGAGAACACGATGATGAGCGGCACGGTCGCCATCAGCGTGGCGGCCATCACCATAGAATAATCGGTGCTGTATACCCCGTTCATCGAGGCGATCAGCATTTGGATCGTGAACTTGTCCTGCACCGATATAACGACGAGCGGCCACAAATAATCGTTCCACGAGCCTAGGAACGTAATGATCCCGAGCGTAGCCAGCGCCGGGCGAAGCACGGGAAGCGCGACGCGCCAGTACAGGTCGAACGAATGGCAGCCGTCGATGCGCCCGGCGTTGATCAGCTCGTCGTGCAGCACCGAAGCCGCGTACTGCCGCATCCAGAAGATGCCGAAGGCGCTGGCCGCTCCGGGCACGATCAAAGCCTTGAGATCGTTGATCCAGCCGAGCTTCTGCATCAGAATGAACTGCGGGATCAGACCGAGCTGCTGCGGCACCATCATCGTGGCCAGCAGGAAGAAGAACAGGAACGGCTTCCCGGGAAAGTGAAACTTGGCGAAGGCGAACCCCGCCATCGAACAGAAGAACAGCACGAGCAGCGTATGGCTCCCCGCTACGATCAGGCTGTTTCCGAAGGACCGGAAGAAGCCGACATGATCGATCACCTTGCCGATGTTGACGAGCAGCTGGTCGCCGGGGACGAACCGCGGCGGGAACCGGAACATATCCGCCGTCGTTGCCGTCGACATGACGAACAGCCAGTAGAACGGAAACAGCGACAGCACCGCCCCGATAAGCATTCCGGCGTGAATCAGGAGCGTGCTGGGGCTGCCGAATCTCCGCTTGGCCGACGGGAGGGCAAGGGCTCGGCCGCCTGCCGTTTTGGTCGAAGCCGTGCTCATCCGATCCCCTCCCCTCGGGATACGAACTTCCAATTCAGGAAGGAGAACAGCCCGATAATCAGGAACAGCATCCAGGCAATGGCGGAAGCATAACCGAACATCTGGTTGCCGAACGCCTGATTATATAAATACAGTACCAGCGTTAGCCCCCCTTTGGTCGATCCCCCGGTATTGCCGACCAGAATGAGCGGCTCCGTGAACAGCTGCATGCCGCCGATGGTCGACAGAATCACGGTGAACAGAATGATCGGCCGCAGCAGCGGCAGCGTGATGCTGAAGAACTGCTGCGTCCGGCTGGCCCCGTCAATGGTAGCGGCCTCATACAGATCGTGCGGAATGCCCTGCAGCCCGGCCAAATAGATGATTGCATTGTAGCCGGACCAGCGCCAGATAACCATCAGCGAGATCGCTACCTTCACCCAGAACGGATCGTTGATCCATTCGATTCGGGGCAGCCCGGCCGCCTGAAGCAGTCCGTTGATGAGCCCGAACTGGCTTCCGAAGAACGAGCCGAAAATGATCGCCACCGCCACGATCGACGTAATGTTCGGCAGAAAGTATACCGCGCGGTAAAAGTCCTTGAATCTCATAAACGCCGCATTCAGCAGGAAGGCGATCACCAGCGCCGCGAACAGCTGCGGCACCGTCGACAGGAACCAGATGATAAAGGTATTTCCGACCGACTTCCAGAAATCCGGATCGTCTGTCAGCAAATTGCGGAAATTGCGGAGCCCTATGAATTCCATCGGTCCAAGACCGTCCCAGGCGTGGAACGCAAGGTAGAGCGAGAACACGATCGGGAACAGGCTGAACACGAGGAACAAGACATAGAACGGGGAAATCATTACGTACGGCGCCAGATGCGTCTTTAATCCTCTCATCGGCCCACATCCTATCCTGAAAATTTCTTTGCGGCTGGCCCATGCTCCTGCGTATGCCCCGGTAAGGCTCTCTGCCGAAACATGGCGCCCGCCGCCCTTCCTACTTATTCTTCAGCTTCGTCTTCGCCTTCTCGACGAGCGCCCAGAACTCCTTCTCCGGATCCTTCGTCTTGTCCACCGCCACGGCCTGCATGCCGTCGCTGATCGTATCCTCCACCGTCTGGTAGTTCGGGCCCTTGCGCTGCACCTTCACGTCCTTGGCCACCTCGGAGAACAAGACGCCAAGCTTCTGGTTGCCCCAGAACTCATAGCCCGTTTCCGTGAACGCCTTATCCCCATAAACCGAAGGGGTGGACGGGAAGTTCCCGGAAAGCTTGAACACTTCCAGCTGCTGCGGCGGCGAGACGAGCCAGCTGATCGCCGTATACGCTTCCTTGGCATACTTCGTCTGCTTCGGAATGAGCAGGAACGAGCCGCCCATGTTGCCCGTGCCTTCCGGAATTTTGGCCGCGCGCCATTTGCCCTTCGTGTCGGGCGCCCGCGTCTCGACATGCCCGCGGCCCCAAGCCGCCGAGATGTACGTCGCGATCTTGCCGGAGTTGAGCGCCGCCGAATATTCCTGCAATGCGTTCTTCTGGTCGTAGGTACCGGCGATGCCCATTTCGCGCGCTTTTTTATAGTAGTCGAGCGCCTTCTTCACCTGCGGATTCGTCTCAATAATGAGCTTGTCGTCATTGTCGAAATACAGCTGATTGCCCTGATCGCGGATCGCGCCGTACAATTCGTAAGGGTTCGAAAGGATGCTCGCGCCGGTCTTTTCTTTTAACGTCTTGCCTGCGGCGAGGAAGTCGTCCCAGGTCTTGATCTTGGCGGCCACGTCGGCCGGCTCGGAAGGAAGTCCCGCCTGCTGGAACAAATCCTGGCGGTAGTATAGCACCATCGGCCCGATGTCCGTCGGCAGTCCGAGCTGCTTATCCCCTGCCATCGACTGCTTCCATTTCCAATCCAGATAATCCTTGGCCAAGTCCTTAGCCCCGAACGTGTTCAAATCATTGAATTTATCCGGGTACTTCAAGAACTGGTCGATCTGCGAAATGTCGATCATCGCGATATCCGGCGCTCCCGAACCCGCCGACATGGCCGTCAGCAGCTTCTTGTGCGCGTCTTCCCATTTGTAAATTTGGGGAATGATTTCAATATTCGGGTGCGTACGGTTAAACTCAGGTATAATTTTCTCGAATGTAGCCCCCTGCCAGAACCACATCTGCAGCTGAACCTTCTTGCTATCGTTTGCTTTTGCTCCCTCCGTCGCCGTACCCGGCGCCCCTCCGCCGCTGCTGCAAGCACTAAGAAGAAGGAGAGAAGCCATGAGCAAACCAACCGTCTTACGCTTCGGCACCCTTGTCATCGATTAACGCTCCCTTCTGATTTCGGACTGTCAAGAAAGCCCTTACATGTAAGTATAGGCAGCGCCCGCTGCACCGTATAGGTAACGCATCTTCGATTTCTTGGACAATTGTTAGGAATGTCCCGACGTCCGGTAATCCCCGGGAGCCATGCCCGTGAACGTTTTGAAAATGCGGCTGAAATACGCCGGATCCTTGTATCCCACCTTATCGCATACCTCATAAATCTTCAGATTCGTCTCGCGCAGCCATCGTTTCGCTTCCGTCAGCCGGTGCTGGGTCAAGTATTGGGTATACGTCATACCCGTCTCCTGGTGGAACAGATTGCTTAAGTAATTGGCATTGACCTGATATTCCTGGGCAAAATCGGACAAGACCGCCGCTCCGGCGTATTCCTTGTGCACGTAAGCCAGCAGCGCCCGGATGATCGGCGGGAACGATTCCCCGGTCTCTTTGCGCGTAATTTCCGTAAACCCGAGGCTCATCATGCTGCGGATATACATCAGCCCGAGATCTCCGATGTCCTTCGTCGCGCCTCCGTGGCCGGTCTTGACCTCTATGCGCAGCTTCGCTTCCATCCAGCGCGAGGTCTCCCGCACCTCCCGTTCCCACGCCTCCGGGTCGCAGCGCTTCGCGAACAGCACGACAGTAATGAGCCGGTCTTCCACACAGACGGCCGCCGTGCCGAGCCGGCTGAACGCCTCATGGGCGCACTCGCGTATAAAATAGCGCACCGAAGCCTCCCCGAGCGAGCGCAAATCCTTCGTAGAGAAGGAAACCAGCATCACCTTCTCGTAGGAAGGAATCAGTCCCTCGTCGAAGGTCGGGACCGGGACGCCGTGCAGCAGATCGTGCACACGCTTCTCCAGCAGCGCCCGGTTCCGGATCACGGTCACCTGCTCGGATGCCAACCGCCGGCGATGCCTCTCGTACGAAGCGCTGTATACCTCCAGCAGCTTCTCCTTGGACAACGGCTTCAGCAAGTAATCCGTCACCTGATGCTGCATGGCCTTCAGCGCATAGTCGAATTCGGCATGCCCCGTCAGCACATAGACGTCCGTCCGCGGCGAATGTCCGCGAATGTACTCCGCCAGCTGCAGCCCGTCCGCCGCGGGCATCCGGATATCCGTAATGACGAGCTGGATCTCCCGCCGCGCGAGAAGCTCCATCGCTTCCAGCCCGTTGCATGCGTTTAGCACCTCGCCAACGCCCTCGAAGCGGGAGATCGTCCGGCATACCGGCATGCGTACATTATCTTCATCGTCCACCACCAGAACGGTAAACATCGGTGTCAGCCTCCTTGATTCAATTCCCGGTAACGGCGGACGATGTCCGCCCAGACCTTGTCCGGATCCGCGCCTTCCGCTTCCACTCTCCGGAGCCCGTCCCGGATCATCCGCTCGATCCCGGCGTACTCGTAATCGTCATAAGCCGTCTTGTAACGGACCGCCGCATAAGAATAAATTTGGCCGACGGGGGCCCCGTTGAAGAAAGGATCCTTCACCTCCAGAAACTCCCGCGTCGAATAGGATTCCGGCGTCGAAGGAAAGTTCCCGCTGTCCATGAAATTTGCCAGCTGCTGCTTCGGCGCCGTCAGCCATTGCGCCAGTGCATAGGCGGCACCCGGATACCGGCTTGTCGTCGGCACCGCCAGATAAGATCCGGTCCAGCCGGACGGCAGACCCGGGGCCCGCGTCAAATCCCATTCCCCCGAAGTGGCCGGCGCATTCTTCTTGATCGCCCCATGCAGCCAGGAAGGGGCCAGGACGACCGCGAATTTGCCGTTCACCGCGCCTTCCGCCCACGCGGAAGTTTGCGATGGCAGCCCCGCGTTCAGACCGAGCCGGTGGAAGCGGACCGCACGGTCCCAGGCCTCCTTCACGTGAGGGTCCAACGACCGGTCATCCGGCGTCACATACCTGCCGTCGAATTGGTACAAATAACTCAAGAATACGTTCGACAGATTGTCGAACAGGGCGGCGCCGGTTCGCTCCTTGAGAACCATCCCCGCCTTCTCGAGCGCATCCCAGTCGGCAAGCTGACGAGCCGCCGCCTCCCGTTCGTACGGCAGTCCGGCCGCTTCGAACAGATCGTGCCGGTAGGCGAGGGCGACCGGTCCGATGTCGACCGGCATCGCGTACAGGAAGCCGCCGTCCTTGCTCTCGCCCATACGCCATTTCCAATCCAAATAGTGAACCCGCTCATCGCCGAAATCGTATAGGTTATTGAAATAAGCCTGAAACCGTTTCATCCGGTTCAGCTGCGACGACTCCAGCAGAACCAGGTCGGGGGCGTCCGACTTTGTCGCCAGCGACGTCATAAGTCCCGGCAGCACGTCATCGTACTGAAAGGTGACGACCTCGATGTCCACCTCGGGATGCTTCAATCCATAGCTCTTCAGCAGGGGCTCCAGTCCGCTGCCCGGCCATAGCCAGACGTGCAGCATCATCGGCTGTGGCGGCGTGCCAAGGCTCGGCATGGCTGTCTCCGGCGTGCACGAAACGAGCAGGCAGGCCGGCAGCAGCCATAGCAGGAGACGGGCGGCCCGTTTATTCAACCAGTTTAAGCTACGCAGCGCCGTCCCCTCCTTTCTTGGCCGTTACGGCTATCCCGCCGTCAGGCACGGCTTGAAGCGGAAGCGACAGCACCACCTGCAGCCCGCCCAAGGGGCTCTGGGACAAGCGAAGCCCGTGGCCCGGACCGAAGAACGCCTGGAGCTGCTTATGCAGGTTGCTTAGACCAATGCCTCTTCCCTGCTTCTCGAAGCCCCGCTCGCCATGAATCGCATGCTCCAGCGCCTGAAGCTCCCTGAGCGGCATCCCGACCCCGCTGTCCTCTACCGAGCACAGCACTTGCTCGTTGTCCAGGTAAATCCGGACCCGGATCCGCCACTCCCCTTCCGCAAGACGCTCCAGGCCATGATGAAAGGCATTCTCAACCAGCGGCTGCAGCACAAGCCGAATGACCCGCTGCCGTTCCAAGCCCTCCTCCACCTCGATCTGAACCTTGAATTTCTCTCCGTACCGCGCCCGCTGCAGCAGCAGGTACCGGTTCAGCTGCGCCAGATCCTCCCCCAGCGTGACCAGATCCGTGGACGGATGGACGCTGTAGCGGAGCAGCTCGCTAAGCGCCAGCGTCATTTCCTGAGCCTTCTCGGGCCGTTCGTCTTCGATCGTCCAATAAATCAGATTCAGCGAGTTGTACAAAAAATGCGGCCGGAACTGCGCCTTTAAAGCGACCAGCTGCGCCCGCTGCGCGCTGATCTGCTGCTCGGACAGCCGGCCTACGACCTCCTCCAGCTCCCGTACCATGGCATTATAATTGGCGTATAATCGCGTAATTTCCCGGCTGGCGAACGGCCTTCGGATCGTCTGAATCCCCTCCTTGCGGATGCGGTTCATGCCGTCGGCCAGTTGCCGGATCGGCTTCGTCAGCGTCCAGGTGAAGTAGGCCACCAGCGCAAGAGCAATGAGGATGCCGATGCCCATTGTAAGCAGCACATGCGCCCACATTTGAGAAGTATCGCTGTATACCGCCTCCGGCTTGAAATAAGCGATGGTCGTCCAGCCGCTATAGAACGATTTGGCATAGGCAACGAGCACCCGCTTCTGGTCCTCCCGGGTATTCCATTCGAAGAATGGCGGAGCATTCCCGTTGAATTTGGTGAAGAGGCGGACATCCGCCGCCGTCCCGATTTCGCGGGGGACGGTGGAGTAGACAATGTTGCCGATCGAATCCATCACCTGTACCTTACGCTCGATCCGCTGGCTTGTTTCTCCGATGATGCGGGTAATTTTGTCCACCGGAATGACGACGAATTCATCCCCGAGCACCGTAAGCCGGTTCGGGTCCTTCAATTTCCGCCCCCCGATGATGGCCGGGATTTCCCCGTCGCGCCAAGCCGGCCCGTACACCCATAGCATGTGCCCGTCAAGCGCTCCCATTTTGCTGTACCAGCTGACGGCGCTGACATCGTCGGCTTGCCTCCAGATCAGCTGCAGCGATTCATTGGACGAATAGGCCCTTCCTTCCCGGTCGAACAGGTGAAGCAGAATGTCTCCGGCAATGTAGCGAATTTTTTCGGCTAAATAACGATTCAGCTCCTGCGCATTTTCGGTTCCCGGCAGCGGAGGCTCCTCCTTCAAGACGCGCTGCACCTTCTCGTCGAAAGCGATCATCTGGGAAGCCTGGTCATACTGCCGCAGCAGCACGTCGATCTTGGCCGACAGCTGTTCGACCGACTCCTGCGTATAGCCGGCGGTACGGTTGAGCACCATCTGGGAGGTCATCCGGTAATTGAGTCCGTTGGTCAGCGCAATGGCGAGAGCGGCGATCAGGAACATCCCCGCCAGCAGCTGGATGAAGATCGGAATAGGTCGGCGGAGCAAAGCGCTTCACCTCCGAGGGGAGTAGATAAGCATTTCAATAGGTATCATTTCTACTCCGTGACGATGAACCCCTCCCCTAACGGCGCAAAATCCCCCTAAGGCCCTACGCAGCCGACGAATATCGCCACGATTCGGGTAAATTCCCGCCCTTCAAGCCCTTCAAGCCTTGCCGTTCACCCGGAAAAACCAAACGTAAAACAAACGCGACACCCACAGCGTCAGCATGACGCTGACGAAGGTCCAATACCAGGTCCATCCGTGATACTCGATCAGCTGTGTATACTTCTCGATGAAAAACTCCGGCACCGTGATCGCCGCGGCGAAGGCCCCGCCGTAACCCGCTTGAATCCAAGGACTTCGGCCTTGCGGAAAATAAAGGTTAAAGTAAATGCTTACCACCGGAAACGCCAGAAACTCAAAAACGAAGCTCGTCTGCGTCGCACTCTGGAATTCCCGCACGGGGTATGTCAGCCAGCCCGCCTCGACGGCGGCCAGTCCGAGGACCCACGTGACCAGGCCGAAAAAAAGAAACACCGCCTGGCTCTCTCTTCGCCTGTCATTCGGTACAAGAACCAACGCGGCCAACGAACCCCCATACGCGATGCAGAGAAGGACGGCTTCGGCGGAAATTCCCCTCATCCACTTCTCCTCCCGTCCCGGAACGCCGGCTCTGCGGAGAAAAACCAGTTCTTATAACGATGCACGGCCTGCAATACCCCAAGGAAAACTAGACCGGTTCCCGCATACCGGTACAAGGGAACGACCCGCGCCAATTCGGTATAACGGTGCATAACGGTCAGAAAAGCCATAAGGCATCCGATATAAAGAACGGTATAACCGATACGGAACGGCCTGCTTCTTGTTTTCGGGTAGAACAACGAATAGAATACCGTCACAGTAGGAAATAAAATGAAGTTGAATGTGAAATTGACCGCGGTCGCTTTCTGAAACTCGCGTACCGGGTTCTGGATCCATTTCCATTCGACGAATAATAAGCTGATCGACCACGTCAGCGTCTGGCTGGTAACGAATACGAGCACCGCTTCCCTGTACCGCCGCTTCGGCACCCCGGTCAGAAGAGCAGGGACGCATACCGTCCAGATGGCAATCAATATGCTTTTCTCTATGGACATGCTGGTCGGGTCCCCCTTTTCCACCGGCTCCTTAATCCTTTACGATGCCCTGTCTTGCCGCTGCTTATCCGGGCGTCCTTGCCTTGCAGGCATGCTCCCATTCATCGGCAAAAAGCGCCCATCCAGGGCCGGATGGGCGCTTCTTGACGTATGCAGCTAGGTAGCTCGCTTATTTCGCTTGCGTTTCTGAATGTGCTCCGTCACAATATAAGCCAGCTCGTCATTGCCGAACAGGGACAGCACGCCCAACAAGGTCTCGTCCGGAATATCCCCGGCCTCCTCCTTGGAGACGGTTAACGCCAAAGCCTGCTGGAGAGCGGCATTGGCCTCCTGCTGCGGATAGGCCTCGCGGTATACCGCTTCCGGGTCCAGATCGCAGTTGATGCACCACTGGGCGAATACAAGAATCATCATATGCTCATCCTGCTGGTAATTCTTAATCAGCTGTTCTTCAAATTCCTTACGGTTCAACCTGTCGCGCCCCTTTATGGTCCATTGCTTGGCCGGAATGAAAACTACCCCATTATAACGAAAGATCAGGTGGATGCACAAATGATCATGAACGAGAAAATCAAGGCTTCCGAGGTTCGGCTGACCGGTATGGACAGTGAAGACCTTGGCATTGTAACGACCGCGGAAGCACTGGCCATGGCCAAGCAGCTGAAGGCCGACCTCGTCTGCGACTCGTTGATGCAGAGCCCGCCGCCCTGCCGTCTGGCCGCGCGGGGGGCCGCGAAGCAGCAGGCGCTGCAGCAGAAGCATGGCGCGCGCAAGCAGGCGCAGCCGCTCAAGGTGAAGGAGCTCCGGCTGACGCCGCATATCGAAGAGCATGATTACGAGACGAAGAAGAACCAGGCGGAGCGCATGCTCTCCGGCGGCGACGCCGTACTGCTTGTGGTGAAGGTCCAAGGCAAGGAAGGCGTACTGGCCAAGCAGCTGCTAGAGCGTCTCGTAAGCGATCTCGCCCATTGCGGCCATAAGAATAGCGGGATTCAGCTGAGCGGCAAGCAGGCGGCGGTGCAGTTGAACCCGGGGGCTCGGTAAAGCGGCGTGCGGCCCTAAAGCGCCGGATCCCTCGGCGCACTTCAGTTCATGTGGATGATCCCCGCTGACGCGATTTGTGGATATCCCCCTCTGTGGATATGTTCATATCCTCACACTCACTTATGCACAATACGGGATTTTAGGGTGTTATTTATGTGGATAATCCTGTGGATAGCTTCCGTTTAAGGTCTGCTTTGCCGCAGCCCTTTCTCATGCGGTCCCGATTGACACCCTTAGCTTCAGGTGTTATCTTGAAGGAAGGTTAGGCATTCCGCGATTCATGCGGGGTGCCTTCCTGTCTTTTTCCTTATTTTTTACATTTAATGTAACTTCGGCCTGACAGGAGGCGGTGCGATGCCGGTCTGACCGCAAACGGTTTCATCTCGCTTCAGCAAGTCCCCTACATTACCCAATCCAACGAAAAGGAAGATGATCCATGATTCAAGTGAAAGAATTCGTCGATACGAACAGCTCGCTCGCCGTTAAGCAGGCCAACGATTTCCTGGCGCAGCTGGCGGAAGATCAGGTTGTGAACGTGAGCTACGGCTCCATTACGAGATCCTCCGCTTCCGGGAACGAATATCAGCGAAGCACCATTCTCATCACGTACAGAACGAACGGGAAACTGTAGACATGCCGCATGAGGACCATTCGAAAACGACGGGCACCGGGAACCCGGAACATTTGGAGAAGCGCTGCGCTGCTGTTTTCAAGCTGCTCTCCATTGGTGCAACAGGCATCATTGTCCTATTAGCCGTCGGATATGCTTTACATTACCTGCTCTAAGAGCTTAAAGGAGGAACCCCTATGCATTCGGGCAAGCCCCGCCAACCGATTCTCGTACGAAGCGCAATCTATAACGAACCGTAGTCTCACCCTTAAAATGAAACGCAGCCCCGGGCCGATGAAGAAACATCGTCCCGGGGCTGCTTCGCCCTTCCACTTAAAAGATCATAAATCGCTGCAATGGTAATATTTCAGCTTGGCGATCTGCACCTTCATGGCACCTGAAGGAACGTCGAGCGAATACGTTCCGTTGTGACGCGCCATGAGCAGCTGGGAGCCGATCGGCGACAGGAACGAAATCCAATTGTTATACGGATCGGCCTGATGAGGGAATACGATCGTGTATTCCTCGGCCGAGCCGTCGTCCAGATAATCCAGCCTCATCCGGCTGCCGATCAGCACCGTCCCGTTCAAGCTGTCCGGCGTATTCTCGTGAAGAATCCTCTCCAGCGTCTCGGAATAAGCTCCGAGCAGCTGCTCCGTTTGCGTCCGATCTTTAGAGTAATTGGGGAAATACTGATCCAGGAAGGCTGATCGTTTCTCGTCAAAATAAACCAGCTGCCGAATCAGCTGATGCCGGGAATTCTCATACGCGATACTACGGTTCATAGTAGATTTCCCCTCCCTCGCGAAGCCTTTCCACATCGAAATGCATTGCTTTCTTGCTCATCTGCCTCATCCTCCGTATAAAAAATAGAGACCCCCAGCATAAGGGGGCCTACCGTTAGTTTAACAAATCGTGCCAATAAATCAATGCCTCCTTCCGGTCAAATGATATCGAGAGGCACCTTCCTGAGCGGCTTAGGGTAAGCGGCCTCCAGCACGGCGATGTCCTCCGCCGTCAGCCGAATCGCGCCGGCACCGGCATTCTGCGCTGCATGCTCTTCCGAGGAGGCCTTCGGTATGGCGAGTATACCGCCTCCCCGGATACACCATGCGAGCAGGATTTGAAACGGCGATGCCTCATGCCGCTCCGCAACCTCCCTGACCGCAGCGCTGCGGATCAGTCCGTTCCTCAGCATCCCGGCCTGCGCGAGAGGGCTGTACGCCATCACCGGTATCCGATGCTCCCGCTGCCAAGGCAGCAGATCGTATTCGATGCCGCGGGAGCCCAGATGATAGAGCACCTGATTGATGCTGCAGGACGATCCGCCTTCCAGCCCGAGCAGCTCCTCCATATCGTCCGTATCGAAGTTGGAAACGCCCCACCGCACAATCTTACCCGCATCCATCAGGCGCTGCATGCCGCGGATCGTCTCGCTCAGAGGCACGCTGCCTCTCCAGTGGAGAAGGTACAGATCCAATCGGTCCGTCCCAAGCCGCTTCAGGCTGTCCTCGCAGCTTCGTTCGATCCGCGCCAACCCCGCGTTATGCGGGTATACCTTGGATACGAGGAACACGTCATCCCTCATACCTCGGATCGCTTCCCCGACAAGCGCTTCGCTCCTTCCGTCCCCGTACATTTCGGCCGTATCGATGACGCGCAAGCCCAGCTCGATGCCTTGTCTCAATGTACGGATTTCCTCCCGCTTCTTGGACGGCTCGTCCCCGATATTCCATGTGCCCTGTCCGATTGCGGGCAGCAGCGTTCCGTCCGGCAGATTGACCTGCGGTACCGCTTGATCGCTCATATGATGCCTCCTTCCGCTTCCTTTTCATGTTAAGTTCCTCAAAAAAACGAAAATTCCTGCCCCTTCAAGACATTTCACTCGATCCGTACACGCAAAAAATGAGCCCGGCCGTTTTATTCGGCGAGCTCATTTCATCTTGTGTTTAGATCCACTTCTTCTGATACTCGGCAATCGCCTCGTATTCTTCGGTCAACAAGCGGGACAGGCGGATATAGATGGGGATCAAGCCCTTGTACATCTTCACGTTCCCCGGATCCGGCTTCAGGTGATGCGTCTTGCCGACCATGCCGGAGACGACGCTGAGCGAATCGATCTCCCCGAGGCTGTACAACCCGAGGATCGCCGCACCGAGGCACGAGCTCTCCACGCTCTCCGGCACGTACACGTGCTGGTCGAAGATGTCGGCCATCATCTGGCGCCATACCTGAGACCTTGCGAAGCCGCCAGTCGCCTGAATTTTGTTCGGCACGCCGATCAGCTCTTCCAGCGCCAGGAAGACCGTATACAGGTTGATCAGCACGCCCTCCAGCGCGGCGCGGATCAGATGCTCTTTCTTATGATGCAGGCCGAGTCCGAAATAAGAGCCTCGGGCGTTCGCATCCCATAGCGGCGCCCGCTCGCCCGACATGAACGGATGGAACAGCAGCCCGTCCGAGCCCGGCTTCACCTTCGCGGCGATATCCGTCAGGATGTCGTACGGGTCCATGCCGAGCCGCTTGGCCGTCTCGACCTCGGATGCGCCGAGCTGGTCACGGACCCAGCGGAAGATCATCCCTCCGTTATTGACCGGGCCGCCGATAACCCACATATTTTCCGTCAGCGCGTAGCAGAAGATCCGGCCCTTCGGATCGGTCACCGGCTTGTCCGTTACGGTGCGAATCGCTCCGCTCGTCCCGATCGTAATCGCGACGACGCCGGGATCGATCGCGTCCACGCCCAGATTGGACAGCACGCCGTCGCTGGCGCCAACGACGAACGGCGTCGATGCAAACAGGTTCATTTCCTTTGCATAGGCTTCGTCCATGCCGGTCAGACTGTACGTTGTCGGGACCGGCCTTGAAAGCTGCTCCGCCGCCACTCCGGCAACCCGAAGCGCCTCTTCGTCCCAGGCTAGCGCAGACAGATTGAACATGCCGGTAGCTGAAGCGATGGAATAATCGACGACATATTCGCCGAACAGCCGGAAGAAAACATATTCCTTAATCGAAATGAATTTATGCGCCTTCGCGAACAGGTCCGGGTGATCATGGCGCAGCCAGGTCAGCTTGGACAGGGGCGACATCGGATGAAGCGGCGTTCCCGTCCTAAGGTATATCGCATGCCCGTTCATCTCTTCGCGGATCTTGCGGGTCCAGCCCGCGGCCCGGTTATCCGCCCAGGTGATGCACTTTGTTACCGGATGGCCTTCGCCGTCCACCGCAATGACGCTGTGCATCGCGGAGCTGAACGACACGCACAGGATATCTCCGGGCGCCGCGCCTCCGGCGGCGATCACTGTTTTGATCGTCTGCACGACGGCATGCAGGATTTGCTCCGGGTCCTGCTCCGCCACCTCCGGCGTCGGCGAATACAGCGGGTATTCGATCCCGTGGCTTGTAACGATTGTTCCTTCCTTGGTGAACAGGACCGACTTCGTGCTGGTCGTGCCGATGTCCACGCCAATCATGTAGGTAGAACTCATGCTTGTTCCCTCCTTTGGCCGGGCCGCCGTCTATTCTTTCACAACCTGATGCCCGCCGAATTCGTTCCGCAGCGCCGCCACCACTTTGCCGGAGAACGTATTCTCCTCCAGGGAGCGGTACCGCATCATCAGCGACAAGGCGATAACCGGCGTAGCGGTCTGCAGGTCGAGCGCGGTCTCGACGGTCCATTTGCCTTCGCCGGACGACTGCATGACGCCCCTCAGGCCTTCCAGCCTCGCATCCTTCGAGAAGGCGTTCTCCGTCAGCTCCATGAGCCACGAACGAACCACGGACCCGTTGTTCCATACGCGCGCGACTTTCTCGTAGTCAAAGTGGAAGGCGCTCTTCTCGAGGATCTCGAACCCTTCGGCAATCGACTGCATCATGCCGTACTCAACCCCGTTATGCACCATCTTCAGGAAGTGGCCGCTGCCGCTCTCGCCCGCATACAAATAACCGTTCTCCACGCAAATATCCTTGAAGAGCGGCTCCACATGGGCGAAGGCCTCTGCGTTGCCGCCGATCATCGTGCAGGCGCCATGCCGCGCGCCCTCCATGCCGCCGCTCGTACCGACGTCGAGGAAGTGTATGCCCTTCTCCTTCAGCTCTTCCGACCGGCGAATCGACTCCTTATAATTGGAATTTCCGCCGTCGATCAGAATATCCCCCGGGCTCAGGAGGCCCTTCAGCTCCTGAACGACTCCTTCCGTAATGTCGCCCGCAGGCACCATAATCCAAACGACCCGCGGGACGGGAAGCTGCTCCGTTAGCGCCGCGATCGTGGATACGCCGGCCGCTCCCTCCCGGGACAGGCGGTCCACCGCCTCCGGGTTCACGTCCGTAGCCACGACCTCATGCCCGTGCTCCATCACGTTGAGCGCGAGATTAAATCCCATTTTACCTAATCCGATTAGTCCCAGTTTCATGTCCAAAACTCCTTTGTGATTTGGCATCTTCATTAGCTCTATTATACGAAAATTATTTTCTCATTCAAATAAATAAAAGAAAAATTTTTTTCCAGCAAATCCATATGCTATAATTTTGTCACAAAAAGAAATAAGAGGGGGAGCCGCCATGGACAACTGCCTGGGCAAGATCCGATCCTACTACAGCAAGCTGAGCGAAAAAGAGAAACGGATCGCTAAATATATATTGGATCATCCTGACAAAATTATTCACAGCACCATCAATGAAGTCGCCGACGATCTGAATGTGGCGGACGCTACCGTATTCCGTTTTTGTAAGCGCTTAGGGTTCCGCGGCTACCAGGCGCTCAAGATCGCACTCGCTTCCGAGATCATGACCCCGATCCAACAAATCCATGAGGAGATTTCCGAGGACGACAACGAGAAGGTCGTTGCGGAAAAAATTTTCAAATCCAACATCCGCACACTGGAAAACACGCTGCAGATTCTGGACCGAAGCGCCATCGAAAAGGCCGTTGAGTGGATTCTGCAAGCGAACCGGCTTGAGCTGTACGGCATCGGCGGCTCGTCCGTCATCGCGATGGACGCCTACCATAAATTCATCCGTTCGGGCATTCTGGCGGTGGCGAACTACGATTCACACTTCCAGCTCATGTCGGCCTCGCAGCTGACGCAGCGGGATGTAGCGCTCGTCATCTCGCACTCCGGCACGAACAAGGACACGCTGCGCATCCTCCATGCGGCGAAGAAGAGCGGCGCGAAGACGATCGGCATCACGAGCTACCCGAAATCCCCAATCGGGCAAAATGTCGACGTCGCGCTCTTCACCAGCTCCGAGGAAACGGAATACCGGTCGGAGGCGCTCGCTTCGCGGATCGGCCAGCTGAGCCTGATCGACGCGCTCTACGTCAATATCATGATCCGCAACAAAGCGAACGCGAAGGTATCGCTCGAGAAGGTGCGGGAGGCGATCTCCGAGACCCGCATTTAGGGCGCTGAAGCGCCCCGCAGCAGCACGGTGATCCATCCAGGATAAACGGCTACACCGTCCTTGTCATACAAGGACCAGCGCGTTTATCAAGGTTAATGTGAAGCTATAAGTTACGACAACTTATAATTCTAATCATCGAATGAAAGGTGAACCCTACGTCCTATCGTAGAGTCCACCTTTTTTGCGCGCTTACACGAACACGGCCAGCACCATGATCAGCGCGAGCGCCACTACGGAGATGATCGTCTCTACGGCCGTCCACGTGAGCAGCGTTTCCTTCACGCTCATGCCGAAATATTCCTTGATCATCCAGAAGCCGGAATCGTTCACATGGGATAGAATCAGCGATCCTGCGCCCGTAGCGAGCACCAGAAGCTCTGCGCTCGTCCCCGGAATGACGGCCGCGATCGGGGCGACGATGCCCGCAGCGGTCATCATCGAGACGGTAGCCGAACCGGTGGCTACGCGAATCATTGCCGCAATGCCCCACCCCAGCAGAATGGGAGATACGTGCGAGGACTGCGCCCAATCGGCGATATATTTGCCGATCCCCGAGTCCAGCAGCACTTTATTGAAAGCGCCGCCCGCTCCGATGACGAGCAGAATGGTTGCTGTCGGAGCCAGGCAATCATTCGTAAATTTCAGGATCGTTTCCCTGCTCAGCCCCCGGGCGAAGCCGAGACTGAAGAAGGAGTATACAGTTGCAACGAGAAGCGCCACAACCGGGTCTCCCAGAAATTTAAAGAAATTGAACAGCGGGCTGTTCTTGACCAAGAAGAGATCGGCTATGGTCGCCGTCAGCATCAGGATGACCGGGACCAGCACGGTAAATACCGTGTTGCCGAAGCCCGGCAGCTCCTTCCCTTCCTTGCTCTCCGCCAGCTGCTCGCCGATTTCCTTCGGGATTTCCTTGAAGATGCGCTTGCCGATCCACTTCCCGTAGATCGGTCCGGCTATGATGGCCGTCGGAAGACCTACGATAATCGAATACAGAATCGTGAGACCGACATCCGCCTTGAAAATGCCGACCGCCGCCATAGCCGCCGGATGCGGAGGAACAAGCCCATGCACGACCGAGAGGCCCGCAACGAGAGGCAGACCGATCTGTACCAAGGATGCGCCGGTCTTGCGCGCAATCGTAAAGATGAGCGGTACGAGCAGGACGAAGCCTACTTGGAAGAAGACCGGGATCCCTACGATAAAAGCGACGAACATCATGGCCCAGTGAACGTTTCGTTCCCCGAACCGGTCGATGAGCGTCCTGGCGATCCGCTCGGCGCCGCCGGATTCCGCCATCATTTTGCCCAGCATCGTGCCCAGCACGAGGACGATCGCCAAGAACCCGAGCGTGTTACCCATACCGGCCTTGATCGAATCGATGATGCCGGGATGCGCCGAATCCGGTCCGACCAGAGGCATGCCAGCCGCATAGCCGACGCCGATCGCCGTAATGATCAGAGAGACAAAAGGATTTAATTTGGCCACAGTGATAAGCAACAGAAGTACGACAATCGCAGCCAATACGATAAGTAATAACAAGGTGAGCCCTCCTATCTTTTCTCCTGCCGCGAAGCGGCTTTTCAATTATATGAAAAAAAATTTCTCAAATCAATTATTATTTTGAAAAAATATTAATTCATATTGTTTCCATGTTGCTTCTGCGGTTACACTTTTTTCCACTCTTTGAAAACATTTCTTATATTGCGCCGATACGTCCGATCTATTCACAGAATGGGCAAAAAAAGAGAGCCTCGCCTTCCGGCGCGCCCTCCCCGCGCTTGCTGGGTTACCCCTTTAAATTAGGCCGATAGTCTCATAAATTACAAAATATTTATCTAAATTTTTCTTGCGGTCGTTCCAATACGTATGCAATAATTAATTGAGTTTCGTACATCACACGCTGTAGCTTGGAGCTGTTTATACAAGTGGATCTTCTCTTACTTAAATACAAGGATTCAGCGTACCGGCTGTTGCAAAAGTACAAGGACCGCGACTTTATTTACTATATTCCGTTTATCCTGCTGTCGCTTGACGCCCGATTGAGCTATTTCTTCTATTTGCTGAGGCCGGGGAATAGCTTGCCCCAATCCGAAGACTCCCAATGGTACATTGATTATGCCTACGCTTTAATGAACCATTTCAACATCGGCCTCCATATGAACGATATTATGTATTTAGGGTATAACGTCCTGCTTGCCTTGCTGCTTGCCGCAGTCAAGGACCCTGTTTCCGTCATCTTCATCCAAGCTGTCGTCGCCAGCCTGAGCATCATACTTGTATTTAAGATTGCGAGAATGCTGTTCAACCGCAGCACGGCCATCCTGGCGGCTTATTTCTACTATGATCTTTGGGACATGACGCTTTGGTCGACGTATATCCTGACCGAAACGTTCTTCATCACCCTTTTGCTGTTGAATGTCTACTTTCTCCTAATGGCTCTAAAATTCAATAAAAGCGTTTACAAAATTCTGTTCGTCGCAAGCGGCGCCTATATGCTGATCTTCCGTCCAACGGGGCTCGTCTCTTTTCTCTTTATTCTCATCTATATCGTGATCAATCTGGACCGTGCCGTCATCACCGGGTTTCTCCGAAAATACGGATGGATCATCGGCGGCTCCATCGCGTCCATGATTGCAGCCCTGGCTTTTGTGTACTCGCTCGGCAAGCTGGACCCCCTTCTCGCATCCATGCAGTTCAACGCCAAGAAAGTGCTGTACAATATATACGCCAACGGCTGGATTTACGATAAGCCTTCGCCATACGACCATAAATTCAAACCGAACTATACGATAAACATAGGGAACAGCCTTATCGCCAGCTTCATCGTCAACAACTGGGACAACGTACTTGTCATCTACGGCAAGCGTACGATTGCCTTCCTCGGAAGATGGGTGTGGCAGACGGACCTGCATACCAAACGCGGCGTGCTCCGAATCGTCCATCAGTTGCTTCCGACCTTGTTGTTCGTAACGGGAACGGTCGCGGCGATCGCAGGCAAGCGGTTCAGGAAAGCCTCGGTGCTTTGGCTGATCATTCTGGCCGTTTATCTCTTCTGTATTGTCTTCTTCATTGACTTCATGTACCGTTACAAAGCTCCAGGCATGCCGTTCATCGTCATTGTCGTCGCTTACGGGGCCAATCGCGTCATTTACTGGGCCTTATCAATCGCCAATAAATATTCGGGGATGTTGCTATATGGAACAAGGAAACCTGCAAAGAAAAATACTGATCGTTATTCCTGCATTCAATGAGCAGCACAATATCTCCAAGGTCATCTACGATGTCCGGGAGAGCATCCCCGATTCGGATATTCTCGTGATTAACGACTGCTCCCAGGACGCCACCTCGGCGACCGCCAGGAAGTCGGAAGGGGTCAAGGTGGTCGACCTCCCCTATAATCTCGGCATCGGCGGGGCCGTACAGACCGGTTTCATGTACGCTCATGCGCACGATTATGATTTTATGGTCCAAATCGACGGGGACGGCCAGCATATGCCGAAGGAAGTGGACAAGCTGTTTCTGACGATGTCCCGTACCGGGGCCGATATGGTCATCGGCTCGCGCTTTCTCGATATCAAGTCGTTTCGGACCAGCTGGACTCGAAGACTCGGCATCAAGGTATTTTATGTACTGTTCCGGCTGCTGATCCAAACGAAGGTGACCGACAGCACCTCGGGCTTCCGCATCTATAACCGGAAGAGCATCCAGCTGCTGTCCAAGCACTATCCGGACGATTATCCGGAGCCGGACGCGATCATTTTGCTCAAAAAGCACGGACTTCACATATGCGAGGTAGGCGTTGAAATGAGGCAGCGCGAGCACGGCTCGTCCTCCATCACCCCCATTAAGAGCCCGTATTATATGATGAAGGTTATCTTATCAATCTTATTCTCTTATACCAGGACAAGGTGGTGAACGGACATGCCGGGTGCAAATCTGGACAGCATTCATCTGATCGGCACTGCCTTCAGTCTGTTCCTCCTGATCTCCGTGTTTCTGCTGGTCAGGGCAAGACTGATCAAAGAAAAATATTCGCTCGTCTGGTTTCTGATCGGGATCTTTACGCTGGTGATGTCCCTGTTCAAAGGCTTGATGGACTGGTTCTCGAATCTGATCGGCGTAGATTACGCGCCCTCCGCTTTCTTCGCCATCCTGGTCTCCTGCGCTTATTTGCTGCTGCTGAATATGAGCGTCAGCCTCTCCGGGATGAAGATGCACAACAAAGCGCTCACCCAGGAGCTGGGCCTTACGAAGCTAAGGCTGGAGGAGCTGGAAAAGAAATTGACAAGGGGCGATTCCCATTAAGTTTTTGATGTTGTTCGGAAGCGTTACGTTAACCGTCCTGGCCAGCACCCTGTTGAAAATCGGGAGCCGGTCGGTGAACTTCGAGGGCCCTCTCTGGACGATCGCGCTCGGATACCTTACCTCTCCCGTCATTATTGCGGGCTTTGCCGTCTACGCCATGGCCGCCTTGGTCTGGGTGTACTGCCTGTCCGCATTCGATCTGAGCTATGTGACGTTCGTTTCGAGCGTGCAGTATGTGCTGCTGATTCTCGTCTCGATCCTCGTATTCCAGGAGCAGATCAGCGTGATGAAATGGTCGGGGACGGTCATTATTATGATCGGCGTTATTTTTTGGTTGAGAGGTTAGCATGGCGATGTTCAGGTGCGTAGCTTATACCGACTCGATGCAAGAAGCCTGGGACCGGCTGGCCTGGTCCGAAGGAACGGTGTACCATACGACGGCCTTCCGCCAAATTCTACTCCGCTCATTCGGTTACCGCTGCAGATACCACGCCGTGGTGGACCGGGAGGACCGGATCCGCGCGCTGCTTCCTCTCGTCGGCGGCCGAAACCTCGGGCTGAAGCAGGCGGGGGTCTCGCTGCCTTTCATCAACTATTGCGATATCGTGTCCGACAGCGAGGAAGCCTTCAGGTTTGGCCTGGAATCGCTCGCGGAGCTGAAGGAGAGGCTGCGGCTGGGCTATATCGAGCTCCGGTTCAAGGAACGGAGCCCGGACCTCCCCGGCTGGACGGAGAACCTGGCCCACTACACCTTCGTCCTGCCTTTATCGGAGGATGAGGAGCAGGTATTGGCCCGTTCTAGCGGCAGCAACCGCAACCATGTCCGGAAGGTATACAAGAACGATTGGTTCGAGACGTCCTTCGATACGGGCCATCTGGATGCGTTCTATAACGTCTATGTCCGAAGGATGAAGCAGCTCGGCTCGCCCGCTCCCTCCATTCGTTATTTCCGGCAATTTTTCGAATGCTTGCCGGACCACGCTGCGCTGCTGACCGTCCTGGATAAGGCGACCCGGAACGTAGTAGGCGGGATGCTGCTTGTGAAAAGTCCCGGCAATTCGACCGTATACTATCCGTACGGGGCCAATCTTATCGAATACAACGGCAAGTATCTTAACAATTTCATGTACTGGGAAGCGGTCCGTTTCGGCATTCGCAGCGGAATGCGGTATCTGGACCTCGGCCGCTCGCAGGCCGGCTCCGGTACGTATAAGTACAAGCTGCAGTGGGGCGCCGAGCCCGTGCAGCTCTCGTATAGGACGTACGATGGCGGCTCATCGGTCTCCGGCACGCCGGACAAGGATCGCCTGCGGCTCTTCATCGAGCTGTGGAAGGTTGCGCCGGGCTTCATCACAATGCCGGTGGGCGAGCGGCTGATTAAGTATTTGATGCCTTAAGGTTTTGGAAGCATACGCTTAGCTTTCCATTAGGAAAGCTGCTTCGGAAGCATTATAACGGCAAGCATTTTGTCATCAGCGGAGGAATGCAAGGGATGAGCAGTTCCAATATGAACTGGAAGCAATATTTTGACCAAAAGGCCGAAACGCACGGAGCATCCGTCAAATCATCCGATTATTTCGATGACGACAGCTTCTTCATGCAGCGGGACCATACCCTCCGCTGGCTGGGGGAGCTGCAGCACAAAGAAATTCTCGATGCCGGCTGCGGCGTGGGCGCCTTCAGCGAGCCGCTTGTGAAGCGCAATACCGTGTACGGTGTCGATTTCTCTCAGAAGAGCCTCGAATTCGCGGCGGCCCGCGGGCTGAAGACGATGACGGAGGACTTGACGGCGCTGCCGTTCGAGGACGGCAAATTCGATGTAGTCTTGTGCATCGGCGTCATCCAGCTGATCGAGCAGCATGCAGCGGTGCTGAAGGAGCTCGCGAGAGTGACGAAGCCGGGGGGGACGCTGCTCATACAGACGCTCCACCGGGGCTCCATTCAGCGGAAGCTGCTCAAGCTGTTCGAGCAAAGCAAGAAGTTCGATAAAATGTACGGTATGGACGAGCTGAAGCAGCTGTTCGATCAGTACGGCCTGGAGGATATGCAATATTTGAAGATGTATCATCCGTTCAAGTTCGTCACCAAGGGCGAGGCGCGAACGGTCTCTGACCTGTTCTGCACCTCGTTCGCGATCAAAGGGAGCAAGAAAATTGACTAGCCCGACATCTCTCCATCCATCCGCCCCTGGGACGGGCGTCACCAATATGCTGACCTTTGATATCGAGGAATGGTTTCATGCCAATTACGACGATGTCGTGCCGGACCGCAGCAAGGGCTCCGGCTTTCGCTCCCATATGGATAAGCTGCTGGAGCTGTGCAGCGAGACCGGGAGCAAGGCGACCTTTTTCGTGCTCGGCTATATTGGGGAGCATTACCCGGATGTGGTCCGGGCGATCGCCCGCGAGGGGCATGACGTGGCGTCCCACGGATATGCTCATGAGCTAGCCTATAAGCAGACCATCGATGTCTTCAAGGCGGATGTGAAGAAATCGGTCGATATCCTGGAGGAGCTTACCGGGACGAAAATTATCGGATACCGGGCGCCGTCCTGGTCCATCGTGGAGAGCAATCTCCACTACCTGGAAGCGCTGGAGGAGCTCGGCATGAAGTACGACGCCAGCATTTTTCCCGTGAAGACGTTCCTGTACGGCATTCCGACGGCTCCCACGGAAATCCATAAGCCCCGGGTTAACGGAAGAACGCTCGGGCTGTACGAGGTCCCGATGTCCGTCATGAAGCTGGGCGGGAGGAACATAGGGTATTCCGGGGGCTTCTACTTCCGGTTCTTCCCCAGGTTCGTCGTCAAGCAGGCGATTCGCTCGGCGAACCGGCAGGGGAACAGTTCCATCGTCTACCTGCATCCGAGAGAGATCGACGAGAAGGAGCACAAGCTCGACCTGCCGATGAAGGAGAGCTTCATCCATTATTACAATGTGCGCGGTACTTACGCCAAGCTGGAGAATGTGCTCCGGAGCTTCCGCTTCACCTCGATATCGGACCACCTGAAGCGGCATTACGGCCTGGAGACTTGAATCTTACGCAGAAAAGCACCGACCCAACGGGTCGATGCTTTTTTCGTTTTTTAACAGTTATTTAGAGAAGAGCTTCTCCTCGTCATCCATGGCCAGCTCTGCGCCCAACGCCGAATAATCGAGCCACGGCTGCTCCGCCGCCCAAGCGGGAATCAGCCGAATTTATACGTGATCCCGTATCCGCCCTTCGGATACACCCATTCAATGTTATCGTAGGGACAGGCGATCCGGCACGTGCCGCATTCGATGCAGTTCTCGTACGCCACCGTCGTCATCTTCTGCTTCTTCTCCCATTCGTACACATCGGCCGGGCAAAAATAATTGCAGTCCTTCGTCACGCACTTCAGGCAGTTCTGGTGCTCCTTAATGATCAAGTGAGATACGTCGTCGCATTTGAAGCGGATCGTAAACAGCTTGTCGGAAATCAGCTCGCTCATCCGTTCATCGCCCTCCAGCTCTTGTAGCCTAGCTTCATCAGGTTCATCGTGCCGCCGGCAGCCTCCTTGATCAATTTCACGGCGAGCCGCTGCTTCTCCGCCTTGGGCACGCCGTCCACCAAGAACATATGGTATGCCGCTTCATTCAGCGCATGAGGCAGCTTGTCGAACAGGAGCTCGGGGTCCTGCTCCTTCAGGAAATGGTGCATCCCCTTGTACTTCTTCAAGTCCTTCTCGATAAAAGAGCTCCGGAGCTTTTCGTCATACCGCTTCAGCGAAGCCCTCGTATAGTCGCCCTTGGCCTTCGCCTCGACAATCGCCTCGCCGGCCAGCCGCCCCGAGGTCATGGCGAGGTTCGTGCCCTCCCGGTGGACGAAGTTCACGAGCTGCGCCGCGTCGCCCACAATGCACCATCCGTCTCCGGACAGCGGAGGAATGGAATGATAGCCGCCTTCCGGGATCAGATGTCCCGAATATTCGAGCGCCTCCCCGCCCTGGATCAGCTTACGGATCATCGGATGCTGTTTGGCCGCCTCCAGCAAGGCATACGGCTTGATCCGCTTCTCCCGGAGCTGGTCGACCATGACGCCGACCCCGAGCGAAAGCGTCTCCTTGTTCGTGTACAGGAAGCCCATCCCCGCCATCCCGAGCGTCGTTTCCCCCATGAACTCGATCGTAACGCCTTCGTCGCCCTCCAACTGGAAGCGATCCTCGATCTTCTCCCTCGGCAGGGCGATCACTTCCTTCACCGCCAGGGAGACCTCATCCGGCTTCCATTCCTTGTGGATGCCCAGCGACTTGCCGAGCAAGGAATTGACGCCGTCCGCGACGACCACCACATCGGCATACAAATTCCCGTCCGACCGGTCCGTCTTGACGCCGACGACGCGGTCCCCTTCCTTGAGGAATTCCGTAGCCACCGTCTGGTACACCGGGATCGCCCCGGCCTGCACCGCCTTGTCGGCAAACCATTGATCGAACTTCACCCGCAGTCCGGTAAAACAGTTGTACGGCTCCTTATACGCCTCGTTCCGATGGCCGAACGTCACCACCGATTCCTTGCCCATCATCCAGATGCGCTGCTCCACGATATGCCGTTCCATAGGGAAGCCCTTCTCCGTCCAAAACTCCGGCACGAGGTCCTCCAGCATCCTGCGGTACAGCACGCCGCCGAATATATTTTTGGCGCCCGGGAACTCGCCCCGCTCCAGCAAAACAACCGAGAGGCCCGCCCGGGCCATCGTGAGAGCCGCTGCGGCTCCGGCCGGACCGGCGCCCACGACCACCGCGTCGAATTTCTCGCTCAATGTCCCCCGCTCCTTTCCTGCAGCAGCGCCGCTTCCGCTATCGCGCCAGCTGGAGGCTTCGGCGCAGCCGTTCCCCCGGCCCGGTCCGCCGCCCGCTTCTTCCGGACCTCGGCCGTAATGGCCGGGACGATCTTGAACAAATCCCCGACGATCCGGTAATGCGCGGTTTGAAAGATCGGCGCATCCGGATCCTTGTTGATCGCCACGATCACCTCCGAGCCCGACATCCCGACCGTGTGCTGCACCGCCCCCGAGATCCCGATTGCAAAATACAGCTTCGGCCGCACCGTACAGCCGGTTTGTCCGACCTGATGCTCGTGCTTGATCCAGCCGGCATCGACCGCCGCCCGCGAAGCGCCCACCACGCCCCCGAGCGCATCCGCCAGCTCCTTCAGCAGGGCGAAGGGCTCCGGCCCGCCGAGCCCCCGCCCGCCCGCGACAATGATGTCCGCTTCCTCCAGGTTCACCTTCTCCTGACCCTGGATGAAATCCAGCACCTCCGTCGCAATATCCTCCTCGGTCATCGGGCTGGCTATACGGATAATGTCTCCTTCGCGGCTCGTGTCGCGGGCCAGCGCCTGGAACACGCCCGCGCGGGCGGTCGCCATCTGCGGACGGTACTGCTTGCACAGGATCGTCGCCATCATTTTCTCGGAGAATGCGGGCCGACTCGCCAGCAGCAGCCGCGACGGATGCGGCTCGACATCGAGCTCAGTCGTATCGGCCGTAAGCCCGGTCGGCAGGTGCGTCGCGATCGCTCCCGCGAGGTCGCGGCCCGTCCCAGTAGCTCCGAACAAGCAAATCTCCGGCTTCGCCTCGTCGATGACCTTCATCGCAACCCGGCTGTAAGGCCGGGTCCGGTAAGCCCGAAGCTCCGGCGCATCGCACAGGAATACCTTGTCCGCGCCGTAATACACCGCCTCTTCGGCCAAATGCTCCACTTGATGCCCGATGACCAGCGCGATCAGCCCGACCTCCAGCTTCTCCGCGAGCCGCTTGCCTTCCCCGAGCAGCTGCCAGGAAACCTTCTTCGCCTCGCCTCCGCGCTGCTCCACAAACACCAGCACGCCCCGGTACGCGGACCAATCGGGCGCCTCAACCGTATCTCTTCTTGCAGACACCGGCTTCTCCTCCTTTATGACGTCCAGCCTAACCGATCCGGCAGACCGATTCCCCACAGCTTCTCGACCAGCTGCGCGGCCGCCTGCTCCGGACGGTCCCCGCCGACCTGCTCCCCGTTGATTTTGCGGACCTCGGGCACCCAAGTCTTGCTGACGATGGTCGGCGATCCCTTCAGCCCGATCTTCGCCCCGTCCAGATCGGGAAAATCCGCCGTCGTCCATACGACCGGCTTAAACCGCGCCGCCTTGATCATCCCCGGCAGCGAAGCCCGGCGAACCGTATTCAGCTCCTTCAGCGCCGTAATGAGCACCGGCATCGGGGACCGGACGACTTCCGTGCCGTCCTCCAGCACGCGGTGGACCGTCACGGTCCGTCTGCCCGGATCGACCTCGGCGACTTTCCCTACATACGTGAGCTGATCTACATCGAGCCGGCAGGCAATGCCCGGTCCGACCTGTCCGGTATCGCCGTCGAGCGTCTGCTTCCCGCAGAAGATCAGATCCGCTTTTCCCCACTCCGCCTCCACCTTCTCGATGGTTTTGGCCAGTACGTAGGAGGTCGCCAGCGTATCGGCTCCGGCAAATTTCCGGTCGGTCACGAGCACCGCCTCGTCCGCCCCGAGCGAGATGCATTCCTTCAGCGCCTTCTCTGCCGGAGGAGGCCCCATGGTAACGACCGTCACCCGCGCCCCATGCTCATCCTTGATGCGCAGCGCCTCCTCAAGTCCGTGCAAATCATAGAAATTCACGATGCTCGGCACCCCTTGCCGGATCAAGGTATTGTTTACGGGATCGATGCGGATTTCCCGGCTGTCGGGGACCTGTTTGATGCAGACGATCAGATGAAGCATGTTCTCCCTCCTTCACATGAATTAGATGGCTTCCCAGTAGTCCCAGTAAGGATGGACGAAGGTGCGGGTCAGCCGGTCCTGCTCGGAGCTGGTCTTGATCGCCTCCGATAGTTTCCAGGCCTTCTCGAACGTACCCGGCGCGAGCGTATGAAACAGCGGCGGAGACGCCCAGAACACGCTGTGGACCGACACCGGAAACACCACCACCTTCCATCCGCGGTCCGGCGGGTCCTCCACCCACATCAGCGCTATCAGCCAGTCGGTGAACTTGCCGGGTCTTCCGTCCTTGCCGGTGTACATGTCCTCCAAGCCCATCCGGTCCTCCCGCCCGATCGGAATGAGCGGTCTCGGGTACAGGTCGGCCAGATGAAGAAACGATCCCATCGCTTTACCCCCTCCATGAAGCTCACGCGGAGATGGAATGCCATTCGGATAAGCGCTTGCAATGCTTCGCTTCGTCATGCACGTATGTTCTATCCTATGCGGACTTGTCAGAATCTTTCCATGCGGGAGGCACGTAATTTTTTCGAGCGGGAACGTTACGCAGTTGGAGAAGCAATTCCGCGATATCGACTGGGAGCCGCCTCTGGCCTATCAAAAAACAAAGAGCAGCGACCGAAGGGGTCGATGCTCTTTGTTTTTGCGCTTCACTTACCAGCCGAAGTCCAGCGTTTTGCCTGTTTCCACATACGTCTTGACGTTGCTTAGGATCATCCACCAGGAATTTCTGGCATTCTCGAACGAAGGATGGTTGTCACTATACTGGTCGTTGATCAAGGTCAGCTTCGTACAGCTGCCGACCGTATCCAGCGTATACATAATTCTTGAGGTCAGCTCTTCATGATTCGCGTGGTAGGATGGGCCTGGATGCTCGATGCAGCTCATCTCCTTGCCCGGCACACAGGTCAGGATCGTCCCGTACACATGCACCGTCTCGTCGCCTTCGGCTCCCGGACCAATATAGGCGAACGGTTCTCCTTCCTTAAGGGAGGACTGGAAGACGCAATTAAAAAAGATTTTGCGCGTCCCTTCATCCGATACGAGCGCATCCCACACCTGTTCGGGGGTGCCGTCGATATAAAATTCGTATTTCAGTTCCATAAGATCTCTCCTTTTCTTGAGACAAGCCTCGTGTTTGAAATTCCGGGACTTCTGCGGCTGCTAAGATGTGTTAAACTAAAGATAGCCGATCTCCAATTGGTAGTATTGTAAAAATGCGACAACCCCCGTCAAAATGATAGACAGGAGCGACCGAACATGAATTCCCATGTCCCCATGCCCAGTATGGGCGTCCTGTATTTAAGCGAAGGCTCGCAGAAGTTTCAATTGACGCGCCACGCTCCGTCGGAGGATCTTCGGTTTTTCGTCAAGCATTACTGGATCGTCACCTGGGATTTAACGGGACAACCTCCGTACTTGCAGGACGTTTTTCCGAATCCGTGCGTGAATCTCGTCATCGAACCGGGCAAGTCCGGCATCTTCGGCCCCGCCAAGGCTAAATTCTCTTATCTCCTCCAGGGCCAAGGCTGCGTATTCGGCGTCAAGTTCAAGCCCGGCGGATTTTATCCGTTTCTCCGGCGGCAGGTCACCGGCTTATCGGAGCATCCGATACCTATTAGAGACGTGTTCGATGTGGATGCTGCCCAGGCGGAGCGCGACATCCTGTCCCGGAAAGAAGAACGGCAGATGGTTGAGCTGGCGGAGGGCTTCCTGCGCCCTAAGCTTCCGGGGAAGGATGAAACCATCACCCTGATCAACGATATCATCGACCGGATCAGGGACGAAACGGACATCACCCGGGTGGATCACATCGCGGAATGCTTCGGCCTCAGCGTAAGAAAGCTACAGCGCCTCTTCCATCAATACGTCGGCGTCAGTCCGAAATGGGTCATTCAGCTGTACCGGCTCCATAACGCCGCGGAAGCGGCGGAACGCGGCCGGCAGCCGGACTGGCTGAAGCTGTCGATGGATCTCGGATACCATGACCAGTCTCATTTTATCAAAGACTTCAAGGCCGCGACCGGGAAAACCCCGGAGGAGTATGCTCGCCGGAATGCATAGGGATGACGGCCAAGGTTCGCCGCAAACCCGATACCGAATTTACGGCGCCCCCCTCCATATCCTTTCTCCCCATATTTCCAGCGTGATGCCGCCGTCGCGGCTGCGGGGCAAGCCGTTCATCTCATCCGGCTGCCCTGTGTCCTATTCGTACGGTTTCACGTCAAACCGATAGGTACCCTCATCCACCTTGCTTTTCTAGGTCGTAAAGCAAAAAACAGGCCCACGCCAACAACGTGAGCCTGCTTTCTGTGCAGCTTACTTATAATAAGACGTGGTCAGCGGCATGAACAAACTGCCGTCCTCCTTCACATCGTCGTAAATAAATCATTAAAAAACGCCGGAAGCGCCACAAGGGCGCCGTCGGCGTCGACCGGGAAACGGCCGGGCATCCGCCAGAGTTTTTCTGCTCCTCGGCGGGCCCGGATCAGGTTTCAATCCGCATACGAAGCTCCCGGTCTCCGATAGAGACGGTCTCCATGCCTTCTTCGAAGGCAAACCGTACGCCGGTCAGCAGCACATGGTCGTGCAGCACGCGGTTATGCTCCTCAAGCGCTTCTCTTAGCCCGGAGTCGACGCCCAGAACCAGACCGACGCGCTTCTCGATGGGCAGCTCCAGCTTCTTCCGGTAATCCTGAACGGCGCGTACGACCTCCCGTACGAGACCCTCCTGCTCCAGCTCCTTCGTCAGGACGGTGCTCAGCGTCACCGTGATGCCGTAACCGGAGGCGGAGGCGAAGCCTTCCTTGGCCCGCTTCTCCACCAGCAGCTCTTCCATTATCAGCCGAAGCTCCTCCCCGTCCAAGCTGACCGTCAGAAAGCCTTGTTCGACAACCTTCTTCGCTGACTCTGCGGACAAAGCCGCCAGATGCTGCTGCAGCGGCCCGACGAATTTGCCGTATTTTTTGCCGGCAGCCTTCAGGTTCAGCTTCAACCGGTAATCCACGAAGCTGCTGTCGCCAGACTCGAACCGGATCGCTTTGACATTGATCTCTTCCTTGACAATCTCCTCGAAACGGCTCAAGTCGAGCTCATGAGCCATCGACACGATCAGCTCGGACAGCGGCTGCCGGGTCTTGAGCGCCGTCTCGTTCCGGATATTGCGCGTGAGCTCGACGATTTGCCGGACGGCATTCATATCGCTCTCCAGCTTCCGATCGACGACCGCTTCATCCGGCTTCGGATAATCGACCAGATGAACGCTGTCCCGGCCTCCGAGGTTGCCGTACACGTCCTCAGCGATCAGCGGCATATACGGGGCGATCATACGCGCCAGGGTCAGGAGCACCTCACGCAGCGTCTGATAGGCTGCAATTTTATCCGGCGTCAGCCCCGCTCCCCAGAACCGGTCACGCGAGCGGCGGATGTACCAGTTGCTGAGCTCGTCGACGAAGATTTCGATCTGCTTGGCGGGGTTCAGGAAGTCGTTTGCCTCCAGCCCTTTCTCCACCTGCTGCAGCGTACTGTTCAGCCGCGAGACGATCCACCGGTCCAGCTCGTTCTTGGAGAGCTGCGGCGGATGCTGCTCGGGATCATACCCGTCAATGTCCGCATACAGCACATAGAACGCGTGGGTGTTATGGATCGTATCCACCAGCTTCGACTTGGCATCGGCTACGATCGACTTGGAGAACCGCTTGCTGTTCCAAGGCGCACTGTCCGACAGCAGCGCCCAGCGGAAGGCGTCCGTGCCGAATTCGTCGATGATGTCCCAAGGGTCAATGACGTTGCCTTTGCTCTTGGACATCTTCTGTCCGTTCTCATCCAGCACGTGTCCGGTCGAAATGACGGCCTTATAAGGCGACCGGCCGTTGTACAGCGTCGAAACCGCCAACAGACTGAAGAACCAGCCGCGGGTTTGGTCGATGCCCTCGCAGATCATGTCGGCGGGGTACTGGTCTTGGAACACGCTCCCGTCTCCGAACGGATAATGGTATTGGGCGAAAGGCATCGATCCGCTGTCGAACCACACGTCGATGACTTCCGGCGTCCGGTCCATGATGCCGCCGCAGGAGCAGCGCAGCTTCACTTCATCGACAAACGGCTTATGCAGCTCCAGGTGGTCGCCGATCGGGTTCACCGACTGTTCCTGCATGTCCTTGTAGCTTCCCGGCGCATGCTCGCTGCCGCAGTCGCGGCACAGCCACACATTGAGCGGGGTCCCCCAGTAGCGGTTCCGGCTGATGTTCCAATCGACCAGATCCTCCAGGAACTTGCCGAACCGCCCTTCCTGCAGGTGAGACGGATACCAGGCGATCTCCCGGTTGTTCTCGATCAGCCGGTCTTTGACCGCAGTCGTTTGAATGAACCAGCTTTCCATAGCATAATAGAGCAGCGGAGAGCTGCAGCGCCAGCAGAACGGGTAGCTGTGCTCGTAGCGCTCTTTGGCGTACAGGAGGCTGCGTTCGGCCAAGCTTTTGACCACATCCACATCGCAATCCTTGACGAAGCGCCCCGCATATTCCGTGACGACGTCCATATAGCGTCCGGCCGCATCTACGACATTCACGAAATCCAGTTCATGCCGACGGACGGTACGGTAATCGTCCTCGCCATGGGCCGGAGCGATATGGACGATCCCGGTGCCGCTCGTATCGCTGACGTAATCGGCGTCTACGATGACATGCCCCTTGCTTGCCTTCACATAGCCGAATGGCGGCTCGTAGGCCGTCCCTACGAATTCCGAGCCCTTATGAGTGGACAGGACGACATAATCTTCCTTCAGCACCTTCTCCGCGAGCTGTTTGGCAACCACATACACCTCGCCCTTCTGCTCCGCCTTGACATATTCCAGATCGGGGCCTACGGCCAAGGCTACGTTCGCAGGCAGCGTCCAAGGGGTCGTCGTCCAGGCAAGGAAGATTTCGCGGCCCGAACGGCTCCGGAATTTGACCGTCGCGCTCAGGTCCTTGACGTCTTCGTAGCCCTGCGCCACTTCGTGCGAGCTGAGCGTGGTTTGACAGTCCGGACAGTAGGGACTGACCCGGTGCCCTTTGTACAGCAGCCCTTTCTCATGAATGACGGACAAAATATGCCATACGCTCTCGATATAATCGTTCGTCAGCGTAACGTAAGGATGCTCCATGTCGGTCCAGTAAGCGATGGCCTCGGTCAATTCGCGCCACTGCTTCTCGTACTCGAATACGCTGCTCTTGCACTTCTCCACGAACTTGGCTACGCCGTAGTTCTCGATCTCCTGCTTGCCCGAAATCCCGAGCTGCTTCTCCACGCCGAGCTCGACGGGAAGGCCATGGGTGTCCCAGCCCGCCTTGCGAATGACCCGGTAGCCGGACATCGTCTTGTATCGTCCGATGAAGTCCTTGATCACCCGTCCGAGCATATGCCCGATATGCGGCTTGCCGTTGGCCGTCGGAGGCCCTTCGTAGAAAACGAAAGAGGGCCTTCCCTCCCGGTTGTCGACGGACCTCCGGAACGTATCGTCCCGTTTCCATTGCTCCAGCACCCGCAGCTCGCGGGTTCTCGCTTTTTCCTTCACATCCACTTTTCTCATCGTTCTCATCCTTTCTTCGCCTGTTCTCCAGTTTTTGAAAAAACAAAAAAATCCCGCCCCGTAAGGGACGAGATTTCATCTCGCGATACCACCCTTGTTCCGCAAGGATCACGCTCTAGTCATCCTGCGGCACCTCTACTACGTACCATCATACGCGTCCCTTGTAACGGCAGGATCCCGGGTCAGCTTACTTCGGCAGCTTCAGCTTTCCTTCTCGGAGAGGATTTTCGACTAAGTCTTGAACGTTGGCTTTCAGCGCGGGGCCAACTCTCTGGGGAACAAGAGATTAGTGTACTCTTTCTCGTCAACGAATTTGATCGAACGATTCGGTTTCTTCTGTTGTACACCTATTTCGCCGAAAAGTCAACCGGGCTCCCGCCCCGTTCCGCCAAACGGAGCCGCGATGCCCGAAAGGCTTGACACTCCTTGAACCCGTCTTGTATAGTTTACACATAACATAAACATTGGACGGCTTACGACGGAAGCACCCGTAAGAGAAGGCTTGATGCCTTTTTTTACAGGTGCTTTTTTTTTGTTTGCCCGCCGTCCCGCACCCCACACAACGGAAAGGAAGATTCTCATGACTCAATGCAAAAAGGTTCTGTCAACGCTCCTCGCTCTCCTACTGGTCTGGGCCGTCCCGACGACAGCTGCAGCCGCTTCCCTTGAAGTAACGGCCTCCCTGAAAGCATCGCTCGATAAGACCCTTGCCGCCGCAGACCGTGCGCAGGCGGAGAAGATCAGCGCCCTGTACAACGAGCTGCTGTCGCTTCAGCAGCAGGAGCAGGAGTGGGACAGTAAGCTCAAGGCGCTCCACGAGAGCAATAAGAACACATCCTCGGCGCTGGCCAAGCAGGTCAAACAAATCGATGAAGCCAGCCTGAACAGGCTCGAGGCCGAATTCAACCAGGCAAAGGAACGGTATAAACCGTTATTCGCCCAGTATACCTCGCTCAATAAGCAGATCGACGCGGCCCGGGCAGCGAAGAACAAGGATCTCAGCGCCATGCTTCAGCTTCATGCGAACGTGCTGAAGATCCCGATCAAGCTGGCGCGGATGGACCTTGAGGCCAAGATGAACGCATGGCAGGCCGCCAAGAAGGCTACGGGGCAAAAGGTGAAACGGATCCGAGGCATCCTGGATGACGCCGATCCGATCCGCGAGCAGATCAAAGCGAAGAACAGCGCCGTCCGTACACTCGAAAGCAGTATAACTCCGGCATGGAACGGATTCAAGCAAGCGGCGAGGAAAGGCGACTCCTCCGGCGTGCAGAGCAGCCTTGCTACCGCGGTCTCCCTTTCCCGGCAAATCCATTCAGAGAAACAAAAAACGTATCAGCTGGAAGCCAAAATCAGCGAAATCCTCTCCAAGGCCGGATCCCAAATCCCATGACGGCCAGGATAAACGACTACGCCGTCCTTGTATTACGAGGACCAGCGAGTTTACCAAGGTTGATGCGAAGCTATAAGTTACGGAAACTTATAAATTCTTATCAACCAAGAAAAAACTCAAAGCCGCGGAAGGAGATTCAATCCGCCGGCTTTGAGTTTCCGGGCAATTATTTATGGACAGGCGCTTCGTTTCTCAGCCGGGTCAGCTGCTCTTCAATCAAGGCTTCCCGCGATGCGGTGGCGGCGGCCTTCATCGACTCGGCGTACTCCAGCTGAGCCTCCTTTTGCATAATCCGCTCTTCGATTCGCTGAAACCCATGGACGGCCGCCCCGGTATCCGCCCGGTAGCCGAAGCTTGACGCGGCAGTCTGTTCCTTGTCCTGTACCTTCTGCGCGCGCTGCATAAGCTCATCCCGCTTCGCCTGCATACTTGCATATTCCGTTTGCGCCTGCTTCAGCTGCTGCTCCAGCTCTGCGGTGCGCAGCTTGGAAGCTTCATAAGCGCGCGTATACTCAGCGGCCTGGTCCAAATACGTCTGCCGGGCCTCCAGCGCCTGGCGTGCTTCGATTGTGCGGTCATCCGCCAGAGCCTCGCGCGCCTTCTGCTCGCTCTGCTCCGCCTGCCGGAAGCAGCCCGCGATTTGCTGCTCCCAAGTCCGGGACGATGCCGTTTCCTTGGTCAGCTCCCGCTGCAAAGCATGCAGCTCCTCTTCCATGCTGCGAAGATATTGGTTCAGCATCATTACCGGCTTCTCCATCTTGTCCAGCGTTTCATTCACTACCGCTTTCGTCAAATCCATTAATCTTCTCAGTGCACCCATCGTATATACCTCCCGAAATTGGTTTGGTTTGAAGCAAGTCCGACATAGAACATGCGAATTTGAACCGGAATTACATGAATTGGATATGATCGTAACGCTTAGGAATCAACAGGCTGGCTATGAAATACAGAAGGACGGTCGTTCCGAAGCTGCAGAATGCGGCGATTACCGTCAAGATCCGCACGAGCGTCGCGCTGATTCCAAGATAATCGGCCAGCCCTCCGCACAAGCCTGTAAACCAACGGTCCGAAGCAGAACGATACAATTTTCTCATTTGAAATTTCTCCTTTGCGTATATGGTCGGTGTTTCATTGATGTTCGTTTCATTTGGTGTCGTGCTGTCTTTCATGTCTTTATTGTAAACGGAACGCTCCATCTCCAAAACCGACCGGGGACGGTTTTGGAACCTGGTCTCAAGTCGGGGAAACAACTCGACCGACCGCGACTGACGGACGCTAGAAAACCGTACGGATGCCCGGCAAGTAATTGCTCCCATCCCGCGCCTAAGGCAAGTCAAAAAAGCCCGGATCCGATCAGGGATCCAGGCTTGATTTCTTTATTCAAGTTATTCCGTTACAATGTCATGCACAAGCACGGGCGCTTCCGCATGGTCCGCGATCCGGATGTTGGCGTAAATTTTCTCCACGACATCCTTCACGTCCTCCCGGTTCGCGTGAATGGTCACCAAGGATTCTCCGGCTTTGACCGGATCGCCGACTTTTTTGTTCAGCATCAGGCCGACGGCAAGATCGATGTCGGATTCCTTCGTAGCCCGGCCTGCGCCGAGCCACATAGCCGCGGTACCGATCTCATCGGCGATAATGTCCGCAACCACGCCGTCTTCTTTCGCCGGAACTTCGATTTGGTAAGCGGCTTGCGGCAGCTTCTCCGGATGATCCACGACGGACGGATCGCCACCTTGGTCCGCGATGAATTCCTTGAATTTCTCCAGCGCTTTGCCGCTGCGGATCACTTCTCTCAGCTTCTCTTCGGCTTCCTCAAGCGATGCGGCTTTGTTCGCCAGGAACACCATTTGCCGGCCAAGGGCGAGGCAGAGCTCCTCCAGATCCTTCGGCCCGTTGCCCTTCAGCGTATCGATCGCTTCCTTCACTTCCAGGGCATTGCCGATCGCATAGCCCAGCGGCTGGCTCATATCGGAGATGACCGCCATCGTCTTGCGGCCGACATTGTTGCCGATGCGGACCATCGCCTGGGCCAGTTCTTTGGCATCCTCGGCCGTCTTCATGAAGGCCCCTGCCCCGGTCTTTACATCCAGCACGATGGCGTCGGAGCCTGCTGCAATTTTCTTGCTCATGATCGAGCTCGCGATGAGCGGAATCGAATTGACGGTTGCCGTGACGTCGCGGAGAGCGTACAGCTTCTTATCGGCCGGCGTCAAATTGCCGGACTGGCCGATGACCGCGATTTTGTGCCGGTTCACCAGATCGACGAACTCCTCCTTGCTGATCTCTACGTGGAAGCCGGCGATCGCTTCCAGCTTATCGATCGTTCCCCCGGTATGGCCGAGTCCGCGGCCGGACATCTTCGCTACCGGGATGTCGAGCGCGGCAACGAGAGGAGCTAGGACAAGCGTCGTCGTATCGCCTACGCCGCCGGTGGAATGCTTGTCCACCTTCACGCCTTCAATCGCCGACAGGTCGATCGTTTCCCCGGAGTTCACGATCGCCATCGTCAAGTCCGCCCGCTCCCGCTCCGTCATATCCTTGAAGAAAATCGCCATGGCCAGGGCGCTGACTTGGTAGTCGGGAATTTCGTCTTTCGTATAGCCCTCGATAATAAAGTTGATTTCTTCCGTAGTCAGTTCCCCGCCGTCGCGTTTCTTCTCAATCAGATCCACCATTCTCATCGTCTGCTCTCTCCTCACTTTTGTTCTATGGGGTCTTCCGTATGGTTTTCTATAGGATCCTATCCTTGGGTCCGGTACAGCTTCTTACAAGGAAATGGCCGTGTCCAGCGCCACTTCCATCATGTCGTTAAACGTCGTCTGCCGCTCCTCCGCGGTTGTTTCTTCTCCGGTCAGCAGATGATCGCTCACGGTCAGAATCGTCAAGGCGTTGACACCGAATTTCGCCGCGAGCGTGTAAAGTGCCGTCGTTTCCATCTCGACACCCAGCACGCCGTAGTCCATCAGCTTCTGAACGACGGATTTGTCGTCGCGGTAGAACATATCGGAGCTGAAGATATTCCCGACATGCAGCTTCAACCCTTTGGCCGTGCCGCGCTCATAAGCTGCCTTCAGCAGCGGGAAGCTGGCGATCGGGGAGTAATCGAACCCGCCGAACACATGCCGGTTCATGCTGGAATCCGTGCAGCAGGCCTGCGCGAGAATGACGTCGCGCACGCGGACATGCTCCTGCATCGCACCGCAGGTGCCTACCCGGAACAAATTTTTAACGCCGTACTGGCTGATCAGCTCGTTGACATAAATGCTGATGGACGGAATGCCCATGCCCGAGCCCTGCACCGAGATGCGCTTGCCCTGGTACGTCCCCGTGAAGCCGAGCATGCCCCGGACCTGGTTATAGCAGGTGACATTCTCCAGATAAGTTTCCGCAATATATTTGGCCCGCAGCGGGTCGCCCGGCAGCAGGATCGTCTCGGCGATGTCGCCCGGTTGTGCTCCGATATGAACGCTCATTTCGTTTCCCCCTGATCGATATTATTTCAATTCCGCCAAAAAGCTCGTGCCGTGCGGCGGCATCGTCACGCCGAAATTGTCCGCCACCGTGGCCCCGATATCGGCAAACGTCTTGCGGAGCGGAAGCTCCCGGCCGCCGCCTTCCCGGAACCGCGGCGAATAGACGAGAAGCGGCACATACTCGCGGGTATGGTCAGTCCCCCGGTAGGTAGGATCGTTGCCGTGGTCGGCGGTAATGATCAGGAGGTCGTCCTCCGTCAGCTTGGCGAACAACTCCGGCAGCCGCGCGTCGTATTCCTCCAGCGCTTGACCGTACCCCTGCGGGTCGCGGCGGTGTCCGTACAGCGCGTCGAAATCGACGAGATTGACGAAGCTGAGTCCGGTGAACGGCTCGTCCATCGTGGCGACCAGCTTATCCATCCCGTCCATATTGGAGACGGTGCGAACCGCCTTGGTTACGCCTTCGCCGTCGTAGATATCGGATATTTTGCCCAGCGCGATGACGTCATAGCCTGCATCCTTCAGCGCATTCATCGTCGTAGGACCGAACGGCTTCAGCGCGTAGTCATGGCGGTTCGCCGTCCGGGTGAAATGCCCTGGCTCCCCGACGAACGGACGGGCGATGATCCGGCCGAGCATGTAAGGGTCCTCCAGCGTAATTTCCCGGCAAAACTCGCAGATTTCGTATAGCTCCTTCAGCGGAACGACCTCTTCGTGGGCCGCGATCTGAAGCACGGAATCGGCGGAGGTATAGATGATGAGCGCCCCCGTCTTCACATGCTCTTCGCCGAGCTCAGCGATAATTTCCGTACCGCTTGCCGGCTTGTTGCCGATCACTTTGCGGCCGGTCTTTTCCTCGATCCGGGAGATCAGCTCCTCCGGAAATCCGTCCGGGAATACCCGGAACGGCGTATCGATACGAAGCCCCATGATCTCCCAGTGGCCGGTCATCGTGTCCTTGCCACTGGAGGCCTCTTGCATCTTGGTGTAGTAGGCCATCGGCTTGTCCGCTTTCGGAATCCCTTGAATTTCCCGAATGTTGGACAAGCCCAGCTTGGCCATATTCGGCATGTTCAGTCCCCCGCGCTCGCGGGCGATATGTCCGAACGTATCGACATCGAAGTCGTCAAACTTGGCAGCGTCAGGCGCTTCCCCGATCCCTACCGAATCCAGCACAATCAAGTGAATCCGTTTAAACTGAGCCATGCTACCCCGCTCCTTTGCTAGGTTTTACTAATTACAGGAACAATCCCGCTACCGTAGCGGACAATACACTGACCATCGTGGCCCCGTACAGCAGTTTGAGACCGAAACGGGCCACCACATTGCCCTGCTTCTCATGCAGCCCCTTCACGGCGCCGGCAATAATGCCGATGGACGAAAAATTCGCGAACGATACGAGGAACACCGATATGATGCCGATCGTCCGTGCGGACAAAGCGGTATGCTTGCCAAGATCCAGCATCGCCACGAATTCGTTGGACACCATCTTCGTCGCCATGATGCTGCCCGCCTCCACCGCTTCCTTCCATGGTACCCCCATGACGAAAGCGAACGGCGCAAAGATATAACCGAGAAGCTCCTGGAAGGAGATGCCGAAAATGCCGGTGAAGATGCCGTTGACCAGCGCGATCAGCGCAACGAAGCCGACCAGCATCGCCGCGACGACGACGGCCACCTTGAACCCGTCCATAATGTATTCGCCTAGCATTTCGAAGAACGACTGCTTCTCTTCATCCTGCACTTCCAGAATATCCTCTTCTCTCGAAACTGTATACGGGTTAAGGATCGAAGCGATAATAAAGCCCCCGAACAAGTTTAACACAAGTGCGGTAACAACATACTTCGGATTAATCATTTGCATGTACGCGCCGACAATTGACATCGAAACCGTAGACATGGCGGAAGCGCAGAGCGTATAAAGACGCTGCTTCGGCAGCATGCCGATTTGCTTTTTAACGGAAATGAATACTTCCGATTGCCCGAGAATCGCGGAAGCGACCGCGTTGTAGGATTCCAGCTTGCCCATTCCGTTGATTTTGCTGAGCGCCAGACCGATATATTTGATAATGAAAGGCAAGATCTTCGTGTACTGCAAAATCCCGATCAGAGCGGAGATAAAGATGATCGGGAGCAGAACCGACAGGAAGAAGGTCATTTGACCTTGATTGACGAGACCCCCGAATACAAAATTGACGCCTTCCCCCGCATAGGACAGCAGCTTCTCGAATATCGACGCGAAGCCTCCGATGAGGAGCTCGCCGATACCGGTATGCAGCAAGGCAAAAGCAAGCAGCGCCTGCAGGACGATCATGATGAAGAGCGGCCGGTAGCGGATTTTCCGGCGGTCGCTGCTTGCCGCATACGTCAGGCCGAACACGACCAGCACACCCAGAATAGCGATTAAATATCTCATGATGTGTATTCCTCCACTGTGAATGTATTCTAAGTGTTCCTTTCTTAAGCGCTTACAACACGCTTGTAAGAAGAAAGATCCCGAAGGGATTAATTCTTCTTCATATCTCCGGCTTGAAACGCCCCCGGAAGCAGCTGGGCCATCGTCCACTCCTCAGTATTCCCGTGGAGATTTGTTAAATAAATCTTGGTATCGTGGTCGCAAAATTCCGCCAGCACCTGACGGCAGGCCCCGCATGGGGATACCGGCCCGTCCGTATCGGCGACGACCGCGATCGCTTCGATCTTGCGGTTGCCTTCGGAGACCGCCTTGAAGACGGCCGTCCGCTCCGCGCAGTTAGTCAAACCGAAGGAGGCATTCTCAATGTTGCAGCCCTGGTATACTTTCCCGCCGGATACCAGCGCGGCGCCTACCGGAAAATGCGAATAAGGAGTATATGCCTGTTTGCGCGCTTCGATGGCTTGCCTAATCAGCTGCTCTTTCATCCTCATTACCTCCTTGGATTGGGGGTGTTAAGCTTAATAAGATGAGGCGGATTGGCCGCCCTCCATAATTTTCACGCCGGAGCTGGCCCCGATCCGGGTAGCGCCCGCTTCGATCATCTTCATCATGTCTTCCAGGCTGCGCACGCCGCCGGAAGCCTTCACGCCAGTCTTCTCGCCGACGGTCTTGCGCATCAGCGCTACATCCTCCGGCGTCGCTCCGCCCGTGGAGAAGCCTGTGGACGTTTTGACAAAATCAGCGCCGGCCTTGACCGCAAGCTCGCAGGCGCGCGTTTTTTCCTCGTCGGTCAAAAGGGAGGTTTCGATAATGACCTTCACCAGCGCCTTGCCTGCCGCCGCTTCGACAACCACGCGGATGTCCTTCTCAACAAGCTCGTTGTTTCCGTCCTTCAACGCTCCGATATTGATGACCATATCGACCTCGGTCGCGCCGTTCGCAATCGCGTCCTTCGCTTCAAAGGCTTTTACAGCCGAGGTCGAGGCTCCGAGCGGAAACCCGATCACCGTGCACACCTTCACCTCGGTCCCCGACAGCTGTTCGGCCGCATAGGCCACCCAGGCCGGATTTACGCAAACCGAAGCGAACGTATATTTCTTCGCCTCTTCCGTCAGCTTCGTAATCTCCGCCTTGGTCGCATCCGCCCGCAGCAGCGTGTGGTCGATCATTCCCGCTAAATTCATGTTCATTTCGCTCCTTTATATGCAGTTAGAAAATAACGTACAACGCAAGAGTCTCTTTCATTCTTCTGCATTCGTACGCATATTATGCGTTTTCAAATCATTAATGGATGACTGCATGACTATCATAGCACGGACATGAACAAATGTAAAATGGTAAATGAAATTATGTTCAGATGAACTTGAGAAAAAGAAGGCATACTCCATTCGTATGCCTTCCGCACGCAAAACAAGCCTGCCGCAGCCGCGGCAGGCTTGTGCCCGATAGGATTCGGTTCAGGATTAGTACTCCATGAAGACTTACCTTAATAAAGCTTGGGCCGTGTACTGATCCGTCACCAAAATGTTGGCATATTTGCCGGTCAATGCGGCCCGGATCGCATCGATCTTCCGCTGTCCGCCGGCTACGAGAATCGATTTCTCCTTGTTCCGCAGGTCCGACAGGTTCATCCCTACGGTACGGTTGTCGATCTCTTCGCTGCAAATGCGGCCCTCAGCATCGAAGAACCTTGAGCATATATCCCCGGCACCGATCCGCTGAAGAAGCTCCTGCTCTTCTTTATTGAAGTAGCCGAGTCGGAACAGCAGCGCATCCTCTCTGACGGTCCCTACCGTAAACACCGCAATGTTGGCCTGCCGGCCCAGCTCCATGATCCGCTGAATATGCCGATCCTTCTCTACCATCTCTTTTACGGCGATATTGTCGAATACGACCGGGAGCGGCAAATATCGGGGAGCCGTATGGAACGCTTCGGCGAACAAATTGACCGTTTCCGCGGCAAACGTATTTACGTGAGAATGACTTACACCGCCTTTAAGCTGAACGACCTCCACGCCTCTCACCTGCTTCGGCTGCAGCTGGCGCGCCACCGAGTACATCGTGGTTCCCCAGGTAACCCCGATGATATCTTTATCCTGCACCGTCTCATAGAGATACTCCGCGGCTCTCCGGCTGATATGCTTCTGAATTTCCTGGTATTCGCCCGTCGGCGAATAGCAGACGAGTACCGTATCCAGCATATACTTTATTCTCAAATCATGGCCCAGTGCGTCCAAATCCTCGAGTGGGTCCACGATGTCGATACGAACGTAGCCGCGTTCTTTGGCATGCTGAAGCAGCCTGGAAACGGTCGGACGGGAGACGCCGAGCCTTGTCGCGATATCCTGCTGACTGTAATCGGAGAGGTAATAAAGCCTCGCCGCTTCGATGCTTAACCGCTGTTTCTCATCATCCATCGATTCCAACCCGCTTCTTGTTAGTTTTCCGTTCCGGGGAGACTGCGGTCTCCTCAAGCTATTGAGAAACCCATGTATTGGAAAGATATACCACGGTGTCCCGGTAGGGTATCCCCTTCCGGCCGCTGTTGTTATCGGAAAATTTTTAATTTATTTCGCTATCCGGCAGTCATTTTCCGATAACAAAGGCGGACGCTATCGCTCCTACAGGGGATACCCCACCTATACCTTAGCATTTTTTCCGCATATCAGGGTTTTTCGTCAATCCCTGGAGACCACGGTCTCCTACTCCCTTATTATAGTCCCCTTCGATAGAAGCACAAGCCGCGAAAAAAGGCACCGACGATAAGCGGTGCCTGTTACATGTGCTTATTCTTTTACCGCGATCATGATATCATAGTCAAACCGATCGATGGTATCGGCTGGAATGTCAAACGGATTGACCGGAATCAGCCGGTTGGGCTCCATCCCAAATACCCCATCGCCGGTATCCTTTTTAAGTCCTTCCCTGGCTATCCATTCATCAATCCATGCATACGCGTGGTTCATCTGCTCGCGGTCGCCGCGGCAGGGCAGGAGGGCATAGGTTCTCGCGGGAATGTGAAGCCGCTCCGTGCCATCCGGAGTGCGTTCCCCGCGGCCGATTCGGATTCCAACCCGGAGCTCGAGCTCCTCTTGAGGCTCGGTGATCCACTGGGGAATCAATACGTACCCTATGTTCCTCTCCGTCCATTCGACTCCGTCCCGTTCCACGATGGCCTGCAGTTCATGCCACGCCCTGCGCACATCTTTCGGAAGCTGAAAATGTTTCATGCTCCCCTTCGCCTTGACGGTTAACAGTTCAAGCGCTTCTCCAGATACCAACCGCGCCTCCATCGCAACGCCTCCTTATGGCTTTACCTACGCAGGAATTGGACATGATTTCCTTTATGCCATTATACCAAACCCCATAAATTGGTAAATAAGAAAAATCTCCGTGTCCCCGGACAGTCCTTTAGCGCTTATTCCTACGATTGCGCTTAGGAGGGTTGGGTATGGGGTTCCAGCCGCTGTTAAAGTCATCCGGCTTGAATTGGATGGGAGTTTTCCGGCGCCCGGAGTACCCGCATCGCGTTCAGAACGGCCAGCAAGGTCACGCCGACGTCGGAGAACACCGCCTCCCACATGGTGGCTATGCCGAAGGCGCCGCAAAGAAGAAATACCGCTTTGATCCCCAGGGCAAACCAAATATTTTGCCAAACAATCCTGCGGGTACGCTTCGCAATGGAAATCGCAGCCGCGATTTTGGAAGGCTCGTCGTTCATGATGACGATATCCGCCGCTTCAATGGCGGCGTCCGAGCCTAATCCGCCCATGGCTACGCCTACGTCCGCCCGGGCCAGCACGGGGGTATCGTTAATGCCGTCCCCCACGAACATGATTTTCTCTTTCGGCCGCTTATGCTTCTCCAGCTTCTCGAGCTCTTCGACTTTATGCTGGGGAAGCAGCTCGGCATGCACCTCGTCGATGCCCAGCTCCCGGCCAACCGCTTCCCCCACCGCCCCGGCATCGCCGGTCAGCATCACGGTCTTGCGAATCCCGAGCTGCTTCAATGAACGGATGGCTTGCGCTGAATCCTCCTTCACTTCGTCAGCAATGACAAGGTAACCGGCATACTTTCGTCCGATGGCGATATGAACGATCGACCCCGAGACCTTAGGCTGCTCATACGGGATGTTCTCCTTCTTCATCAGCTTAGCGTTGCCTGCCAGTACCTCTACGCCCTGCACCGACACCTGGATGCCATGTCCCGGAATTTCATGATAGCCTGTAAGCCGCTCTTCCTTCATTTCTTTCCCGTACGCTACGCGAATCGATTCCGCGATGGGATGACTGGAATGCAGCTCCGCATAGGCGGCGTAATGGAGAAGCTCCTCCTTGGAGCGGTCCCCTTGCGAATGGATGCCGATGACTTTAAACGCTCCTTTCGTCAGCGTACCGGTCTTATCGAATACGACATATCGGATATCGTTCAGCGCTTCCAGATAATTGCTTCCTTTCACGAGAATACCGGCTTTAGAGGCTGCCCCGATGCCGCCAAAGAAGCCCAAAGGAATGGATACCACGAGCGCGCAAGGACAGGAAATCACAAGAAACACGAGCGCTCGGTAAATCCAATCAGAGAACACAGCGCCGCTGACGACTAGAGGAGGAACGACGGCCAACAGATGAGCTATAATGACGACGACCGGCGTATAATAACGGGCAAATTTGGTGATAAAACTTTCAGTCCGAGCTTTTTGGCTGCTTGCATGCTCGACTAATTCCAGAATTTTCGAGACGGTGGATTCCCCGAAACCCTTGGTTACTTTAACGGTCAGCACACCGTTTTTGTTTATGAATCCGCTAAGCACGCTGCTTCCGATTTCAACTTCCCGCGGCACCGATTCGCCCGTCAGCGCAGACGTATCAATCATGGAGCTGCCCTCGACCACTTCGCCGTCCAGAGGCACCTTTTCACCGGGCCTTACGATAATGTAATCGCCGATGCTTACCGCCTCCGGCGGCACCCGCTTGGTCTCGGTTCCGGTCTTCAGGTTGGCATAGTCCGGCCTAATGTTCATAAGCGAGCTGATCGACTTACGGGAACGGTTGACGGCCATGCCCTGAAGCAGCTCCCCGAGCTGGTAGAACAGCATCACCGCAACGCCTTCCGGATACTGCCCAATCGCAAAAGCGCCGATCGTGGCGACCGACATCAGGAAATATTCATCGAACACTTGGCCGCGGATGATGTTTTTAACAGCCCGTAATACAACGTCGCCGCCGATCAGGAGATAGGCCGCCAGGTACAAACCAAGCTCCGGCCACCCGGATAAGGGAGCCGTCATTCCAATTCCGGTTAGAAGGGCTCCTGCTGCCAAGCGGATGATCAGTTTTTTGTTCAGTCCGTGCTCATGCGAATGCGGTTTGTGTTCGTCCTTAACATCCCGATGCTCATCTTGATGCTCGGAGGCGGCTCCTCTTCCCACCGGCTTCCCCTTTACGGATACGGCAATATGCCGTTCGATCCGGTTAACCGTTCGGATCGCCTCGGCAACCGTCTCTTCACTCCGGTTCGCAGCGGTCTCTATCGTTAGGGTCTTCGTCATCACATTGACGGCGCACGAGGCCACGCCTTCTACTTTTTTAACGCCGTTCTCAATTTTCATCGCGCAGTTGGCGCAATCCAATCCTTCGAGCAGCAGCTCGACTTTGGTTATGCCTTGTCCTTGGTTCAAGAGCCCCATCCTCCTACCCGATTCCATCAATTCATAATATATGAGTATATATTCATATGTTATGTTCATTATAGTGCTGTCTGCAAGTTCCCGTCAACCATTCCTGCGCCCGACTTATCTCCATTAATAGTAATGATTTTGCTTAATACAAAAATTCGTTATAATAGAAACAGCCATGGAGAACAGGTAGGTGGAAGAATGGATCAACATGTTATGCCCGCAGAGGAATGCGATGATGCGTGCTCCGGTTCCGAACAGGACCTTCATTTGATAAAATCGGCCATGATGAGCCCGACTTCGGCCGTTCATATGGCGGATTGGTTCAAAGCCTTCAGCGACCCTACGCGAATCCGCATCATTGATGCCTTGCTTCAAAAGGAATTGTGCGTCCACGATCTGACGGTCTTAATGAACATGGGACAATCGGCGATCTCCCATCAGCTAAGGTCCTTGCGAAATATGCGCATCGTCAAACGCCGGAAAGTAGGCAAAACCGTTTTCTACTCGCTCGATGACACGCATATTGAACAAATTTTCCTTCAGACGCTGCATCATATCGGACATGAGTAAGCTAGGATCAAATAACGTGAAAGCAAACTTTTCAGCCCTTTCGCTTCCCAGCAGGAAGCCGGAAGGGCATTGTTTGTGTTCCGGGACAAAAAAAATCAATGCCAGGAAATTGATCCGTAAACCCTTCCTATGCCTTAAAATCGGCGTTACAAAAATGGATGATTGCCGGAAACGGGGCTCCGGTGTAGATTAAATTCAGCGTTCCGATTGTAATACCAACTACCATGTGAACGGAGGGCAGACTTCATGGATTCAACTTTGAAACCGGTTACTCACGCGTCATCCCAAAGTAAGGGTGATATAAGAACGGGCCGAATTAAGCAGATTTGGACGGGAATCGTACGAGACCGATTCTTATATGTATTGGCGCTGCCAGGCCTGCTTTATTTTCTTATATTCCGTTATGTGCCGATGTGGGGAATTGTCATTTCCTTTCAGAACTATTCCCCCTACCAAGGAGTCACAGGGAGTCCTTGGGTGGGATTGGAGCACTTTCAACGTTTCTTCTCGAATCCGGATTTTCTCGTACTGTTCCGCAATACGTTAGCGATTAACGCCCTGTCTTTGGTTCTTTTCTTTCCGCTGCCGATTGTTTTGTCCCTGATGCTTAACGAAGTGAGAAACGCGATGTACAAAAAAATCATTCAATCCATCGTTTATTTGCCGCACTTTCTCTCCTGGGTCATCATTGTAGGGATTACTTTCCTCTTATTTTCGACAGGTGATGGAGCGGTTAATCAAATCCTTGTCAGCTTAGGGTTCTCCAAAATCGATTTCTTGACGAACAAAAATTATTTTTGGGGGATGCTCACGGCACAGTCCATCTGGAAGGATGCCGGATGGGGAACGATCATCTTCCTGGCTGCCATGGCGAGCATCGATCCTCAGCTGTATGAAGCAGCCAAGATGGATGGAGCAGGCCGTTTTCGCCAAATGTGGCATGTCACCTTGCCCGGTATCCGGTCGGTGATCATTATTTTGTTGATCTTACGGCTAGGTCATATTATGGACGTCGGTTTCGAGCAAGTCTTCCTAATGATGAACGGCGCCGTCTCCGAGGTTGCGGATGTTTTCGATACGTATGTGTACCGCTTGGGTGTAAAGCAGGGACAATTCAGCTATAGTACGGCTGTCGGGCTGTTTAAATCCGTCGTCGGGCTTCTGCTGGTCATCGGGGCGAACAAGCTTGCCAAAAAATTCGGCGAAGAAGGCGTATATTAACATGAAGGAGGGGCCAGACCGTGATACAAAACAGAAGTGACCGCGTCTTCAATGTGGTGAATGTCTTCCTTCTCGGAGTCATCGGCATTATTACTTTCTTCCCGCTCTACTATGTCTTTGCCGTTTCATTCACGGATCCTTCGGTTTATTCGTCGAATGAAATCAGGCTGCTTCCGGCGAAATGGAGTTTGGCTTCCTACAAATACTTAATGTCCACCGATGCTTTTCTTCATGCTATAGGAAACAGTGTATTTCTGGCGGTTGTCGGCACGGTGCTCAGCTTACTCGTCACCTCCTGCCTTTCCTACGCCATATCGCGCAAAAGATTGCAGGGACGCAAATGGATGATGCTGCTGATCCTTCTGACCACCTTATTCAATCCGGGGATTATACCGCCGTATTTGCTGGTACGGGACTTGCATCTTATCAACAGCACTTGGTCGCTGATTTTACCGGTACTGACCAGCGGATGGTATATTTTACTGATGAAAGGCTTCTTCGACAGTATTCCGGCAAGCCTCGAAGAAGCAGCGAGAATCGATGGCTGTAACGATATCAGCGTTTGGTACCGGATCATCTTGCCGTTATCGCTGCCTTCGCTTGCCGCATTCGGGTTGTTTTACGCCGTAGCTTATTGGAACACCTTTTTTACGGCGCTCTTATACATCAATGATTTTACGAAGCATCCGCTTCAGGTATTGCTGCAAAACATGCTGATCGACGCTTCCACGGCGGCAGGCGGTTCTGCGGCGGCCGAGATGATGTCCGAGCAGCGGATTCCGCCGGAAACGCTGAAGATGGCGGCGGTTGTCATCGCTACCGTACCGATTCTCTTGGTCTACCCTTTTCTGCAAAAGCATTTCGCCAAGGGAGCCATGGTCGGTTCCGTCAAAGAATAAGTCCCACAAATCAGGAGGTCTAGAGAAAATGAACAAGAAAACTTCAATGGTTGTCGCTTCCGCTTTATTGGCTTCTTCGCTCCTCTCAGCATGCTCGTCCGGCGATAAATCCGGCCAGGCGGCGGGCGGTACGGCAGGAGCCTCGGGAGGGAAGCCGACGGACATCAGCATCATGACCATGTATTATACGCCGGAGCCTCCGGGACCGGACAACGTCATCATCAAAGAAGTAGAGAAAAGAACAAACAGCAAGCTGAAGATCACATGGGTTTCGCCGAACAATTACGCGGATAAAATTAACGTCACCTTGGCCTCCGGCGACATTCCGGATTTGATCCTGCTGGATGACCCCTTCAGCGCACAGGTGCGCGGCATGGTGTCGCAAGGCGCATTCTGGGATCTGACCCCGCTCCTTAAGGATTACCCGAATCTGATGCAATATCCGAAGGAATCGTGGGAAAATACGAAGCAGGCGGACGGCAAAAATTACGGCATTCCCCGTCCCCGACCTACCGATGGCGGCGGCTTCCCTTATATACGCAAGGACTGGCTCGATAAATTGAATCTTCAAGTTCCGAAAACGACCGACGATCTGTACAATGTCATGAAAGCGTTCGCCGAAAAAGATCCGGGCGGAAAAGGCACCATCGGTTACGTAGGCTTCGTGGATCAAAACGGAATGTCCTATTTTGGACAGATGCAAAACAGCTTTACCAAAACGAACGGAGACTGGAAACTGGTGGACGGCAAGCTGGTCAACGTAAACCTGCTGCCTGAGATGAAGGACTGTCTGGTATGGCTTAACCGTGCTTATAAAGAGAAGCTGATTCCTGAAGACTTGGCGGTATTAAAAAATACTCAGGCCAAAGATTTGTTGAAATCGAACCGCGGCGGCGGGTTCCAGGATACGGTCGAAGCGGCCTGGGAGCCGACGGAGGAGCTTCGCAAGACCGATCCGAAGGCGGATTTCCTGCCGCTTGTATCGCTCAACGGCTATTCCAATAAAGACAGCGGATTTTTCGGAATGTACGCAATTCCGAAGTCCGTTCCGGAAGCGAAGGTCAAGCAGTTGCTTAAATTCATGGATTATGGAGCGAGCCAAGAAGGAAGCGATCTGGCCAGCTTCGGCTTGAAGGATGTACACTACACCGAGAAAGACGGCATCAAAACGCCGACCGAGCAGGCAAAAAAGGATATTGTCGCCCAACAAGCCTTCGGTCAAATTTTCTTGAAATATGACCCTTATCAGCGCGCTTACAGAACAGGTATGCCTCAGGATGTGCTGGAACGCAACAAAAAAATTATCGATGAGAAAGCCAAGATCAGCATAGGCGACCCTTCTGTCGGTTTGAATTCGGATACGAACGTCAAGGTAGGAACCGAGCTCAAGAAGAAAATTCAAGATATGAAAACCAAGGTCATTATGGGCAAGGAGCCGATCAGCGCATGGGATGATTATGTCGCTAAGCTGAAGGCCGATCCGGATTTTATCAAAATTACGGCCGAGATGAACGACGCTTACCAAAAAAGAATGAGTGCGAAGAAATAACACTCTCACCCCCCGATCGGGAAGTTCAGGCGACGGGGGGAATTTTTCATGACTATATGCAGCCGCGTCGGGGTTAAGTATAATAAAAGAACACGACGCGGGAAGAGGGAGAAGCTATGTGGTTTCGGTGGAGGCAGCTATGGCAATGGTGGACCCAGCGCACCGGTAAGAGCAATTTTTATCGCAAAAGCTTGATATTGGTGCTTTGTATTACTAGTCTGCCTACAGCGATTATCGGGATCACCTCCTATTTAACGGGACGCTCGCATATAGAGAATGAGATTATTAAGAATCACGAGGCGCTGCTGAAGAAAACGATAGACCGCATGAACGATAATTTTGCCCAGCTCGAGCTGGCAGCCACTCAGTGGTCTCTTGACAGCAGATTGGACGCACGTTTACACGATATCAATCTGAATGAAGACTATAATATAACGCAAAGTCTATACCGCTTCTTAGGTGTGATGAAGGGAGCTTATCCGTTAATCGATCAGGTGCATTTGTATTTAAATCAACGGCAGCCGATAAGCGTTTCCGATATTGAGGGGATCGTACCGATTACCGATGAGCAGGACCGCAACCGGTTTCATTCCCTGCTGGATCAGGGTAAAGGAGTATTCTGGATCGATTCGCTCAATAAAGCGAATGCCAAGGGGGCCGGCTCTTACGTCGCTTTGGTGCACAAGCTTCCAAGCATCGGTCAGCCTTACGGCGCTCTCATTTTTTACCTGGATAAAGCCAAGCTGGTGCAAATGGTGGAGGAAATGACTACAGACGATAAAGGAGCCTCCTTTCTTATGGGGAAGGACGGGCATATTATCGTATCCCAGACGATCACCGACCCCGAACAAGCGTCGTTGGAGTCGGCTATTCAAACTGATTTGATGAAAAGAAACGAAGAAAACGGCTCTTATTTATTCAGCTGGAAAGGTCAGTCGTATTCCGTATCCTACGGGGAGTTTTCCAGGCTGGGGAAGCCGTGGAAGTATGTGACCGCCAGTTCCCTGTCCCAAATGACGGCGCCGGTCGTCATTATGTCGAGAATCATGTTAGGCATCGGCTTATTCGGGCTTCTGATGGCCGTTCTGCTTTCTTGGGTGGCATCGAACCGCTTATATCGCCCGATCGGGCGGTTAGTCAGCGTGATTAAGGAAGACAAGCCCGTTCATGACAGCCTTGGAGATGAGCTGGAATTTATTGAAAGCCAATGGAACCATTTGAGCCAAGAGAGCAAAGCGCTGGAGTCGAAGCTGGAGCAAGCGTATCCTTCGCTCAGAGCCGCTTTCTTGATGCAGCTCGTGCAGGGGCACTTTTATTCTTTAAGCGAGCCGGAGCTGCGGCGCCGAATAGAGGGCTTCGGATGGCAAGCGGAATCCCGATGGTTCGTTGTCATGCTTATTCAGATAACCGGATTCTCCAGAGTCGACGGCAGATTTATGGAAAGCGAAGACCAGTTGGTGACGTTTGCGGCAGCCAATATCGCCCAAGAAATCATCGGTAAACGAAGCTGTCAGGCGGAGATCATTAATTTTCAGGATTTAACGGTCGGCATTCTGCAATCCTATCCGATCGAAAAATCGAAACAGCAGGTTAAAGAGGAGTTGTATCTGTTAGCGAATGACCTGACTCGAACGATCAGCTCGCTGCTCAAGGTGCAAAGCGCGATTTGTATCGGAAGATTAACCTCGCAGGCCAAAGATATCCCTCAGATGCTGCCGTTTTTGCGCAGCGCGATCCGTTACCGGGATTTGAAAGAGGATTATCAGGTGCTCGACCTGGAGGAAATGCTGCCTAGCGCCAATCATCATGTCCAATACCCTTTTGCTCTTGAGAAGGAACTGATACAGGCGATACGAATGGGTCAGGGCGAGCAATCCATGCGTCTTATCGATGCTTTCGTCATGGAGTTTGTCCGTCAATCCGGCAAAGAGAAGCTGCTTCAGGAAGGAGTCATGCAGGTGCTGGGAAGCATCCTGCATACGATGCTGGAAGCCGGCTTTCATCCGCACAACTTATTCGGGGGCGACAATCTTTACGAGCAATTGAACCAGCTTCGCGAGCCGGAGCAGATGATCAAGTTTTTCCAGCGCAAGGTCATCTCGCCTTACACTGAGAAATTAAGTCAGCATCAGGACATCCACATGAAACAGCTCATAGAACAAGTTACGGAAATGCTGAGACAGCGGTTTACCGATGATATATCGCTTGAAGCGTGTGCGGAAGCTTTCAACACTACCCCTTATGCGCTCAGTAAAGCGTTCAAACAGATCAACGGAATAAATTTTATTGATTATTTGATACAACTGCGATTGGATAAGGCAAAGGAATTGCTCGGCGGCACGGACCTGAAAGTAAATGAAATCGCCGAATCGATCGGATATCAGCCATCCTACTTTATACGTTTGTTCAAAAAATTCGAGAATATGACGCCCGGCCAATATAGAGATAAGTTTATGGCAATGAAATAGTCCATGCAGATCTTGAACGTGACTCGTATGAGAGACATTTTTGGAATAAATGTGACCCTCATAGCGGGTCATTTTATTGTTTTCAGAGGGCGAAAGGTCCGATTCAAACGGCCGGGAAGATGCAGGCTCCATCGATACCGGATCGCCAGCATTCGAATTCCCGCCGCGCCCAGGACAATGAACGTAAGCTGAATCGAGCTTGTCCAGCCGAGCCACACGCAGCCCCCGCAGAGCAAAGCCAGCACGGCATGAATCTCTTCCTTCAAGGCGAGCGGCTTACGCCCGGCCAGGAGGTCCCGGATCATCCCTCCGCCCAGTCCCGTGAACATCGCCGACAAGAGGAGCACGCTCGCGTGATCATGAACCTGCTTCGCGGCTAAGGCCCCTTGCAAGGCAAAGGAGGCAAGTCCTATGGAATCGAAGAACAAGCCCCATCTTCGCCAATGATGCATCCAGCCGGACGGCAGTAAGACGATCAGCGTCAGCGTCGCTAATACGATAGCGATCGTAAACGAGTCCCAAAGCCCGGAAACCGGGGCTTCAATGATGACATTCCGGATGATCGCCCCTCCGAAGGAGGTCGTAAATCCGAGCACAAAAACGCCGATAATGGAATATTCGGCCTCCATGGCCACCATAGCTCCGGTTGCGGCATAAGCCATGATACCTAAAACATGCAGTACGATCCAAGACATGCAGAAACCTCCGTCGTTACCAGGATAAACGGCTACGCCGTCCTTGTTTTATAAGGACCAGCGCGTTTACCAAGGTTGATGCGATGCTATAAGTTACGAAAACTTATAAATTCTTATCAACTAAAATAAAAAAACTCCTCCTTAAGGAGGCAGCCGAGTCACGGCATGCCGTTCCTTAAAGAGGAGTAGTAAGTTAGCAATCCCTACTAAGCTACCATTCCACTGGAATGATGGATTGTCAATAGAACAAGAACATTGGTTATCCCTGTTCCATACGCTTGACAATATGTTTAATATTATAGCTGAATCGGATCCGGTCTTCAATGGTATCCTAAGCTAAGCCGCCAAGCTCCCCTGCTACCTCCTCCGGACTTGGACGGCTCCGACCCATCCTAGCAGCCCCAATAAACCTAACCAGCCCCAGTGGGAGCGGTCCTTATCATTCACAGACTGGATAATGGCGGAACCAACCGAAGGATTATAAACCTCATAGCTCTGTGCACGGCTTGCCGAAGGGTAAAACCCGTTGCCCGTATAGCCTGAGCCTGAAAATCCGGATGCGCCGTAGGGACCTCCAGAGCTCGCCTGCGAGTTCGTTGAAGGAGCGGTCTCCGCAAGCATAGCGGAACATACCAACAGACTGATCACTAAGCCGGAGAGCAGAGCAGCCAGGAGCTTGTTAAAAACCATGGGTAATTCCTCCATCCGTTAGCACCAATTGCTTCTAGCATGCCCATAGACGGCGGGGATTATTTGGCCGTCTAGGCAGCCTGCGCTCACCACCGGATTTGCTGAATCAGATCAATCATCCGTGTCCGCTCCTCAAGACTTGCCGGCCACCGGGCGATTTCGTTCCGTATACGCTCCAGGTTGGTGTATCCCTTGGCTAGTCCGTTCAACCGGGCCGCAAGGGTGGAATTGACCAGTTCCTTCTCATCCCGATAGAGGGCGCTCAGCTTTTCCATCGCATCCGGGTATCTTTTTAAATAATACTTTTGATGCCGGTCCTCGGCCAGGTAAAATCCGCTATAAGGAGCTGCCTCGGTTTGCGGTTCTCCCTTTCCTTGTTCCTTCCGCTGCCTTATCACGCGTTGTATAGCATCCCATTGCTTCTCGTCCCGGTACAATACCAAGGAGCGGTATTGGCGCCCTTTATAATCATTGATGTTGACCGGGTTATGATGCTCCCAGAACACCTCCAGCAGTTCTTCGATCCGGATGATATCGGGTGAAAAATCGATCTCGACCGTTTCCGAATGGTCCCCCATCCGGCGGTAAGTCGGGTCCTTCGCGGTCCCCCCGGCATACCCCACGCGCGTTCTTATCACGCCGGGCAAATGGCCGAAGAGCGCTTCCGGACTCCAAAAGCAGCCCATTCCAAGCGAAACGGTTTGAATCGTTGAGCACATGATAAACCCGCCCTTATCTTGTTCTTGAATGCATTAATCCTAGTTTAACTTGAATATGGCAAAAAGACACCTGGGCAGGTATCTTTCGCTTGTCGGAATTTAACCGACATAGGAATATGGTTTCCCCGGGTCGCAGGACCGCCGATTTAATGCGTCAGCCAGCGAAGCAGGAAGATGGTCCTCATTTCGTCGTTGTTTTCTTGCTTTGTTTTTTCGCCGGCACCTTCTCAGGCAAGGTTTCCGCCCATGACAGCGACCGGGCGATTAAATCGCTTATCTTATCCGGATCGTTCCGCCACTCATCCGGAACCGCAACATACTCCTTCATCGGTTTGCCCGGCATCGGTGAAAACTCGGTTGCGCCTTCTTGAATCAATTGCAGTCGCTGCTCTTCCGGCAGACGGACAAAGATCTCCTGTCCATACAGGCCGGTAAACATATTGCCGTTAATAAAGCCGGCCAAAGAACCGAACATGGGCTTGATCTTAACGCGCGGGTCTGCCGGCACAACCGAAGCGAATAACGCTTTGGATTCATCATCAGGGCGTGGCATGGACATGGGTTATTACCTCTTTTCAATAATCAGACGTTAGACTCTACACCCTATCATTGTCGGCTCTCCAATTTTTAATCGCCTTTTTAATATCATCCGGGCTTAAGTTTTGGGATACGGCTTTCTGGGCTAAGTCGGGAAATTCAGCATCGCTTGCAAAACGCAAAGCTGTAATCTGAGCAAACGTAAGCCGTGAATCAAGCAATTGTCCTTTCAAAACGTAATGCCGAAGATTTTCCTCCGCTTTAATGGCTCTGTCCTGCGCTTTTAACGGATAAGCTCTTAGTAAGAAGAAGCTTATTGCGAGACCTACAAAGATAAGCAAGATGACAACGGAGGAGAGACTGAAGCCTTCTTTGAATAAAAGAACGATTACGCTTATTAACGTTGCCAGTAACAATAAAGGCATAAAATAATGATAAATCGGATGGAATCTCCGGTGATTATTATAGTTTTGAGTAGACAATGTATTGACCTCCCAATGGATAGATTAGACCTGCTGCTCCAAATAATGTTTAAAGCCTTCCAAAGAGCTGCTCCAGCCGTTGTTATGATTCTCCGCTTCGTTCATGGTGGAGAAGTTTTCATGCGTAACAACGAGCTTGGTTCCCGTATCTTGCTCTGTAAACTCGATGGTGACCAGCGTTTCCTCCTGTTCCTTGCCGCCGCTTTGATGCTCCCATTTCCAAGTAAACACTAACTTTTCATTCGGGACGATCTCGACATAGCTGCCGCCAATAATATGATTTGATCCATTCGGAGCTTGCATAATGAACCGGTAGCCTCCCCCTTCGACAACATCCATTCGATCCACGGTAGTCGTGAAGCCTTGCGGCCCCCACCATTGTTTCAGCAGATCTTGTTTGGTCCAAGCTTGAAATACCCGATCTCTGCTCGCCTTGTAGGTATGATTCAGTTGAAGTGTGAATTGGCCGTTATGCATATCGATCATGTGCATTGTCTCCTTTAATCTTTGTTTGTATTTTGTTCCAAAAAGCGTTCAAGATTTGATAATTGTGAAGTCCAGAACCGCTGCAGGTCGGTTAGCCATTGATTCGCACAGTCTATGGATGCCGGGTTTAGAAAGTAATAGCGGTACCTCCCTTCTTTTCTCACAGAAACTAAACCAGCCTTTTCAAGAACCTTCAGATGCTTGGATACAGCAGGCAACGACATCTTAAAAGGCTCAGCTAATTTCATGACCGTCATCTCGCCTTTGGCTAACTGTGCAATCATCTCTCGCCTCGTGGGGTCAGAAAGAACTGAAAAAACACGATTTAAAGTATCTCCATCGTCACATTTAACCATATGGTTAAATATAATGGCTTGATTTTCTTCTGTCAAGCTTGCAAAAGAAAAAAGCAGCCATCTCAGAGAAATCTCTGTGATAGCTGCTGCAATTCGTGAATTAATCGTTTCGTTTCGGGGCTAGCTCGATCGCCTGCCGCAAAGCTTCCTTGATGCTCTGCTCGTCGGCAATCCCTTTACCGGCAATATCGAACGCCGTTCCGTGGTCGACGCTGGTACGGATAATCGGCAATCCTACCGTAATATTAACCCCCGCTTCCAGCCCGAGCACTTTGACTGGACCATGCCCTTGATCGTGGTACATCGCGACCACAATGTCGAAGTCCCCTCGGGTCGTACGGAAGAATAGTGTATCCGCCGGGAGCGGCCCTTGAACCTGTATTCCTTCTTCCAGCGCACGCTTCACGGCCGGGACGATCTTCTCCTCCTCCTCGCCGTAGCCGAACAATCCGTTTTCTCCGGCATGAGGGTTGATGCCGCACACGGCAATGCGCGGATTCGCATAGCCCGCCTTTTGAAGGGTTTCATGCGCCATCCGAATGACATGGTAGACGCGCTGCGGTTCTATCATTCTCACGGCGTCGATTATGCCTACATGAGTCGTTACATGAATGACCTTCAGCTTAGGCGCCGAGAGCATCATGGCAAAATCTTTCGTGCCAGTCAATTCAGCCAAAATCTCGGTATGCCCGGGATACAAATGACCGCCCTTGTGCAGGGCTTCTTTATTCAAGGGAGCTGTACAAATGGCATCGATCTGTCCTTCATTCGCCAGCTCGATCGCTTGCTTCAGGTACATAAACGCAGCGTGTCCGGCTTCGGCCGAAACTTGTCCGAACGGCAGGTCGGCGGGCAGCAGCTTTAGGTCGAAGCAGTCCACGACGCCAAAGGCATAGTTCGCCTCCGACAAGGACGAGATCGATCGAACCTGCAGCGGACTGCCGACAACGCGGCCCGCCCGCTCCAGCAGCTGAGCGTCTCCGATGACGAAAGGACGGCAGCCTTCATAGACTGACGGATCCCCCAGCGCCTTCATAATGATCTCGGGGCCGACCCCCGCTCCATCCCCCATCGTAATGCCAATGATCGGTTTCGTCATATCCATTACTCTCCTCTCTCCAGATGAATAAATTGCATGGCGTGCCATAATGACTTGGCGTTTCCGAAAGCGCCCGCTTTGGTCACCGTAGCCATTCGGACTCCTCCAAGCAGCATTCCGTAAGGAATACCCGGCTCTACCTCCGTCCGCAGCTCAATACCGTGTACCCCCAAATATCTGCAGACCGCCTTAGCCGTATCGCCTCCGGTCAGCACAAGCCCCTTGACCGGTTCAGCGGAAACCGCCTTGCTTGCGATCGCCCCTAACGCGTCTGCGATACGGTTGGATACGTCCGAGGGCTCCAGGCCCAGCTCCGCCCCTCTTTCTTTCGTCGCGGCAACCTGCTCAGGCGACGAGCCGGTATACAAAGAAGCATCCGTCCCTTCGGACAGGGCGGACTGCAGCTTAGCGATGCAGCGCTCTATTTCTTGACCTCGGGCTTCAGCCGATCCGATGACTGCGATCGGGTCCATCTCCACGGCCGTCACATGCGCCTGCCGATTCACTTCCGCCACTTGCTCGCGGGTCGTACCCGATAAGCTGCCGGCAACGAGCATCACGGGTCCTTGGGCCGGGTGCTGCTTGCTATGAGAGCCGGGCTTCTTAGGATGACCCGCCGTTAATAAAAATTCCGCCAAGCCTGCGGATCCCGCCCAGAGAACCCGCGAGCCGAAGAATTGGAACAATGCGGCGATACGTGTCAGATCCTCATCGGTTTCCGCATCGAACACAAACCAGTTCGTACCGCGCCCGATGGCATCCGTAATATAACGGCACACCGATTCGGAACCTTCCCGCAGCAAGGATAGTCCGATATTCGCACAAGCTTTCCCCGATTGGTTCGTTACCATACGTGCGATGTCCGAATCCGGCACCGGCGTCTTCGGATCTCTCGCCATTTCCGTCTCATGAATAGGCATACCGTTCAAATAGTGAATCCCGCCTACGGTCGTTCGGCCGATTCTCGGAAACGCGGGTGCGATAAAAGCGGCCTCGAACCCGTAAGCATCCATGACGCCGCCGATTTCCTGTCCAAGGTTGCCGCGAAGCGTCGAATCCATCTTTTTATAAATCCAACTAAAGCCTTTATCCTTTAACGCCAGCGCGGCGCTCTTCACTCGGTCATAGGCCGTCTTTCCTGCGATGGAGCGGCTGTCCGTATCAATGACGATAACATCCCATTCGCCCTCTTCGTCCGAAATCGACGTCCAATCAAAGATCACCTGCGTCTTGAGCCCGTTTCTGGCAAATTGGACACCGGAGTCCGAAGCACCCGTCAAATCATCTGCAATAATAGATATCCGTTCCACTTGAATGCCTCCCCATAATAAAAAGGAGAAGCCCTGGTCGGCCCAGGACTTAAGGTTCTCCCATGTTAATTTGCTGTGATGCCCGTTGCTTGGCCCACCAAGCCGTGACGATAGGGCAGAAAATGGCCGTTACAATAACGCAAGATGCAACCAGAGCGGTAGCCGAAGGCACAAGCGGAGATCGAGTTCGCTGCAGCCACGGCTGCCGGTACTCCCGCCGCTTACCGCCGTCGTAGCCGCGGCCAAGCCTGCCACTCCGTTCCCTCCGGTCTCGGTCCGTTGCCATGAGAGCCAGTCCCGTGACGATCACAACCGCAACGCCCATCAAGACACCGAGTACGCCGGCTTTCCAGACATCGCCCAGGTTCAGTCCGGCCCCCAAGGAAAAACAGCAAAGGAACAATCATCATACCGCCGGGAATCCGTTCAATAGCTGCTCTACATATTTTGTTTCATTCTGAAACATAATAATGGTTGTGTAAGCGCTACGTTTCTTATTATAACGAGAGAGTTCTAGACATTCAATCGACATTATGTTTCATTATTCAACGTTTTATTTATTTTTCTCCACAGGGTGGTACGGTTGATACCCAGCCTCTTACAAGTCTTGGATTGATTCATGCCTTCCTCCTGAAGGACATGCATGATGATACGCCGCTCAATTTCCTCCATCGACCCCCTCAGATCGATTTGCGCCGTCGTCACCGCATTCAGACTCTCCGTTTGCTTATACCGGTCAATGACCAGCGCCGCTTCCTTGGCTTCAACATAGTTTCCTTTGGTCAAGATGAGCATTTCATGAACGGCATTCTCCAGCTCAAGCAAATTCCCCGCCCAATGATACTGCGTCAGCTCGTCCATCGCGGAATCGCGGAAGCCTACGATTTGCTTGCCGGATTGCAGATTATAGGAGGCGATCAGTACCCTTACGATTTCATCCAAGTCCTCCATCCGTTCTTTCAGTGGGGGAACCGTAATATGCAGCTCGCTCAGTACCAGAATAAGATCTTGGTTATAGTCGGACCTGCTTTTCAACCGGTTCAACGTGGTCGAAGAGGACGCCAGAAAGCGGATGCTCCTATGCTGCTTGATGACCTGAAGCCATTTCTCCTGTGCCGTACGGTCCAGCCTGTCCACATGATTCAGATAGATCGTCCCGGCGAAGCCCGTTTCCGGCAAGCTAAGCTCCTCCGTACTGCCTACGAGCAGAGCATCCAGCTCCTGCTCTATCATCTCCCCGCACGGGATCATATAAAAGCCTTGATCATGCCGCTTGCTTGCCGAATGAATCGCTTGGGCAAACATGGACTTGCCCGTTCCCTTTTCCCCCGAAATCCAGACATTGCGATCGGTTTGGGCATATTTCCGGGCCCGGGATACCGTTTTCTTGAGAATCACGCTCGAACCGACCAGCTGGTGAAAGGTGGTGAGCCTTGAAGGGATATTGGCCGCAAACTTCCGCTCGTTTCTCCAGTTTTCGATCGAATCCAGACTGACCAGGTAATGAAACCGCCCTGCCGCTCCATGAGCCATGACGCTGACTTTATATTGCCGGTCGTTCAAATGAATAAACTGCTGCAGATCCTTGGCGTCCGCCGTCTCTTCCAAGGATTGAATAATCTTGTACAGGCCGGGAAGAAGGAAGCGGATGCCGCGGCCGTAAACGTCTTCCTCCGCTATTCCGCCGGCGATAACGCTAGCCGCCCTATTGAAATACATTACATTCTTGTTACGATCCAGAGCAAAGATCGCCCTTGTATCGCTGTCCAGGATTTCCCGGTAGAACATGACTTTCTCCTGCCCTTGCCGATAGACGTCAAAGACCCGGCGCACTTCCCGGAACATGTCGCTGACCGATTCGCGGCCCGAAGTAATCAGAATCCCGTGATACCCCATCTCCTGCGCGGCGCGGACCGTAACGGCATCGCCCAGAACCATGGTCACGTCGGATTGAAAAGCTTTCCGGAGCGCAGTTTCGACCTCGGAAGGGTCTTTGATCGAAAAGGTAGGGATTTGGAACTCCAACAAACTCGATACCTCCGACACCGCCTTGCATACATTAGGGAAACCGATGATCGCGACTTTGGAATTGGCTTTCCGGACGAGCGTCAGCACCCGCAAAATATCGTAGCCGGACACGGGGATATCCACTACCGGAAGCGAAGTATGCCGGCGAATCAGGCTCGCCGTGCCTCCGCGGCTCACGATCATGTTATAGCCGCGCTCTTCGGCCTGCTGTATTAAAGGCAGGGCCTCCTGCAAATCCGCTACCTCCACATCCATGCGAATCGATGCTTCTTCCTGTACCATCTCGAACAAAAGATCCCGCAGCCCGACATAAGGCGCTATCGCCAATACGTTAATTTTCATCATCTGCACCCCGAAACCCGTTTCATATTGAAACACTTTTACGAGAATTATAATACAAAAAGACCACCCTTAGGTAGGGTAGTCTCCGGATAGATTTTCAATTCAAGCGGAAGTATGATGAACTTTTTTGTGCAGCTCTTGTCTGTTCATTAGCAGCAAACTCATTCATGATAGCACTATGCAAGCAGACTGCTTTTAAAGCGCTCCGCTAACTCCACGTAATCAAGTTCATACCGCTCCAACCAAGATTTGATCTGATCCTCTGCATACTGACGTTCAAACCTGTTCCACTCGTCCCAAATACTAAGCTCTGAAAGCGTATCTTTGAATCTTCGAAAGGGTTTGCGCCCTTCAAGCGCTTCGAACAACTTCAACTCAGGATCCGATTCGGTATGTTTGGCAAATCTCATCATGACATCAAATGCTTCACTTGAATCAATCTTTGGAATGTCGACATATCGATCCTCGTTTTCCTCATCATCCCAATCGATTCCCGGTTCACCCGTATACATCTCATCCAAATCCAATACCACTTCTCCGGTCTGCAAGTCCAGAAAATATGGATGTTCAAAATTATTATCCAGATAGGCTTCCGTCAGTTCTTCCATGAGCTGCCGCATCTTGGTTCACTCTCCGTCCTTTAAAAAATTGAGCATTCTCTATTATTCTATTATATCCAATTATAGCAAAAATGAAGCCTGCCTTGGATGGGCAAGCTTTCATTTAATACATGTTAGTGGGGCGCTACCGGTAGCGAGAAGAGGTGTACTGAAACGAACGTCAGCCTGTTTTTCATCATTTAAAATCACCCTATTTTCGTCATTTTTTGATACTCATTTCGCAAGAACGACAAATCATCATTGGAGTCCGGATGATAACTTCGCAAGTTTAGGTCATAAAATCCCTCCAAACGTGGAATGGTAATAGGGTGAATTTTTTACCATTTATGTCGTTGGGGGATTTATGAATGATTTTGCATAAGAATGAGTTGCAGGAGAACGCGCATAGGCTTGCGCTTGAACATGACCCGCACGGAAGCCGCACCTCACTGAATACGTTGTGGAGGCGGATGGAGAACGATATCCAAGAGCTGCGAACCTTCATTGCGGAGCTCCATGAGCATCGCAGCGTATGCGAGCAGCCTGCCGAAGAGTGGCTGCTGGATCACTCCGAATTTCTGGAAGCCGAGTTAATAGGGATTCGCGAAGAAATCGATCGTCTCCATGTGAAACCTCTTCCCGCAGTGGACAAGGGTGGCCGTCTTAGAGTCTCCTCTGTCTGCGCAGCATATCTGAAACAAACCGACGGGCTGCTGGATGAAGATACGTTAGCGGTTTACTTCAACTCATACCAAGAAGTTTCCGTGCTTACGATCGTTGAAGCATGGTTGATTCCGCTATTTATGAAGATGGAGATGATTCGCCGTCTAACCTCCCTTATTAAGCCTGTGAAGGAACGGCGCGCCATCTGCGAACTCGTGGAGCGCATGTTATCGGGAATACCTGTTGCAGAGCTCACTCCGGAGCGTTTAAAACAGGCTTTAGAGGAGTCGAACGTGGAGCTGCCGTTATCCGGGGCGTTGATTGTCCACCTCGTCAAGCATTTAAGAGAACATGCGGAGGATTCGGCTCACCTCGGAGAGTGGCTGATATGCAAACTGGAGAACCCGCCGGAGAGTCTGGATTCCATTCTCTCCTACGAATATCGGCTTCAGGCGGAGTATCAGGTGAGTATCGGCAATGTCATTACCAGCTTGCGCAAGCTTTCCCGGTGGATTTGGAGCGATTTGTTCGAGCGGATCAGCGTGGTGGAGCAGACGCTCCGGAAAGAACAGGCAGGCGACTACCCCAAGCTGGACGGAGCGAGCCGTCATACGCTGCGCTGCCGGGTAGAGCAGCTCGCCCGGCGCATGAAGGTGCCGGAAAATTTAGTCGCGTCGCAAGCGGTTCATTTGGCAAATGAACAATATGAAGCAGCGAGTGAAGAAAGCCTCGTTCCATTGCCTCCCAGAAATGCGAGTGCGGCTTATTTTTTACTGGAAGCCCAAGGAATGAGGGCGCTGCAGCAGGCGTTAAAGCAGTGCGGAGAAGCAGGCCCTCTTCCGGAAGCCGGGATTAAACTGCGCGCCCCCAGCCTATTTATCAGGCTGCTGGCCCTCTGTATGGTCTTGGCTCTCGCGGGCTTATCCTTAGCGGTCGGCTCGACAACTCCCCTATCCTCGCTCGGCTGGGTGTCCGTGCTTCTTCTGCTGGCCTTGCCGGCAAGCGAATGGGGGGGTACGGCTGTTCATTGGCTCATCGAGCGCACGATCCGGCCCATACGATTGCTGCGATATGATTTTTCCAAAGGTGTGCCCGACGATGCCTCGACGATGGTCGTCATCCCTGTCATTTGGTCTCAGCTCGGAGCTGTGAAGGGGACTGCCGAACGTTTGGAGCAGCATTATTTAGCGAATCGGGACCCTAACATCCATTATGCCATTCTAAGTGATTTCAGGGATGCGGACACAGAGTATCTTCCCGAGGATGAAGCCATCGTAAGCATGGCCAAGGCCGAAATCGAAAAACTGAATCGAAGCTACCCGAAGAGCACCTTTCACCTGTTTCATCGCCACAGAAAGTGGAACCCCTCCGAACAAGCTTGGATGGGGTGGGAACGGAAGCGAGGGAAGCTGGAAGAGTTCGTAAAGCTGCTCAAAGGGGACGAAGACACCAGCTACAGCACGATTCTCGGCGATGCAGCAGTATTAAACCGAATCCGTTATGTGATTACATTGGATGCGGATACCCGCTTGCCTATCGAAAGCGCGCACCGGATGATCGGCGCCATGCACCTTCCCTTGAACCGGCCCCGGTTGGACGAGAGCAGGACCAGGGTGATAACAGGCTACGGCGTACTTCAGCCGCGGATCGGGATGACTTATGAAAGTGCGCAGAAATCGAGGCTGTCTTCTTTGTGGGCCTCTGAAGCCGGCCTTGATCCGTATGCCTTCGCGGTATCGGATCCTTATCAGGATGCAACAGGACAAGGCATATTTACGGGCAAAGGGATTTTCGATGTAGCTACCTTCAACGATGTGCTGGGCAGCCGGTTTCCCGAGAATCGGGTGCTTAGCCATGACCTGCTGGAAGGCGGCTTCTTGAGGGCGGGACTCCTTACGGATATCGAACTGATCGATGACCACCCGCCTACCTTCCTGTCGCATCAGAAACGGCTTCACCGTTGGACCCGCGGCGATTGGCAGCTCCTTCCCTGGCTGAAGTCTCACGCCCGGAATGGTAAGGGGGTACTCGTGCCGACGCATTTATCCGCCGTCACACGCTGGCAGATCGCGGATAATCTTCGGCGCAGCTTGCTCCAGCCTGTACTGCTGCTCATCCTGCTGCTGGCCGGTCCGGTGCTTCCAGGCTCGCCTGGAGTCTGGTTCGGCATCGTTTTCTTGACGATGCTCCTTCCGCTGCTCCGTCAGCTCGTCACTTTAGAGACGATTCTGTACCGGCCCTGGGGCTTGCTTCACACCATAGGTCACTTGCTTGTAGCTTTTTTAACACTTCCGTTTCAGAGCGTGGTGCTGATGGACGCCGTCATTCGAACGCTCTACCGTCTGACCCTTTCGAAGCGCCGGCTTCTCGAATGGGTGAATCAGGCTGAGGTTGAACGGTTAAGCAGCAGGGCAGGCGCTCCTCCCTTGGCTGGACTATTCAGCGGATACGTCTTGATTGCGCTCATGACGGCATCCGCGATTTTGACCGAGTCTGCAGCAATACGGTCGATCGGCTTGATCATCGCTCTGGCATGGAGCACTGCGCCGATAATGATCCGATGGCTCGATCAGTCGCCGGTCCGCATGACGGAGACGTTTACTTCCGATGAGTCCGAGGAGCTGCATAAGCTTTCCCGAGACATCTGGTCCTTCTACGAGGATTTCGTGACGGCTCGGGACAACTGGCTTCCCCCGGATAACGTTCAGATCAAGCCGGACAGGGGAATTGCACATCGCACCTCCCCTACTAACATCGGTATGTATGTAACGTGTGCGCTCGCTGCCAGAGATTTCGGGTTTATCGATACGCCCGGTCTTGTCGAGCGTTTGGAACGAACGGTGGATACGATCGAGCGAATGGAAAAATGGGAGGGTCATCTCTACAATTGGTACGATACGGAATCGCTGGCTCCGCTATTGCCCGTGTACGTGTCTACAGTCGATTCCGGGAATTTCGTCGCCTCCTTGATGACGGTGAAGGAAGGCCTGTTTGAATGGCTGCGCAACGACCTGGGACAGCCTGTGGAGCATGCCGGCAATAATAGCCCTAAAGGCTGGTCAAAAGAGCAGTTTGAAGTCGCCTTCGCGGAGGAAATCGCTGGAGGTCCCCCGACAGACTTGCCTGCTCGCGGGAGCCGCCTGGCGGCCCGAATCGAGGCTTTGGTTCAAGCGACCAACTTTCGGTCGCTGCTCGACCCGAAAACGAACCTCTTTTCTCTCGGGTACCATGTAAAACAGGGCGTTCGGGATACCGTGCTTTACGACCTGCTGGCATCGGAGGCGCGGCAAGCCAGCTTTGTCGCCATTGCCTTAGGGCAAGTATCGGTCTCTCATTGGAATCAGCTCGGAAGAACACTGACGAAGGTCGGCAGCCGGCCGGTGCTGCTCTCCTGGTCCGGAACGATGTTCGAGTACATGATGCCATGGCTATTGATGAAGACGTATCGCCATACGTTATGGGACAGCACCTACCGGGGCATTGTAGAACGTCAAATCGATTACGCACATCGGCAAGGCGTTCCGTTCGGCATCTCCGAGTCCGGTTACTTCGCCTTTGATTACCAAATGAATTATCAGTATAGAGCGTTCGGAGTTCCCGGCCTCGGGTTTCAACGAGGACTTGAGCAGGACCTTGTTCTGGCTCCCTATGCAACGGCTATGGCATTGCCGTACGCCCCGAAGGAGGGGCTCAAAGCCTTGAAGCGGATGGAGCAGTTAGGCGGACGCGGCAAATACGGTTTTTACGAGGCGCTCGATTTCACGCCGAAACGGATGCCGGCAGGCCGCGATCATGTGGTGATCCGCAGTTTTATGGCGCACCACCAGGGGATGTGTCTGCTGACCTTATCCAATCTGCTATTGCCGCGCACGATGTATGAACGGTTCCATCGGAACAAGGAGGTTCGCGCTGCCGAATTGCTTCTGCAGGAGCGGGTGCCGCGGCGTGCAAACTGGATTAAGCATCCTGCGATGTACCGTTCAGCAGTGCGCGGGGAGAAAGCGGTGCAAGAAGCCGGACCGGCACGTGAATTTACGTCTCCCCATACCGCGACGCCGGAAACGTGCCTGCTGTCGAACGGACGCTTTACTGCCATGGTTACCGTCAGCGGAAGCGGGTTCAGCAGCTGGGATGGTCTCTCGATCACCAGATGGAGAGAAGAGCCCGTTATGGATTCATGGGGGAGCTATGTATATATTCGGGATGTCTTATCCGATCAAGTCTGGTCTCCTTCGTATCAGCCCTGCAGAATGGAATCGCCGGAGCAGCGGGTCATCTTCGAACCGGACAAAGCGACTTTCGCGCGTAAGGTTGACGCTGTAGAAACACGCATGGAAATATGCGTCTCTCCCGAGACGGATGCGGAGGTGCGGCGCATCACATTAACGAATACGGGAGATCAACCGAAGGTGCTTGAAATCACGTCCTTTATGGAGCTCGCGCTCTCGAACCCCATTGCGGACGATGCTCATCCCGCTTTTAGCAAGCTGTTTATCCGAACAGCCTACGATGAAGGAAGCGGGTGTCTTGTTGCCAGCCGGCGCAAACGGGAGGCGAAGGATAGAGCACTGTGGTCCGCCCATCTGCTCGCAGCCGATTGCCACACGCTGGGGCTCACGGAATACGAGACGAACCGGTCCGCTTTCATCGGAAGAGGGCACCGGCTTGCGGAGCCTCAAGCCCTCCGTTCCCGGCTGAAGGGAACGACCGGTTCCGTGGCCGACCCTGCCTTTATCATGCGGCATCGCGTACAAGTGGACCCGGGCAAGCATGTGTGTCTCTACGCGGTGACATCGGTAGCCGAGTCGAAGGAAGAAGCGGTGCACATGGCGTCCAAGCTGTCGAAGGCGGAAATGGTAGAGCGAACCTTCCAGTTAGCCTGGACGCGCAGCCGAATCGAGCTTCGCAACCTTCGTCTGGATCCGGTTGAAGCCATTGCTTTTCAACGCCTTGCCGCTCAAGTACTGTACACACCGCCTCTAAGAGATGAGCGCAGCATGAATATTGCGGGCAATTCGAAGGGACAGCCTGGTTTATGGTCCTTCGGCATTTCCGGCGATAGACCGATCATCGTTGTACAAATCGATAATCGAAGCCATTTGCCTTTTATCGTCAAGCTTCTGACGGGGCATGAGTATTTGAGGAGACTGGGGCTCCGGTTTGACCTGGTCATGATCAACCAATCTGCCGACGGCTATCAGCAAAATCTTCAGGATGCTCTTGGACGCGCGGTTGAGCATGGCGTTGACCGGTTTGGAACGGGAGCCGCCGGAATTCACGTCATTCCAGAAAAACGGCTAAGCGAGGAAGAACGAACGCTCCTGATGGCCGTTGCGCGAGTGGCGCTGCGGGCCGGCGGACCAAGCTTGGCCAGTCAGCTTCGTCTCCCGCGTCGCGCAAATGCAGCTCCGTTGCCGGAACCGCTTCAGCGGACAGTTGTACGAAGCCGTCTGCAGGCTGCCCCGCCCTTGCCGGCACCACTTCTCGAGGCAAAAGATGTCCACTTCTATAACAGCTGGGGCGGGTTTACTGCAGACGGAAAGCAATATAAGCTCTTGATCAAGGAAGGGAAGCATCTGCCGGCACCATGGATCAACGTCCTGGCTAATCCCGGCTTCGGCGCCCTTGTCTCCGAGCTCGGTACCGGATACACGTTCTGGAGGAACAGCCGCGAATGTAAGCTGACCCCATGGTCTAATGACCCGGTGCTTGACCCGCCAGGAGAACTCGGATTTATTCGCGATGAGGATTCAGGCGACCTGTGGACCATCACCCCGTCAGCCGGCAAGGATACGGAGCCTTACTTGATCACCCATGGGTTAGGCTTCACGACTTTCGACCATGAGCGTATGGGGATTCGCCACAGGATGACCGTGTTCGTCCCTAAGGAGGATCCAGTCAAAATTATACGGCTGCGGATGAAGAATACCTCGTCCGAAACCCGGCGACTCTCGGTCACCTATTATGCCGAATGGGTCATCGGCGTACAGCGCCAATTGAGCGCTCCCTACATCGTGAGCGAGTGGGACGGAGAGGCGGCTATTCTGACCGCACAGAACCGGTATCAACAAAACTTTCGGGAGGCCACGGCATTCCTTGGGATCTTCCCGCAGAAAGCCGCGGCTTCGGACGACTTGTCTTGGACCTCGGATCAGCTGGAGTTCATCGGCAGGAACGGAAGCTTGGAGCAACCCGCGGCGTTGAACCGTACCCGCCTGTCCGGGTGGGCCGGGGCTAACAATGCCAGCTGCGGTGCGATCCAACGCAAGCTGAGTCTAGAGCCCGGCGAGGAGACGGAGGTTCTCATCCTCCTCGGCTGCACATCGTCCAGGTCTCAGGCCGCGAGCCTGGCTCAGCAATATAGCGATGCATCGCGCTGCGATGAGGCTTGGTCAGAAACGAGCGACTACTGGGATCGAACGCTCGGCCAGATTGTTGTAGACACTCCATCCCTTGAGACCAATTTCCTTCTCAACGGATGGCTGCTGTACCAATCGCTGGCCTGCCGCATGTGGGCACGTTCCGCCTTTTATCAAGCGGGAGGCGCATTCGGATTCCGGGATCAGCTCCAGGATTCGCTGGCGCTCCTCCATACGGTGCCCGAGCTCGTGAGAAGGCAAATTCTTCTCCATGCGTCCCACCAATACGAGGAAGGCGACGTACAGCACTGGTGGCATGAGGAGACGGAGCGCGGCATTCGGACGTTATTTTCCGACGATTTGCTTTGGCTGCCCTACTCGGCGTCCCGTTATGTGGAGCATACCGGAGACGACACTGTTCTCGATGAGGTTGTTCCTTATATCACCAGCGAACCCTTAAAGAAAGGCGAACATGAACGATATGAGGAGACCGTGCAGTCCAGCAGCAGAGGTACGGTGTACGAGCATTGCTATCGAGCAATCGATAAAGCGCTGCAGCGAATCGGCGAGCACGGACTCCCCCTCATTGGAATAGGCGATTGGAACGACGGCATGAACCTGGTGGGCGATGAAGGACGCGGCGAGAGCGTCTGGCTCGGTTGGTTTCTGTGCGAAGTGCTGCAGCGGTTTGAGCGGCTATGCGCGGAACGCGGCGAGAACGAACGGGAAGCGCGCTACAAGCAAGCACGTGAACAGCTGTCCCAGGCGATCCATGAGCATGGCTGGGACGGGCAGTGGTACCGCAGGGCATTTACGGATTCGGGTACCTGGCTCGGCTCCCTCTATAACGAAGAGTGCCGAATCGATTCCATTGCGCAATCTTGGTCCGTCATTTCGGGGGCAGCGCCACAAGACCGCGCTTATCAAGCGATGCAGTCGTTCGACCGTGAGCTGGTGGACCGCGAGCTGTCCGTCGTGAAGCTGTTGACACCCCCGTTTGACCGTACCGAGCCAAGTCCGGGGTATATACAAGGGTACCCGCCGGGTATTCGGGAGAACGGGGCGCAGTACACCCATGGGGTCATCTGGAACATCATGGCCTGGAGCAAGCTGGGTCAGGGGGATAAAGCGTTCGAGCTATTCCATATGCTTAACCCGATCAACCATACGCGCACCGATCATGAAGTGCGGGAATACGTCGGAGAGCCTTACGTCATGGCCGCGGACGTATACACCGCCGAGCCTCATCGCGGACATGCCGGCTGGACCTGGTACACCGGCTCATCGGGATGGATGTATCAGAGTGGGATCGAATGGATATTAGGGATCCAAAAACGCGGAAACCGGCTCTACCTGAATCCGTGCATTCCATGCGAATGGCCCGGCTTCAAGGTAACCTACCGATACAGAAGCACGAAGTATTTCCTTGCTTTCAACAGGGATCCCGCAGTGGAAGGTGGCCTGAAGGCCGGACCCGACACTTCCGTTGAACTGTTGGATGACGGGGTAGAGCGTCACATCACGGTTAGTTTATAACCGCGGCACCCCATTGCAATGCGGAAGATTCATTTACAGTAGTAACGTTAAAAACATTAACGGAAGACAAAAAGAGCCCAAGCTAATATCCGGCTGAGCTCTTTTTGTTATGGAGACCTACGTCATACAATTACAAAAGGTACATTAAAGTTCAATGACCTTTGTTGCAATATTTTTGCAAAATTCACGGTCATGCTCCACAAAAAGAATGGTTGGCGAGTATTCAAGCAGCAGCTCTTCAATTTGCATCCGCGATACAATATCGATAAAATTAAGCGGTTCATCCCAAATATGCAAATGAACTTTCTCGCAAAGACTTTTTGCAATCAGCACTTTCTTCTTTTGGCCGCCGCTAAAAGCCGAAATATCTTTTTCAAATTGAACTCTAGAAAAATCAAGCTTTCTTAAAATTGATTTAAATAGGCTTTCATCTATCCCATGATTTCTGGCGTAGTCCGTTAAATTGCCCTGCAAGTGCGAGGTGTCCTGCGAAACATAGGATATTTTCAGCTGGCTTCCCTTCCTGAAAACGCCGGTATAGTCTATGTTCTCACCGTAAATAAGCTTGATAATGCTTGATTTTCCGGAACCGTTTTTACCTGAAAGCGCAATCCGCTCACCTTGCTCAATAGTAAAACTAATCTCTGTGCAAGCCCTCTTCTCGCCGTAAAAAATCGAAACATTGTCAAACTCGACTAGCTGGTTTTTATGAAAAGCAAGCTGTGAAAGCTTTAGGTTGTCAGAGCTTTCAATATTTTTGAGGAGCTTAGCCTTTTCATCCATAGCGGATTGCTGTCTTTGCTCTATAGCTTTAGAGCGTTTCATCATTTTAGCAGCCTTGTGACCGATATACCCTTTATCTACCTTGGAACCGGAATTTCTTGTACCGTTTTTGGTTTTTTCCACTTCGTGTGACCAGTTGCTCGTTCGTTTGGCGGCATCCGACAAGCGTTTAATGTCTTTTTTTAGTTTTTCATTCTCTGTAAGCTCAAAGTGATCTTGCCTCTGTTTGTTTTCCCACCAATCGGAGAAATTGCCCTTTTGAATTTCGATGTTGGTCTTATTGATGGAGAGGATGTGATCTACGCAGTTATCGAGAAATGACCGGTCGTGGGACACCAGAATAAATCCGCTTTTGGCATTGAGATAATCACTGACAAGCTTTCTTGCATTCATGTCCAGATGGTTGGTTGGCTCATCAATTAACAGAAAGCTATTTTCCTTAAGAAATAAGGCAGCGAGCAGCACTTTCGTTTGTTCCCCGCTGGACAAGGAATCAAAAGGACGATATAAAACATCCTCAGAAACCTTGAGCAATGAAAGCTCGCGCATGAACTCCCAGTAAACATAGTCTGGAACAATGCCTCCAATAACATCAATCGTATTATTTTCCTTGTTTTCAACGTGGAAGGGAAAATATTCAAAGCCGACATTGGCAGAAATATTTCCGCTGTATTCATATTTGCTAAGCAGCAAGCTGAGAAACGTGGTCTTCCCTCTGCCGTTTCTTCCCGTAAATCCTAATTTCCAATCGGTATCCATTTGAAAGCTTACGTTTTCAAATATGTTATCGTAGGTACCGTCGTAGGCAAACGTCAGGTTTGTAACATTGATTAATGACATGAGCTGATCCTCCTGCATGATAAATATAAAAGCTACAAGAAAGTTACTTTTCTTGTAGCTCAAATAAATACAGCAAATCCAACCCGCAATGGAGTTAGATGAGGATATATTGTTTGAGTGAAAAGATAAAGTAACTTTCTTGCATATAAAGAATAAAACATGCGAAAACATATCGCTTTTACTGTTTTATTGTTTTATATTAGCAAGAAAATTCCATTACACTTTTCAACTCCAGTTCATTAAATTAATCGTATCTTAGCATACCCGTGATTTTATTTCAACCATGTCGGCTTTCGCCTTCAGTAACCTCATGATTATTCTAATGGATAGGTATCTACTTTTACAAAACGGAATCCCCTTTTCCTCAATTCCGGGACCCCTAGCATTACGCCTTCCGCCGTATGTTTTTCCGGATGGTTCATATGGCAAATGATGATGGATCCGGAAACGGATGTTAAAAAAGCCTGCCGGATTTGCTCGGCGGAGAATGTCGCCCCCGCGTCGCCTAAAACGTCAAAGTTAACGGGAAGCAATCCCAAATCTTCAACTACTCGGGCAGCTACATTGTCGTAATAAGCGGTACCCGAGCGGAAATAGATCGGCTTTCTCCCCGTAAGCTCCGCAATTTTTCTTTCATTAATCATGACTTCATCGACAACTTGCGAAATATTTTGCGTACCTGCAATGCCCCAGGCTGATCTGCCATTAACGGAGAGCGGCCTATGAAGGTGTCCGTGATTTTCAATTTCAAACAGCGGATTCCGAGCCAGCTTCAGAAAGACGTCCCTATTTTCATCAATCCAACGGCTATTGATGAATAATGTCGCAGGAATGTTCTCACGAATTAAGTATTCAATAAGCCTATGATCATAACCGCTCCCTCCAGGCCCGCCGCAAGCGTCGAATGTAAGGGCAACCACCGGCTGGGATGTTTGCATTTTTCGTTTGACACCTGAAACACGCTCTCCCCATTGATAGGGTGTTTGCCATTTGTATTTTTGGATTAGCTCCCTGGTGAACGTTATTTCTGCCGGAGTCAACCCGATATCTGCAGCCCTGCCGGATAATTGAATTGGAGAAGACATTTGCGCCTGTTGATGTTCGTTTACTGTGGAACTAGGCTCTTTCTGGAAGCAGCCCGTCAATAAAAAAAGCAAAGCTGCTCCGGAGAGACAAAAGCAGATCGGACGGTACAATAAGAGCAATCCCCCTTCAAAGGACTGCCGTTAGAATTCCCCTCTTATCCAGATATTAACCGCAATTTATAACCTGCAGTCAGATCCTTGATGATGCGCCGATCGTTTGTCTTGCAAAGATGCAATTACAAAGTTAAATACCCGCTCAAGGCACCCTCTTGGATACCTCATTTGTTTTATGGAGACGAACCGCGGCGTAGCAAATCCACAATTCGCCGCCGCGTGATGCTGCCACCACATTAGCCTCTAAGGTGAAGTCACCGATTCGGTGTTGAGGTAAATCACCTGGATACAAATTTTTTGTAATTTTTGACCTTCCGAAAAATTTCCGCTCTGCCCCTTAGTAACTTCTTTTCACTAATGATCCATGTATGACCTCTGGAATTTTTTCTTCTTAGGGCTGCAAAATTATATTTTCCCCCCGAGTAAATTTTAAAGCCTTTTGCCCTGCATCTCCTACAAAAAATGTCATCTTCCCCTTTGTTGATATTTGGGAAACGAACCCTTTTAAAAACTGATTTTTTTATAACCAGAGTAGCTCCCGGGACAATCTTTACAAACTTATTCTCAGATCCTTTGTGACGAAGAATTAATACTTTATTTCCGCTTAACCATAAAAAATGGGCACGTTTACCGACAATATCTGCTTTCGTTTTCCTAAAAGTCTTCATCGTCTCTTTTAAATAGGAAGGAGCATAATAATCGTCATCGTCAAATTTTGCCACAAAACGGTGCCTGGCATTTTTAACTCCGAAGTTTAAACATTTCCCCAATGATGTTTTTTCCGGCAAACGATATACAAACGTATTTTTATACCTACTTGCCGTTTCCTTATACTCTTCAATATTCATATTGTCGTTGTTTAAGATGATAATCAGTTCCTTTTTTCTCCACTTCTGTCTATCGTAATTGCGAAACAGATTGTTTATATAGGCCGCTCTGTTCGTACAAGTGATAATCGAGATGCCATTCACGTCATTCTCGCCTCTTTTCTGCAGACACACGTATAGATTTTATTACATATGTATGAAAAGAATCGAAAATAACAACGGCGCTTTACCTAGTCAGGTTTAATATTAGGCCCGGAGGTGGATAATGAGAAAACTGGCTTTGAGAAAACCGAGAGCACGCTCCCGCAAATCAAGACCTGCACAAAAAACAGCCTATCTTACGTTTGATGACGGTCCGAAACTTGTAACAAACCTTATACTTGATGTTTTGGCCCGCAATAAAGTAAAAGGAACTTTCTTTATGCTGGAACCCCTAATACGGCGATTTCCAAAAACGGTGCGCCGTATGGTGCGTGAAGGTCATGCCGTTGGACTCCATGGGGTAACCCATAAGGTCAGCCAATTTTATGCCTCTAAACAATCCGTGATCCGAGAGTTTAATGACACCCGCAATACATTGAAAAAAGTAACAGGCAAGGATACGGTTTTGGTTCGGACCCCTTATGGAAGCTTACCTCATATGAGACCTTCTTATTTTAAAGCAGTAAGACATACCGGCTATCGTTTATGGGACTGGAATGTAGACAGCCGCGATTGGAAACTTCGTAATGAACATTTGATTTATTTGGTAAAGAAAGGAGTGCTGAATCTGGAAAAATCCGGATCGAGACCTGTCATTCTCATGCATGACCTTCCGATGACCGCCAGACTTCTCCCCCGAATCATACGTTTTCTGAAAAACCGCGACTATCGGCTGAAAAAGCTTGATTCTTCCTTAACACCCGTTCAATTATAAAGAACAGGCTATAAATCACCCTAAACGGCTCCAGGTGTCCCCGATCAAGAAAAAAACAGCCATCATAGAGAAATCTTTGCGACAACCGCTTTCTCCGTTCGGAATTCATGGAGAGGAGGAAAGTATCGAATATTAACTAAAAGATGTAACATAAAAAGGAGCTTGCCACCTTACTTAATGGCAAAACTCCTTTTCGTTTTTGTGGATTTACACTATAGAGACGAACAGTGGCTGGGCAAATCTACAATCCGCCGCTTGTACCATGTTCCTCTATAAAACTCTCCAAATCGAAATGTTTTAATTTATTGGCGCAACAAAACTTATATTTCAACCCGCTGCCACATGGACATGGAGCATATACATTGGACGGACTAAGTTTTTGCATCAGCGCTATTCTAAGGTCAGTCAAATCTTCTACATATTCAAACCCAATGATGCATTGAAGGTCGTATCGCTCACATAATTGATAAATCTTCTCGGCTCTTTCTTCCGATCTTACTCTTAATACAATAGGTCTATTATCTGTTCCTAATTGGGTTGCAGGGCGATCCATAACCGGTTTCGGCACCTGCTTGCGGTTCCCCGGCAAGTATTGATCCAAAGTTCGCTCGCTTGCCGGAATCTCATCCCTTCTTAGCCACATATACATTTCAGCCAATGGGTAGAACGATTTCCGATCATCCGGAAAAATCTCCAAGTCCACTAATGCTAACGAAGGAGCTTCAACACCTGCAGCCGTTTCCTTAAATGAATCCAACACCTCAAGCTCTTCTTTTGTCGGCATAAACGCGATTTTCCGTTCTGATTCTACATGAATGTCATATAAATTTTGCAGTCCTATAGCTAAAATCTCTCTCAGTTGCAGAATATCCATCTTTCGGTAATGACGGGCGTACACCAGCATCATTCTGCTGTGATAAGCGGATTTTTCAAGCTCACCAACTTGAAATAACAGCCCGCCCAGCGAATAATAGGATTCCACTTGGGACGGGTCCACCTGAATCGATTTCTCATACGCCGCGGCAGCCAGCTCCGGTCTTCCACCTTTCAAGTACAGGTTACCTAACCGGTTCCACAGATAACCGTCCTGATCATTTTTACGAAGCTTATTCAAAAAATTTTCCTCTGCATCGGTTGCCCATTTGGGAGTACTCCCGTCATAAAGGGCAATTTTTCCTGCCATATAACGGGAATTATCTTCTCTTCCTCTGGAAAGCAGCCCTGTCAATAATCCGAAGATAAATAACGGGTTCTTTAATTTCCAGTCCCCTGCACTATTGCATTGTTTACACCGAAAATACCCTGTTGTTTGCACATAATCCATCATGTCTTTTGGGGCGGATTGGCTTTTGTGCGTTGGATCCTTCTCATCTTTCTGCCAAAGTTCCAGATCGATAGCGACGAATCCGAGATCATAATGTCCTTTGCTCCCGCAATGACCGCAGGTCAATACCTGCTTGTTGGATTCGAATTGGGGATTGATTTTCTTTTTGTGCTTGGCAATGAGCTTGGTAAGAACGCCAGGCAGCAAGGTAACTGCTGGTTTTTCCGGAATACTTGATAAAGGTTGTCCTGTCAGGGTGGAAAGAAGCAAAGGATTAATAGCAGCGTGGGGAGATGGCATATCATGACTCCTGCCTTTCAATAATATATCAACCATGTACTTTTATCGGTAGTTCAGTTTCATCAACTTATGACGAAAAGCCGGCTTTTTAGGGTATTTCGCAAGAAGCTATTTGCTCCCTCTGCAGCTCGTTTAAATTTAACCTGCACTGCTTTTCGGGGTAACACAAAGTGTATGGAAAAGTGCTGTTCAACTTGGGAATCACCTGATTTCGAGAAACGGAGCGAGCGTTTCGTTTCTTTTCCCCAGGATATATAGGCGGTACAGGACTCCTTAAGGTCCATCTCCCTCGCCGTTTTCCGGAATTCTTTCATAAAGAAGCTGAATGAGCCAGATTCCCATGAATGACCCGCTCCAGGTAGGGTACTCTTCCGAATCGCCATTCCTCTACAAGCTTTGGAGAAAGCGTATGGCGAACCTTTTTTTGCAGCTCTAGTCTATTCAAGACGAACTACCCTTTTAATTGTTTGAAAAAGGATGATTATTTTTGTACTTTTCATTCAATTCATTGTAATCCAGTTGAAACCGTTCCATCCAGGATTGAATCGCTTCTTCCGCATACTTGTATTCGAATTTATTCCATTCATCCCAAAGATCCAATTCGTATAGCGTATCCTTGAACCTTCGAAAAGGTTTATGACCATTAAGGGCATCAAACAACTTATCTTCAGGATCGAATTCGGTGCGTTGGGCAAATTTCGTCATCACATAAAACGCCTCGTTGGAATCAATCTTTGGAATGTCTATGAAACGTTCTTCGTTCTCCTCATCATCCCAGTCGATTCCCGGTTCCCCTGTATACGCTTCATCCATATCCAGAATGACTTGTCCGGTATGCAGATCCAAATAATACAGGTGCTCAAAATTATTATCCAAGTAGGTATCTATAAGCTCGTCCATTAATTGCATTTCGATCGACCTCTTTTAAGTTAATTTGATCCTATTTTAGCAGAACTAAGCCTATGTGGACATGATTAAGCTGGTGAGTATATGACTTTCGAAATATTTTTACGTGGGTTTGGACTACAATTTAGCCCTAATAACAGGCAAAAACCCGCTCAATGAGCGGGTTTTCAGTATGTAGACGTGGGGAGTCGAATCCCTGGCTTAATAAATTACTTTTTCGAATTAAAGTACTCTTTATCTACGCGAAGCTGCTGCTTCAGAATCCTGGTAAATAATCCTTTGCTGATCTCGCCAGTTCCTTTCGAAACTGCAGTCCTTAACACTTCCCCATTAGGCAAAGTCTTTTCAAAAATTGTATCCCTGCCATTTTGCCTTATCAGTACCCACCCATCTCGCCTTAATAAACTCTCCAAGTCGCTCCAACTAGGCATGGAACATACGTGCTACTGAATCAAAGTCGTCTTCTAATAGGACACGTAATACGTATGGAGCATGTTTATGTCGATTAGGGGTGTTGTAATAACGGGAATAATTGTTTTCATGAGAATCCCCCCCTCTTTTTTCGCATCTGTCGACCCCGTCGGTGGGAGAAAAACGTCCGCGGTATTATGGATTGATGCCAGTAAAGAAGGGGCAAACAAGTTTTATGATTTATTTTGCAACAATTTAGGGGAAAATAAAAAATCCGTTATTAGCCAGTGCGCCTTATGCCGGTTCGGAAAAAAGTCAACTTGCCGGTTGTGAACATTCCGGTTCCCGGATATCAATCCAAAACCTGTTAACGACTCGGGATCTATCGAGCCCCGATGGAGAAAAACAAGAAAAATGTTTCAAAATGCAATATGTTAACGATTGATAAAGAGATTTATTGCCATCATAATATTTTTATGTATCGATTACATCTTATTAGTGTTGCAAATTACAAAATACACCAAGGGGGAGTTCTTATGAAAATCAAAGCAACGCTTGAAAGATTTCCGGGCTGAATGATGATTGTGCCTTAGTTGCTTTACTCTCTAATCAATATATATTGAATACGATTACCGAAATCGTTTTCAATATGCAAAGAACTTTGGTACACGAACCTATGAAACATTCTCGTATATGCAGCACCTGGTTGGATTTTTCTAAAAAAACCAACATCACAAATGCTTTTTTCGTTTCTTCGATTCCAGTATACAAGGAGGATACAACGTGAAAATTAAGGCTGCAATCGATAGAATTCCCGGTGGCTTGATGATCCTTCCGCTCTTTCTTGGAGCCATCCTGCGGACGATGTTTCCAAATTTGGCTGATGATGCGATCTTCAAGGGATCATTTACAGGCGGAATGATGACAGGTGCGACGGCTTTGCTCGGTGCCTACTACATCTGCTTGGGTACGACATTGCAATTTCGATCAACCGGTTACATTTTAAAGAAGGGCGTCTCCCTTTGGGCAGGTAAGATTTTGACTACACTTGTAATCAGCTTGCTCATCCGTTACTTTGCCCCCGATCAAAATCACTTGTTCTTAGGTTTGTCTGCTCTAGCCATTGTTGCTGCTTTTTCGGATTCCAACGGCGGATTGTACATGGCACTCGTTGGACAGCTCGGAAAACGGAAAGAAGATGTGGCCGCTTACTCCATCATGTCCCTTGAATCCGGTCCGTTTTTCACCATGCTGATTCTCGGCGTTACGGGACTCGCGAACTTCCCTGTGGAAGCGTTTGTATTTGCGCTCTTGCCGCTGGTCATTGGTATGATTCTTGGAAACCTGGATATTGACATGCGGGAGTTTCTCAGCAAAGGGATCCACATTCTCATCCCGATGTACTCCCTCGGTCTTGGTTTCGGAATTAACCTCAGCAACCTCGCGAAATCCGGAGCAACTGGCATCATCTTGGGCATTGCGGTCGTTGTAATTACGGGCAGCGTTCTCTATTTATTGGATCGCCTCACTGGCGGCAACGGCGTTGCCGGCGTGGCCGCAGCATCCACAGCAGGGAATGCTGCGGCCGTTCCAATGACTGTTGCTGCCGTATACACGGGCTATCAAGAAATTGGTGCATCCGCGACTGCGCAAGTCGCGACTTGCGTGATCGTCACGGCTATTCTCGTACCGATTTTGACCGCTTGGTTAGCACGGCGTAAGCAAGCGCAGGAATTGGCCAGCGGCGATTAATGGAAGATTACAGTTCTACGTGATTCGCAAAGTTTACAAACGTATTGCGCCTGCCCACCCTGTGCATTTACGATGTTAAGGGTGGGCAATATTCTTGTCCGTCTTAGGGAGTGATAAATTTGTTAGCTCAGTATCAATTTCAATCAGCAAAAAAAATTGTCGCGGGCAGACATTCCATTGAAATGCTTGTGAGTCAATTACAAGAAATGGGAGAAGTTCGTTCAGCGCTCATTCTCACTCAGCCAAGCCTCATTCGCCTTGGTCACATCGATGAGATGGTTCAAAAGCTGTCTAAAGCGGGAATTTCCTCCGAAGTACTGACGGGTGTCATGAACGAACCTACCGTTCAAAACATTGAAGAACTGGGTCAAAAACTAGCCACACAAAATTTTGACGTTTATATTGCGATTGGCGGCGGCAGCGTTCTCGATGCAGCAAAAATTCTGTCCGTGTTAAGGACAAACCGCGTCCCTGTCTCCGAACTCCTTGGGACCAATTTAGTTAAGAAGCCGGGCGTCCGAACTGTCCTCATTCCCACCACATCTGGAACTGGTTCAGAAGTAACACCAAACGCAATTGTCACCGTACCGGAAGAAGAACTTAAAGTCGGGATTATCAGCCCGTATCTCTTTCCCCAACTCGTTATTGTTGATCCAATTTTAACTCTTGAACTCCCGCCAGCTGTGACAGCGGCGACCGGAATGGATGCCTTTACCCATTCCATTGAATCATTCATTTCAAACAAGGCTAACCCGCTAAGCGACATGTTTGCCCTTGAGTCCATGCGCAAGATCTCTACCAGCATTGTCCATGCGTATGAACGTGGATCATCGGTCGAAGCCCGCGAAAATATGCTCCTTGGCTCGATGTACGGCGGAATGGCCTTAACGTGTGCCGGCACTGCTGCCGTCCATGCCCTAGCATATCCGCTAGGCGGAAAATTCAACATTCCTCACGGTGTCGCTAACTCCATGTTATTACCACATGTCATGGAATTTAACTTCGACGCGATCAGTGAGAAGCTCGCCCAATTATTCCCGGTATTAGGCCTCTCCGCTAGCAACAACTTAAGCCAGATTGACGCTGCGCGGAGAGTCATCGAGCAAATTGTCGCGTGGACAAAAAGTCTGAACATTCCTCAAGACTTGACAGCCTTCGGCGTGTCTGAGGATGACGTCATTGACCTAAGCAAATCTGCGATGAATGTAACTCGACTTTTGAACAACAACCCAAAAGCGGTTAGTATCGAGGACGTTCAAGAAATTTATCGAAAATTGTTACCTTAGAATAATTCATGGAGGTTCGCAATAATGCAACTTACATTAAACCTCGCAAGGAAACTGATTGAATTGGGGAAGGAAAAAGCGACCAAAGACTTCGGCAGACCGATTAGCATCACCATCGGAGATGAGACGGGTTCGATGCTGACGTTTGACCGAATGGACGGCATGCCGCAGCGCAGCATCCGAATCTCCCAACAAAAGGCCTATACTGCCGCTCGTATGGGTGTATCAACGGACTCTTTGTTTGAAAGGATTCAACGGGAACATCTTGAAATCAGTTATTTCTGCGATCCCGGATTGACAGCTTTGCCCGGTGGAAACCTGCTGAAGAATAGATCCGGAGAAATCATTGGGTGCGTAGGAGTTAGCGGTCTTGCCCCCAGCGAGGATCATAGCATCACCGAATATATAGCCGGCATTGTCTCCGAAGAACAAGCGGACTGACAGCCTGAATTATTTCCGGTACTAATGGTAGACTTCTCCGTATATCACTCTAAATGTGAAAAAACGTTCGAGCCTGTCAATGTTGATAGGCTCTTTCATTAGTCCTTACTGACCAGAAATTTCGCCTTACTTGTGATACGGTTCACCCTGACGAATCTTAAACATCCTGACCCAATTTAAAATTTACTGTAGACATCTCGTCTACAAAATGCAAGAAAATTGGGTATCTTAAAATCTCATGTCTACATTTCGTCTACAATTTGATAAATAAAAAGGAAAAAACCCGCTCATAGAGCGAGTTCTTAGTATGGAGACGAGGGGAGTCGAACCCCTGTCCGAAGATAACGCCACATAGGCTTCTACGGGTGTAGTCACAGTTTTGATGTCACCCGAGCAGCGCCCCGTAACCGGCTCTGCGTTGGGTCAGCCTGATTATCTTCTTCAGCTAGCCTCAGGCGGAGACTAGACAGCGTATCCCACTAAAGGTTGAGCCCCTATCCCGGCACATGGGCGATGCAGAGTAGAAGCACGCTCACAGGTTATTAAGCTGCGAAAGCGTAGGATTGTTGTTGTTTGCCATTTAATTGGCTGTAGCGTTGATGAAGCGGACGCTCCCCACTACCCGCTACCCATGCTCGAACTATCCCCGTCGAATCCAAGAACGTCCCCGCATGAGAGGGCCCCCGTAACGGGGGCCCCAAAAGTAAAACAAGGTTATGAGTAAAAACTTACCTGCAAGTCTTGCTCTTCCCTAGTCGACAACGATCTCCGGCAATCTTCCAAAAGGTGAATCACATCACTTCCCTGATGTGCTTTTATTATAACACATCTGAGTGAGCTGTACAGAACAGCTTCTTGGAAGATCCGCCTGCAGATAGCAGAACTGGTGGCTTCTACCGGGCGACCTTCTGCTTCTCGCGAAGCGCCCGCTGAATATCACGCTGCGCATCCCGCTTCGCCGCGGAATCCCGCTTGTCGTACTGCTTCTTCCCTTTACCCAGGCCGAGAAGCAGCTTAGCGAATCCGTTACGCACATACACCTTTAGCGGAACCAGCGTATAGCCCTCCTGCTTCGATAAGCCGAGCAGCTTGTTGATCTCCACCTTCTTCAGAAGAAGCTTTCGCGCCCGCGTCGGATCGGAAGGATTGAAACGGTTGCCCTGCTCGAACGGACTGATATGCATGTTATGGATGAAAGCTTCGCCGTTCCGTATCGTGGCAAAAGCGTCGCCGATGTTCGCCTTCCCCATCCGGAGCGATTTGATCTCCGTACCGGTCAGCACGAGGCCGCATTCATAGGTGTCTTCGATAAAATAGTCGTGAGACGCCTTCTTGTTCTGCGCGAGCTGCTTGCCGTCACTCTTCTTGCTCATCTTCCGCGGTCACTCCTTCCATGAAGGGATTCCCAGCTGCAAAAGCAGGGATAGAGTTCATTGTATCAACTCCATCCACGGAAATCAAGTTGCCACCGCCAGAGCTAACGCTCGCATCCGCGCCCGGCGCCCCCGCGTCCCGCGAAAGCGGCACCCCGCCACAGGCGGGCTACCGCTTCGCGACCCGCTTGCGCCGCTTCTTCGGCCCGCCGCCCGGCCCAGCGCCGGTGCCGCCCCGGGCTCCGCCCGTGCCGGCCCCTGCGGCCGAGCGCGTGCCTGCGGCGCCTTCGCCGCTGCGCGTCGCTTCCAGCGCCCGCGTCCGAGCCGCCGCCGGGCCCTTGCCGCGCCCGCCGCCGCTGGTGCTGCCGCCGCTCCGGCCGCTTCGCGCTGCGCTGCCCGCACGCCCGCCGGCGCTTGCGCCGCCGCGCTTGCCCGTGCGCTCGCCCCGGCCCGCACGCCCGCCTGCGGCGCTGCGCTCCCGTTCACCGCGTCCGCCGCGCTTGTTCCGCCGCACCGCGTCCAGCGCGTCGACGAGGCTCACCTTCTGCTGCCGCGGCTTCATGTGGACCATCTCAAAATCGATGGTCCGCTCATCCATATTCACCCGGGCGACGCGAACCTGCACCTCATCGCCGAGGCGGTAAATTTTCGATGTCCGCTCGCCGATCAGCGCATGCTGAGCCTCATGGAAGTGATAATAGTCGTCCGTGAGATCCGACAGCCGAATCAAGCCTTCCACGGTGTTGTCGAGCTCTACAAACATCCCGAAGCTCGTCACACTGCTGATGAGGCCTTCGAACTCTTCGCCGACTTTATCGAGCATGAACTCCGCTTTCTTCAGCGCCTCCGTCTCCCGCTCGGCATCCACCGCCACGCGCTCGCGGTCCGAGGACTGCTTCGCAATGTCGTCCATGCGCGAAGCCAAATACTCATGCCGCTGATCGCTCAGCAAGCCGCCGTTCTCCAGTACTTCGCGGATAACGCGGTGGATGATAAGGTCCGGGTACCGCCGGATCGGTGACGTGAAGTGCGAATAGAACTCCGCCGCCAGCCCGTAATGGCCTAAGCTTTGCGAATCGTACATCGCCTTCTTCATCGAGCGCAGCATGACCGTGCTGATGACCGTTTCTTCCTTTGTGCCGCGGATTTCCTCGAGCAGCGACTGCAGCGCGCGCGGATGGACGGAATTGCCCTTGCCCCGCACGACATAGCCGAAGTTCGTGATGAACTCCATGAAATGCTGCAGCTTCTCCGCATCCGGATCCTCATGCACCCGGTACAGGAAAGGTACCTTCAGCCAGTGAAAATGCTCCGCCACCGTCTCGTTCGCCGCCAGCATGAACTCCTCGATGATCATCTCGGCGATCGTCCGATCGCGCTTCACGATATCCGTCGGCTTTCCTTCCTCATCCACCAGAATCTTCGATTCCATGAAGTCAAAATCGATCGCGCCCCTCCGCATCCGCTTCCCGCGCAGCTTCATCGCGAGCTCTTCCATCAGCCGGAATTCGTCCATCAGATAGGCGTATTTTTCGACCGTTTCCGGCTCGGCTTCACCGGTCAGCAGGAGACGCACATTTTTATACGTCATCCGTTCGCTCGTCTTGATTACGCTTGTAAATATGTCATGCCGCACCACATTTGCATCCGAGTCGAACTCCATCTCGCAGGACATCGTCAAGCGGTCCACCCGGGGATTCAGCGAGCAAATGCCGTTCGACAGCCGGTGCGGCAGCATCGGGATCACCCGGTCTACCAGATAGACGCTGCAGCCGCGGTTATACGCCTCCTGATCGAGCTCGGAGCCCTCCCGGACATAATAGCTGACGTCGGCGATATGAACGCCCAGAACGTAGTTTCCGTTCGCCAGACGCTCCACGTTGACCGCATCGTCCAAATCCTTGGCGTCCTCGCCGTCGATCGTGACGATCCGCTTATCCCGCAAATCGCGCCGTCCTTTCAGTTCGTCCGGATGAATCACGTCCGGCGCCTTGGACGCCTCCTCCATCACCGCATCGGAGAACGCTTCCGGCAATCCGTGCTTACGGATAATCGATAAAATATCGACGCCGGGGTCATTCTTATGCCCCAGAATCTCGACGACCTCCCCTTCGGCCGCCGCACGGCCTTCCGGGTAATTTACAATCTTGGCTACGACCTTGTGCCCGTCCATGGCGCCGTTAAACGACCCCTTCGGGATAAAAATATCCCGAACCACTCGCTTATCGTCCGGAATGACGAAGGCGTACTCTTCCAGCGCCTGGAACGTGCCCACGATCTGGGTGTTGCTGCGGCTGACGACCCGCACCACTTCCCCTTCCATCCGCCCACCGGCTTGTCCCTTAGAGGAGATGCGGACGAGAATAATATCGCCGTTCATCGCCGTGCCCATATCATGGGCGTTGATGTAAACGTCCGGATGGTCCCGGTCGTCCGGGATCAGGAAGCCGAAGCCTTTGGCGTGCGCCTGCAGCTTGCCCCGCAAAAGGTTCATCCTCTCCGGCACGCCGTAGCGGTCATTGCGCGTCCGAAGAATCAGCCCCTCGTTCTCCAATTCGTTAAGCAGCTTCAGGAAATCCTTGAAATCCTGCGCGCTGTCGATCCCGAACTGCTTCTCCAGCTCGTTATAAGTCATCGGCTTATAAGCCGTTTCTTTCATAAAATCAATTACTTCTTCTTTAGTTACCATTTCGGTTAACTCACCTGCCTTTTCGTCTAAATATTCATTATTACTATATAATTATGGCGAGCAGGCCGCCGCCGCCTGTTCCCATGCCCCGAGTTGCTCTAATTTCAGGATGAACCTATGGATGTCTTCGTATACCTGATCCCGTTCCTCATCGAGCAGAATCGCGTGCGACGTCTTCGGATAATACGCCAATTCCCGGAAGGGAGACGACACATGACCATAAATGTATTCAGCGCTTCTTGGCAGCACAAGCCCATCGCGCTCCCCCTGGGCAACCATTACAGGCGCCTTAACTTGATTTAAACTGGATTTCACCAGCTTAAGCAGCTTTCTTAAGGCGACAACGCACGGCAGGGGCGCTTTTTCGTATGTACAAGCCTCTTCCAGCAGATGAGCGGCCGCCGTAGGTTTTTTATCGACATATTTGATGAAAAATTGCAGCAGCACCGCGAGAATCGTTTTGCGGCTGGTCAGAAACACCGGTGACGCCAGCGAAATGACCCCGTCCAGCTTCCGGTCCATCGACAGCTTCAGGGCGAGCAGGCCGCCCATGGAATGGCCGACGGCGATAATCCGTTTACGCTCCCGGTCGCGGATCGCGTCATACGTATCCAGGACATGACCCCACCAATCGTCCCAGCCCGTGCGGATCATGTCCTCCGGCGTTGTCCCGTGCCCCGGCAGCAGCACTGCGCGAACGGTGTACCCGAGATCGTTCATGTAATAGCCCAACCTGCGGAATTCCGACGGCGATCCGGTAAATCCATGGATCATCAGCAGCTCGGTCGATGCCGTTTCTCCCGCTCCCTCGAATACGAAAGGCTCCGTTGATTTGTATAATCGTGTCATGATCCCCGCCCCCGTTACCCGCAATATAAAAAAACAGCAGGAGTATCATTCCCCTGCTGTCACCTTTTTATGATTTAGTGGGCTTTGACTACGAAAGCTACAACAAGCGCCAAAATAAAGAACACCGCTGCAAGACCCATCGTCAGACGGGACAAGAACAGTTCCAAGCCGCGCGCCTTCTGCTTCCCGAACAGATGCTCCGCACCCCCGGAGATGGCACCGGATAAGCCTGCGCTTTTCCCTGGCTGCAGCAATACCGCCGCAATCAAGCCGAGCGAAGCGATCACCAGTATAATCTTCAATGCTAATTCCATCCTTCCACCTCCTGCGGAAAATCATCTTGCGCTTGTCCGAGAACAGACAGCATGTGTATTATACCATAAAAAAACCATACTGACAAACCTTTCGGTATCAGTATGGCCGCATAGATTAGTCCTCGTATTGCCGGCGATACGCTGTATCTCTCCCCGCTTGCGGAGACCGTTGGCGCCCGCTGAAAAACCACCTCAGCGCACGCATCGCGCACCAGAGGGCGAACAGCGTGAAGAATACGGCCCAGCCGACGGACGGAATAGGCGTCACCTTGGCCAGATTCGTGGCATCGCCCGCCTGAGCCGGGTCCTGCAGCGCGTACAGGATCAGGGAGAACGGGCCGAACACCGATTCCTCCAAGGTCAGGAACGCCACCAGCAAATAGTACAAATCGCATAACCAGCGCGGCATGAAGGTCAGCATGACCGTGTTCAGCACGATGAAGCCGAGTACCCACATGACCCCGAACTCGTTGCGGATGAAGAAGGCTAGCGCAACGATGGCGATCACCGTCATGACCTGAAGGCCGAACCGCTGGCGGCCCTTCGCCCGCTGACGGAACAAAAAAACCGCAAACAAGGACGCGGTCATGTATCCGGCCAGCGCGATCGGGATCAAGCTCCAGTGTCTCGTCACTTGGGAGTAGGTCACTCCGCTGTGGTTCGAGAAGAGCTCGATGTACATCACCTTGCCCGATAAGAGCAGGGTGACCGCCGCGTGGCCGAATTCATGAATCATCGTATCCAGATTGCGGAAGAAATCGCTAAAGGGAATCAAATGCGTAAGAAAAGCCGATACCACCAGAAATAGTATAGTCTTTATCAGGTTACTCATAAGATCCCTCCGGGGGCGACGTCCGTTTTAAATGATTTTTATTGGTCCCAAACCGTTCCCAACAGCAGTAAGCCCCTCCGCCCGCTCTTGAAATCAGGTTTCTTTTATTATAACTAAGCTGCGGTAGTAACCTGATTTCAAATGCGGTACGTAAACTCTCCGGGGCTTACTCTGTCCTCCACTTACCCGGACCGGGGTCAAAACCAATAAAAACGGACTAAATATATACTATATTATTTAAAGTTCTTGAGGTTGTAGAACGCTTTTTTGCCTGCGTATTGGGCTACGCTGGCGAGTTGGTCTTCGATGCGGAGCAATTGGTTGTACTTCGCTACGCGGTCCGTACGGGACGGCGCGCCGGTTTTGATTTGGCCGGCGTTGGTAGCAACCGCGATGTCGGCGATCGTGCTGTCTTCGCTCTCGCCGGAACGGTGGGAAATAACCGCCGTATAGCCAGCGCGTTTTGCCATTTCGATCGCGTCGAACGTTTCCGTCAGCGTACCGATTTGGTTTACTTTAACTAAGATCGAGTTGCCGATGTTTTGCTCAATACCTTGGGACAGGCGGTTGGTGTTCGTTACGAACAGGTCGTCGCCTACGAGCTGAACTTTGTTTCCGAGCTTCTCGGTCAGCAGCTTCCAGCCTTCCCAGTCGTCTTCGGAGCAGCCGTCTTCGATGGTGAGGATCGGGTACTTGTCTACCCAAGCCGCCAGGAAGTCAACAAACTCTGCGGAAGTGTAGGATTTGCCTTCGCCTTCGAGGTGGTATTTGCCGTCCTTGAAGAACTCAGTGGAGGCAACGTCCATACCGAGGAATACGTCTACGCCCGGCTTGTAGCCAGCGCGCTCGATCGCGGTGATGATCGTTTGGATCGCTTCTTCGTTGGAGCCCAGGTTCGGCGCGAAGCCGCCTTCGTCGCCAACTGCGGTGTTCAGGCCTTTTTCCTTCAGAACGGATTTCAGGCTGTGGAAGATTTCAGCGCCCGTACGGAGCGCTTCCTTGAAGGAAGGTGCGCCTACCGGCAGGACCATGAACTCTTGCACGTCGACGTTATTGTCCGCATGCGCGCCGCCGTTGATGATGTTCATCATCGGTACAGGCAGCTGCTTCGCGTTGAATCCGCCGAGGTAGACGTACAGAGGGATATCCAGAGCTTCAGCCGCAGCGCGGGCTACAGCCATAGATACGGCCAGGATCGCGTTCGCGCCCAGGTTCGCTTTGTTCGGCGTACCGTCGAGCTCGATCATTTTGTTGTCGATGCCGACTTGGTCGAGCGCGTTCATACCGATGATTTCAGGAGCGATCGTATCGTTCACGTTCTCGACGGCCTTCAGCACGCCTTTGCCGAGGTAACGGGATTTGTCCCCGTCGCGAAGCTCAACGGCTTCGTATGCGCCTGTCGATGCACCGGAAGGCACGATTGCGCGGCCGCGCGCGCCGGATTCCAGGAACACTTCCACCTCTACCGTCGGGTTACCGCGGGAGTCCAATACTTCGCGAGCATATACATTAGAGATAATTGTCATGTCTGAATAACACTCCTTCTCATTTTTACTCAGATTAGGCAAACCTTAAACACGGGAAGCAATGATCGTTTTGCCCGTCATTTCTTCCGGCTGGCTCACGCTCAGAAACTGCAGCATGGTCGGAGCGATATCCGCCAGAATGCCATCGGTTCTAAGTGTAACATGTTTGTCCGTAACAATAAAAGGTACCGGATTCGTCGTATGCGCCGTGTTGCGCGTGCCGTCCGGATTCGTAACGACGTCGGCATTGCCGTGATCCGCCGTGATCAGGGCCACGCCGCCTTTGGCCAGGATGGCTTCTACCACTTGACCAAGGCAAGCATCCGTTACTTCGATCGCCTTGACCGTCGGCTCGAGAAGGCCCGAGTGGCCGACCATGTCCGGATTCGCGAAGTTGAGAATGATCACGTCCTGACGCTCCGCTTCGATCTCGGCTACGGCTGCAGCCGCCACCTCGTAAGCGCTCATCTCCGGCTTCAAGTCATAAGTCGCGACCTTCGGCGAGTTGATCAGGATACGCGTCTCGCCCGGAAGCTCGACGTCGCGCCCGCCGCTGAAGAAGAACGTCACGTGCGGATATTTCTCCGTCTCGGCAATGCGGAGCTGCTTCAGGTTGTTCTGTACCAGCACCTCGCCGAGCGTGTTATCCAGGTTCTTCGGTTTATAGGCAACAAATCCGTCGACGGATTCGCTGAACAGCGTGAGACATACGTAGTACAAGCCCTGCGGGAACTTGTCCCCCCGGTCGAAGCCGCGGAAGTCGCTGTTCGTGAACACTTGGGACAGCTGGATTGCGCGGTCGGGACGGAAGTTGAAGAAGATGACCGCATCGCCCGATTCCACGAGGCCTACCGGCTTGTCGCCGTCCTCTACGATAACGGTCGGCATGACGAACTCATCGAATACCGATTTCTCATACGATTCCTTGATCGCTTTGAGCGGATCGGTGTAATGAGGGCCTTCGCCATACACCATAGCGCGGTAGGATTTCTCCGTACGCTCCCAACGCTTGTCGCGGTCCATCGCATAGTAACGGCCTTGGACCGTTGCGATTTTGCCTACGCCAAGCTCTTGGATTTTGGACACTAGCTGGTCCATGTATTTCACGGCGCTGTCCGGCGCAACGTCGCGGCCGTCCAGGAACGCATGAATGTACACTTCGTGGAAGTTTTCTTTCTTGCACACCTCAAGCAATGCGAACAAGTGCTCGATATGGCTGTGTACGCCGCCGTCCGACAGCAGGCCGTACAGATGCAGCTTCTTGCCATTCGTTTGCGCGTGGCGGATGGCTCCGAGAATCGTCTCGTTCTCAAAGAACTCGCCGTCGCGAATCGACTTCGAGATCCGGGTCAGATCCTGATAAACGATCCGTCCTGCGCCGATATTCAGATGGCCGACCTCGGAGTTGCCCATTTGGCCTTTCGGCAATCCTACCGCTTCGCCGCAGGCCGTCAGCGTCGTATGCGGATACGTTTCCCAATAACGGTCGTAGTTCGGTTTATTCGCCTGCGCTACCGCATTGCCCTGCACATCCCCGCGAAGTCCGAACCCGTCCAAAATAATAAGCGCAACCGGTTTAGGTCTGGCCATCTTACTTGGCCCCCTCAACCAGGGCGATGTAGGAAGCCGGCTCCAGGCTGGCGCCGCCTACGAGCGCACCGTCGATCTCGGATTGCTGCATGTACTCGGCAATGTTGTTCGGCTTCACGCTGCCGCCGTATTGAATGCGGACTGCGCCCGCCACGTCGGCGTTGTACAAGCCAGCGATCTGCTGGCGGATGAAGCCGATGACTTCGTTAGCGTCCTTAGCGGTCGAGGATTTGCCCGTGCCGATCGCCCAGATCGGCTCGTAAGCTACGATCACTTGAGCCGCCTGCTCAGCTGACAGCCCGGCAAAAGCCGCTTCGGTTTGCACCTTGCAAACCTCTTTCGTTTGGCCCGCTTCACGTTCTTCGAGCTTCTCGCCGACGCAGACGATCGGAGTCAGGCCGTGCTTGAACGCGGCGTGCACTTTTTTACCGACAATTTCGTTCGTCTCGGCAAAATAAGCCCGGCGCTCCGAATGCCCGATGATGACGTAGTCTACGCCCAGGTCCTTCAGCATGACGCCGCTGATTTCGCCGGTGAACGCGCCGCTGTCCTCGAAGTGCAGGTTTTGCGCGCCGATTTTGAGAGAAGTGCCTTTAACCGCTTCGACAAGGGCAGGAAGGTTCGTGAACGGAGCGCAGATCACGCTCTCCACGCCGTCCACTTCCGCTTTGCCCTTCACTTCGTTCACGAAGGACACGGCCTCCTGAACGGTTTTGAACATTTTCCAGTTGCCTGCAATGACCGGTTTCCGCATCGATTCCGGGCCTCCTTATTTATCGTTCAGGGCAACGACGCCGGGAAGCGCCTTGCCTTCCATGAATTCCAGGGATGCGCCGCCGCCGGTGGAGATGTGGTCCATCTTGTCGCCAAGGTGGAATTTCTCAACCGCTGCCGCCGAGTCGCCTCCGCCGATGACCGTATAGCCGCTTGTTTCCGCGCAAGCTTCCGCCACTGCTTGAGTTCCGTTCTTGAACGGCTCGAGCTCGAATACGCCCATCGGTCCGTTCCACACGACCAGCTTGGAGTTTCTGATGACGTCCGCATAGATTTTACGGGTTTCCGGTCCGATATCGAAGCCTTCCCAATCTGCCGGGATGCCGTCGACAGGAACGATTTTCGAGTTCGCTTTCGGAGAGAAATCGTCACCGACAACGATATCGACCGGAAGCAGGAAGTTGACACCTTTTTCCTTCGCCTTGCGCTCGAACTCTTGAACGAGCTCCAGACGGTCGTTGTCCACGAGGGATTTGCCGATTTCATAGCCTTTGGCTTTGAAGAAGGTGTAAGACAAGCCTCCGCCGATGATGATGTTATCTGCGATTTCGATCAGCTTCTCGATGACGGCGATTTTGTCCTTCACCTTCGCGCCGCCTACGATCGCCGTGAACGGACGGTCCGGGTTGTTCAGCGCCTTGCCCAGCACCTCCAGCTCCTTCTCCATCAGAAGGCCGGATACGGCCGGCAGGTGATGCGCGATGCCTTCCGTCGACGCGTGCGCCCGGTGGGCCGCGCCGAAGGCGTCGTTCACGTACAGGTCCGCGAGTTCGGCAAAAGCCTTCGCCAGCTCCGGATCATTCTTCTCTTCGCCCGCGTAGAAACGCACGTTCTCGAGCAGCAGCACGTCGCCGTCGTTCAGCGCAGCCACCTGCGCCTTCACCGCGTCGCCGATCGCTTCGTTTGCTTTAGCTACCGGCTTGCCGAGCAGCTCGGACAAACGCTCCGCCGCAGGAGTCAAACGCATCTCTTCAACGACTCCGCCCTTCGGACGTCCCAGGTGGCTCGCCAGAATCACTTTCGCTCCGCGCTCGGTCAAATACTTGATCGTCGGCAGCGTCTCGCGGATCCGCGTGTCGTCGGTAATTTTGCCGTTCTCGAGCGGCACGTTGAAATCGACGCGCACAAACACTCTTTTCCCGCTTACTTCCACGTCACGAACACTTTTCTTATTCATCCTGCCATCGCCTCCCGGGTTTCTTTATTTTTTACTCCTATCCACATAAAAAATTGTGGTTTTGATCCTTGGCTTTGTCATAAAGCACGTTAGTGCAATGGAGTATGTACCGGAGAGCGCCAGCGAGGATCCTTTGAAATTGGATTCATACTGCGATCCGTTTATTCAAAAGAATCCAATTTCAACAGAGCCCGGAGGTACATACTCCTTTGCTTGGTACATCGTGCTTTTATGACGCTTCGGAGATCACAACCACAATTTTTTATCTATTTTACAGTCCTTTTTTCGCGATAAATGCAACCAGATCCACTACGCGGTTGGAGTAGCCCCACTCGTTGTCGTACCATGAAACGACTTTCACCATGTTGTCGCCTACGACCATCGTGGACAGCGCGTCAATCGTGGAGGAAGCAGGGTCGTCGTTGAAGTCGCTGGATACGAGCGGCTCTTCCGTGTAGTTCAAGATGCCTTTCAGCGGGCCTTCTGCAGCAGCTTTCAGAGCCGCGTTCACTTCGTCAACCGTAACGTTCACTTTCAGCTCGGCAACGAGATCCGTAACGGATACGTTCGGCGTAGGCACGCGGAAAGACATACCGTTCAATTTGCCTTTCAGCTCAGGCAGTACAAGGGAAACGGCTTTAGCGGCACCGGTCGTGGACGGAATGATGTTTTCCGCAGCGGCACGGGCACGGCGCAGGTCTTTATGCGGCAAGTCGAGCACTTGCTGGTCGTTCGTATAGGAGTGAACCGTCGTCATCATGCCTTTGACGATACCGAACTTTTCGTTCAGAACTTTCGCAAAAGGAGCCAAGCAGTTCGTCGTACAAGAAGCGTTGGAGATGATCGTATGTTGAGCCGGATCGTATTTGTCTTCGTTTACGCCGAGAACGATCGTAATGTCTTCGTCTGTAGCCGGAGCGGAGATAACTACTTTCTTCGCGCCGCCTTTCAGGTGAAGAGAAGCTTTTTCTTTGGCAGTGAAGATACCCGTGGATTCAACGACGATTTCAACGCCGTTTGCAGCCCAAGGGAGGTTTTCCGGATTGCGCTCGGCGAATACTTTAACGGATTTGCCGTTAACGATCAGCGCGCCTTCCGTAGCTTCTACGGTAGCGTTCAGACGGCCATGCGTCGTGTCGTATTTGAGCAGGTGAGCCAGCGTTTTTACGTCCGTCAGGTCGTTGATCGCTACGATTTCAACATCCGGATTGTTCAGAGCTGCGCGGAATACGTTACGACCAATGCGTCCAAAACCGTTAATACCTACTTTTACCATGTGAGTAGCCTCCTAAAAAATAAGTTTTTATGTCAAGACAGGCATAAGCCCGTCAAGATGGCAAGCTTTCGACAACGACCTTCGCCGCGGCTTCGTCGGTGATCAGGACATCCTCGTGTCCGTGCCGCAGCACGGCCGCAATGGCCTCGCCCTTGCTCTTCCCGCCGCCGATACAGATCACGGCGTCCATGCCGTGAATATCCTCGATGCGCAGCCCGATCGTCGGCATTTTGTGCAGAATGTTTCCGTCCCGGTCAAAATAGTACCCGAACGCCTCTGCCAGCGCTCCGTCTTCTCTGAGATGCTCCGTCGTCTCGGGGTCTACCTTCCGCCGTCTGGCCATTACCATAGCCTCTCCTATGCCGTGAACGACCATCCGCGCGCTGCGGATGAATTCGATGATCTCGGCAATGCTGGAGTCCTGCATCAGCGACTGATAGGCATCTTCTCCGAGATGGTCCGGAACGTGCAGCAGACGGTAGCGTCCGCCGGTCTTCTTCGCCATCGTGGAGGCGATCGTGTTCGCCTGCAGCTCTACGCTCTCTCCCAGTCCGCCACGGGCCGGAACGAACCAGCAGCCCTTCAGCGAGCTTGAAGCGGTGAGATGCGTGGCGACCTCCGCCATCGTGGATCCGCCCGTTACGGCGATGATTTCATCATCCGCCACGAACTTGCGGAGCATCGAAGCGCCTGCGCGGCCGAGCTCCTTCTTCGTGTGCGGGGAAACATCCGAATCCCCGGGTACGATGACCACATGCTTCAGTCCGAAGTGGGAACGAATCCGTTCCTCCAGCTCCGTGAGCCCGAACAAATCCTTCACGAGCGGTTCAATGCTTTCGAGCAGCTGTTTGCCCGCCGCACTGACTCTCATTCCGGATACCTCCACATCAATGAGCCCCTGTTCCTTGAGAAAGTCCACCTCGGCCCGCAGAATCCGTTCCGTCGTATTTAAGGATACCGCCAGCGTTCTGCGGCCTACGATTCCGGAAACCAGGATATGGTGAAGAATCGTATAGCGCTTCTTCATCGCGTCCAGCAGGTCCGGCACCAGCTGCTTTTGAATGTCGAGGATTTCTCTCATGGTCAAGTCTCCCATTAATCATGGACATATTTCGTCCCGGCATTGCATTTTAAGTCCCACATGCTCCAAAAAAATAGCTAAGCTGTCACTTAGATGACTTTATTATAACTTAACCGCCACCATTCATCAAGAGAGCGACAGACCATTTTCATGCTTATTTTCAAACCGCCATTAGGATGCCCGTATATAGGACATTCAAACGTAAATCCAGTCCGGCCGCGGCGAAACGGCCGCTCCCGGCCGATCCAAAAAAAGGTTGTATTGAACAGTTGCTTTTTGGCGGACGTTCGATTATAATTACTTTTGCTGTCCCAAATAAATATGAATTTGCGCCCGTGGTCCAATGGATATGACGTAGGCCTCCGGAGCCTGAGATTAAGGTTCGATTCCTTACGGGCGCGCCATACACACAACAACAACGAGTCGGTTTCTTGAGAAATCGATTTTTTTATTTTATTGGTTTGACCTTTCTTGACCTTTGGTTGTTTTTCCGCTATTATGGTTATAGTTTTAAATAAAGGAGGCTGCAGCTTATGAGTTTTATACCTATGGTAGTCGAACCGGACGCTAGAGGGGAACGCGCCTACGATATTTACTCGCGTTTGCTGAAGGACCGCATCATTTTTCTTGGCAGCGGAATTAACGATGTTGTAGCCAATTCGATCATCGCGCAGATGCTGTTCCTGGCCGCAACGGATCCGGACAAAGACATTAGCTTGTACATTAACAGCCCAGGAGGCTCCATTACTTCCGGGATGGCGATTTATGACACGATGCAGTTCATTAAGCCGGACGTCTCCACGATCTGCGTGGGCATGGCCGCTTCGATGGGCGCATTCCTGCTGGCCGCAGGCGCGAAGGGCAAGCGATTCGCACTGCCGAACAGCGAAGTCATGATTCACCAGCCGCTGGGCGGCGCCGAAGGCCAAGCCAGCGACATCGAGATTCGCGCGAAGCGCATCCTCAAGCTGCGCGACAAGCTGAACACAATCCTTGCGGAGCGTACTGGGCAGTCGTTCGAGCGCATCGAGAAGGATACCGACCGCGACAACTTCATGTCCGCCGAGGAAGCCCGTGAATACGGCTTGATCGATAAAGTGATCGAACGCGTGTAAACGATCATATGAACAACAAAGCCCTGCCTGACCGGCCAATCCGGTGAAGGCAGGGCTTTTTGCATACATACAAAAAAAAGGCCTCCTCCGCCGCCGTAAACTGCAGCGGGGAAGGGACCTGCGCGGGCCTAATGGGTTTCTCTATCGTCCAGCGGATAGAAGATCAGCTCAATCGGGAAAGCGGAGCCCGCCGGCGGGCTGAACTCTATATCGAGGGCATCCTCTTTGCCCGTCGTCTTAGCGAGAATCTGCATGCCGTCGAATGCCGTCAGCACGCCGGATTGCGGTACGAGACGCATGTCGCCGTTGATCTTGAACGGCCCCTTGAAGATGCCGCCCATCGCCAGAATCATCACCGCCATCTTCCGCGGCTTATCGGCATGGATTTTGTACACGACTCCGTAGTTGCCTTCATTCTTCACGTCCAGCTTGCGCATGGGATCGTTGCCGGGCTGGAACGGGTCCGTCTGTCCGTCGCCGATGATGATCCGGGACGGCTTGTTGAAGTTCGTCGCATCGATGTTCCAATTCACCTGCGAGACCGGGAACGTACCGCGCACATGGCCGTTGAAAGCAAGCAGCGGCAGGAGCGCCGAGTTCTGCGATATTTCCGTATCGGCTACGAACGAGAACTGGACCTTGCCGTCGGTCTCGACGTCATAGAACAGGTTTACGCCTTGCCCCGGATAGAAATCCGGCATTTGCTTGTAAACGAACGTTTGCTTCGGCGGAATCGTGAATGACTCGTCGTGCGGATCATTTAAGAGGAAATCCACCGTCGCTTCATTGCCGATCAGGTTCGCGTACACGGAAGGCCACACTTCGCCTTTGTTGGTCGTCTTCACCGTCACCGGCTTATCGGTCATGTTCTTGGCCAGAATCGCCATCGTGAGCTTCTGCTGCGTTCCATTGACGTGATCCGCATACAGGCGCCCCTTGCCTTCCACTTCATCCTGATACAGGATGCCTTTCTCCGTAAACTCTTCCGGGCTGTCGCTCACGAGCAGCTTGCGGGAGCGGTCCTCGGTCACTTGCTTCGTCAGCTGCGGCAGCTCCCAGAACTTGCCCCAGAGCGTGCTCCAGTCCGTCTTGATGTAGGAGCCCACCGGTTTCATGTAAATCGGATATTCCACATTATCCAGGTATGTGTCATTCGTAATCACAAGGTTGCGGGTATACACATCGCTCTTATTGCCGTGGGCATCCGATACGACGAGTGAAATCGGGTATGTACCGGGAGTAAAGAACGCTTCCTGCTTACCGGTCCATTGATAATTCACAATGCCTTCGGCATCCGGGTCGTAACTCAGATCGACGTACTTGACCGGCTCGCCGATTTTGTAGCTGTCCTTGGCAAAGGTAAACTTCGCCACCGGCCTGGAGTTGCCGGAATTCGGGTTGTAGATGCCTTTCTGCGGCTTCACATGCAGCACTTCGACACGACGAAGCTCATCGTTGTACGTATACTTGGCCCCCATGTAATCGGCAAGCCACGTCAGCTTGATCATCAGCCTTCCGTTGATGATGGCGGCCGCCGTATCAAAGCTCTGCCAATAGCCATTAATCCATACGGATTTATTGTCGGGATCCAGCATGATCTTGGCCGTCGGCGTTTCCATGGTGATCTGGCGCGTCTTGTCGTTCCATTCGACCTTCATCCCGAAGGTGTCGCCGAGAAACTTTGCAGGCACAAAGGTTTTTTCCTTCAAAATCGTTGCCGGAGCATCCAGCGTCACTTTCTTATTGTTGACGAAGGCATCCGGCTTATCGATGTACAGCATCACATAGGTGGTGCTGGAGGACATCGGCGTTTCTTGATCGGCCGAAGCCGGAGTCAGACCGGTAAACGACAGCAGCATGGTAAAAATAAGCAATAAGGCCAGTTCTTTCTTCATCCGTTTCATCTCTCTACTCCTCTTTCTTTACTTGCGAGAACCCAAGAAAAAGGTGGCAAACAACCTTCTCCCTTTGCAGACACGACAATATAGACGCGCGCGGCAAAAAAAGGTTGCGTAGAAATGACCGGATGTCATTTTATACCTTTCGTGAATATCGTTCGCTATTTCGGCCCCTCAAAAAAAGAAAAAAGCTTCCATATCGGAAGCCCGCGGCGGGTGTTACTGGTTCTCCAGTTCTTCTTTACTGACGAGTGTGACTAAAGCGTTTACAGCCTGCTCGGCGTCCGAACCCTCTGCACTGATGTGAACTTCCGTACCCGTGCTGATAGCCAAGCTCATAATACCCATAATACTCTTGGCATTCACCTTCTTCTCGTCCTTCTCCACGAAGATCTCCGAAGAGAATTTATTCGCTTCCTGAACGAACAATGCCGCCGGTCTAGCATGAAGGCCTGTTTTCAATTTGACGACTACTGGGCGTCTCGACATGCAACCATTACCCCCTAAATCTTTGAATTCCAATAATAATTAAAGGGCAGAACGCCCTAAAAAAGCGATTTTTAAAACATTATAGCATTTTTCGGCAGATTGCACTAGAAAAATTGAGAAATTACACAAAAAATCTATATTTGACTTGACGTCCAATCAAGATTTCCTCAGCTTCTCCGCCAGTTCATCGATTTTGCGAAGACGGTGGTTGACGCCCGACTTGCTCACGCTGCCCTTGAGCAGTCCGCCCACCTCACTGAGATTCATATCGGGATGCTGCAGCCGAATTTCCGCGACCTCGCGCAGCTTCTCGGGCAAGTTGTTCAGGCCGATCTCCTTCTGCAGCAGACGGATGTTGTCGATCTGCCGGACGGCCGCCCCGATCGTCTTGTTCAGGTTCGCCGTCTCGCAGTTGACGAGCCGGTTGACCGAATTACGCATGTCCTTCATGATCCGGACGTCCTCGAACCGGAACAGCGCCTGGTGCGCTCCGATCAGACTGAGAAACTCAATGATTTTCTCGCCTTCCTTGATATAGAAGACGAAGCCCTTCTTGCGTTCGATGCACCGGGCGTTCAGATCGAATTCGTTCGCCAGCTTGCACAGCTCCTGGCAATGCTCCTCATACATCGACGAAATTTCGAGATGATAGGAGGAGCCTTCCGGATTGTTGACCGATCCCCCGGCAAGGAAGGCGCCGCGCAGGTAAGCCCGCTTGCAGCACGCCTTGCGGATAATTGTCGGCTCGATGCCGTCCGTGAAGTTGAAGCCTTCGGAGACGATATGAAGCTTAGACAAAATATCCTGCACCTGGCTCGGTACGCGGACGATGTACACGTTGTTTTTCTTCAGCCGCATCTTCTTGCGGACGAGCAGCTCCGTGTGCACCTTGAACGTCTTTTTGAGCAGCGAATAAATTCTTCTGGCAATGGCAGCATTCTCCGTGGAAATATCGAGCACGATCTTCTGCGACGTCAACTGCACCGCTCCGTTCATCCGGATCAGCGCCGACAGCTCCGCCATCTCGCAGCAGGAATCGGTCTCGATCATCGTAAGCTCTTTCTTCGTTTGGGCGGCGAAGGACATGGGAATCACCTCTTCTTGAACATCCAGCTCTCCACCAGTTGATAAATATGCTGACTCAGCTTATCGGCGTCATGCCGCAAATACGTGCGGAAGAGCACCAGCCGGTCGGCGATGACTTTGTAGCCCTGCTTCGTTACTTCATCCAGATCCAAATGGACGACCCTCGCGCCCTGCTCCGCATACAGATTCTGCACCTGCTCCGGAATTTCTCCGTTGTTGACGATGACGTAATCGAACAAATCGTGGCCTACGTGGTCGCGAACCGCTTTCAAATGGTCGCTGACCTTGTAATCGTCCGTTTCGCCGGGCTGCGTCATGACATTGCAGATGAAAATCTTCAGCGCATCGGACTGCACGACCGCCTCCGCGATTTCCTTCACGAGCAGATTGGGCAGTATGCTCGTGTACAAGCTGCCGGGACCGACCAGAATCGCGTCCGCCCGTTCCAGCGCCTCGAGCGCTTCGGGCAAGGGCGAAGCATCCTCAGGCTCGATCATAACGCGTTTGATGACGCCGCCGGCCTTCGGAATCTTGGACTCCCCCTCGACGGTGGAGCCGTCCTCCATAAGCGCCTTCAGCACGATCGGGTGGTTGGCCGCCGGGAGCACCCGACCCTGAACAGCGAAGACGCGGCTCAGCTCCCGCACCCCGGTAACGAAGTCGCCTGTAATATCGCGCATCGCCGCCAACATTAGGTTGCCCAAACTGTGGCCGGCTAAACCGTTCCCCTTCTCGAAACGGTATTCCAGCAGCCTCGTCAGCAGCGGCTCGACGTCCGACAAGGCGGTCAGTACGTTGCGGATATCGCCCGGAGGCACCATCGCCAGCTCCGAGCGGAGAATACCTGAGCTGCCCCCGTCATCGGCTACGGTCACGATCGCCGTAATATCCACCGGTTTCTGCTTCAAACCGCGGAGCATGACGGACAATCCCGTACCCCCGCCGATCACGACGATGCGGGGCTTATAATTTTCTCTGTCTTGCGGAAGGGTCATCGCCTCACCTCTACCCGATCGCGTTCCGAGTCGCGGTGACTGACGCGGACAACCTCCGTTTCGCTGTTTCCAAGCACCTTGCCGAGATATTCCGCAATAGCCACGGAGCGGTGCTTTCCTCCGGTGCAGCCGATACCGATGACGACCTGGCTCTTGCCTTCCTTCTTATACTGAGGCACTAGGAAATGCAGCATATCCAGCAGCTTCACCAGGAACTCCTGCGTCTCCGCCCACTTCATGACATATTCATACACGTCAGGATCGAGACCGGTGTTTGGGCGCAGCTGTTCGATATAATGCGGATTGGGCAGGAAGCGGACGTCAAAGATAAGATCCGCATCGATCGGCACGCCGTATTTGAACCCGAAGGAGATGACATTGATCGCAATGCCGCCGCCACCCGAATTGTTGAACCGGGAGATGATGCGCTCCTTCAGCTGAGCCGGCTTCAGACTGCTGGTGTCGATGACCTGCGTAGCCAGCCCCTTTAGCTCTTCGAGCAGCGTACGCTCTTGGTGGATGCCCTCCAGAGGCCCTTCCGTAGGCGCGAGCGGATGCTTGCGCCGGCTTTCCTTATAACGCTGGACGAGAACGGAATCCGTAGCGTCGAGGAACAGGATCTCGTAGGTCAGCGTGTAGTTCTCATCCAGATAACGAAGCGACTCCGAGAGCGAAGTGAAAAATTCGCGTCCGCGAAGGTCGATGACGAGCGCCACTTTGCCGATCCGGCCCTTGGACTGCTCGATCAGCTCGGCAAATTTGGGGATCAGAACCGGGGGGAGGTTATCCACGCAGAAAAAGCCCAAGTCCTCCAAGCTCTGAACGGCGATCGTTTTGCCGGCCCCGGACATGCCCGTAATGATGACCAGCTTCCCGAGGGAATGCGCTTCTTCCATGGTTTCTCACTCCTCGTTATCCTTGATTTCGTACTCTATCTGTTACCCGTGAAGATTTAGCCCGGCTGCGCCGACGACGCCCGCATCGTTGCCGAGTACGGCCGGAACGATATCGACGCCTTCTTTGGCCGTCTCCTGAGTGGAATCCTCATAATACTTGCGAATGGCATCGAACAGAATGTCTCCCGCCTTAGAGACGCCTCCGCCTACAATATAACGCTGCGGATTGATGACGACGGATACCGCAGCCATCGACTTGCCGATATACATGGCCGCACGGTTAATAATGCGCAGGCTGACCTCGTCGCCCGTCTTGGCGGCATCGAACACATCCTTGGCCATAATGTTCTCGACCAAGGCCAGTGAAGTATGCTCGCCGCGCTCAACCGCTTCCTTGGCCATCCGGATAATGCCCGTTGCGGACGATACCGTCTCGAGACAGCCTTTTTTGCCGCATCCGCAGTCGATAGCTTCAAGATCCGGTACGACGATCATATGGCCGAGCTCGCCGGCCATACCGCTATAGCCTTGATAAATGCGGCCGTTGATAATGATGCCTCCGCCTACACCCGTGCCGAGCGTATAGCACACGACGTTCGGAATGCCCGCGCCGGCGCCGCTCCATGCTTCTCCGAGCGCCGCCACATTGGCGTCATTGTCGATTTTCACGGTCTTTCCGAGCTTCTCCTCGAGAATCTTCTTCACCGGCACATTGCGCCAGCCCAGATTCGGGGACAACTTGACGAAGCCCTCCGGAATGTCCATGAACCCAGCGATTCCGGCCCCGATTCCGGCTACCTGTTCCCACGTGTAAGGGGATTCGGACACTAACTTGCGCACATATTGCGCAATATTCTCGAGCACCACATCGGCGCCGTGCTCGGTCCCCGTCGGGCCTTCGTAGGTTTGCAGAAGCTTGCCCTGCGGATCGCACAATCCCACTTTAATCGTAGTACCGCCTAAATCGACACCTACATACACTTGGTCTGTCATTCCGATTGTTCACCTCTACCGATAGTTCAGCGGCGCTTGACGCCTGCCTATATGTCATTATTGGTTTACGTATGAGACAAATGCTCCTTACCCCACTATAAGGCAACCCAAACCGTAGGTCAAGACAGTCGGGGCATCCGGCGGACGGAGGAAAAAACCAGATTTGGCGCAGGCTCCCGCAGGATCGGGGCGGGACATTTAGTATCCCGGAGGTTGACCAAAAATTAATTATGCCGCTTCGATGAATAAACGAAGAAGGCCCCGATCCGCGAAGAATCGGGATTTTTACAGGTGTAGGCAATCTTTTTTAAGTTGATAAAAATTTATAAGTTTTTCGTGGCTTATAGCTTCGCATCAACCTTGATAAACGCGCTGGTCCTTGTAAGACAAGGACGGCGTAGCCATTTATTTTGGTTAACTTTTAGTAAGTGACTTGATTTTTGTTAACGAATGATTTATCTTAATATTAAGATTTAACCGAAAGGGGGCTGCCGGTGACAACGCCAAAGAACGACGCGCTTCATCTGTTCGTCGTACTGTCCCGCGCTTCGCAATGGGTGAGCGCTCATGCCTTCCGGGATATCCGCCTCAGCGGGCTGAACCCGACCGAGTACGGGGTGCTAGAGCTTCTGTACCATAAAGGACCTCACCCGCTGCAGCAAATCGGCGACAAAATTTTGATGACCAGCGGGAATATTACCTATGTGGTCGATAAGCTGGCGAGCAAAGAGTTGGTCGTCCGGACGCCGAGCCGGGACGACCGGCGGGTCAGCTTCGCGGAGATTACGCCCAAGGGACGGAAGCTCATCGAGGAAGCTTTTCCCCGCCATCAAGCGGTGCTTGAGAACGCCGTGCAGGGCTTGACTCCCGAAGAGCGGCAGCAAGCCATACGGCTGCTCAAGAAGCTCGGCATGGCGGCGCAAGAACAATATACGAAATCATTAGGAGGCGAATGACATGCAAGTTATGGTATATACACCGGCCATGCAGGCCGTTGGCGCTTTTGACGGCGGAAACATTACGGAGCAGAAGCCGATCGGTTTTCCGGGCGAAGGCTCGGTCGTGAAGGGTGTCGGCCCGTTGTTCTACTGGGCTTGGGCGCATACTAAGCAGGAAGGATATATCGGGCTTCACCCGCATCAAGGCTTTGAAATTATCACTTATGTCGTCGAAGGAACGGCCGAACACGGCGATACGCTGGGCACCCGCAGTACAGTTGGTCCGGGCGGCGCCCAAGTGATGCAGACCGGCTCCGGCGTATCCCACGAAGAGCGGTTCATCGGCCCGGATATGGAGGGCTTCCAAATTTGGTTCGAGCCGTACTTGTCGGAAGCGGTCAAACGGCAGCCGACCTACAGCCAGTTTGAGCATGAGGCCTTCCCGATAACCTCCGGCGAAGGCTATACCGTGAAGACGGTCATCGGCGGCGAAGCCCCGATCAAGCTTGTGGCCGAAGCCCGCATGTGGGATGTCGAGGTGGGTTCCGGAGGCCGTTTCACGCATACGATTCCCGCGGGCCATACGCTCACGGCACTGGCCATTCGCGGAGACGCGGCTTGGCACGCGGGGGACGCCGTTACGGCATTCCCACACAAGAGCTTTGCCCTCCTTCGCGCCGATCAGGATACTGAGGTGACCCTGGAAGGCTCGCCGGAAGCGGCCCGCGTCATTCTCATCGAGGTGCCGACCAAGGTCGATTATCCGCTGTATCCGAAGCGTTAATGCCTAACCGAAGAGCATCCCGGGCCCGCGTGTCTTGCGCGGCCGGGATGCTCTTTGCGCTTCCCCGGGCATTAATAAAAGCGGGCCCCCGTCGCCGGGTAACCCGCTTTATTAGCCCTCTGCCGCCTGTTACAGCGTTTTGCTCCAGTCATGAACCATATGGCCGTCGAGGAATTTCTCGGCTTCCAGTGCCGCCATACAGCCGCTGCCGGCCGCCGTGATCGCCTGCCGGTACTTGCTGTCCTGCACGTCGCCGCAGGCGAATACGCCTTCGACGTTCGTCATGGTCGTGCCCGGCTTCACGATGATGTAGCCCAGCTCGTCCGTCGTGATCTGTCCCGCCAGAAAATCCGTGTTCGGCTTATGCCCGATCGCCACGAAGATGCCGTCGGTTTCGAGGATTTCTTCCTCGCCGGTTTCGTTATTCTTAACCTTCAGGCCGGTTACGCCCTTATCTCCGGAGATGACCTCCAGCGGCGTGCGGTTTAGGCCCCAAGTGATTTTGCCGTTCTCCCGCGCACGGTCCTGCATGATCTTCGATGCGCGAAGCTCATTACGGCGATGTACGAGCTTCACTTCCGTCGCGAACCGCGTCAAGAAGTTCGCTTCCTCCATCGCGGAATCTCCGCCGCCGACGACGATGATCTTTTTGCCGCGGAAGAAGAAGCCGTCGCATGTAGCGCAGGTGCTCACGCCCCGGCCCATGCTTTCCTTCTCGTTGGTAATGCCGAGCAGCTTCGCCGATGCGCCGGTCGAAATAATAATCGATTCCGCCACCAGCTCGCCCATGCCCTCCACTTGGAGCTTGAACGGACGCTGCGACAAATCGACGCTGTTCACCCAGCCGGTCTTGAATTCGGCGCCGAAGCGCTCCGCTTGCTTACGCATATTAGCCATCAGCTCGGGACCCAGGATGCCTTCCGGGAAGCCCGGGAAGTTCTCCACTTCCGTGGTCGTGGTCAGCTGACCGCCCGGCTCCGGGCCTTCGATGACCAAAGGCTTCAGGTTAGCGCGCGCCAAATAAATGGCCGCCGTCAGCCCGGACGGGCCCGTTCCGATTACGATTGCTTTATACATCTCACTACTCCTCCTATCGTCTCTATCCCGAGTACCGCTGCGAGCTCATGCCGCATCGATCCATCGGTTATTCCTTAGGCGAATCCAATGGGCCGAACTTGCTGAATATGGCGTCCATTTTCTCCTTCAGTCCGCAGGCTTGATCGATCAGCTTCGCATTCTTGCTGATCGTCGCTACGGATACGTCATAGCGCTCCGCCGCTTCCTGGTACGTGATCGGCCTGCGATGCATCTTGGCTGTCAAATATTCAAGCGCGGCCGCCCAGCCTTCGACCTTCGTCATCTTGGGCACATCCGGGAATACTCGCGTTAAATATTCTACCCAAAGTGTCTGAAGATCGTACTGCTGCACCATATCGTAGCGGCGGGCCATATGCCGGAGCGCCGTCTCCATGACGGTCTGCCACCTTCGGTTCCACACGGGCAGGCCCGGCGATACGGGCACGGCCGATACCGCCAGCTCTTTGCCGTCGATCACTGCGGGCACCGGCTCCTTCACCCCGATGCTGCGCAGCACGAAGAGCGCCACCTTCTTAAGATAATCGTCCTCGTCCCGCTGCAATACGAACTCTCGAAGTGCATCCTTCACCTCATCGTCGCCGATCAAGGCGAAGGCCTGAATGACCTGAAGCTTTGTATCGTTATCGCCGTGCCGCAGCGCCCAGAAGAAGGAAGAACGGACGAGCGGGTCGCGCTTCAGATTGTCCGGCAGCCCCTCGCCGGAGCGTTCCAATCCCCTGAATTGCTCTTCGAAGGGCAGGTGGTAATGATAGCCGATGGACGGCTTCACCACTTCGCCGCGGTGCTTCTTCAGGAGCGCCAAATAGAACTTCGGAATCTCCGAGCCGGGATCGAACTTCTCGGCTTGCTTCCACTGACGCTCGGCTTCCTCGAAACGCTTCGTATTGTAGGCCGCCACCGCTGTATAGTGAAACAGACACGGGTCCTGCCCGGCTTCACCGGTTTTGAGCAGCCGCTTAAACAGCGAAAAAGCCTTCTCATGCTCCCCCAGAATGCCCATTGTGGTAGCCAGCTTAAAAACATGGTCCTGGTGAAATGGGTACGTCTTCCGCAGCAACTCAAGCAGCTCCGACAGCTTCTCCCGGTCGTCGAAATGCTGGTAGAAGATAGCCAAATTACATAACGCATGCAGGTTGCCGGGCTCGAGCTCCAGCACTTCGCGGATCATGTCGACGGACTTGTCGAAATGGCCCATATAATAGTAGGCAAGCGCCAGATTGTTGCGCGCCGCCATAAAATCCGGATGCTTCTTGACGATCCGCTCCAGGATGCGCACCGCTTCTCCGAACCGTCCTTCTTCGAGCAGAGAGCGCGCCCGGTCATGCTCAAACAACCCTTCGCGGCTTTTGATGGTCGTCAGCTTCGTCGGCCGGTCCAGCTCATAGCTGAGCAGCTCCATCATTTCCTCGGATTCCTCGAGGAATTGCCCTGTCGGGTCGTTCTCCAAATAATGAATGATCGCTTTCTCCGCCGATTCGTAATTCTCCATATTGGCGAAATTGTTCGCCATATAGAAGTAGCATTCGGTCATGGTCGGGTCAATCCGGTCGAGCACATTTTGCAGAATACGGTTCGATTCCTCGTAATTCCCGAGTTCGGACAGCAGCCCGGCCAAATTGCAATGGTTGACCGGATTGTCCGGCTCATACTCCGCGGCGCGGCGAAAATACTTTAATGCCTTATCATAATGATATCGGTCCAGGGACTGAACGGCTTTTTCGAAAAAGAACGTAGCATCCATATGCATCGGGATGACTTTCTTGCTGGTTGGCGGGGACACACGTTGTTTCTTCTCCATGATCAAGGCACCTCCGTTACGCGTCCGGCATGGAATGGGAAACCGGAAACCTAATGATTCCTAAGTATAACATACTCCGGCCCAAAACCGTAAAGGTTTCGGAGCCGGAGTTGCATGGAAGTGCGTATTAAATTCCGCCGTATTTGAACAGGGAGCTGATGGAACCGCCTTCTTTGATAATGCGGATCGCATCGGACAGCAGGTGGGCGACAGACAGCACCTTGAAGCGGTCCGAATGATCATCCGGAATGGCGATCGAGTCGGTGATGATGACTTCCTTGATGTTTGGATGGTCCAGCCGCTGAAGCGCCGGGCCCGAGAACACCGGATGCGTCGCCAAAATGTACACGTCGTTCGCGCCGCGCTCCTTGAGACCTTCCACCACGTTGACGATCGTTGTCCCCGTGTCGATCAGATCCTCGATGATGACCGGCGTACGGCCTTCGACATCGCCGATGACGTGGGTCACGACGGCTTCGTTATGCGCGTAACGCTTCTTGAACATCATGGCAATCGGAGCTTCCAGCACGTTGGCCAGGTTCTCCGCTCTTGTCACGCCGCCGGCGTCCGGGGAAACGACGATGAGGTCCGGGATGTTCTTTTTCTTGATGTGATCGCTCAGCAGGTCGAGCGCGGTCAGATGATCCACAGGGATATTGAAGAAGCCTTGGATCGCAGGCGCATGCAAGTCGATCGTAATCACGCGGTCGGCTCCGGCGGTCGTCATCAAATCCGCAACCAGCTTGGCTGAAATCGGCTCTCGCGGCGCCGCCTTGCGCTCTTGACGGGAATAACCATAGTAAGGGACGACAAGGTTAACGGTTCTGGCCGATGCCCGCTTCGCCGCATCCATCATCACAAGAAGCTCCGTGAAGTGCTCGTTGATCGGATGAGAGAACGTCTGTACCAGAAACACATCGCAGTTCCGGATGCTTTCTTCATAAAGGCAGTAAATTTCTCCGCTTTTGAATCGGGAAAGCTTGATCTGGCCGAGAGGCACTTGAAGCTCTTTGCAAATTCGCTCCGCCAGCTTCGGGTTGGAAGAACCCGAGAAAATTTTCACTTTGTCGCTATACATGGTTACCTCCGCTTTTTGCTTGTGTTGCATGAACCGTCGAACGGAACATTGGGAACGCATTTATTTAATTTTTGTTAATGTTGTATCATTCTTTTTTATTATACAATAAATCATTAGAAACCAATAGGCATCATAGACCGTTTACGGCGCCTAAATGTGGCTAATTCGTTAAAACCGACGGATCTCAATATCTCGACGGCCTGATCCAAATACTGGGCAAGCCGTTCCGGCTGGTGTGCGTCCGACCCGATTGTAACAGGAATGCCAAGCTCTAACGCGGCTTCCAGCATTCTCCGGCTCGGGAACATCTCGTTTACGGGCATGCGAAGCCCGGACGCATTGAGTTCGATGGCGAGGCCCGCCGCCTTGACTGCCTCCAGCGCTTGGCGCTCCAGATGCTCGGTGCTGCGCTCCGGTTTGAAGCCGAACCGCTTGATTACGTCAATGTGGCCGATGTAATCGTAAAGCCCGGTCCGGGCCGCCTTCTGCACGGCGTCGTAGTACTGCACATAAACTTCGTAAGCGTCGCGGTCCTTCCAGCCGTCTGTCTGGCGGTAATCCGTAATGTCCCATTCCCCAAGAAAATGGACCGAGCCGATCACATAATCCCACGGGTACGCCTCGACGATCCGGCGGATTTCGGATTCCCAGCCCTCAATGTAGTCGCCTTCGAGACCGACGCGGATATCGATCCGGTCCTTATATTTCTCCTGCAGCCGGAACGCCTCTTCGACGTAGCGGGGCAGCTCGTCCATCGGCATCGCCATGCCGGGCAAATACGTTTCGGGGTTTACATGGAGCAAGGGCATATGATCGGACAGGCCCAATTGGGTCAGTCCGATCTCTATGCCCTTCTGCACATATTCCTCGAGCTCGCCCGACGCATGTCCGCAGCGGACGTGGTGCGTGTGGTAGTCGATCATGTGTCCTCCCGCGTTGTTTTAAACCCGTGCTTCCCCCGCCCACCGTTTCCGAACAAAACAAATACCTGCGGTCGCTTTAGAAAAAAGGTTTCTTCATTGAAATGGTTCAGTAGGTGAAACCTTTTTTCAAATGCGAACGGCATCCGCCTCCTACGGCACTTGTTTTGTCCTCCAACTACGACGGAAATCCGACAGGTTAAATAACAACGCCTGTTTTTTATTTTTTAGTATTATGGCGTTTGTCGAGCTCGCCGAGCACGTCGTCGAGCGGGAGCTTGCGCTCGCGGAGGAGGACCATGAGATGGAAGATCAGGTCGCTCGCCTCGCAGCGGAGCTCGTCGTTGTCCTTGTTCTTTGCGGCGATGATGACTTCGGCCGTTTCTTCGCCGACTTTTTTGAGGATCTTGTCTACGCCCTTCTCGAAGAGATAGGTCGTATAGGCGCCTTCCGGGCGTTCGGCGTCGCGCTGAGCGATGACGGACTCGAGCTTCGAGAGCATCGCGAAGCGGTCGGCTTGGCCCGCAACGGTAACCGCTGCAGCCTCCCCTCCGGCGAGGGCTCCGGCTTTTACTTCATTGTGGAAGCAGCTGTATTGCCCCGTATGGCACGCCGGACCGGTCTGGTCGACGAGCACGAGCAGCGTGTCGCCGTCGCAATCGTAGCGCAGGCTGCGCACCTTTTGAATATGACCCGAGGTCGCGCCTTTATGCCACAGCTCGCTGCGCGAGCGGCTCCAGTACCAGGTTTCGCCCGATTCCACCGTCAGCTTCAGCGACTCTTCGTTCATGTACGCCATCATCAGTACTTCTTTGCTGGACGCATCCTGCACGACGGCAGGCACCAGGCCTTGCGCATCCCACTTGACTGCCCTCAGCAGCGCCTCCAAGCTTTCTACCGTTACGCCCGCTTGCTGAACTTGTTCACTCACCGGACTTCCACTCCTTTGCCCCTCAGCTCGTTTTTGACTTCTTCGATGGTGATTTCCTTATAGTGAAAAATGGTGGCCGCCAGCCCCGCGTCCGCTTTCCCTTCCGCAAACACGTCGTAGAAGTGCTCCTTCTTCCCGGCGCCGCCCGAAGCGATGACCGGGATCCGCACGGACTCCGAAACGGCGCGGGTGAGCGGCAGATCGAAGCCGTCCTTCGTCCCGTCCGCATCCATGCTCGTCAACAGCAGCTCGCCAGCGCCCATCTCTTCCATGCGCTTCGCCCATTCGAGCGCGCGGATGCCCGTAGCATTCCGTCCGCCGTGGGTGAATACTTCCCACTCGCCCCACTGCGGGTTAAACCGCGCGTCGATCGCCACGACGATGCACTGCGACCCGAAGCGGCGCGCGCCGTCTGCGACAAGCTGAGGATTTTTGACGGCCGCGGTGTTGATCCCGATCTTGTCCGCGCCCGCCCGCAGCAGGCGCTTCATGTCGTCCACGCTGGCAATGCCGCCTCCGACCGTGAACGGGATCGTAATTTGGCCCGCCGTCTGCTTCACGACCTCTACCATCGTCGCCCGTCCTTCATAGGAGGCCGAGATGTCGAGAAACACGAGCTCGTCCGCCCCTTCGCGGTCATAGATGGCGGCCAGCTCGACCGGATCACCGGCGTCCCGCAAATTCACGAAATTGACTCCCTTGACGACACGCCCGTCCTTGACGTCAAGACAAGGAATAATCCGTTTGGCCAGCATATGTTCCTACCTCCTCCATTTCGGAAAAAAGACAACCGGCTCCCCGGCTGTCCCGCTTCCCTTATACAAGGCTCAGCGCTTCCTCCAGCTTGATGCTGCCGGTATAGAGCGCCTTGCCGACGATTGCGCCGCCCACACCCGACAGCGCATGCTCCGCCAGCTTCTGCAAATCGGAGTACTGGCTCACGCCGCCCGAGGCGATGACCGTTTGACCGGATACCTTCGCCAGGTTTAAGATCGCTTCCACGTTCGGTCCGCCCATCATCCCGTCGCGGGAGATGTCGGTGAAAATAAACGTCTTCGCGCCCTGCGCCGCCAGCTCCTTCGCTAGGTCCTCGGCCTTCACCTCGGACGTCTCCAGCCAGCCGCGCGTCGCGACATAGCCGTTTCGAGCATCGATGCCGATCGCGACCTTCTCGCCGTGCTTCGCCAGCACCTTGTTCACAAACTCTCGGTTCTCGATCGCCGCCGTTCCGAGAATGATGCGGGACACGCCAAGCGACAGCAGATGATCAACGTCCTGCTCCGTGCGGATGCCGCCTCCGACCTGAACCGGAACGTTCACGGCCTGCGCGATCTCGCCGATCAGCTTGTCATTGACCGGATAACCGGCCTTGGCGCCGTCGAGATCCACCAGGTGAATCCATTTCGCCCCTTGCGCTTCCCAGGCTTTCGCCACCTCGAGCGGGCTCTCGTTATACACGGTCTCTTGGTTGTAATCGCCTTGAACCAGCCGTACGCATTTGCCGCCGCGGATGTCGATCGCGGGATAAACGATAAATGAAGACATTCGTTAAGCTCCTCTCAACTAAACCCAAAAAGTTACTGCGCAGCCGCTCCCGGCCCGCCGCACATCGCCAAGAAATTCCCAAGCAGCCGCATGCCGACGCTGCCGCTTTTCTCCGGGTGAAACTGCATGCCGTATACGTTGTTCCGGCCTACGATCGCCGTCACCGGTCCAAAGTAATCGGTTGTCGCCAGCAGGTCAGACGTCTGCTCAGGCAGCGAATGATAGGAATGCACGAAGTACACGTGCCCCTCTTCCAGATCGCGGAACAGCAGGCTGGGCTGGCGGAAGTCGAGCCGGTTCCAGCCCATATGCGGCACCTTGTAATCGCCCTGGAACCGGACGACCCGCCCGGGCAGCAGGCCGAGCCCTTCGTGCCGCCCGTGCTCCTCGCTGCTGGTGAAAAGCAGCTGCATACCGAGGCAAATGCCGAGCAGCGGCTTGCCGCTCCCCGCAAATCGCTTCACCGCTTCATCCAGCTTCGTCTCACGCAGGTTCTCCATCGCATCGCCGAACGCGCCGACGCCGGGCAGAACCGCGCCGTCCGCCTCAAGCAGCTCGCGCTCGTCCGTAATGATCTTGTACGCATAGCCGAGACGCTCGACGGCCGAGCTGACGCTGTGCAGGTTGCCCATGCCGTAATCGATAATCGCGATCATCGCTTACAAGACCCCTTTCGTGGAGGGCACGCCTTTCACCCGGGGATCGATGCTCGTCGCTTCGTCCAGCGCCCGCCCGAGCGCCTTGAACACGGCTTCCACCATATGGTGGGTATTCTGGCCGTAATGGACGATCACATGCAGCGTGATGCGTGCTTCCAGCGCGAATTTCCACAGGAACTCATGAACGAGCTCCGTCGTGAAGCTGCCGACCGTAGCGGACGGATATTGCGCCCGGTACTCCAGGTGCGGACGGTTGCTGATGTCGATCGCCACTTGGGCCAGCGCTTCGTCCATCGGCACGAATACGTTCGCATATCGCTTGATCCCGCGCTTATCACCCAGCGCTTCCCTCAGCGTCTGGCCGAGACAAATGCCGATATCCTCGGTCGTATGATGATCGTCGATCTCCACGTCACCCTTGGCGTCTACCTTCAGATCGAACTGGCCGTGCTTGGTGAACAAATCCAGCATATGGTTCAAGAACGGCACATCCGTCTCGATCTCCGACTTGCCTTCCCCATCGACGTTAAAGCTCAGCTTTATATCCGTTTCATTCGTACGGCGCGCGATTTCGGCGCGGCGCTCTCGTTGCAGCTCCTGTTCAGCCACGGGCATTCCCTTCCTTCTCCAACCGAATTTGAATCGCTCTTGCATGCGCCTCCAGACCTTCGTGGCGGGCGAGCGTCATGATCTTCTCCCCGTCGCGAAGCAGCGCTTCCTTGCTATAGTAAATCACGCTCGATTTCTTGATGAAATCGTCCACGTTCAGCGGCGACGAGAAGCGCGCCGTACCGTTGGTCGGCAGCACGTGGTTCGGTCCCGCAAAATAATCCCCAACCGGCTCCGAGCTGTACGGTCCGAGGAAGATCGCGCCCGCATTCTCGATCGCGCTCAAATATTGGAACGGCTCCCGCACCAGAATTTCAAGATGCTCAGGCGCCAGCCGGTTCACCGCGTCGACACCCTCCGCGAGGCTTGCGACCGTCAGAATCGCGCCGTAATCTCGGATCGACTTCTCCGCGATCTTCCGCCGCGGCAACAGAGCCAACTGCCGGTCCACTTCCAAACGAACCGCTTCGGCCAGCTCCGCCGACGGCGTGATGAGAATCGCGGAGGCCATCTCGTCATGCTCCGCCTGCGACAGCAGGTCGGCCGCAATGTAGCCCGCGTCGGCCGAATCGTCCGCCAGCACGACAATCTCGCTCGGGCCCGCGATGCTGTCGATGTCTACCGCGCCGAACACATACCGCTTGGCCAGGGCGACATAGATGTTGCCCGGCCCTACGATCTTGTCCGCGGGCGCGATCGACTCCGTGCCGTAGGCGAGCGCCGCTATCGCTTGCGCTCCCCCGACCCGGTAAATCTCCCGCACGCCCGCTTCCGCCGCCGCCACGAGGATGTGCGGGTTAATCCCCTCCACGCCCGCCGTCGCCGGTGGCGTGACCATCACGATCTCGGGCACTCCGGCCACCTGTGCGGGGATCGCGTTCATCAGCACGGAAGACGGATAAGCGGCCTTCCCGCCCGGCACATACAGTCCGACCCGGCGAAGCGGCCGGATCACTTGGCCCAGGATGCTGCCGTCGGCCTGCAGATCCATCCAGGACGTGCGCATCTGCTTCTCGTGGAAGCGCCGCACGTTGACCGCCGCCTCGCGGATCGCGGCGAGGAAGCTCTCGTCCACCTCGCGGTACGCGGCCTCGATCTCCGCTTCCGTCACGCGCAGCTCGCCCACGCGGACGCCGTCGAGCTGCTCCGCGAGCCGCCGAAGCGCGGCGTCGCCTTCTTGGCGCACCTCTTCGATGATGCGCTTCACGCGATCGTTCTGCTCCGCCGAGCCGTATTCCACTTCCCTCTTCAAAGCAAATTCTGATGCTGGCACTATTTTCATCTCAACGCCGACCTCCTTAGCTTCCGAACTTCAAAACTTCCTTAAACCCCGCCCGCTGCCGGAGCCTTTGCCGCAATGACCGGCTGCAGCCGGTCGCACAGCGCTTGAATCGCATCGTTCTTCATCCGGTAGCTCACCCGATTGGCAATCAGCCGGCTCGTAATTTGAAAGATTTGCTCATGCTCCATCAGCCCGTTCTCGCGGATCGTTCCTCCGGTTTCCACCATATCGACGATGCGGTCCGCCAAGCCGATCAACGGAGCAAGCTCGATGGAGCCGTTCAGCTTGATAACCTCCACCTGCTGCCCCTGCTCGCGGAAATATTGCGATGCGACATTCGGATACTTCGTCGCCACCCTTGGATTCAGCACCGGCTTCCAATCCGGCAGGCCGATCACCGACATACGGCAGCGGGCGATACCGAGGTCGAGCAGCTCGTAAACGTCGCGGTTTTCCTCCATCAGCACGTCCTTGCCCACCACGCCGATATCCGCCACGCCATACTCCACGTAAGTGGGCACGTCGACCGGCTTCGCCATAATGAATTCCATCCGGGCTTCCGGCACGGGAATAATCAGCTTCCGCGAGTCGTCCATCTCCTCCGGGATCGTCAGTCCCGCTTCGCGGAACAGCTTGGAGGCTTGTTTATAGATACGCCCTTTAGGCATGGCTACCTTTAATATATCCTGCATCCTCATCCCGCTCCTTTAATCGGCAAACTCGACGAGTTCCCGATAGACTGCTCCTCGTACGGTGACGGTTTCGTCCGCCTGGCGTTCCGCCGCCAAGCCCTCCGGACCGATCAGCCGCGTCTCGACCGCCGTTGCCGAGCCTTCACGTCCCCGCAGCTCCGAGGCATGCTTCAGCGCCTCCGCCCGCTTCCCGGGCGTGTAGACGACCAGTACCCGGTCCTGCGTTTCCGCCCGGCCTTTGCCGGTGACCTCGAGAATCCGGTTCGTCTTGAGCGCGAACCCGGTGGCCGGCGCCGGACGCCCGAACTGCGAGAGCAGGTTGTCGTAGCGGCCGCCGCTGCATACCGGGAAGCCCAAATCCGCCGCATACCCCTCGAAGGTCATGCCCGTATAATAGGAAAAGTCCCCGATCATCGTCAAATCGATCAACACTTGCTCGCTGACCCCATAAGCCTTCAGCACATCCCAGATCTCGCACAAATGCTCGATCGACTGCTGTGCGAGCGGATCCTGCGTCACCTTCCGCGCCTGGCTGCAAATCTCTTCGCCGCCGCGCAGCCTAAGAATGCCTTCGAGCTCCTGCTCGAGCTCAGGCGATAAGCCGAGCTTCTTGATTGCCTCGCGGTAACCGACATAATCGCGGTTCAAGAGGCATTCCTTCAGGAGCGTCTGGTCGTCCCTGCGGCCCGTGAGTGTCTCCTGGAATAATCCGTTCAGGAATCCCACATGGCCAAGGGCTATCTTGAACTCCTTAACGCCGGCCGCCTGCAAGCAGGCCACGGCCAGAGCAATCACTTCCGCATCCGATTCGGAGGAAGCGTCGCCGACAAGCTCGACTCCGCTCTGGAAAAACTCCGCGTCCCGGCCCGCCTCCGCTTCAAACGCCCGAAACACATTGGCGTGATATGAGAGCCGCAGCGGGAACGCCTGCTCCTTCAGCAGAGAAGCGACGACGCGCGCGATCGGCGCTGTCATATCGGAACGCATCACCAGCGTCGTCCCGTTGCGGTCCAGCAGCTTGAACAGCTTCTTGTCTTCCGTGGAGCTCGCCACGCCGACCGTGTCGTAATATTCGAGCGTCGGCGTAATGATCTCGCGGTAGCCCCATCGCTCCATGCACTGCATAACCTTCCACTCGATGCTGCGCAGTTGCGCGGCCGCCTCGGGGAGATAATCCTTGACGCCTGTCGGCTTTTCAAACACCTTCGGTTTGGACACCGGCTTCACCCTGCTATCTATATTTATTCGTTTCAGCTCATTCGCTTTAGTTCGCTAATATGCTACCATACTACCAAAGTAAAGAATTTAATCGTTATTTTACCACGGAACCTCCGAATCGTCAATGAATTCCTGCAGCAAAATGGTGCCGCTTACGTCCTCGCAATCCATCGATTTTTCGAAGCCTTCCGTTCATTTTTCGCAGCCTCTCCGCCCTCTTTAACGCTTTGGCGGAGAGACCCGCTTCAAGCCTGGCCGCCTCCGCTTATCCTTGGCCCCCCGCTCTCCTTGTCATGGCCTGCGCATCAATTGAATCCGCTTCACCCGGAACCCCCGCAGCATCCTCCCGCACATCTTCGCGGATCACCCTCAGCGGATTGCCCGCCACGAAGCTGTACGGCGCGACATCCTTATGCACGACCGAGCCGGCCCCGACGATAGCATGGTCCCCAATAGTTACACCCGGCAGGATCGTCGTATTCGCTCCAATCATCACGTGCGAGCCGATGCGCACCGTTCCGATCCGGTATTCTTTGATCAAATACTCATGCGTCAGGATCGTCGAGTTATACCCGATAATCGTATTATCCCCTACCTCGATCCGCTCCGGGAAAAACACATCCACCATGACCATCAATGCGAAAGAGGCATGCTCTCCCACCTTCATCCCAAGCGCATGGCGATAAATCCATCGCTTGAAGGGCAAAGAGGGGGCATACCTGGAGATTTGAATCCATATAAAATTGCGCACGGCCTTCCAAGGGCTGACCGTTTTGTACACCTGCCACAATGCGTTAGGTCCCTCTACCGGAAACCGGTCGGTTTTTCTCAAACTAATCCCCTCAGGCGCCTGCGATCGGCAAAATTTCACGAATATCATCAATGATGTAATTCGGGTTATACTTTTTCAAATACACGGTGCCTTTCAGCGACCAGGCCACGGCAACCGAGATCACGCCGGCATTATGGGCCGCTTCAATATCGTAGTGGCTGTCGCCTACCATGATGGCCGAAGCTTTATCCCCGCCAAGCTCCTTCAAGGCCCGTTCGATGCCCTCCTGATGCGGCTTCGGCTGGACGACATCCTCAACTGTTACGATGGTGCCGAACAGCTCAAAGATACCGCACAGCTTGAGTCCCATCTCCGTAGTCAGCCTCACCTTGCTCGTCACGACGCCCAGCTTGACCCCTGCTTCATGCAGCTTCGTCAGCGTTTCCTTCACAAAAGGAAACTCCACCACAAACTCGTCATGCCGCTGCACATTGTAAGCTCGGTATTTCGCAATCAGGTCGTCCACATCCTGCCGTCCGGAGAAATGCCTCATTTGGTCAATGAGCGGACGCCCCATATTCGGTATCAGAATCTCGCGGGTGAGCGGCTCCGCCGTGATCCCCTCGAACGTGTGCAGAAACGATTGGATGATCAATTCATTGGTATCGAGTATCGTACCGTCAAGGTCGAACAGTATGGTCTCTATCATGCTCCTACTCCTTCTTGGTGCCGTATTCGTCAGGCTTTCCATCCGGTTTCCGCTCTTGCTCTCTCTCTTGTTCTGTCTCTTGCTTATCCGCCATATCCCGCTCCATCTTATCCTTGGCTTCCGCGTGTGCTTCGGGCATCGAGGCCTGCGGCGCTGTCTCAGCCTCATCTTGCGTATGCGCAGATAAGTCGGCCGCCTCCCCCGCCTTGCCCGCCGGCACGATCGGATCGGAATATTTCACGTCGGCCGCGCCCGTTCTTCTGCGCACCGCGATCAGAACGATCGCCGCGATTATGATAAGTACTGCCAGCAGCTGCGAAATCCGCACATTCCCGCCATAAGTCATCGTTCCGGGCTCGAAGCCGAACGCCCGCATCGGCGACCACAGCCCGTTCATTAAGGAAGCAAGCCAGGCCGGGCCCGTGAAATCCAAGCTGTCCGTGCGCAGGCCTTCAACGAAGAAACGGCCGATCGAGTACCAGACGAAGTAGCTGATGAACAGCTCGCCCGCCCTCAGGAACGGCCTTCTGCGCAGAATGAAGAGCAGGATCAGGCCTGCAATGTTCCACAGCGACTCATACAGGAAGGTCGGATGATAATATTTCCCTTCGATCAGCATCTGGTTCACGATCCAGTCCGGCAAATGCAGCGAATGCCGAAGGAACGTTTCGGATACGGGTTCTCCGTGCGCTTCCTGGTTCATGAAATTGCCCCAGCGCCCGATGGCTTGTCCGACAATCAGACCCGGCGCGCAAATATCCGCGATGCGCCAGAACGGATAGCCCTTGCGCCGCACATAGATGACGGCCGCAATGATCGCGCCGATGAGCGCGCCGTAGATCGCGATCCCGCCGTGCCATACGGCAATAATCTCCCCCAGATTATCCTTATAATCTTCCCATTTAAAAGCGACATAATAAATCCGCGCTCCGACAATGGCTGAGGGTACGCCAATCAGCACCAAATCCATGAAAAAATCGGGAACGATCCCGAACCGCTTCCCTTCTTGAACCGCCAGCAGCAGTCCGACGAGCGCGGCTGTGCCAAGAATAATGCCGTACCAATGGACGCTCAGCGCGCCAATGGAGAAAGCGATCGGGTTGATTGCCAGAAACATGCCGGTACCCCTTTTCTCATTAATGTAGAAAGCGTTGCGGTCTTATTCGTAGTCGTCCATATCCTCGGACAGCGACTCCGTCAATTTATTCGTAAACTGCAGCGCAGCGTTATACCCCATCCGTTTCAGACGGTAGTTCATCGCAGCCACTTCAATGATGACCGCCAGGTTCCGGCCCGGCCGCACCGGAATCGTTACCAGGGGAACATCCGTTTCGATGATGCGCGTCGTTTCCTCATCGAGCCCGAGGCGGTCATACTGCTTATCCTGCTGCCAGGTTTCGAGCTTAACCACGACGGAAATTTTTTTGTTGTTCCGTACGGCGCCCGCTCCGAACAAGGTCATTACATTGATAATGCCGATCCCGCGGATTTCGAGCAGGTGACGGATCAGCTCCGGTGCGTTCCCGATCAGCTGGTGATCGGCCGTCTGGCGAATCTCCACCGCATCGTCCGCAATGAGCCGGTGGCTCCGTTTCACCAGCTCGAGAGCCGTTTCGCTCTTCCCGATCCCGCTGCTTCCCGAGATAAGCATTCCGATCCCGTATACATCGACCAGTACGCCATGAATCGTCGTCGACGGCGCCAGCCGGTTCTCCAGGAAGCCGGTCAGCCGGCTCTGAAGAATCGTTGTCGCGATTGACGTGCGCAGCACAGGCACCTGCTTCTGGTTGGCTGCCGCAAGGAGCTCGATCGGAGCCTCCAGTCCCCGGCTAATGATGATGCAGGGCGTTTCCTCCGACATGCACAATTGGTTCATCCGTTCCGTACGATCCTCGGAAGGCAGTCCGTCGATGAACGTCAGCTCGGTTCTGCCGAGAATTTGCACCCGCTCCCGCGGATGAAACTCGAAATAACCGGCCATCTCCAGACCCGGACGGTACAGGTCGGCGACCGTTATTTGCCGCTTCAGCCCTTCATCTCCGCAGATGACCTCCAGATGAAACTCCTTCACCAAATCCGATACCTTTACCTTTTTCGGCATGTAACCGATCTCCTTTATATCCCAATACTTTCATCGTATAAAAATTAGTCCGGGAAAGCAACCTTTCCCTTACGGCTCGCAGGCCGGACCGGATTCGCCGCAGCCGGGGAGATTCTTCCCTTCGGCCCCGCCGCAGCCCATATCCCGCGGCTCGCCCCAGTTCAACGACCAGTTGCGGATTTCATCCAGCACCGGCTTGAACGCGCGACCCTTCTCGGTCAACACATATTCTACCCGCACGGGGGTTTCCGGATAAATGTTCCGTTGAACCAAGCCCTCCGCCTCCAGCTCCTTTAACCGCTCCGACAGGAGCCGCCCGCTTATGGCAAGACAGCCTTCCATTCCCGAGAACCTTTGAGGTCCCTCGAGCAGCTTATCCAGCAGAAAAATCGTCCAGCGTTTGCTCAATAATTGAACGGCCTGCGACATCGAACATTCATGGGATTCTCTCATGGTCCTTATCACCTCTTCCCGATCGGCCTGCTCCGGGGCCGATTCATTATCAACTTATACGAGGGTCCTGTCCGCCGCGCAGCTACTTAATGAACACGCCGCCGAATGGAAGCAGCTCGCGCAGCACTCTGCGTATCAGCCCGTTGCTCTGCATTTGATCGTCCAGTGTCTTATCCGGCTTACACGGCTGTATGAGCACCGATCCTTGGCCAGTCAGCTCCCATTGATAATTCATATGCTGGCTCGCCAGCGTATTTCCATATACGCAAGGCCTGATCTGCGATTGCCGGGGGTAAGCCACAAGACATGCCGTATCCACAAAGAGCGGTTCGGTCGGATGAAGGGCCAATTCGTACAGCGGCCCCGAGGTTAGCAGACCCAAGGTTCCGGGTCCTTCAAAGCGCATTCTCACCAAATCCCGCGTCATTAATGCTTTGGCGACCGTCTGGATATGGGTCCGGAATTTCATTCCCTCCGTATAAAACAACACATGCCGGAATTCAAACAGCAGATCATCCTCCGCCGCGATGTTCACTGCGGTGAGGATGTAGCCGTCCGGCAAACCAAGCAGGAACCGGGACTTTCCCCGAATACACGATTGAATCATCCGCTTCTTCCGGTACATGCCCGACAGCTTCATCAGAGAATCCTCACGCTGGGAGGAGGCCCCTCGAAACGCCACGATCTGGTTCGGATGAAGCACATGGACCGCCTCGCCCTCCTCCAGCTCCAGCGCAGCCAAGCTCCAGCTGCTGTTTGGAAGCGTCAAATTGCTTCTTGATTCCGTCCACTTAACCCGGAAGCTCGTACAAGGCTTTGGCCCGATCCCACCGCTTCGGCGGTGGAGACCGGAATGATCCATAAGACGAGCGCTGCTGCCAATAGGGCCCGTCCCGCCGGAATGCGCGGCTTATGCCTTTTATTACGCTTCGTGTTCTTCATATCCGTCTCCACCCCCGTCATTCGACATTTACCTTTATTTTACCCGATCTTTCACTCCAAGCCAACGCATTTGGACGGCGGGCGGCCCATTTCCCGCACAGCAGCCGGACCTCTTTTCTTAAATACTCCAGGATAAACGGCTACGCCGTTCTTGTCTTACAAGGACCAGCGCGTTTATCAAGGTTGATGTGAGGCTGTAAGTTACGAAAACTTATAAAGTCTTATCAACTAAAAAAGGCCAGCCCCACAGGACTGACCTTTGTCTTATTCAAGAAAAATCGATTATGCGTTCAAGAGGATGGAAAGCGTCGTTTCTTTATCAAAGAAATGAACTTTGTTCATGTCGATGGCAAGCTTCACGTTCGTGCCTTCCTTCACGCCGGCGCGGCCGTCTACGCGAGCCACGACGCTTTGCGTGCCCAGACCGTTCAGGTACAGGAACATTTCGTGACCCAGGTTCTCGGCAACCTCGATGTGTGCGTTCACGACCGTGTTAGGAGAAGCTTCCATGAAGATCGCTTCTTCGTGGAAATCTTCCGGACGAATGCCGATAACAACCTCTTTGCCTGCATAGCCTTTCTCGCGAAGCAGCTTCGCTTTGCCTTCCGGCACTTCCACATTCAGGCCGGGAGCCTTGAAGTACAAGCTTCCGCTTTGCTCTGCGAATCCGCCGGTGATGAAGTTCATCGAAGGGGATCCGATAAAGCCGGCTACGAACATGTTCGTCGGATGGTTATAGATTTCTTCCGGCGTAGCGGCTTGTTGAATGATGCCTTTATCCATAACGACAATACGGTCGCCCATGGTCATAGCTTCCGTCTGGTCATGCGTTACGTAGATAACGGTCGTTTCCAGACGCTTGTGCAGCTTGCTGATCTCGGCGCGCATTTGTACGCGGAGCTTCGCGTCCAAGTTGGAGAGCGGTTCGTCCATCAGGAACACTTGCGGTTCGCGGACAATCGCACGGCCCAGAGCGACGCGCTGACGCTGACCGCCGGAGAGCGCCTTCGGCTTGCGGTCCAGCAGATGCTCGATGTCGAGAATCTTCGCAGCTTCGCGAACGCGAGCTTCGATGTCGGCTTTCTTGAACTTTCGGAGCTTCAGACCGAAAGCCATGTTTTGATATACGTTCATGTGAGGATACAACGCGTAAGATTGGAATACCATGGCGATGTCGCGGTCTTTCGGTGCTACGTCGTTGACCAGGCGGTCGCCGATGTAGAGTTCGCCCTCGGAAATTTCTTCAAGGCCTGCAATCATACGAAGCGTTGTAGATTTGCCGCAACCGGAAGCGCCTACCAGAACGAGGAACTCTTTATCCTTGATATCGAGGTGAAAATCTTTTACCGTTGCTTCTTCGTTACCCGGATATTTTTTAACGATGTGGTTTAAGCGTACACCTGCCATGATTAATTCCCCCTACGAGAAAGTATCGTGTTATTAATTCCATCTTACCTTAAGGGGGGCGGGCTGACTATGCACAATCTTCACAAAAAAATTACTTCCTTTTCGTTACTTTGTACAATAGCATGGCAATCTTTACTAAAACGGCATCGTTGAAGGTCCGAACGTCCAGCTCCGTCTCCTGCTTGAACTTGTCCAATCGGTACAACAGCGTGTTGCGGTGGATGTACAGCTTCTTGGCGGTTTCGCTGACGTTGCAGTCCAGCTGGAAGAACTGGTCCAGCGTCGTCAGCATCTCCGCATCCAGCGCCACGTCCAGCCGTTTGAGCACCCGCTCCAGGAATCCGGCCTTCTCGCTCTCGGGAATCAGATGAATCAGCTTCTCCAGCTGCAGCATCCAGGGCAAATGCATATTGCTTCCAACATGATACGTCCGGCCCAGCAGGATCGTTTCCTTCAGCTGCTGCACCGCGGCATACAGCGACTTGCCCGGCATCATCGGATAATGGACCGCCAGGTGGCACTCCCCGACCCATTCGTTCTCCAGCATTTCGTGAAGCCCGTAGCCAACGGCCGCGAGCTGATCCTCCAGGCTCTCGCCTTCTTCGCTGTCGCGCTCGTCGCCGGAGCCCATCGACAATATTTTCTCCGGGGCCAGGATGACCCATTCCTTGTCCGTCAATGGAATCAATGTGATTTCCGCGTCAAAAAACGATTCCAGCAGCTTCTTCAGCTCGCTGTACTGCACGCGCCTCGAGGTGGTGGAGTCCCCGTAGAGAAGCAGCGGAATTTTGATTGAGTACAGAGACAGCTGGGAAACGAGCGAATCCGGCATTTCCGCATGCGTAAGTCCAAGCTCCTGCTGCTGACGAAGCCAATCGCACGCCAGCCCCGCCTTGCGCTCTTCTTCGCTGACGGCCCCCCCGGCCTTCTTCTCCTGCGTCTTGCCAGAATCCAGCATCAGCTCCACCAATTGGCGTTCGGCATCCGAGAGCCCGTCCGAATCGATCGTCAGCACCGTAGCCTCAGAGCCATCCTTGCCTATCAAAAATTCCGTCGAGCCTTTCAGCACCGCGCTCTTGGGAAGAACGGCGGTTACGGCTCCGCTGCCTCGCTTCGCCGCGGCACGGCTCCATTCCTCCCAAGGTCGGCGGCTTATCGTCACTTTCCGATTCCAAATGCTTTCCAGCTGCTGCCTAACGAGTTCCCAGTCCATCCGGCTCCCAACCTTTTATGTCTAGTGTTAGTTTATTGCTATTGTAACATAATGAACTCCCCTAGGGGAGAACCCCGGTGCTGAAGCCGATCCTTCTGCGGGATAAAACCGCTCTTGATGGAAATACTGGAACTATCTGTCGGATCAAAAATTAACGCGATTTATGGGGGAACACGCTTATCGTTACTTTACCTTACGGCCGCTCGTCGGTCTCCTTCGATTGGCCATCCGGCCTTGATTGCGATCTGCTAGAGTATCCCGGCGCCAGCCACACCGTCCCGGAAGTCGAATCCGCGAGACGCATTCGCGAGGCGCTGGACCGGCCGATCGGTACGCCCCGGTTAATGGAGCTTGCTAAGGGGAAGGATCAGGCCGTCATTCTCATCAGTGACGGAACCCGTCTGTGTCCGAGTCCGCTGCTGCTGCGGGAGCTTCTCCGGGAGCTTAACGGCGCAGGAATCGCCGATGACCGGGTGGATGTGGTGGTCGCCTTAGGCCTCCATCGCAAGCATACGGAGACGGAGCTCGAAGCGTTGACGGGGCCGGATATTTTTCGCCGGGTACGCGTACATAATCATTCCCCGCTCACGGAGCATTGCGTCCGTATCGGAACGACCTCCAGAGGAACTCCTGTGGAAATCAACCGGCTGGTAGCCGAAGCACCCCTGCGCATCGCAACCGGCAACATTGAGCCGCACAATCTGGTCGGCATATCTGGCGGGGTAAAAGCTTTGATTCCGGGTGTAGCCTCTCACGCCTGCATCGAGCGGAATCACAGCTTATCGCTCGAATATACGACTGAGCCCGGGAAGGCGGACAATCCGGTCCACCGCGATCTGGAAGAAGCACTGCGGTTCATTTCGATCGACTATATGTTGAATGTGGTGGTCAACCATCGCAGGCAGGTGCTGGAAGCGGTGGCCGGAGACATTCAGGAGGCCCATCGTAAGGGAACCGACTTGGCGGTCCGTCATTTTCTGATTCCCGCAGAGCGTAAGTACGACCTGGTAGTGATTGCGCCCGGAGGGACGCCGAAGGATTGCCAGCTCTATCAATCCTTGAAATCGCTGCGCAATGCATCCGGCTTTGCCAGACCGGGAGGGACGCTGCTTATGGCAGCGGAATGCGGCGAGCTGTTCGGGAACGGAATATTCCAGTTTTGGGTGGAGACGATGCATAAGCGCGAAGAAGCTGCAGCACAGCTGAAGAAGCAGTTCGTTCTAGGCGCGCACAAAATTCTCCATGCCGATGAAATTCTATCCCGGCACAACGTTTGGCTGTATTCTTCCATCCCCCCTGCCTTGGTGGAGCTTCTGGGCTTCCGGCCGGTTGAGCGGCTTCAGGAAACCGTAACCGCTTTGACCGAACGTAAGTCGCTGTCCGTTGCTGTTATGCCGTACGGCGCATTAACGTTTCCGATGCTCTCATCCGTTTGAAGGAGGTGCGGCCATGCAGTGGCTGGAGCGGCCCTTGGAACGCGTCTTGATCCTTTCCCTCGGCATCGCTTTCCTCGCGATCGGGTTGCAGGTGACGCTGTCTCATTACCGCCAGAACTTTCATCATGAAGCGATGTGGGCCCCGGTCGTTTCGATACCCGTCTTCTGTATCACCGCCTTGGTCCTGGCCTTTAACCGTTCCGAAGGCTTGTTCACGTTCTTCCTTGTGCTGATGTGTGCCGGCGTTCTGAAAGGCGGGACAGGCATGTATTATCATGTTCATGGAGTGGGCATGCGGGTAGAGGGCTTTACGTCGAGGAATTTTCCTTACCGGACCGCCGGTCGTTCTCTCTTGCAAGTTCGCAGTGCTTTTCGCGCCAGGCTCGATCGCCTATTACTGGAGGTGACCTTGTGAAGAAGACAGCCACCCGCTATCCCTCTTACGATGTAACCGACGAGCAATCGGCTTGGGACGAGCACACGCGCAGCATTGTTCTCAGCAGGCTTCATACATCAGGCAGCCATCGCTTTCTGACCGAGGTGGAAACGGGAACGCTAAGAGCCTGCTGCTGCCAGCTGCTCGACGAGCATCGTCCCGAAATCATCCAGTTCGTGCTGGACCATATCGATCACAAGCTGTGCGGCGGCCAGGAAAGCGAGCGCAAGCCCGGAGTCCCTCCTCAGGCTGAGCTTGTACGCCGCGGACTCCGTGCGCTGGACGCCGCTTGCCAGGCCATGTACACGAACCGTTACTTTCATTTGGACGATGACCGCAAGAAGCAGCTCCTCTCCGATATCAGCATCGGTGAAAGCGTTCCTTACGAGCCTTGGGAGGGGGTGCCCCAGGCCGTCTTTTTCCAGAAGCTTCTGACGCTTGCGGTGGAAGGCTGCTACTCCCACCCAAAGGTCTGGTCGGAGATCGGCTATGGAGGGCCTGCTTACCCAAGAGGGTATGTTCGGATGAAGCAGCTAGATCCATGGGAGGCAAGGGAGGAAGACCGCAGGGGTAATACTTAATCGACGAAGTACTTCTGCTTATATGGGATGCCAGCCTATGTATGACTTCAGGCGGGGAACCCTACCAACACCATGATGGCCTTGGCTTCCCGTCGATGAACTGTAAGCTGCGGAATGAATAGTGTACAATAGAGATAGTTCAATGTCTAATTGTACCAAGAGGAGAGACTCTAATGGCAATTATAGAAGTGACCGTCATCCCCATCGGAACCGCAACTACCAGCCTCAGCGCCTACGTCGCCGATTTACACCGTATGCTGGAATCGGCCGAGGAGCCGATCCGCTTCGAGATGACGTCCATGAGCACGATCATCGAAGGCGATTTGGAGGATCTGATGAACGTCGTGCGCCGTCTCCACGAAGTGCCGTTTATTCATGGCGCCCATCGGGTATCCACCTCCATCAAAATCGACGACCGCCGCGACAAAGCCGCCTCCATGGAGCAAAAACTTCGCTCGGTGCAGGAAAAACTAAAGGGATAGCCCAGCGATGCTGGCTATCCCTTTTTTGGGTAGAACCGTGTTCCGGTGCCCCATTCCAAAATAAAAAAAGACCTTCGATTGAGGTCTATGTACTCACCTAAATGGTGAGCCATGTAGGACTCGAACCTACGACACCCTGATTAAAAGTCAGGTGCTCTACCAACTGAGCTAATGGCTCATAAGTAAATGGTGGAGGCTGATGGATTCGAACCACCGAACTCAATGAGAACAGATTTACAGTCTGCTGCGTTTGGCCACTTCGCTAAGCCTCCGAGAAACTATGGTGGCTCGGGACGGAATCGAACCGCCGACACGAGGATTTTCAGTCCTCTGCTCTACCGACTGAGCTACCGAGCCATATGTAGTATAGCTTGTCCTGTGATCTTGCTTTGCACATCCCTTGCAGGATGTTTAATGGCGGAGCCGACGGGATTCGAACCCGCGGTCTCCTGCGTGACAGGCAGGCATGTTAGGCCTCTACACCACGGCTCCACACATTATGAAACTGGTGCCGTCGAGAGGACTTGAACCCCCAACCTACTGATTACAAGTCAGTTGCTCTACCAATTGAGCTACAACGGCATATGATGGTGGAGGCTGACGGGATCGAACCGCCGACCCTCTGCTTGTAAGGCAGATGCTCTCCCAGCTGAGCTAAGCCTCCATAATGATCAAGGTATAAATGGTAGCGGCAGAGGGGATCGAACCCCCGACCTTACGGGTATGAACCGTACGCTCTAGCCAGCTGAGCTACGCCGCCACATTAAAGAATTACAACGGAGAGAGAGGGATACTCATCAATCCTTGATGAGACTGCGATGTTGTCCTAACGAAGCTATGCTCCGACGAACCTTCGGTTCTCATCCCTTACGATGAAAGTATTACAACGGAGAGAGAGGGATTCGAACCCTCGCACCACTTACGCAGTCTAACCCCTTAGCAGAGGGTCCCCTTGAGCCACTTGGGTATCTCTCCAAGCTATGCATTCAGGTATTGCACCCTGAAAACTGGATCGAAACATTGTACTTTCGCTGAGGTAATCTTGCTTGCTTTTTGCTTTACCGGGGCCCCCGCAAAGTAATCGGAATCCGCTTCGTCAGCTTCTTCTTCACTTTGTGGGGTATATTTAGGATAAGCCCTCGACCGATTAGTATTCGTCAGCTCCACACGTTGCCGCGCTTCCACCCCGAACCTATCTACCTCGTCGTCTACAAGGGGTCTTACTTACTGGGAAATCTCATCTTGAGGGGGGCTTCACGCTTAGATGCTTTCAGCGCTTATCCCGTCCGTACTTGGCTATCCAGCCGTGCTCCTGGCGGAACAACTGGTACACCAGCGGTAC
>NZ_JAQAGZ010000001.1 GCF_027533625.1 Paenibacillus gyeongsangnamensis | reverse complement strand
GCGGAGAAACCAGCTATCCGGTCTTAGCTACCGTTTCCGGTAGTTATCCCGGTCTTACAGGCAGGTTGCCTACGTGTTACTCACCCGTCCGCCGCTAACCCCGAAGGGTCCGCTCGACTTGCATGTATTAGGCACGCCGCCAGCGTTCGTCCTGAGCCAGGATCAAACTCTCCAATAAAGGTAAAACTTTATCGAACAGAGCTGATTAAGCTCAATCTTTAATGCTGACGAGAATTTTCATTCTCTTATCGCACTCACTCGTTGTTCAGTTTTCAAAGAGCAATTCGTTTCTTTCGTTTCACCGTACCGTTCTCACGGCCGGATTCACAATGTACCATATCGCTTCTCATTTTGCAACTGCTTGTTTTATCCAATCAGAGGATTGCCCTGACGACCAGATCGACCATGCGTTACTTTCAGAAGAGCGAGGATCAATATAACATGATCCGATTCATTTGGCAAGCACGAATGCTGCATCATTTCGTCGCTCTCTCAAGTGGCGGAAAACTAATATACCATTTCGGCAATGGCTTTTGCAAGAAGATATTTCTTCCAACAAAGTGATGCTGCGTGAGTTAACGAATCGTCCTTCTTGAATAGAATGGCTACATATACCCGAGCCTAGAAAATATCCCGAACCTAACGTGCAAGCTACGCCAAGCAGTACCGCTGCTGCCATGTAAACTTCTTCTCATGCCCCATGCCGCCCCCCAAGCACCTTCCCGAATAACCTCCTCCTTCATTTTTCCCAACGATGAAGCCTGTCTATGTATATCAACTTAAAAAAGCATGCCCCGCTCAGCGGAACATGCCCCAAAGTTTAATCAAATGAAAGGTGTTATTCGGATCAATTTTCTGCGATATGACGAAATTCACTAAATGCTCCGTTTGGAGATCGGTTACCTTCTCGCCCAGCGCCTTCGTCAGCAATCCCACGAATTTGCGTACCTTGATACGGTCCTGCAGATCATATTTCGTAACGCCCTGCAGAATCATTTTAACGCGTTCCTTCGTCTCCGGATTTTTCAACTTTAATTTGATACGCTCGACTTGGGCGGAATCAAACCCGTGCTTCATATAGCTCATGCTCGGCACCTCCGTCATCCGGTTAGGAGCGGACTTACATCTCCCTTGCAATTAGTCTATGTCGGATGGCTTGGACATGTGTACCTAATCGAGCAAATCGCCGGTAAAGATGTTCTCCCGCTGCAAAAACTGCCGGAGCGAAGCATAGGATGCCCCCGTCCAGAAATCAGGCCGCCGCACAAGCTCCGCCGCATCGTCCCGGGCTTGCTCCATCGTTTCAAAGTCGGTCACCATGTCCGCCACGCGGAATTCCGGCAGACCGCTCTGTTTCGTGCCGAAGAAATCGCCCGGCCCCCGGAGCTCCAGATCGCGCCGCGCAATCTCAAAGCCGTCGTTCGTGTCCGTCATCGCCTTCATCCGTTCCTTGCCCACTTCGTTCTTCGGGTCGGCAATGAGGATGCAGTAGGATTGATGCTCCCCCCGTCCGACGCGCCCCCGCAGCTGATGCAGCTGCGACAAGCCGAACCGGTCGGCATCATAGACGACCATGAGTGTGGAGTTCGGCACGTCCACTCCCACTTCGATAACCGTAGTGGAGACGAGCACCTGAACCTCGTTCGAGCTGAACTGACGCATGATTTCATCCTTCTCTGAAGCGGTCATCCGGCCGTGCAGCAGACCGACCCTGTACTCCGGAAATGCGAACTGAAGCTGCGCATGCACGTCAATGGCATTCTGTACATCGAGCTTCTCCGATTCTTCAATTAACGGGCAAATGACATAGGCCTGTCTGCCGGCCGACACCTCACGCCGTATAAAACCGAGCACCCTCTCCAGCATCGCAGGGGTCACGGCATAAGTCTGGATCGGCTTCCGTCCCTTCGGCAGCTCGCGCAGCGTCGACACGTCCATATCGCCGAAGGCGGTGATGGCCAAGGTCCGGGGAATCGGCGTTGCCGTCATCGTCAGCACATCCGGATTCATCCCTTTGCGACGCAAAATGCTTCGCTGATTGACGCCGAACCGATGCTGTTCATCCGTTACGACAAGCCCCAGCTGCCGGAAATATACATCCTCCTGGATCAGTGCATGCGTACCGACGACGACGTCGATCAATCCCATCTGGAGCGAGGCGAGCAAGTCCCGGCGCTGCCGGTCGGTCAAGCTGCCGGTCAGGAGCGCGGTCTGGATGCCGTAGGGTTCAAATAGGCGGTCCAGTGAGCGCTTATGCTGCTCCGCGAGAATTTCCGTAGGCACCATCAAGGCGCCCTGATAGCCCGACTTCACAACCGCGAATAATGCGGAAGCCGCGACGACCGTCTTGCCTGCGCCAACGTCCCCCTGCAGGAGCCGGTTCATACAATGCGGCTGCTGGAGATCGTGGAGAATCTCGGCCAGCACCTGCTTCTGCGATGCGGTTAGCGTGAACGGCAGCGCACGGACGAACGCGCGGACGGCCGGAAGATCGACCGGATGCGCCACGCCGTCGGCGCGGTCGTGATTCAAGGCGCGGTAAGCCTGCATTTTGAGCTGGAACAGAAACAGCTCCTCGTAAACCATCCGGCGCCGGGCCTGCTGGCCCTGCTCCAGGCTGCCCGGCGCATGAAGAAGGGCCATGGCTTTCTTGCGCGGCAGCAGGTCATACCGAGTGAGCAGCTCGGCAGGCAGTACTTCAGGAATCAGCTCGCCGAACTGCAGCAGCGCCTGCTTCATCGTTTGGCGCATCCATTTTTGCGTCAGCGCACCCGTGATGGAATACACCGGCTGCAGCGTGCCGGTCTGCGACTTCCCCTGTCCGGGAAACTCGGTTTCGGATATGGTGAGATGCAGCCGCTTTTGATCCCATTTGCCGGTCAGGACGATCTCAGCCCCGGCCGTCAGCTTGTCCCTAAGAAAATGGCGGTTAAACCAAACGGCCGTAATAAACAAGGAGTCGACCACTATTTTGCAAGTCATGCGGGATTTGGTCCGCCCGTACATTTGCACCTGCGGTACACCGGCGATGGTCCCTTGGACGGTGATCTTGTCACCGTCCTTGACCTGCGTCAAATCGCGAAGCGTGTAATCCTCGTAGCGGAAAGGATAATAATCAAGGAGCTGGCCGACGCTTGTAATGCCCAGCGCGAGCAGCTCCTCAGGCTTCTTGCCTTTGACGCCGGACACCTGTGTGACCGGAAGCGCATATAAATCGATAGCCATGCTAAGCCGGGGAAGCAAAGGCCGCTACGGTCCCGGGGCCCACATGAGTGCCGATGACAGGCCCCAAGTGGGTGTACTGCACACTTCTTATCTCAAAATGTCCGGCAATCAAAGCTTCGAGCTCCTGAGCCGTCGTCTTGTCCGTCGAATAAGCGAGAGCGAGATGGATCGGCTTCCCCGCAAACTCCTGCTGGAGCAGCTCAAGGATGCGGTTCATCGCTTTTTTCTGTCCCCGCACCTTGTCTACTGAAGCGACATAGCCATCGTCACTGATGGAAAGAATCGGCTTAATGTTAAGTAGCGATCCTACCAATGCCGCGGCTCTGCCGATCCGGCCTCCCTTCTGCAAATATTCCAGCGTATCCACCAGGAAATAGATCCGCATCGCTTGGCGGACCTCGGCGATCAAGCCGAGAATTTCGTCCTTGCTCTTCCCTTGCATCGACGCTTCAGCAGCGGCAATGGCCATGGCGCCGATCCCGAAGGAGGCCGTAAGGGAATCCACAACGGTAACGTCCGCCTTATCCTCCACCATCGATTTAGCCAATACGGCCGATTGATACGTGCCGCTGAAGTTGGAGCCGAGATGAATCGAAATGATCGGCCCTTCCCCTTGTTCGGCTAACCGCTCATATACCTCTTGAAACTCCGTCGGCGAAGGCTGAGACGTCTTCGGGAGCTCCGCCGAGGAGGCAAGTTTGGCGTAAAATTCGTCCGGGTTCATATCGATTCCGTCCCGATAAGACTCTGTTCCGAAATTTACCTTCAAGGGAACCAAGGCAATGCCCAGCTTTGCTCTCAGATCGGCGGGAAGATCGGCGGTACTATCCGTTACTACTCGAACCTGATTCAAAAAGGTTCACCCCGTCTTTAAAAAGTTATTCGGCAGACATAATATAAAAATACAGCGGCTGTCCGCCCTCATGGACTTCCAGCTCCACGCCTGCGTATTGATCTTCCACGTATTCGATCAAGCTGCGGGTTTGTTCTTTATCGGCATCGGCGCCGGTATATAAAGTGAGAATTTCCGCTCCATTCGCAAGGAGACTGTCAATCAGCTTGCGGCAGGACTCGGTGCAGTCCGGATTCGCCGAAACGATAGTACCGTTGTGGATGCCGATATAATCGCCCTGCTTGATGTTGATCCCGTCCATCTTCGTATCCCGTACGGCATACGTCACTTGACCGGAATGAACTTGCTGCAGCGCCTGCTGCATCTCGTCCGCGTTGTCATCCGGGGCGGCGTCTTCATTGAAAGCAATGACGGCGGCGATCCCTTGCGGGATCGACTTGCTCGGAATCACGATGATCTGTTTGTTTTCTACAAGCTCCACCGCCTGCTGGGCGGCTAAAATGATATTGGAATTGTTCGGCAGAACAAAGACCGTCTCCGCCGGTACTTCCGCCACCGCCTTGACGATATCCTCAGTGCTGGGATTCATCGTTTGGCCGCCGTGAAGCACACGATCTACGCCCAGGCTGGTAAATATGCCCGTAAGTCCCTCTCCGGCCGTTACTGCGACGAAGCCGTAACGCTTCAGCTCCGCCGCCGGCTCTGACCCCCGTCCGGCCGTGCCGCCGGCAGGCTGCTCCATGTATTCTTCCATCAGAATATGCGTATGCTGATCCCGCATATTCTCGATCTTGATCCTGCTCAGATCCCCGTAACGCTGGGCCAAATTCATAACTTGCCCCGGATACTCCGCATGAATGTGTATTTTCACCAGATCATCGTCCGCAACCACCAGAAGCGAATCTCCGAAGGCGGACAGCTCTTCCCGGAAGCGCTGCTCGTCGAACCGCTTGGACGATAGCATCGCTTTGTTCAAAGTAACCATAAATTCCGTACAGTAACCGAATTCGATATCCTCGGTAGCCAGCTTGGCCTGCGCCCGCTGCGGCTCGTGCCGATGAGCTTCAGCCCCTTGCCTTCCCCCTACGGGAAGCGGCTCGAGAGGCGCGTCCGGTACTTGCACCGCGCCGAAGGCGGCATAAGGCACTTCCGCTTCGTGTTCCGATACCGAATCCGACAACGAATCAAGCTCACTCATGAATCCTTCGTATATGAATATCAAGCCTTGGCCGCCGGAATCGACAACCCCGACCTGCTTGAGAACCGGCAGCATGTCCGGCGTTCTGGCAAGCGCTTCTTGTCCTTTCGTCAGCACATCCCGCATGACCTCGGCAAGCTGAGGCTGCCGTTTGGCGGTCTGTACACCCTGCCGCGCCGCTTCCTTGGATACGGTGAGAATGGTCCCCTCGACGGGCTTAACGACCGCTTTGTAGGCCATATCCACTCCGTTCTGCAGAGCTGCGGCGAACTGCTGCGCGTTCGCCGTTTCAAGCTCGGCCACCGCTTTCGAGAAGCCGCGGAACAGCTGCGAAAGAATGACCCCGGAGTTGCCTCTGGCCCCCATCAGCAGCCCCTTGGCAAGCGCTTCGGCTGCTTTTCCCAAATGCGCCGACGGGCGTCTGCGCAGCTCTTCTACCCCGGAGGTCAGCGTCAAGTTCATGTTGGTTCCCGTATCCCCGTCCGGTACGGGGAACACATTCAGCGCATTGACAGCCTCCGCTTGAGCATTCAAGCGCCGCGCCCCCGCTTCCACCATGCGGATGAAGTCCTGACCGTTGATTTCATTTAAGCGCTTACTCAATAAGACCAATCCCCTTCCTGCTATGAAGCTCCGCCGGCCTCAGGTGCTGTCCCCGATGGCCGGGCCGTTTGTCGTGTCCGTCGTTACCCGGAATGTCCGATCGCTCATGCTATTGTACCACCCGTACGCCTTGAACGAAGATATTGACCGCGTCCACTTGAAGACCGGCCACTTCGCTCAGCACATATTTTACCTTCGATTGCACATTATGAGCCACTTCGGAAATTTTGGTGCCGTAGCTGACGACTATATATAAATCGATGGTCATCATCCCTTGCTCATTCCGGTGTACCTCTACCCCGCGGGATAAATTTTCTCGGCGCAGAAGCTCGGCAATCCCGTCCTTGAACTGGTTTCGCGATGCCATACCTACAAGTCCGTAACAGTCCAAAGCCGCAGAGCCCGAGAGCACGGCGATCACTTCATCCGTAACATAAACCTTGCCATATTCCGTCGCCAGTTCAATAGCCATCTTAACAGCTCCTCTATGTATTGATTAGGATGGACTATATCCCATTGTACTATATCCATTTTAAGAAAGAAAATAAAATTTGGTGCCGGAGCCCAAAAACGGCATTCCCGCGTTGACGTGCATCAATCCGCTATGATATGATGTTTAAGTGTGTTTTTAAGAAGCTAGTAAACGCAATTGAAAGAGCAGCTATAGAGCGATCGGAGCTTCACGGATCGTCGGAGCTTTAAGGAGGTGTAACCATGTCCCGCAAATGTTTCATTACTGGTAAAGGACCAGGTACAGGCAACAACGTTTCCCACGCGAACAACAAAACGAGACGCACTTGGGGTGTTAACGTTCAGAAGGTCCGCATTCTGGTGGACGGCAAACCGAAGCGTGTTTGGGTAAGCGCGAAGGCATTGAAATCCGGCAAAGTAACTCGCGTGTAACAAGCGACCGCAGACAAAAAGCACCTGTAACAGGTGCTTTTTTTTATTCACAAAAAAATGGCGACGGCGCATGCGTTCCGCCTAAGTATGAAGTCCTGTCCGTTCAGTTTTTACTGAATGTATTAAGTACAGCCTTCACAAACCCGCCCAAAAATTTCGGAAGCTTGATTGTGTAGAACTTCATTCCTTACCCCTCCCTCTCCCGGGCTTTTCACTGAACTAAAGCCGCTTCGCATCATTCGCTCCCACCGGATAACACACCCTGAGGAAGCCTCAACGTATTGTATTCCGTTATTATGCAAAATGTGCCAACCCGCGCTTTGCTCCGGATCCACCCGGCCATACGCCGAACTCCGCACACACGGCATGCTGCCGGAGTTTTGCATAAACCTGATACTATTACTTATGAAAGGGAGGCGAAGAATATGACGCACCCTTGAAGGCTCCGGGCAGTTTCGGGAACGGGCCGAACCAGGATAAACGGCTACGCTGTCCTTGTCTTACAAGGACCAGCGCGTTTATCAAGGTTGATGCGAAGCTATAAGCCCGCGAAAAACTTATAAATTCTTATCAACTAAGAAAAAGACCCCTCGCCGCCGGATAGGCGTACGATAGAGGTCTTTGGCCGCATTCCGGCGGCCGGCGCCGGTCATGCGTTCATTTGCTTCATGGCAATAACCATCGCAATGATGACGGTAAACGCGAAATAAAAAAGGACGGTCGTTACAACAAAGGCAATGCGCATCCCGCGGCCTTCGTAACGCCGGAAAAATTGAATGCCGGCATACAAAGCGCCCAAGGAGAAGATATATCTCAGCAAATCCTGTATTTGCGAGAATAAGCTTAACAGCAGGGCGCAAACCAGGCTAAAACCGATGACGGCCAGCGTCCTCATGCATTCCTCAGCTCCTCTGCCCGCCGCGGATCCGGCGGATCGCCTCGGCCCGGTCAGACGCGCCGAACAGGGCGCTGCCGGCTACAAGCACATTGGCCCCCGCCTCGACAACCTGTCTGGCCGTATCAGGATTAATGCCCCCGTCCACCTGGATGTCCACCCGGGTCAGGCCTCTCTGATCCAGCTGCTTACGAAGCTCGGAGATCTTAGGCAGCATAGCCGGAATGAACGATTGGCCGCCGAAGCCCGGATTCACGGTCATCAGCAGCACCAGATCGAGCGCTTCATCCATGACATATTCGATGGCCGACAGCGGCGTCGCCGGATTCAGGACGACACCGGCGCGCGCTCCCTGCTCTTTGATGTAATGCAAGGTGCGATGAAGATGCGTGCAGGCTTCCGCGTGTACGGAAACGGAGTCGGCCCCGGCGCGTACGAACGCTTGAATGTACCGGTCCGGTTCTTCGATCATCAGATGCACGTCAAGCGGGAGCTTCGTAACAGGACGGATCGCTTCTACCACAAGCGGCCCGATCGTGATGTTCGGGACAAAATGCCCGTCCATGACGTCGACATGGATCCAATCCGCTCCTCCCTGTTCTACATCTGTTATTTCCTGTCCCAGCTTCGCGAAGTCGGCGGAAAGAATCGACGGAGCGATCTGCAGCATGGTCAGTACCTCCTCTTTTTCTCTCGGATTTCTCCCAAAAATTGCAAATAATGCTCATACCTCAGCGCATCGATGGCGCCGCTCTCCTTCGCTTCCTGAACCTTGCAGCCCGGCTCATGCAAATGCAGACAGCCGCGGAAGCGGCAGCCCTCCGAGTAAGGCGCGAATTCACGGAAGCAGGAGCTTAGCCCTTCGGCGTCCACATGCAGGAAATCAAGCGAGCTGAAGCCCGGCGTATCGGCGACAAAGCCGCCGGTCGGCAGGCAGATCAGCTCGACATGCCGCGTCGTGTGCTTGCCTCGTCCGAGCTTCATGCTGATCGCATTCGTCTCCAAGCCGAGACCGGGGATCATAGCATTGAGCAGAGACGATTTTCCTACGCCGGACTGGCCCGCAAACACGCTAATTCGCCCGGCAAGCCGTTCCCTTACCGCCTCGACGCCGATCCCTTCCTTCGCGCTGGTGACGAGCACAGGGTAGCCTAATCTTTCATACAGCCGGATGACCTGGTCCAGCTCCAAGTGCTCCCCGGCCTCCGCTTCTTCTTCGGAAACGGCCTGGCCGGCGCCTTGACGCAGATCATGCTTGGTTAAGCAGATGAGCGTCTCCAGTCCCGCGCTTTCCGTATGCACCAGAAATTTATCCAGCAGCTGCCGGTTGAGTGCCGGCTCGTCGACGGAGAACACCAGCACAACCAGCTCCACATTCGCCACGGGGGGACGAACAAGCTCGGAGGTACGGGGGAAAATTTCGTCCACCGTGCCTTCCCCGTTCTCGGTGAGCTCAAACTCCACGCGGTCTCCGACCAGAGGCGAGATCCCCTTCAGCTTGAAAATCCCCCGCGCCCGGCACTGCACCGATTCAACCCGTCCGGAATCGTCCGGAAGCACATAATAATAGCCGCTCAAAGCTTTGACGATTAATCCGGTTGGCATTACGGGTTTCGGCCTCCTGTAGCTGTCGAATTTCCTGTATTGTTAGTCCCGCCAGCCTGTGCGGCTGCACCGGAACCGGTATTGGCCCCCGCAGGCACGGCGGGATTGGACGCGCCGCCGGGCTGGCTCTGGGCTGCGCCGCCGTTCGTTCCCGGCGCCGGCGGCGCAGTGCCCGTACCCGGTCCGGTCGTCGGGCCGCCGGCTCCCGGCTTGCCGCCGTTTCCGGGCGGAACCCCGTTTTTCTGCGCCAAATAATCCTGGTACGTCACGGTGCGGATGTCCGTAATCTGATTGTCCACCTTCAATTGAATGGTGGCCTTCTTATCGGGCGCGACGACCAGCTTCACGTCCACATTTTCCGTTTTGGTTACGTTGTTCAGCGTCTGATATTCGAAGTTATCGTACTGGGCATCGCTCAGGATGATCTTCACCGTCGACGGCTTCCCTTCCCGTGCCGGCTTTACCGGTACCGTAACCGTCATCGGTCCGGCATCATCGGGGAGCCCGGAGCTTACGATCAGCTTCGACACTTCCGAGCCCGCGTAAACATCGTCGTTCGGCTGGAACGGGAACTGCACAATAACGCGGCCCTTGGACTGTTTGTAGCTTGACTCGTAAGTTACCGCATCCTTGCCCAGCTTCAGGTTGCTGGCGAGAATCTGGTTCCGCGCCTCGGCTTCCGTCTTGCCGATCAAGTTCGGCATCTTGAACGTTTCGCGTCCTTTGCTCACAGTCAACTTCACCGTGCCCGTGGTCGGATCGATGTCCTCGTCCACGCCTGGTGTCTGCGACATGACCAAATCCGGATCGGCGTCCATATACTGCTTATCCACCGAGATCCGGTCCTCCTTGTACCCGAGCTGGGCAAGAAGGGCCAAGGCATCGCTCAGCTTCTTCTTCGTCACGTCCGGCATTTTCTGTTTTTGCGGTCCACTGCTGACGGTGAGCTTGACTTTGGAGTTGGCCCGGACCTTCATATTGGAAGGATCCTGGCGGATGACCGTATCCTTCGGAACGTCCTTGCTTGCTTCATAGCCGGCGACTTCAGGCACGAGCTGCAGGCCCTTGAGCTCCGTCTGCGCATCAGCAAGCGTCTTGCCTACGACGCTCGGCACGAGCACCTCGGAAGGAGGCGCGATAGACTTGGACACATACTGCACCGCATACCACATGCCCCCGACGAGCGCCATCAGGACGATGAACCAGATGAGCGGCTTTACCCATCGGTTCTTTTTTCCGGGTTCCTCCTCGTCCTCCTCTTCATCATCGGACTCGTCTGCCCGGGGATCCGGCGTGTATTGGCCAGGCCTGAGCGCAGGCATCACCCTGGTCTTTTCCTCATCCATCTCGTCGTCGTCGAAGAAATGAATTTTCGGCTCGTTCCGGCGCTGGGGCTGCAGGCAGGAATCCAAATCGTTCAGCATGTCCTTCGCCGACCGGTAACGTTCAGACGTGCTTTTGCGCATTGCGCGCAAAATAATGTTCTCGACGCTTTGAGGAATCAGCGGATTCACCTTGCGCGGATCCTCCACATCCTCCTGAAGATGCTTAAGCGCCACGCTGATCGGACTTTCTCCCAGAAAAGGAAGTCGGCCCGTCAGCATTTGATACATGACAATCCCCAGAGAGTATAGATCCGACTGCTCGCCGGTCGGCGTACCCTTGGCATGCTCCGGGGAAAAATAATGCACGGAACCGACGACGGAGCCGGTTTGCGTAATCGTGGATGAAGTGACGGCCCGCGCGATGCCGAAATCGGTCACTTTGATGCGGCCGTTTTTGCCGATTAAGATATTATGAGGCTTGATATCGCGGTGAATGATTTGATTATGATGGGCATGGTCGAGCGCGTCGCAGATCTGGCTTGCAATGTGGACGGCTTCCTCCACCTGAAGCGGAGCCTTCTCTTTGATCAAATCGTTCAGCGTCGTGCCTTCTATGTACTCCATCACGATATAATGAACGTCTTCCTCTTGACCTACATCGTAGATGCTCACCACGTTCGGATGCGATAGCGAGGCAGCCGCCTGCGCTTCGCGGCGGAACCGTTGAATGAACTCTTCATCGTGTACATACTGCTGACGAAGGACTTTAACGGCGACATGTCGATGTAATAAAATATCTAGTCCCTTATACACTATGGCCATTCCGCCGCCGCCGACCCGTTCGAGAACCTCGTAACGTCCTCCCAGCTGTTTACCGATCATTCATGCCTCACCTCGCTTCTTCGTCGTGATGTAATACGCCGCCCGCCGCATGAGCCATTAAAACGACGGTAATGTTGTCGTCGCCGCCGGCATCCAGCGCGCCGGTTACAAGACGCTTCACCTTGTCGTCCAGCTCGCCTTCGGCATTCGCCAGCGCCAGCAGCTGATCCCTGGTCAGAAGCGCGCTCAGCCCGTCGCTGCACAGTAAAAGCAGGTCGCCCGGCTCCCACACCATCTCACGTACGTCCACCTCGATGGAGGGCTCCGTCCCGAGCGCCCGGGTCAGCACGTTGCGGCGCGGATGATGGTCGGCCTCCTCCGGCGTAATTTGGCCGCTCTTGACGAGCTCGTTGACCAAGGAATGATCCTCGGTCAACTGCTCGATCCGATCGCCGTGAATCCGGTAAGCCCGGCTGTCGCCGATATGCGCGATGACGGCCGTATTTTCGTCCGAGACGACGGCAACCACCGTAGTGCCCATTCCATGATAATTTTCCCGGCCGGAAGCGAACTCGAATATTTTCTCGTTTGCCGCTTCAATCGCCGCTTTCAGCTCCCGCTGGCGCTGGTCCAGCGGTGTCCCGCGATTCATGGATTGGAGCTGCTGTTGAATCAGCTCCACCGCCATCTGGCTGGCGATGTCCCCGGCCTGATGGCCGCCCATGCCGTCAGCGACGATAGCCAGCGTCAGGCCGTTCAAATCCTCCTGTACGATCGCGCGGTCTTCATTGACCTGGCGCACGCGGCCAATATCGGATTGATAGGCCATTTTCAGCATCCCAACATTCACCTCGCACCCGATTCCATATGCTTTGCCCTCAATTGCCCGCAAGCGGCGGCTATGTCGCTGCCCTGCTCCCGGCGAATGGTGGCGTTCACTTTATTGCGCTCCAGTATACGCTGGAAGGTAAAGATGTCATCGCGCTCCGTCCGGACGAAATTGCGCTCCGAGACGAAATTCACGGGGATCAAATTCACATGCGCATGCGGAAAAGTTTTCAATACCTGAGCCAGCTCCTCGGCATGCTCGGGCTGGTCGTTCACTCCGCCCATCAGGGCGTATTCGAAGGTGATGCGGCGGCCCGTCTTAGCGACGTAATAACGGCAGGCCTCTATGAGATCCGCGAACGGGAACCGGCGGTTCACCGGCATCAGCTTCGAGCGGAGCGCATCGTTCGGCGCGTGAATCGAAATCGCCAAATTAATCTGCGTATCCTCGTCGGCGAACCGGTAAATGTTCGGCACGATCCCGCTCGTCGATACCGTAATATGGCGCTGCCCGATATTCAGGCCCTTCGGGTGAATCATCACCTTCAGAAACGTCATCACCGCATCATAGTTCTCGAACGGCTCGCCGATGCCCATAATCACGATGCTGCTGACCCGCTCCTCCGTTGCATCGAGCAGCTGCTGCGCCTTGACGACCTGGGCGATAATTTCGCCCGGGCTGAGGTTCCGCTTCAAACCGCCGAGCGTCGAGGCGCAGAACGTACATCCGACGCGGCAGCCGACCTGGGTCGTCACGCAGACGCTGTTGCCGTAATTATGCTTCATGATGACCGTTTCGATCGCGTTCCCGTCCGACAGCTCGAACAGGAATTTAACGGTTCCGTCCTTGGAGCGGTAATGCGTCACTTCCGTCAAGGTCACGAAGTCGAACTGCTCCGTCAGCTTCTCCCGGAGACTCTTTGGAAGGTTGGTCATCTCGGCGAAGCTTGAAACCCTTTTGACGTATAGCCAATCGAAAATCTGGCCCCCGCGAAACGCGGCTTCGCCGTTTTGCTTCACCCATTCCTGCCACTCTTCGAGCGTGAAGTCGTATACGTATGGTTTTTTCTCTGTTGTCCCCTTGGTTTGCACCGAATCCATGATGGTATCACAACCCGTTATTTTCTATTGGCCGCCCAGGATAGAGCAAGCCATCTTCTATTGTATCATAAGTGTTAAACGGATGCTCGTTTGCGCAGGCGCGCGATGAAAAAGCCGTCCGTGCCGAAGTCCTGCGGCAGAATCTGCACATAAGCCGCAGGCGGCCTGTCCGGGCCGAAGAGATGCGCCGGGGGGACATCCGGTTCGAAGTCCGGGTGGCGCTGCAGGAACGCTTCCACCATCTCCTCGTTCTCCGCCCGTTCGATCGTGCAGGTGCTGTATACGAGCACGCCGCCCGGCTTCAGCTGCCCCTGCACGGCGTTCAGCAGATCGCGCTGAATCTCACAGATGTCCGCCAGCTCCTCCTCCGACTTGTTCCACTTCACGTCCGGCTTCCGCCGGATGACGCCAAGCCCCGAGCAAGGAGCGTCGAGCAAAATGCGGTCGAAGCTCTCCGCAGGGAACCGCTCCGCCAGCTTCCTGGCATCCGTTACGACGGTGCGGACGGACTTAAGACCGAGCCGCTCCGCCTGATCGCGGATCAGCTTCTCCTTGTGCTCGTGCACGTCGCAGGCCACAAGCTCGCCGCTGTCGCCCATCTTCTCGGCCATATGGGCGGTCTTCCCGCCGGGCGCGGCGCAGCAGTCTAGTACCCGCTCACCCGGCTGGGGGTCGACCCATTCCGCGACTAGCATTGAGCTCTCGTCCTGCACTGAGAACAGCCCCGCCTCGTACTCCGGCGTCAAAGCCATATTGCCGCCGCCGCGTACGATGACGCCGGCCGGGGCGAGCATGGAGGGCTCCGCCTCGAGCCCTCTCTGCCGCAGGCGCTCGATCAGCTCCGCGCGGCCGAGCTTCAGCCCGTTCGCGCGCAGGCTGACGCGCGGCGGCTCGTTGTTCGCCTCGCAGATCCGCTGCGCGGTCTGCTCGCCGAACTGGCGCAGCCAGCGCCGCACCAGCCATTCGGGGTGCGACGCCGCCAGCGCGATGCGGCGTTCCGCCGGCAGCCCCTCCGGCAGGGCCAGTTCGCTTCGGCTGCGCAGCACGCTGCGCAGCACGCCGTTGACCATGCCGGAGATGCCCTGGTGGCCGCGCCGCTTGGCCAGATTGACCGCTTCGTTCACGACGGCGTGGTCGGGAACCCGGTCCAAATAATAAAGCTGGTAGAAGCTCAGCCGCAGGAGGCTCCGCACCCACGGCTGAAGCTTGTCCAGCCCCTTCGAGACGAATCGCTCCAGAAAAAAATCGATCGTATTCAAATGCTGCACCGTGCCGTACACGATGCCCGTGGCAAGAGCCGCGTCCGCCTGGCTCAAGCGAAACGCCTGCAGCGTCTGATTCAGCAGCAGGTTGCTGTAGGAGCGGTCCTGCTCGACGCGCAGCAGCACCTCGAGCGCCGCCTGCCGAGCCCCGGGCCCTCCCGGCTTACCGGCGCCTTGCGGGCGCCCGGCACCCGGTCTCCCAGCTCCGCCGCTGCCGCGCTTCGGCCCCGTACCCGGCACCGAAGCCGGACGGCCAGCTGCCGGATGAGTACCGCCTTCCTTGCCCCTGCCCTTACTCATCCTGTCCCTCCGCTCGCTGCTGAGGTTCTATGCCGAGTACGGTGCCGACGGCGACTTGTCCTCCGCGCACCCACTCACCGGCCGCCATCGCCTTCTTGCCCGCCGGCTGAAGCTCGGTAATCCGCAGCACGCCGCTGCCGGTGGCCACCTCAAGGCCGTCCTCGCCGAAGCCGACGATCGTGCCGGGCAACGCGCCGGCTTTCGCTGCCGTCCCGGACTCCGGCTTCGCGCAACGCCATACCTTCAGCACTTCCCCGTTCCACAGGGTGAATGCCCCCGGACGCGGATGCAGGGCCCGTACCAGATTCCATACGTCCACCGCCGATTTCGACCAGTCGATCCGTTCCTGCTCTCGGGAAATGTTCGGCGAATAAACGGCCTCCTCATCATTTTGCGGCATCGCCTGCACCCGTCCCTCCAGCAGGTCCGGCAACGTTTCCGAGAGCAGCTTGGCGCCTGCAATGCTCAACTTCTCGAACATCGTCCCGGTCGTATCGTTATCTCCTATAGGAACCTCGACCCGGCTGATCATATCGCCCGTATCGAGACCTTCGGCCATATACATAATCGTTACGCCCGTCACCGGATCTCCGTTCATCACGGCGTAATGGATCGGGGCCCCGCCCCGGTATTTCGGCAGCAGCGAAGCATGGATGTTGATACAGCCGAGCTTCGGCAGGTCCAGCACCGTCTTCGGGAGAATTTGCCCGAACGCCGCCGTCACGATCAAATCCGGCTGCAGCGCCCGTACGGCCTCCACGGCCTCCGGACGCCGCATCCTTTCGGGCTGCAGCACCGGCAAACCGTGCTTCAGCGCCTCCGCCTTCACCGGGGGGGGCGTCAGCACGCGCTTCCTCCCCACCGGCCGGTCAGGCTGGGTGACAACGCCGACGACCTCGACCCGCAAATCCTGCAGCAGCGTCTGCAGCGACGCTACGGCGAACTCCGGCGTGCCCATGAACACGACTCTCATCCTTCTTCACGTTCCTTCGGTTCATTCTTGTACATCGACTCCGCCAAATCGGTATACAGCACGCCGTTCAAATGATCGACCTCGTGCTGAATGCAGCGCGACAGCAGATCCTCCCCTTCAATCACGATCTCCTCGCCGTTCCGGTTCAGGCCCTTGACCTTGACCCGCTGCGCGCGCCGGACATCACCGGAGAAGCCTGGAATGCTGAGGCAGCCTTCCGGGCCGAACTGCTCCCCTTCGCGTTCAATGATTTCGGGGTTGATCAGCTCGATCAGCCCGTGATCGTCCCCGACGTCCATTACGATCACGCGCTTCAGAATGCCGATCTGAGGAGCGGCCAAACCTACGCCCTCCGCATCGTACATCGTATCCGCCATATCGTTCAGCAGCTTATGAATATTGGGCGTAATTTTGGTGACCGGCTTGCACTTCTCGCGCAGCACCGGATCCGGGTCTTTCACAATAATTCGAATTGCCATGCAGCAGCACCATCCTCTCGGGTTCGACAACCTGTTGCCTTGGCCCTGCCGGCCGAAGGCTTCCGTATAGTTCATTTATATTCAAAAATAGGAAAGATACACACTACATCAATAATTGCGGGTCCACATCGATGCTGACCGTCAGCTTCTGCTGCTTGACGGTTTCGTCGAGCACTGAGGCGGCTTGCTGCACTAGGGCGGCAATGTCCGCTTCCCCCCGATATTTTATCATGCATTGAAAACGATATCTATCCTTGATCCGCGAGATCGGCGAGGCGACGGGACCGAGCACCTCCAGCTCTCCGCCCGACCGGTTTCGGTCGTTTCCGATCTCCCTGAGCCGGTTTGCCAGCACTTCCCCCGAGCGGAGAAGCAGGGGAACCTGCTCATGCGTCAGCGTGATCAGAATAAGCCGGTGGAACGGCGGATAGTGATGAAATTTGCGCAGCATCATTTCCTTGCGCATGAATGCGGTGTAATCGTGGCGGGCGGCCGTCAAAATGCTGTAATGCTCGGGCGTATACGTTTGCACGAACACTTCCCCGGGCAGCTCGTGGCGTCCGGCCCGGCCCGCCACCTGCGTAAGCAGCTGGAAGGTCCGTTCCGCCGCCCGGAAGTCCGGCAGGTTAAGCACCGAATCCGCAGCCAGCGCTCCCACCAAGGTGACGTGAGGGAAATCGAGCCCCTTCGCCACCATCTGCGTGCCGAGCAGCACGTCTGCCTGACGATTCTTGAAAAGGGTCAGCCACTTCTCGTGCGAGCCCTTCTCGGTCGTCGTGTCCACGTCCATCCGGATGACCCGGATACCCGGGAACAGCTTGCCGAGCTCCTCCTCCACGCGCTGCGTTCCCGTTCCAAAGTGGCGAATATGCGAGCTTTCGCATTCCGGACAAGTCGACAGCTCGCGCTCCGCATAGCCGCAGTAATGACAGCGGATCGTATGCGAGCTCTGATGATAGGTGAGCGAGATGTCGCAGTGAGGGCATTCCGCCACGTAACCGCACGTCCGGCACATCACGAATGTGGCGTAGCCCCGCCGGTTCAGCAGCAAAACGACCTGTTCCTTCTTGTGTAACCGATCTTCGATCGCTTTATACAGGCCGCGGCTGAACATGGAACGGTTGCCCTGCTTCAGCTCTTCGCGCATATCGACGATCTGTACGGCCGGCAGCGGCCTGCCCTCTACGCGCGACGGCATGGAGAGCAGCTCATATGCCGCCCGGTCCTCCGACGGATCGTCCATGGCCTCCGGCGTCGTCCGGTACATGCTTTCCAGCGAAGGCGTGGCGGAACCGAGTACAACCGCCGCCCCGTGATAGGACGCCCGCGCCGCCGCCACCTCTCTGGCATGATACTTCGGACTTTCTTCCTGCTTATAGGTCGTCTCGTGTTCTTCATCGATAATGATCAGGCCGATACTCGTAAAAGGGGCAAAAATCGCCGAACGCGCGCCGATGACGACCTGTACTTGCTTGCGCATGATTTTGCGCCATTCGTCGTATCGTTCCCCGTGTGAGAGCCGACTGTGCAGCACCGCCACCCGCTCGCCGAAGCGGCCTTTAAACCGCTCCACCATTTGCGGCGTCAATGAGATCTCCGGCACCAGCACGATCGCCTCGCGTCCCATGTCGAGACAGGATTGGATCGACTGCAAATACACTTCGGTTTTCCCGCTTCCCGTTACCCCGTGGAGCAGGAACACGCGCTTCTCCCTGCCTACGACGGCCCCCTGAATTCGGCTGAACACTTTCTCCTGCTCGGCCGTCAGCGGCAGCGGGTCGGTCGGCTTGAACGTGCGGGAGCCGTACGGATCGCGCATTACCTCGACCTCTTCGAGCCGGAGCCAGCCCCGGTCGGCCAGCCCTTTGACCGTACTCGCGCTGATATTCAGCTTGGCCAGAAGATCCGTAAGCTTCACCGGCTCAGGATGGAGCCGGAGATGCTCCAGCACTTCCTTTTGCTTGGCCGCCCGGGCGGACAGCTCCCGGATCCAGCCGTCCAGCCGCTCCAGGTCGTCCGGCGGGAATACGGTGAGCGCTTTCTTGGTACTCATCCGGTCCTTGATCAGCTGCACCTCGCTGAGGCGGCCTTCCTCGATCAGCTGCCGGATGAGCGGCCCGTCCCCGCCGAACTTCTCCATCAGGGATTCCAGCTCGACCGAATCTCTTTCCTTCACATACTGAAGGATCTCCTGCTGCCGGGGAAGCAAGAAAGAAACCGCCCCTTCTTCGGCGGGTTCGGTTACACGCACATGCCGCTCGTACTTTGCCTTCAGGGCGCCGGGGATCATCGCCTGAAGCGCCGTCACCTCATGGCACAAGTAGGTCCGGCTGATCCAGCGTCCCAGCTTGACCAGCTCCGGCGTCAGGGGTGGCGTCAGATCGAGCGCGTGGGCGATCGGCTTCAGCTTCTCCTTGTTCTGGTCCGTATCCGGCTGCAGCTCCACAACGAACCCTTGCACGACGCGGGGACCGAACGGCACGCCCACCCGGCTGCCGACGGCGATCCAGTCCCGCAGCGATTCCGGCACGATATAATCGAAAGCCCGGTTCGTCTGCCGAGCCGGGACATCCACGATTACTTTGGCGTACATTCGTTTCCTCCGTTCCCGGAATGATCATTTGCGGCTGTTTTGCCGCCTTCCATCCGGCTCGCGATGAGCGTCAGCAGCCTGCGGGCAACCTCCGCCTTGGGCAGCACCGGAAGAGCCTCGACCAGTCCGTTCTGGTCAAAAAAGCTCACGATGTTCGTATCCGTGCCGAACCCCGCCCCTTCCGCGGACACATCGTTCGCCACCAGCAAATCGGAATTCTTGCGCTTCAGCTTGTCCATGGCGTGCTCGGCCACGCGCTCCGTTTCGGCGGCAAAGCCGACCACGAACTGGGTTGTCTTGCGCTCGCCGACGGCTTTTAATATATCCGGATTTTTCACAAGCTGCAGGGTCAGCTCGGATTTTTTCTTCTTGATCTTCTGCTGCGCCTGCTCGGCCGGGCGGTAATCCGCCACCGCCGCCGCTTTAATGACGATATCGTTGTCCTGCAGACGGGACAATACGGCCTCCATCATGTCCAGCGCCGACTCCGTTCGGACCGCCTTCACGCCAGGCGGCAGCGGAACGGAGGTTTTTCCCGTAACGAGGGTGACTTCCGCCCCCATACGGCTCGCCTCCTCCGCGATGGCAAATCCCATTTTGCCGGAGGAGTCATTGGTCAAATAACGGACGGGGTCAATTCGTTCTATCGTTCCACCTGCCGTGACTAGCACGCGCTTCCCCGCGAGCATCCGCTTCTCCTGAAAGAATCGCTCCACCGCCGCCACGATCTCCTCAGGCTCGGCCAGACGGCCCTTGCCCACATATCCGCAGGCGAGCTGGCCGGTTCCCGGCTCAATGTACCGCACGCCGCGATCCGCCAGCGTCTGCATGTTCGCTTCCACGGACGGGTGGCCGTACATATGTACGTTCATGGCCGGAGCGACCAGCACCGGCGCCGTCGTAGCGAGCAGGGTCGTGCTGAGCATGTCGTCGGCAAGCCCGTGCGCCATCTTGGCGATCATGTTCGCCGTCGCCGGCGCAACGAGAATGAGATCCGCCCTGTCCGCCAAATCGATATGCTGCACGACGGAAGCGTCCTTCTCGTCGAACGTATCGACGGCAACGGGATGGCGCGAGAGCGTTTGGAACGTAAGCGGGGCGATGAACTTCGTTGCCGATTCCGTCAGGATGACGCGAACCTCCGCGCCCGCCTGCGTGAGCTTGCTGCATAAGGCGGCGGCTTTGTAAGCGGCGATTCCGCCGCATACGCCGAGAACGATCGTTTTTCCGTTCAGCATTTGACTTCCTCCTCCAGGTTTTGCTTTGGCAAAACCACTTCGTAAGCATTGCGATAGCAAAACTACTTCATAAGCATAGTTTTAGCAAAACCACTTCGTAAGCATTGCGGTAGCAAAACTACTTCTTAGGCGTTCATTTCAGTTTGCGATACCAAACAGTCTCCTGAGCACTCCCTTAGTCTGAGTTACCATGCTTCCTAAGTACGGTTCCTTCAGTACCTCCTTGCCAAGTCAGCGACGTCAGCCCTGCCTCGGTATGCCTCTCCCGGCGTGGGCTTCAGCTTTGCACTGCACTCAGGCTGCCGGGGCGGCTTAGCCTCCCGCTCCGTTATCCGCAAAAAAATAACAACCGCTATGGGTTGTTTATTTTAAAGGAGTTTCTTTGGATTGGATCTTCTCGTAATTGATGTGGTCCTCGAAAATTTCTTCCAGCGCCAACCCGACGTGTTTGTGCGACCGTTTTTGACGAACTTCCGTTTTCGCGCCGTCACGCAGCAATCTTGCCCGCTTAGCCGCCGCAACCACCAAGGAATACTTACTGTCTACTTTACCCAGCAATTTATCGATTGAAGGATACAACATATCAGTGATTCACCTCTGCCATCCAATGTTTAATTTTCGATACCATTCTATCTTTACGGCAGTGCTCCGCCGTGAGAATGCCGAGTATCCGCTCGCAGGCCAGATCAACCTGATCGTTGACGATCGCGTAATCATAATGCTCCATCAGCCGGATCTCCTCCAAGGCGACCGACATGCGGTTGCGGATGGATTCCTCGGATTCCGTCCCGCGTCCCACGATCCGGCTTTCCAGCTCGGGCAGCGACGGCGGCAGGAGAAAGATGAATACGCCCTCCGGAAATTTCTGCTTCACTTTCAGAGCGCCCTGGACTTCGATCTCAAGGATGATATCCTTGCCGGACTGGAGCGTTTCCTCCACGAATTTCCTTGGAGTCCCGTAGAAATTGCCCACATATTCAGCCCATTCCAGCATTTGGTCCTGATCGACCAGCTGCAGGAATTGTTCCCTGCTCTTGAAAAAATAATTCACGCCGTCCACTTCCCCTTCACGGGGCGGACGGGTGGTTGCGGAGACGGAGTATACCAGCTCCGGAGCTTTCGAGCGAAGCGCTTTACATACGGTGCCTTTCCCTACGCCGGAAGGGCCCGAGAGTACGATCAGTATGCCTTTCTCAGCAGGGGTATAACCAATATTACTCGTCATGATCATCGTCCTTATTCGAAAGTCGATGAGCTACCGTTTCCGGTTGTACCGCAGACAGGATGACATGATCGCTGTCCGTGATGATAACTGCACGAGTACGGCGACCGTACGTCGCATCTATCAGCATGTGTCGGTCCCGCGCTTCTTGGATGATCCGTTTGATCGGCGCCGACTCCGGGCTGACAATGGAAATGATTCGATTTGCGGAGACGATGTTTCCGAAACCGATGTTGATTAGTTTGATCGCCATTAGTTGGTATCCCCCTGGAACGTGTTTTTTGCAACGGCTTTAGCATGACTACGGCGGGTCCGCTGCGAATCAGAATACATGCTTCCGGGCGCTTTAGAAAATGGGTTCATTCTATTGTAAAATTATCTGCGGTAATAACCCATTTTCAAATGCGCCACACTTCGTTCTACAGCATGTATTCTGTTCTCCGCTATTGCTCCGTCAGAAACATGAATGCCGTTGCAAAAAAATAAATATATTACTCAATATTTTGAATCTGCTCCCGCATCTTCTCCAGCTCCGCTTTCATCTCCACGACAAGGGAGGTTAACCGGGCATGGTTCGCCTTCGAGCCGATCGTGTTCACTTCCCGGTTCATTTCCTGGACTAGAAAGTCCAGCTTGCGGCCCACCGGTACCGCCGCCTGAAGCAGTCCCTCGAATTGCTGAAAATGGCTCTGCAAGCGGGTCAGCTCTTCATCGACGCTCGCCCGGTCGGCGAAGATCGCCGCTTCCATCGCAAGCCGGCTCTCGTCGAGCGCGGCGGATTGAAGCAGCTCCTGCATCCGAAGACGCAGCTTGTCCGAGAATTCTTTAACGGCCTGCGGCGCAATAAACGCGGCCGATTCGCAGAAGCTCCGCATCGATAAGAGCCGCTGCTTCAGATCGGAGAGCAGATGCTCTCCTTCCCGCTCCCGCATGGAAAGCAGGTTCCGGGTCGCTTCCGCCGTGACGTCCGTCAATGCCCGCTCGATCTCCTCTTCGCTCGCCTGAAGCCCATCCTCCAGTACGATCAAATTCGGGATTTGGAGCAAGTCGCTCAGCTTCAGCTCGTCCTGCAGGGACAATCCCGACCGCAACTGCTCCGCAGCGTGCATATACGACTCCGCAAGCGCGGCATCAACGCGAAAAGAGGGTGTTCCGCCGCTGTCCCTCTCCATCGAGATGAACGCATCGACGCGTCCCCGCTTCACCTGCTGCGACACCGTTCGCTTGATCGTATCCTCGAATTTGGCCCATTCTCTGGGCATCCGGACGACGATTTCACAATACCGGTGATTGACCGATTTCAGATCGATCTGCAGCTTAAAGCCCGCAATCGAACGTTCCGCCTGGCCGAATCCGGTCATGCTGAACAACATGGCTTTCACATCCGTTACCCTATTTTAATTCATTTTGCTAGTGGGGACAAGTGGAAATCCCGGCGCCCGGCCTTCTCCCACACGTAATTCGTCAGCTGCACGGTCATTTCGTAGGCCAGGAACGGGGTCATCAAGTAGATCCCGTTGAAATAGGCCATCGCCGTATCCAGCAGCTCCCGGGCGATTTGCACGCCCATGGCTCTTCCTTCTTCGCCCTTCAGCCCCTGCATGCGCCGGCGCACTTCGTCGGACAGCTGGATGCCCGGCACCTCGTTATGCAAATATTCCGCATTATTGCCGCTGGCCAGCGGCATGATACCGAGGAAGATCGGAACGGACAGATGCTTCGTCGCCTCGTAGATCCGCTCGATCAGCTCGGCATTGTATACCGGCTGCGTCATAATATAGTCGGCGCCGGCTTCGATCTTGCGTTCGAGGCGCTGCACCGCTTTATCCAAATATTTTACATTGGGATTAAAAGCCGCGCCGATGACGAAATTCGCTTTCTTCTTCAGCGGCTTGCCCGAGAACGCCACTCCTTCGTTCAACTGTTTGATCATACGGATAATCTCGAAGGAGGTCAAGTCATACACCGAACTGGAGCCCGGCAAATCGCCGAAGCGGGCAGGATCGCCCGTAACCGCAAGCACATGGTCGATGCCGAGCGCGTGCAGCCCCATCATGTGCGACTGCGTTCCGATCATATTCCGGTCCCGGCAGGCGATGTGAATGAGCGGACGAATGCCGGTCCGTTCCTTCACGAGGCTGCCGAGCGCAAGATTGCTCATGCGGGTGACGGCCAGGGAGTTGTCCGCCATGGTCAAGGCGTCGACCTTGGCGTGCTTCAGCGCCTGCGCGCCTTCCATGAACTTGGCGATATCGAGATCCCGCGGAGGATCGAGCTCCACGATGACCGTGTGGCGCCGCTTCGCCAGCTCCACCAAATTCGGTTCATCCGTCTCCTTCACTGCGGCAGGGGATGGCTCCCGGACGACACGGATCGTCTCCGTCACGCCGGATGCCGTCTCCAGCTGCATCAGCGCCTCGGGATTCGGGATGTAGCCTTCGAGGGCGCTTGCCATCGCCGCAATATGCTCCGGCGTCGTCCCGCAGCAGCCGCCGACGATGCGCGCGCCGAGGTCCGCGAACCGTTTGGCCGTCTCGCCGAAATATTGCGGCGTCGCCGCATACGTATACCGCCCATCGACATAATCCGGTATGCCTGCATTCGGAAACACCGAGAACGGCGGAGCCTCGTTCATTCCGGCTACCTTCTCCAAGGAACGCAGAAGTCCGACGGGACCGCTGCGGCAGTTAAAGCCGACCACATCGGCGCCGCTGTCCAGCAGCATATGGAACGCATCCTGCAGCGCAATGCCGTCTTGTGTCGTGCCCGTGCCCTCCGAAGCGAACTGGCAGATGACCGGGAGCGTGCTGATCCTCCGGATCAGCTTCACGGCGATCAGCAACTCCTCGAGATCGTAGAACGATTCGAGCAGAATACCGTCCACCGCCGTATCCGTCAAAACCTCGATTTGCTGGCGCAAATCCTCCTTCACCTTGGCGGTACGCACGTTCTTTCGCTTGCCCGCCCGGATCGAGCCGATCGCCCCTACGACGTAGGCGTCGGGGCCGACCGCTTGTCTGGCCAGGGCGACCCCCGCCCGATTAATCGCCTCAACCTCCTGCTCGAGACCATACTTCGACAGCTTCTCCCGGTTCGCGGAGAACGTATTCGTCTCGATCAGCCGCGCTCCCGCTTCATAATAAAGACGGTGCACGTTCTCGATGACGTCGGGCTTCAGCAGATTCAATTCTTCATATGATATGCCTACGGGAAAACCCATCTGATACAGATACGTGCCCATGGCGCCGTCCCCGACCAATATGCGCTGACGAAGCGCTTCTCTCAGATCCGGTTTCATTTCGGCTTCACCTTACCTTCCCATGATAAACATTACAACGTTCCTTTAAACACGGTTTCCGCTGGTCCGGTCATATAAACCCGGTTATCCGCTTCATTCCACTCGATAAACAGCTCCCCGCCCTTGAGCGAAACGACCCCTTGCCGATCCATTACGCCGTTCAGCACACCGGCCACGAGCGTGGCGCAGGCGCCGGTTCCGCAGGCCAGCGTAGGGCCGGCTCCCCGTTCCCATACGCGCATATCGGCGAAATCCCTGCGCTTCACGGTAACGAATTCGACGTTGGTCCGCTTCGGAAACAGCGGGTGCGTCTCCAGCTTCGGCCCCCAGGCCGCCAGATCGAAGCCCGCCGCATCGTCCACAAAAATCACGCAGTGCGGATTGCCCATGGAAACGGCGGTGAACCGGAATTCCCGTCCGCCGGCTTCCACGGGAAAATCGCGCACCGGCTCGGCATCCACCGTCGTCGGCACCGCAAGTCCGGATAAAACCGGCGCGCCCATATCGACGCGCACGGCCGTGACCTTGCCTTCGGTTACGGTTAGCTGCACCGCCTGGGCCCCCGCCCCGATCGTCTCGATGACGAGAGACCTCCGGTCCGCCGGTACAAGCCCGTGGTCATATATATATTTGGCCGCGCAGCGGATCGCGTTGCCGCACTGCTCCGCTTCCGAGCCGTCGGAATTGATAATACGCATTTGATAATCCCCCAGGCGGGAAGGCAGCAAATACACCAGCCCGTCCGCTCCGATGCCGAAGTGGCGGTCGCATAAACGCAGCGCCTGATCGCCGGCGTCCGGCGGAAGCTCGCCCGCTCCGGCGATGACGATAAAATCGTTGCCAAGACCTTGCATTTTCGTAAAGTTCATGGTTCAAGACTCCCGTAAGAACGTGTTTTACCCCCTATCATAGCGCAATTCCGGCCCACTGCATAGGGACAGTGCAAAATTTGTTCCGCTGTAACCCCCTATACCAGGATAAACGGCTACGCCGTCCTTGTCTTACAAGGACCAGCGCGTTTACCAAGGTTGATGCGAAGCTGTAAGCCCGCGAAAACTTATAAATTCTTATCAACCCAGGATAAACGGCTACGCCGTCCTTGTCTTACAAGGACCAGCGCGTTTACCAAGGTTGATGCGAAGCTGTAAGTTGTGAAAACTTATAAATTCTTATCAACCAAGCGAAAACCGGACCGCCAAGGCGGTCCGGCATTGTTAGCGGGCGATCGGCTTGATCGGCTTCATCGGCTTCGAACCGCCGCTTCCGTAGGCGAGGGGCCTCCGCTTCGGTTTGCTCATGACGCTGCCGAACCCCATCAGGAAGGTCGGAATGCCGGCAAAGAAGAGAACGAGAATCCAATCGAGCAGACCGAGCGGCACCGTCTTGAAGATCGGCCGCAGCGGCTCCACATAAAGGACCGGCAGCACCAGCAGCAGTGACGAGATGACGGCCAATACAAGCCAGCGGTTCTGCAGCGGATTGCGGTGGAAGATGGAGCGGGAGCTGCGGCAGTCGAAGACATGGATGAGCTGCGCCATAACGAGCGTAACGAACGCGACGGTCTGAGCTTTCATCAATCCGCTCGGGCTGTCCTCCCCCTGATGCAGAGCAATGATGAATGCCGCGAGCGTGCATAAGCCGATCAGCAGCCCGCGGCTGATAATTTTCCAGCCGAGCCTGCGGGCGAATATGTTTTCTTTGGCGCCGCGCGGCTTTTGCTGCATCAGGTCCTTCTCCGCCTGATCCACGCCGAGCGCCATGGCCGGGAGCCCGTCGGTGACGAGATTGACCCACAAAATTTGAATCGGAACGAGCGGCAGCGGCAGACCGGCCATCATGGCGAGGAACATGGTCATGATCTCCCCAACGTTCGAGGCCAGCAAATAACGGATGAATTTGCGGATATTCTCGTAAATGCCGCGTCCTTCCTCGATTGCGGAGACGATCGTGCCGAAATTATCGTCGCTCAGCACGAGGGAGGAAGCCTCCTTCGATACATCCGTGCCGCTGATGCCCATGGCGATTCCGATGTCGGCCGCCTTGATCGCCGGAGCGTCGTTGACGCCGTCGCCGGTCATCGCCACCACATGGCCTCGACGCTGCAAGGATTTGACGATCCGCAGCTTATGCTCCGGCGAAACGCGCGCGTAGACATATGCATTGTCCACATGCTTATCCAGTTCGTCGTCGTCCATCGCCGTAAGCTGCTGTCCGTTCAGAGCGAGCCCGTCGGGAGGGAGGATGCCGAGCTGCTTCGCGATCGCTTCCGCTGTCGTCTGATGATCTCCCGTAATCATCACCGTCTTGATGCCGGCTCTGCGGCACTTCAGGATCGCTTCCCGCACCTCCCGCCGGGGCGGATCGATCATGCCCGTCAGTCCGATGAAGATCAGGTTATTTTCCGTCTCGTCCTCTTCCGTCCCCCGCTCGCTTGTCTTGAGGTCGCTGTAAGCCAGCCCCAGCACGCGAAGCGCGTTCTTGGCCATCCCTTCATTCGCCGCGAGCACCTTCTGACGAAGCGTGGCCGTAAACGGAATCACCTTATCGTCCCACAGCACATAGGCGCATTGCTGGAGCAGCACGTCCGGGGCGCCTTTGGTGCAGACCATGCGTCCGCCTTGATGCTCCACGACGACCGACATCCGCTTCCGTTCGGAATCGAACGGCATTTCTGTAAGACGCCGGTACAAACTGGTCAAGGATTGCTGGGTCACGCCGGCCTTCGCGCCAAGCACGACAAGCGCTCCCTCGGTCGGATCCCCCTTGATGCTCCAGATGCTCGGGTCCGCCTCTTCGGAGCCTTTTTTCTTCTTTCCTCCCGCCGCTTCCTCCGATAGCTCGGCGTTGTTGCACAGCACCGAAACCTGCAGCAGACGCCTTAGCATCTGGTTGCTTCGCACGTCGACCGGCTTGCCCTGCTTCAGAATCGTGCCGTTAGGGTCATAGCCGTCTCCCGTCACCTCAAGCAGCTCGCCGCCCAGCCACATATGCGTAACCGTCATTTTGTTCTGCGTCAGCGTGCCGGTTTTATCCGAGCAAATGACCGACGCGCACCCGAGCGTTTCGACGGACGGCAGCTTGCGCACAATCGCTTTGCGCTGGATCATCCGCTGTACGCCAAGTGCCAGCGCAATCGTTACGATCGCGGGAAGTCCTTCCGGAATGGCCGCGACCGCCAAGCTGACCCCGGCGAGGAACATGCCGTACGGCTCCTGGCCGTGCAGGATGCCCGCCACGACAACAAGCACGGTCAAAGCGATCGCTACGATGATGAGAATCTTCCCCAGCTGCTCCAGCCGGTGCTGAAGCGGCGTTTCCGTCGATTCCGTGCTTTGAATCAGATCGGCGATTTTGCCCATCTCCGTTTCCATCCCCGTACGTACAACGACGCCCTTTGCCGTACCGCGCGTCAGCAGCGTGCCCATGAAGCCGAGGTTCCGCTGATCGCCAAGCGGAATCTCCTCCCCGGCTAACGACTCCGTATGCTTGGCCACCGGGACCGATTCCCCGGTCAATGCCGATTCTTCAGCATAAACGCCGTTAGCTTCCACGAAGCGAATGTCGGCGGGAACCCGGTCGCCGCTTTCCAGCACGACGATATCTCCCGGCACCAGCTCCCGAGCCGGCAGCTGAAGCACCACGCCGTCGCGCAGCACTTTGGCATTCGGAGCCGATAGCTCTTTTAACGCGCGAAGCGACCGCTCGGCCCGGAACTCCTGCACGAACCCGAGAATCCCGTTCATAACGATGATCGCGATGATCGTAATGGCATCCAGGTATTCGCCGAGCAGTCCCGATACCAGTGTGGCCCCAACGAGCACGAGGACCATGAAATCTTTAAACTGATTCAGGAAGAGCGTAATCGGGGATACGCCCTGTCCCTCCGCCAACTCGTTAAGTCCGGCGTCCGAGATCCGCTTGTCCGCCTCCACCGACGTCAACCCTTTTATGGCTTCCGTCCCGGTCGTTTGCAAGGTTTCCTCGGCCGTCATGTGGTACCACTTTCTCTGACTCATCTGCTCTTCCCTCCCAAACTTCTTGCACAGCGAATGTGCGAAAACCTGATGGGAACCACCCGTCTGATTACGTCAATGCCCCGTTCGTACGGATGTCTCCGCCTCAAAAGGTTGTCTAGGGTAAATGTATTCAGACAAGCCGCAAAATAGCACCCTCATCCCTCCAAACGAAGAAGCGATCCGCGCAGCCCCGATGCCGGACCGCCCTGTGTGTCGCTCCATACGGCCGGGTTCAGCTTGCAAGACTTGGCTATAACGGAATTTGCCCTTAAGTTTTTGCCCGAAATATGGCATGATAGAGGGTAGCACATTTGAGAAGCAGAAATGGAGTTGTTGTCAGTCATGTCGTTAGACGGTCTTGTCGTCCGAAGCCTTGTTCATGAACTGCAGAGCCTGGTAGGCGGCAGAATCAATAAAATTCAAATGCCCACGGAGAACGATATCGTGTTGCAAATTCGCGCGGCAGGCACAGGAGTAAAGCTGTTGTTGTCCGCCAACCCCACCTATCCGCGCGTTCATCTTACCGAAGCCGCCTTCATCAACCCAACCGAAGCGCCGATGTTCTGCATGCTCCTGCGCAAGCACTGCGAGAGCGGAATCATCGAATCAGTCGTCCAGCCCGGAATGGAGCGCGTTATCCATATCGGCATCCGCCAAAGAGACGAGCTCGGCGACCTCAGCACGAAAACGATCATTATAGAAATTATGGGACGCCACAGCAACATTATTCTGACGGACCCGTCGACGGGAACGATACTGGACGGAATTCACCATGTCACACCCTCCATCAGCAGCTATCGCGTCGTCATGCCGGGAGTTTCATATACAGCGCCGCCGGAGCAGCACAAGACGCTTCCGACCGAGGTGGACCGGGAACGCTTCGTCGCGCTTCTGACGGAAGCTTCAGCCGGGGTGGAGGACGGCTCCGCGCTAACGCCGGCGGCCTGGGAGAAGCTGCTGGTGCAAAGCTTCAGCGGCATCAGTCCGTTGGTTGCCCGGGAGCTGGTCCACCGCGCGGGAACGGAACCGCGGCTGCTGGAGGATCCGCTTGAGGGTGCCGGCCGTCTATGGGAGCCGTTCCACGGGCTGATCCGGGAGCTGAAGGAGGAGCGGCCGCATCCGATTATCGTGGAAGCCGACGGAGGCAAGGCCTATTTTTCCATTCTGGAGCTGACCCACATCCCGGGCGAAACGAAGCATTACGACAGCATAAGCCGCTGCCTCGAAGCCTACTACGGGGATAAAGCGGAGCGGGACACCGTCAAGCAGCGCGTGTCGGATTTGTTCCGGCTGCTTGCGAACGAACGCAGCAAGAACGTTAAGAAGCTGGAGAAGCTGGAGGAGACGATCCGGGATGCCCGGCAGGCCGACCGATTCCGCATCCTCGGCGAGCTGTTAACCGCTTCGCTGCATTTGATCGCCAAGGGAGACAAGCAGGTCGAGGTCACGAACTATTATGATGAAGAGCAGCGTCCCGTCACCATCGATCTCGATCCTTTGCTGACGCCTTCGGAGAATGCCCAGCGTTATTTCAAGAAGTACACCAAGAGCAAGAACAGCTTAATCGCCGTTCAGGAGCAGATGGAGCAGGCCGAAGAGGAAATCCGCTATCTCGACAATGTGCTGCAGCAGCTGACGAGCGCTTCGCTCGGCGACATTGAGGAAATCCGCGAGGAGCTGGTGGAGCAGGGTTATTTAAGAGACCGCGGCAGCAAAAAAGGCGCCCGGCGCAAGAAGCCGAACGCGCGGCCGGTCCTCGCCTGCTATACCTCCAGCGAGGGCATCCCCATTTATGTGGGCAAGAACAATACGCAGAACGAGTATTTGACGAACCGTCTGGCCCATCCTGCGGACACCTGGCTCCATACGAAGGACATCCCGGGCTCGCACGTCGTGATCCGCAGCCCGGAATTCGGCGACGCCACCTTGAACGAAGCGGCTCAGCTGGCCGCCTTCTTCAGCCAGGGCAAGGAGTCTAGCCAGGTACCGGTCGATTATACGCTGGTCAAGCATGTTCGCAAGCCCAGCGGCGCGAAGCCCGGCTTCGTCATTTACGACCACCAGAAGACGCTGTTCATTACGCCGGAGCCGGACAGCTTGAAACGGCTGCCCGTGCAGCAGAAATAACATCCCGCACCAATGGAAAAGAACGCGGCTCCGCACGAAAGTGCGATGCCGCGTTCTTTTTGTTGGCCGGACTTGTGAGGCTACCCGAGGATCCGCTTCATCTTCTTCACCGCTTCGTGCGCATCCCCGCTGACCCAATGAATCGATTGCGTACCCGGCATAAGCCGGTCCTCCCCGATCGCTCTACCGCCCAGGAACACTTTCGTGGAAAGCCTCCGCGCCGCAATACGGCGGTCCAGTTCTTCATAGAACGGCTTCGCTTCCCCGAGCAGCCGTTCGGACGAAATGCCGAAGGCGAACGCGGCCGGCTCCAGCTGCTCCAAGCAATCGAAGATACCTTTTTCCGATGGGGCCGCGCCGAGGTATACGATCTGAAAGCCTTCCTGCAGCGCGAAATAGCCGAAAAACAACACCCCAAGCTCATGGCGCTCTCCCGGGGAGCAGGCGGTGACGATGAGAGGCGTATCCGCGGACCGGTGGTACGAGATTTTCAGCGCCAGCAGCCGTTCCCGGACAAAATGACTGCCGAAATGCTCCTGGTACTCCGATATGTCTCTCCGCTCCCAGCGGTCTCCGATCTCAACCAGTACCGGAGCCAGCACCTCCAGCAGCACATAATCCATAGAGTGAAGCGCGAGCAGCTGATCGAAAAAACGCTGCGCCCCCGCCTGGTCCAGCCGCAAAAACAGCTGCAGCAGCTTCTCTCGGTATTCGCTAAGCTCATTCGGAGCTTGCACGAGCGAGGCCCGCAGCGGCGGCTCCGCAGCCGCGGCCCTTTTATCCGGCATCAGCAGCTTCATCTCTTCCACGGCAAGCCCGATCGGAACGCCCTCGTCCACTTTGTTCTTCAGCCATAAGAGCGTCTCGACATCGCGCCCCGTATATCCGCGGTAGCCGTTAGGGAACCGGGAGGGTGCGACCGCCTCATACCTTTCCTCCCATTTGCGGATGAGCTGGGTGGATAATCCCGTTCGCATGGAGACTTCTTTAATGGTAAACAGCCTCTGATTCATCCGGAAAACCCCCGAACCATCATGTACCCCCATTATAGAGCGTTAACAAACGTTATACAAGGGCAAGCAATGGTGACGGGACGGAGGTTACCCTAGCAGAGGCAGCACAATATTGACCGTAGTGCCGGCCCCCTCTTTGCTGTTGATGGTCATTTTACCCTGGTGATTTTCAATAATTTTGTAGCTGACCATCAGCCCGAGCCCCGTGCCTTTGTTCTTGGTCGTAAAAAACGGCTCGCCCAGCTTGGCCAGCGTCTGGGCCGGAATACCGCTGCCGTTGTCCGTGAAGCTGATCTTCAGCATGCCCTCCTCGGTACGGACCGCCCGGATGACCATTTTGCCCCCGCTTGCCATCGCTTCGACTCCATTCTTCACGACATTGATGAACACCTGCTTCAATTGGTTCTCCACGCAGTTGACCATCGGCAGACTATCGTCGATTTCCGTCTCGATCTGCACGTTGGATATGATAGCCTGCGTATCCAGCAGCAGCAGTACGTCGTGGAGAATTACGGGCACCGGCTTCGGCAAAAATTCGACGGCTTGCGGCTTCGCCAGCACGAGAAGCTCACTGACGATTTCCTCAATCCGTTCCAGCTCTCCCGACATGATGGCGAGATAGCTTTCGTTCGGTCCCCCCGAAGTCATCAGCTTCGTAAAGCCCTTGAGCGCCGTCAGCGGATTTCGGATTTCATGCGCGATGCCGGCGGCCAGCTGTCCGACCGCGGAGAGCATCTCCGATTTGCGGAGCAGCTCTTCCGTTTGCTTGCGGTCGCTGATATCCTCGGCGATTTTTAAATAATGAATGATCTGCCGCTTGCGGTTCTTGATCGGCAGAAACTTGACGGATTCCCAATAGAGCTCCCCGTCGCTGCGCCGGCTTTCGAGCTCTCCCTTCCATTCCCGGCCTGACGAGATCGCGTCCCACACCTCGCGGAATGCCGGACCTGCCGAATCCGTATTGTTCAACTCGCGCAGATGCTTGCCGGCCACATCCGACAGCTGGAACGACGTCACCTCAGTAAATTTCGGGTTCACATATTCCACACGTCCGTCCGCGTCCGTAATGACCTTGATCGAAGGGCTCTGCTGGATCGCGTAGGACAGCTTCAACAGCTCCTCGTTGGCGGATTTCAGCTCGGTGATGTCGACGAATGTCAGCACAATGCCCTTGACGGCCTTGTCATTGGCGCGATAAGGCAGCACCCGCATGTTGTACCATTTGCCATTGTTGCTCTGAATTTCACGCTCCAGCGCGTTCTCCGTCTTCAGCACTTTTTTCGCATCCCGAAGGATGCCGTCATACTTGAAATTATGGGAAATATGCCCGATCGGACGTCCGTGGTCGACTTCCATCAAATTGATTTCTTTCATGATCGCCGGGGTAAACCGCCTCACGCGCATTTGATTGTCCAGAAAAATGGTTCCGATCTTCGTGCTGACAAGAAAATTGTCCAGATCGTTGTTGACTTCGGTCAGCTCTTGGATTTTGAACTGGTATTCCGTATTTACGGTGACCAATTCCTCGTTCAGCGACTGCAGTTCTTCGTTTGCGCTCATCAGCTCTTCGTTGGCGGCAACCAATTCCTCGTTCGTCGCTTGAAGCTCCTCATTGGAAGTTTCCAGCTCTTCGATCGTCGCTTGAAGCGATTCCTCCGCCCGCTGAAGCTCCTGCTCCAACTCGATGATCCTTTCGTTCACGTTGCTTGCGATATCGAACGATTCGATCGTCCTGGTCGGGACAGGCTGCTCCGCCGTTTCCTCGAACGTGACCAGCACCAGCTGGTCGAATTTTTTGTTCTTCGTCGAAAAAGGCTTAACCGTCACTTTCACAGCAGGCGAATGATCCGCTTGGTTTACTCTCAGGCTCTTGTATACAACCGGCTGCCGATCTTTAAATACCTTGACGATCGCTGTCACGATAGCTACCGCCAGATGGGCTTCGACCATCTTGTAAATATTCCAGCTCGGCTTTCCTTGGGCCAGAACGAGATACGGATTGATGTTACCGCTCAGATGGAGCACCTCGTTGTGCTCATTGATAACCATGCAGGGCGGCATATGCTCATCGGCGAATACAGTGCACAAGTCGTTCTCTTTTTTGTAAGAAGGAGATTCCTTCGGGGCAGGAAAACCGCGCCTGGCGATGTGATGAATTCTGGATATGTCCATGCCTTCATTCATGCTCATGCTGCTGTAAGTCATAGGGGGCTGCATTTTATTTTGTTGGAAAATATTCCATTTCCGGTCATAGGGGGTAAACAAATTGGATAGCCTGCCTAGCGTCTCGCTCGGTCCCAGGAACAAAAAACCGCTCGGGCTAAGTGCAAAATGGAACAAAGAAATCACCTTGCGCTGCATCTCGGGCTGCAAATAAATGAGCATGTTGCGGCAGGTGATCAAATCCAGGCTGCTGAACGGCGGATCCTTGGTAATATTATGCGGCGCGAAGACGACCATCTTCCGAATGTCCTTGTTCACGGAATATACATCGCCATGGCGGGTGAAATAGGTCTTTACCAACCTGCGCGGCAAATCCTCGAGCGCGGTTTCCGGGTAAATGCCCTGGCTGGCAAAATCGATCGAATCCTTGTCGAGATCGGTTGCGAAAATTTTGACTGTAAACGGCTTGTCCATCCTGCTCATATGCTCCCGGAGCAAAATGGCCAGCGAATAGGCTTCCTCGCCCGTCGAGCAGCCGGCTACCCAGACGCGGACGATGCGGTCATACTGCTTGTTGTCGAAGATGGCGGGAATCACCTTTCGGTGCATGATCTCGAAGGCCTGGCTGTCGCGGAAAAAACGGGTGATGCCGATGAGCAGGTCCTTAACGAGCACACTTACCTCGTCAGGATGACTCTCCAGGAAGCACACATAAATTCGGAATCCGGCAATGTTCTGCAGCCGGATACGCCGTTCGATCCTCCTCACGATACTGTTCTGCTTATAATAAGAGAAATCGATGCCGCTGGCCTGCTTCAGCAGGGTGAAGATGCCGAGTAAGCTCTCAGTATCCTCCTCGTTTAGCAGCTTGTCCTCTTCCGGGGCAGTGGCTCCGTGCGATTCGTTCTGCATACTGACCGGCCAGCTGCACATATAATCGGCGATGGTCCTGGGATTCAGCACATCATCGAAGCTTCCGGGTAATCGGACGCTGCCCGTCATCCCGTCGGACTTCGCCGTTGGCTCATCCTGCACCAGTACGAGCCCGCCGTGCTCCTTGATCGCTTCCATGCCACGAGTGCCGTCGCTGCCCGTTCCCGAGAGAATCACGGCGATCGCATGCTTTCCTTCTTCCTTGGCCAATGAGGTAAGGAACAGATCAATGGGCAAATTTAAACCCGCGGACTGCTGGTGATCGGTCACCTGCAGCACGCGGTTTTTGATGGTCATATTTTTGTTCGGAGGAATCAAATAAATGCAATTGGGCCGAACCTCCATCTTGTCCTCAGCCTCGATCACCTGCATCGACGTGATCTTGGAAAACTGCTCGGCCATGAAGCTTATGTAATCGGGCAATAAATGCTGGATAATGATAAAAGATAGCCCGCTGCACGGTTCCACATGGGCGAAAAGCTGTTGAAGCGCCTCCAAGCCACAGGCCGACGCTCCGATGCCGACGATGCCGTTTGTCTCAACGGGGGCGCCCTGCTCCGTTTTCGCCTGATTTTTAATCATTCGCACATCAACCTTTCCTGTAACCGTTGCCTCTTCCATCCGTTGATCCGAATCTTGTAAACAATTCGTATTATACCAAAATCAGCCATCTGCATCAAAAAATATCATTTTCTTCTCCGCCAACGATTCCCTATTGCACCTTCTACTGGAACCGTGACGGCAATTGGTTTAGAATAGATTTAACTGATGATCCGGACAGCTTATCGGAGCTTTCTATCAAACCTTTGTTAGGGTGATTCCTGTGTCCTATCCTCTGCCCTGCTTCCCGGTTCCCTATTTCAAAGTCGACGATCAATACCGCATAATGGAATGCTCGAATTCCGCGAAGCTCCTGTTCCCTTATTCCGAACGATTGACGGAGATCGTCGCTCCCGGCTCGGCTGCCAAGCTGGCGCGTTTTGTCCAGCCGCCGCAACAGGCAAGCATCGAGCTCAACCTGCTGGAAGCCTCAAACCGGCCGGTCCTTTACGAGCTGTACCAACAGTGGGAGGACAATAGGACCGGACATCTGGTGCTCATCCGCAGTCAGCATCGGCTCGGCCTCATTCATAGGCGGATCGAACGGAGGAAGATCGGCCTATGGAGCCCGGAGCCGGACGTTCCCTCTGTAGTAATCAAGAGAATGGCCGCGATGCAAGGTCCTGCATTGCCGGCTGACGCTTCCGAATCGTTCCGGGAGATAAAGAACGCGATATCGACCATTGAGGATTTGATCGGCGTGCTGCAAACCGACCTCATCGAAGCGGGTAAAGACGCTTATGCCGGCTTAATCCTCGATCAAACCGCAGCCATCAAAGAGTGGATCGCATCCATGGAAAAAGAAGCCCGGGGCTGAAATCCCCGGGCTTACGTATGATGTTTACCGGCTTGAGCTTGAGAGCCGGTCTGCCAACCTTCTCAAATAGTCTTCCAGCGGGCCCTTCAGTTCGTCGCGGCGAAGCGCCATCTCGATCGTCGCTTCGATGTATCCCAGCTTATCCCCGACATCGTAGCGCTGTCCCTCGATCGGGTACGCCGCCATCGGTCTGCTTCGGTTCAGGATGCGCAGCGCGTCCGTCAGCTGAATCTCGCCGCCGCGTCCCGGCTCGCTGGTCTCCAGAATGCCGAAGATCTCCGGGGTCAGAATATACCGGCCGATGACCGCAAGATTGGACGGCGCCTGATCCTGGTCCGGCTTCTCGACTAAATCCCGGATGAACGAGAGGTTCCCCTCCGTCTCCCCGGGAGAGATGATTCCGTATTTGTTCACGTCAGCCCAGGGCACCTCTTGTACGGCAATGACGGACGTCTTCGTTTGGTCGTATATATCGATCATCCGCTTGAGGCAAGGCGGCTCCGACTCGATGATATCGTCGCCCAGCAGCACGGCGAACGGCTCGTTGCCGATAAATTTGCGCGCGCAAAACACCGCGTGGCCGAGACCTAAAGGCTGCTTCTGCCGGATATAATGCACATCGGCCAACTGAGAGACCGAACGGACCGTCCGAAGCAGCGCCTCGCTGCCTTTCTCCTCAAGCAGCATCTCCAGCTCGGCGGATTTATCGAAATGATCCTCGATTGCGCGTTTGTTTCTCCCGGTTACGATCATGATATCCTCTATGCCGGAGGAGATCGCCTCTTCGACGATATATTGAATGGCCGGCTTATCTACGATCGGGAGCATTTCTTTAGGCTGCGCTTTGGTCGCCGGCAAGAAACGCGTGCCGAGACCCGCCGCCGGAATAATGGCCTTCCTGATCTTCATACTGGAACTCCTCTCCGGGTATATAGTTGATCGGTTATCTCGGCGCCGATGCGGCAGGAGCCGATCGGCGCATGAAAAACGACGCCGCCACGTTCGCCGTGGAAGTCGGAGCCCGCGGTAACGAGCAGCCCATAGGCTGCGGCAAGAACCGCGTAATGTGCCTCCTGCTCCGGCGTATGGTCCGCATGATACGCCTCCACGCCGGCGAGACCCTGCGCGGCCAATTCCGGAATGAGCGAATCCAATCCGTACAATCCGGGGTGCGCAAGCACAGCCGCGCCCCCCGCCTCCTGAATCCAACGGACCGCCGTGACCGGATCGATCCGGGGCGGATTGACATAGGCGGCCGCCCCCTGGGCCAAATACCGGTCGAACGCTTCCTTCATGGTGCCGACGTACCCCTTTCGGACGAGCGCGTCGGCAATATGAGGCCTTCCGATCGTATCGTCGCCTCGTTTCACGGTCTGAAGCGAGTCTAACACATCCTGGTAAGTCATTTCCAGTCCCAGAGCCCGGAGCCGCTCCAGAATCATTTCGTTCCTCCGCTCCCGCACCGCCCGCAGCTCCGCAAGCCGCCCCAGCAGCAGCGGATCGGTATAGTCGATCCAGTACCCCAGCACATGAATATCTTGCCCGTCCCGGACGGTGCTGATCTCCACGCCCGGAACGACCGCAATACCATATTTCAGCCCCGCTTGCCGGGCTTCTTCCAAGCCGGCTACCGTATCATGATCGGTGACTGCCATAGCGGCAAGTCCGGCTTCGGCCGCCAAACGGACATTATCCGAAGGAGACTGCGTGCCGTCCGAGGCGGTCGTGTGACTGTGCAAATCGGCGAATGCCATGTCGATTCCTCCTGTCTGTTCCTTTACAACCACTGGCTTAAATCGCGCTCTCTCAGGAACGTCATAAACGTAACCGCCGATATCGGGAGCAGCGTCGAGTTCAAATAAATCGCATGAAAGCTCCTGTCGAAGCGCACACCGTCGATTTCCTTCACTTTCAGCACGCCGAGCGCCGCTTCGTGCCGTACGGACGATTGAGACAGGATCGAGATGCCAAGTCCCGCCTCGACGGCGGATTTGACCGCTCCCGTACTCCCGAGCTCCATTACGATCCTGAGCGCGTCCGGAGCGTAGCCCGCTTTCTCCAGCTCCTCCTCCATGACCCGGCGTGTGCCGGAGCCCTGCTCGCGCAGCACAAAGGGGAACTGCAGCACTTCGTCGACCGTCACCCGCTCCCGGTCCGCGAGCGGATGCTGCTTCGGCACGATCAGCCTCAGCTCGTCGCTGAGCACCGCCTCCGTATGTACGTCCGGGTGAGACACCTCCGCCTCCACCAGGCCGAAGGTCAGCTGATGGTTCAGCACTTCCTCCAGCAGCTGCTTGGTGTTGATCACTTTCATCGACACCGAGATATTCGGATATTCCTGGCTGAACGGGCCGAGCAGCCGGGGCAAAATATATTCGCCGATCGTCAGGCTCGCTCCCAAATGGAGGCGTCCATCCAGCATATGCGTAAATTTGGACATGCCGATATCCGTTTCCTTCATGAGCTCAATGCTGCGCCGGGCGAACGGAATGAGCGCCCGGCCGGATTCCGTCAGCTCGACGCGCTTCGTCGATCTGGCGAACAGCTTCGTGCCGAAATAATCCTCCAGGGACTGGACCTGCATCGTTACCGCAGGCTGCGTCATATGCAGCGCCTGGGCGGCGTGAGAGAAGCTGCCTTTTTCGGCAACCGTATGAAAAATATGCAGCTGGTGAAAATTAAGCGCCATGAACGTTCCTCCGAATACTTGGTAATCCCATTATAACAAAAATCAGGTAAGCTTCCTATCGAAGACTGCCGGGTTCCCACGGAACGTATAAAAGGCATGCCCATGGATTCAGGCATGCCTCTGAAGACCAAACAACGGGCTATCTCCGTTTTCGGCTGTTCTTGATCAAGGTCATCCGCCGCGAATGCCGCAGCCAGGAATAGTAGGAGCGCAGATCCCTCAGCTCCATCGTCTCGGACATGCGTCCGAGAAACGTAACGACAATCAGCTTGTAGGCGGGTGCGCCGGGCTCGGACGAAGCGGTCAGTACCGGAGTAAACTCCGCTACCATGACGAGGTCCTCGTCGATCACGTACACATCCTCTTCGTTCTTATAATAGGGCCGGATCGCATTAGACTTCAGCCTGCTCCATAAAAAAGCGGTAATGTCGTGAAATCCGGTTTTGCTCTGCTCCACACGGTCGGCCCAACGCATGCGGGCATGATGGGTCACGATGATTTCAGCTATGGTCTTGCCTCCAAGCCGATTGGGAAAAGTGACGGTTTGTTCGTTAGCTCTTCTCTGACCCTCGCTCACAAAACATTACCTCCTGCCTATTTATTTGGTTCTTATATCCTATGTACAAATTTAGAGACATTAATTCCTATTGTACATTTTTTATAACGAGAATCAACTTAAAATTTTTTTAGAAACCGCTGTCATTTGTAAACAGGATAAACAGCTACGCGCCCTTGACTCACGGGGACTGGCGCGTTTATAAATTTTGGTGCCAGGATAAACGGCTACGCCATCCTTGTCTTACAAGGACCAGCGCGTTTATCAAGGTTGATGCGAAGCTATAAACTGCAAAAACTTATAAATTCTTATCAACAAAAAAACCTCCGCGAATGGAGGCTTTCTATACGACATAGGCTGGGGCAGCGCGGATGCCGCGGTTATAAGGTGTAGAATCTTGTTTTATCAGGAACATTACTGTTATACTCAGTTTTGATTTCATTACGGTACGAGCGCTCCACTTTCTTCACGAAAGGCAGCCTCTGCAGCTGCTTCATCGTGTCTTCAAGACGGCTCGCATGAACGTACATGGCCGCATAATGCAGCTTCTTAGATATAAAATGCACGCTGCCGTACTTCTCAAGCTGCTTGCCGGCCGCTTTCAAATCGCTGAACCATACAATAATGCCGCTTCGCTCCGTAAACATGGGAACCCTTCTTTCTTTATCCGAAAATGAGAGGATCGATTGACAAATGCCATCGCATCATGCCGAAATTTTAGTCGAAGTCACTCGCGGAGGGATGGTCGAGAGCCTCCACCGCGGTCATATAGCCGTCGTTGATTTCAATGGGAAGCGGATCGCTTCCGCCGGCAATCCCGATTACTATACTTTTGCCCGTTCCGCGGCCAAATTGCTTCAATTCGTCCCTCTACTCGAATCCGGCGGAATCGAGCGGTTCGACCTGACGGAGGAGGAAATCGCTCTCTGCTGCGCTTCGCATAACGGAGAGCCTCAGCATGTGGAGGCGGCCCTCGGCCTGCTGCATAAGCTCGGGCTCGGTGAAGGCGACCTGGACTGCGGCAAGCAGGATCCGTATTACAAACCGGCCGCGGAGCGGCTCTCGGCCTGCGGCTGCTCCCCATCCCAGCTGCACAACAACTGCTCCGGCAAGCATGCCGGGATGCTTGCGCTTGCCAGGCTGCTGGACGCCCCTACCGAAAGCTATATTGCCCGCGAGCATCCCGTCCAACGCAGGATGCTTAGCGCCGTCGCCGATTTATGCGGCGTGGAGGCGGACAGCATCACGCTTGGAACGGACGGCTGCGGAGTACCCGTCTTCGCCGTGCCGGTATCCGCCTTGGCTTACGCTTACGCCGGCATCGGCCGGCCGGACCGGCTGGCACCGGAGCGTGCGGAGGCATGCCGGCGCATAACCCAGGCCATACGGCGGCACCCGTTCTATGTAGCGGGTACCGACCGGTTCGATACCCGCTTGGTTGAAGTCACACGAGGACGCATTATCGGCAAGATGGGCGCCGAAGGCATCTTCGCCGCCAGCATACCTGAGGAAGCACTGGGACTCGCGCTGAAAATCGAAGACGGCGCGGAACGGGCCAGTTATCCGGCGGCGGCTGAAGCGCTGCGGCAGCTGGGCCTCCTAAGCTCGTCCGAAACGCAGCAGCTTCAGAGCTTCCTGACGCCTCCCGTCCTGAACCGCCGCGGCGACCGTGTAGGCGAGCTTCGTCCCGTCTTCCAATTGACGCGAAGCTAGATTAGGTTTAGCCGCATTTGCCGCTGCAGCTTCCGCCGCTGGAGCAGCCCCCGCCCTCCTCTGCGCCGTTTCCCGGCACCTTGATGGAATCGGATACGGCGCGGGCGAGCGTCTCGGATACCTCGAAGAGGATCTCGTCCAGGCGTTCCTCCGCGCTTTTGAAGCGGTGCACGGGTTCAAGCCGCTCCAGCTTCTCTTGAACCTCCTTCACCCGATCCAGCGCCTCATGGTAATTCGGATGAAAATGGCCGAAGCGCTGAGTTTCCTCGAACAGCTCCTTCTTCCGGCCGAACTCCCGGACCAGAACCTTAACCTCCGGGTCGGACTCCTGGCGTTCTTTCCAATATAGATAATCCGCCGTATCCGCGGAATGAATAATCATCTCGGCCAGCTCGTAGGCCCCCAGCAGCAATGCAGACATATCCAGCGTTTGTTTTTCCGTTACTGCCATGTCGGGCAGCACCTGCCTTTCTTTCAATAGTCGAACAAGACTATCATATCACAATTCGCCGGTCTTGCGCTGCCTTTTCTGCGGGGAATGGTTGCCTCGCCGCCCGGAATATTGCTTTTTTTCGTTGTCTTGCTGTAGGCCTTATTGATCATTGATGCCGGGAAGCAGCAGCTTCATCTCCTGCCATTCGTCCGCCATCCAGCGGATTTCGTTCACCTTGCCGAAAGCTTCTTCCCAAGGCCGGGCTATCCCGCCCGGCGAGGCCCCTTCGGTCCTTGTCTGCTCCCAGCCGGTCATGCACCACGACCCTCTGGACTCCTGCAGCTTACGGGGAGCCACCCGGTAATCCCGGCCCCCCTTGCGGATCAGCAGCAGCGTTCTCATGCGAATCGCCTGCTCGATCATTTCCTTGCGCGTGGACGGATGATAGCTCCGAAAGTCGCGCAGCCAGCTTCCGGGAATCTCGCTCATCTCCGGATAGAGCAGGGACACCTCCGGCAGCGTGCTTTCCATCTCGAAGTACGCGACGGAATGCCGGGAATAGAGCAGCCCCTTCTCCCCGCTCCCGCCGGACAAGCGACTGGCGGCAAGACCGGAAGTTTCCTCATGCTCCTGCCCGTCCGGCAAGCTCAGCTTCGGATAAACGGCCGCATTCGGACCGCCCTTCAGGTCTGGACGCACAGGCATGTAGCCGGCACGCTCCAACGCGTCAAACAGCGGCTGCACGGATGAAGGCGCAATAATAAAATCTTTCTCGCCCACCGGCTCGGTCAAATGCCCTGCGGCCCCCGGAAGCTTGGCGACGCTTCTGGCCGTTTCCGCATCGGCCAGGCGCAGCAATATCGCCTCGCGGAACTCGGTTTGCCCGAACGGCTTCATCCATTGCCTGAGGGTAATCAGCACATGGTCAGGAAGCTCGTATAGCGAATGGCGGACGAGAAACGCTTCGATTTCTTCCGCGGTACGGCTGTTCTCCAGCGCCCGCTTCAGCGTCTCCTTGGACAGCTTGTAAATACTCATTTGGTCCGACCGGACCAGGTCGGCCAGACAGCCGAGCTCCCAGCAAACCGCAGGCGGCACATCGGGGGGAACCAGAATTTCAAAATCCGGCTGCACGATCAGCGCTCCCTCCTCCTCTGTGTCATCCGCCGCGGCAGGGTGAAGCCTCCACACATAGCTTCCTTGCCCATCCGGCTCCAGCCAACCCAGTGCGGCGAGCGGCATCAAGCAGATCTGCTCCAGCGATTGTACGCGCTCCGCCGTTTCTTCAGGACCGGCCGCCGGAAGAAACCCCGCAAGGGCCAGCAGATTCAGCAAATCGGCAGAGGAGAAGGCCTCCCCCGGCTCAAGGCGTTCCAGCAGGATTAGGGCATGCTGCTGCCACGCTGCGGATGGAAGCGTCAAGGACCGCCAGCAGGCATAGAGCCGGCGGTTCTGCTCTCCGGCACTGAGGCTAAGCCAGCGGCTCAGCGCTTCCGGCTCCAGCACCCATTCGTCCGTCCCCGGCACCGCCAGCTCCAGACGAAGCAGGCAGTCCAGCACCACGGCAAGCTTCAGCGGGTACGCATCGGCAAAGGCGAATTTAAGCGCCGCTCCCCCCAGTGCGGCCTCATCCAGACAATTGCGCTCCGCCAGCTTCTGAATATGCTTCTTATGAAGCGTTCCGCTCTTGGTCAGCTTGAGGCCGTATTTGGCGGCGTAGACCAGCGCATGAAAGAGCTCCGCTGCCAGACCCGTTTCCGCACAGTACCCAAGCATGCCCGTTTCCCTGCGCGGTTCGGCCATCACCCGGCCTCCGGGAGGAAGCTCCGGAGCCAGCAGCCGCTGCCAGGCGGCCAGCGTCTCCTCCGGCAGCACATACACCAGCTCGCCCCACGATTTGCGAAAGGCGAATACGATGCCGAGACGCAGCAGGCCCGTGAAGCCGAGACGCAGCTCCGCTCCGGACAGGCTCGGCTCACCCCGCCTCTCGAGCTTGCCCTCATCGAACGGCTCGCAGCCCATGTGCACCATTACAAGGCGCAGCACCCGCCGTTCAAGCGGCGTCATCCGGTTCCAGACCGTTTCAAGCACTGCCGGGTCGGTCAACAGCCGCAGCAGCGGCTCGCCTCTCGCAATCCAGGAAGCATAAGCCGTGTCCGACGCCAAACGCTCATAGAGCACATCCGGCATTCTTGCCGTGATTTCCGTCAGCCTCATCCGGAGATCACCTGCTCTTTCAAGCCGCCGGAGCCCGGAGCCGCTTCGATCCGGTAAGCGTAGCCCTGCTCGATCAGAAACAGCTGGCGGTTCAGCGCAAATTCCTGCTCTTTCGTCTCCCCCGAGACAATGGTATAAAAGTAAGCTTTATTATCCCCCGTCTTCGGACGGAGAATGCGGCCGAGCCGCTGCGCTTCCTCTTGGCGTGACCCGAAGCTGCCCGACAGCTGGACAGCGACCGCCGCATCCGGCAAATCCACGGCAAAATTGGCGACCTTGGAGACGATCAGCACCCGGAGCTCACCGCTGCGGAAGGCACCGTAGAGCGTTTCCCGCTGCTCGTGGGGCGTCTGCCCCGTAATGAGAGGAGCCTTGATGCTTTCGGCTATCCGGCGCAGCTGCTCCAAATATTGCCCGATGATCAGCACCGGCTCGGTTTCATGCTGCTCGAGCAGCTTCTTCAGCACCTCCAGCTTCGCCGGGTTGACGCTCGCCAGCTTCATCTGCTCCCGCGGCTCCGCAGCCCGGTACGTTTCCCAATCCACCTCGCTGAGCGGAACCCGGAGCTCCACGCATTCGACGGAAGCGATCCAGCCCCGGCCCTCCAGTTCCTTCCACGGCAGATCGTAGCGTTTGGGTCCCACAAGGGAGAAGACGTCCTCCTCTCGGCCGTCTTCCCTGACCAGCGTCGCCGTCAGCCCCAGCCTCCGGGTCGCTTGAATATCCGCCGTCACGCGGAAAACGGGTGCCGGGAGCAAATGCACCTCATCGTACACGATGAGCCCCCAGTCCCGCTTATTGAATAAATCCATGTGAATGAACGGACCGTCCTTGGTTTTCCGATAAGTCAGCATTTGATAAGTGGCAATGGTGATCGGACGAACCTCCTTGCCGGATCCCGTATATTCCCCTACCATCTCTTCGGTGATTTCCGTTTTGTCGAGAATTTCGCGCTTCCATTGGCGCACCGAGGTGCTGTTGCTCGTCAGGATCAGCGTGGCGCAGCCAAGCTTGCCCATGGCCGCAATCCCGATAACCGTCTTGCCTGCGCCGCAGGGGAGCACGATCACCCCGCTCCCCCCTTGATGCGTCCCTTCCCGGTAGAACGAGTCGACCGCCGACCGCTGGTAATCCCGAAGCTCGAAAGCGCCCCGGTCCTCCGCCTTGCCGCGAAGCCGGATCGACAGCTCTTCCCCCTTGCTGTAGCCGGCGAGATCCTCTACCGGATAGCCCAGCTTGATGAGCTCCTGTTTAAGCAGTCCACGGTATTGCGGGGAGAACCGCAGCGTCCGCGAATCGACCTGGCACAGTCCGTAAGAGCGCAGCGATTTATAGGACACCATCTCCTTAATCGCCTCTACATCGTCCGAGATCAGCAGCAGATCCTCCCCGAGCCGTTCCATGCGGATGAGGCCGTATCGTTCCACAAAACGGATGATATCGCTGCGCAGCCCGCCGGGCAGGCCGAATTTGCTCCACCTCTCCAGAAAATCGGTAATTTCCTCCGCGGTCAGTCCGGCGGCGGCGGCGTTCCACAGCGACAACGAGGTCATGCGGTACGTATGGATATTTTCCGGGGTTTTCACCAAATCGGCAAAACGGGACAAGCCCGCGCGAACCTCTTCAAAGCTCGGGTGCCGCACTTCAAGCAGCACGCAGTAATCATTTTGCACGACCAAGGGCCGGTCTTTGTGGTATGGCATGCGGATTCCCTCCAGACTTTGGCATCTGTTCCTAGTATGAGGGGAACGCCCGTGATTTAAACATGATGCCGATTTACAAAATCGGCCCAATGCCCCTACAATAAAGGGCGGGGATCGCAGGTTCCCCGCGGCAAAGATTTACATACGGGAGTGGAGAAAATGATGCTGCGCAAAGAGAAGTGCGTCTTGCTTATCGCCGTGCTGCTGGCGGCGGTGATCGTGCTGAGCGGCTGCGGGAGCGCCTCCGCCGGCGCGGATGATCCGTTCGCTCAATCGATTCGGAGTCGTTACCCGGAGCTTAAAGACCGCAAGATTACGTTCACCGAGGTGAAGCGGGTGGTCGACGGGGACACCTTCGAGACGAAAGAGGGAGACAAGGTTCGCCTGATCGGGGTCAATACGCCCGAAACCGTCAAGCCGAACAGCCCTGTGGAGAAATACGGCAAGGAAGCGAGCGATTTCACCAAGGGCAAGCTGACGAAGAAAAAGGTGTATATGTTCGCGGATGCCGGAGACAAGGACAAATACGGCCGGCTTCTCCGCTACGTTTGGGTTGACGGCGAGCCCGTCATGTTCAACGAAGTGCTGGTCCGGGACGGCTATGCGAATACGATGACCGTTCCGCCGAACGTCATGTTCCAGAAGCGCTTCCTGCAGCTGGAGCGGGAAGCCCGCGCCGCTAAGAAAGGGCTTTGGGCGGATGATAAAAGCAAATAAGCTGCACAAGCAAGGCAGCGCAAAAAAGAGAGGCCCGTTGATGAGGCCTCTCTTGTCCTATTCCGGATGGCAGAGATCAGTGCGTTCCGCTGACGTCCATATGCTTCAGCTCTTGCATTTCCTTCTTATGCGTCGAGTTCTTGATGCGCTCCTGCAGCTTCTCGTAGTACAAGTCCTCGTTGATCGGCAGATCCACCCAGTTGTCCGTCCAAGCCGATAAGTGCATCGCGTTCGACAGCGTCAAGCCTTTGATGCCCTCTTCGCCCGGCGCAAGCAGCGGGGTACCTTTAAGAACGTAGTCGACGAAGTTTTGCGTAATGCCTTTATGCTGGGCGCCTTCGGATTTCGCGACCGGAATCTCGCACTTCCACACTTCCGGCGATCCGAAGCCGCCCTTCCACGTTGCGTTAAATTCCGGCTCCGGCGTGCGCAGCCGCCAGAAGGTCAGCTTGCCGTCTTCGACGACGATCTTCCCGTTGTCGCCCGTCACTTCGTAACGGTTCGTTCCCGGCGCTTCGCCGGTCGTCGTTACGAATAAGCCGGTCGCTCCGTTCGCGTATTCCACATAAGCGGTGACGTCGTCTTCCACCTCAATATTGCGGTACTTGCCGAAATGGCAGAACGCGCGTACACGCTGCGGCATCATATCAATCGTCCACTGCCACAGGTCAAGCTGGTGCGGGTCCTGGTTCAACAGCACGCCGCCGCCTTCTCCTGCCCACGTCGCGCGCCAGCCGCCCGAATCGTAATAGCTTTGCGAGCGGTACCAGTTGGTAATGATCCAGTTGGTGCGGCGCACCTGGCCGAGCTCGCCCGAGGTGATGAGATCACGCAGCTTCTGGTACAGCGGGTTTGTCCGCTGGTTATACATGATACCGAAGGCTTTGCCGGAACGCGCAGCCGCTTCGTTCATTTCGCGAACTTGCTTCGTGTATACGCCTGCCGGCTTCTCCACAAGCACATGGTAGCCGTGCTCGAAAGCCTGAATCGCAACCGTCGGGTGATCGTAGTGCGGCGTACAAATAAGAACCGCGTCGAATGCTTTCGATGCGAAGAAATCGTTCAAGTTGTCGAACAAGACGTAGCGGTCGCCGTGATGTTCACGGACCCAATCCAGACGCGCCGGGTCGATGTCCACGATGGCGGTCAGCTCTCCGCCCTTTACTTCATCCTTGCTCAGGTAATTTAAATGCCCCTTGCCCATATTTCCGATACCGACTATCCCGATACGTACTTTGTTCAAGTGGTTCCCCTGCCTCTCCTAAGGTTCAAACGTCATATGAAGATTTGGTGCCAAACTAAAAAATGTAAGCACTTTAAAATGCAACAAACCTATTATACTATGCACACGTGAACAAGACAATACAAAAGAAAGCCTTCCCTGCGAAAAATCAGGAAGGCGGTTGGAATTGCTTAACTTTAAACCAATTGCTTGTCTTGCTCGGAAATTTGGCTCAGCGCTTCGCCCGCTTCGTCCTCGAATTTATCCCGGACGGCTAGGTCTCCGATCGATACGATCCCGACCAATTCGCCGTTCTCGACTATCGGCAGCCGGCGGATCTGCTCCTTCGCCATAATCTTGGCTGCCTCGTCAACCGTCGTCTCCGGAGGAACGGATACGGTCTTGTCGCTCATCACTTCCTTGATGGCGGCCGAGCCTTCCCTCTTTTCGGCGAAGCCGCGGATCACAAGGTCGCGGTCCGTCAGCACGCCAATCAGCTTCTTCCCGTCGACGACCGGAATAAAGCCGGTGTCCTCCTGCTTCATTTTGACAGCAGCTTCATATACATTATCCTTCAGCGTGACAGTGGCGCAATCCGTCGTCATGATTTCGCGCAGCATTCTTGAACTCAAGGTGAATCCCTCCCGGTAGGAACTTGCACCCGGGTGCATGCCCGGCTGCTGCATATATAGAATTTCCTAGTCCCCCTATTCCCATGCCTCCGGGTAGTTAGAACTTATCGGGAATTTGCGCGCTCCTCCAAATAATCGAACGTCATGCGGAGGAAAAGCTCGGCCGCTCCGCGCATCGCGGTTTCTTCGATATCGAAGCGCGGATGATGATGGGGATGAACGATGCCCTTGCCGGGATTGCCCGCACCGACGAACATGAAGCACCCCGGAACGCGTTCCAAATAATAAGAAAAGTCTTCACCGGCCATAATCAGCGGCGACGTGCAGGCTCCATCCTCACCGAACACCTGTGCAGCCGTGCGGGCGAAACGGTTCGCCTCCGAGGCGTGATTCACGACGGGCGGATACCCCATCTTATAGTCGATGACCAGATCCGCTCCGTGCATGCGGGCTGTCGATTCGGCGATATGCTCCAGTCTCTCCTTCACCTGAAGACGCAGCTCAGGGTGGAATGTCCGCACCGTGCCTTTCAGCTGCGCCGTTTCGGCAATGACGTTGAAGCCGTTCCCGCTGTGAATCGATCCGACCGAAACGACGCACGGCTCCGTTGGGTCCGTACTGCGGCTGACGATCGATTGCAAATTAACTACCAGCTGAGACGACACGAAGACGCTGTCGATCGTATTGTGCGGCAGGCCGCCGTGCCCGCCGCGTCCCTTCAAATCAATGACGAACTCATCCGCGGCCGCCATGAGCGGACCGGACTTGCAATAGGCTGTGCCCGTCTCGAACGGCGTCCACAGATGGATGCCGTAGATTACATCCACGCCGTCCAGCGCCCCGTCCTCGATCATGCCGAGCGCTCCCCCCGGCGTAACCTCCTCCGCAGGCTGAAACAAGAAGACGATCCGTCCCGGCAATTCGTCACTCCGCTCCGATAGCACCTTGGCGACGCCAAGCAGCGCAGCCGTATGCGCATCGTGTCCGCAGGCATGCATCACCCCCGGCACCGTCGAAGCGTAATCGCAGGACTCCTTCTCGTCCTGGATCGGAAGCGCGTCCATATCCGCTCTTAATGCTACGGCAGGACCGCTCTTTCCCCCGTCGAGCACGCCTATGACGCCGTGGCCCCCTACGCCGGTGCGGACCTTCAGACCCATCGCCTTCAGCTTCTCCGCAACGAATGCCGCCGTCGCCGATTCTTGAAAGGAAAGCTCCGGATGACGATGCAGATGTCTTCTCCAAACGACCATCTCCGGATAAATCCGATCCAGCGCTTCATTGATTGATTTCATCGCTCCACTCCCCTTCTATGCGGAATAAAAGCCGCTTCTTGCTCCTCGCATCCCTGTATCAAAGATTATTTCTATTGTAACAAAATCAAAAAACCGTTTCATCCCCGGTGTCACAAGAATTTCAAAATTTTGCCTTTGGGCCTTCGCCTCCCTTTGCAATAGGCTTGCACAACGAAGGGAAACATACTATCATGGATAGGTGAGAAGTACATAGATCAATGGGGAAAAGAACGGATAGCACCGTGATTTCCATACAAGGATGAGCACAGACGTGCGATATTGATTAGGAGGTCTTGCTTGTGATTATTGAAAACAGTGGCGTCAAAGGGTTAAAAAACGATCTCGCCCATTTGGACGAGTCCATGGAGAAGCTCGGTTTCGTACGTTGGCAGTGGGAGTACTACCGTGCGACCTATGATTTGAAAATCGAAGATAAAGCGAACCGCGAGGATTATTTTCTGCGCGTGAATACCCGGGTGGAAAGCGGCAAGCTGGAATCGCCTTACGCCATCCTTTACATTGAAGATGTTTATATCGGCCGGGCGACGTTCCCGCATGGTCTGGACTATCAATCCCCGATTCCGGATTCCATCACGAAGGTCGCAAACGGCAAACTGGCGGAGCTCAAGTCTAAGCTGTCGCACTAATCGGAGCGAAGATGACTCCAACGCGACGGGGAACGCCCGATTTCCTGCTGCTTTTTCTAACCTTTCTTCTGGTATGCTTCGGACTGGCTTTCGTCTTCAGCGCAGGCATGGCTTACAAAGCGAATGACCCCGGTTACTTGGCCATTCGGCAAGGAATAGCCATCGCGGTGGGTACGGTAGCCATGTTTTTTTGTATGAACATCGATTACCGGAAGTTTCAAAAGTGGGTCGTCCCCTTCATGACCGTTACCGTTGTGCTGCTCCTTGCCGTCCCCGTCATCGGTAAAGGGGTGAACGGGGCGAAGAGCTGGATTGCGATGCCCGGCGGCTTCTCGCTTCAGCCTACGGAACTCGCCAAGCTCGCTGTCATCATCTACTTGGCTTCGATCATCAGCAAGAAAGGCGACCGTTTCAAGGAATTCAAGCGGGGGCTGTTGCCGCCGCTGGCCGTCGTCGCATTCATTTGCGCGCTGATCATGCTGCAGAATGATCTCGGCTCCACGATGATTCTTGCTGCCACCGCTGCGGTCGTTATCATCGTGGGCGGAGCCAACCTCAAGCATATTTTTTATCTCTTCTCAGCCGGAGCCGCCCTTCTTAGCATCTTCATTGCGCTGTACCTAGTCATCAAGGGCGCCGGAGGCAGCTATAAGATCGCCCGGATCACCAGCTACCTGAATCCTTGGGCCGACCCGGACGGGAGCGGATTTCAGCTCGTGCAGTCGCTTTACGCTTTCGGACACGGCGGCTTCACGGGAGCGGGCTTCGGACAGAGCATTCAGAAGCTGCATTACCTGCCGGAAGCGCACAATGACTTTATATTTTCCATTATCGGGGAAGAATTGGGCTTCGTCGGATCGGCCTTATTCCTGTTAGTGTATCTGGCCTTCATATGGCGGGGATTGATCGTCGCACTTCGCTGCAAGGAGCTGTTCGGCACGCTGACCGGCGTAGGGATCGTCGCGCTCATCGCCATCCAGGCATTTATCAATATCGGAGGCGTTACCGCCAGCATTCCAATGACAGGCGTTACGCTGCCTCTTATCAGCTACGGAGGGTCTTCGATCATTGTCACGCTGATCAGCATCGGATTTCTGCTGAGCATATCCAGGGAGTACAATAAGATAGAGAAAGAAACGAAGAAGAGAGCCTGACTGCAGGCTCTCTTGTTGTTTACTCTACTTTACGCGGTAGGATTCTTCAGACGGCGCCGCGGCGGCTTCTTCCTCCCGGAAAGCAACGCCTTCGACCTTCACGTTAACCTCCACAACCGACAGGCCGGTCATGTTCTCGACGGCTTCCCGCACATTCTCCTGCAGGTCGCGGCATACTTCTTGAATTTTGCTGCCGTAGTTGACGATAACGCGGAGATCAATGGCGGCCTCCACTTGTCCGACCTCTACGGTGACGCCCCTCTGTACGTTCTTACCGCTAAGACGCTTGGCCAATCCTTCCGAAATGCCTCCCGACATGGCGGCGATCCCCGGAGTTTCCAGTGCGGCTAGTCCGGCAATGGTCGCTACGACATCATCAGAAATGCGGATAAGACCCGTATGTAATTCTTCGCTCATGAGGATCACTCCTTCAAGGATATAGCTCTATTGTAATAAGTTCCAATACGGAAAGCAACCTGTCGAAATCCGCGGGCCGCCGGGTATTCATGTCGATGTCAAATCGCTTTGACGGCCCCGCCGTCCATGTAGAAGACGGACCCTGTCATGTAGCTGTTGACCGGCGAGAGCAGGAATGCGGCCATAGCCGCCAGCTCCTCCGGTTGCCCGTATCGTCCGAGCGGAATATTCTTCACCATCGATTCGCGAACCGTTTCGATACTGGTTTCCTCCCGAGCCGCCCGCGCCGTATCCAGCTCCACGAGTCGATCGGTTTCGATTCTTCCCGGACAGACGGTATTGAGCAGAATCCCTTCGGGACCCCATTCGACGGACAACGTCTTCATCAGCCCGACGATGCCCGTACGAAGCGTATTCGAGATCACAAGGCCAGGAATCGGCATTTTGACGGAAGTGGATGCTATCGTCACGATTCTTCCCCCCTTCTCCTTCATCAGCGGGTAAAATCCCCGGGTCAGCCGCACCACGCTCATCAGGTTGAGCTGGACGGCATGCAGCCACGCTTCCTCATCTAGCGACAGGAAGCTTCCGCTCGGCGGTCCGCCCGCATTGCATACGAGCGCATCGACGGACCCGAAGCGGTCGGCCGCCTGCTGCACGAGCCAGCCGATCTGCTCCGCGCTGCTCAAATCGACCGCCATCCCGGCGGCCGGAATGCCGTAGCGGCTCTGCAGGTCCGCACCCACCTCGCATACAGCCTGCTCATCGCGGCTGCACAGCAGGAGGCTGGCCCCTTCCGAGGCCAGCTGCTCGGCGATAGCCCGTCCGAGTCCTTTGCTCGAGGCGGTGACGACCGCCGTTTTTCCTTGCAGCTTCAAATCCATAGCTCATCTCTCTCCTTCGGTATGAGGTTATTGCTTCGGATCGTGCGTCTGGCTCCCGGTATGCCCGGTCTCGTCCTTATGGGTGGGAGCCGTTGCCTTCTTGGCCGCCTGCACCGGATGTGAGGCGGCTTTCCTCGCTTCCTGCTTCCGCTTCAGCTCCGCCTGATATTCCGGATGCGTGCTTGCGCCGCCGGGATCGATCTTCGTTAAACCTTGCCACGGGCTCGTAACCGCCACCGATTCCGGATGATCGAACACGAGAAAGGCGGAAGGCAACCGGCGTTCGCCGTATCGGCTGGACGGGTGGGTAATCAGCTCATTGTTGACCACCAGCTCCGAGGAAGCGCCCCCGTCCAGAAAACCGGCATTCATCACGCCGTGCGCCAGGAAAATATCCTGCACTTCCTTGAGCGTGGCGCCTACGCTGCTCGCCTGGCGGCCGTCGATGACGATAAAGATGACCGTTCCGTCCGCCTTTTGCCCGACAGCCGTACGCGGAGCGCGCCCCCAGCCCCCGTCGCCGCTCGTAATTAACGGCTTGCCGTTCACGATGACCCTCGGATAAAAGGATACCGCTTCCTTTACTTTCATCTTCCGCAATTCGTCCAGCGTATACTTGCCGACAATGAGCGTCCCGTTGTCGGAAAAGCCTACGATATGCTGCGCCTCTGAACCGTCCACGTCCGTGTACAGCACCCTGGCATCGGACATGACCATGCCGATCGGCGCGAAGCCGTTGCCCAGCCCGTCGGGATCGTCGAAGCCGCCGGCATTGAGGCCCGCCAACGCTCCGGTGCGGCGGACCATGTCGGTTATCCGCTCGCCCTCTCCCTGCTTGGAGGGCACGACGACGCGGATGCTCTTGGGATCGTAAACGGTCATCATCTTCCCTTTAAACAGAGTGCCCGAAATGTCTTCCACTTTAACCAAATCTCCGATCGGGCGGTTCGTTACATGGATCAGCTTCGTATTCAAAGGATCCTTCGCTTTCAAATCGCTATCATTCTCCATGGCACGGATCATCTCATCCTGCTTAGCCTTGCCGACGAACAACCAGGCCCACTCCCTGTGCTGCGTCGTAATCACCGTCTCCGCCAGAAACACCCGGAAGTCCGTTCCCATGGGGGTCAAATAAAGAAATATCGCCGCCAGTCCAATCAATATCATCATGAAGAAGGCGGCTTTCCGGAATCTTCGCGTTTTGCGTTTCGGCTTTCTTATCGTTGCTGCTGTTGTTGGATTCATATAGACCTCCTTCTTTCATTCCATCATTGTATATAAACCACATTAAATCCATATTAAAAAGCTTCTACCTTTATCGGCAATTCGGCCGAGCTTGTTTAGCGTTCGTCTCTTCAAAGCGCGAAGGAAGGCTGACACGTATAAGAAGACGGGAACTGCCGCACAATAACTGAATCCAATTTGAGGAAAAAGTTTTGACACACTCCTGACGCTGTTTGCCTTCATGATGTCCACGATCCCAGATTTATGGAATCGGGAATTTTCCAAGTTCGATGCACTAAGCGAATTATGGTCGGAGCGGCCTTCGATGAGAGTTGATCCACACCTCTCGGCCGATTGTCCGTTCTGTTCTCACCCTACACGCTCGGTATCATACTGGCGATTACATTCGCTTGGGTGCTGGTAGGCCTGAACCATATATATGTCTATGCTCAATATGCGAGCGACGTCGCAGCAGGTTATATGTATTCGTCGGCGTTTGGCTCACGCTATGCATCCTGCTTCTCGAAATCTTACGGATTGTCCGGTAAGAAAAGATGAATTCGAAACTGCCTTCCGCCTAGTAGTTTATTTTCTTTTTTTGGGGTACTTTTTGATGTAAACTATGGGAATGGACTTAGGATATTTTTACCATATGGGGTGATGGGTGATTTGGTTTTGAAACGTTACGGCTTTACGATCGGGCTGCTGGCCAGCTTCATTCTGAGCGGCGCAGCTCATTACATCGGAGCTCCGTTGTTTAGCGCCACGATGCAATTTTTCATTTCTTGCCTAGCCATCATCTTCGTCGCCGGCTTCCTCGGCAAAGCGACCGAGAGCGTCGCCCATTATGCGGGCGAGCGCTTCGGCGGATTTCTGAACGCCACCTTCGGCAATGCGGCGGAGCTCATCATAGCGATTTTCCTTGTGAAGGACGGATTGTTCGACGTCGTCAAAGCGAGCATCACCGGCTCCATTATTGGCAACATGCTGCTTGTACTGGGGCTTAGCGTCCTGCTTGGAGGCTTGAAATACAAGGAGCAGCATTTCAACGTCAAGCTTGCCGGACATAACGCCTCGCTCATGCTGCTGGCCGTCATCGCCATCTTCGTTCCGGCCAGCTTCGCCAGCTCCTTCACGAAGCCGGAGACGACGAATCTCAGCGTCATCGTATCCGTCATTCTGATCATTGCGTACTTGCTATGGCTCCTTTTTTCCATGGTCACGCATAAGAACGAGCTGTCTGACGAGGTTGTCGAGCATGGAGAAGCCGCCTGGTCCAAGGGGCTGTCGGTTGTGTACCTGTTCATTGCTACGGCCATGGTCGCGGTACAAAGCGAATGGCTGGTCGGAACGCTCGAAACGTTCAGCCATCAGTACGGGCTGTCGGAGCTGTTCGTCGGTGCCTTCCTGATCGCCATCGTCGGCAATGCCGCCGAGCACAGCGCCGCCATCATGCTCGCCCGCAAGAACAAGATCGGCGCCGCCGTCGAGATTGCCATCGGCAGCAGCCTGCAGATCGCTTTGTTCGTCTGCCCGGTGCTTGTTCTTGTCTCCATGCTGTTCGGCCAAACGATGAATCTCGTTTTTACGACTTACGAGTTGGTGGCGATCGGCGTAGCCGCCTTTATCGCTTCCTCCATCTCGCGCGACGGGTCCACCAACTGGTTCGAGGGCGTGCTGCTGCTCGTCGTTTATATCATTCTGGGCATTGCGTTCTTCCTTGTTTAAGTCTGCCTCCCACAGCAAAGGCATCCTTGCCGCCTAAGGCGATGAGGATGCCTTTGCTCATTGCTCCTGCTGCCGGACCAACAAAAAAGAGCAACCCTTTGCTCGAAAAGGTTACTCTTTGCTTTGACTGAGCGCTTCGTATAGCTGCGCAAGATTACGCTCCAGCTTGACCATGATCTGCTTGCCGGCCGATTCCTGAATCAGCTCCGCCCGAATCGCAAAATCAATCTCTCTGGATAACCCGTACATCTGCGTATCTAAGACCTCTTCATACAGAGGACACTGTCTCGTCGTCAGGTTCTCCATCTGCACTTCGATGAGCTTCTCGATCTTGTCGGCATCCTCCTGCAGCAATTGCAGCGCTTTCTGCGACAAGCCAAGCAGCAAATCCGATGATGACACGGCGCTTCCCCCCTGTATACATCTTCGGCTCCGCTTCTTCCTCGGGAGAGGACCGCATCGCCTTCCTAGTTTCCCCAAAGTGACGTGAGCCTATCAGCTTGCCCGCTCACATTCCCTAACTTTAATATAGTCGAAATTCGCGCAAGAAACAAGCCTTGGCCGCCCAAAAAACAAAAGGCACCTCCGCCGGGGCGGAAATGCCTTTGATTCGCCAATTTCGTTTCCTAATCTTGGATGCTGTTCACCGTCAGACCGTGTTTTGCGAACACTTCCGCCATAGCGGCCTTCGCTTCTTCGGCATCCGGTCCGTGCACATGAAGGTCGTAATTGCTGGTCGTGAGCAAAGTCGTGAACAAGCCCAGAATGCTCTTTACATCGATATACTTGTTATCGTACTGGAGTACAATCGAAGAACGAAACTTGTTAGCGGTTTGCGAGATCTCTACAATTGCGGCATTGTTGGCGTTTGGCATAAGAATCCCTCCATGCGTCTATAAACAAATATTTGAAAACATAAATCGCTTTCTAACGCTATGATACCTTGGAAAAGAATAACACGCAACCACTATTCATCAAAATGATCCGCTTTTCCTTACTTCAAATACTCCGGATTGAGTCCCGCCAGCTCCGGCACTACGAAACGCCCGTCCTTCCGGATCAGACGGTCGTCGAAGTAAATCTCGCCGCCGCCGAAATCCGGCCGCTGGATGAGCACGAGATCCCAATGAACGGAGGACCGGTTCCCGTTGTCGGCCTGCTCGTAAGCCTGACCCGGCGTAAAATGAAGGCTTCCGTCGATCTTCTCGTCGAACAGCGTATCCTTCATCGGATACAGGATATGCGGGTTGAAGCCGATGCTGAATTCGCCGATATAACGCGCGCCCTCGTCGGTATCCAAAATTTCGTTGATGCGGTCCGTATCGTTCGCCGTCGCCTCCACGATTTTGCCGTTCTCGAACCGGAAGACGATATTGTCGAACGTCACGCCGGAATTCACGGACGGCGTATTATAGGAAATCGTGCCGTTCACGGAATTCCGAACCGGTGCCGTGTACACTTCCCCGTCGGGAATGTTGCGCCGGCCGCAGCATTTTACGGAGCCGATGCCTTTGATGGAGAAGGAAATATCCGTTCCCGGGGAAACGATGCGCACGCGGTCCGTCCGGTTCATAAGCTCCTGCAGAGGATCCATGGCCGCGGACATCTTGGCGTAATCCAGATTGCAGACATTGAAGTAGAAATCCTCGAACCGGTCCGTGCTCATGCCGGCCAGCTGGGCCATCGAAGCGTTAGGGTAGCGAAGCACGACCCAGCGCGTGCGTTTGACACGCTGCTCGAGGTGCACCTGCTTGCTGTAAATTTGCTTGTACAGCTTCATTTTCTCTTCCGGCACGTCGGACATTTCATTCACATTCTCGCCAGCGCGGATCGCCACATAGCAGTCCATGTCCTTCATCCGCTGAAGATCCATCGACGTCCAGTGCTCTGCCTGCTCGCGGGTCATTCCGCGCAGCATCTCCGCACGTACGGCATTATCGATCAGCTCCACATAGGGAAACCCGCCGCGAGCATGCACTTCCTCCACCAAGCATTTTACGATTTCGCGCTCCGAGCCGATCATCTCGATCAGCACCTTCTCGCCCGGCTTAACGTCCAGAGAGTAGCCCACAAGATTGCGGGCCAAGGTTTGTAAACGGGGATCACGCATAATACCATTCTCCTTTTACTTTCATTGATCCGATTCGGGGTTACGTTTTGTTGCCGCCTTTAAACCATTTGTTCTTATAATGATTGCCCAGGGCGACCATGAGAACGAAGATGGCCAGGAGGAGCAGCAGCCGTCCCTTATGATGCCGGATAAACAGAAGATCGTGTCCGATCATCGATTCCAGCAAAATCATGGGCATCTTGCCCAGCATGCTCCCGATAATAAAGTCCCTTGCTCTCACCTTCATGACGGCAGCCGCCAAATTAATGGCGAACGAAGGGAATATCGGAATGATTCGGCTGAGCATGATGTACAGCAGGCCATGCCGCTCCAGCTTGTCGTTCAATTTGCCGATATAGCCGTACTGGGCAAGCTTCTTTATCGCCCAGGCTTGTCCGTACCGCCGGACCAGCAAAAATGAGAGTATGGCCCCCAGACAGGAGAAGACATAGTTCACGGCGTATCCGAGCCAAAAGCCAAACAGCAGCACGTTCGCTCCCGCCACCAGCACGAACGGGACGAACGGGAAAATCGTCTGCAGCACAACGAGCAGCATGCCTGCGGCATAGCCGTACCAACCGAATGAGCTCAGGACATCGGATAAGTGATGGACGTTCCAGTGGCTCAACTTGGCCATTCCTCCCTCCACATTATCCCATTGTATCACAAATGATATCCTTTTCACGAATGGGAAGCCCGCTGCGGGCAGGACAATGAAGAGGATGAAAAATGCTCCCGCCGGACGGACATAAACGCTTGACACGGCTATCTTCATCTTATAAAATAAGAAGTCGAGAATAAACATCGGTATGAGCCCTCAAGGTTCCCGCTGTTTATGGTGGAAGTCTTGTGTCACCCTCACTGATTTTGTTGCTGACAGGACCGCGGCTGGTTCTTTCTGTCAGGTGCGTTTAACGCTTCAAGCAAAGTCGGGCATGAGCTTCACCCGAATGCTGTACCCATCTATTTTACATGACAAAGGAGCTCACCATACATGTCACGCTACACAGGTCCTAAATTTAAATTGAGCCGCCGTCTAGGTATTTCCCTGAGCGGTACCGGCAAAGAACTGAAGCGCCCTTTCCCTCCTGGACAACACGGTCCGGGCCAACGCAAGAAGCTGAGCGGCTACGGCGTTCAATTGCAAGAGAAACAAAAGCTTCGCCACATGTACGGCTTGAACGAGAAGCAATTCCGCAACCTGTTCGACAAAGCCAACAAGCTGCAAGGGATCGCGGGCGAGAACTTCATGTTCCTGCTTGAGAGCCGTCTGGACAACCTCGTTTACCGTCTGGGTCTGTCCAACTCCCGTGCAGGCGCGCGCCAATTGGTCGCTCACGGCCACGTAACCGTGAACGGCAAGAAAGTCGATATCGCGTCCTACCTCGTATCTCCTGGCGACGTGATCGGCCTTCGCGAAAGAAGCCGCAACCTGTCGGCCGTGAAAGAAGCTTTGGCTAACCGCAACTACCTGCCGGCTTACGTTGAATTCAACGATGCGGCTATCGAAGGTAAATACATTCGTCTGCCTGAGCGTTCCGAGCTGGCACAAGAAATTGACGAGAAGCAAATCGTCGAGTTCTACAGCCGCTAATCGAATCGGCAGCGCAGAAGCCGTCCTCTTCCCTTACAGGGAAAAGGGCGGCTTTTTTTGCTGCGCACTAGGAAAAAAGGCTGCCGATCGGCAGCCTTTCTTCGCCCCTTACACAAATTTCACAAGATAGTAGTTCCGCTTGCCGCGGCGAACGACAATGTACTTGCCTTCCACCCGGTCGGCTGCCCCAAGGATCCGCTCCAGCTCGGTCGACTTGTGCCCGTTGATCGATACGGCGCCGCTCTCGATGTCCTGTCTCGCTTGACGCTTGGAAGGCGCGGCCTTCACGGCCAGCAGGAGATCGATCAGTCCGATGTCTTCGCTGCCGCTGAGCTCCGTGGACGGCACGTCCTTGAACGCTTCCTCGATCTCGGCGCCGGACAGCGCCTGAACGTTGCCGCTGAACAGCACCTCGGAGATCCGGATTGCGCTGGCCGCCGCTTCCGCGCCGTGCACCAGCTCTGTCACCTCGAGCGCGAGAACGCGCTGGGCTTCCCGCTTCTCCGGCTGCTGCTTTACCTGCTCCTCCAGCTCGGCAATCCGTTCCGGAGACAGGAAGGTGAAGTATTTCAGGAATTTCACGATGTCGTTGTCATCCGTATTGATCCAGAATTGATAGAATTGGTATGGCGACGTCTTGGCCGCATCCAGCCATATCGTACCGCCTTCGGTTTTCCCGAATTTGGTGCCGTCGCTTTTCGTGACGAGCGGCATGGTCAGGCCGAACGCGTCGCGGCCCGTCGTCTTGCCGATCAGCTCGAGACCCGCGGTAATGTTGCCCCACTGATCGCTTCCGCCGATCTGCAGCGCGCAGTTGTTGTCTTTGTTCAACTTGTAGAAATCGTACGCCTGCAGAATCATGTAGCTGAACTCGGTGAACGAAATCCCTCTGCCGAGCCGCGAATCGACGGAATCTTTGGCCAGCATGTAGTTGACCGAGAAGTTCTTGCCGATGTCGCGCAGAAATGCAATGACGTCCAGCGGTCCGAGCCAATCGAAGTTGTTGACCATTTGCGCCGGATTCGATTTGGCGTCAAAGTCCAGGAAGCGCGACAGCTGCTTTCTCAGCTTTTCCGTCCACTCCTGAACCACTTCCTGCGTATTCAGCGTACGCTCGTTCGCTTTGCCGCTCGGATCCCCGATCAGGCCCGTTCCGCCGCCTACAAGCGCAATCGGCAGATGACCGGCTTGTTGGAACCTTTTCAGGCATAGAATGGGCAGCAGGCTGCCGATATGAAGGCTGTCCGCCGTAGGGTCAAAGCCGACATAGAGTGCCGTAGGCTCCTTGCTCAGCTTTTTCTCCAGACCTTCCCGGTCGGTCACTTGATGGATCAATCCGCGAAACTCCAAATCCTCTAAAATGTTCATGTGCGTATACTCCCCTTCTTGTTCCTAAGCTAAAATTCAGGATAAACGGCTACGCCGTCCTTGTTTTACAAGGACCAGCGCGTTTATCAAGGTTGATGCGAAGCTATAAGTTGCGAAAAACTTATAAATTCTTATCAACCCAGGATAAACGGCTACGCCGTCCTTATCTTACAAGGACGAGCGCGTTTACCAAGGTTGATGCGAAGCTATAAATTGCGAAAAACTTATAAATTCTTATCAACTAAAAAAGCCTTCTCCTCCCGGTAAAGGGACGAAAAGGCTTGAATTCGCGGTACCACCCTAATTAAAGCGTGCCCGCGGCAAGGAAGCCGGCAAGCACTATCGCTTTCACTCAAAGGATAACGGGCAGCTCTGCCCGGACAGAAGACTACTCAGCCAGCCTCGCGGCGGCCGTTCCCCTTCCCTGCTCAGGACTGTAATTCGGGCTTGGAGCGCACCGGTTCGCACCGTCCACCGGTTCTCTGATTCGCTGGGATCCTTTGCCTTACTGGAGGTCCGTCATTGCATTTGGTCCATGTTCAATTTCTTTATTTATATCACAAAGTTCCGACAAGTGTCAAACCATGGCCTTTCCGCGAACGGGTGTTTCCGAGTTATCAGTGTCTCCTCCGCCGGCATTATGCTATAATGTTGAAGGAATCTTTTCCAAACGGGAGGCACTCGGGTTCAATGGAGATGGAGAAACAACAGCAGGATTCGAAAAAGAAAAAAGAAAAACAACATAAAGGAATGCTTCGGACATTCGGAATATATACGCTGCGGACTTTCAAATGGCTGTTCATCGCCGGGATCATCGGCGGATTTCTCGCAGCAGGTGCCGCGTTCGGCTACGTAACGGCCCTCGTCAAGGACGACCCGGTACGCACGAAGGAAGCGATGACGGCCCAGGTGCAGGAGAACGTTTTAACCGGCTTCGTCTACTTCGGTGACGATTCCGTGATGGGACAGCTTCGATCCGAAGAAGACCGGCGGCTGGCGGAGCTGGCGGAAATTCCCAAGGTCGTTCAGGACGCCGTACTGGCCATCGAGGACAACAATTTCTATCAGCATCACGGCATCGATCTGAAAAGTACGCTGCGCGCGATTGTACAGAAGTTTCTGCGGCAAGACGTTCAAACCGGCGGCAGCACGATTACCCAGCAGCTCGCGCGCCGGGTGTTCCTTACATTAGACAAGGCCGACAGCCGGAAGGCGAAGGAAATTTTTCTCGCGCTGCGGATGGAACGGCTGATGTCCAAGGATGAGATTCTGCTCGCTTATTTGAACAAAATCCCGTACGGCAACGGCTCCGCCGGTTATAACTTGTACGGCATCAAGGCCGCGGCCAAGGGCATCTTCAATATCGACGATTTGTCGAAGCTCAGCACCGCGCAGGCCGCTTATTTGGCCGGGCTGCCCCAATTGCCGAGCAATTATTCCGCTTTTAACAGCAAAGGGGAGTTCGACAGCTCCGCCTTCAAGCGTGCCGTCCAGCGCGAGCAGCTTGTCCTGCGGCGCATGCTGGAGGAGGGCAAGATCAGCGACCAGCAATACCAGGAGGCGCTCGCCTTCGATTTGAAGGGATCTTTGGCCGAGAAGCAGAAGAAAGCGTATTCTACATACCCGTATCTGATGATTGAGGTGGAGAAGGAAGCGGTTAAAACGCTGGTGAAGGTAGAGCAGCCGAAGCTGGATCCTCAGAAAAGCCCGGAAGCCTATAACGAAGCGCTGAAAAATATGCAGGCGCAGCTGAACCGGGGCGGCTATCATGTCTATACGACCATCGATAAAGATATTTACGAAGGGATGCACGCCATCGCCGAGAACAAGGACAATTTCTCCCCCACCGATCCGGTAAAAGGAGACGAGCAGATCGGCGCCGTCATGATGGACAGCAAGACCGGAGCGATCCTCGGTATGATCGAAGGCCGCGACTTCTTCAAGGAGCAGCTTAACCATGCGACCCAAGCCTTCCGGCAGCCCGGATCGACGATGAAGCCGATTGCCGCTTACATCCCGGCCATCGAGAAAGGCGCCATCGGACCGGCTTCGGTCATCGACGACGCTCCGGTTATTTTAAAGGACGGCACCAAATACGGATACCATATTCCCGAGAACTGGGACGATGGCTACCATGGCCTCATCACGGCGCGGCGGGCGCTGAACCAATCCTACAACATTCCGGCCATCAAGCTGTTTCTCGACGTGGTCGGCATCAATACCGCATGGGACTATGCCCAGAAAATGGGGATCCATTCGATCACGAAGGACGATTATTTCTCGCAAACCGGCGTCATCGGGGGACTGAAGTACGGAACCTCGGTTAAGGAATTGACGAACGCCTATGCGACGATCGACAATAAAGGCGTATTCAACGAAGCGTTCATCATCCGCAAAATTACGGATTCGAGCGGCAAGACGATCTATGAGCATGAGCAGAAGCCCAGCACCGTGTTCTCGGCGCAAACCGCCTACCTCATGAGCGATATGATGCGTACCGTCATCACCGCAGGAACGGCTACGGATTTAATGAGCAAATTCAAGCATTACGGCAAGGTGCCGATCGTCGGCAAAACCGGTTCTACCCAGGACGACGCGGACGCCTGGTTTATGGGCTATACGCCCGATATTACCCTTGGCGTTTGGGCGGGATACGAGCTGCCAGTCAACAAGCTCAGCAAGAAAACCGGGGGTACGAACCGCGCCAAGAACATTTGGGCCATGGCTATGGACATGGCCATCGACAAGAAGCCGGCGTTATTCCCGACCAAGGAATTCAAGCGGCCGGACGATATCGTGGAGATGACGGTATCCAGCCTCTCCGGCAAGCTCCCGAGCGAAGCCGTTACCCAAGCAGGGAAGCTCGTAACCGATTTATTCAACAAGAAGTTCGTGCCGACGGAAGAAGATAACGTCATGGTTCGTCTGCCGATTGTTTCTTACAATGGAATCAATTATATCGCTCAGCCGGAGACGCCTTCCGACTTTGTGGAAGAGAAGACCGTAATCAAGCGGGAGAAGCCTCTGGGGCCGCTGTTCCGCGAGCTCGCTTCCATTCTGGATAAGGTGCCGGACGATCGCAAGCGCCCGCTGGATTTCTACCGGCCTCAGGACTACGAAGAGGATGCGCCGTCGGAGACCGATCCCCGGAAGGACGACGGCAAACCGCCTGTCGAGCCGACGACAGTCGTAGCCACCCATTCCGGTGACGCCAGCGTAATCACGTTCCAGGCAAGCCCGAGCACCGATGTGGTAGGCTATCGTTTATACAAATCCGTAAACCGCGGCAGCTTTAAACGAGTTGGAGGCAAAGTCGTCATGGCCGGGAACGAGACGAAATTTACGGATAATACCCCGGGGGGAGCCATCTACGGTTATTACGTCACCGCGGTAGATGTGGCAGGCAAAGAATCTGCACCCAGCAAGGCGGCCTATACGGACGGCACGATCATGGACCTTCTGTTCCTGACCCCGAGTGACGACGGCTCTGCGCCGATCAAAACCGGCATGGGGGGAAGCGCAGCGGGCGGCACAGGGTCCGGCAGCGGCACGGACAGAGCAGGCGGACCGCCCGCGAAGGAAGCGCCGGCTTCCCCGGCCGGCCTGTCCATCACCCCCAGCGGAGGGGGCATTGATCTGAAGTGGAAGGCGAATGCGGATAAGGATATAATTAAACATTACACGATCTACTACAGCGATAAAGAAAACGGCACCTATTCCAAGCTGGGGACGGTAGCCGGAGCGACGGCGTTTAAGTATTATGCGGTATCCTTCGACGGCTACTATCGCATCACCGCAACGAACGATATCGGTGAATCGAAGCCTTCCGCTTCCGTCCGGTACAAGAAATAAACAAGCTCCGGCTTTCCTTCCAGACGTACGAAAAAAGCCTGATCCCGCGAGAACACCGGGATCAGGCTTTTTGTTATGACATTAATCTTCGATCGTAGATAAGTCGCCAGTCGGCAAATTCAGCTCCCACGCCTTCAGGACGCGGCGCATGATTTTACCGCTACGGGTTTTGGGAAGCTTATCCTTGAACTCGATCTCGCGCGGGGCCGCATGGGCGGACAATCCTTCCTTGACGAACTTGGAGATGTCGGCCTTCAGCTCCTCCGACGGTTCGAAGCCTTCACGCAGCGCGATGAACGCTTTGATGATCTCGCCGCGCATCGGATCCGGCTTCCCGATCACGCCCGCTTCAGCAACGGCAGGATGCTCCACCAGCTTGCTCTCGACTTCAAACGGTCCTACACGTTCGCCTGCCGTATTGATGACGTCGTCGATCCGGCCTTGGAACCAGAAGTAGCCGTCTTCATCCATGTAAGCCGAATCCCCCGAAATATACCAACCGGAAATACGGAAATATTCATCATATTTAGCCGGGTTGTTCCAAATCTTGCGCATCATGGACGGCCACGGCGTCTTGATGGCCAAATTGCCCATCCGATACGGCGGAAGAACGTTCCCGGCATCATCGATAATGGCCGCTTCTACGCCAGGCAGCGGCTTGCCCATCGAGCCCGGACGAATCGCCATGCACGGATAGTTGCAAATCAGCTGTCCGCCGGTTTCCGTCATCCACCACGTATCGTGAATACGCTGACCGTATACCTTGAGCCCCCAGCGTACCACCTCCGGATTCAGAGGCTCTCCTACACTCAGCACGTGGCGCAGCGAGGACAGATCGAACTGCTTCACCGTATCGTCTCCGGCCCCCATCAGCATGCGGAAGGCTGTCGGCGCGCTATACCATACCGTTACCTGGTAGCGCTCGATCGTACGGTACCAGTCCTGCGGACTGAAACGGCCGCCGCGAATGACGTTGGTCGCCCCGTTAAGCCATGGAGCGAAAATGCCGTACGAGGTTCCTGTAACCCAACCCGGGTCGGCCGTGCACCAGTACACATCGTCAGGCTGCAGATCGAGCACGACCCGGCCCGTGTAATAATGCTGCAGCATGGCGTTATGAACATGAAATACGCCCTTTGGCTTGCCGGTAGATCCGGACGTATAGTGAATGAGCAGGCCGTCCTCGCGGTCCACCCACTCGAGCTCGAGTTCGTCAGAAGCGGCTTCCATTTCTTTATAGAAATCCACCTGCCCGTCGGACAACGGAGGCAGATCGTGTCCTACGAGAATCACATGCTTCAAATTCGGCAATTCGCTCACCGGAACGCGGGGCAGCTGCGAAGGCGTCGTAATAATGGCCACCGCTTCGCTGTCCAGAAGACGGTCCTTCACCGCCGTTTCCATGAACGCCTCGAAGAGCGGTCCGACGACGGCGCCGATCTTGAGCGTGCCGAGCAGCGAAAAGTACAATTCCGGCGTCCGCGGCATGAAGATGAATACGCGGTCGCCTTTTGCGATTCCAAGCTTGCGCAGCACGTTCCCGAACCGGTTCGATTGCTGCTTCATTTCGTAATACGTATATTTCTCGTCCCGTTTATCGTCGCTGTAATACAGCGCGATTTTGTCCCGGAGAGCCGAATCCGCGTGACGGTCGATCGCCTCGTGAGCCATGTTGACCTTGCCGGTTTGCGACCAGCTGAAGGTCTTCTCAATGGCTTCCCAGGAAAAATCCGCCCGCTCCTGCTCGTAATTTTTCATATTCGATGTCTTAGCTGCGGGTGCAATGCTTTCTACGTTGATGTGGTCCATGTCATTACCCTCCCAATCCCATCTCTTTTTACGTTACAGATGAAACGCTTACATCACTGCTTTGAATGCTATAATCACGTTTTTCATTATATCACACGGCTTTCTCTTGGGCTATTTTTTTGTTATGCTAAGGAAGAAAATCTCTGGAAGGGGCGGCACACACCCATGCAGCACATTAAAAAGTATCATGCTTTAGGCATCCCCTGCCCGGGCGGAAACATTGTCGTTGAAGGTCCGGTTCCCCCAGAGACGCTGCGAACGTATACCATGCACCCGGACCTCGATGCTTTCCGCCGTCCGAAGGAGCAATTTGAAGCGCTGGTTGAAATCGCCGGGCTGCCAGAGGGACGCATTATTGCCGCGCGCCTGAAGGACCAGCTGGTCGGCTACGTCACCTTTCATTACCCGGACGAGCTGGAACGTTGGTCTGAGGGCGGGATGGACGATCTCATAGAACTGGGAGCAATCGAGGTGGCGGACGAATTCCGCGGACTCGGTCTCGGCAAACAATTGATCAAGCTTGCCTTCGAAGGCGGTCAGCTTGAGAATGTCATTACGTTTACAACCGAATATTATTGGCACTGGGACCTGGAGAAAAGCGGATTAACCGTCTGGCAGTACCGCGACATGATGGAGAAGCTGATGAAAAGCGTCGACATGGTTTGGTTTGCCACCGACGACCCGGAGATCTGCTCACATCCCGCCAACTGCTTGATGGTTCGCATCGGCAAGAATGTCCCCCTTTCTTCCGTGGAGCAATTCGACCGTGTCCGGTTCCGGCAGCGGTTCATGTATTGATGGGAGCGAATAGCTATGAATGCCAAGGCAACGTTTATTTATAACGAGAAGCAAACCGCGTACCGCTTCAACGACACCCATCCTTTCAATCAGCAGCGGCTGGTGCTGACGGCCGACCTTCTCAGGGCCGCCGGCGCGCTGCCGGAGGAGGCTATCAGCGACCCGGTATCCGCTGATGAAGCCAAACTGCTTGCCGTTCACAGCGCCGAGTACGTCGCCGCCGTGAAAGCGCTTAGCGAGGCCTCTCCTGCGGAGGATTGGCTTCGGCGGGCGGAGCAGTACGGGCTCGATACCGAGGACACGCCGTGCTTCCCGGGTATGCATGAAGCGACCGCAGCGATCGTCGGAGGCTCGCTGCTTGCCGTGGATGAGGTCATGACCGGCAAAGCCTTGCACGCCCTTCATTTGGGCGGAGGACTACATCATGCGATGCCGAGCAAGGGTGCGGGCTTTTGCGTTTACAATGATGCGGCCGTCGCAATCGAGCATGCCAAGCGAACGTACGGTGTACGCATCCTCTATATCGACACGGATGTCCATCATGGGGACGGCGTTCAGTGGAGCTTCTACACGGATCCCGACGTCTGTACGTTCTCGATTCACGAGACGGGAAAATATTTGTTCCCGGGCACGGGCGGCGTTGCGGAGCGCGGAGCGGGCGAAGGCTTCGGAACGACGGTCAACGTGCCGCTTGAGCCTTATACGGAGGACGAGTCGTGGCTCGAGTGCTTTAAGGATGTGCTGAGCCGTACAGCGGCTCAGTTCAAGCCCGATCTTATCGTTTCCCAGCACGGCTGCGATGCCCATGCGTTCGATCCGCTGGCGCATATTCACTGCAGCATGGAAATCTACCGCGAGATGCCGCGGTTCATTCACCGACTGGCCCATCAATATTGCAAGGGACGCTGGGTTGCCTTGGGCGGCGGCGGCTATGACATATGGCGTGTCGTCCCCCGCGCATGGGGCCTGCTTTGGCTGGAAATGAGCGACCATCCGATCATCCGCGAGCTGGAGCTGCAGCCGGGCTTGCGGCTGCCCGAGGCTTGGCTTGCCCGATGGCAGCCGCGAAGCCCCGGACCGCTCCCGGAAACTTGGCTTGACCCGGTGGACGCCTGGGAGCCGATGCCCCGCCGCCGCGAGATTACCGAGAAAAACCGGCATACCAAAGAGCTGGCGACGCTTTATCTTCCCTAAACCAGGCAAGCGGACTTCAATGTTCCGTAGAGTCCAGGTTAAACGGCTACGCCGTCCTTGTCTTACAAGGACCAGTGCGTTTATCAAGGTTGATGCGAAGCGATAAGCTACGAAAACTTATAAATTCTTATTAACTCAAAAAACCCGCATCCTTGAGCAGGATGCGGGTTTGTCTTTTTACCTGATTAGAACTCCAATTTGGCCTCGATAAACGCCTTCAGCTCGCTGATCGGCATCCGTGTCTGCTCCATCGTATCGCGGTCGCGAACGGTCACTTGCCCGTCCTGCTCCGACTCGAAATCGTAGGTGATGCAGAACGGCGTACCGATCTCGTCATGGCGGCGGTAACGCTTGCCGATAGAACCTGTCTCGTCATAGTCGACGAGGAAGTGCTTCGACAGCTCCTCGAATACTTTGCCAGCGCCCTCGGAGAGCTTCTTGGACAACGGGAAGATCGCCGCTTTGAAAGGCGCCAGCGCCGGATGCAAATGAAGCACCGTACGGCTGTCATCGCCTTCGAGCTGCTGCTCCTCGTACGAGTCGATCAGAATCGCCAGCGTCACGCGGTCGGCGCCGAGAGACGGCTCGATACAGTATGGCACATAGCGCTCGTTCGTTTCCGGATCGATATAATTAAAGTCCTCGCCGGAATGCTGCATATGCTGCTTCAGGTCATAATCCGTACGGTCCGCAATGCCCCACAGCTCGCCCCAGCCGAACGGGAATTTGTACTCGATATCCGTTGTCGCATTGCTGTAATGCGACAGCTCGTCTTCGGAATGATCCCGCAAACGGATGCTTTCTACCTTCACGCCTACCGACAGCAGCCAGTCACGGCAGAAGCCGCGCCAGAATTCGAACCATTTCAGATCCTCGCCTGGCTTGCAGAAAAATTCAAGCTCCATTTGCTCGAACTCGCGGGTACGGAACGTGAAGTTGCCCGGCGTAATTTCGTTGCGGAAGCTCTTGCCGATCTGGCCGATGCCGAACGGCAGCTTTTTGCGCATCGTACGCTGCACGTTTTTGAAGTTCACGAAGATCCCCTGCGCCGTTTCCGGACGCATGTATACTACGTTTGCGCTCGATTCCGTTACGCCCTGGAACGTCTTGAACATCAGGTTGAACTGACGGATGTCCGTATAATCGAAAGCTCCGCAGTCCGGGCACACGATATGATGCTCGCGGATCAGATCCATCATTTGATCGAACGTCATGCCGTCCACTACGACCTCGATGCCCTTCTCGGCCAGCGCATTCTCAATGATTTTATCCGCACGGTGGCGGGATTTACACTGCTTGCAATCGATCATCGGATCGTTGAAGTTGCCGACATGGCCGGAAGCGACCCACGCCTGCGGGTTCATCAGAATCGCGGCGTCCAGACCTACGTTAAAGGGCGACTGCTGGATAAATTTCTTCCACCAGGCGCGCTTGATGTTATTTTTAAGCTCGACGCCGAGCGGACCGTAATCCCAAGTATTCGCCAAACCCCCGTAAATTTCGGACCCTGGAAAAATAAAGCCCCGGTGCTTCGCCAAAGCGACGATTTGTTCCATCGTTACAGATGCCATTTGTACTGTTCTCTCCTTCTTTTATGCAGGTGCTAAGAAATCCGCTGCAGCATTTGTTCCACGATACGGTATGAGTTCTCCGAAGCCTGAACCGTAAATTCGGCGAAATTCACATGCGCCGATCCATCCGCCTTATCCGACATCGACCGGATGATAACGAACGGAATGCCGTTCATGGAGCATACCTGCGCTACGGCGGCGCCTTCCATCTCCGTACACGCCCCGTTCAGCTCGCGGCGGAGCTGGCCGACCGTCTCACGGCTGGCGATGAATTGATCGCCCGAAAGCACTCGTCCCTGCTTCACCTTGCCGCCGAAGATGTCTCCGCTGACGCTGACCGCCAGCTCCCGCAAACGATCGTCCGCAGCGAAGCAGGACACCTCCTCGTAAGGGATCGTTCCCCGCGGGAAGCCAAGCGCCGTAACGTCCATATCGTGCTGCAGGCAATCCGTCGATACGACGATATCGCCAACCTCCAGCTCCGGATCGACGGCTCCGGCCACCCCGGTGAAAATAACGGCATCCACGCCGAAGGTATCCGCCAGGATTTGCGTCGTTACGGCGGCATTCACCTTGCCTACGCCCGACTTGCAGAGCACGATGGCTTGTCCGCGGAATATCCCTTTGTAGAAACGGACGCCTGCTTTCACCTGCTCCTCCACCTGCTCCATATGCCCGTGAAACAATTCGATTTCTTCTTTCATGGCACCTATTACGCCGATGACTCCATATGCCAAATCGTTCGTTCCTCCCTGATCCTGAAACTTAAATGCATGAGGCCGGTTTTCGTTCATCGAAACCGCTGCCGCCCCCTACAAAAGAAAGAGGCTCATATTAACGATGAGCCACCGAATTTCTATGAATGACTTCATGCGGCAGTATGACCTGCTGCAGCTCCGAAGCATCCTTCGTTTCCTTGTTCATCAGCTTCGTCAAGAGACGCATCGCTACGGCTCCGATATCATACATCGGCTGCGCTACCGTGGTCAGCTGCGGCCGAACCATGGAAGCCATCCGGATGTTGTCCACGCTGATGACCGAAATATCTTCCGGCACCTTAAGACCCTCATCCTGCAAAGTATGAATCGCGCCGATCGCCATTTCGTCCGTAGCGGCAAAAATAGCGGTTGGACGCTCGTCCAGCTCAAGGAAATACTTCGTCAGCTCAAGACCCGACTCATACCTGTAATTGCCTATGCGGACATAGTCTTCGCGAAGCGGAATGCCTGCCGCCTCCAGCGCCTTCTTATAGCCCTGGTAGCGGGCGAAGCCGTTGGCCGGATCCTGCAGCGTCCCAGAGATCATCGCGATGCTCCGATGCCCGTTCTCGATCAGCACGTTCACGGCGTCGAACGCCGCCTTCTCGTGATTGATGTCCACCGAAGGAATCGCGTGGTGCTCATCGGTCGTGGCGCACAGTACGACGGGAACCGAAGAGGTTTTGAAGGCCTGCAAATGATCTTCCGTAATGACGCCGCCCATGAAGAGCAATCCGTCGACTTGCTTCTCCAGTAGCGTATTGACGACGCGAATTTCCTTTTCCTTCTTCTTGTCGGCATTGCAAAGAATAATATTGTAGTGATACATGTTGGCAATATCCTCGATGCCGCGGGCCACTTCAGAGAAGATCGAGTTCGAGATATCCGGAATCACCACGCCGACGGTGGTTGTTTTCTTGCTGGCGAGCCCCCTCGCAACGGCATTCGGGCGATAGCCGAGGCGTTCGATGGCTTCGAATACTTTCTTCCGCGTCTGCGGCTTCACGTTCGGATTGTTGTTGACAACGCGTGATACGGTTGCCATGGAAACGCCTGCTTCTCTGGCTACATCATAAATTGTCACAGTCACGTTCATTCTCTCCAATGTTTAAAATGGTATGAAGCAGTTGCGTTCAAGATATTTAGACTAATCATACGACAAAATGCCTCAATTCGCAACGAATTTGCCCCTATATAGGAAATATAGTATCAAATCATGCCAAAAAAGCCAACTGCGGGGCAGCGGCTTTCAGGTTCCCGGTACGACGGACGAATGCTTGGCGATCTGCGACAAGCGGCTCCGGATATCCTCCATCCAATCTTCGTCGCGTAGCGATTGGGCGAGCAGCAGTAAATCCAACAGTTCGTTGATGCGGTCTTGAATGATGGTTTCGACCGGGTCGGAAGCCCGGTTCTTCTCTGTCGCTTTCACCATCAAATGGGCAATCTCACTGACCTCTTCGAATTGGAGCAGCTGCTTTCCGGGCTTGCTGCCCAACATGCCGATGAGAGCCGTAAGCTCCGGCTTAACGTCGGAGAATACTTCGCTGCGGCTGCAGGCGCTGCAAGAAAAAACAGGTACATTCTCAATCTCCACTTTGTTCTGATAAATCACGGTACGTAGGCGGATGCTCATCTCGCTGCCGCATTTGCAATGCTTCTGCAACAAAAACCACTCCTTTTGGCGACAACCGAACCTTGCTATAGTAGACATATTCTACCCCGGTTCAAAAACTCCTGCCGCTTGTACCCTAGCAATATTTAGCACGCGTCCTGCGCCCGAAGCGAACGGCTGCGGAAGGCTGCCATCCGACGCTCACCCGCGGCTCCGCCATCGAAAGATCATAAGCACGTCCGGGAAGGCAGGATGGCAGAAGCGCATCCGGCACCCGTACCGGGATCGTCTCCCGTTCGGGAGAATAAAAAATAACCGCCGCCCGGACCGGACGGCAGCCATCGGATCTATCGCTCTTGGCACAAGATCCTAACGCATGTTTAACGGGATTTCGCCGAATAGTCGGCAAGCACTCGAACGAATTCTTTGGTGAACGCTGGGAGGTCCGGCGGTCTCCGGCCGGATACGATATTCCGGTCGACAACGACTTCCTCGTCCACCCAAGTCGCGCCGGCATTCTCCAGATCGTCCTTGATTCCCGGCGTCGAGGTCATCGTATAGCCTTGGCATATTTTGGCCGAAGCCAGTACCCAGCCCGCATGACAAATATGGGCGATCGGCTTCTGCGCCTCATGAAATTCGCGCGTAAGACGAAGCACGGAGGCATATCTTCTCAGCTTGTCCGGAGCCCAGCCTCCAGGCACATACAAACCGATGTAATCCTCCGATTTCACCTCATCCAGAGCGTGATCCGCCGTGAGCGGAACCCCGTATTTGCCGTGATACACGCGGCCCGCCTGAGGAGCGGCCAAGTGCACCTCGGCCCCCGCCTCCCGCAGGCGAAGCACCGGATACCACATCTCCAAATCCTCGAACTCCTCATCGACGAATGCCAATACTTTATAACCCGTAAGTTCCATTTCCCTGTTCCTCCTTTTGTTTCATAAACAGCAGCCCCTGCTGGCCGGACTCGCCGGCTGGGAAGGCTCCGTCACTTCCGCCAAATCGGTATGAACATATGGATTCAGAGCGTCCATCATTTCCTTGCTCGTCGTACAGCGGACCAGATCGCCCAGAATCTTCGGTCCGTCGCTGTGACGCGTTTGAAGCAAGCTGTTCTTCACCCGCAGAATCGACTGCACCGACATGCTCAGCTCGCTCACATCCAGCGCAATCCACAGCGGCAGCGCCCGGATGTCGCCCGCCATCTCTCCGCAAACGCTGACGTGGGTGCCATGGCGTCTCGCGCTGTCGACCGTAATCCTCAGCATCTGCAGAATCGCCGGATGGAACGGGTCATACAAATGCGCCACCGTTTCGTTCATCCGATCGACCGCGAGCACATATTGCACGAGATCGTTCGTGCCGATACTGAAGAAATCGACTTCTCTGGCTAGCGAATCGGAGATCATGACCGCAGCGGGAAGCTCGATCATAATCCCGACTTCGATCTCCTCGCGAAACGGGATCCCCTCCGTTCGCAGCTCCGACTTGGCTTCTTCGAGCATCTCGTTCGCTTTGCGCAGCTCGTCGAGCGAAGCGATCATCGGATACATGATCCGAACGTTGCCGTAATGGCTCGCTCTCAAGATAGCCCTGAGCTGGGTTTTGAACAAATCCTTCCGGTCCAGCATGACCCGGATCGCGCGGTACCCCAGCGAAGGGTTATCCTCCTCGGGAAGCTCCAAATAATCCAGCGGCTTGTCCCCGCCGATATCCAGCGTACGGATGACCGCCCGTTTCCCCTGCAGCTGCTCCGCCACCTCCCGGTAAACGGCGAACTGCTCTTCCTCCTCCGGAAACGTGCTTCGGTCCATATAGAGGAATTCCGTGCGGAACAAACCTACTCCGGAAGCATTGTTCTTAAATACCAGATCCAGCTCCTTCACGGAGCTGATATTCGCCGCCAGCTGAACGGTTCGGCCGTCCGCGGTTTGCGAAGGCAAGTGAGCCAGCAGCTGCAGCCGTTCCCGCATGGCGTACCATTTTTCCTTGATCCCCTTGTAATGCTCGATCATCTTGTCGGAAGGGTCAACATACAGCACGCCCTCGTCGCCGTCGATAATCAGGTAATCGCCGTTCTGAATCGGCGTCTGCAGCTTGCCCTCGAGCCCCAGCACATAAGGAACGCCCATCGCCCGCGCCATAATGGCCACGTGGGACGTTTTGCCGCCGAGCATCGTAACCAGTCCAAGAGCTTGATTGGCGTCCAGATGGACCATTTGAGACGGCGATAGCTCCTTCGCTACGAGGACATAAGGCTCGTCCTTCGGAGGAAGCGTCTCTTCCAGCGCCCCGAGCAGGTGCTTCAGCAGACGGTTGCCTACGTCCTTGATGTCCAGCGCCCGTTCCTTCATATAAGAATCGTCGAGCAGATCGAACATATTGACGAACTTGTCGATCGCTTCCTTGACCGCCACCTCGGCAGCCTTATACTGCCGCTGCATGATGCCTTGGACTTCGTTCATGAAAACCGGATCCTCGAGAATAGCCAGATGCGCGTCGAAAATTTGCGTCTGCTCTTCCCCCAGCACGCTGACGAAATCCTGCTTGATCTGCTCGATCTCGCTCTTGGAATGACGGATTCCGTCATATAAACGCTCGAATTCATAGGCTAGATCCGTAACATCGATCAGCTTCTCGGGAAAGTCCCATTCCCAGGTTGGAATGACGAAAGCTTTGCCCATCGCTATGCCCGATGAAGCTCCGATTCCCTCAACCAAGTGCGTTCCCTCCCCCTGTGACGGCATTTTTCAGTACAACCGACATAACGGATGCCTGGCCTTTTTTAACGGCTTTGAATGGAGCGAAGCTCCAGGATTTGACCAAATCCTTGTTCGTGATCAGCATCGGCGTCGCGAGGGATTTGCAGTTTTTCTTGACCTTCTGCAAATTGAACTTCACGAGCAGCTGCCCCGTTTCGACGGTATCCCCCTCTTTTACGAACGCGGTAAAATATTTCCCTTGCAGCTGGGCCGTATCGATCCCGATATGCAGCAGCACCTGTAGTCCCTGCTTGGTCTCGATTCCGATCGCATGCAGCGTCGGATAAATATGAATCACCTTTCCGCCTACCGGCGCAACAAGCTCCCCTTTATCCGGAAGGAACGCAACGCCTTCGCCGACTAGCTTCCCGGCAAATATTTTGTCCGGAACCTCCTCGAGCGGGATCATTCGGCCCTGCACCGGCGAGCTGAAGAGCACCTGCTGAATATCCTTCCGCAGCGTCTTGATGATTTCCTCGCGAATCAGCTCGGAATAGGTTCCGAAGACGACTTGCACGTTGCCTCCCCCGAGACGAATGACGCCCGCGGCCCCCAGATGCTTAAGCGCCGTAATATCCATCTGCCGGTCGTTATTGAGCGTGAGACGCAGCCGGGTGATGCAGGCTTCGATGTTCTTGATGTTCTCCTTGCCCCCGAGCGCCTCAAGAATGAGCGGGGACCGGTAAGGGATATCGCCCGCCCACTCTTCCAGCGGCGACCCTTCCTCCCGGCCGGGCGTAGGAATGCGGAAGCGGCGGATCGCCCAGCGGAACAGCACATAGTACAGTACGCCGTACACCAGTCCGATCGGAATAAGTAGAAGCCCGTTCTTCGACAGGTGCAGGTTAATGATGAAATCGATGGCCCCGGCGGAATAAGAAAAGCCATGATGAATGTCCAGTGCATAGGCAAGCCACATGGACAAGCCGGAAAGAATGGCATGAACAAAAAACAGCGTTGGCGCCACGAACAAAAACGCGAATTCGATCGGCTCGGTTACGCCCGTCAAGAAGCAAGCGAATGCGGCCGTCAGGAACGTAGCCCGAATCTTGGGCTTCAGGTCTTCGCGCGCCTCTTGAATAATCGCCAGCGCAATCGCCGGCAGCGCAAACATCATGATCGGATACAAGCCCGCCATATAGATCCCCGCGGTCGGATCGCCAGCGAAATAACGCGGCAGATCGCCGAATACCGGTTGTCCGTTGGCATCATAGGCACCGAGCTGAAACCAGAAGAAATTATTGAAGACATGGTGCAGCCCGGAAGGAACCAAGAGCCGGTGAATCACGCCGTACAAAAACGTGCCGAAGCCGCCGAGCCCCAGAATGAGGTTCGTTAGCGCTTGCATTCCCGATACGAGCCAAGGTCCGATCCATGTCATCAGCAGAATAAGCAGCGAAACCGATATTCCCATGAGCAGCGGCACCATCCGCGGTCCGCCGAAAAACTGGATCGACTCGGGTAGCTGGACATGCTTAACTCTATGATATAATATGGCCGCGAGGAGTCCGATCAGAATGCCTCCGGGAACCCCAAGCTGAAATGATTGTCCGAGCAGATGCTTAAGTGCGGTATAGAACATATAATGTCCGATGAGTGCCGACATGCCCGCGATCCCGGCGTTCTCCGTAAGTCCAAGCGCTACGCCGACGGCAAAGATCATCGGTAAATATGTAAAAATCGTTGTGCCCGATAACAACAGCACGTCCCCTACCTGCGGGACCCCTATCGCTCCCCAGGGCAAATCCCCGAGCCGAAGCAATATGGCCGCCACCGGCAGCGTGATGGTCGGCAGCATTAACGACCTTCCTAACTGCTGCAGATTCCCCATCCAGTTCAAACGTTCGCTCCCTCCTTTCTACTAAGAATCGTAAGGCCTCCCTGCTTTTTTGTCAAACGGCGGAGACGTAATAAAACTTCTTAGCCGAAATCTGTTTGAAGAGATACTTTCGTGTTCCTGAGGCAGCTTTTCTTGAAAATACCCCGGTTTGAGCTTAACCAGGATAACCGGCTACGCCGTCCTTGTCTTACAAGGACCAGCGCGTTTACCAAGGTTGATGCGAGGCTATAAGTTGCGAAAAACTTATAACTAAATAAAGAGCGGGCCGGAAACCGGTCCGCTCCTTGGATTCAGCGTTGGTCCAAATTAGAATTGAGCCCTGTTGCTCATCCCGTAGCTGCTTGCGCCCATACCGAATTGGCTTTGCGAAGGCTGCTGGGAATCGGCGCGAAGAGCAATATCATGGCCTTGCTGGTTGCCGCGGTAGCTGGCCATATGAAAAGACTGCGGGTTCGTGTACTGGCTTTGGCTTTGACTTTGGTTTTGGCTTTGGCCGTACTGCTGCTGAGATGCGCTGATGGATGGTTGCTGGATACTTGTGCCGTACTGCTGCTGCGATGCGCTGATGGATGGTTGCTGGATGCTTGTGCCATACTGCTGCTGAGATGCGCTGATGGAAGGTTGCTGGAAGCTCGTGCCGTATTGCTGAGTGCCGAAAGAAGATGCGCCGATGCCGTATTGGCTTTGAGAAGGCTGAACCGAATCCGCACGCTGGTAAGTGTCGTGGCCTGGCTGATCCCCACGGTAGTTCGCCGTATGGAAAGATTGCTGGGTTGCATATTGGCCTTGACCGTACTGCTGCTGCGATGCGCCAAAGCTCGAAGCCGTATAGCTCGAAGAGCCGATACCGAAATGGCTTTGTTGTGCAGGCTGCACGGAGTCCGCTCTCAAGTAATTGTCATGGCCTTGCTGGTTGCCGCGATAGTTTGCCGTGTGAAAGGATTGCGGGCTTTGGAAGCTCGAATATTGGTTTTGGTTGGAAGCGAATTGCTGCTGGCCCATACCCGAGCTGTATTGCGGGTTCAAGGATTGGTTGTACTGGGATTGAACGGATCCGATCGGTTGATATTTCGTTTGCATTCCACGGTACTGAGAGCCTTGGAACCCTTGGTTCGCAATGTTGCTTTGGAAGCCTTGTTGGTTGTACATCGTTCTTGTTCCTCCCTGAATGTAAATAGAAAGTCTTCCGGGTAAAGCGGCATGTCGTCCGTTTCGATCCAGAAGCCTTTCTTATTGTCTTCAAGGAGGTTTTATTTTATTTATGACATCGAGTAAGATTATGGAACCGCCTTTAGGGAAAAATCAGCGTTACCCGGCGGCACGGCGAACCGCTTCCCGCAGCTCCGCTGCGGCTTGCTTAGGGTCGGCTTGGGCGGCAATCGCCGATACTACGGCTACGCCGTCCGCTCCGCTGCGAATCACCGGTTCGAGGTTCGTTCGGTCAATCCCGCCGATGCCGACCATCGGCATATCGGGCCGCTCGCTGCGGATGCTTTCAATGAGCGAGGTGCCAATCGGGGCGCCGGCGTCGCCCTTGGTCCGGGTTGCATATATGGCGCCTACCCCCAGGTAATCGGCCCCCTCAGTCATCGCCACGCGGGCTTCCTCAGGAGAGCTTGCGGATATGCCGATGAACATTTGTTCACCGACAAGCTTTCGAACCAGGCGTCCCGGAATGTCGTCCTGGCCGACATGAATGCCGTCGGCGTCCAGCAGCAGGGCGAGGTCGACCCGGTCGTTGACGACGAAGGGCACGCCGTATTCGCGGCACAGCCCGCGGATCGCCCGTCCCTGCTCCAGCACCTGTGGAATCGGAGCCTTCTTTTCCCGCAGCTGGAGCATCGTGATGCCGCCTTCAAGGGCCGCTCGGGCGGTTTCAAGGGCGCTGCGGCCTTGGATTTCCTGCAAATCCATAACAAAATAGACAGCCAGATGCGGCCGTAAGTTATTGCGGAACACGATTATTTCCCTCCGGGCAGCAGGATCGAATCCTCGACTTTGATGCAGCGGTCCATAATGACTTCCAAGCCCCCCGCTTCGGCGATCGAAGCCGCTTCTCCATTGTGGATGCCGAGCTGCAGCCACAGCACCTTCGCTTTAATCTTGACGGCTTCTTCGGCTACGGGGACCGTCTGCTCGCTCCGCCGGAAGACGTTCACGATGTCGACCGGTCCCGGAATGTCGGATAAGGAAGCGTAGCACGTTTCTCCGAGAATCGTGCCCTCTACCATCGGATTGACCGGAATGATCCGGTATCCTTTCTTCTGCATCGCTTCCGCCACCATATAAGATACGCGATCGGGCTTGTCGGACAAGCCTACGACCGCTACCTGATTCGATGCCGATAAAATCTCCTTGATCCGCTCGCGCGATAGATTCTCAAATGCCATGCTAACCGACTCCTTTGTTCACGAATTGGGTTTTAATTATTCGGAGCTAACGACAGGCTGAGCGCTTGGCGCCCCATAGCTTCCCAGGTCGGGATAAACTGATTCTTCGGAATCTTCACCTTGCTTCTGCCCGTATTCGGATCGTTCACGTAGACGTTCTCCTCGTCATAGCCGACAAGCAGCACCGCATGCTCCATAAAGGTCGTCCGGATCGGTCCGACGGATGTATCCCACACGACCCACTCTTCCGGCACCTGAAAATTGATCGTAGTCCATACGACCGAAGGGATGCCCTTCTTCAGCTGCTTCTCCAGCACATCGAAGGGTTTATCCGTAAGGTCCACCGCACTGGGCGCATACCTGTGGAGAAGTTCGAATAATGCGGTGTGGTAAATGCCGAAGCCTTTGGAATTTCCGTAAATATCGCCTACAAATCCGAGGTTCGGATTGCCCCAAGATGCGATGGAGCCGTCGCCGTTCCACCGGATCGGAGTAGTGTCCCGCTTCAACTCCGAAGCAAGCTCCATCTTGGATTTATCCACATTGTAAAATTGCAGCAGCATCGCCAGGCTCGTGACCTCGCAGCCGGAACGAAGCTCCGGATGCTGCCGTATGGCCGGCGCATCCAGGAGCACACGGCTCGGCGCGGCTGGAGCCGTAGCCGCCGGCGGCGTCCCGGTTTTCCCGTCCGCCGTGGTTTCGGGCTTCTTGCCGGCCTTCTCTTCCGCAAAGGCAACCGTGCCTTTCAGGGGTGAGCCATCAAACCATGCCTGTCCTGTTATTCTGGCATAAAGGAGGATGCCGAATACGGCGCTGGCAAATAAGAGCCCTGCGATCAGGAACATGGCCAGCGATACCTGGATCCCTTTCCACAACACGGTCAACGCCAAAACCTACTTTCTGCCCTTGCGATTCTATGCTGTCCGCTTAATGCGCGGTTTCTTCTTCCTTCACCAGCTCGATCTGCGCCCCCAAGGAAAGCAGATGATCGAAGTATTGAGGGTACGATTTGGCAACGTGATGGGCATCGTTAATGACCAGACCTTTCTCGGAACGAAGACCTACGATCGTTAAAGCCATGATGACGCGATGATCATAATGCGCATTGATTTCCACTCCGCCAGCAACGCCTTGCGGACGTCCGTGCACGATGATCTCGCTCTGGCGTTCTTCCACATCGGCGCCCGCTTTGCGCAGCTCGTTCACGAAATCGGTAATCCGGTCGCACTCTTTATAGCGCAGATTTTCAACATTATAGAAGCGGGAGGTTCCTTCCGCGAACACAGCCGCCGCTACCATTGCAAGGACGCCGTCGGTGAAATGATCCCCGTCGAACTCCCCGGCCTTAAGCTGTTGATTGCCCCTGACGTGAACGATATCGTTCTCGTGCGTCAGGTTGACGTTCATGGCGCGCAGGACGTCGACGACGGCCCGTTCGCCTTGCCTGCTTTTCTCGGCCAGACGAAGTACCTTCACATCCGAGTGCGTCACTGCCGCGGCTGCCAGAATGGCTGCCGAACCGGGGTAGTCGCCTTGAACGATATATTGCTGCGGCTCATATTGCTGACGGCCCGGGATTTTATAATGCATGAGATCATCGGATGCTTCAATTTGAATGCCGGCCTGAGCAAGCACCTCAAGGGTTTGTCCGACGATAATTTTGGATTTCAGGTCATGCAATATCGTAATTTCGCTGTCTTCCTCAAGGAGGGGGGTCAAGAACAGCAGGGAGCTCAGAAATTGCGAACTGATGTTGCCCGATACCGTAATCTTCCCGCCGCGCGGCTTTCCGCCCTTGATCGTGATCGGCAGACGGCCGTTGTTGTGCTCTACCTCTACGCCCATTTGCTGCAGGGAATCGATCAGATCGTCATGCGGCCGCTTCCCCAGAGAGTTCGGGTAAGCATTAACGAAAGTCACTTCCGGGCATAGAGCTGCCGTTGACATCAGAAAGCGCAGCACGGCGCCGGCATTGCCTACATTCAACTCCTTGACATCGCGCGGATGCCGTCCGAAGCCCCGGATGGTCATCTTCTCTTCATCTTCTTCAACCACGGCACCTAGATCGCGGATGCATCGGCGCATCGCGTCGCTGTCCTCGCTGTGTGCGGGATAGTAAACCGTACTAGTTCCGTCGGCCAATGCGCCGATCAGCAAATATCGGGTCGTATAGTTTTTCGAGGACAGCGCGTTGATGGTTCCTTCGAGTCGCGGCGTCGGTTTAACGTAAGCTTTCATGTAAGGCGATCTCTCCTCTTGTTTAGTGTCCTACGGGTAGGAAAGCACGGTTTTCTTAGTTGATAAGAATTTATAAGTTTTTCACAACTTATAGCTTCGCATCAACCTTGATAAACGCACTGGTCCTTGTATGACAAGGACGGCGTAGCCGTTTATCTTGGGTTGATAAGAATTTATAAGTTTTTCACAACTTATAGCTTCGCATCAACCTTGATAAACGCACTGGTCCTTGTATGACAAGGACGGCGTAGCCGTTATCTTGGGTTGATAAGAATTTATAAGTTTTCGTAACTTATAGCTTCGCATCAACCTTGGTAAACGCGCTGGTCCTTGTATGACAAGGACGGCGTAGCCGTTTATCCAGGGTCCAATGTTTTCAATAGTTTTTTTTAGTATTCGACAGATTTTGCCGAATCCCCTTTTTCTAGCTCCAAGGTTTGACATTCCGCTTACATCTTGATTATGATGGAGGCATTCGGCCTACCATGGGCCGCCATACGAGGAGGCTAGCGTCATGCAAACGATCACCCCTGCAGAAATCAAGCAGCGGCTCCGGCAAGGTGAACAGCTTCACATCGTAGATGTGCGCGAAGACGAGGAAGTCGCCATGGGCATGATCCCCGGCGCGATTCATATTCCGCTTATGCAGCTGCCGGAGCGCTTGTCCGAAATCCCGCAAGCGGGCGAGACGATCTTGGTTTGCCGCAGCGGCAACCGGAGCAGCCGGGCTTACGATTATTTAACGGCGCAAGGCTTGTCGAATTTTAAAAATATGACGGGCGGCATGCTCGAATGGGAAAAGCTCTAAGCCTTTCCCATTCGGCTCAAGATGCCGACTACGATCGCGTCTACAGGTACGTCCGTTGTATCGATGCGGACATGGGCAAAATCATAGGCGTTTCTGCGGGCCTCCATCAAACTGCGTACCCGCTCTTCCACGTTGCCATTCACGAGCGGACGGTTCTGGTCGTATCGAACCCGTTCGATGATCGTTTCCTCGGTAGCCGTCAAGGCGACAACCAATCCGCCGCGCAGCATCGCTTCACAATTCCGATGGTCCAGCACGGCCCCGCCTCCGGTCGAAACGACCTGCGACATTCCTTTCAGCGTCTTCTCGATCATGGCGCTCTCCGCCTGCCGGAAGCCCGCTTCCCCACGTTCCGCAAAAATTTCGCTGATCCTCATGCCCGCTTCGGCTTCGATCCGTTCATCGGTATCGACATAGCTCCATCCCAGCCGCTCGGCCAGCTTCGAGCCGACGGTCGATTTGCCCGTCCCCATCAAGCCGATTAGCACAATATTCCGAAAATCCACTGACAGTACACCCCTAATTTGTCTATGGTAAACTTCTCCCTATCATATCATAGCTTGACAGGTGTGAATAGAAAGTTTGTTGAAAACATAAGATGGATGTGAATAAATTCCAACCGGAACAGTTATCCTGATAACAATTAATTCCATCCCTTAAAGGAGACGTGTCGCCATGTCCGATGTGCTGCCGGGAAGTCCCGCTCCCCAACTCAGCTTGACCGATCTGAAGCTGGATAAAATTATGGACCCCGCCCATCCGCTGTGCAAAGAAGAAGTCGTCTGGATGCTCGAATTCATTAAAAAAAAGGTGACTGAGGAAGATCCCAAATTAATGGATCTTGCCCAGCCACGCCTTTTGCAAAATTTTCGTTACTTTGCCGAAATCGCTTTGATGCTGATCCAGCGCCGGAACGGCTTCGATCAGGAAGCGGACCGGCTTAAGAGCTGGCTAAGCGAAGCCTCGTACGGCCTTCATTCCCCAAGGGCCGTCCGATCCCGCAGCAGCGATTAGTTTTCGAGCCAGTTGAAATGGAACGTTCCTTCTTTGTCCAGACGTTTGAACGTGTGGGCGCCGAAGTAGTCGCGCTGCGCTTGAAGCAGGTTCGCAGGCAGACGCTCGGAACGGTAGCTGTCGTAGTAAGACAGAGCCGATGCGAACGCAGGTACCGGAATACCCCGGGAAACGGCGATGGAGATAACGGTTCTCCAAGCATCCTGATAGTTTTCCACGATGCCTTTGAAATACTCGTCCAGCAGCAGGTTCTTCAGCTCGCCGTTGCGGTCGTAGGCATCCTTGATGTTCTGCAGGAAGCGGGCGCGGATAATGCAGCCGCCGCGGAAAATCATCGCGATGCTGCCGTAATCGAGTCCCCAGTTGTACTCGTCACTGGCCGCTCTCATTTGGGCGAAGCCTTGAGCGTAAGAGCAAATTTTGCTTGCATAAAGCGCCTTGCGGACAGCTTCGATGAACGCTTTACGGTCGCCTTCGAAGGCCGGAACGGAAGGCCCGCTTAATACGCGGCTTGCCTGCACGCGCTCTTCCTTCATCGCCGACAGGAAGCGGGAGAAGACGGATTCCGTGATGATGGACAGCGGCACTCCGAGGTCGAGGGAGCTTTGGCTGGTCCATTTGCCTGTACCCTTCTGCCCTGCGGAGTCCAGAATGACGTCCACCATCGGCTTGCCTGTTTCAGGGTCTTTCTTCGTAAAGATATCGGTAGTGATCTCGATCAGGTAGCTATCGAGCTCGCCTTTGTTCCATTCGGAGAAAATTTCATGAAGCTCGTCGGTGCTGACGCCAAGCACATCCTTCAGCAGCTGGTACGCTTCGCAGATCAGCTGCATATCGCCGTACTCGATGCCGTTATGGACCATCTTCACGTAGTGGCCTGCGCCGCCCGGTCCGATGTACGTGCAGCAAGGATCGCCGTTCACCTTGGCGGAGATCGCCGTTAGAATCGGAGCGACAAGCTCGTAAGCGTCCTTCTGGCCGCCCGGCATGATCGCCGGTCCTTTAAGCGCACCCTCTTCGCCTCCGGATACCCCGGTGCCGATGAAACGAATGCCGTGCGCCTCCAGCTCCTGGTTGCGGCGCTGGGTGTCCGGGAAGAACGCGTTGCCGCCGTCGATGACGATGTCGCCCTTATCCAGATGCGGTACCAGCTGATTGATCGTATCGTCTGTCGCATGGCCCGCCTGCACCATGATCAGGATTTTGCGAGGCTGTTCGAGGGATGCTACGAACTCCTCGATGGTGTATGTACCCACCAGGTTTTTGCCTTGGGATTCAGCCAGCAGCGCATCCGTTTTCTCCCGGGAACGGTTGAATACGGAGACGGTGAAGCCTCTGCTCTCGATATTTAAAGCCAGGTTTTTACCCATGACGGCCAGGCCGATCACGCCAACTTGCTGTTTGGACATTTGGTTTCTTCCTTCCTGATCCATTATTTTTAATTACCCACGATTTCATTTTTTGAAACGGCCCGAGAAAAAGAATGACGGAGGGCAGAACGGGTGTCGGAGAGCCGTAGGCGAGTCCCATTTGAAATCGAATTCCACCCTATCCCAATTGTTCACGGGAATTCGATTTCTAAAGGGACCGTAGGCACCTGTTTCTGACCCGCAGTCAAGACTTTTTCGAGCCCTGTTCCAACAAAATTAAATCGTGATCGCTCCGAAGCCGCCGTCTACCCGAAGAAGCGTACCCGTGACAAAACTGGAGGCCTTGTCCGAAGCCAGGTATACCGCAGCGCCTTGAAGCTCTTCGGCATCGCCGAAACGGTTCATCGGCGTATGGCGCATAATCGACTCCGTCCGCTCCGGAGAAAGAATCTTGCGGTTCTGCTCGGCAGGGAAGAACCCTGGGATAATGGCATTCACGCGTACGCGGGCCGGCGCGAATTCACGGGCAAGATACTTTGTTACGTTGTTCACGGCAGCCTTGGAAGCGGAGTAGGTGAACACTTTGGAAAGCGGCGGCTCGGAGGATACGGAAGAAATGTTGATGATGCTTCCGCCTTCGCCTTTCTCGACCATATGCTTCCCAAAAATTTGACAAGCCAACACAACGCTCTTCAGGTTGACGTTCATGATGTTGTCCCATTCTTCCATGGAGAGCTCGAAGAACGGCGTCGTGCTGTTCATGCCTGGGCAGTTCATCAGCACGTCGGCGCGGCCGGTCCATTCCAGCACTTCCGCAAGCACGCGCTGAAGGTCTTCCGCGCTGGTCGCGTCCGCCGAGAAGCATTTGGCGCGGCCCCCTACTTCTTCAATGCGCTTCGCAACCGCTTCGGATTTCTCCTGATTCCGGCCGACAATGGCTACATCCGCGCCATGTTCAGCCAAGCCTACCGCCATGGTACCCCCAAGCGTGCTGTTCCCGCCGATAATAATCGCTGTTTTTCCGGTAAGATCGAATAAGTTCATCGCCATAATGAATAAGTGCCTCCTCTATTTCGTATGTGCCTGTTGAAAAGCGGAGATCAGATCGAACTCGTTCTTCAACTGATGGTACACACGATTATAAATTGTTGTCAACTCCGAATACGTTTTGTGATTCTCTTCATTCGCCGTGAGTGACTGCTGAACTTTCATCCAATCGTGCACGCTGGAGAAATCCTTGATCTCCCCGAGAGCGAGCATGCCGAGCTGTGCGGCTCCGAGGCCCGAGCTCTCGATCGTGTTCGGCACCGAAACCGGCGACCCGAGCACATCCGCCATCATCTGCAACCAGAACGAGGAACGGGCAAAACCGCCGGAAGCGCGAACCTCCTTGGTCGCCCCGTTCATCTCCTCCAGGGCGGAGACGACGGAATGGATCCGGTACATGACGCCTTCCATCACCGCTCGAATCATATGCTTCTTTTGGTGATAGAGCGAGAGACCGAAGAATACGCCGCGGGCGTTGGCATTCCAATAAGGAGCGCGCTCGCCGGCAAGCAGCGGCAGGAAGATAAGCCCGTCCGACCCGGGAGAAACCTGTTGAGCCAGCTCCGTCAAATAATCGTACGGATCCAGGCCCCGGCGGCGGCCTTCATCGGCCTCCAGCGTCGCGAGCTCGTCCCTTACCCAGCGGAGCATGATGCCTCCGTTGTTAATCGCTCCGCCGACGACCCAGAAGTTATCCATCAGGTTGTAGCAGAAGAGCCGCCCCTGCGGGTCGGTAACCGGCGCGTTCACCACGCCGCGGACCGCTCCGCTCGTCCCGATCGTGACCGCGTATACGCCGGGCTCGTAAGCGCCGACGCCCAGGTTCGCCAGCACGCCGTCGGAAGCGCCGACCACGAACGGGGTATCGGAAGCGAGTCCGAGAGCCGATGCATATTCGTCCGCAAGCCCTTGCAGCGTGAACGTGGTCGGCACCGGTTCGGACAGCTGCTCCCGGCGAACGCCGCACGTTTCAAGCGCCTTCGCATCCCAGTCGAGCTCAGCCAAATTGAAAAGGCCGGTTGCGCTGGCGATGGAATGGTCGACCACAAGACGGCCGAACAGCTTGCCGAAGACGTATTCCTTGATGCCGATAAATTTGTAGGCCTGCTCGAACAGCTCGGGACGGTTGTCCCGGAACCACATCAGCTTGAGCAGAGGCGACATCGGGTGAATCGGCGTCCCCGTCCGGCGGTAAATGCCGAGCCCGTCCAGCTCTTCCTTCAGCGTCTTGACGTAGCCGACGCTTCGGTTATCCGCCCACGTGATGCAGCGGGTGAGCGGGTACAGATCGCGGTCGATTGCAATCAGGCTGTGCATAGCCGAACTGAAGGACACGCAGAGCACCTGTGAAGGCAGTACATGCGCCTTGCTGATGACCGTACGAATGGCTGTGATGACCGCCTGGAAAATTTCGTCCGGATCCTGCTCCGCCATATCCGGCCTTGGCGTGTGCAGCGGATATTCCACGGAATGGGAGGCGAGCACCCTCCCGTCCCGGTCGATCACCAGCGTCTTGGAGCTGGTGGTGCCGATATCCGCCGCAATAATGTAAGGCTTTACTGCTTGACTCATCTTATCTTAAATTCCCTTCGCTGTTGAATGGCAGGTCGTACGGCTCGCTCAGGATCTCGATATCCGGATGGTTCTTCGCTTCCTCCAGCAGATTGACAGAAATTTCGATCTCGCCCAAGTGAAGCGTGTCCTTGATACGAACCAGACGGCATTTCGTGTAGTCGAGAATGTTGCACGTCTTGACCCCGGCCTTGATGGCGAAATAGTCATTGTCCAGGTAAGTCGATACTTTCGTAGGCGCGCATACCGTGGAAGTGAGTCCGTTCACGAAGGTCGCCGGCTTATCCATCTTGTCGATCAGACGCTGCGTCGTGAAATCCGCCGTACCGACACCGTTCGCATTCCCTTGCGACTCTTCCGTCAGATCGAGCACGATCATCTTGGATACGTCCGGACCGCCGTGAGCGTAAGGCGTCGGATAGCGGCCGGTAATGTTCGGGTCCATTCCGTCGCCGCTGATGTTTTTGCCGATGTAATCGATAACAAGGACGTCGATCTGATCGAACAAAATCTTCGGCAGACGCGCTTTGGCGATTTCGAGCAGCACCATCTCGCGCTCCTCGATTTGCGTCGCAGGCAGCACCTCGACGATGCATGTTTCGTCGAAGGCATTCTCCACCAACGCGACGCCGAAGAGAATCGGGAGCTTCTGCAGCATGATGTTCGCCATGGCCGGCACGTTCTCCGCCATATATTTGAAGCCGAGCTGATGGCACGCTTCCGCGCCCTTTTGCTTGCCGAGACCGATGGAGATCATCTTCATGATGCCGCTCTCGATCCGTCCGCGGAACGCCGTATGCGGCTTGACGCGGTTGATGACGACGATGGCGTCCGCTTCGGAAGCGTATTTATCGATGTAAACCGGCAGTCCGTTAGGAAGCTGGTCGATCTGAATCACTTCCATGGAGGAGCGGATCGGGGCGCCCATCGCTTCTTCGCTGACGCCGAGATGGTGCAGCACTTCCTTCTGGCCCTCGGCCGTTGCGCCGCCGTGGCTTCCCATGCTCGGAACAATGAAAGGATGCGCGCCCGCCGCTTTGATCGCGTCGATCGTCACCTTGGTGAACAGTGCGATGTTCGCCACGCCGCGGCTTCCTACCGCTACGGCAACCTGCTGTCCCGGCTTGATCTGATCGATCGCTCCCGGCTTTTGAAGCTCTTGCGCGAGCACCTCTTCCGGACGCTCCAGCTTCGTTCCGTCAAATTTTTGCCGAATCCGCACGACTTGCGGAATCGGAATATCCTGCAGCACTTTGTTCAGTACACTCATGGCTCATTGCCCTCCCGAAATGGTTTGAACGGAATCCCGCACGACCAGCTCCGTATTGAAAAAAACGGTCGAACGTTCCACTTCCTTTTTCTCGATAAAAGACAGCAGCTTGACCGCTCCTGCGCGGCTCATCTCCTCGATGGGCCTTCTTACGGTCGTTAGAGCCGGTGTCATAAAGCCGGAGAACAAATCATCGTCGAAGCCGACCACCGATATATCCTCCGGGACGCGCAGGCCGTGATTCGTAATCGCCTTAATGGCCCCCACAGCCATATCGTCATTGCTGCAAAAGACGGCTGTAGGCCCATCCTCCAGCTTCAGCAGCCGGCTCATGGCCGCATAGCCGCTTTCAAAATCATAGTCGCCCCGCTCGGCGAAACCGTCCTGAATCGCCACGCCGTAACGGCTTAGTGCCTGAAGATAGCCGTCCCGACGGGCTTGAGTCGATTTGAAGCCGGTTTTCCCTTCGATAATGGCGATCCTTCGATGCCCGTGGACGATTAAATGCTCCACAACCTTGAAAGCCCCGCTCTGGTCGTCCGGCACAAGATTCATGACGCGATTGCCGTCCACCTGACGGTTTAATACGATCAACGGAATTTCCTTGTCGGTCGCATATTCGATAAAAGATTGATCGCTCCGGCTCTGGCTCATCACAATCAGTCCGTCGAAGCTCTTGCGGTTCACGTTGTGATAGCTCTTGTAGTCGTCGATTCCGCGTACGATCAAATTGTACTGATCCTTGATGACATCGTTCACGCCCTTGATCGCCTCGTACAAGAAGCCGGCCGAAGTACCGGAGTGCAGCGTCGAGAAGAACAGGCCTAAATTATACGAACGGTCAAGCACCAAGCTTCTGGCGCTGTAATTAGGCGTATAATTCATGCTGCCCGCAATCGCTTTGATGCGCTCCTTCGTCTCCGGGTTTATGAGCGGGCTATCGTTCAGCGCCCGGGATACCGTCGTATGCGAGACTCCCGCCAGCTTCGCGATATCTTTAATCGTCACGCTCATCCTACCACCTCTGTTTTATCATAACATATGCCTGCACACGTTAACAATGCTCTTTTTTGCTCCCTTATCCTTCGAAAATGAACTATTTTTGCCACAACCCGCCGCGGCGCCGCTTCACAGGTTTCGCCACGGGCTCTGCAAGCAATTAACCGTACGGAATCAACACCTTTTGGCGCGGGCTGTATGCAGGATGGTCTCGTCAAGTTTCCCGAACATGCAAAATGGCCCGTGTACGAATACACAGACCATTTTACCATAGCCGCTTACATTTCCAACAGCAGCATTTCATGCCTCAGTTCCTTCAACCTTTCTTTGCTTTTTTGAATGGTCCCCAGGTCCCCGTCCCGAAGAGCATCATGCAAGGTAGCCAGCTCGTAGTCGAGCTCCATTCGCAGTATAGGGATCCGATCGTCGGGGCGCCTGGAGCGGAAGGCTTGCATCATTTCGTCCACTGTCACCACCGGTTCCTTCTGAAACAGTACTTTGTGTTCAACGCCTGAAATCTCAACCATCCGGATAATTTCCCCGAACATAATATTCTCGATCAAAATTTGCCGGTCCTTAAACCGCTTGACGACGGCATGCCCCCGGGTATCGCCGATCATCTTTTCCATGAGCTCCGCCAGCTTCTCGTCCTTGAACGAGTAGTTGCCGACAATTTTATACCGTTCTCCGATGCGCTGGAATTTCAGCTTCACCAGCTTGCGCCCTGTACGGATCGATACGATGAATTGCTGCTCATTTTCATTCCAATACAACGAATAGCCTTCTTGTATGAGGGTTTTGATGAAGTTCCGGATTAGCCGACGGTCAAATCGTAACTCAAGGTTGCAATATTCCACTTCATGACTTTTACTCACGGCAATCCCCTCCTGAACGTAGTCCATACTCGTTGCTTAGGCTGCTGCTCCATTGGTTTGCTTCGTCTGCGCATCCTCTAGTTCCCGCTGCAATTCATCGGTTTCGGCGCTGCGTTAAAAGTTATCATGTTGCAGCACTTATCATTTTGATAGAATTTTCTGATAATTCAGTTTCTTAATTCTATCTTATTATGAATCATATGATTTAGCAACTTGGATTATTGACTTTTTTAACGCATTCCAAACCTATTTTTTTAACGGACGCTTTGCCGTTCGGCGGGAATTGGGCAGTGTGTCACGGAGGCGATGACAGGAGTCCGCGGTTCGGGAACATGGCGTCCCGCCGAATCCGGACATCTCTCCCCGGGACGCCAGGATAAACGGCTATGCCGTCCTTGTCTTACAAGGACCAGCGCGTTTACCAAGGTTGATGCGAAGCTATAAGTTACGAAAACTTATAAATTCTTATCAACCGAAAAAAAACCATGCCTGGAGCAGTGCCCCGCATGGTTCCTTCTATCCTACTTGTCTTCCCTCTTGTCCGCCTCCGCGGCCAAATCCATCTTCGACGTCATATTGACCGAATAGCCGACGTCGGGTGAGGAGTCATTCTTCTTGTAGAGCTGCAGCTTAACCAAATGGTAGCGGTTCGTCATCGATACAGGTCCCGAAGTAAACCGGACCGTTTCGTACATTAGAAGCTCGTAGGTATCTTCTTCATCCGTCTTGTCAATGATGATCGGTTTATCGGAGAACTGCTGCTCGCCTACCTTGAAGCTCGCAAGCGTCTTGACATGCCCCTTCAGAGCCTCCAGCTTCTTCGGATTGATCTCGCCGGCGATCACGTAGCTGTCGTACGAGCCGGAAGACGTCGGGGTCGGCGTTTGTTTCCAGCGCTTGCGCAGCTCCTTCTCATTAACGAACAGCTGGCCGGTCAGGCGCTCCTTGGCTTTCTTGAGCCCGTCGGTATCAATGCCCATCCGCTTGACGTCGGACAACCGGTAATACAGATCAGAGCTGGATTTGCCCTTGCTGTCATATGTAAGAAGAAGCGGATACTCGGCCCCCAAGTAGCTGACCTTGATGGAATAAGGATTGCTGAGCTCAATCGTGTCATACGTTTGCTCCGGGTTGTCCGCGGCTTGCTCCGGATTGATCCGGCTGTTAATGTAAATCGTCTTCGTATCGTTCCTCCAGAGGATGCTCGCCCCGAGCAGGTTGCCGAGCTCCTTTAGCGGAAGATAGCTCTTGTCATTATAGACGAGCGTCGGTCCGCTCAGCTGTACGGGCTTCCCGTCCAGCACAAGATTGAAATCCGGACGCAAATAAGCGTCTACCCGTTCGAGCACATCTTGGGCGTAAACCCCTGCGGCGAAAGCCCCGCTGATAGCCGCCGTCAAGATCAGGACGCGTTTCGTACGTTTCATGGAACACATACCTTTCGTCATAATAGGAAAAAAGTGGCGATGCTTAATTTCATTCGACATCCGATCCCAAAATCCTGCAAAATTTGCAGTTGACAATTATAACAATTCCTATAAAATAAGTTGGTAATAGAATTTTCCACCCCGCTTTGGCAATGGAGGAGAGACTCCCATGATTGAAATCAAACATGTCAGCAAAACGTTCCGTCAGCGTACAGGCGGTACGTTTACCGCGATCGACAATGTCTCCTTGACGATTAAGCAAGGGGAATTCGTCTCCTTGCTCGGTCCTTCCGGCTGCGGCAAATCTACGCTGCTGAATCTGGTCGCCGGACTGGAGCAGGCGGAGCAGGGCGAGATTACGGTGAACGGCAAGAGCTGCTCGAAGCCGGGCCCGGACCGGGTCGTCGTGTTCCAGGAGCATGCGCTTTTTCCCTGGCTCACCGTCCTGGAGAACGTCGCCTTCGGCCTGAAACAGAAAGGCGTGCCCAAGAAGGAACGCGAAGCGATGGCGATGGAGCAGATCAAGGCCGTTCATCTGAGCAAGTTCGCGGACCGGTATCCGCACGAGCTGTCCGGCGGCATGAAGCAGCGGGCCGCTATCGCAAGAGCGCTCGCCATGGACCCGGAAATTCTGCTGATGGACGAACCGTTCGCAGCGCTGGACGAGCAAACGAGACTTATTTTGCACAAGGAACTGGAAGAAATCTGGATGCGCGCCCGCAAGACGATTCTCTTCATCACGCACAACATCAGGGAAGCCGTCATTTTGTCCGACCGCGTGCTGGTGATGTCAACCAGGCCGGGTACGATCAAGAAGGAATTCGTCGTCCAAGCGGCGCGGCCGAGGGATTATGCGGATTCGGTGCTTCATCATGTAGAGCACAGCATTATGGATGCGCTCGCCGACGAACTGGAGAAAGTCGTAAAGGAGGAGATGGGCGATGAATACAGCATTAAGAAGGGGCCTCTTTCTGATCCTGCTGCTAATAGCGTGGGAGGCGGGATTTAGAATCTTCGATTGGGGCTGGAAGTTCCCTTCGTTCACGCAGACGCTTCAAGCGTTCTACGACGGCTTCGTGCACGGCCAGCTGCTGGAAGCGACGCTGGAAAGCCTGCGCCGTCTGCTGCTTTCGTTCCTTCTGTCCATCGTCATCGGGACGACCCTTGGCTTCCTGTTCGCCCGCTACCGCCTGCTGGACGATACGATCGGATTTCTCGTCGTCGCCCTGCAGACGATACCGAGCATTGCCTGGCTGCCGTTCGCCATTATCTGGTTCGGGATGAACGACTTTTCCGTCATCTTCATCACGACGCTCGGAGCCACCTGGACGATGGCCATGTCAAGCCGGACCGGGATTAAAAATATCCCTCCCCTCTATATTAAAGCCGCTCAAACCATGGGCACGGGGGACGGGATGCGGATGTTCGTGCAGGTCATGGTGCCTGCCGCTTTCCCTCATATGATGACGGGCGTGCGCGTAGCTTGGGCTTTCGCCTGGCGGGCGCTCGTAGCGGGCGAGCTGATCGCCAAAGGCGTCGGCCTCGGCCAGCTCCTTCAGGACGGCCGCAATCTTGCGGATACCGCGCTCATGCTGAGCATCGTCATCATCATCGCCGTACTGGGCACCTTGTCCGACCATTTCTGCTTCAAGCGTCTGGAGGACAAGCTCCTTGTACGCTACGGTTTGGCGGGCAATTATAAATAGAAACATGTGTTATCGAAAAGGGAAAGCGGAAGAGAAGGGATTTGTCGCAGGAGCGTTCGCATTTGAAATCGTGAAATTACATAATAAATCATTCAGCTTCACGATTTCTAAAGCGACCGGAGGCAAATGCCTTCTATGCAGCGGTAAACTTTTTGATAACACAACAAAAGGGAGAGGTCCATCATGAAAAAATGGTCTGTTATGCTGTCCGTCCTGCTAGTGCTTACTCTAGTGCTGGCGGCGTGCGGCGGCAAAAAAGAACCGGCAGCGGGCGCCGGAAATAACAGCGGCAGTAAGGCGGCGGCCAAAACCGTACGCCTCGGCATATTCAAGAACGTCACCCATGCCCCCGGCTATGTCGCTCTCGAGCAAGGCTTGTTCAAGAAATATTGGGGCGAGAACGTGAAAGTGGACGTCACGGCTTTCGATAACGGCTCCGACTTCTCTACGGCTTTGGCCACGGATCAGATCGATCTTGGCTTCGTCGGCCCGGGACCTTCCACGAACCAGTTTCTGAAAAGCAAAAACTTCCGCATCATCTCCGGCTCCAACAACGGCGGTGCCGTACTTGTAGCAGGCAAAGATTCCGGTATTAACAGTGTCAAGGAACTGGCGGGCAAGACCGTCGCCATTCCAACCAAGGGCAGCACGAACGAAATCTCACTCCGACTGCTACTGCAGCAGAACAACTTGAAGGTGACGACGGACAAAACGGGCGTTCAAATCATTGCTCGCGCGCCGGCCGATACGCTTATCGCCATGCGCCAGAAGGAAATCGACGCTACGCTGATTCCTGAGCCTTGGGGTACCCAAATGGAACAGGAAGGCATCGGCAAAATTATTACGCCATGGGACCAAATCCCGCCGAACAACGGGAACTACCCGCTTACGATTCTCGTAGCCAGCGACAAGTTCCTGAAGGATAACCGGGAGCTGGCGAAGGGCGCCATCAAGGCGAATGCCGACGCGATCGATTTCATCAAGAAAAATCCGGAGAAAGCCTATGAGCAAGTCAACAACCAGCTGAAAGCGTTAAGCGGCAAAGGCATGGATACGAGCCTGATCAAAGCCGCACTTTCCCACTTGAATTTGACTACCGATGTGGACAAAGCGGCCATTGAGGAAATGGCCAAAGTATCCATTGACGCCGGCTACATCAAGGACGTGAAGAAGGAAGATCTGGATCTCAGCAAATTCCTGGACCTCTCGCTCTTGAACGAAGTGAAGCAAGGGAAATAACCTTAAATACACCGAAAGCCCCGCAGATGAGCTTAGCGCTTCTCTGCGGGGCTTTCCGCTTTCCTCATTAATAAGCTTTAGGCACTTCTACCTTCTGGGTATCGCCGTCTTCCGTAAAATAAAGATCGATCCCGTGTCCCTGATCATCCATGAAGAATGAGACATATTGGGGCTCGCCTTTCTTGATCGGCACGAGCAGTGTAGCGATCCGGTGGCCGCGCGCCGGCTTGCTCGCCGCCTTCAGGTGCCAGTGCACCGGCAGACCTTCGATTTCCGCCGGATCGACGTCCGTGAATTCGTGATGCTGCGACAGCATCAGCTCACCGGAAGAGCTATACACGAACCGGCCGTCCATATCCGCCTTTTTCCCTTGCACTTTAAAGGACTGTGCGCCAAGCTGCATTTCGTATTGGGTTTGAAACAGCCAATCGATCCGGGCCGGCTGGTCCAGGTCCACATGGTCTACAACGACGATATAGGAATCATTGAAGAAGTACAGCTCCCGCACGTATCTCTTAAGGTAAGGCACGTTTTCCTTGTAAGCCGCCGTTGCGTCGCTTCGGGAGTAGCTGCAGCGTCCGCGGCGTTCTACGGCCTCCACCCTGCCGGATGCGGCCATGTTGAGTACTTTATTCATCCCTGCATACTGCCCGAGTCCGTCGATCAGAATGTTGTTCGTGGACCGCGTCTGCTTGCGCCAATTCAAATGCATCGTGCTGCCGAAGGCGACGTAGTGCCCGCTCTCGATCGCAAGCGGCTCGCCGTAAGCATGCAGAACGAAGCCGTTCTGATCCCCGTGGCTGTGGCTGATCGACCCGTAGGGACTGCTCTTGGTGAGCAGCATGATATGGCGTTCGGGATCCGCCATGTTGGCATGGAATGCTACCCAGCCGACGTCGCGGAACCATTTTACCGGCTCGATCGCATCCGCCGTAGGCAGATCAGCTTCGACGGCCGGATAATCGTGCCGGTACACCATATCATCGAAGCGGAAGTCCCACCAGCCGTAATTGTAAAATTTCATTTCGGAGTCGGTATCCGTCTTCCGCACTTCCTCGAAATACCACTGGTACAGCCCGTTACGTTGTACTCCCGCGAAATGCCGCACGTTGAAGCCGGTTTTCAAGCTGACCGGATCACCCAAGGTCGATTGGTCTCCGAAGCTGGCGCGCAGCGTATCCGGACTGAAGCAATAGAGCGGGAAATCTCCGGTCTTCGCGAAGAACGGCCGGCGGTAGAAATCGATGCCCGTATATTTTTTAAGCAGATTGATCGCTTCCGTGACGAACGCCATGCCGGTCGTCCAATACATCGGCCCCTCGGCCCAGCCCCCGTCCGCGCCGCCCCAAGGCGTATATAGTCCGGCATAATAATCGAGCGTATAGTCGAGCCACTCGCGCGCCTTGTCCTCTTGCCCGAGCATGGCGATGCAGCAAGGAACAAGCACGCTTGAGAGCGAGCGCACAGCGTGACTGTCGAACGGTACATGATGAATTTTGGAGCGCTCGATGACATGGAACGCCACCTGCCCCGTTCTCGCGAGCAAGTGCTTGCGGACCTCATCCCTCTCCGCGCCCGTTAACTCATTGTACAGCCAGTCGTAGCCCCAGGCCAGCGCACCGGCAATCCGAAATGCGGCCTCATCGTTATAATCCCGCGAGGTGGTTCCTGCATCGTCCCACGTGCACAGATGCAGCAGCCACGCCTTGGCTTTGGCAATCAGCCTCGCGTCCTCCAGCACGACGCCGGCAACCGCCGAATGCCGGACCGCATAAAGCGCTTCCTGGCAATCGATATACATTTGACGCCACAAGCCGGCTACCTTTTTATTATTCGGATAAGGCTGAGGCTCAGCAATGAGCGGCCGGTCGATCCACGGCTTCACCGATCGCTCGAAGAATGCATCCCACCCGCAGAAGGCAGGATCCTCCTTCACCCGGCGCCGGAACTCCGGCAGCTCGGACGCTTGCAGCCATAATCTCGGATGGGCGTCCGAAGCTTGGGCATAGCGCCGTTCTCCTGCCGGAAGCGGCGTTTCGGGCAGACCCTCCGGCATATGAAAATGCCGAGTGCGGCTCCATTCCGTCTGACCGTCATCCGTAAGATGAGCATAGCGCCAGTAATGCTCCCCGGGAGGAAGCGGGGCCCCTGGCGTATACAAGTTATAAGGAATCGGCTGAACGGTTATCGTCCCGTCAGGCTCGAACGTCTCGCTCCTGGAGATTTGAAGCACGTAGCGGTCGTCCTCCAGCTGTGCCGGAATCCACGTAAAGCGAGGCGGATTTTCTACGAATACCGTCTGTTCGTCAGGCTGGTATTGTACGGTCAACACCCCGCTCTGGGGTTGATATAACGGCGCTGAATTAGACATAGGTATTCCTCCCGGTCATGTGTAGGCCCTGCCCATCTGTGATTTGTAATTCCGTGCTGCCCCTTGCGTCCGAAATTTCAAGCCGGTCTTCAGCCAGCAGAAGAAGCTTCACAGGCCGTTCCGCACTATAGGCATGAATAAACCTGCCCTTGCGTCCTTGCTGGCGGTGGAGAAATCCGTGCAGCTTGGCGCTGGGATCGATGCTCGTACCCGGCGTAACGATTTCCACCGCTTCGTCGCCATCCATCAGCAGCGCGGTATGGTATACGACGGCACCGTTCGTTCCGGTGTATTTGAACTTCAGCGAAGAGCTGCCCGAATGATCCGCTTCCGCGAGCAGCGCCGCTTGCTGATGAATAAACGGCGAGCCCGGAGGACGAAGCTTGCCTGTCGGGATGCCGTTTTGTCTGCGCCCCTGGATCAGCTCACCCTGCATGACCGGATGCATCCACCAGTTCATTTCCCCGCTCTCCTGCAGCGTCACCTCAAAGATATCCAGCAGCCACTCGTCCGTCAGCAGCAGATGTCTGTCCATTCGGCAGCCTGGATAAGCTTCTTCCGATTGAAGCCAAACCTCCGCAGCCTCCGGCCCGTCATGAAAGCGAACGCAGCTCCCGCGATGGGGAGCCTGCGATGCGCCGCCTACGGATACGGTATTGTGGCTTGCCGTCTCCGCGAACCAAGCCTTTCTCATGGCGGAGCCGTAGGGCACCATGCCGAATTCCGGAGTAAAAGCTCCGTGCTTATGCATAATCGATACGTGGAGCTTGTCGTAATGGCCGTGGGAACCGCCATGAGGACCGAAGTCCGAGAGGAACGACAGCGCGCTGCCCTTCCGTCGTACCACCACAAAACCCGAGTGCTCCAGCAGCAAGGATTGTCTTTCCTTGGATGTTGCCGGAGCCGCAGTCCCTTGTCCGTACAGCAGCGCTTCCAGACCGAATCGGCTGCCGTCGGCTGAACCCATACTGCGGTAGGCCGCCTGGAGTACAGGGCTCAGCTCCGCCATCCGGTATCGGCTTAATCCGACCTCCAAAGTCTCTGCGATTTCCCTTGCATACGGCAGCCGCTGCATCGGACCGTCATGGAGGGCCGGCAGCTCGCCTTGCTCGTCCGCCAGCAGACCCAGCACCTCGAACATGCCCCGCAGACACTGCCCGTCCGGAGCGATTTTTTCATACAGATCAAGTCCGAAGCGCTCGGCCATCTCAGCCGATATCAAATAAGCGCGCAAGACGAAAATATGGTAATAGACGCTGCCCTCGAATTCGAGCTGATCCGGCTTAACGCCAATGCTTAAATGATGCTTCCAGCCTCCCTCGCCTTCAATCAAGGCCTCAAGACCTTCCATGTCATTCCTTACCGCATACATACAAGAGAGCGATGCGTTCAGCCAAGCGGTATAATTGTTTTCCGGATTGTTGCGCTCACGGATGAGGATATGCCGATACTCCGTCATGCTTTGCTCCAGAAGGGTCAGGAACCGTTTAAAGTCCTGTTCTTCCTCCTCGCTTAGAGCACATCCTTCATCCTTCAGCAGCAAATAAGCGCGCAAAAGCGTCGTAGACCAGATGGCCTCCGTTAGGGCTTGATGGAAAGCCCGCCCCTTCAGCATCCATGGCTGAGCTTCCGGATGAACGGGATATAGCGGGAATTGACGCGCGTAATCGATCAGCAATCTTTTCGCCAAACCGGCATATACTTTTTCCTTCGTGCAAGCGTACACGACAGCCGCCTGAAGCGCATAGCGTGCCAGCGACTGGTGCTTGAACACCAGCCACGCTCCGCGGTAAGCCTCGCCTTCGATGGAACACCCGTGAGGGCATTGAAATACGTCTCTGTCCTTCTCCAGCGGATCGAACAGCAGCTCCGTATGATGATGAGGGCACACGTATTGATGCCACCAGCCTCCGGGCTCGACAGGTATTTGCAGACTGCCGGCGGCTGATGCATCGTCCAGCTCCTTCTTCAGCTGCTGCAATACGGGAACTGCCCAATCGGTCGATTGAAGTTTGTTCTTCAGCTCTGTACTCATCTCATCAACATACCTCCATTGATTTCGATCGTTTCTCCAGTTAAATAGGAGGCCAGATCGGAGGCCAAATACAGTACGGCGCCGGCGACGTCTTCCGGAGTCCCTTCACGCTTCAGCGGAATGCCGTTTACCGTTGCTTTTCGGGCTTCATCCGTCGTAAAAGTGGCGTGGAACATTGTGTTGCCGATAAAGCCGGGGGATACCAGATTGACGGTGATCCCGTCTCCGGCCACTTCCTTGGCCAGACCCTTGGAGTAGGTCAGCACGGCCGCTTTGCTCGCCGCATAAATGCTCGAGCCCGGTCCGCCGCCGTTATGCGCGGCAACTGACGTCATGTTGATGATGCGGCCGCCGCCCTTCGCCTTCATCCCTGCGAGCACCCTTTTGCACATAAACACCGTACTCTTCAGGTTCACATCCATAATCCGGCTATACAGCTCTTCGGTCATCTCGGCGTTCGCAAGCCGCTGCACCAAATGTCCCGCATTGTTCACGAGAATATCGACGGTCCCTCCGAGCGCCTGCTCGACCTCGGTAACGAGACGGTCAATCTGGGTGAGCTCCGTTACGTCCGCCTGCACAAGAACGGCTTCTCCGCCGGCCTTACGAATGGCGGCAACGGTTTCTTCCACCTGTTCTACATTGCGAAGGCAGTTCACGCCGACCTTGGCGCCATTAGCGGCCAAAGCCATGGCGGCCGCTCTGCCGATTCCTGCGTTAGAGCCTGTAACTAGCGCGATTTTCCCCGTTAAGTTGATGTTCATGCACGATTCCTCCCATGTTCCGTCGATATATATATGAATGAATGATTACTGCGCTAAAGCTAAAGCATTGGACGGCTTCCTCAAAGGCGGCCGCTGCGTCTCCGGCATCGTCATCGTAATACGGCACCCTTGACCCCATTCGCTCTCCAGCGACAAGCCGTACTGTTCGCCGAACACCATCTGGATCCTGCGATGCACGTTCATGAGCCCGATGCCTCCCCGGTGTTGCCCGCCGCTTCCGCTGTCGTCCGCGAGACGGTTAAGCTCCAGCCTGCGCCGCAGCTCCATAAGCCGCTCGGGCTTGATGCCTGCGCCGTTATCTTCCACCGTCACCTGAAATAAGCCATTCCCCTTATTCGCGTCGATCCGGATGTAATGATGCGCTTCAATCCCTTCCGGGAACGCATGCTGAAAGATGTTCTCGATGATCGGCTGAAGCGTCAGCCGAACCATCTTCTCGAGCAGCAACGAAGGCGGGATGACGACGTCGATCTCGAATACCCTTTCGATCCTGTGCTGCAGGATGATCATGTAATTGCGCACATGGTTCAGTTCATTGGCTACGGTAATCTCTTCAAGATTCGTTTGGATCGAATAGCGGAGCATAAATGCCATCGCTTCCACCATCTCCGTAATCTCATGCGAGTCCTGTACGATCGCGTAACAATTGATCGTTTCCAGCGTGTTATATAAGAAATGCGGATTGATCTGCAACTGAAGCGATTGAAATTCCGCCTGCTGCCGCTCCAGCTCCGAGCGTCCCAGCTCCAGGGCGTTCCTCTGCTGCTGCAGCTCCGCTTCATACACCTTCTCAATCATTTGCGACAGCCGCGTGACCATCAGATTATAGCTGTGAATCAGTCCGCCGATTTCATCCGTGCGGCCGATCTCGTCGATATGCTGCCAATTTCCTTTCTCCGTCTCCCGCATGCTGTCTTTCAGTTCCCGGATCGGCGCCAGAATCGATCGGCCGAAGCGAGAAGCGAGCCACAGGGCGGCCAGGAGCGTAATCAAGCCTACCATAATCGTCGTCGTACGGATCGTCGAAACCGGCTGGCGCAACTCGCTTAGCGGCATGGACGCCACCAGATGCCACTTGGAATAATCCGATTTGCGCGACACGAACATCCGGTCCTCGCCGTTGTACTTCAGTGTAAAGGCTTTCGGGTCGTTGCTGAGCACCCGCTCGGTCAGTTGCTTCTCAGCCGTATCATCCGTGGGCAGACCCTGGGGTAGATAAATTTGATTACCTTCATCATCGATAATGAAGAAGAAACCGCCCTTGCCCAAATTGACCCGATCCCAAATCTTGGCCAGCTCCTGCAGCCTGAATTCGATGGCGACGATTCCTACCGTATCCCCGTACGAAATGCCTTTCACCTTCCGCGCCATGGTCAGCACCTGGCCCTGGTTTTCCTGCTGGATGCTCAGATCCAGAATAACAGGCTTCAATTCCGTTTCCTGAGGCGTCGCTCCCATCAAATAATTGAAATGCTTATTCACCAAACTCGGATCGAGAGCGGTGATGTTATGGTAGTCATAGACGACCGACCGGCCCTGCGGCCCGATCACGTAGATCAGGTTAAGCTGCTTATAAATGTTCAGCATGGAAGTTACCGAATAATGGGCCAGCTTCTTGATGGAATCCGAATAATAGTAGTAGCCGTAAGTGTCCTCCGGACGAATTTCCAGAAACGAGCGCACGTCGGAATTGAAAGAGATGGAGTTGCTCAGCAGCTCGTACGACTGTAAATAAATGTCCGTTTGATAGGCGGCGCTGTCGATCATTTGGTCCAAATACTGCTCTACCTGCTTGTCGAGCGCATGGGACGATTGAATATAAGTGAATACCCCTACCGTAGCTAGCGAAATGATAATGACGATCAGAAAATAACGGTACAGCTGACCGGAAAGCGTTCTCTTTTTCATTACTCGATCCCCAGGTTCTGGCGGTATTCCGAAGGCAGGAAGCCGGTATATTTCTTAAACGTCTTCGTAAAATGCGGATGGTCCGCATACCCCACCTCTCCGGATATATCCGTAATGCGGTAATGCGGCTGCTGCAAAAGCTTCTTCGCCTTCTCCATCCGTCTGCGCGTACGGTATTGTACGAACGTCTCCTGCGTCGATTGCTTGAACAGCTGGCTGAAATACGATGCGTTCAAGCCGATATATTCGGCCACCTCTTCGAGGGATACTTCCTCGGCCAAATGCTCTTCGATATAATGCTTGGCTTCCTCAACCGGATCCTTCGCACGGCCCTTGCGCCTCGCCTTCAAATCGCGAACGATGCTCCAAATGCCTTCAGCGAACCGGCTCCACGCTTCTTCCACGTCCCTGGCGCCACCAAGATCCAGATGGGTCTGCAGCGAAAAAACGTCCCTTGTGCTTAGACGTTTGGCCAAAAGCAAATTAAGCTCCTCCAGCACATCGCAGAACCGCGCCAGCTTCAGCGAGTAATGATGCAGCTCTTTACGCAATTTCTCGAGAAGCAATTCGAGCTCCGGCTCCCTCAGCGACCAAACGAGGTCGTCCATTTCCGCAATCCACTGCTCGAGCCTCGAAACGGGGACGAACGTATCCGTACGCTGCCGTGCGGATACGCGGACCAATTTATCCAGTACATCGTGTACCGCCTTCTTGCTGACCGGCTTCAGAAGATATTCCTTCACGCCATACGAAAGGCATTTCTGCGCATATTCAAAATCCCCGTAACCGGAGATGACGACAATCTGAATATCCGAATCCAGCTCGGCGAGCTGCCGGCATAGCTCCAGCCCGTCCATCTTGGGCATGCGAATATCCGTAAACACAAAGTCGGGACGCTCTTCCTGAATCTGCTGCAGCGCATGAAACCCGTTCTCGGCGGTCCGGATGCTGGTCATCGACTGGCCGGACTGCTCGACAAGCTTCTGCAGTCCTTTGCGGATCATCGGTTCATCGTCTGCTATTAAGATTCGGTACATGGAGAACGCCCCCTGAGGTGAAAGTTTTTTGTGTGTGAAAAGCGGGAAAGCTCTTACTCATGAGAAGGTTACTGGTAGTGAGGTGCAAAAACCTCACTACCTCAGGCTGTAGAGAAACCCATGAAATAGAGAAATCCGCCTTGGTACCCGGTGGGGTATCCCCTTCCGGCCGCTGTTGTTATCGGAAAATGTTCAATTTATTCGCTATTCAGCAGTAATTTTCCGATAACAAAGGCGGACGCTATCGCTCCTACAGGGGATACCCCACCTACACCTTTGGCATTTTTCAGCATATTAGGGTTTCTCGTCAATCTGCGGTAGTGAGATACAAACACCTCACAACCTTCATTCTCACGATGAACAAGAGCTAACCCCATCTTATCACAGCCAAAAGTGGAATATAATAAAGTTCTCCTCACACCCTGTCGGGGTGTGAGGAGAGTCGAGAAGGAATATGATTAGCGGCGAGGCATCGAGATCGTCACGCCAGGATCTTTTTTGTTGAATTTGTCCGTCGCCTCTTTGATCACGTCGTTGCCGCCCTTGGCTTTGTACTCTTCGATGACCTTCGGCCAGTCGGAGATCGGCTCTTTGCCGTACACCATCTTCACCATATGCTGAAGCAGCAGAGGAGAAGCTGTGTCGGATTCCGGCGAAATGTCCGGGTTCTTGATCAGGGCGTCGAGACGAGGCTCGAACTGGATGCCATCGCGGCCTTCTTTGGCCAGAAGCGTGTCGTAGATGCCCATCAGCTTCTTGCCGTCATCGGTCAAGCTAAGCGTGCCTTTGTTGTAAGTCGTATCCTGAACCATCCACAGGAAGGCTTGGCGATAGCGCTCTTCGTCGACGCCTTGCGGATCGGTAGGCGCTTTGTAGTCGATTTTGCCGTCTTTCATTGTGTACGTTTGGCCTTTGATGCCGAAGGTGAAGAATTTCTCCGCTTCGTCGGACAGCATCCAGTCGAAGAACTTGATGATGGCTTCCGGATTCTTGACTTTCTTGTTGATGAACCAAGCGCGGGTGACGGAGTTATACAGGTAGTATCCGCCTTTGCCGTCCGGGCCCGTCGGGGACGGGATTACTTCCAGCTTCGCCGTAGGCACATTCGCCTTCATCTGCTGTTCCCACTGCAGCACTTCGTTCGCATTCATGGACCAGATGCCGGCTTTGCCCGCAAGGATGTTGTTCTTGTAGGTCGTCGGGTTGATCGTCGCGAATTCTTTCGAAATGAGGCCTTCGTCGAACATCGTTTTGTATGTTTGCAGCGCTTTAGTCATGTTCTCGGTGTTGAAGAACTTCGGCACGATCTGGTCGCCCTGCTTCGTGAACATGGACAAATATGGGAAAGCGTCGTAAGCTCCAAAGAATGTATCGGCGTACTTGAAGTTCTCGCGGCCTTGGTACGGCTGCTCTACGCCCATTTCTTTAAATTTGCGAAGCACGTTCAAATAATCGTCCACCGTCTTCGGCACCGGCAGGCCGGCCTTGTCCAGCAGGTCTCTACGAATGACCGTTGCACGGCGGGAAGGATTGGAGAGGAACTCCGGAATGGCATAAATTTTGCCGTTGTACGTTTCCTTCTGCCAAGCTTCCTTCGGCACCTTCTTCAGCAGGTTCTGGCCGTATTTCTGAAGCAGGTCGTCCAGCGGCATGAACACGCCCGCCTGCACGGAGCCCGCCATTTCTTTGCCCGCGACCCCGCCGCTGCCCTGTACGACATCCGGGATGTCGTTAGTTGCGAACATTTGGATCATCTTCTGCTCATATTCCTTGTGCGGCACGAGGACGATGTCCAAATCGGTATTGGTCAGCTCTTCGAGCTTCTTGACCCATTTATCGTCGTTGATATTAGGCGATTTCTCGACATAATTGAATGCGAGCGTCCGCATGGAAATCGAGAATTTGGCTTTCTCTGCCGGCTTCCCGCTCCCGCCTGCGGCTGCGCCCTGCTTATCCGCCGGTTTCGACGAGCAGGCGGCCAGCATGGATACGGCTAGTACGGAGGATACCCCTACCTTGACCCATTTTTGCATGTGTTAACCCCTTTTCCTGTTTGAAATAGCGCTTACAGAGAACAGCTTTATTGTATAAGGGCAGCGACAGCCGAGCAATGGACAGGCTTTGGCCCGGCTTGTCATTTTTTTAGAATGCCCGTTTTACCTTCTTAGTGCAGCACTTATTACGATTTGACAGAACCGATCATCATCCCTTTGACAAAGTGGCGCTGCAGGAACGGATAAATGAGCACGATCGGGACGGTGGCAATGATGATCGTCGCCATTTTGATCCCTTCCGGATCCATATGAGCCAAGGAGCTGAACTGGGAAGCCGATGGATCGATGGCGATATCGTCGGCTGCGATCAGCTGACGCAGCTTCACCTGCAATGGCCAAAGCGCCGGCTTGTTCACGTAGTACAACGCGCTCATGTACGTGTTCCAGTGGTTAACCGCATAGAAAATCCCGAGGGAAGCCATTACCGGCTTCGACAGAGGGAGCACGATGCTCCTGATCATCCGCAGCTCGGAGCAGCCGTCCATCCGGCCGGAGTCGATAATCTCGGAAGGAATCTGCATAAAGAAAGCCCGCATGACGAAGAAATTGAAGGAGCTGATGGCGCCCGGGATCAGCAACGCCCACAGCGTGTTGGTCAAATGCAGATTCTTCATCAGGATGAAGTTCGGTATAAGCGGAGCGGTGAATACGATCGTAATCAGCACCATGAACACGACATACTGGCGTCCGATATACTCCTGCCTCGAGACCGGATAAGCGAGCGATGCCGTCGCGATCAGGTTGATCAGCGTGCCTACTACCGTAATATAAACCGTGACGCCGAAGGAACGCCAAATCGCCGCATCGCTGAACACATATTGATAGTTGATCCAGGTAAAATCAACCGGTACGAACAACACCTTGCCGGCCACGATCGCCTGCGAGCTGCTGAAGGACTGCGCCAGCACGTTCAGGAACGGAAGGAACATCGCGAGGGCCAAACAGGTTAGGAAGATCAGATTGAAGGCGTTGAACGCCTGCCATGCGCCGCTTGCTTTTCTCATTATGAAATCACCTCGTTTAACCTTATGTTAGTACAAGCTTTCCCCCGTAGTCTTTTTGCTGAGCACGTTGCCGATGACGATCAGAAGGAAGCCGACCACGGATTTGAACAGACCCATGGCTGTCGTGTAGCTGAACTGCTGTCCCAACAGACCGATTTGATAAATATAAGTATCGATGATTTCCCCGTTCACTTTGTTCAGCGGGTTCAGGAACACGTAGACGCGTTCGAAGCCGAGATCCAGGAATTTGCCGATGTGCAGCAGGAACAAGATCATGATCGTCGGCAGCAGCGACGGAAGCGTAATGCTGATCGTTTGGCGCCAGCGGTTGGCTCCGTCGACCTCGGCCGCTTCGTACAAATCCGGGTTAATGCCGGCAAGCGCCGCCAAGTAAATGATAGTGCCGTAACCGGAATCTCTCCAAATGCCGGAGCCGATCAGCACGGTGCGGATCCAAGATTCCTCGCCGAGAAAGTAAACCGGCTGCATGCCGAGCGCAACTAGCAATTGATTGACCGCACCCGTGGACGGCGACAGAATGCCTATCGCAATGCCGCTGATGATAACCCAGGATAAGAAGTGAGGCATATAAACGACGGTTTGCAGCAGCCGCTTGTAGAATACCAGCCGCAGCTCGTTCAGCAGCAAAGCCAGTACGATCGGCGCCGGAAAAGCGATGATCAGATCGTATAAGCCGAGCAGTATCGTATTTTTGAGGATGATCAAGAAATCATAGTGGGCGAACATCCGCTTGAAATGCTCGAGTCCCACCCATTTGCTGCCCGTCATTCCGTTAAAAATGTTATAGTCTTGAAATGCGATCACCGAGCCGAATAAAGGCACGTATTTGAAAATCAAGAAATAAATGATGCCCGGCAGCGAAATGAAATAAAGCGCTTTATATTTCCACATTAATTTCAGTAAGCCCTTCTTCGCCTTCGTGCTGTGGCCGACCCGGCCCGGTGCTTCGACTTTTGCCGTCACTGGCTGCCCCTCCTAACGCTTGCTTGTTTGTTATTTGTAGCTTAATCATAACGGTTTGCGTATTCTCCAACTAGAAAATCCTTTTCTACGACTTGTGTTTTTTTTAGGTTCGCCGTCAAATGTTGTCGGCTGCCGTCGAACGGATGCGGACGGCCTTATAGCTGTGGTATAGTAGCTGAAGAACCTACGGCAAGGAGAGGATTGTGACGATGAGCTTTACCGGATTTAAGCAAGCCGATTTTGATATTTTCCGCATTGAAGGCCTGGAGCCCCGCATGGAAGCGATTCGCGGGTCCATACAGCCCAAATTCAAGGAAATCGGAGAAGCGCTTGTCGAGGAGGTGGCGCTTTTGACCGGTACGGAAATGTTTGTACATATCGCGCAGCATTTGCGCCGGACGACCAATCCGCCCAAAGATACCTGGCTCGCGCTAGCTCCAACCAAGCGCGGCTACAAGATGTCCCCGCACTTCCAGATCGGCCTGTTCGACGATCACGTGTTTCTTTGGTTCGCGCTCATTTATGAGCTGCCGCATAAGCAGCGGATTGCCGAAGCTTATTTGAAGCACGTGCGCAAAACGAAAAAAACGATTCCGGGAGACTACGTGATTTCCTTTGACCATACGCGCAAAAATTCCGTTGCCGCCGGTTCGCTGAACGAAAAGCAGTGGAAAGAAGCGCTGGAACGGTTCCGCGACGTCAAGAGCACTGAGCTGCTCGTCGGGCGGCACATTCTGCCGGGAGACCCGCTGCTCCAGGATGGACAAGCTCTTCTCGCTTTCGCCAAGGAAACCTTCGGGACGCTGATGCCCTTGTATCTGACGGCATGCAAAGCCGGCTCCTGAACAACCGCCCGGAAATTAATCCGGGCTCAGGCTGCCCTAGAAACCCATGAAATAGTGAAAATCCGCCTTGGTACCCGGTAGGGTATTCCCTTCCGGCCGCTGTTGTTACCCGTAAAATTTTCAATTTAATCGTGTTTGCAGCGATCATTTTCCGATAACAAAGGCGGACGCTAACGCTCCTACAGGGGATACCCCACCTAACCTTTAGCATTTTTTCTGCATATCCGGGTTTCTTACAGCCTGCGCCCGGAAATTAATCCGGGCTTCAGCTTTTTTTAAGTTAAACTTAATAAAAACTGCATAACCTAAGGATGGCGTGAAGCCAATCATTCCCAAACGCGATATCGAAGGAAGGTGAATGCATGAAGCAGGATTACACCAAGAAAGTGATCGTCTCCACCCTCGCGGTCGCGCTGCTGCTCAGCGGCGGTGCGCTGTACGGCGCCCGGCAGATGGCGCACGCGGCGGCCGTCGGGACGGCCGTGCAGCCGGACGGCGGCAGCGGCGATACGGGGAAGACAAGCCGGTTCCGCAGCTGGTTCGGCAAGAAGGAGGACGCGCGCAAGGACGATCCGTCAGGAGACAAGCAGGAGAAGCGCGGCTTCCCGATCCTGGAGGAAGCCGCGGTGGTGCTTGGCCTTGGCAAGGACGAGCTGAAGGCGGCCTTGAAGGATAAAACTATCGCCCAAATCGCCGCGGAAAAAGGCATCAGCGAGGCCGATCTGATCGCAAGGCTCCAGACGGAGCGCAGCAAGCGGATCGATGAGGCCGTCAAGGCCGGGAAGCTGACGTCGGCCAAAGCGGACAAGCTGAAGCAAAGCATGCCGGAGCACCTCAAATTTATGGTAAACCATAAATTTGACGGCGGCGGGTATCACGGCAAGCACGGCCCTATGGGCGGCAAAATGCTGCCGGCGCCGGACAAGCTGGCCGCCTTGATCGGCATCACGCCGCAGGAGCTCGAAGCCCAGCTGAACGCGGGCAAGTCTCTTGCGGAAATCGCCGCCGCCAAGGGCATCGGCAAGGATCAGCTGATTTCGAAGATTAAAGATGAGATGACCCCGTGGATCGAGAACATGGTCGAGCGCAAAGGGATGCACAAGACGAAAGAACTCCCGGAGAAGGCTCCCGCCCCGTCCAAGTAAGGCCGGATTTCCCCTGTACGCATGTCCGGACAGCCTAAGCTGTCCTGGGACATGCGTTTTTTTTCGCGCTAATCCTTAAAACGCTTTCTGCCGAAACAATAACGTAACAGACATATGCTACCTTGTGATTAAGCATACTCTTACCTAAGGCGGTGCCGCTTGATGAAACGATTCTCCCGTCCCTTCACCCTGCTTCCAGCAGCCGCTCTTTTGCTAGGCGCCACCTGGCTTCAGAACGATCTCCGCAGCGCGTCGGCCGGCGGTCCTTCACCCGATACTGCTACGGACAGCGGCAAAGCCGTTTACGAACAGCATTGCCTTGCCTGTCATGCCGCCGAAGGACGGGGCTCGGACAACTATCCGTCGCTCGTGAGCGATCAGGCGAAGAAAGGCGTGCTAAAAAACTACGACAAGGCTTACGCTTTTATTTCGCGCAACATGCCGAACAACAGCCCGGGCTCCTTGCGCGACGAGGAGTACAAGGCAGTAACCAAGTATGTGCTGGGATTGAACGGGATCCCCACCGATTACAGCGATATTGCGGGTCACTGGGCGTCCAAGGAAATCCTGGCGCTAGATGATAAAAGATACGTTGACGGCTATACCGAGAACGGAAAGCTGCTCTTCAAGCCCGATCAACCGATTACCCGCGCCGAATTTATCCGTTATTTCGTGAAAGCGAAGGAATGGTATTTAACCTCCCGGCAGGATACCGACCTGATGGACGTGCAGAAGAACGGCGATAAGCCTTATATCCTGACCGCGATCGATTACGGCCTGATCCAAGGCTACCCGGATCACACGTTCAAGCCTAAAAATCCGATAACGCGGGCGGAAATCGCCGCTATTCTTACGCGAAGCGAGCTGCTGCGCGTAGGCGGCGACGCCGCCTACAAGGATGTGCGCGGCGATTACTGGGCGGCGAAAGAGATTGCCGCCGTCTCGGAGGCGCAGCTGTTCGGCGGGTACGAGGACGGCACCTTCCGTCCTGAGCAGAAGATCACCCGGGCGGAAGCGGCATCCGTCATTTACAGGCTGCTGAATCCTTCATAAGGGAGGCCCCCGCTTGAAGGAGTGATTACTCACACCTTTTATAGTATACTTAAAGAAATGCCTACTGTCGGTGCAGCCGACGGAAGGATATTAGCTTCGAAGAGGTGTGAGGACATTTGACTACCGATCCGACCGATCAATGGATTGAACAGCTGATGAAGCTCAGCGATGAAGAAACGAAGATGACCGAGAAGCAGCTGAGAATCGTGCAGGCCGCCATCGATATTTTTGCCGAGAAAGGCTATGCCGCCGCTTCCACCAGCGAAATCGCACAGAAGGCCGGCGTCGCCGAAGGTACGATCTTCCGCCATTATAAGACGAAGAAGGAGCTTCTGCTGTCCATCGTCTCGCCGCTCATGGTCAAGCTGGTGGCCCCTTTTGTGCTGCGCGATTTCGCCAAGGTGCTTGAGGCGGATTACGGGAGCTTCGCCGAGTTTCTGCGTGCGCTGCTGCTCAACCGGATTGCTTTCGCACGCGCGAATTTGCCCGTTATCAAGATTATGGTGCAGGAAATCCCGTTTCAACCCGAGCTTCGGGACCAGTTCAAGACCGTCGTAGGAAAGGAAGTGTATCAACGGCTGGAAAAGGCTGCGCTTCACTTTCAAGAGCGCGGAGAGCTTGCCCCCCTCCCCATCCCTACGGTGCTTCGCCTGATCTCCTCGGTGATTATCGGTTATCTGGCTTCCCGCTTCCTCGTCTTCACCGACCGGGAATGGGACGATGAATGGGAAACCGAGCAATGTATCGCTTTCATTATGCATGGACTTTCCGTTCGTCAGGGAGGTGACAATTCATGAACCTGGAAGGGAAGCTTGTCTATATCCGCCCCTTGAACGTTTCGGACGCCCGTGCGCTGCATCAGCTGAGGAACGATAACCGGACTTTCTTCATGCCGTATGAGCCGGTTCAGCCGGAGGAAGCCTTCACACTCGAGAGCATTCGCGCTTCCATCGAGCAGGGACACCGGGACGAGGCCGAGGGTAAGGGCTATGCCTTCGGCATTTTCGAGAACGGCACCCATCAGATCGTCGGGCGCGTCCGTCTGTCCAATATCGTAAGAGGAGCCTGGCATAATGCGACGGTGGGCTATTTCACGGCCGGCCCCGTCAACGGGCGCGGGTATATGACGGAGGCGCTCCGCCTGACGCTGCAATTTGCGTTCGAGCAGGCGCTGCTGCACCGGGTACAGGCCGCGGTCATGCCTCGGAATACCGGCTCGATCCGGGTGGTGGAGAAGAACGGCATGCGGTTTGAAGGGCTTGCGGAGCGCTATTTGAAAATAAACGGCGTCTGGGAGGATCATCGCATCTATGCGCTGACCGCCGAGGAATGGAAGCCCTGACACACAAAAAGCTGCCTGATGTGCCCGAACGCACAATGGCAGCTTTTCTTATTGGTAGCCTTAGGCCTAAGCCGCGGATTGCCGGCCGTCCCGGTCGATAACGATAAAGCGGTACAACAGATAAAGCGCCGCCAGCGACAAGACCGCCCCCGTGACGAAAGGCGCGCCGTGGCTGTAATCGTACACCCCTGCCCCGAGCAGCGGCCCGGTAATCCGGCCGAGGGAATCCATCGAAGAGCTGAGGCCCGATGCGGTCCCTTGTCCGACCTTCGTCTTCTGCGTAATGAGGGACGTAACGCAAGGCCGGATGAGCGCATTGCCCGCACCGAATACGGCGACATAGACGGAAGCGGTGAACAGATTGCTGGAGAAGAGGATCAGGATGAAGCCGAGTGCGGACAAAACCAGTCCAACCCCGACCACGCGCGCTTCCTGCCCCCGCTTGATCAAACGCCGCACCACGCCGCCTTGGATTAACGCCCCCACGATCCCGCTGACGGCGAACATGACGCCCAGGTCGGAAGGGCCAGCCCCGATCTTGTCCCGTTCGAACAGAAGCAGCGTCGCTTCGATCCCGGCCAACGTGAACGATACGAAGAACGATAGCGTGTACAAGTATTTCAACGACCCGACAAAAGCGGCCCACCGGGACGCCTTCGGCCCCCCCGCATTCCTCCGTTTCTCCGGCGGCAGCGATTCCGGCAGCAGGAAGAAGGCGAAGGCGAACGTCGCAAGCGCCAGAATCGACGATGCGAAGAACGGAACCTGCAATCCGAATTGGCTGAGCAGCCCGCCTACCGCCGGTCCGAAGATGAAGCCGAGCCCGATGGACATGCCGACCAGACCCATCCCCTTGGTCCGGTTCTCTTCGGTCGTAATGTCCGCAACGTAAGCTACCGCGCAAGCGGTGGCCGCTCCCGAGAAGAGGCCTCCCAAGATCCGCGATATGTACATCATTGCGAGGCTGCCGCCGGCAATGCCGAACAGAAAGAAGCTCAAACTGAAGCCGATCGTCCCGATCATGATGATCGGCCTGCGTCCGATCCGGTCCGACAAACCGCCCCAGACGGGCGACATCAGGAACGATGCCAGCGAATACACCGACAGCAGCATCCCGAGATGGAACGAATTTGCGCCGGACCCGGTTACCGCATCGGGCAGTACGGGAATAATGATGCCGAAGCCGATAAAAATCGTCATCAGCAGTACCATAATAATGGTGAGCTGCTTCTTCATTAGTGACTTCCAATCCTCTCTCAGACGGTCATTTCTAATAAATGTAATCCTATCGTACCATAATTATTTTCAGTTAGGAAATGAACAGGCTTAATTATTAACAAAATCGACAAAGGTTATTTCCTCCAAAAGATTAACAAACTATTCATAAAAATCGCTTGCATCCGTGTCCCAGTTTGCTATACTCATTTTGTTTGCTTTTTTCATATATCGAAACCACACAATGAAGGGTAGGGATGACCGTGGATCAAACGAAAACTCCCCTGTTCACCGCGCTGAAGCAGCATGCGGAGCGCAATCCTGTTCAGTTTCATATCCCAGGACATAAGAAAGGTGTCGGCATGGACCCCGAGTTCCGGGAGTTTATCGGCGATAACGCGCTGTCCATCGACCTGATCAATATAGCTCCGCTGGACGATCTGCATCAACCGACGGGCGTCATTGAAGAGTCGCAGAAGCTTGCTGCCGAAGCTTTCGGTGCCGATCATACGTTTTTCTCCGTGCAGGGGACGAGCGGCGCCATCATGACGATGATTTTGACCGTATGCTCCCAAGGAGACAAAATCATCGTGCCGCGCAACGTACATAAGTCCATCATGTCGGCCATTATTTTCGCGGGTGCGAAGCCCGTCTTCCTGAAACCGGTGCGGGACGAGAATCTCGGCATCGACCACGGGGTCACGACCAGCTCCGTTCGCCGGGCGCTGGAGCGGCATCCCGACGCCAAGGCCGTGCTTGTCATCAACCCGACCTATTACGGCGTATGCGCCAATCTGCGGGAAATCGTCAATATCGTGCACGAGTACAATATTCCGGTGCTTGTCGACGAGGCGCACGGCGTGCTGATTCATTTCAGCAGCAAGCTGCCGATGTCGGCGATGGAAGCCGGAGCCGATATGGCGGCTACGAGCGTACATAAGCTCGGCGGCTCCATGACGCAGAGCTCCGTCCTCAATATCCGCGAGGGCCGGGTCAGCGTTCGGCGCGCGAAGACGATCATCAGCATGCTGACGACCACTTCGACCTCCTACATTCTGCTCGGCTCGCTCGACACGGCCCGCCGCAATTTGGCCTTGAACGGGAAAGAAATGGCCGAACGGACGATCGAGCTCGCAAATTACGCGCGTCACGAAATCAATCTGATCCCGGGGCTGTACTGCTTCGGCGATGAAATTCTCGGTACAGAAGCAACCTATGATTACGATCCGACCAAGATCAACATCCATGTGCGCCACTTGGGCATTACCGGCTACGATGCGGAGAATTGGCTGAGGGACAAATTCAACATCGAGGTCGAGCTCAGCGACATGTACAATATCCTGTGTCTCATTACGCCGGGCGATACTCGGGAGAACATCGAGACGCTGCTGACCGCCTTGGCCCAGCTGTCCTCCGAGAATTATTCCATCAACCCGGTGAACGAGCTTGTGATCAAAATTCCGAAGATTCCGCAGCTGACCTTGTCGCCGCGCGATGCCTTCTACGGGGATACGGAGATCGTACCGTTCAAGGAATCCGCAGACCGTATCATTGCCGAATTCATCTATGTCTACCCGCCGGGCATTCCGATCCTGCTTCCAGGGGAGGTCATCTCTCAGGATTTGATCGACTATATCACGGAGCACGTGGAAGTCGGTCTGCCGGTAAAGGGTCCCGAGGACCGCAGCATCGAGCAGGTTAAAGTTATTGTGGAAACGCCTGCCATTTTCTAAAATTTCGCACATCCATGATAAACGGCTACGCCGTCCTTGTCTTACAAGGACCAGCGCGTTTACCAAGGTTGATGCGAAGCTATAAGCTACGAAAACTTATAAATTATTATCAACGCACAAAGGGCTGTCCCGGAGACAGCCCTTTTTCATGCTACATGCCTGATCGAATGCGCTGCTCCAGCCATTCGATTACATCGGCCACGGCATGCTCCTCGTGATGCTTCGCGTGATGGCCGGCCGCGGCCCGGAGCTCCGGATGCGCGTTCGCTACAGCAACGCCGACTCCGGCGCGCCGAATCATTTCAAGGTCGTTCAAATGATCACCCATCGCAATGCTCTTCGCCGGATCCATTCCAAGCCGCCGGGTGAGCGCCTCCAGCGCGTGCCCTTTGGTGGAGTCTTTGGCCAGAAGCTCCAAGTACTTGTCATCCGATCGAATCCATTCGACCTCCGCCGAACCGGTCAATTCCTGCAAATGCGGGGTAATGGCATCGAGCCTCGCCGGCTCCCAAGCGAACAGCACTTTGATCCACGGCTCTGCCGGCGCCGAATCCGCTCTCCGCCGGAATTTTTCCATACGCTCGTGCCGCTGCGTTACTTCATTCTCATTGCGGAAGAAAGGAACGTCCCATCCCTTCGGATAAATCTCCACTCCGATCTGCGGGTAAAGCGACAGCATCCGCTGAATAATGCCCTCTGCATCGGAGACGGGAAGCATCCGCTCCCATACCGTCTCGCCGCTCGCGAAATCATAGATCATCGCCCCGTTGCACAGAATAGCGGGGGCGCCAAGCGGGAGCTGCTCCGCGTACCGCCTTACAGACGAAGCAATTCTTCCGGTAGCCAGCGTAAAGCGTCCTCCCTGTGCCGTGAACCGTTCAATTGCAGCCAAATTATCCGGACTGATCGACTTATCCGCGCCCAGCAGCGTGCCGTCCATATCCGTTACGAGTAGGTAACCGCTAAATAGTTGAGATTCCACTGTTATCCTCCGTTGAAGCGAAACCAAGCTTTGTAAGATGGCCGGTCTCTTCCTGTTTAACGGGCAGGGCCCGGCTTTTGTATTGTATTTCCAATAGGACAATGCTATGATGATCATGGTGCATGACCCTGTGATTTAACGGCTGATCCCCACTCGAAAGTGATGGGAGCATGCTTGAATCCAACCTAACCAGTCCATTATGTAGGCAGGTGCATAACGTCATGGCGCAAAGCGCATATATTAAATTTGTCGAAGGCTCCGCCGTTTCTTCCGTATCGCTCGAGGAATTGAAAGCTCAGCTCCAGCATTATAAAGAACAACTGGTCTTGACGGGCAAGCAGCTGGGTTGGGAATACGGCGATGCCGGCTTTCCTTATTCGGTCGAGACCAAACCGGAGAGCGAAGGTCAATGGTTTTATCTGAAAGGAACCAGCCCGCTGTACAAATATATCGTTCTCGGCGTAGGCAGCGAGGCTGCGGCCGGATCGGAAGAGGGCAAGAACAATTATGTGCAGGTCGTGCTGCCGGACGATTGTACGCACGGCGATAAAGGCAAAGGCAACGAATTCTGCAAATATTTAGCCCGCTTATGGAAGGCCGAGCTTCACTTGTTCAACGGACGTATCATGTTTTATAACCCTCGTAAATAATAAGAAGTTCTACCGGATTATCGAGACTGTGCACCCCCGGCTCCGGCCGTTGGAAGCACGGTCTTTTCATGCCTACCTTCAGAGCGAAAAACCCTCCTTGAAAAAAGAAGGGTTTCTGAGTTCAACGTTATGGTTGTTCCTGCTCTTGTTCTTCGACGATCTCGTTATAGATCTGAACGACGCGATCCCACTCTTGTTCGTCTTCGATGCTGGAAAGGAAGGCTTCTCCGTCCTCTTCTTCAATGCGGAAAATGACCCCGTCCGCTTCCATGTCGTTGCGATCCAGCAGCACCGCATAAGCGCGCTCGTTTGCTTCGAAGGTATATACCATTACCATCTCATGCTCGACACCGTCTTGATCGGTTACGATGAAGATATCATCCTCATGATCATGGTCGCAGGAAGCGTCATGTATGTGATCGCTCATGGGAAAACCTACTTTCGTCTTAAATTGGTAGTTCCCTCGTATCGTATCATGCGGGCGGAGTCCAAGTCAATGTAAAGCCCGACTGCTTCCTGCTCCAAAGGAGGCCGGCTCCCGGCTTTATTCGGACAAAATCACTTTCTGTGAAACGACGGTATAATCACTGCTGTCATCCAATTTAATCGAAAATTTGACCACATAGTTGCCCGCCTCGGAGAACGTTACATTGAACGGCCATGGATACCAGAAGCTTTCCTTTTGTCCGTTCACCATCTTCTCGTGCGTAGCCACAGTCTCGCCGCTCGGCGAATCGATCGAGATTTTAAAGGAAGAAATCGGCGTCGTCAGGCTGTCCACTTGCGCGAATACGGCAAAGTCGAGCCGGTCGCCCTTCTTCACCCCTCCGAACGGCTTGGAGATCGAGTAGTCGTCATTAACCTTCTTGGCGACAAACATATGTACATTCGGTTTATGAATGGCTATGGTCTTGGTAGCATTGTCCCATTTCACCAGTGCTTGGAGGGATTCGGACAATACCCTTACCGGAAATACAGTGCTTCCTTTAATTAAGAAGGCCGGAGTATCACCGTCGGCAAATGTCTTCTCATTGTTGTTAATCGTCACCCGTGCTTTGGCGTAACCCTCATAATCGCCCCACATGGAGCTGGCGAACGCCCCCGCCGTTCCGAATAAGGAAAGCGACAGCACCAGCGTCAGCAATCGCGGCACTTTCATTTCTGGCAACCTCCATCATGTTCTTCTTTTTGTGTAATGTTATACTCCGGTTTTGCGCAAGAGTTGCGCTCAAATATGAAAAAAACATTTTTTTTTATATTTTAAAAACTAGATATAGATTTTGCAAACGATTACACGTCGTATGTGAACAACATATGCCGCATCGTCATCTTTATGTCGACTATTGTCTCTTCTATGCCGTTCTCTGACGAACGGTGCGCTTGCCCGGGAAATGGAGCTTTCGCTTCATGATATCCTCTCTTCCTTCGGTTATCATAATCATAAATTTTTTTTTGCAAAAGGTGTGATAATTCTCTTGAACGAACGCTCTGCCTCAGGTAAGATTTACTCAAACATCAGGCGGCCGTCAAACCGCCGAGGAGTGGAGGATCATGAGTGAGCCTGCAAATTCAAATGATCGGTACGGGAAGCGCCTTCGCCAAACGATACTACAATAATAATGCTCTGGTATACGCGCACGGCTTCACGTTATTAATCGATTGCGGCGTCACCGCCCCCCGCGCATTATACGAATTGAATATTCCGTCCCCTCAAATCGACGCCATACTCATAACCCACATCCACGCGGACCATGTCGGTGGTTTGGAGGAGCTGGCTTTTCAAAGCCAATATGTACATCGGCACCGCATGAAGCTGCTTCTTCCTTCGACGCTGATTGGACCGCTGTGGGACCATTCCCTCAAGGGCGGTTTGGAAAATAAGGCGGAAGGATTCCATTCGTTGAACGATTATTTCGAGGTCGTCCCGCTTGAACCGGGTACCCCTTACCCGCTTCATCCGGATCTAACCTTGGAGCTGCTGCCGACCGAGCATATTCCGGGTAAGCCCAGCTACGCCATTCTTATGAACGAAAAGCTCTATTACAGCTCGGATTCCAGGTTTGACGCGGAACGCTTGAAAGAGATGAGCGCCCGGGGCGTGAAGGAGATCTGGCATGATTGCCAGCTGCAGGGCAAAGGGATGGTCCATGCGGCGCTGGACGAGCTAATGAGCTTGCCGGAATCCATCCAGCGGATCACGCGCCTCATGCATTACGGCGATAACATGACGGATTATATCGGCTGTACCGGCTCCATGCAGTTTATCGAGCAGCATCGCAAATACAGTTTTTAAAGATCAGCCTGCCTCTTCGCGGAAATGCGCTTCCGGGAGAGGTCAGGCTTTTTTCTTTGCAGCTCCCGTGTGGCGTTTAGACGAGTTCTGAATACGATATATCAACGAAGTAACGGGTTGTGATCCTGTATGCTCGCACCCTGGAATATGCATTACATATAAGCACAGGAAGGAGGGGCACCGCCATGGAACTGGGTACACGACTATTCCGCTCCATTCTGCTGACGCTGGCAGGCAATCGGGCCGTCGAAGCCGCAGCGCTGCGTTACGGCCTTCAACTGGGCGCAGCCCGATTCGTAGCCGGTGTAACGCTCGAGGAGGCCATGCTCCGGGTGGCTGATCTTGAAGCGAAAGGAATTTCCGTCACGCTGGATCATTTGGGCGAGGGCGTCAGAACGGTGCAAGAATCGGAGAGCTTCATGGAGGAATATCTCCGAATGGTCGACCGCCTTGCGGCGGGAGCTGCGGATGTGAATGTTTCGTTGAAACCGACCCAAATGGGGCTTGCCTTGGACGAAGAGACGACCTGCACCTATATCAGGCAAATCGTTCGGCGTGCTGAAGATCAGCAAGGCTTCGTGTGTCTGGATATGGAAAACTCGCCATATACGGATGCAACCCTCCGAATGGTCCGCCGCCTGCGTGCGGAAGGCTTGAACGGAGTAGGCACGGTCGTTCAGGCTTGCATGCGCAGAAGTCTGCACGATGTTGACCGGCTGACCCGCGAGCGCGTCCCTCTCCGTCTGGTGAAGGGGGCCTACAAGGAGCCGAAGCCCTTGGTCCTGGCCCGAAAGCAGGAGGTCGACGAGAACTTCATCCGCTTGATCGGTATCCGCCTGTCCTCCGGCGTGTTCACCTCCATTGCCACGCACGACGAGCGCATCATCCGGGCGGCTCAGAAGCTTGTTCGACGACTCCAGGTGCCGCCCGATAGGTTTGAATTTCAGATGCTGTATGGTGTTGCCTCGCCGCTGCAGGAAAGGCTTGTTCAAGAGGGCTATAAAGTGCGCTGCTATGTGCCCTACGGCCGCAAATGGTATCCGTATTTTGTCCGCAGGCTGGCAGAGCGTCCTGCCAATCTGTGGTTTGTGATCAAAAATTGGTAGGAGGAGGGCCCATGTACGCTTCTGCACATTCCAAGAAAATCACCCTGCTTCCTGTTCCTTTCGACTGGGGTGCCGGCCGCCGCGGCGCAAAGGACGGGCCCGAAGCGATTCTTCGGACCGGGCTGGAACGCAAGCTCCGTCTGCTCCGTCACGAGGTGGAGACCGCTCCGGCGCTCCCGGAATTCAAGCCTCTCTCGTCCGCGGACGCACGGGCGGCTCCGCACGCCCTCAAGCATCTGGACGCAGTGGCCGACATGAACGAGGCGCTGGCGCTGCAGGTGTCAGCCCTTGTCGGTCAAAGGCGCTTTCCGATTATCCTTGGCGGAGACCACAGCATCGCCATCGGAACGATTGCGGGATTGTCCGCACACTACAAACAGCTCGGCGTACTTTGGTTCGATGCCCATTCGGACCTCAATACCGCAGATACGAGTCCGTCAGGCAATCTGCACGGCATGTCCCTGGCCGTCAGTCTTGGACTAGGCCATGACCGGCTTGTGAAGCTGCTGGGCCGGTGCCCTAAAGTGCTTCCGGAGCACATTGTTATCGTCGGCGCCCGGGATTTGGACGAAGGAGAGAAGCAGCTTATCCGCCAGCTTGGCATCCGCTGCTTCACCATGCAGGATATCGATCGGTACGGCATCGGTAAAGTGCTTGAAGAGGCCGCCCGGCAGCTTCAAGGGACGGATGGCGTACACGTCAGCTTCGACATCGACAGCGTCGATCCGAACGAAGCCCCAGGCACTGGAACGCCTGTTCCCGGGGGGATGAGCTACCGTGAAGCCCATTATGCGATGGAGCTGCTCCAGGAATCCGGGATGGTCACCTCCGCGGAGCTGGTGGAAGTTAACCCTTCCCTGGAACCGGGACAACGAACCTCCAGGCTCGCTTCCGGACTTCTCCTTTCCCTGCTGGGAGAAACGATATTATAAAGGAGGCCGGGACATGACGTTCTCGAATGAAGTGATCTCAGCAAACGGTCGCTGGGGGACCCCCAACTATCATCCGCTGCCGATTGTGATCAGTGAAGCGCAGGGGGTCTGGGTAAAGGATCCGGAAGGCAACCGGTACATGGATATGCTGAGCGCTTACTCCGCACTGAATCATGGACACCGCCATCCCCGTATTCTCCAGGCTCTTCAGGATCAGGCGGCCAAGGTGACCTTAACCTCCCGGGCGTTCCATAACGAGCCGCTCGCCCGTTTCTACGAGAAGCTGGCACGTTATACCGGCAAGTCGATGATTCTCCCGATGAATACCGGGGCCGAAGCGGTCGAAACCGCTGTGAAAGCGGCAAGGCGCTGGGCCTACCGGCACAAAGGCGTTCCGGACGGGAAGGCGGAAATTCTCGTCTGCGAGGGCAACTTCCATGGACGAACGGTTACCGTTACCTCCTTCTCTTCTTCCGCGGAGTACAAAGACGGCTTCGGTCCCTTCACCCCGGGATTTCGCGTTATCCCGTACGGCAGCCTGGAGGCGCTGAAGCAATCCGTAACCCCGCACACCGCGGCTTTTCTGGTCGAGCCGATTCAAGGCGAGGCCGGTATTGTCCTGCCGCCGGACGGCTATCTTAGGGAAGCTGCGGCGATATGCAAGCAGCACCGGGTGCTGCTTATGGCCGATGAAATTCAGACCGGCTTCGGGCGAACCGGTTACCGATTCGCTTGCGATGCCGATGGGATCGAGCCCGATGTATATATTCTGGGGAAAGCGCTGGGCGGCGGCGTGCTTCCCGTCTCGGCCGTAGCGGCCGACCGGGAGATTCTCGAGGTCTTCGGTCCGGGCTCGCACGGTTCGACCTTCGGAGGCAATCCGCTCGCATGCGCCGTAGCCGTCGCCGCCCTGCAGGTGACGGAGGATGAGGCGCTGGCCGAACGTTCCCGTGAACTGGGCGATTACTTCCTGAACCTTCTCTGTAAGCTGCGCCATCCGCTGATCTCCGGCATCCGCGGCCGCGGCTTGTTCATCGGCCTCGAACTGTCGGTCCCTGCCCGACCCATCTGCGAAGTGCTGATGCGAGCCGGTGTGCTCTGCAAAGAGACGCACGAGAATACGATCCGCTTCGCTCCCCCCCTGATCATTACCCGCGAGGAGCTGGATTGGGCCTATGAACGGATTCAATCGGTGCTGCTCTCCCTAAACGAATAATCGTTCGCCTAAAATTAATTTTCATGCAAAAAAAGTCCAGCGGTTGCTGGGCTTTTATTATTGCAAAGGCTCTGTTATTCTTGTTTGTTAGTGAAAATCTACATCAATTTTCCTTTTAATATCCGGTTTTGTTTTAGGCATATGGATTTCTAATATACCGTTTTTATACGTAGCTTTGACTCCTTCCGAAGTAACCGAAGCCGGCAAGCCAATAGATCGGTGAAATCGGCCAATGAAATATTCTCATAACAAAAAATGTAAAAACCCGAGAAATATCTCGGGTTGGTTTGTTTACTTGGGGTTTACTCGTCGACCTTAATTAAAACGTTGGCAAATTGTCAAGATTGTTATCTTTTCGTCCATCCGGGTCCGATCTTAGGTGTTCTTCATTGTCTCGCCCCCGAAATACATTTAAATGCTGGATCTCATTGTTCTTAACCATGGCTTGAGCGGTCTTATAGTCAACAATTTTCCCTGAAGTCAGCTTCAATTCAACAATATCGCCATCACCGTTTTTTCTGACCGCTACAACTTCCTCTTGTTGGTTTTGTTGATTCTCTAGCTTGTATTGATCCATTTTTGCCTCCGCTAGTTAGTTTAAATCATAACTTTTATGCTCTTACGTGTATTAGACATCCGCAGACAAATAATAGTATTTGCATAGCGAGCAAAAATTAATCGTCCACACCGATCTTACATAAAAACAATCACAGAAAAAGACAACAATATTGCGAAAGAAATAAGCAATTGAGCGAAACATGAAAACCATTACATGAGATAAATTTATTGTAATCGGTTATACAACATTAAATGTAACCGGTTAATAAGCCTTCATAGCAAAGGTCCACTCCGAATGGAAGGCGACTACATTTCTTTTAAAGAAAGGAGGGCAGGAGGAATCGTTTTTTCAAAAATCCAATGAGAAGGGTGATTTGTGTTGATACATGCTCATGGGAATGTAAAGAAAGCTTTCTTGATTGCTTTAGCGGTTTGTCTATTGGCGCTCTATTGGTACAATACACCGCGAAAAACCTATGCAGCAACCCGAACGATAAATTGCAGCACTGTTGCTTGTATTCAAAGCGCAATGCTAAACGCACAGCCTGGCGATGACATTACTATCGACGCCGGAACATATACGGGAAGCAAATCCACCAGCGGATTTTCAAACGCCTTTTTCTATTCAGTGTGAACGGTACCCCCTCCGCTCCGATTACGATTGAAAGCGCAAGTACCACGAATGAGGCTATTTTATCCGGTACTGGAACGAGCAGCGGATATGCCCTTTACATTACTGGTGATTATTGGATCGTAAAAAATTTGAAAGTGACGAATGCTCAAAAGGGGATTGTGCTGGATAATTCCAATTATTCCGTATTGGATAACGTAGAAGTGTACGGCTTAGGCCAAGAAGGAGTCCATTTCCGAGACGGCAGTTCTAATAATACACTGCAAAACTCTTACGTTCATGATACAGGTAAAATCGATCCCGGATTCGGCGAGGCTGTGTATGTAGGTTCCGACAATGGCGTATGGAGCACGTACAATTCTAAATGCGATAACAATATCATCAGCAACAATACACTCGGTCCGAACGTTACTGCAGAACACGTCGATATTAAAGAAGGAACCACAGGTACGGTTGTGGCATATAATACCTTCAACGGTACCGGAATTAGCGGACAAAATAGCGCAGACAGCTTCGTCGATACAAAAGGCAACAATGCGAGCGTCCATGATAATACGGGTTCGCGCAACAATAACAGCAATATCGTCGATGCGTTCCAAATGCATGTTCAAGTATCGGGCTGGGGGCTAAACGCAGACTTCAGCAACAATACAGTGAACCTCGATAATACTACTGGGTATGTGGTGAATGCGGTAACCGGAACAACGGCAAAAGCTCATAACAACACACGCAATCCGAGCGGGAATATGTATAAAGGATCTGTAACCGTTTATTAATGTTCATCCTGGGCCGGGGGATTCTCCCGGCTCTATTTTATTACAAGGCTATCTACTTATATCCAAGATGGGTTACGAATCTCTATGGTATCGTTTTGTCTGAAGTGTCTGAACCGGGGCCGTACCCTGGGAAAAAAGTTTCACCGAACCACGGGACGTAAGCAGGAATTCATCGAACGATACAGAATTCCAATAATATACAATAATCTCATATCGGTCGGGAGTTGGAGTTCTCCATGAATGGTAAATGGCTCTATCTCGTTTATGCTGGCCTCATCAGCGCCTACTCCTTGTATTTCGACAAAACGCCGAATTCCTGGCTCTTATTCGCGTTTGCAGCGGCTTATGCGTTATCTCAGCTCTTGCAGGATCGATTCAACACGTATCTTCCGCTGCAGGTTGCGCTGCTCCTTGGCTTCCATGCCTTCAGCGCGACCGATCTATGCCTCCCGCTTTATTGGTTTCATTTGCTCCGGGAGTTCGAGCGCCCGACCTGGCCTTCCGCCTGGACTCAGCTTTGGCTTACCTTGTCGTTCGGCGTCATCGCGCTGACATATAAGCCGCTCTCTCAGGTGAATTTTGTTTCGACTCTGTTCATTACCGTCAGCTTTTATATTCTCTTTATGTTATTCCGTAAACATATCCGTGACATTGAGAATCAAAAGCAGCTCTTAACCAACGAGAAAAAGCATCTCAGCACACACGATGCGCTGACCGGTCTTTATAATTACCAAGAATTTCACCGTCAGCTTGAGCGTCTCGTCGACGCGGGCCGTCCGCTCATTCTCGTGATGATCGATTGCAAGGATTTAAAGTCATTGAATACGACGAACGGCTTTCAGGGCGTGAACAAAATACTGCGCCAAGCTGCCCAGCTCTTGCGAATCATGTTCCCCGAAGCTTCCTTAATCAGCCGGTACGGCGGAGACGAATTCGCTATCGTCGTAGAAAGCGAGGATATCCCTCAATCGATGAATGCGATTACACGAATGCTGGCTTCCGAATTCCCGAAGCTGACGGGCATTGATATTAATTTCGGGATGGCTTGTTATCCGCAAGAGGGGATGACCAAGGATGATTTGATCCTGATCGCGGAACGATCGCTTTATTTAATGAAGAGGGATACCTGGCTTAAGCGCGAGGAGCATATGCTGAGATCGGAGAAGCTCCGCGTGGTCGGGGAGCTGGCGTCGGGCATGGCGCATGAAATCCGCAATCCTTTAACGACGATCAAGGGCTTTCTGCAGCTTTCCAAAGCCGGGAATTATAACATTAAGACGTGGTATGATCTGATCATGGACGAAATCAACCGGATGAGCATGCTGACAGCGGAATTCCTTCAGTTCTCCAAGCCTCATATGACCCAGTTCCGTCCGCAAAAGCTGCAAAGCTGCATATACCGGGTGATTTCCTTATTGGATTCGGAATCCACCCGGCTGGGACATCATATTGATTTCCAAAGTCCGGAGGATCCCGTATTCATTCTGATGGATCAGGACAAAATGCTCCAGCTGCTGCTGAATCTGATCAAGAATGCGTTCGAAGCTATACCGGAGCAAGGAACGGTACTTATCAAGCTAAGCGTATCCGGAGACGATGCGGTGCTCGAAATTGAGGATAACGGCAAAGGTATTCCTGACAACGAGCTTGAGAAAATATTCATCCCGTTCTATACCACGAAGGATTCCGGCACCGGTCTCGGCTTATCGATATGCCATAAGATCGTACAGGATCATGACGGCACGATCGAAGTGGAAAGTGAACTTGGGATCGGCACGAAATTCACCATCACCCTCCCCGTACATCACTCCGACTCCCCTGCTGGCTTAAGCGACACTGCCGTTAAGTCAGACGCGCCCACAATCTACGTATAACTTGGGAAGCCTTGGCTGCTCTCCCCTTCGATGCCGGCTCGGTCACAGCGCTAATCCAGCCGATGAGCGTACCGAGAAGAGCCCCGCCCAGCACTTCCTCCGGAAGATGGCCGAGCTTCTCTTCGAGCTCTTTCTCCCTCTTCTGGTGAAGATGGGGAGAGCTTTTCTCCGTCAGCTTGACAACAGTTTTTTCCAGATGGTTCACTTCGGATGCAATCAGACCGGTATGCCTGCGAATGCCCATGGCATCGTAGATTACGATAACTCCGAGCAGGGCAGATAACGAAAAAAAGGGTGAAGAAACGCCCTTCTTCACTCCTAAATAAGCGGCCAAAGCCGCAACGCCGGCCGAATGCGAGCTGGGCATGCCCCCAGTCCGGACGAGATCCTTCCATTCCCATCGTCCGGACTCCCGTATGCGTCCAGGGATCTTCATCGCTTGAGCCGCGCCGATACTGACAAGGGACGTCCATAACGCCCGATTCATAACCATCACCTCAAGCTTAGCATCCGAAACCTTCGCCCATTCTATACCTGATGCTAAGTGCTTACTGAGGCTTCAAGTCGAGGCTGCTTAGGTCTTTGTTCCATACCCAGGACATGCCTGTCAGTTCCCCCAAATCCGCCGCGGCCAACGTCACATTTTCTCCCGCTTTCTCCAGCTTCCTGCGCAAACGAACCTTCTTCCCGTCCACCTCCGCCTCATCCTCGGTGCCTTTTGTCAACCGAATGGTATGGGAATTTAGCCGGATCACCGTCTCCTTAGGCGAGGAGTCGCCCGGGTCCTTGATCAAATCGACAGGCACATATAATGTTCCGTCCTTCTCCTTGAAGCCGGTCCCTGCCCCCTGCTGCTTGCCGTTGATGAATAAATGGATAAGGGGCCAACGAACCATTCCCTCCTTCTGCAGCATGAACAATAACCCCTGCTTTTCCCAAGGCGGCGGAACATCGCGCAATTGATTCGAGGCGTTGTCAACTTCATACCAGTTCATATACATCGGCGTTTGCGCCAAGAGACGTGCGGTGCCGTCATATGCCCAAACCGTCAGGTGAAAATAAGCATTCGTCTGAGCGCTCAACGGATCCGGCCAATCGAGCAAGCATTCCACCGCTTCTTTCCCTTCCGCAACAGCCGTACTCTTGCTAACCTTCGGAATGGAGCCGTCTCCGGAGAAAGCCACCAATTGAAGGCCGTATTGGATCGGGCCTCGAATTCCTTCCTTGTCCGACGATCGGAATCGGACGAGAAGCTTGTCGCTTCCTTCCTGCTCCGTGAATTGGAGTTCCTGGACTGAAGGCTCCTGCAGAAGCGTTTTGTGAGGCAGTCCTGCCGCCTTCTCCCAGTATTCCCTCACAGCCGGAAGAGTCGTAACCGGCGGGATATATTCATTCTCGTGCCGGACCAAGTGAATGACATCGAGCGGATTCTGAGGCGGCCTGGCGGCACCGATACCGAACAGCATGACATAATCCTCCGCCATAATCTCTCCCGGATCCCACTTATGAACATCCGGCAGCGTACTCCCCGCCCATCGAACCGGATAACCCCCGAGTCCTCTCAGCTTGGACCAGACGTTCGTTTCTTTAAGCTGGTCGGGAAATATGCCTTCTTGCCGTTTCAGCCAATAGTATGTAAAATGATGCCCATACTCATGAATGAGCGTTTTTTCCAAAGGAAGCGTATCCGATTCATACAGACGGATCGTCTTTTCCTTCTCATTATAATTTCCGACGCGGGGGCCATTTGCTCCTTTGCTCTTCTCCGGCAGGAGGAGCACTCGCTTTAGCGAGGCGAGCTCTTCGCCGTGCTCACACTTCAACAAGACGCGGTACAGCTCCTCCAGCCGATCGACGCTCCACATGGAGCCGTAGCTGATAAACTGAATCCCCTCCGGTGAAGTATAAGTGACGGACGTAAGCTCCGGCTCCGCCAGCGCATCCTTGGAAGCCGTACCGAGTAAAAGAAGACAAACCAGAACAAGACCCCATATTTTCATTTGTGTCAGCCCCCGCGAGCATAAAATGACAACGTTTACATGTTAGTTTATGATTCATAATATCACATTTTGACTTCATTCGGTGATAAATTTTTGTAAAAAACGGCCCCGGAAATACGGTTGAAGTGAACCGCTTTCCAAGAACCGCCTACGACCGCTTGTTCAGCCGACTCCTTCATTCTTCCCGGATGCGGCGGCGTCAAACATCCCGAGCGTCCGCTCGTAATGCTCCTCCGTTTAGATGCGCAGGTTCCAGCCCGGCGCCACCCCATGGTCCGCCAGCATCGCCTCCTCCGCTCCCGCCCACCTTAGACGTGCAAAGAAGCTTTCCCATCTCCGCTCGTTCACCGACATCAACCCATTCAGCTCATCGAGACAAGACCGCCTTATCATGCCGCCGTAAGGAGAAATCTTGCCTCTGCTGGAGGGAAAGACCGCGTCGTAACCGAACACCTGCAAATGCTCCAGTAAAAACAACGCCGCCGCGGAGGACAGAAGAGGCATGCCCATGGCGGTAACCCACGCCTCGCTGCCTTTCGACAAGGCCAATGCGGCATGCAGCCCGCCGAGCGGTCCCCGCTCGGGGTAATAATCCGTAATCACCCTCACCGATCGGGGGACGTGCTCCAGCCATGCTCTGGGTTCGTTCGTTACCATGACTACCTCGCTGCAAACACATTGCATCCTTGCGATTTGTTCACCCAGAACCGTTCCATTGGACAGCGGCAGAAGGCCAAGCGCAACACCGTGAACGATTCGCGTCGGCCCGCCCGCCAGAATGATACCGGACAGCGTCATGACGCCACTTCCTCCCTTGTCATAAGATCACTGATTCCACTATAGTCCGATAAAACGCGTTTGGCTGTAAGTTAAATCACTACATTTTATGAAAAGTTGGAAATCTGTGATTTTGCTCACATCCCCTTTGACCGAATATGGAGTATCTTAATGACATAGAACGAGAAAGCGCCGCGATGCGACGCGGACTTGATGGAGGGATATTCCATGATCGACGCGAACCTTCGCCAGACGGATGCGCACGTATCCAATACCCAATGCTTCTCCGAGGGCAGCCTGGAACGGATCAAGGAAATTATGTACGAAATGAAACCTGCGGCCGGCAGCCATCTGTTCTGGGAAGGCGATCAGGCGGATCGATTATATTATCTCAAGCGCGGCAGAGTAAAGATCACGAAGAGCAGCGATGACGGCAAAAGCTTTATTCTGTATGTATATAACGAAGGGGATTTGTTCGGACAGCTGGATCCGTTCCAAAATTCGGTTCACAGCTTTAATTGCGAGGTCACCGAGGACAGCGTGATCGGCGTCATTCTGCAAAAGGATCTCGAGGTGCTTCTATGGCAGCACGGGGATTTGGCGGTTGAATTTATGAAATGGATGGGACTCATGCACCGGATGACGCAGACCAAGTTCAGAGATCTGATGATGTTCGGGAAGCCCGGTGCACTCTGCTCAACCTTGATCCGGCTCTGCAATACGTACGGTCAGGAGCATGGAACGTCGATCGTGATAACGAAGAAGCTCACGAACAGTGAGCTCGCCGACATGATCGGTGCTACCCGCGAGAGCGTGAACCGGATGCTCAGCGATCTGCGCAGAGCGGATATCATCGACACGGAAAACCAATTATTGGTAGTTAAAAACTTATCTTATCTGCGCGATATTTGCCAATGCGAGAATTGTCCCAAGGACATGTGCCGCATTTAGAGCAGCCTTGACAGCATCGAGATCGGGAAGCTCGCTTCCCGGTCTTCCCCCATGGTTCCCCAAGCCATCATCCCGTTCACGTATTCGAGCTCAAAGGGCAGCTGATGGCCATCCACCTTGTATACGCCCGGAGGGAAATCCTCAGCCTTGAGTGTATAGGCTTTCGCTGTGAAATATTTACGCTCCAGCACCGCCTTCTGGCTCGGGAATTGGGCCAGCCTCATCTCCTCCTGAATCTGCTTCATTTCGAGCTCCAGTTCTTCCTCCGTCATTTGACTGTACAGCTTCTTCATCACTTTTCCTCCAATGGATGTATGGATTTTCAGATTTGCTCATGTCTGTTTTGATCGGTTTATGTCAAGATATGTAACAATATTTTCCTAGTATTTTCATAGAGATGAGATATAATAGAATTAATCAGATGGAGGGAGGAAGTTGGCAAATGACAACGGAATTATGTTTTGACGACCGCAAAATTCCCGTAAGTTTCATTTCTAGCGACCAGAAGGCGATTCCCCGGTTAATCAGCGTGCTGGAGAAGACGAGAATACAGTCCCTAGGCCCCGGCCCATCCTACATCAACCAAATCGAGCGGATTGAGATTATTGGCAATAACGCTGTACTGCACAGCAATAAGGAAGAACGTATCCATCTGCCGCTCTTTTGAGAGTGGTTTTTTCTTTTTTTTAACCAGAAGCCTTCACTTCCGCCTATAAAAAGGAATGTTGATTACTATGCCTATCGATACAAACAAACGAAGCTTTTTCCGGCTGCCCTTCGCGCATCCGTTAGGGGCGGAGCTCAAAATTATCGGTCAAAACGACATGGACTCGGGAACCAAGATGCTTCCGGCCGCAATCCTTGATCTCAGCGCCGGCGGCGCCAGGGTATATACGGCCGCGCCGCTTCCGGAAGAGTCAAGCATGCTCGTCGAGCTCCGCTTTACCGCCTTGGGCTCGGTTTACCGGCCCTTCGGACCTGTCGTTCGGTCTATCCTTACTGCCCAAGGACAATATGAATATAGCATCCAATTCTCGTTGGACGAGAACGGAACGGCGGCGCTGACCGGGATGCTTAACCAGCTTGCGGTTAAGCTCCGGAAAACGCCGACGCTGCCCAGCTGCAGCTTCTGTACCGAGGAAGAGCTCGCTGACTTTGGCTTCTTAACTCTTCGGTCGACCCGATAAGCCGGCTGTCAAGTAGCTTTTTCCCGATTCGGTGTGCCAGATCCAGCTGTGGAATTGCAGCTGCTCCGGACGAAGCCGCTCATGCATATCCTTCAGCCCCCATACGGCAGCCTCCATTCCATACTTACCGAAGCTCTGGAACAGGAAGGCTGTCCGTTCTTTTTCCGTAGGAATGGAGTAAAGCTCGTCGGCCACCCACCGTGTCTTTTCATCGAGAAGAACGACATCCGTCCACAGCACGATACGGCCCTCCGCCTTCACCATGCGTACAAGAAGCTGATTATAATCGGTTATGAGACTATTGCGAAGATAGCTCATCGCCTCCATAATTTGGCGAATTTCTTGTTCGCTGTATTGACTCGCATACCCGGCGAAACGCTCCAAGGCATCGACATAGAACAACTGCGTATGTACACCGCTGGATACCACCAGAGAGAACGCCGACTTCAAATAAGACAGCGCCTCATGCCTCCTCACGCGAAACGCGCAATCTCTGAGGAACGAGGAAAGTGCTGACGCGGATGCCTGATTCGCCAGCAGCTCTTCAAACTCTTCGTAATACTGTACCTGGTCAAGCGCCGTATAATCGATCCGGTTCATCGACTTGATCCGGCTCGCGATAAACCCGCCTGCAGATTCCGCCCATTCATCCACCGCATTATCTTCCGAGTCGATGACGGTCACCTGTTGAAACTGCGCAGCCAACCCGGGCAAATTCACATCCCCATGGTTTCCAGCCCCGAGCACCGCAGCTTTCTCCGGAATACCGAGCAGCTCTACCGACTGCTCAATCAGACGGCGAACCTGATACCGGTGCGTCGCAAATTCATGCTCCCCCCAGTCGAGCGCCTGTTCTCCGGACGGGTTCAGCCCTCGACCCAACCCCGCGGGTATCCATCCGTAATCCCTCATGTCATTCCCTCTTCCCTCTGCTAAACTTTCTGTTGAAAATTATATCATACTCTTTTCTTTCCTTAAAATATTTTTAAAATATCGCTTGACTTCATCGGCTAATCTTGGTATTATAAAAAACGTCCCCAAAACGACATGAAATACTTACCGTGACTTGTTAGCTCAGCTGGGAGAGCACCATCTTGACAGGGTGGGGGTCAGTGGTTCGAGCCCACTACAGGTCATACAGAAAAACCCTTGATAAATCAAGGGTTTTTCGCTTTTTTCAAATGAAAATCCGGAATGTATTCGTACCTTAAAAATGCGGAATAGGCTGCAGCCGGGAAGGAGGTGCAGCCTATTCATCTATTTTTGTTTAACGATATGTTTTCTCAGGTCAGCGAATAAGCCGCAGCGCTAAACGTTACAGGCCCGACAACGTTTGCCTCCCCCGGCCCGCCATTACTAATTTGTCCCGAGTACATATGAAATCCGACAGTTACGTTAAAATCACCGGCATGAAAATTAAAAGCTACGGGGAATGTATTGGGGTTCAGTCCAACCTCGGAAATCCAAATCATTTGTCCATCCCGAAAAAACGAAAAAAACAAGGCGGTGCCTCTTAAAGATAATGGATTGGCAATGACTACAAACAATTGCAAATCCACACGGTTCTGCGGGCCAGCACTCATGAAAATTCCGAGGAGATTTGTATTCCCGATCGGAGCAGGAATTGTTACTCCATTCGGAAGAACACCAGCTGCAACCGCGCTGCTCGGTTGGCTAATACGGTAATCGATTAAGGTTACCGGCATTCAGCTCACCCTCTCCTAATGACTTAATACACTGTATGTCCAATACAACTTAAATGAAAGGGGCAAGTATCTTCCATAGGGAAAATGCTTGCCTCACTTTGAATCCAAGATATATAGTGACGTGTAAAAGGGAGCGTTTAACCGTAGTTTGATCCCGCCCGGATTAGCGTCAAGAAAGCAGGGATGGTTGGCTGGTTAGCGTGGTTGCTTGCGGATCATTACGGCCATTCTTCTGGTTCCCCTCCTGGACATTAGGCGCTTTAGTGGTCCAAGGCGGATTAATCGAATACCCTATAGGGTTTCTTAAGATGGCTTACCGGGCAAGCTATACTTTTGAGTTTTTCGTCTTCCCTTCGGTAAGTGCCATATTTAATGTCCATTTCCATAAAGAGAAGCCATGGTTTATAAAAACGATATACATCCTTAGCTTTCCGACCATCATTACTATCATTGAAGTCATGCTAGAGAAGTACACCCAATTGATTAAATATTTAAATTGGACATGGTATTGGAGCTTCATCAGCTTCACCATTACGCTGCTCATTTCATATGGGTACTATCTGTGGTTTTTTAGAAAAATCAAGAAAATCTAGAGCTGACGCTTGCGGCCCCCGAAAAAAGTTTGTCCGAAGTTCGAGTCTACGTTACTGAAGCTTCGGATCTATAACCCCCTCCTCCCTTGCAGCACCATCATTCTTCCTTATTCACAATCTCGATCTTCAGCACTTGCTCGAAGTCAACCCATGCGTATTCATTTTTATTCTGAATCTTAATGCTCTTCAGCTGTTTATCGAGCTTGGTGATGTTCCCTTGAAACGTTTGATCCTCGAAATCCGACCACACGGTCACAACGGCTTCTTTCTCCAAAAACATGGCAATACCCAAGCAGTGAATAAGCGATTCCAAGGTGCGGTCGTCCCTTACCGGCCTGGATCTTCGGGTAATTGGATTTGCACTCACAAATAACCCCCCTCGAATACAGAACATACATTCCCATTCTATTGTACTTCTGGAACAGCCTATAGTAAATAGTCAGTCCGCACCAAAAAAGCCCATCCAACATGAATGAGCCTCTTTGGAATGCCGCCCTCTTCATTCGCCGCCACTATAACGACAACTCGTACATAGGATGACATTAAGCTTCTACGAGGAGGGTGGATCATGGTCCATACAAAAGTCAAAACGTACAAGCACAAGATCGGCAAGAACCAATACCTGGTCATCCAAATATTTCAATCGGCGGTAGCGACGGCCCATACCGGCAATGCGCTTGCCAGCAACGCCGTGAACGTGAAGATTTTCAAATCGCATAAAAAACGTTAACGAACCCACCCCATTCTGCAGAGGAGGTGAGAAACGTGCCGAAAACATGGAAAAGCTCCAAGGCGCAGCAAAGTAAAAATGCCGTTCGGGTCAAGCAATCCGCTCAAGCAAGAACAGGGCAAGGAGGCAATGCTTTTGCCATCAATGCTTCCGACGTCGGCGTTGTCCGAACGGACGTCGTTCCGAAAAAATAAGGAAGAGAGAGGACCGCTTCCTCTCTCTTTCTCAATTTTCTCCGTTCTCTCGCCAAAAATAAAGTTCAACAGAGCTTGCCGCCCGCACTTTTTGTCGAAATCGGTCATTCTTTATCCTGTTTTGTGGTGTGCGCCACATTATTTATCCGAGCCTTATGGTACATTAGATTTAAGCCCTGTCAGAAAGGTTGTGAGTCTCCATGATGGGATCGCAAGGCGTAACGAATGAAGAGCTGGCCCTGCTTTTATCGAGTCCGTACGAGTCAATCGGGACGGCTGCAGAAGCAACGGGCTTTATCCCCCGGTCCATGAAAAAGCGCAAGAGCAAGCCTTGGCTGCTTAGGATTTTATTCTTTGCTCGCTGAACGTACTATGAATCGTAGGTCGAATCGAATTCGATGATGTTATGGTCCGGGTCCAGGATATAGATCTGCGCGAATCCCGCAACGCTCTGCGGCCTCGCTTCATAAGGAATGCCCTGGTTCTCGAGCCAGGCAATGGTGCCGCTGTAGCTTGTTACCCATATTGCAAAATGGCCGTCCACCGAATCGATCCCGCTTGTCCGTAGAGCCTCCCCGTTCGGATGCTCGAGCAAATGCAGCTGCTGGCTGCTTCCGATGGCGTACCAAACTCCCCGTGATTTGAAAGGCGGCCGTTCAATCTCTTGGAATCGAAGCTTGTCCGAATAGAAGCTTCGGGCCAGGGCCAAATCTCTGACCGCTAAGCTGACATGATGGATGCGTTCGAATTGTATCATTTCGGTGGTTCCTCCTCTAATTGAATGGCTGCCCGCCGCCTAAGGGATCCAATGACAGTCCTCCGGCTTCTTATCCCATAAGAAGCCTTGAAATCGCGTATCGCTAAGCTGATGCATGTCGTTTCGCTCTTTGTACGCCATTCGGCAGCAGAGCCGGGGTTCGATCCATTGGGTACGACCTTCCTTCGCGAGATGCAGCGGCTTGGCCAGCTCTAGAAAAGCTTCTTCATCCCCTTGGCGAAATCCTTCTTCCACAATACCGACCTGCTTGTACGGTACCGTCCGGAAATGAAGTCCCGCCACCAGACCGAAAGGGTCGGTACGATATCCCAGAATGATCACGTCGATGGACCGGTAGTGTTTGATCTTGAGCCAATCCTTGCTGAGGGAATGAGGAATGTAGACGGATTGCTTGCGTTTTGCCACGATTCCCTCCAGACCCTGCTCCCCCGTAAGCTGAAAAAGCGCCTTGCCCTCCGCTGGAACGGTCAGGGTAGGAGTTATGTGCACAGACGGCCGAAGAAGCTCCGTAAGGCGCTCCTTGCGCTGAACAAGTGGCTCTGCCGTCACTTCCCTCTCCGCCAGCAGCACGTCGAAAACGACGAAAGCCGCAGGATGCGTTTGGAGTGCATGCCGAATCTTCAGGTCGCTTCCCAGCCTTAGACGGTAGGTAAAATCATCATAGACGGGGCGGCCTCCGCGCAGGCACACGCCTTCGCAATCAAGAATGGCCGCAGACGATTTGATGCAGGCGGCCGCTTCCTTCAGTTCCGGCAATTGAGCCGTGACGCAGCGGCCGCTGCGGGTATAAGCTTCGATCCGGTCCCCCTGCTTATGGAGCAGCAGCCGTGAGCCGTCCCACTTGGGCTCGAAATAATAGTCCGGATCGTCAAAGGGCGCCTCCCGCGCTTCGGCGGCCATCGGCTGAATCGGTGTAAACAGCAGGCTTCATTCCTCCTCTTGGATTGAAAACATGCTTCCCAGAGCCGCAGCTCAGAGCATCTTCGGATGCCGGCCTGCAAAAAAAGCACGGGGATCCGCGCTTCTTCTCGTCTTGCATGTATGGACGAAGCGGCCGTTACACCGCGTCGTGCTTTCGGGTCTGCATGCTGATATATTCGACCCTTGGGTCAATAACCCAATGCGGGCTTTTAATAGGACGCGCATCGTTCCAATAGCAGTTGGCGAATTTGCCGGGCTCCACGCCTTTATTCATCGGGCAGCCGGAGCAGTAGGCTTCGACCTGTTCCCCGTTTAGCGGCACGATTTTATTGCGCAGGCAGCAGTAAACTTGTCCTTCTTTTGCGAGATTCATATGATTGGCGTACATCTTGGCATCTTCCTATTCTTTAGTATGATATAAAACCGTATGAAAAAAGCGGTTGGGCTTATGATTTCCATTATATGAAAGCCGCTATGAAAATATGCTCGAAATTTGGATGTAGCCGCAAATTTTCTAAACCTTTACTTCCCGGTCCGCTCCGGTTTTAATCATCTTGAAGAAAAGAATGATTTCCGTCTTATTCCATCAACGCATCCTTCAGCTTGCTCGACATGTGTGTCGTCCGTGCCTGCTTCATCAATGCCTTCCTGAGATTCCGGTTCTCCTCAGCCAGCGTCCCGATTTCCTTCAGCAAATCCTGGATCAGCTGCCGCTCCTCCTCGCCCGTCCGCTCCATCACTTGTTCCGTGCGCAAACGATACGCCTTAAGCCTTTCTTCCAGCATGTTCTTCTTCTCCCTTCCCCGAACGGCAAATCTTCAGTCGTCTATGTAGATTACCATCCGCGAAGCCGGCTGGCAAGAAAGGCTGCGAGTCTTTTCGTCAGGGCCCATAAACCAGGATAAACGGCTACGCCATCCTTGTCTTACAAGGACCAGCGCGTTTACCAAGGTTGATGCGAAGCTATAAGCTACGAAAACTTATAAATTCTTATCAAACGAAAAAAGGGCAGCCTTCCAGGCTGCCCGGTTCACCATGCGGGGAGTCGATTATCGGATCCGGCCGCCGGAAAGCTGCTGCTCGGCGATTTGGACCAGACGGCGGGTAATATTTCCACCGATCGCTCCTGTATCGCGAGTCGCCATGTATCCGTAGTAGCCGTCTTGCGGAATTTGAATGCCCAATTCTTGTGCGACTTCATACTTCAATTGGTCCAGAGCTGCTTTTGCTTGCGGTACAACAAGAACGTTGCTGGATCGGCTTTGACCTTGTGCCATGAAGTTGACCTCCTAAGTTTGGGTATGTAAGCACTTTATCTCAAGTGCGTAGATGTAATATGCGCTGTTTTTACACGTGCTATGCATGGCAAGGAACTGTAAAAATAAAGTAATTTTTAGATTCACGGAACGATTATAAACACATCTTTAGTCGGCTGAATCTTACGTTCCGGTATAATAAAAGGGTGAAGGAGGGTTGTCTGGCGATGACCAAAACACCGATCCCTACGGGTGCCGTTAAGCTAATCTCCAACCTCTGGGCCGCACTGATCAGCAGGCTTCGTTTATAGAGCTCTGTTTTATTTCTGTAATATCCATATAATATAAAAGTGAGAACTCTTACTTCGAACAAAGGAGCTCACAAAGCCCGATGAATTCCGTTCCCAAGCTGTTGATTGCAGCAGGCGCATTGCTTATCGTTATAGGACTCCTATGGACCGTTGCCGGGAAGTGGCTGCCTCTTGGACGATTGCCCGGTGATATCGCGGTAGAGAAAGAGAATGTGCGCTTCTATTTTCCGGTTGTGACTTGTATCGTCATCAGCGTGGTGCTGTCCCTCATCATGTACGCCGTCCGTTGGTTCAGTAAATAACGAACGCCCTGCGAACAGACATGACAAAAAGGCCATTGAACGGCAATATGACCGGTTCAATGGCTTTTTTTTGCGCAGGCTTAAACAAGCTTGGTCTCATACGATTGACAGTGTTGTCCCGAGGATCGCAGTACGACGGCCGAAGGCAGCTCCACCGTTTTGAATCCGTAAGCCCTGCACCCCCGAGGAAAGGCGGGATCCCACGTCACGTAGAAATGCTTGCACTTCATGCAATGGTTATGGGTTCCCCCATTCACGGGAGCTGACAAAGAGTTCCCCCGTTTCATGTCCGGTCCGTCTGGAACATTTCCAGCCACTCGCCGTCCGGTCCGTGAAAGAAGAAATAACGCGCCCCATTCGGAAGCGTTGTAATCTCCTGATCGATCATGATCACATCGGTCAGCTGCCTAATTCTTCTGAACTCTTCCTCGATATCATCTACGGCAAACGCAACGTGATGCACTTTTCCCTCCTGGGGCAGCCCGTCATTGTATCCTTGAATCAGTTCGAGCTCCGTCTCGCCCGCAGCGTCGAATCCCAGGAATGCAAGCTGAATGACACCGTTCGTATGCATAAGCTTCCCTTTCAGCCGAAGCCCGACAACCTCTTCATAAAATGCAATGGAAGCGTCCAGATCCTTCACCATTAAGCCGACGTGTTCTATTCTTCTTCTGGCCAATCCTTGTTCATTCCTTCCGTCGAAGTCTTTATTCAGGTGCCGAGCACTTTCTTGCCCCGTGGCTGATCTCCCTTCTCGTCCGGCTCCAGCGTGACGCCAAGACTATCGAACTTGTACTCTGATGCGGGGATTTCGTAGGTCATCACGCCGGTGCCCTTTTCTCCTATGCGCATGGTGCCGCAGTTCGTCCGTTTGCCTTCCTTCAGCATCCACAGCTGATAAGTTCCTTCCCCGTGGTTCGGCGTCAAACCGGTCATTTCGACGACAATCCGGTCCTTATCTCCCTGCCGCATAAGCCACACCCGGCCGCTGGCATCCGGCATCCCTTGATCGAACGGCTTCAGGCTCATCACCTGGACGAGCTGAGCGGGCGGCGCGGATGGCTGTGGCGTCGATGGCGTCTGAGGAGCTGCCGGCTGAACTGCAGGTGGCGAAGCGATGTGCTTAGCCCCCGGCCCAATCCATCCCCAAACCGTTAACGCCCCCGCTGCAAAAAACAACGCCGCCGCAGCCGTATAGGGCCAGAGCCTTTGGGAGCGCCGTACGCCGGTTACCCGCCCCGTGACCTTCCGGGGCGGTACTTGCTCCTGCGAAGCCCCGGGTCCTGACGGAGCATGAAGAATAGCGTCCATCACCTGAGACTTAAGCTCCGGAGGCAGCTCCGTCTCCTCCAAGTCGCAGGGAATGGCTTCCCAGGCGAGCCGCAGGTCCGCGAGCTCCTTGCGGCAGTCGGCGCACCGGACCAAATGGCGCTCAAAGCTCTCCGCTTCCTGCGGCGTCAGCTCCTGTAAAAAGTATGAAAATCGCTGCTCACACGGATTTTGATGCGTCATCTGTCGGCTCACTCCTCTCTCCATGGGGTCAGGTGACGGCGCAGCAGCTTCAATGTCTGATGGAGCCGGCTCTTTACCGTTCCGACCGGCTCTCCGTTCATTGCCGCAATTTCGCTCAAACTGTAGCCTTCCCAGTACAGCAGCCGGATCAGCCGGGTTTGCTGCTCGTTTAAATATTTGCAGGCTTGCTCCATCTGCTCCTTGAGCAGCGTCTTGGATAAAGCGTCCTCCACGGAGCTTTCCCCTGCCGCCAATTCGGCGGACCAAGGCTCAAAGGGCATAAGCGCCTCTTGCTTTCGCAGCTTGCGGAGCTGGTCTACCGTCAAATTGCGCGTCACGGTCAACAGCCAATTGACAAACAAGCCTTTGGCCGGGTCGTAGCTTCGCTCGGTTGTCCAGAGCCTCGTAAACACCAGCTGAACGATCTCCTTCGCAAATTGCGGCTCCTTCCTCGATTTCATAGCAAAGGAATAGACCAGCCGCGCATAGCGGTCATACAGCTCATGCAGTGCCTCGCTCTTCTTTTCCCTAATCATCCGCATCAACTGCTCATCCGAATATTGCTGCAAGTGGCGGCACTCTCCCGGGCCCATAACCCTCGTAATAGGTAACGTATCATAACGGCAAAAGGTTTAGCTTTATCTTCTTATAAAATCATCCTTTTGGCAATCACCCAACACCAGAATAAACGGCTACGCCGTCCTTATCTTACAAGGACCAGCGCGTTTATCAAGGTTGATGCGAAGCTTAAAGTTACGAAACTTATAAATTCTTATCACACGAAAAAGCCCGGCTCCTCTAATGTGAGCCGGGCCGGGCTTTCGCCGCATCCTATTTAACGATGATCTTGGCTTTCATAGCCGCTTTGTGGGGCTGGCAGTAGTAGGTATATTCCCCGGGCTGGGTCAGCACGATCGATTCCGACTCGCCTTGGGCGAGCAGCTTCGTCTCGAATACCGGCTTGCCGTCGGCACCGAGCAGATCGGATACGGCGTTATGCTTCACCTTGTCCATATTCGTAAAGGTGATCTTCGTACCCGCATTCACCGTCAGCTCCTTCTCGGAGAACGCAAAGCCGGAAATGTTGATCTGTACCTCTTGGGCAGCCGAAGCCGCCGGCTCCGTAGCGGCGAGCGCGGCTGGAGAAGCAGGCTCCGGATGGACAATATACCACACATTGTTTACGCCTTGTCCGGAAATATCGCCCGCTTTTGTATCCTTGACAAAGTAATAAAGCGGCATGCCTTTATACGTGAGCTGCTTTTTGCCGTCGTCACGGCTGATCGTCTTGAAATCGGCTGCGCTCAGCTCTGCCGGGATCAGCAAGCTATCCGGGGAGTATAGCGGCCAATTGGCGACGCACTTGTCGACGCACACGCTCATATCCGTCATATCCTTGGTGTACATGTACAGCGTCTTCCCGGCATCGTCGGTCAGGTAAGCGCCCAGCGCTGCGTCATATCCGATTTTGAGTGAGGTTGAGGTGCCTTGCAGGGCTGCGGCTTTATCCTTTGCGATGACCTTCTGATCGACCAAGTCGTCCAGCAGCGTGCCTTTGCCGCCTTTCACCTGCGCCTTCAGCGCCTCCACGGTAGCGGTGGCGATATTGCTGTTTCGAAGCGCTCCGGCACCTGCAATTTGATTCAGCCCGACGCTTTTGGCATATGTAATGACGTTCTCATATTGGAAGTCGGCATCCTGCTTGTAGCCGAGCGCTTCCAGGAGTACTTTGTAGTACTGCTGAGCGGTAATTTGCGCAAGCGGTTCAAATTTACCGTTCCCCGTTCCCGTCCAGCCCAGCTGCGGGTTCGCTTTGAGATAAGCGAGAATGGCTTGGTTGCTTGCATTCACCGCATTCGCATCGCTGAAGTTGTCGCTTCCCTTAAAAGCCAGGGCCGCCTGCTCCTGTCCCTTCAGACGAAGATACATGATTGCCGTCTGTAAACGGGTCGTGCTCTTCGCGAGATAAGCGTCCGTTACGCCGCTGCCTTCCCCTTGCAGCACTCCAAGGTCTGCCGCTGCCTGAGCGGTCGTCTTCAGCGCAAGCGTCGGCGCATCCGCCGCCGCCACCGGCACTGCGCCTGAGAGCAGCATCGCTCCACACAGCAGCCAAGCGGCTGTTTTACTTTGTTTCTTCATCCTGGTTCCTCCTCTTCGGTTCTGATTCCTACAGGCGCTTGGAAACGCCTCGCATGATAGTTAACGCGGAAGAAGAGGGCGCGGTTTTATGTCTCTCCCAAGTATTGCATAAATAATTTGGTTTCCGAAATGCAGCAAAGACCTTGCCGCCATCCAAGCGAAAGGTCTTATTGTTTACTTTATATTGGCGCACGTTCACCCGTAAGCAGGTGCCGGATATGCTTGATTCGCGATTCCGCCCGTATCGACCGGTTGGCTCCGATGTGGAATAAGGCGGAAGTCGAAATCGCTATAATGTAGACGCCCCCGACGCGGATGAACGGACTCGTCTGGATAATTTCCAGTTTCGTGGATGTCAAGCGTACGGGTACCGGAATATCGGCTGTAAATATCGGGAAATGGGACAGATCACCTTCATCTCCGTAGAAATTGGGCACCTCCCGTTGAATCGCCAGGACTGTAGCCTTGGGAGAGAACTCGACCATATCTCCGGCAAATACGGAGGAGGCGAAGATAACGTTGTCTACAAAAACCTGACCCACCAGCGACGTCCGAAGCGGCCCCCGGTTCATCTGCCTTCCCGCGCGATTGGCTCCATGGGGCCGATAATAAGCGATTCCGGCGGGGTATCGAAGATGGAAGACAAATAAATTTCCTGGGTATCCCCGACCTGGAACACCGCGGAGCTCGCTACCCCGACAATTCTTACTTGGCCGACCGCAATTTCCTTATTTATGACCTGTAATATCACCATAGGCGTTAGCTCCTTCTTTCTTATTTACAATGTATTGCCGGATCGCCTCTTGAATATCGCCGATCACCCGCTGCAGAATGGCCTGCTCTTCCTCCGGCGACAGTGCCGGCTGGTTCGGGTCCACCATCGTTTGCATGTAATGCAGGGTGCGCGAACGCGCTTGCGAATACAAATCGTCACTCATCATTTTGCAGAAGTTTTCCCCCAGATTCACTTGATACTCCGCATTGATCTGCTGCAGCTCTCTAGGGCATTCTTCCTTTAAATAGAGCAGTACGGCATTCAGGATGCGTCCGAACGATTCGGACCGGGCCGTATTCGCCATAACCGTCTTTCCCTCGGGCAAGATGTCCTCCAGCGTCTGGTCCGTCAAGCTTCCTGGCGATATTCCGACGTTTAGCGTGCCGTCGAGCTTCTCCACCTTCAGCTGGTCGAATTTATATTCGAGTCGTTCGACTGTAATGCCCCGCTGCCGGCTCAGGGCTTCCACCGATTTGGTGAGCACCTCAATCCGAATCTCCAGCTCCTGTATACGGCGCGTTTGCCAGGCCAAGTATTTATTCAGCTGTTCAAAATACGAATGAGGGAAGGAAGTGTACATCAGTCAGTCCTCCGTTCATCTGGCAGTACCAGGGAGCGGGACAAACGGCAGAGGGCTAATCGTTTGGCCGGGCATGACTCCCGCCTCCGGCGCAGGTCCGGTGAACCCGCCTGAATTATAAAGGTTGGACAACGATCGAATGGACCCGGCCGTACCGATCTGGAGAACCGAAGAGTTAGATACGGAACCAACCTTTAGCTGATGAATCACGATACTTTGATGAATGATCAACTGCATCGTATCTATACCACCCCTACCGCTGTGTCTGCGGACACGGCATTCGAATCGGCAAAATCATTATCGCTTGTATTCGTATTATTGACCATCGTATACGTCCGAATGAAGTCCCCTGTATTGAACGAGCCGGCACCTGCAAACGTCTTGACCGTGCTCACCGGCGCCAGCTGGATGGAATCCCCAATATGCACGATGGAGCTTGGACCGACGCTGACGATCTTGATGGCTCCGACAATCGCTGGCACCTCTCCCACCCCGCATTTCGTGATGCTTTGATTCATTATATGTCTGCCTTAAGGGAAGTATGTTTTCCCTGCGGCGCATTCATGCTTTTTCGAAAGTGCTCATATACTGGATGTGGGAAGGAGTGAGATCGGATGGATAAGCAAAAAAACAACAATTTCTTCGATTTCAACTGGAAGCAGTTTGAGCAATTTTTCGGAGGGAAGCTTCCGTTCTTGGGGTCAGGAGATGGACCCGAACCGATGGGCTGGGTCGAGAATTATGTGAAGGACGTTATGAAACAGGCGATGCCTGCTGCAGATTTGCAGGGGCTTAAGCATCATTTTCATACTGAAACGTTCGATACGCATAATAATGTGATCGTCAAAATCCATATTCCCGACCGTTCGCAGGCCCGCAAACTTCGGGTGCTTGTGAACAGCAATCAGCTCAGGCTCGAAAACCTTCCCGAAAACAACACGCAGACCATTAAACTGAACAGCTCCGTTGTGACCGATAGCTGCAGAGCCGTATATAAGAACGGCATTCTCCAGCTGCATATGCGCAAAATGATGTCCGAGCATCAGCCGTATCAAGAGATCGATATCCGCTTTCTCTAGCAAAAAATCACGCACGCTCTTTAGAGACGGCCAATGCGGCCCGGAGGTGTGCGTGATTTTTTATGCAGCTAATTATTCCCTTGATTGTTTGAATCATTCACGTCGGCATCGAATACATTCGTAAAGCTGACGCCTGTAAAGGTAGCGCTGAAATCGCCTGTATTTCCTCCGCCCGAGCCGGCATTCGCCTTCGATGTGCTCTTGGGGTTAATCTGCAGTACATCGCCGAAAGTGACGTCGCCGCTGGCGCCGGTGATCTTGATGGGAGCCAAGATGATTGAGGGCATGGGACCCCTCCTTTTTGCAGGAATATTTTATATATATGCCTTGGAAGCCCGGAAAATCCCATTGCCTGCAAAGCTTCTTTTCGAGCCGGAAACTTGCCGTAAAATAAAAAAAGACACCTCCGTTCGCATCGAACGGTGTGCTTTCTTGGGAAAATCATACTGCCGAAGACCGGGGTCGAACCGGTACGGTGGTCACCCACCGCAGGATTTTAAGTCCTGTGCGTCTGCCTATTCCGCCACTCCGGCAAAGGATGGTGGGCCCAGAGGGACTCGAACCCCCGACCAATCGGTTATGAGCCGACCGCTCTAACCAACTGAGCTATAGGCCCTTGAAAGGTTTGGTTGCGGGGGCAGGATTTGAACCTGCGGCCTTCGGGTTATGAGCCCGACGAGCTACCGGGCTGCTCCACCCCGCGTCATCTGTTCCATCGCCTTACGTCCTTACGAAGCGACAGAAATAAATATACACCAACTCAAGGAACTAAGTCAAGCAAAAGTTTATACCAAATACCGGACGCCGAAGCGTCCTTTCTTGGAACGAAATACTTGCACCTCGGAAGGGCATTCGTAGCCGTAAATCCACCAGTCCTCTTCCATTCTTTTGGCCAGACAGCCGGCCTGGAATTTGCTCTCGTATAGCTTACCCCAATAAATCCAGTTCATCCTTCTCACTCCGCTTAATGAATGATATCCATTTCTCCCTGTAGCATAACCGAAAAGGTTTAACCTTATTTGCCGCTCGGACCCAAGGCGCATCTTATACAGGAGAGGTTAGTCCATTGTATGCTGCTTTCGGGAGATTGGCTTGGATGATAGTAAATGTTTCCGTAAGCCGCCGCCGATTTGGACCTGTTCGGGGAAAAGGCTTATAATGTAAATAAGCGGTGTAAAACTAAGACTGGAATGAAGTGAGCCTTACAACGATTTGGAGGAGGGGATAAAATGCAATACGGCATAGCGGTTTTCCCATCGAAGGAAGTGCAGGAATTTGCGAATCACTACCGGAGACGATACGACCCGCATTATTCCTTGCTTGAGCCCCATTTGACCGTGAAGGAGCAAGAAGATTGGGACGAAGCGAAGCTGCAGGCGGCGACCGTCCATTTGGAGCAAGCCGCGGCGCGCATTCAGCCGTTCGAGCTGACTTTCAACCGGTATTCCTCCTTTTATCCCGTTAACCATGTGATTTATATGGCACTATCCGATCCGGAGCCGATGAAACGGCTTCATGACGCCATATGCTCAGGACCTTTGGCGGAAGCCGACAAGCCATACCTTTATACGCCTCATTTGACCATCGCGCAGCAGCTGAAAGCGGACGAGATGCATGATATCCTGTCCAGCTTGAAGCAGAAGCCGCTTCAGCTCAAAACCCCCGTCGAGCAGCTTGTTCTGCTTCGCAAAGATCAAGACGGCCGTTGGGGAACGGTCCGTGAGTTCAAGCTCGGGAATAAGCCGGACCATGGCTTATCCTGATGCCGTATCAAACCGATCATCAAACCAGGATAAAGAAGCCGAGTCCATGCCGGACCGGCTTCTTTGCTATGAATATAAGATTCGGATTATTGCTTAAACACGGCTAGCAATCGTTTGGAATCGCCGGTGGCCGTCGTGAAGTACTCGTAAACGCGAATGGTTAAAGGGTGATCGAATTGTTCGGACGAGCCGCTGAACATAATGTTATTCTCGCCCGTCACAAGACGGTTCGGACCGATGAAGGAAGCCTGGCTAGTTCCGATCAAGCGGTCAAGGGAATCATACAGCTCGAATTGGAGCTTTGAGGAGCTTTGATCGACTTGCATTTGATCATCCCGCTTAAGATCCATCATGAACTTCGCCTTATAAGTATACTGCAGCGTCCCTTGTCGGTTGAACATGCCTGTAATATCCCAGCTGCGGATTTTGGCGAAGAAGGGATATACGCTAAATTCATCGTTTGTGCTGACCGGTTGAAGCTCGACCGCGTAAGACGCGATCGTCGTCTTGTAAGGCGCCGCGGATACGGCATCCTGTATTTTCAGAGCCAAGCCCTTTCCGGTTTCCGATCCCGGCACCTTGAAGGAGTAACTGACCGTAACGCCGGAATTCGGCAGAATGGAAGGCGTCGTCAGATTCTGGCGTGCGCCGCTGTAAGTATACCCGTCAGAGCTCAGAAGATCGGTCTGGAATACCGGAACCGCCAGCGGGCGGTCGCCTTTGTTGTTCAGCTTAAATTTGGCCGTTACGTTCTTGGACCCTTCATCGGTGTTGTCCTGGATCGTGAATTCGGCAAGCGTAACTTCCAGATCTGATTGAATCAGATTACTGCGCTTATCGAATTTAAGCGGATTGCCGTATACATAAGATTCAAATGCGCTCGCGCTCGGACCGGAAGGCAGCAGGATGTTCAAGCGTCCCACGTTATAGCTAAGCAAGCCGCCGCTCTGCCCTTGACCGGCCTGCGCGAATTTCTCGGCGGTGAGCAGGTTCAAGCTGGTCAGCTCGGTATCGGGATCGACGGGAATCGCATAATGGATATACTTTTCTTCCTTGCCCTCCAGCACGATCGTACCCTGCTCAACCCGTTTGCCGGAAAATATTTTGCCCTCCGTCTTCCCGTCAATCTGGAAATCCGGGAGCGTCTCCCGCTGACCGGTCGGATTGTAGGCCAACAGCTGAACGACGATCACGTTGCCTTTGTCGCTCGACTCCTTACTGATGCCGATCGGAGTATACTGCAGCGGCGAGAGCAGCGAAGGGATTTTGAAGGATTCGGACCATTTCTTGACGGCGGACGGGTCGGTGATCGGCGCGTCGCTGCCCTTCCAAGGCTGAGTGGTGATCGGCGCCGTCACCACAACGGTCTCCTTTTTCGGATAGACATAATAATCCACGTCCGTCCAGTTCACTTCGCTTAAGGTCACGTCGTCCGTCCGGTCGATAACCGACAAATAGCTCAGCTCCGAGCTGGCTTTCGGCTGGATCGACTTTACGTTAGACGCACTGGCTTGCAGCGTATACGTTGTCCCCTCCGTCGTCTTCACGCGAACCTCGATCGTATCGGGAACCCGGGTAATCGAATCGCTGTTGTTTTTCATCCGGATCACAACGCCGAGACGGGTACCGTCGAGCACATGCTCGTTAAGCACCGTCTTGACTTCCACATCGAGCGAATCCGTCAGCTTATAGGACGGGGAGACCGTGGCGGTCGCCTCTTGGGTCGTTCCTTCAGCGGCCCGGACGGTGTAACCTGTGCTCAGAAGCGAGGCGCCGATCACGACGGATGCTACGGTGATTTGCAATTTCTTGTTCATATGGTTATCCTCCTGTCCAGCCGCGCGTTATTTCGCCAGCTGCACTTTTTCTTTATCTTTCAACTGATTCTGACCGGATACGATCAATTGTTCGCCTTCCTTGAGCCCGGAAATGACTTCTTGAACCGTTTCGTTCAAGCGGCCGAGCGCCACCTTGCGTTTCTCCGCTGTATCCCCGTTAAGTACGAAGACGTACGTATCGCCGCCCTCGCGGACAACGCTAAGCGTCGGAACCGCAACGACCATCTGATCCTGTTCTTCCGTAAGCAGCACCTGCGCCTTCATGCCGGGCTTCAGCTTGCGATCGGCATTGGGCACTTCCAGCTCAAGCGTGTACGATTTCGATTGCGAGCTCATAACGTCGGCCAAGTAGCTTACTTTGCCTTTCATCTTATCGGTGGTACCCGGAATGTAGAAGGTCAGCTCCGGCTTGCCGCGGACCAGCTTGGCCGCATCCTCCGTCAGCTCCGCTTTGATCTTGATCGGGTCAAGCTGTTGAACCTGCGCCGCCCGGAAGCCGCCCGGAAGCGTCATGCCAACCTCGATCGGAAGCTCGGTCAGAACACCGCTTACGGTCGCTTTAACATCGAGATTGCCAAGCGTCCGATCAAGCTCGCGCAGCGATACGTCCGCAGTTTGTATGCCCTGTTCGATCTGGGAGAGCGAGTTGGTGCTGTCCAGTGTTTTGAGCTTGGCCTTGTTGCTCTCAAGATCCAGCTTCATGTTGCTCAGCTGCGATTCCATTTGATCGAGCTGAAACTTGGTGACAAGCCCCAGATCGTAATCGTTGCGCATTTTTGCGTAATTTTTTTCGGTATCGCTGATCGACGTCTCCAGCTTCTTGATGCCGTTGACCAGATCCTGCCTGGAATTCGCGAGGTCCTGCTTCGATTTGGTCAGCTGCTCCTGTGAGCCGTTCAATGAAATTTGCGCTTTTTCCTTTTGGATCAACACATCCGTCGGGTCCATGCGAAAAATAACGTCGCCCTTCTCTACCATCTCGCCGCGCTTCTTTAATATTTCTTGAACGTCCCCGCCGACTTTGGTTGAAACGTCCAGCTGAATCGACGAAACGACATCCGCGACCTGCTCCGTCGGATCGCCGATCTTCTTCTTCTCCACCTTCGAGGTTTTGACGGTTTTCAGCTGTGCCTCGGCGGCGGCTTTGGGCTGCTCCGCCGGCTTGGCGGCGGAACAACCCGTGATGAGCGCCATGCTGATGACGACGGCCCCCATCACTCTGGTGCTTTGCTTCACGGTGTTCGATACGGTCGGATTCATTGGTTTATTCTCCTTTTCCCTGATTCCCTGATCTATATCTTGATTATGGAGTCGGCGCCGCAGCCGATTTCGCCGGTGCCGCCGCCTTCTCTTTACGCTTGAACAAGCGGCCCATCCGGTTGTTGAAGCCATGAATCATTTCATACATGACCGGAACGACCACGAGCGTCAGCAGTGTGGATGTGGTCAGACCTCCGATAACGACCACAGCGAGCCCTTTGGAAATGAGCGTTCCTTTGGACAAACCGAGTCCCAGCGGCAGCAGTGCGATGATGGTCGCTCCCGCCGTCATAATAATTGGACGAAGACGCGTCATCCCCGCTTCAATCAAGGCATCGCGTACGGAGTGCCCCGCTTCGCGAAGCTGCTGTACCCGGTCGACAAGCACGATCGCGTTCGTTACTACGACCCCGATCAGCATGAGGAAGCCGATGAGGGAGGTGATATTTACGGACTCATGTGTAATGAGCAGTCCAAGCAGTCCTCCGATGGCCGCAAGCGGCAGAGAGAAGAGGATCGCGAACGGCGCGCTGGCATTCCCGAAGGCAAGCACCATGACCAGATAAACAATAAAGATCGAAGCGCCCATGGCAATGAACATTTGGAAGAAGCTCGTTTGGATATCGTCCGTAACGCCTTTCACTTGTGCCCGGACTCCGCTTGGCAGCTCGACGGTTTTCAGGGCATCGCTCACCTTCTTGCTGACGCCTCCCTTATCCTTGCTGTCGATCGAAGCGGTAACTTTTACATACTGTTCTTGTGTGTCACGGGTGATAGCGACCGGCGCATCGATTTGGCGGATTTTGGCAATCTCGTTCAAATTGACCGTCGTACCCGTAGGCGTCTTTATAGTAAAGCGTCCGATCTTATCGACCGAGTTCTTAAATGCTGGATCCAACATCACTTTGGTCTTGAAGGTCGTATTATCGAACTTCAAGTCCCCGATTTTTTCTTCGGCCAGCCAGCTGCGTACCGTGTCCATGATTTGTGCGGAGGACAGTCCGTACAGTCGGGCTTTGTTCTGATCTACGCTGACTTCAACCTCGGTTTTCTTCTCGCTCAAGCTGTCCTTTATATCGTTCAGCTCGGGGAATTCCTTCATCTTGGCTTTAACCAACTCCGCTCCCGTCATCAGGGAGTTCAAGTCGTCACTCTTAAGCATGTAGGAGAAATCGGCGCCGCCCGACGGAGGCCCTCCCCCGCTCAGCAGCTGAGCCTCCGCCTCCGAGCCTTTCGGCATTAAATACAGCATCTTCTCTTTGAAGTCCTTGACCACTTGCTTGGCATTGGAATTCTTTGATGCGGAAGCAAAAAATTGCGAACGGTAAGCAATCCGGTCCGTGCCATTGTTGTAACCGATCAGTGACTCGACGTAATCAAAGGTCGGCTGACCGGCAGGATCCTTCGCCTCGCGCATCATCGCTTCGATTTCCTTGACTTTTTCGTTCATCGTTTCGATGGTCGTTTCACGAGGCATCTTGATATTGAACATCATCATTTTGTCGGACTCGCTCTCGGGCATGAAAGACGTCGCCAGGAAAGGCGTCGTTCCCGCAAGGGTAGCAAGAAATAAAATAAAGGCCAGAAACGCCGTTTTCTTGCGGTTGTTGAGCGACCACAGCAGCGTTCGCTTGTAGGTAAGCGACAGCTTGCCGACCGCCTCCTCATCGTGGTGCTTGATGTTCTTGCTTCCGAGCACCATCAGCTTCGCCAGCATCGGGATTACCGTAACGGCAACGATCAACGAGGACAGCAGCGCGACGACCAGGGTAACCGCGAAAGGCCGGAACACCTCGCCCAGCACCCCGCTGACGAGCGCAATCGGCGCGAAGACGCCAACCGTTGTAATGGTCGAGGACGTGATCGCAGAAGAAACCTGGGCGGTTGCAAGCCGAATTACGGATTCGCTCCGTTCCTGCGCCCGCTGCAGCTGGCTGTAAATATTCTCAATAACGACGATACTGTCGTCTACGACCCGCCCGATCGCAATCGCCATCCCGCCAAGCGTCATAATGTTAAGCGATATACCTAGCGGAGCCATGACCATCAGCGTGATCAGGATAGAAAGCGGGATAGAGACTAAAACGATCAACGTCATGCGAATGTTTCTTAGAAAGAGCAGAATCATGATGGAAGCGAGGACCGCTCCGAGCGCGCCTTCGCGTACCATGCCGTTGACCGACTCTTTAATGTCCACGGCGCTGTTATAGATCGTATGGAAGGTGATGTTAGGATAATCCTTTTTCCACCCATCCATCAGCTTATCGGCGTCTGCTCCGAATTGTACGGCATTTGCGTTCTTTGTTTTGTACAAGTTGACACCGATCGCCGGCTGACCGTTCAAGCGGGACAAAAAGGTCGATTCCGAAATGGCTTCAACTTTGGCGATTTGCTTCAGCATGACGGTAGTGCCGCTTGCCGTCGTGATTTTCATATTCTCAAGATTGTAGATCGAGTCGAGATCGGTCTTGACCCGGACCATCTGGGTATTCCCGTTAAAATCGACCGATCCGGCCGGGGCGGTCGCCAGAGCCGCCTTGATATTCTGCGATACTTGCGCCGGCGTCAAGCCGTAGTTGTTGATGGCGTTGACGTCCATTTTCATCGTCAGCACCGATTCCTGATTGCCGATCGAGTCGACGTGGTCAATGCCTTTAATGGAGTTGAAGCCCGGAAGGATCACATCCTTGTAAACCTTATCCAGTTCTTCTTGATTCATGCCGTTGCTGCCGTAAATGGACAAATAATAGACCGGCTGCGACGCAAATCCGAACGTCTGAACTTTCGGCTTCTCCGAGCTTTGCGGCAGCTTAACGTTCGAGATCAGACTCTCGACGTCCTTTTTCACGTCATCGGGCTTCTTGTTTTGCTCAAGCTCAATGACAATCGAAGAAAAGTTGTCACTGGAAGTGGAGGTTAAATTCTTGATCCCATCCAGACCAGCGACCGCCTTCTCCAGCGGTTTCGTGACGTCCTCCAGCACATCCTTGGGAGGCGCCAGGTACTGGGTATTCACAAGTACGACCGGAAATGAAATATCCGGCATGCTCTCCACCTTCAGCGTCGTTGAAGAATAAATCCCGCCGCAAACCAAAATCACAATAAGAATAATGATTGCGGTGATGTTCTTCATTGAAAAAACGGTAAGTTTATTCATCTCTCTACTCCTCCATCACAATTGCTGTCTACTTAGACGACGAGTCCGCAGGCATCCCTTCAAAATTTTTCCTCGGAAGTTTCCGAACCGACATCTCTCATCAACTGCTCCCGCTTTCGTCCCCATTCCTCCTCCAGACCTTCCATACGGGACAGGATCAATTCATACAAGGCTTTCATCTCCAAAAAGCGCAGCTTCGCCGCATCGTAAGCAGCCTGTTCTTCCTGCCCGGCCGGCGGAATCCTCTTGAACAAATCAAGCATATGCAAAATATGCAGCTGAATGGCTTTCATCTTATGTACGGTCGTGCGGATTACCGTTGCGCTGAAATCGTCGGCGATATGGTAGTAGTCTCTCCGGTCGTTTGCGGTAGGCAGCTTGTGACACATGCAGTGCTTCTCAAGCGTACGAACCTGGACGCTGATCGCCGCTTTGGTTACGTTCAATTGATCGGCCATCTCCTGAAGACTTAACGGTTCAGGGGCAAACAGAAGCTGCGAGAAGATTCGCCCCACTAACGGACTGAAGCCGTCTGTTTCAAAGGAAAGCGACATGTGGTTGCTGAAAAACTGCTTCAGTTCGGTGAAATTCTGCGGAGTTGAACTCGGATTCATATAGACCCCTCTAACATTTATCGTTAAGAACATTGTTAACGGTAATAACATAAATCAACTAGTAAAATGTGTCAATACATCCAACTATAAATTAATCTTTATTTGACTAAGTGTTCTTAAGCGAAAAACGGAAAACCGTTCCTTCCCGATCGTTCGAGACCGTGGGCAGGAACGGTTTCACTGAAATAAAGAACGAGATAAGAATCCATCCGGATCAGTCCGTCGGTTCAAACCATTGAATTTTTTTGGAAGCCAGCAGCTTCTTATGGCCTTGGAACGAATCGTAAATGTTAAGCTTGTAGTTTTTGAGGGTTTCGACAAAGAAAATCAAGTTTCGGTCATTGACCTTGATCTCGAAATTTTCCACTTTCCCGAGCTTGATCTTGTCCTTGTCATCGGTCGTGCCAGAGGGCGTTCCGGAGCCTGTACCCGGATTTTGCGGTGTAGCCCCCTCGAAGTCCTTAAAGTCAAATTCACGGGTAAATTTGATTTGGCCTTTCTCATCCTCGAGCCCGATGACAAGCTTCCTGCCGTCCGTATTCGTTTGCATCAGCAAATCCTTGCTCAGCTCATAATTGAACTTCAGACCGACGCCCTGCTGATCCAGCCATGTATTGATATGATTGATCGACAGCTTGTAGGGCGTCAAATCGAGATCCATCAAATCCGGCTTCACCGAGTAGCTTTCCTGAGGAAGCCAGAAGGCTGCTGCATTCACATAAGCGTCGGGCTTCTTGTCACCGGCCGTCAGCTTGTCTTCGGTGACCGCTTCGCCGATCATCACGTGCATGCCCGAGGTAGGAAAGCTGCGCGGTACCGGACTCGACAGCATCAGAATCACCTTGCCGTTCGGGCTGATCTTGTTCTTGATCTCCGAGACGGCTGCCGGATAAACCGTTCCGTCCGACGTCTTGAACTGGGCCACCAGCTTCGTCACATCCGAGAAGCGCTTCTCCAGATTCGTCACTTCCATCTGGACCGCAAACATGTCCTCCGTATCGCCCGAATAAGTCGTAACCCCTCTTACGCTGTAGCTTGCGCTGCGGCCCACGCCGGTGGATTTGAACGTTTCCCCGACGTTGTTGTAAGTCATATTCATCATCTCGGAGCGGTGGACGAATTCCAGCAGAATGGTCGTTTGCGCAGCCGTACCGGAGCCGGAAGAGCCGCCGTCGCTTCCCTTCTTCTCCTGAAGCACCAGCTTCACCTTGCCGAATTCGTACGTATACGGGATCTTGCCGATAAATTGAATTTGCGTGGAAGCGCCCGGAGCCAGGCCGATGACATTATCCGTGCGAATGAGCTTCGCCTCGACCTTCACATTGTCATCCAGCATGAAATAGCCGGCAAAATCGGGAATCGGCAGCGATTCCGGACCTTTGTCCGACAGCGTCAGCCGGGCTGTCAAAATGTCCTGGTCCTCCCATGGCAGCCGCTGAACGGCGTTCAGCTGCGTCGTATAAGTTCCTTTCTCGTTCGTGAAGGTATATTCCTTGCCGCTGTCCACGTTGTCCGGATCGGTGACGCTCGGAAGCTCATAGAAGGCGATCGGCAGATTCAGCTTTAAATCGGCTGCGTTCTGGACGATCACCAGCTGCCAGCCCTCCGTAAAGACCGAAACGGGGACGGAGCCGGAAAGCTCGATATCTTTATCCGTCTTCGGATTAATGACCAGGTCCTTAATCCCTTTCGCTTCGAGCGGATACATATCACCTCCGGCCGTTCGGAGCAAATACTGATAAGAGGGAACGGCGGAGCTTCGGGAGCCGGTATTTTGCACCGTCAGTACGACGGTAGGGGTATAATTTTTTTCGTTCTTGCCGAGCAGCACTTTTTTGACCGTCGTCTTTACGGGGTTGCCGGCCATCTGAATCGTCTGCGATTCTCCTGCCTTGGCCACGATGTTATAATCGTCCGGAACCGGGATCTCGCCAAGAGCACGCTCAAAATTCGGCTGGCTGAAATCCCACTTGATCAGCTGAAAAATCAAATCGTTTAATTCCGTTGCTTCATTCACCGTCGCATAGAAGGAAATGTCCTGGCTGGACTTAGGGCTTATCCGGTTCTTGTCCTTGTCCTGGGGCAGAACGCGTACGGAAAGATCATTGCCCGACTTCGTCTTTAACCGAACCCAATAGTCGATAAACAGCAGCTCGCTGCTGCCTCCGTTCGTTACGGTAAGCGTGAACGTAACCGTCTTGCTGCCGGAATCGGGCAGCATCGATACGTTCCTCACTTCAAAATAGCTGCCTCCTCCGATCGGGACCTGCCCGAGCGCGGGAGACGTGCCCATGGAGAGCACGGCCCCTGGCCCCGATGAAGGAGGCGCAGCCCCGCCGTCCGCAGCAAAGGCCGAAACGGCGGAGCCGAGGCTGAGCGCTGCGGCCAGGAGCAGAATGCCGGTTTTGTTGGTTTTGTTTTTAGGCTTCATCTGGTTGGGGACCTCCTCAGGGCTTTGCGTAGCAAAGCCGGCTTCGTAAGCATTGGCTAGGTTTTGCTTTAGCAAAACTACAGGCTGTAGAGAAACCCATGAAATAGAGAAATCTGCCTTGGTACTCCGGTGGGGTATCCCCTTCCGGCCGCTGTTGTTATCGGAAAATTTTCAATAATACGTTATACAGCGGTAATTTTCCGATAACAAAGGCAGACGCTATCGCTCCTACAGGGGATACCCCACCTACACCTTTGGCATTTTTCAGCATATTAGGGTTTCTCGTCAATCTGAAGTTTTGCTTTAGCAAAACTGCATCGTAAGCATAAGCTGGGCTTTGCTTTAGCAAAGCCGGCTTCGTAAGCATGGGATAGGTTTTGCGTGATGTCGTCAACCGGCTCCATCACTTCATCGGGACAGGCTTCAACGGCGCATCAGGATTCTCCTTGATTTGCTGCAGCATGACGTCTCCCTCAGTCGCCCACTGCTTGAGCGCCTCGCGTACTTTCAGGTTGCCGCTGACGACCTGTTGGAACTTCTGCTGCCCAATGCTGTTCACTTGATACAAATTCGGTTTCTCGCGGTACAACTTGTTGTCCGTCATCGGAACCGGCGAGAGCATCGTGAACGCCTCGATATGGAAATTCAGACCGTCCTTCGGCTTGATATACTTTTTGCGGGATACGAGGTTATACGTGCTGCTGGATTTGAGCTTCGCCCATTCCTCGCTGTTGATAAACTTGATATACTTCCAGGCATCCTCGACATTTTGCGCCTTAGCGTTGATTCCCATAATCCCGTCCATATAAATGTACCCGCCCATATCCGGAGCCTGCTGATGAATCGGGAGCGTGACTACATCCCATTCGAACGGTGTGAAGCCCTTCAGGTTCTGAGCCTGCGCGCTCTTCATTTGATTGGTCAGCTGGTTGATCTGACCGTAATTGATGATCGCCATCGCAACCCGGCTCGACAGGAAATCGTCGTATTGAAGCGGGTTATATTCGCCGGCCTGCATTTTGGCGCGCATGGCGGCTTGTTCCTGCTGCTCCGGCACCAGCTTCTCCGTCTTCAGCTGCAGCAGCGTCTTCCACACCTGCTCCCACTGATCGGAATCAACGGTCATTTTCTCGCCCTTGTCGTCGAACGTCTTCAGCTGCAGCGGAGCGGAGTATACCTGGGAAGCATAATACAGATCGCCTCCCATGTTCTGGGTGGAGAAGGAGAAGCCGTACTTGCGGTTCTCGCCATCCCCTTTTGACAGCCTGCGGGACAGGTCGAAAACTTCCTCCCAAGTCATCTTATCCTTCGGATAAGGCACACCGGCGTCGTCGAACATCTTCTTGTTATAGATCAGCGCGGAGGAGCTGAACGTGGGAGCGAGCGCGTACAGCTTGCCGTCACCCATTTTCTTCAGGCCGTCGATGACGGCGGGCACGATATCGCTCGTATCGAATTTATCCTTCGTAATATTGGCGCTCAGATCGGTCAGCATGTTGTTGCCGATCAAATCGCTCAGCTGCTCGTAGCCGACCATAACGACGTCAGGCGGGTTATCGCCCTGCATGACTTCCTTCAGCTTCTGATACGGATCGGTGCGTTTCTGATTCGGCTCCGGTCTGGCATACATCATGTTGGGGTCCGTCGTAGGGACAAATTCGAGCTTGATATTCGGGTTGGCGAACTCGAACAACTCGGTAAACCGCTGCCGGAAATAATCGTCCTCCGGATTATAGCCCATGCTCGTAGCAATGCGGAGCACATGCTGAGACTTGTCGCTCGAAGCGGATTTGATCGTGCATGCGGACAGCATAGGTACCGTCAAGGCGCCGCAAACCGACAGCAGCAGCGCATTTTTGGAAAACTTGTTCATTTCAAGTCAACCTCCGATTGGAAAATGGTTAATCTGGGCGGCGCCCCCGTCAAGTTAGCGATTTAGGCGTCCGGATAATAATTTTCTCTCCGTCGAATTCCATGGAGGCCTTGCCTTCGATCCCGAGCGCCTGAAGATAAGCCTTCGGGATTTGCAGCCTGCCCGCACGGTCCAGCACGACATACTCCTAATGAGCTTCATGGATGGACGATGCGGCCGGCTCTCCGGCGGCACGGTCCAGGCTCGCGTTGCGCTTGACGAATTCCGTGCTGGTCATGCCGTCGCGAATGGCGACCACCCGGTCCACCTTGCCTGCCAAGGCCATGTCGTGGGTGACGATGACGACGGTCACGCCAAGCTCCCGGTTCAGCCGCCGGAAGATGTCCATGATCAGATCCGACGTCCGGGTATCCACCGACCCCGTCGGTTCGTCGGCCAGCAGCAGCGAAGGCTTATTGGACAGCGCAATGGCGATGGCGACACGCTGCTGTTCGCCTCCGGACAGCTGCTGGAGCTTGTTGTTCATTCGCTCCTTCAATCCGACCCATTCCAGCAGCTGCTTCGCGTAGGGCCTGTCATAGCTGCCGCTCAGCATCATTGGCATCTCCACATTTTCCAGTGCCGTCAAGTAAGGAACCAGATTGCGGGCGTTGTTCTGCCAGATGAAGCCGACGGTCTTGCGTTTGTACTGAACAAGTTCCTCGTCGGTAATTTTGAGCAAATTCCATTCCCCGACCTGAACCTGCCCGGCGGAAGGACGGTCGAGACCCCCAAGAATGTTCAGGAGGGTCGACTTCCCGCTGCCGCTGTTGCCGATGATCGCCATCATTTCGCCCTGCGTCACCGCGATGTTAAGACCTTGCAGCGCGACGACCTCGATGTCGTCCGTCTTATAGATTTTGACGAGTCCTTCGCAGTGAATCACGGCATTACTTCTCCTCTCCAAGCTTAACGGCCTGATGCACCCTCAGCCTGCGAATGTGAAGGAACAAGAGCGCTGCCCCGGTAAGCATCATGACGGCTACGACCGCATAGAGCTGTCCGGTGTCCCTGGAATCGAATATGACCCGGAACGGCGGCACCTGCGTCTTGACGTTCTCGGCCGTCTGCAGAAACGGCAGGAACAGGTAGCTCGTCAGCTTGCCGATGCCAAGCCCCAGCGCAATCGCCAGACCGGCGGTGAACGCCTGCTCCAGGAGCAGCATCCCGGTCAGCTGCCGGCGGGAAAGACCCATCGCCCGAAGCACGCCGAACTGCACGACCCGGCTGGACAGGTTGAAAAACCAATACAGAATGTACCCGACCAGCGACACGAGCACAGAAACGAGGAAACCGAGACTCAGAATGCCGAACACGCCCCCTCGGGCCGGATGCTTCTTCTGGAGGATAAGCTCGTTGCGCACGTCTTTTACGCTGGCGATATCGATTTTCTTCGCCTTCAGCCCTTCGATGAGCGGGGCCACCTTGGCGCCGTCCTTCATTTTGAGCCAAACCTCATAGGGCGTCACCGGCGCTTGATCGAATACATAATCGAGATTCGCGATAAAAAAAGGCATCTGCTCCGGATACTGGCTGGGCCAGTAAGGTACCGTCGCGACGACGACAAAATCGACAGGCTGCTGCGAAACCGTAATGCTGATCGAATCGCCCGGCTTGATGCTGTGCTTCTGCGCGAAGGAAGTAGGAATAATGACCGCTTGCTCGTACTGCCCCAGCAAATTCAAATAGGTATTCGGATGAACCTTGAACAGGTCCTTGCGGAACCAGCCCACCTTGGCGAAATCGACATTGTCGATGCCCATCAGCATGCCTTGCCCGAGCGATTTGCCGGAGACGACGATATTGCTCTTGGTCAGCAGCACCCGGGCGGCATGATCGACGCCTTCCAGCTCGCGGAACACTTGAAACGACGGCTCGATGTAGCGCATCTTCGGCGGGGGCTCGCCTTGGCCTCCCTGCTGTCCGCCTTGACCTCCGCTTCCTCCCTGGCCGCCGGCTCCCCCGGGCTGACCGCCTCCTTGACTCTGCTGCCCAGCGTTCGGGTCTACGGTTGGCAGATCATCGGAGACGGCGGTCCAGCTGGCTTGCATCACCACATCCGTACCATAGGAATAGAGGATCCGGTCGGTGGAATTCAAATCGATCGTACGGGCAGCCGACGCGTTATAAACCCCGAGCCCCAGCGTTAAGATCAGCAGCAGCATCAACGGGTAATAAGCCGTAGATGACCGTGACAGCTGCGTCAGCGTCAAATAAACCGGAACGGGCAGGAACCGTTTGCCAAGCCAATTCCCGAGCCGCAGCAGCCAGGGGAACAGCCGGAGGAAGAACAGGCCGAGCGCCATGATCGACAGCGCCGGAACGAAGAACAGCAGTGGATGCACCGACAGCTGGTCCGTCGTCATTCCCGTCTGGCTGAACAGGTCCTGCCGCTGGCCGAATAAATAATAGCCGTACCCGGCAAGCGCGAGCAGCAGCACGTCGAGGAACCATTTTTGCCAAAACGGTTTGCGGTCCGAGCGCGCCAGCTTCTGCTTGTAGCTGACGATCGAAGCTTTGGCGAACACGATCGCCGGAATCAGACTGGCCATGAGGGCGATGACGACCGCCGCAACGCCGTACAGCAGCGCTTCCGCAGACACCCCCACGGGCACCGCCTTCCGGTCGACGAAGGTCAGGAAGCCGCTGGAGGAGCCGATACTCTTCGCCATAAACCAGCCGAGCAGCGGTCCGAGCACAAGCGCCACGGCTCCCAGGAGGAGGCCCTCCAGCAGGTAGATCCAGATGATCTGCCTCGTGCTGCCGCCCCGGCTGCGGATTACCGCAATCACGTTCCGCTGGCGGTCCAGCGCTTGCTTGGCGTTCATGACGATATAATAGAACACCATGGCGATCATCGGCGCCGCCAAAGTAAACAGCAAAAGCTGAAGCTGCAGGCTCTGCACTCTGAATTCCTGCAGGATCGGAATGAACGAAATGTCCACCCGCGTATTTTTCAGCTTCTGGTACAGGGTGATATCAAGCCTCTCCAGCTTACGCTGCAGCGGAGAAAGCTGACTCGTCTGGATTTCTTTCAGGTCGAACGCATAATACCAATTCGCCTGGTTCAGCGGGATTTTCTTGTTCTTAAGAAGCTCGTTCGCGAACACTTGCTCCCCCAGGAAGAAGGTGGTAAGCAAAGCCTCCTGTCCTTGGAACCAATAAGGATCGCCCTCCTGCTTGGGCCTAACGGCCCCCGTAATTTTCACTTTGAGCGGAGCGATGCCGAGACCTCCGGTAATCGGGTAATTGAACACGTCTCCGATATGGATGTCGTTGCGGTACATCGCTTCCTCATGGATCACGACCTCGAGCACCCCGTTCTGCGTCTGGTCCGCAGCCCACTGCCCTTGCGACAGCTCGACGTGGTCCTTCAGGCCGGACTGGGACGCCAAGGTCATCTGCCGGCGCTTGCTCGGGTCGATCTTCTTCGGATCCTCCGGGGACAACTGCGAGCCGCGGATCGACCAGCTCCGGACGTAGGCCATCTGTGGAAACGCGATGCTCTTGGGAATGTCTTCTCTTATGTATTGATCGACGTCGTTCAAGGAGTCCAGATCCGTCTTGTCACTGCCCGAGACCTGGTACCGGATCAACACGGAGCCCGCAGGTAGCCCTCCGCTCTTCTCCTCCAGCGATTTGGCGACGACCCGCTTCAGCGAGCCGTCCGCATACATCGGAATGCTGGTCGTGAAAGCGACCGCCATAATGAGACCGGCCAGCGTGCTGAGCGTGAGCCAGCGGGTATTCCACATTTTGCGGAATAAAAAACGGAGCATCGGCATCAGCGACCCACAACTTTCTGCCCCGGGGAGAGACCTTTCAAAATTTCCACATCCGTTGCGGTTTGCTGCCCGACCTCGACGTCCACCTCGCGCTTGCCGCCTTGATCGTCTACGACCTGCACGTAATTGCGCCCCGCGTAGGAACGCAGCGCAGCAAGCGGAATCGTGACCGCATTCTCCTTGCGCTGGATAATGACGGCGACGCTGAGCTGGGTACCCCGGGCCAGACCCGGAGGGAATGAATCGAGCTGCACGATCAAATAATTATCGATCGAATCGGGCTTCTTCGTCTGTCCGTTCCCGCCCGGAATGCCGTTCGGATTGCCGCCGGAATCCGCCTTCGGTACCGGCAGCTGCAGCACTTTTCCCTTCTGCTGGCCCGCCCCGTTAATATCCACGACCGCTTCCATGCCGGGAACCACCCTTTTCAAATCGTCCTGGCTCAGCGTAGCCGCCACCGTCAGCTGCGACAGATCCGCAATGGTGGCGACCGTATCATACGCCTTCGCGGTATCGCCCTTCTGCAGCGCGACGGATACAATGGTGCCCGAGTACGGAGCGGTTAGTTTGGCGCCGTTAATCGTGTTTTCCAGCTTGTTCAGTTCCTCCCGCTTCAGCTCGAAATCAATCTTCGCCTGCTCGAGCTGCTCCGGGGTCATTTCGTCAGCCTTGCGCAGAGTATCGATCATCGTCAGCTCGTCCTTACGGGTCTGCAGCCGTTTCTGCTTCAGCTGGCTTTCCTGTTCCGTGACGTCCAGCTCCGCGATGATTTGGCCTTTCTCGACCTTATCGCCGCTCTTGACGTTGATACTCTTAATGCGCCGGTTAGCCTCATCCGTGAAATACAAATCCTCTTCGACCGTCGCCATCAGCTTGCCGGCTCCTCGAACCTTCGTCTCCAGCGTATCCGTCTTGACCGTGTACGTCGGCTTCTGCGACAGCTTCGGCGGCGTGATGGCGGGCAGCGTCTCCTCCTGATCCTCCTTCGGAAGCAAAGAGCAGCCCGAGCTAAGAAGCATGGCAGCTGCGGCCGCACCCAGCATTACCGGTCTGACCGTTTGCTTAATTGTTGATAAATTTACCATCCACCATTTCAAAAACACGGTCGGCAACCTCCATTATGGTCGGATCATGGGTGGTCATACAGATCGTCATGCGCTCCGTCCGGATAATATCCCGGAATACAGCCATCACCTGAGCCCCCATCTGGGAATCCAGCTCCGCCGTCGGCTCGTCGGCCAGCAGCAGGCTGGGCCGGTGCGCGATCGCTTTGGCGATGGCGACCCGCTGCTGCTCCCCGCCGGAGAGCTCGAAGGGCCGGTGATGCATCCGTTTGGCGAGCCCTACAAGCTCCAGGCAGTGCGTCACGCGCGATTTCCATTCACTGCGGGGAATCCCGGCCATGCGAAGCGACAGCTCGACGTTCTCCCAAGCGGACAGCAAGGGCATCAGCGCGAACGATTGGAAAATAAATCCGATTTCCTTCCTTCTTATGTACGTTCTTTCATCATCGCCGCTCCGGTGAAACGAATGCTCCTTAAACCGGATTTCGCCCCGGTTCGGCTGATCCAGCCCTCCGATCAGGTTAAGCAGCGTCGTCTTGCCCGAGCCCGAACGGCCCTTCAGCATCACCAGCTGAGTCGGATACAGCTCCATATTGATTCCCTTCAGCACATGAAGCGGTTGTCCGCCTACGGAGAACGACCTTTCCACCCCCGTCACCGTCAGCAGCGGACGGCTGAAGTCGACGGCAGACGGTTTCGGTTCAGCGGTTGCGGCCGAATAAGCTTCCGGATCGGACGAAACATCCGTTCGAGCGAACGCCGGCGGATGGGAGGCAGGGGCTTCCTCCTGTGAGGCTGCCCCGGTGTTGGCTGAATCCGGCTCGTTCTTCGTGCCGGACTTCTTGTTTTTCAGCCAGCGGATCATGCGGTTCCTCCTTCTCTCCTGGTTCACCCCTATATAAACCGGCTTCCATAGTTTCTAAATCTATCCATATAGACGGAGGGTTTCCAAGAAAAGTTACAAGCGCCGAGGAAAAAAATTGAAATAAATGAAAAAATAAGGATTAAGACTCAGTTTGAAACGGCATTTGAATGGAAACAGACAGGCAACTTGTCCATCGGGAGAGAAAGGTTGGGGTAAGGACGAAAGCTGTTACACGTAAGTCGGGACAGCACTCCTGCAGAATTTGTTTATGGTTGGACTCCATATCTTGATGGCGTAGGAGCGCCATTGCCAGCAAAATTCTTATGGTATTAATTTAAATGTTCGACGGATGCAAAGGCTTCTATTTTATAATTTCCATTTTCATAAATTAGTGTTGTTATTGAACACTCAGGAACCAACTCGCTTTGTACGGCTACAAAATTAGGATGCCAAATATTTAGTTGGTTCTCGGGAAATGTATGAACCAGAAAATCGGTTATTAATCCTCCATGAGTAACAATGACAATGTTGCTTTCAGCCGGGTGTTTTTTTGCCAATTCCGATAATAAAGAGGATAAACGTTCACCTGCTCGTTTCGCAGAATCACCTAAGGGTGGTATATATTCGGGTTCACGTGTACATCGCTCCCACATCGCCACAAAATCATCAAACGTTTGTTCCGGTAAATCGCCCCAGTTAGCGCGTTCCCGCAAACGACAATCTTCTTTGATTTCGTCTTGAATGAAATATATTCGGCGGTTTCTTTCGCTCTTCGAAGCGGACTTGTAACTATGGCAGTTATTGGCAAATTACAAAAATGTCTGGCTGTCGATGATGCTTGCAATATCCCTTTGGGGGTTATCGGGACATCTCCGATCGCCTTTTCTTTTATAGCATGCCTGACAAGAAAGAAAGTTGTACGCATAGATCAGAGCCTCCTGTAAGATAACTGTTCCGTTAGAGTTCAATTTACCTTTGATATATACAGTGGATCGGTGCATATTTTGCGACCTCCAAGCCTTGAGGAATGAATAACGCTAAGGTATTCGATATATGGATAGGAATTTCCTTTTTCTGTAATTACGTGCAGCGTCATTTTATTCTCATGTTCTTGGGAAGTTAGATCATTGGAGAGATAACTTTCAGGCAGCAAAAAATATGGACTGCCGCCCCTTGTCTTTGGTATATTTTGGTCATCACATGAAAGCCCTGAAAGCCAATTAACAAAAAAAGGCGGAGATCGCATGAACGTTGACATCTTAAATGCCTTGGAAGACGCCATCAAGAAACGCGATGCGGAAGCGGTCCGGGCACAGCTGGACGAGCATCCCGGGCTGCTGAACGCGGTGCTCGCGGACGGCAGCCGTCCCGTGCTGCTGGCGCAGTATTACGGCGCCGGCGATGTAGTGCAGCTGCTGCTCGAGCTCGGAGCCGAGCTGAATGTGTTCGAGGCGGCGGCCGTGGGCAGGCTGGACGCCGTACGGGACCGGCTGGCCGAAGCCCCGGAGCTCGTGCACGCGTGGTCGCACGACGGCTTCTCGTCGCTCGGCCTGGCCGCGTTCTTCGGCCGCGAGGACGTCGCAGCCGAGCTGCTCGCCCGCGGAGCGGTCGCGAACGCCGCATCACAGAACGCGATGCGGGTGGCGCCGCTGCACTCCGCGGCGGCGGGACGGCATGCGGCGCTGGCCCGCATGCTGATCGAGCACGGCGCGGACGTGAACGCGCGCCAGCAGGCAGGCTGGACGCCGCTTCACTCGGCGGCCCATAACGGGCAGGCGGAGCTCGTCCGCCTGCTGCTGGAGCGCGGCGCCGATCTACGCGCCGCGAACGATCAAGGCCAGACGCCGCTGGATCTTGCCCGTGAGCGCAGCCACACGGAGCTCGAAGCGCTGCTCGGCTAGCCCAGGATAAACAGCTACGCCGTCCTTATCTTACAAGGACCAGCGCATTTACCAAGGTTGATGCGAAGCTATAAGTTACGAAAACTTATAAAATCTTCTCAACGCAAAAAGCCCGACCATCCCCTTCCAGGGGACAGCCGGGCTTCTATTATTGTCAGCGCATCGAGCGGAACCGCTGCGAATGCTCCTTCGCCTGTTCCACCGTCTGAACCCGGTTCCGCTGCCACTCGAGCAGAATCCGGTCGATATAACGGAAGTGCACCTTGCCGGCGAAGACCGCTTCCTTCAAGCCGGCAAGAATCAGCTCCTCCGCGTAGCCGTCCTTGTCGAGCCAGCCGGAGATCGATTCGAGCTCCATGGGCGTGAGGGGACGGCCGAACTCTTTTTCGAAGATCGTAAAGATGTCACGGCGCTGCGCTTCCCCGGACTTCCGGTTCAGCTCCTCGCTCTCGCGTTCCAGCCGCAGCTCCTCCAGGCGGCACGCCGCGAGCCGGTCCATCAGCGGTTTCCAGTTGTACTTCTCGCCGTGAACGCCCGTCGCCGGATCGTCGTGCTCGTCGATCGCGACCAGCCCCGCCTTCAGCAGCTTCTGGAGCACGGCGATGATTCGCTCCTGATTCACCGACATACGCTGCTGGAGCTCCTCCAGCGTAGGGAAATCCTTGCACTCCTTCTGCTGGTATGCCATCACATGCAGCGCCAGCATCACATCCAATTCATTCATGCCGACCCGGGTATAATAGCGCAGCAGCCAGTACGGCACATCCACGTGCCCGTCCTGCCAGCCCGTGAGCAGCACGGACGACAGTTCGTCAGTCGAAACGTTACGTCGCATGCAAGCCCCTCGTTTCTTCCCTCATTACGGATACAAGCGGTACAAGAGCCGCGGGAACGGAATCGTCTCGCGCACATGATCCAGACCGCAAATCCAAGCGACCGTCCGCTCGAGACCAAGTCCGAAGCCCGAATGCGGCACGGAGCCGTATCGGCGCAGGTCAAGACAGTTCATGCTGGTTGAAGCGTTCCTCCATCAGCTCCGGATCGTCGATCCGCTGGCTGCCGCCGATGATTTCCCCGTAGCCCTCCGGCGCGATCATATCCGCGCACAGCACGACCTCCGGCCGGTTCGGGTCCGGCTTCATGTAGAACGCCTTGATTTCCGTCGGATAATGGGTAATGAATACCGGCGTCTCGTAATTTTGAGCGATTGCTGTCTCATGCGGCGCGCCGAAATCCTCGCCCCACTCGAACTCGTGGCCCTCCGCTTTCAGGAATTTCACCGCATCGTCATACGTAATCCGCGGGAAAGGCGCCTGAATTTTTTCCAGCTTGCTGATATCGCGCTCCAGCGTCTCCAGCTCCTTCCGGCAGTGCTGCAGCACGGACTGCACCACGAAAGAAACGAACTGCTCCTGGATCTCCAAGTTCTGCTCGTGCGTCACGAACGCCATCTCCGGCTCGATCATCCAGAATTCGATCAGGTGGCGCCGCGTCTTCGACTTCTCCGCGCGGAACGTCGGTCCGAACGAATACACCCGGCCGAGCGCCATCGCCGCCGCTTCCATATACAGCTGACCGCTTTGTGTCAGGAAGGCGTCCTCGTCAAAATATTTCGTATGGAACAAATTCGTCGTTCCTTCGCAGGAGGATGGCGTCAAGATCGGCGGATCCACCAGCTGGAAGCCCCGCTCGTCGAAAAACTGCTGGATCGCCCGAATAATTTGCGCCCGGATGACGAGAATCGCCCGCTGCCGCGGCGACCGGATCCACAAATGACGGTGGTCCATCAGGAAGTCGACGCCGTGCTCTTTCGGAGTAATCGGGTATTCGCTCGATATTTGAATAATCTCGACGCCGGTCACCGTCAGCTCGAAGCCGCCTTTGCTGCGCGTATCCTCGCGGACGATGCCTGTGACATACAGCGAGCTTTCGTGCGTCAGCTTCCCGGTATCCTCCCACACCTGCTCGCTGACTTCGCTCTTCACCACGACGCCTTGAATAAAACCGGATCCGTCCCGCAGCTGCAGGAAACGGATCTTCCCGCTGGAACGGATGTGATGAAGCCAGCAGCCGATCGTGACGGTTTGCTCTATATGTCGATCCGCCTCGCGGATCATGCAAAGATTACGGGTCATTAACCGAAAACCTCCTTCAAATGGATGTGGTGAACATACGTTCGCTATTAACCGCGCTCTATCATTATACTACATGATCCCTGTTTAAAATCAACTGGTGCGTATCCCGCGCGATCACAAGCTCCTCATTCGTCGGGATGACCAACGAGGCCACCGGCGAATCCGGCGTCGTAATGGCCCGTTCCTCCGAGGATCTCGCTTCATTCGCGGCATCGTCCAGCTTCACGCCGAGGAAGCTCAGGTTGCGGCAAACCGCCGCACGCAGCGCCGCCGAGTTCTCGCCCACGCCCGCCGTAAAAACGATGGCGTCGATGCCGTTCATCGCAGCCGCATACGAACCGATGAATTTGCGCAGCCGGTATTCGTACATGTCAAAAGCGAGCGCCGCATTCCGGTCCCCCGCCTCGCGCGCCTCGGTTATCTCGCGCATGTCGCTGCTGAGGCCCGAAATCGCAAGGAGTCCGCTATGCTTGTTGAGCATCGAATTGACCTCGGCCAGCGTCAGATCCTCTTTGCTCATCGCAAACGGCACGATCGCCGGATCGATGTCTCCGCTGCGCGTACCCATCATGAGCCCTTCGAGCGGCGTAAGCCCCATGCTCGTATCCACCGAGCGGCCTTCCATCACTGCAGCGCAGCTCGCCCCGTTGCCGATATGGCAGGTCACCAGCTTAAGCTCCTTCAGCGGCTTCCCCAGAAAAGCAGCCGCCCGCTCGCTCACGTAGGCATGGGATGTGCCGTGGAAGCCGTAACGGCGAATTTTATGCTTCTTATACAGCACCATCGGGATCGGATAAAGGTAGGCAAAAGGCGGCATCGTCTGATGAAACGCCGTATCGAATACGACCGCCTGGGGAATGTCCGGCATGTTCGCCTCCACCGCCTGAATCCCGAGCATATGCGCCGGATTATGCAGAGGAGCCAGATCGAAGAGCCGCCGGATCTCCCGCTTCACCTCGTCGCCAATCAGCACGGAGCTGGAGAACGATTCGCCCCCGTGTACGACGCGGTGCCCGACCGCTTGGATTTCGGAGGCCGATTTCAAAACCCCGAATTCCTTGTGCACCAGAATATCGAGCACCTTGCGGATTGCCGTCGTATGCTCCAGAATTTCACGGACCTCCCTCACCTCCGGCTTCCCCGCCGGCTCGTAGGAAAGAATGGCGGACTCCATTCCGATCCGCTCCACCTTGCCCTTTGCCAGCACCGATTCGTCCGTCATATCGTACAATTGAAATTTCAGCGAGGAGCTCCCTGCGTTAATTACGAGTATGTTCACAGCCGGTCACCATCCTTATCATAGCGGAAAAAGCCATGTCCCGTCTTCGTTCCGAGGTGTCCTGCACGCACCATTTGCTTCAGCAGCACGGCGGGCCTGTATTTCAGATCCCCGAACTCGCGGAACATGCGCTCCATGGCCACAAGCACCGAGTCAAGCCCGAACCGGTCGGCCATCTCCAGCGGCCCGTAATGAAAATCGTACCCGATCCGCATCGCGTTATCGATATCCTCTTCGCTTGCCACCCGCTCGGAGAGCACGTGAAGCGCCTCGTTGATCAGCACGCAGATCAGCCGCGTGGTCACGAAGCCAGGCGATTCATAGACTTGAATGCCCCGCTTTTGAATTGTTTCCTCCACGAACTTCTTGGTCAGCGTGAAGGTGGATTCGCTCGTTTTCAGCCCTCTTATAATTTCTACTAAATGGATTTTCGATACCGGATATAGAAAATGAAGTCCGATGACCCGCTCCGGCTGTGTCGTCTCCGCCGCAATCTCGGTCAAGCTCAGCGTGGACGTATTGCTTGCGAGCACGACATGCTCCGGGCAGATGACATCCAGTCTGCGGAACAGCTCCTTCTTCGCATCCAGTTCTTCGCTGATCGATTCGATAACCATATCGCAATCGGCTAAAGAGCTCAGCTCCGTCACCTTGCTGATTTTGGATAAAATGATTTTTTTCTCTACGGGCGTAATCGCCCACTTTTCCAGCTGCTTGTCCAGACTGACCTCGATTTGATGCCAGGCGGCCTCCAGCTTATCCGGCGTCCGTTCGATGAGTAGGACATCGAGACCTTTACCTGCCAGCATTTCCGCGATGCCCTGACCCATCGTACCGCCGCCGACGACTCCCACTTTGTTGAACAGCATCCTGCCTCACCCTTTCCTATACCTTCCAGTGCTTATTATACACAATCGGCGAAGCAAATGATGGGACGGAAATCACAGCCATGCAACAAACTCCTGACGATTTGAGGAATTTTGGACGGACCCCGGAACCAGGAGAAACGGCTGCGCCGTCCTTGTCTTACAAGGACCAGCGCGTTTACCAAGGTTGATGCGAAGCTATAATTTGCGAAAAACTTATAAATTCTTATCAACAAATGAAAAAGCCCGCCGCTCCCGGGTAAAGGAAGCGAACGGACTTCGGATACGCTTATTTGTAAGCCACACGGGACTGATGAGCCGCTTCGTACGCAGTGATCTTGTCTTCATGCTGCAGCGTCAGGCCGATATCGTCAAGACCTTGCAGCAGGAACTGGCGGCGGTGCTCATCTAGATCGAAGGCGATGCTGAGGCCTTGGCCGTCGTTAATCGTCTTGTTTTCAAGATCGACGTTGAGCTGGTAGCCTTCGTTCGCAGCGGTGCGCTGGAACAGCTCTTCCACTTGCTCTTCGCTCAGCTTGATCGGCAGGATGCCGTTCTTGAAGCAGTTATTGTAGAAAATGTCGGCGAACGACGGCGCGATCACGACCTTGAAGCCGAAGTCCTGAATCGCCCAAGGCGCGTGCTCGCGGGAGGAGCCGCAGCCGAAGTTGGCGCGGGAGATCAGAACTGATGCGCCTTGGTAGCGCGGCAGGTTCAAGCTGAATTCCGGAATGACGTTGCCCTGCTGGTCGAAGCGCCATTCGTAGAACAGGAATTGGCCGAAGCCGGAGCGCTCGATGCGCTTCAAGAATTGTTTAGGGATGATGGCGTCCGTGTCTACGTTGACGCGGTCGACCGGTCCCACCAAACCGGTATGCTGTTTGAATGCTTCCATATCGTTAACCCTCGCTTTAAGATTTGGTTATGTTATTAAGCTTCTTGTTTTACTTTGAAGTTCCAGCCGCGTACATCAGTGAAACGGCCTTCGATCGCTGCCGCTGCCGCCATGGCAGGAGACACCAGGTGTGTACGTCCGCCGCGGCCTTGACGGCCTTCGAAGTTCCGGTTGGACGTCGATGCGCAGCGCTGGCCCGGCTGAAGCACGTCAGGGTTCATCGCGAGGCACATGCTGCAGCCCGCGTCGCGCCATTCGAAGCCGGCTTCGGTGAAGATTTTGTCGAGGCCTTCTTTTTCCGCTTGAATTTTCACGCGGCCGGAGCCCGGTACGACGATTGCCGTAACGTTCGGGGATACTTGATAGCCTTGAGCCACCGCCGCTGCGGCGCGCAGGTCTTCGATCCGGCCGTTCGTACAGGAGCCGATGAAGACATAGTCCACGGCCACTTCCGTCATTGGCGTGCCCGGCTTCAGATCCATATACTCGAGAGCCTTCTCCGCCGCTTTGCGCTCGTTCTCGGTTGCGAAATCGGCCGGGTTAGGCACGGTTGCCGTGACGTTCGTTCCCATGCCCGGGCTCGTTCCCCAGGTCACTTGCGGAATGAGGCTATCGGCGTCGAAATCGACGACGCGGTCATATACGGCGCCTTCATCGGTGGTCAGCTGCTTCCACTGAGCAACCGCAGCGTCGAAGTCTGCGCCTTGCGGTACATATTCACGGCCGCGCAGGTAATTGAAGGTCGTTTCGTCCGGTGCGATCAGGCCCGCTCTTGCGCCCGCTTCGATGGACATGTTGCAGACGGTCATACGCTCTTCCATGGACAGGCCGCGGATCGCTTCGCCCGTATATTCGATAACGTAGCCCGTAGCGAAGTCCGTACCGTATTTCGCGATGACGCCGAGGATCAAGTCCTTCGCCGTTACGCCCGGATTCAGCTTGCCGTTGATGCGCACTTCCAGCGTCTTCGGCTTCGATTGCTGCAGGCACTGGGTGGCGAGCACGTGCTCGACTTCGCTCGTTCCGATCCCGAAGGCAAGTGCACCGAACGCGCCGTGCGTGGACGTGTGGCTGTCGCCGCACACGATCGTTTTGCCCGGATGCGTCAGGCCGAGCTCAGGACCCATAACGTGCACGACGCCTTGGTCGATGCTGTCCAGGTCGAACAGGGTTACGCCGAAGTCGGCGCAGTTTTTGGAGAGGGTGTCGATCTGCTGCTTGGAAATCGGATCCGTAATATTGAAACGGTCTTTCGTCGGCACGTTGTGGTCCATCGTTGCGAACGTAAGGTCCGGACGGCGCACCTTGCGGCCTGTCATGCGGAGGCCTTCGAATGCCTGCGGAGAGGTTACCTCGTGCACGAGCTGCAGGTCGATGTAAATGATGCTCGGCTTGCCCTCTTCGGAATGAATGACGTGATTGTTCCAAATTTTCTCGAACATTGTTTTTGCCATGAGTTCCACCTCAATCGTTATAAGTACGGTAATCGGTATTCATTAATGATGAATTCATAGTACCATGTTCAACTTCATTGTTCCAAGATATAATATCTATAAGATTGATAGGCAATCATTATAAGAACTGCCCAATTCCCTGTACAAAGGAGATCGCCGCCATGGAGCTTCGCCAGCTGCAATACGCCCTGCAAATCGCCACCCACAAAAATTTCTCCCGCGCCGCCGAAAAGCTGCATATCGCCCAGCCGTCCCTCAGCCAGCAGCTGTCCAAGCTGGAAAAGGAGCTCGGCGTCCTGCTCTTCCAGCGGACCACCAACTCTGTCGAAGTGACCTATGCCGGCTCGCTGTTCGTTGAGAAGGCTCAGAAGATTCTCGACATGGTCGAGCAGCTGAAGCAGGAGATGGAGGATATTTCCCAGATGAGGAGGGGCAAGCTTGTCGTCGGCAGCTTGCCGATTACAGGCGCCCACGTGCTGCCCTTGGTGCTGCCGGCTTTCCAGGAAAGATACCCCGAGATCGACGTCCACCTCGTCGAGGATACGACGGCAAATCTCGAGCAGCTCACGGCAAGCGGACAAGCCGATATTTCCCTGCTTTCTCTGCCGCTCATGGACGATGCGCTGACATACGAGCCGGTGATCGAGGAAGAAATCGTGCTCGCCGTCCCGCCTCAGCATCCGCTGAATGCCGGGAATCAGGAACGGGCCAAGCTGAAGCCCGTCGAAATCGCCCTGCTGCAGGACGAGCCGTTTATCGCCTTGAAGAAAGGCCAGGGCTTTCGGCAAATTACGCTCGAGCTGTGCGAGCATGCCGGCTTCGAGCCGAATATCGTATTCGAGAGCAGCAACATCGAGACCGTCCAATCGCTGGTCGCCGCCGGCATGGGCATTGCCTTCGTTCCGGACATGGTGTCGAGGGGCCGTTGGAGCGAGCTTGCCCCGGCATACCTGCCTCTGGCGGGCACGCCGACCCGCACGCTGGTGGTTGCCTACCGCAAGGGCCGATATTTGTCCAAAGCCGTAGATGCCTTCATGGCCACGTTCCGCGAAGTTATGAAAAAGGACCGGTCCTCCCATTAAGAGGCCGGCCCTTCCCTTATTCAATACAATGCCGGTCTCCGGTCCTCGAATACCGGAATTTTGCTGCGAACCTGTTCCACTAACTCCAGGTCGATGGACGCGCGGACGATCCGTTCGGTCCCGTCGCCCTCCGCGAGCACTTCACCCCACGGATCGATCACCATCGAATGGCCGAAAAATTCGGTCGTCCCGCTGACGCCGACGCGGTTGCAGGCGACGACGTACATCTGATTCTCGATCGCGCGCGCCATCAGCAGCGTACGCCAGTGGTGGAGCCGCGGATTCGGCCATTCCGCCGGAACGAACAGCACCTGCGAGCCGCCGAGCGCCAGCTTTCGGGACAGCTCCGGGAACCGGATATCGTAGCAGATCATCATGCCGGCCTGTATCCCGTCCAGCTCCAGCGCCCCGACCCGGTCTCCGCTCTGCAAATATTTCTCCTCATCCATCAGCCGGAATAGATGAATCTTGGAATAGTCCGCCGTTCGGCTTCCGCTGCGGTCGAACGCATAAATCGTATTATAAACGTCGTCTCCGCGCTTATCGGCCACCGACCCGCCGATCACATTCACGCCATGCTTCCGGCTGAAGCCCGAGAGCAGCCGCTCCGTGCGCTCGCCTTCCCGGTCCGCCAGCTCATGAATCCGATCCAGCGCATAGCCGGTGTTCCACATCTCGGGAAACACGATCACATCCGGCTTCTCTTCATGGCTCACCGCTTCCTCCAGCAGCTCCTCCAGCCGGGCAAAATTGCGCTCCGGCTCGCCGATGGACACGTCCATTTGCAGCAGCGCGAGCTTCCATTGTTTCTGGGTCATAGCCCTTCCCCTTCCCATGCCTATCTCACGGTAATAAGTCACCCGTGTTCATATCTTCTTATCATAGTGCAACCGGCCCGCAAGTTCAACGGACCTTGGCAAACCAGACGGTCCAGCGGTCCTTCTCGGCAATCTCTTCCTTCTCCTGGAAGGCATAGCGCAGCTCGATCTCTTTCGCCAGCCGCACCAGCTCCTCATCGCTCAATTCATGCAAAATCGACCGCCCCGCCCTCCCCAGCAGCTCCGTCCGGAATTCGCTCCAACCGGCGTAACGCTTTCTGGTCTCCCACAGTTTCACCTCTTCGACCTGGCCGAAGCCCGCCTTCTCGAGCGCCTGGAGGACGGCCGATGCGGAATGTCTGCGGCCCGTCTCCAGCGGAATCAGGCGCGGGAATACTTCGAAACAGCAGCCCCGCAGATGCTCCCGGCTTCCAGGTAGCACGCAGTCCTCGGGCGTCCGGTCCTGCACGATCAGAACGCCCCCCGGCTTCAATATGCGGCGGGATTCCCGGAATACGACTTCCAGCTCCGACTCCGGCAAATGATGGATCAGCGCCCGCTCGAGCACGGCGTCCGCCCAATCTCCGGGAAGTCCGGTCGCTTGGGCTGTGCCCTGCTGAAACGCGATTTGCGGATAGACGGCGCAGTGTTCCCTGGCTCAGTCCAGCATCGCCTTGGAGAAATCGACGCCCCGAACCGCTTCTGCTCTGAGCTCCGCAAACGCCGCGCTGTAGACGCCGCCTCCGCAGCCGACGTCTGCCGCATGCTTCAGCCCGGGAAGCCTCGGGCCGACAAGCTTAAGCCAATCCGCGTCCGCATGGCGACCGGTATAAGAGTATTTATTTTTATCATCATGAAAGGAAATGGGCATGACGGATCCCTTCTTTCTAAAATGATGAATTAATTTTCGTTTTTGTTTCATTGAATGAAATATATTTTTACATAGTAAAACTTATAACTTTAATATACCACCATTTTACAAGTGCGCTAGTCTTTTTATCTCCATATTAGAAACCTCTCCTCAAACCTCGTTGTACACGGCTTCCATTCGTGATAAATTTATGCTAACTCTCGGCTTCGTCCGGCTGTTATCCTATCACACGCGTAACGGAGTGAATCATACATGTCCAATCCATTGCAACACGCCGTCTCTTCGTTTTCCATCGAGCCGGCCGCCCGGATGACGGGATTGCCGACCCAATTTTTCGCCAAGCTCGTCGCCAAGGCGAACCAGCAAATCGCGGCGGGCCACGATGTCATTAACCTCGGTCAAGGCAACCCCGACCGTCCTACCCCGCCGCATATCGTCAAAGCGCTGCAGGAGGCCGCGGAAAATCCGCAGTACCACCGATATCCGCCGTTTAACGGCTATCTGTTTCTGAAGGAAGCGGTCGCTCACCGCTATAAGGAAGATTACGGCGTCGACCTCGATCCGGAGAAGGAAGTGGCCATCTTGTTCGGCGGCAAAACCGGGCTCGTCGAAATCGCCCAATGCCTCCTGAATCCGGGCGACGTCTGCCTCGTTCCCGACCCCGGTTACCCGGACTACTGGTCCGGCGTCGCGCTCTCGGGGGCCCGGATGGCTTTCATGCCGCTTCGCGAGTCCAACGCCTTCCTGCCGGACTACGGCAGTCTCTCGCAGGACGACGTGAACCGCGCCAAGCTGATGTTTATCAACTATCCGAACAACCCTACAGGAGCCACCGCTCCGGCCTCCTTCTACGAAGAAACCATCGCCTTCGCCGCGAAGCACAATATCGTCGTGGCCAGCGATTTCGCTTACGGGGCCATCGGCTTCGAGGGACAGCGCCCGATCAGCTTTCTTCAGCTGCCGGGAGCCAAGGAGGTCGGCGTAGAGTTCTATACGCTCTCCAAGACGTACAACATGGCCGGATGGCGCGTCGGCTTCGCAATCGGGAACGCGGAAATCATCAGGTTGATCAACCTGATCCAGGACCACTACTACTGCAGCCTGTTCGGCGGCATCCAGGTCGCTGCGGCGACGGCTCTGACGGGTCCCCAGGACTGCGTGAACGAGCTTGTCGGCGTATACGCAAGCCGGCGCGAGGCGCTGTACGGGGCGCTTGACCGGATCGGCTGGCATGCGGGCCGCTCCCGTGGCTCGTTCTTCACCTGGCTGCCGGTGCCGAAGGGCTATACTTCGGAATCGCTGTCCGATCTGCTGCTGGAACAGGCCAAGATCGTCGTTGCTCCGGGTGTCGGATTCGGGGAGAACGGCGAAGGCTACGTCAGGCTCGGCTTATTGACCTCGGAATCGCGGCTTCAGGAGGCGGTAGACCGGGTCGCCAAGCTGGGGCTGTTCTAAACATAGGATGCGCCGTCCGGCTGATGGAGCAGCTCTGCCTGCGCAGCTCGTTTATGCATCATGAGGAGCCGGAGGGCCTTGCGCCCACCGTCAGCATCGGGCTCTGCGAACACCGTCCCGGAGATGACTTAGAGAGGCTGCTCCACTCGGCTGAGGTCTCTGCTGAATCAGGCCAAACGCAGCGGGAAAAACCGCATTTGCACGGTGCAGGCGGTTTGGAACGGAAGGCCGCCGCACCTTTACAAACGAAGACCTGCATGCTATGCTTGTAGGAAAGCAAACGTATTGATGGGAACAGTAGGAAAGACGCAAGCACGCTCAGAGAGTAAATTCCGCAGGCTGCAAGAATTTACCGTGACGCCTTCCCGAACCCACCCCGGAACGGCCAGCGAGGAGCTGGACGGCCCCCTGCCGTTATTGGGGAGCAAGAAGGATGAGGATAAATCTCATCAATTAAGGTGGTACCGCGGAAGTTAGAAGGCTTTCGTCCTTAGAGGACGGGGCCTTTTTCGTTTTTTATGTTGATAAGAATTTATAAGTTTTTCGCGGGCTTATAGCTTCGCATCAACCTTGATAAACGCGCTGGTCCTTGTAAGACAAGGACGGCGTAGACGTTTATCCTGGCCTCCTGTTGTACGAATTCTCGGGCAGAAAGAAGTGAAAGGACATGCAGCAAACCGTAGTCGTCAAAATCGGCAGCAGCTCGCTAACCTCCGATGAAGGCGGACTGAATCGCGACAAAATCGGCTTCTTCGCCGCGGAGCTGGCGAAGCTGCGGGAGCAGGGCCATCCGGTCCTGCTCGTCACCTCGGGGGCGGTTGCTGCCGGGTTCCGCGCCATGGGCTTCGCCGTCCGCCCCAAGCATCTGCACGAGAAGCAGGCTTCCGCTTCCGTCGGGCAGGCGCTGCTCATGCAAGCTTACCATGAAGCGTTTGCATCGCACGGCATCGGCGTAGGACAAATTCTGCTCACGCGCTCGGATTTCTCCAACCGGAAGCGCATCACGAATGCGCAGATGACCATCGAAGAACTGCTGCGCCGGGGAATGGTCCCGATTATCAACGAGAATGACACGGTCGCCGTCGACGAGCTCAAGTTCGGCGATAACGATACGCTGTCGGCGCTCGTTGCGAACCTGCTGCGTGCTGAGAAGCTCATCATTATCACCGATACGGACGGGCTCTATACGGAGGACCCGCGCAAAAATGCGGACGCCCGGCGCATCGACCGGGTCTATGAGATCGACGAGGAAATTTACCGCATTGCGGGAGGCTCCGGCTCCATGGTCGGAACCGGCGGCATGCGCTCCAAGATCGAAGCGGCGCGGATCGCCATGCGGGGAGGCGTGCCGGTGTTCGTCGGCCGGGTGAACGAGCCCGGGGATGCGCTGGCCGCGCTGGAAGGCATCGGCAAAGGCACGTACTTCGATACCCGCGCCCACAATCTGACGATGAAGAAGCAATGGCTCGGCTTCCACTCGCTGCCCCAGGGCCGCGTAACGGTGGATGAAGGCGCCGAGCATGCGCTGGTCAGCGGAGGAAAGAGCCTCCTGCCGGCCGGGGTGAAGGAAGTCGTCGGCGAATTTCATCCCGGCGACGTGATCGAGGTCGTCAATCCGTCGCAGCAAACAATCGGCCGGGGCGTAACGAACTACGCCGCTTGGCAGCTGCAAGCCGTAGCGGGTCTCAGCACCGAGGAAGTACAGAAACGCATCGAGGTGTACCGGATTGAGGTGATCCACCGGGACGAGTGGATTACGCTGGCTTCGCCGGTCAAAGCCCAAGATATCGCCCAATCCTGAAGGAATAAAAGGAGGAATACCCTATGATTACGAAGGAAACCGAGCAGATCAGCGAAGTCGTGCGCAAGGCTTCGCTCGCGAGACAGACCGCTCCGCGTCTCGGCCTCCTTACGACGGCCCAGAAGAATGCGGCGCTGCTCCGCATGGCCGACGCTTTGGTGGCGGAAGCCGAATCCATTATCGAAGCCAACGCGGAGGATTTGCACCGCGGCCGCGAGAACGGCACGAGCCCTTCGCTGCTGGACCGGCTGGCGCTGAACCTTCCTCGGATCGAAGCCATCGCCCAGGGACTGCGCGAGGTGGCGGAGCTTCCCGATCCGATCGGGGATACGCTCGAAGCCTTCGAGCGTCCGAACGGTCTGCAGATCCGCAAGATCCGCGTACCGCTCGGCGTCATCGGCATCATCTACGAGGCGCGCCCGAACGTAACCGTGGACGCCGCCGGCCTCTGCCTCAAGACGGGCAATGCGGTCGTGCTCCGGGGAGGCTCCTCCGCGCTGTCCTCGAACAAAAGGATCGTGGAGGTACTGCATAACGCTCTTGCGGGGACCGATATTCCGCCGGATGCCCTTCAGCTCGTGCTGGATCCGAACCGTTCCTCCGTGGACGAAATGCTGAAGCTGAACGGCCTCCTGGATGTGCTCATCCCGCGCGGAGGCGCCTCGCTCATTCAGAATGTGGTCAAGAACGCCACCGTTCCCGTCATTGAGACCGGAGCCGGCATTTGCCACACGTACATCGACGAATCAGCTAATCCTGATATGGCCCTGCAAATTGCGATTAACGCCAAGGTGCAGCGCCCCTCGGTTTGCAATTCGATGGAGACGCTGCTGTTGCACCGCCGTTTCGCGGAAGCGCATCTTCCGACGTTCGCCGAGCAGTTCATTCAGCAGCAGGTCGAGCTCCGCGGGGACGAATCCGCGCTGCTGCTGGCGCCGGGCCTTAGCCTAGCGTCGCAGGAGGATTGGGATACCGAATATAGCGATTACATCTTGAACATCCGCGTTGTGGACGGACTGGACGAAGCGCTCGACCATATCCGGGCCCACGGTACGATGCATTCCGAATGCATCGTGACGGAAAACGCGGAGAATGCGGCCCGCTTCCTGCAGGAGGTCGATGCGGCGGCGGTGTATCATAACGCATCCACCCGGTTCACCGACGGCTTCGAGTTCGGCTTCGGCGCGGAGATCGGCATCAGCACCCAGAAGCTTCACGCACGGGGCCCTATGGGACTTCCCGCGCTTACATCCAGCAAATACTGCGTGACCGGCAGCGGCCAAATCCGCGGCTAAGGATCTTCCCTTCCACACCGTCCCACGAAAGGAGCACGTAAACCATGACTCAAACTTTATCTGAAGCCAAAATCACCTTCGTCGGCGCCGGTTCGATGGCGGAAGCCATCGTCCGCGGCCTTGTATCCGGAGGAAGCGGCGACACTTCGCGCATCGTGATGCTGAACCGTTCCGACCGCGAACGACTTGAATCTCTTCACCGCAGGTACGGCGTTTCGTTCGAGACGGAAACGGACCGGCGCGACGAAGCGATCCGCTCTGCGGATCTGCTCGTGCTCGCCTTCAAGCCGAAGGACGCGGCCCAAGGACTGCTGGCGCTGAAGCCGCTGCTCCGTCCCGGCCAGCTGATCGTCTCGGTGATCGCCGGCATGTCCATCGGTACGATGGAGGGCATCCTCGGCACCGCGGGGCAGCCGATCGTCCGCACGATGCCGAATACGTCGAGCACGATCGGACTCGGCGCGACCGGAATCAGCTTCTCTTCCGGCGTCTCCGCCGAGCAGAAGCGTCTGGCCGTCGGCATGTTCGAATCGACAGGCATCGTTTCCGTCGTCGACGAGCCGCAAATCAACATTGTAAACGGCGTATCGGGCAGCGGCCCGGCTTATATTTACTATATGATGGAGGCCATGATCGAAGGCGGCGTCCGCGGCGGACTCGACCCGGAGGAAGCCCGCAGACTGACTGTTCAGACCGTGCTCGGAGCGGCCAAGATGGTCGAAACGACCGGCGAGGCTCCCGAAGACTTGAGGCGCAAAGTGACGTCGCCGAACGGGACAACGCAGGCTGCACTGGAAACGCTCGATCATTTAGGCTTCCAGGAAGCGGTCATCCGCGCCGTGCTGCGCTGCACGGAGCGCGCTCAGGAAATGGGCGAAGCCGTCAGCGCCACCGCCGCTTCCCATACCAAATAAAGAAGGTGTCTTGCTGTGAGCTTTACCAATGAACAAGCTTATTGCGTAGCAACGTACCGCTGCTTTGAAGAGAAGGCGGATTTTCATAAAAAAGCGCAGAGCATCGCCGTCGGTCTTACGGTCGGCAGCTGGACCGACATTCCCGAAGCCCGTAAGGCCGAAATGGAAAAGCACCTCGGACGCGTCGTCAGTGTCGATGTCCACGAGCCGGCGGCCGGGGAATCGGCCTCGGCGCGGTATGCGGATATCCGGATCGCTTATCCGGACGTCAACTTCAGCCGGGACATTCCAGCGCTGCTCGTCACCGTGTTCGGCAAGCTGTCCATGGACGGGCGCATCAAGCTGATCGATTTGTCGTTCTCCGAGAGCTTCTTGAGCGCGTTCCCAGGCCCGAAGTTCGGTCTCGAAGGCGTACGCGGGCTGCTCGGCGTACAGGACCGTCCGCTGCTTATGAGCATCTTCAAAGCCGTCATCGGCCATGACCTCCCCGCTTTGAAGGAGCAGTTCTACAGCCAAGCGGCCGGCGGCGTCGATCTGATCAAGGATGACGAGATCCTGTTCGAGAATCCGCTCACGCCGATCGAACGCCGCGTGGAAGCCTGCATGGAAGCGGCCGAACAGGCCCGCCGCGAGACCGGGCAGAAGCTGCTTTACGCCGCGAACCTGACGGGTCCGACCTTCGGCCTGCTGGAGCAGGCGAAGAAAGCGATCGGCGCAGGCGCGAACGCACTGCTGTTCAACGTGCTCGCCTACGGCTTCGACACGCTGGCCGAGCTCAGCCGGCACCCGGACATTCGCGTGCCGATCATGGCGCATCCTGCGATGGCCGGCGCTTTCTACCCTTCGCCTCATCACGGCATCTCCGCAGCCGTGCTGCTCGGCAAGCTGATGCGGCTCGCCGGCGCGGATCTGGTGCTGTTCCCTTCACCTTACGGCTCGGTCGTGATGCCGCGGGAGGAGAACATGGCGATCAAGGACGCGCTGCTGACAGGCGATGCGGCAGACTACCGTTATGCCGCTGGTGCAGGCTCCGCTCTTTCCTTGAAGCAAAGCTTCCCCGTTCCGTCGGCGGGCATTCATCCGGGGCTGGTGCCGCTGATCTTGAAGGATTTCGGCACCCAGGTCGTCGTCAATGCCGGAGGCGGCGTGCACGGACATCCGATGGGCGCCATCGCCGGGGGGCGCGCATTCCGGCAGGCCATTGACGGCTGCCTCGCAGACGTCCCGCTGGATGAGTACGCCGAAGGACATCCCGAGCTGAAGGCGGCGATCGCCGCATGGGGGCTGAAGGGATGAGCAAGCGGAAAATCATCTTTTGCGATTTTGACGGAACGATCACGGTAAACGACAACATTGTGGCCATTATGAAGCATTTTCAGCCGGAGGGCTGGGACAAGCTGGTGCAGCAGGTCATATCGAAGGAACTCTCGGTCCGGGAAGGCGTCGGCCGCATGTTCGCCCTGCTGCCGACGTCGCGCAAGAAAGAGATCGTCGATTACGCGATCGGGAACGTAACGATCCGGGACGGCTTCCGCGAGTTGCTCGAATACAGCCGCATGGAAGGCATCGAGTTCTTCGTCACCAGCGGCGGGATAGATTTCTTCATTTACCCGGTGCTGTCGGCTTTTCCCATACCGGAGGATCACATCTACTGCAATGCGAGCGACTTTGAGGGGACTCACATCAAGATCCTGTGGCCGCACGCCTGCGACAGCGAGTGTGATAACGACTGCGGCATGTGCAAGACCGCCATCATCCGCTCCTATCCGAAGGAGATGCACGAACGGATTCTGATCGGCGACAGCATTACCGATTTCGCGGGAGCGAAGCTGGTGGACACGGTGTTTGCCCGTTCCCACTTGATTGAGCTGTGCGAGGACCTAGGACTGAATTATTATAAGTTTGACAACTTTTTTGACGTGATTTCGCGGTTAGAGGAGATGAAGGTACGGTGAGCTTTGACGCCATTCGATTGGAAGAAAAACAGCAGGCTTACGCCGAGCTGCGCGAGGTGAAGGAGCTGTTCGCGGGCCGCGGCTGGTTCACGGGAACGAGCGGCAACCTGTCCGTCCGCGTGGGCGAATACCGCCCCGAGCAGTTCGCGTTCGCCGTCACAGCCAGCGGGAAGGACAAGTCGGTCCATACGCCGTCCGATTACCTGCTGGTGGACCAGAACGGCAAGGCGATCGAGACTACCGGGCTCAAGCCGTCCGCGGAAACGCTCATTCATTGCGAAATTTACCGCAAAACGGGCGCCGGCTCCATTTTTCACGTGCATACGGTGTTCAATAACCTCGCGTCCGAGCTATTCTGGGAGCGGGGCTCGGTGCCGGTGGACGGCGTGGAGCTGATCAAAGCGTTCAATATTTGGGACGAGGATGCGCAAATCGAGATTCCGATTCTCCCCAACTATGCGGAAATCCCAAGGATTGCGGAGCTCGTACCGGATGCGATTCAGCCTAGAATCCCCGGCATCCTGCTCCGTAAGCACGGCATCTACGCCTGGGGCGCCAATGCGTTCGAGGCGAAGCGGCATCTGGAGGCGTTCGAGTTCCTGTTCGAGTACGTGTACCGTTGGGAGCTGCTGAAGAAGTAAATGAAAAGGATAGAGCGTGCGGCAAGATGCTGCGCGTCTCTATCCTTTTTTGGTTGTTCCTTCGGCTGGAAATGAGCAGGCGGCAAAAAAAGCATTTGATGGTTGCTTCCGAAGCGGCATCAAATGCTTTTGGCTTACAAATCCTTCTTGCGGAACAACAACAGCCCGAGCGCCAAGGCAAGCAGCGTATACCCGGCCGAGAACCAAAGAAACGCATTGGAGGGCACCTGGGTAAAGCCTAACGGTCCCAAAAGGCTGTTCAGATTCAGTATATCCTGCAGCTCGGTTAAGCTGAACATCTCGGACAGCATCCGCCGCTGCAGCGCGTCGGCAGGCATCAGAATCGACAGGATGCCCGCGGTGAGCATCAGCGGCTTCATGATGGCCTCTTCCAGGCGCAGGCTGCCCGCCAGCTTCTCGATCATGCCTCCAAGCCAACCGGCGCCGTATAGCATCGTCATGAATACCCCGTTCCCCAGCCCGGAGAAATAGCACGAACCGAGCATGGACAGCGAGATGAGCAGCGGCACCACGGAGACGAACAGAAGAAAGGACTTGATCAGTGCCGTCGCATCGGAAGGAATCGTCGCGCGGATGGCTGTAATCGCCAGAATAGACCCAAACAACAAAGCGGCATATACAATACCAAGACTGACGTACCCGAGCCATCGGCCAAGATACCAGTGTGTGCGCGGAATCGGCCGCGGCAGCAGCGCTTGAAGCACCCCCTGCTCGGCCTCACCAGCGATAACCGAGAACGAGCTGAAAATAGACAAAAAGGCCATGACGAACGCCCCGAAAAAAAAGCCGAGCGTCAAGATCACGGAGCCTGCCGTAACTTGTTGAATTAAATATTCCGTACTGCCCGGGACGTTCCCCCGGCCCGCCATCATATTGCTGCCCAGCGCAGACGCGACGAACCAGAACGCGGTCAGGAAAACGACCGACATGATGAGCGTCAGCAGCATTACCTTCTTGCGCAGCATTTCCTTCCAGGTCATGCCAACAATCGTTATCATAAACGCTCCCCCCTGTGGCTGAGGCCCGATACCGCGCTGACAAACCATTCCTCCAGCCGCGTCTTGGCTTTCGTCACTTCGTACAGCGTCATGCCCTGCTCGATAATCAGCATATTGATCCAACCGACCTGTTCCTCATCCTCCAGCTCGGCCTCGAGCCAGACCTGATCGCTGCCCGCCGGCAGCGGCAGCGACGCTGTCCGGAGCGGCAAGCCCGTCATCTCCTGCAGCCACGTTAGCGATGACGGCGTCATCCCGCCGATACGCAGGTGCCAGCGGCTCTTCTCCTGCAGCACGTCGGCAACGGAACCGGAGTGCAGCACCTGTCCGTTGTTCAGCAGCGCAACCCGGTCGCATAACACCTCCACGTCCTCCAGCAGATGAGAATTCAGAAACAGCGTCTTGCCTTGCGCCTTCAAGCCTCGGAGAAGCTGTCTCACGTCGTTTCTCCCAAGCGGGTCGAGAGCCGAAGAAGGCTCGTCGAGAAACACGATCTTCGGATCGCTTACGAGCGCGCACGCGAGTCCAAGCCTTTGCTGCATGCCTTTGGAATAATGCTTCACCCGGTCGCGTCCCCGCAGTCCGATCCCGACTTCCTCCAGCAGCTGCGGAATTCGCCGCTTCGCTTCCAGCTTTCCGATGCCGCACAGCTTGGCATGCAGCTCCACCACCTCTTGACCGGTCAGCCATTCCTGATAACGGTACAGCTCAGGCAAATAGCCGATGAGCCGCTTCGCTTCCAGCGTGCCGATCCCCTCACTGAAGATGGAGCCCTCGCCCCCGGTAGGACGGATGAGGCCTACGAGCATTTTGACGAACGTGCTTTTGCCGGCGCCGTTAGGCCCGAGGAAGCCGAAGGCTTCCCCTTCCTTAACCGTGATCGTAACGCTGCGGCAGCCGCGGCCGTTGCCGTAATCCTTTGTCAAGCCTTGCGTATGAATCGCCGCAGCCGAAGTCAAGATCCGATCAGCTCCTTGACCTTGGCCAGAACGGCCTCTTGATTCGTATAGCGGTTCCCTCCGCCGAAATTATACAGCTGCCCGTTCTTGACCCAAGTTGCGAAGTAGTAGGTCGACTCCCGGGACTTGTTCGTCGTTACGATGACCTGGGTCCCCCCGACATTCACCTTCTCGGACGTGCCGTCGGCAATAACCGGAAGCGGTATGTTGCCGCCGGACAGAATGCTGCTTTGCTGCAGGCTCTGTTTCAGATAGCCCGGCAGCAGCGGGAAGTCGAGAACGGCATTGAGCGCCTGGGCCACCGGGATCGACGGATCCACCGTAATGACCGGGACGGCCGTCTGCGCGAAGGAATACCACTCCTTCTTCTGATCGTTGCCCAGATGATAGTTGACCGTCTCCCCGAGCTCCAGCGTAATCGGCTTGCCGTCGACGGAAGCCGGCAGCAGCTTCTTCGCGCCGAGACGCTTCAAGGCTTGGTTGACCTCATCCACATGCAGCTGAAGCGTCAATTTATTCGACGGCGCGACATAAAGCGTACGTGCTGGATCTTCCTTGTATTCGGCCGGGACCATCAACTTTCGGCCGAGCGCCTTCTCGGCCTCTGCCAGCGTTAGCTGCCCCCTCTGCGTTCCCGAACTCTGGGTGAACGTGCCGAACTTGTTGATTTGCTCCCGCGTTGTTCCGTCCGGGGCGAATTGATTGAAGAACTGCTGAAGATCGTCCTTCTGTACGACAGTAACGTCCTGCATACGGAACTTATTCAGAATCGACGCCAGCGCCTCATTCCCTGCCGGCGTAGCGATGAAAGCTCCGAACACGCAGCAGGCGGCTGCGAAGCCGATCCATTGCTTGCGTTTGCGGGTCAGCCAGGTCCGGGCTCTCTTCTCTCCGGGGCTTCCCGTTCCGGTCTCGGCTGCAAGCTCGCCCCGCTTCACAGGGACGGTGCTCCGGTCAAGCTCCGCCTCATCGGCAGGCCGTCCCGCAGCCTCCTCCGACAGAGCCGCCGGCTTCCATTCCGCACCGGCCTTGTTCCACTCCGCCCATTTGGGCTGCGCCGGTTCCTCCGCCAGCTTCGCCTGCAGCTTCGCCCACGCTTCGTCCAGCTTTTGTTTATCGAAGTCATCCGACTTTGCAGATGGCATGGTTCATTCCTCCCGTTTCTCTTAATCTGTCTGCGCCTGCGCTTCGGCATGCCGCCTGAGTCTCGCCTGGGCCCGGTGAATGAGCGTCCCGACGAGCGGCGGCCTCACTTGAAGCTGCTCGGCGATCTCCGCGTAGCTGTATCCGGAGAACCGGAGCAGCAGCACCTGCCGGTCGCGCTCGGGCAGCTCGTCCAGCCACTCCCGGACTTCCTCTTGCTCCAGCTGCCGCAAGTAAATGTCTTCGTTCGATTCCGACGCCAGCTGCGCCTGAGCCAGCTGCTCCTGCTTGTTCTGCAGATTGCGCTCTCTGACCCTCTTGGCCAAATAATCGTAGCCGATCCGGGTGAGCACCCGGTGGAGCCATGCTCCAATGACCGAAGGGTCATCCGGGGGATTGCGGTATAGCCTCAGGAATACCTCCTGCGCCAAATCGTCCGCAGCCGCTTCATCGCGAACCAAATGATTCAATTTACGGCGGACGCTCGGGTAATGCATATAGAATAGGTCTTTAAAACCATAGGATTCCGGAAAGTCCAACGTAATTCCTCCTTTCAGCTGCAGCTATATAGAAGACGCCCCTCAGGCCTGTTTTGTATCAGCGCGAACAAAAAAACTTTCCGAATCCGCCGGAAGCGGATGTCGGAAAGTTCGTCTAAGTACTATTCAAGAGGCTATCCGTTCCCGTTTCTCCTCAGTCTGTGCATTCTTGCGGCTCCAAGCGACGGAAAGCACGAGACTGAACAGCAGGACGAGCGCTCCGGCCAAATAAGGCAAGTTGACATGAACATCTAACAAAATGCCGGCAAGCGCAGGACCGAATATATTTCCAAGGCTCATGTAGGCATTGTTCATCCCTGCTACGAAGCCCTGTTCTTCACCCGCCATTTTGGACAGCAGCGTATTGATGGCCGGCCGCATGATCGAGGTCAGGGTGAAAAACACGAGCGTAACAAGCAACACGTACCAGAAGTTCCCTGAAAAAAGCATCAGCACAAGACATACGGCGGAGAAGAAAAATGTGAAATTCACAAGCGCCTTCTCGCCGAAGCGGTGGATCAGCTTGTTGATCAGCGCCGCTTGAATAACCGCGCCGATCAAAGCGCCGACCGTAATCAAGATGGAGATGTCCCGTGCCGTGTAACCGAATTTCTTATCGACGAACAGCGGGAAAATCGCCTCGAAGTTCACCAGACCGAAGGTTAAAGTAAACACCAGCAGCAGCAGAATGAAGTAAGGCGCTTTAAACGACAGAACCAGCTGGCGGAAAATATTTTCCTTCTTCACCCGGGAAGCGCGGTTCTCGAGACGCTTCTCCAGTAGCAGCGATTCCGACAGGAAGATCAGCGAGCTGATCAATGAAAGCGCGCCGACCGCCGCAGAGACATAGAACGGCATGCGGATGCCGAACTCCGCCAGGAAACCGCCTATGCCCGGCCCGATGACGAAGCCGAGCGACATTGCCGCGCCCAGAAGCCCCATCCCTTTCCCGCGGTTGTCTTCGGTCGTAATATCGGCAATATAAGCCATAATAGACGGAATCATCGCCGCCGCACCGATGCCTCCGAGCAGACGGGAAGCGTACAGGTGCCAAATCTCCGTCGCTGTGGCCAGCATCAGGTTGGAAACGGCAAACAGGGCCAGTCCGGCAATAATCATGATGCGGCGTCCGTATTTGTCGGACCATTCTCCCGCAATCGGAGAGAACAGGAACTGGGTAAGCCCGAAGGCCGATACGAGATACCCCGCCACCTTGCCCCCCGCTTGGAATTCCTTAAGGAAATCCGGCAGCACCGGAATGATCAGACCGATCCCCAGCATGGCGATAAACATATTGATCATTAAGAAGATAAGCGGAGACGTCCGCCTTCGCGTTGCAGTCATATGATGCGCTCCTTTTAAATAAACGAACAAAGATACGGTTTTTTAAAAACTTTTCAAGTATATGACAAGGAAAACCTTATGTCAATTTGTAAAAGTTAGATGAAGATCTTGACCCCATCACCAATTTAAAAAGAAAAAAAGCCCGCGCAGCCGGTCATCGCCGGTCTGCTCAGGCTTTATGCACATAAAAGCTTACTTGCCGTATTCGCTCGGATTCGCGCGCCACGCCTTCAGCGCTTCCACATCGGACGCTTGAATCGCGCCTTGCCTTAGAGCCACATCGACCAGGACGGAATAATTGGTCAGCGTCTCGAACGGAATCCCTGTCGAGGCGAACGCCTCGGCGGCTTTGTCGAACTGATAAGAGAAGATGCCGAGCACGCCCAGCGCCTTCGCCCCCGCGTCGTTCACGGCGAGCGCCACCTTCAGCGAGCTGCCGCCCGTCGAGATCAGGTCTTCGATGACGACCGTTTTTTGGCCGGCGTGAATCGCGCCCTCGATCAGGTTCTCCTTGCCGTGCCCTTTTGCCTTGTCCCGCACGTACACCATCGGCAGGTTCAGCTTTTGCGCCACCCATGCCGCGTGCGGAATGCCTCCGGTTGCCGCCCCTGCAATGACCTCGGCATCCGGATAATTATCGCGGATCAGCGATGCGAAGCCTTCCGCGATCATGTCCCGGATTTCGGGATACGAGATCGTTAGGCGGTTATCGCAATAGATCGGGGATTTGAGGCCCGAGGTCCAGGTGAACGGCTGCTGCGGGCGCAGGGCGACCGCTCCGATCTTCAGCAGGGCGGCTGCAATGTTCTCGGACAGCTGCGGATTCGTGCGAATGGATGGTGTATTCATAGGAACGCTCCTTATTAATCAATATTTTTTCCATTTAATGGATCACTTAGATGGATGCGAGGATGGCCTCCAGAGCGGCCCTCGGGTTGTCAGCCGCCGTAATCGGCCGTCCGATGACCACATAGTCCGTACCCTGGGCGAAAGCCTCCGCCGGCGTCATGACGCGCGACTGGTCGCCGATTTCCGCGCCCGCAGGCCGGATCCCCGGCGTTACGGTCAGAAAAGCTTTCCCGCAGGCCTCTTTGATGCGCAGCACTTCCAGCGGGGAAGCGACAACACCGTCCAGACCGGCGCTTTGTGTCAGCCGGGCATATCGTTCGACCGCCTGCTCCACGCTCCCGCCTATGCCGATCTCGCCGTTCATGACGGCTTGGCTCGTGCTGGTCAGCTGCGTCACGCCGATCACGAGGGGCCGCTGACGCGATCCGCCGTTCAGCGCCTTGTCCACGCCTTCGAGGGCCGCTTCCATCATGTGCTTGCCCCCGGCCGCGTGAACGTTAAACATGTCGACGCCCAGCCGGGTAATGCTCTCCGCACCGCCTTTGACGGTATTGGGGATATCGTGCATCTTGAGATCGAGGAAGATCTTGTAGCCTCTTGCTTTGAGCTCCGCTACAAAGGCCGGCCCTGCGCTGTAAAACAGCTGCATTCCTACCTTCATCCAGCATGGGATGCCCTCCAAGGCTCGAACCAGCTTGTCAGCTTGCTCTGCAGCGGGATAATCCAGCGCCACCATGATCCGTGCTGCCGCTTCGGGCTTCAATGCCACAACAATCGCCTCCTGTATTCGGTTAAGTCGCCTAAGCATAGGATTAGCACAGGCTCCGCCTGCCGCGCAAGGCTTCCCCTTTCGAGGAACCCTCTGCCCGGCAAAGCTCCGGTCCTTGACGGACCGGAGCTGCGGATGCTGTGCTAAGGATGAATGGTATTAGTGATGTGCAGGCATCGGCGTGGATTGGAAGTAAATCGTCTCCAGCACGAGCAGCAGCGCTTTTACGGTATCCAGGGAGGTCATGCAGACCACGCCGTTCTCCACCGCTTCGCGGCGGATCCGGAAGCCGTCGCGCTCCGGCGTCTTGCCTTTGGTCAGCGTGTTCACTACGAAGTGCGCTTCGCCGTTACGGATCAGGTCGAGAATGTTCGGCGAGCCTTCGCTCAGCTTGTTCACGCGGGTTACGTTAAGCCCCGCTTCCTCGAGCGCTTTGGCCGTACCGCCGGTAGCGACGATCTTGTAGCCCAGCTTGCCGAAGCCGCGAAGAATCTCCGTTGCCTCCGCTTTGTCCTTGTCGGCTACCGTTGCGATGATCGCGCCTGTTGGCGGCACCTTCATGCCGGAGCCGATCAAGCCTTTGTAGAGCGCCTTCGCGAAGGTGAGGTCGCGGCCCATGACTTCGCCGGTCGATTTCATCTCCGGTCCGAGCGTCGTGTCTACTCGGCGCAGCTTGGCGAAGGAGAAGACCGGCACCTTCACGGAGACGTACTGTTCTTCCGGCCAAAGGCCCGTCTGGTAGCCCATGTCGCTCAGCTTCTCGCCCATGATGACGCGGGTGGCGACATTCGCCATCGGAATCTTCGTCACCTTGCTCAGGAAAGGTACGGTCCGCGAGGAGCGCGGATTGACCTCGATCACGTACACTTCGTCCTTATAGATGACGAACTGGATGTTGACGAGACCGACCACTTGGAGGCCGCGCGCGATTTTGGTCGTAATATCGATGATCTTCTGCTTCAGTTCTTCGGATACCGTCTGCGTCGGGTAAACCGCGATCGAGTCGCCGGAGTGAACGCCGGCCCGCTCGATATGCTCCATAATGCCCGGAATCAGCACCGTTTCCTTATCGCAGATCGCGTCGACCTCCACTTCCTTGCCGAGCATGTAGCGGTCGATCAGCACCGGATGCTCCGGATTGATCTTCACGGCGTACTCCATGTAGCTCAGGAGCTCTTCGTCGGAGTAGACGATCTCCATCGCCCGGCCGCCGAGGACATAAGACGGACGCACCAGCACCGGATACCCGAATCGGGAGGCCATGCCTGCCGCTTGATCGACGGATGTGACCGTGCCGCCCGGAGGCTGAGGCACGTTCAGCTCGCGCAGCAGCGCTTCGAACTTCTTGCGGTCCTCCGCCGCGTCGATGTTTTCGAGATCGGTACCCAGGATGCGAACGCCGGCTTTGGCCAGCGGAGCGGCCAGGTTGATCGCCGTTTGACCGCCGAACTGTACGATGACGCCGATCGGCTGCTCGCGCTCGATCACGTTCATGACATCCTCGAAGAACAGCGGCTCGAAGTACAAGCGGTCGGATGTATTGAAGTCCGTCGACACCGTCTCCGGGTTATTGTTGATAATGACTGCCTCGTAGCCTGCGGCTTGAATCGCCCACACGGCGTGCACCGTGGAGTAGTCGAATTCGATCCCTTGGCCGATCCGGATCGGACCGGAGCCAAGAACGACGACTTTCTGCTTCGACGTTTCTTTGACTTCGTCTTCCGTCTCGTAAGTCGAGTAGTAGTAAGGAGTCGAAGCCTCGAACTCGGCCGCGCACGTGTCTACCATTTTGTATACCGGCTTCAGGTTGAAGCCGAGCCGGTACGAGCGTACTTCCGCTTCGTCCGTGTGGCTCAGACCTGCCACCAGGCGGCGGATTTCCGCAATCGCACGGTCGGTGAATCCTTTGCGTTTCGCTTCGTAGAGCAGCTCCTGCGTCAGCTCGGCCGCTTGCAGCTCCTTCTCGAACAAGATGAGCCCTTCCAACTTATGCAGGAACCACCAGTCGACATTGGTCAGATCGTTGATCTGCTGCACGGTATAGCCGCGGCGTAGCGCTTCGGCGATCAGGAAGATCCGTTCGTCATCCGGCTTGGCGAGGCGCTGCTCCAGCGTCGCCTGGTCGAGACCTTCGGCATCCTTCAGGTACAAGCGGTGCACGCCGATTTCGAGCGAGCGGATCGCTTTGTGGATCGACTCCTCGAACGTACGGCCGATCGCCATCACTTCGCCGGTCGCCTTCATTTGCGTGCCGAGCTTGCGGTTCGCCGCCGTGAACTTGTCGAATGGCCAGCGTGGAATTTTCGATACGATATAGTCGAGCGTCGGCTCGAAGCAGGCATACGTTTGGCCCGTAACCGGGTTGACGATCTCGTCGAGCGTGTAGCCGATCGCGATCTTCGCCGCCATCTTGGCGATCGGGTAGCCCGTCGCTTTCGAGGCGAGCGCCGAAGAGCGGCTCACCCGCGGGTTCACTTCGATAACATAGTATTGGAAGCTGTGCGGATCGAGCGCGAACTGCACGTTGCAGCCGCCTTCGATGTTCAGCGCGCGAATGATCTTCAGCGAAGCCGAGCGCAGCATTTGGTATTCGCGGTCGGAGAGCGTCTGGCTCGGCGCAACGACGATGCTATCGCCCGTATGAACGCCTACCGGATCGAAGTTCTCCATGTTGCATACGACGATACAGTTATCGTTCGCGTCGCGCATCACTTCATATTCGACTTCCTTCATGCCCGCGATGCTCTTCTCGATCAAGCATTGGCCGATCGGGCTGTAGCGGATCCCGGAGGATACCGTCTCGAGCAGCTCCGCCTCGTTCGCGCAGATGCCGCCGCCCGTGCCGCCCAGCGTGTAGGCCGGACGAACGATGATCGGATAGCCGATCTCATTTGCAAAATCGACCGCTTCCTGCACTGTCGTCACGATTGTGCTATCCGGCACCGGCTGCTCCAGCTCGCGCATCAGCTCGCGGAACAGGTCGCGGTCCTCGGCTTTCTCGATCGCCGTCAGCTGGGTGCCGAGCAGCTTCACGTTCTCGCGCTCAAGCACGCCGGCACGGGCAAGCTCAACCGCCATATTCAGGCCTGTCTGGCCGCCAAGCGTAGGCAACAGTCCGTCCGGACGCTCCTGACGAATGATTTGCGTAACGAAGTCGAGCGTAATCGGCTCGATGTAGACTTTGTCGGCCATGTTCGTGTCCGTCATGATCGTGGCCGGGTTGCTGTTGATGAGGACGACTTCGAAGCCTTCTTCTTTCAAAGCCTGGCAAGCCTGCGTACCGGCATAGTCGAACTCGGCGGCTTGTCCGATAACAATCGGGCCGGAGCCGATCACGAGAATCTTCTTGAGTGTATTATTTTTCGGCATAGTGAAGTTCTCCTTTCGATACGTTTGCAGCCGCGTTCCGGCTTTGGTAAGCGGCGGCGATTTGAGCCTGCTTCGGTGCGGCGTGATGATTCGCTTTATGCTCCCGGATCATGTCAAGGAATTCGTCGAACAGGTAGCTCGAATCGAATGGGCCAGGAGCCGCCTCCGGATGATACTGCACGGAGAACGCCGGATATTTCTTGTGCCGCAGTCCTTCGATGGTGCGGTCGTTGTTGTTGATGTGCGTCACTTCCAGGTCCGTGCCTGCAATGGACTCCTCATTCACCGTGTAGCCGTGGTTTTGGGAGGTGATGTAGCAGCGGCCGGATTTCAGTTCCTTCACCGGGTGGTTGCCGCCGCGGTGGCCGAACTTCAGCTTCTCGGTATCCGCTCCGCCTGCAAGCGCGAACAGCTGATGACCGAGGCAGATGCCGAAGATCGGGAACTCACCGAGCAGCTCGGCGATCATTTTGGCTGCATGCGGTACATCCTTCGGGTCCCCAGGGCCGTTGGACAGCAGGATGCCGTCCGGCGCCAGGCGACGGATTTGATCTGCGGTCGCGTCTTGAGGGACAATCACTACATCGCAATTCCGCTTCGTCAGGTCGCGGAGAATTCCGCTTTTCGAACCAAAGTCCACGAGGACGATCCGCTCTCTTGTTCCCGGGCAGGCGAAGACGCTCTTCGTCGATACGCGGGACACTTGATCGGTCATCAGCGGCGCAGCCTTCAACTGCTCCAGAAGCTCTTCCACGCGCTTGTTCGATGTCGTCAGAATGCCCTTCATGACGCCTTGGTGGCGAATGCGGCGCGTCAGCATCCGGGTATCGATGCCGCTGATCCCGATGATGCCGTACTCCTTCAGCAGGCTGCCCAGCGAATATTCCGCTCTCCAGTTGCTGGGGACGTCCTCGTGCTCCCGTACCACAAATCCATGGATGAACGGCCGGATCGATTCGAAGTCGTCGCGGATGATGCCGTAGTTGCCGATCAGCGGGTACGTCATGGTTACGATTTGTCCGCAGTAGGACGGATCGGAGAGCACCTCTTGATAACCCGTGATCCCTGTATTAAAAACGACCTCGCCGACCGAGTCGCCTTCGCTTCCGAACGATTTGCCGGTAAACAACGTACCGTCTTCCAACAACAATCTTGCCTGCATGTTTGAGTCACTCCCTTTTCTGAAGTAAAACCTTATGTGATAGAACTAATGTTTTTTATGCTATGTCAGGGCGGCGATTCGCTTCGATTACTCGGACCACACCGTCTTGCCTTCCACCATCGTCAGCGTCGGCCAGCCCTTCAGCTTCCAGCCCGTGAACGGGGTGTTGCGGCCCTTCGAAGCGAACTCCTCCGGATCGACGGCCTTCTCCGTCTCCAGGTCGATCAGCGTCAGATCCGCGGCGGCGCCTTCCGCCAAGCGTCCCCATGGCAATCCGAACACTTCGGCCGGCGTCTTCGTCATCCGGTCTACGAGGAACTGCAGCGTCCATTGTCCGGTCGCGACGAACTTCGTATAGAGCAGCGGGAACGCCGTCTCGAAGCCGACGATGCCGAACGGAGCCAGCATAAGGCCGCGCGCTTTCTCTTCGGCGCTGTGCGGTGCATGGTCCGTTACGACCATGTCCAGAGTGCCGTCGACAAGCCCTTCGATGCAGGCCTGTACGTCACGCGGGGTACGCAGCGGCGGGTTCATTTTCCAATTCGCGTCGTCCACGCCCGGGATATCTTCGTCCGAGAGCAGCAGATGGTGCGGACAAACCTCCGCCGTTACTTTAATGCCGATCTGCTTCGCTTGGCGGATCAGCCGCACCGACTGCTCCGTGCTCACATGGCACACATGATAATGTACCCCGGTCGCTTCGGCCAGCAGAATATCCCGGCCGACATGAATCGCTTCGGATTCGTTCGGGATGCCTTTCAGCCCGTGCTTCTTCGCGAACGCGCCTTCCGTGACGGCCGCGCCTTCGACCAGCGTGTTATCTTCGCAGTGCGCGATGACCGGCAGCCCGATGGAAGCGGCCTTCGCCATCGCGTCCTTCATCATTTGCGCGCTCTGCACGCCGACTCCGTCGTCCGTGAAGCCGATGACGCCCGCTTCCTTCAGCGCCTCGAAATCCGTCAGCTCGCGGCCGAGCTCGTTCTTTGTGATGCAGCCGTAGGGCAGCACGCGCACGACGCCTTCGGTTTGCGCTTTATCCAGGACGTACTTGACCGTCTCTACCGTATCGATCACCGGGCGGGTGTTCGGCATGCAAGCGATCGTCGTGAAGCCGCCGCGCGCCGCCGACCGGGTGCCGGTCGCGATCGTTTCTTTATGCTCGAAGCCCGGCTCGCGCAGATGCACGTGCATGTCGATCAGACCGGCGGTCAACAGCTTGCCGTCCGCTTCGACGACCTCGTGGCCTGTCAAATCCGCACTGCCGCCGTCCGTTTCGATGATTCGGGAGATTTTTCCGTCTTCCACTAACACGTGCTTCTTCTCCAGCTCGTTGCCATCCTTAATGACGCTAGCATTTCTTATCCAAATTCCCATGGGAACCTCCGCTTCTCTTCATTTGTTGCTAATTTTCGTTTGCCGCTCCCGACGCTTCGGACCAGCGCTAATCTGCCACGCCTTCCTTGCCGTCCTAGCTCAGCGCCCGCTCGATTATAGCCATCCGGATCGGAACCCCGTTGCTCATCTGTCTGAAAATCTTCGATTTGGGGCTTTCCACCAATTCATCGTCGATTTCCACGCCGCGGTTCACCGGCGCCGGATGCATGATGATCGCATGCGGCTTCAGCATTCCGGCGCGTTCCACGGTCATCCCGTAGGAAGCTCTGTATTCCGCGGCGGAGCTAAGCAGCGTCCCCTCGTGCCGCTCGAGCTGCACGCGGAGCATCATGACGACGTCGGCCGTCAGCGCCTCGTCGATCGTGACATACGGCGCGTGCTCGGCGAGCTCCGGCGCCTGCATTCCCGGCGGCGCGCAGAAGCTCACCCGTGCGCCCAGCGTTTTCAGCGCCCACAGATTCGAGCGCGCCACGCGGCTGTGCTGGACATCGCCGACGATGGCGACGTGCAGGCCGCGAAACTCGCCGAATTGCTCCCGTATCGTATAAAGATCGAGCAGCGCCTGCGTCGGATGCTCGTTGTTGCCGTCGCCCGCATTGATCAGCGGGACCTTGATTTTGGAAGCCAGCTCGGCGAGCAGGCCGTTCGGCTTCAGCCGGATGACCCCCGCGTCGATGCCCATCGATTCCAGCGTGCGCACCGTATCGTAAATTGATTCGCCCTTCTGTACGCTGGAGACCGCCGCCGCGAAGTTCAGCACTTCCGCGCCCAGACGCTTCTCCGCCACCTCAAAGGAAAACCGTGTTCTCGTGCTGTTCTCGAAGAACATATTGGCTACGAATTTGCCCTGCAGCTGATTCGTTTTCTTCACCGGATGCTGCTCCCAATATCGTGCCCGATCCAGAATGGACTCCAGCTCGCCTGCGCTGAGTCCCTTCGTTCCAAGCAAATGCTTATCGTGCTGTATCTGAGCTTGTGTCATTCGCCCGTCCTCCTCTGTTGCGTAATCACGACTTGATCCGCTCCGTCCACCTCGCGCAGCAGCACTTCGATGCTCTCCAGCCGCGAGGTCGGCACGTTCTTGCCTACATAATCCGGCCGGATCGGAAGCTCCCGGTGTCCCCGGTCGACCAGTACGGCGAGCTGGATCATCTGCGGCCGCCCTTGATCCATCAGGGCATCCATCGCCGCCCGGACCGTGCGGCCGGTAAACAGCACGTCGTCGCACAGGATCAGCTTCTTGCCCTGCACCTGCAGCCTGCCTGCTTCCGCACCCGCGGCTTCTTCTCCGCTTCCCTTCGGTTCCAGGGAGCCGATGCGGTCGTCCCGGTACTTCGTCACGTCGATCTCGCCGACCGGGGCCGGAACGCCTTCAATTTCTTGGATCCGCTCCGCCACCCGGTCCGCGATATACACCCCGCGGGTGCGGATGCCGATCAGCATGCAGTTCTCGAACCCTTTATTGCGCTCCAGGATCTCATGAGCGATCCTTGTCAGCGCCCGCCTCATGGCGGTTTCATCCATAATGACATGCTCCGCTTGCTGCACCAAGACGCAACGTCCTCCTTCTGAGCTTCGGGGCTGGAACTAGTGTGAGGCTAACCAGGATAAACGGCTATGCCGTCCTTGTCTTACAAGGACCAGCACGTTTATCAAGGTTGATGCGAAGCTATAAGTTGCGAAAAACTTATAAATTCTTATCAACCGAAAAATGACCTTGCCGTATTCGGCAAGGTCTCGCGTACACCAGAGCAGAACAGGCTACCTGCTTGGACGCAGCCGACTTAAGCTTCTCGAGCCAAGCTGTGCGGCGTCCGGGTATACCCGTTCCATTCTTACGTTCACCTTGCCAGCCTCACGGGACTGATTTTAAAGGTGCTATTCAGTTACGAGCATTATCCCATGTCCGGCGGCCGATGTCAATAGGTGTCGATCAGGTATCGGCTTGCCCCTCCCAAGGATTGTGGAACCTGCAATTTTATGCTATAAAAGATGTAGTTCGTGAGTTGTCCGGTTGCTTGAAGCAAGAGGCGAAACGGTCCACGGCATGCCATAGTATAACCCGAAGGAGAGGAAAACCCTCATGTCGATTCAAATGAATACCGAAGAAGTCATCAACCTGATCAAGACCAGCAAGAAGAAAACTCCCGTTAAAGTATACGTTAAGGGCGATCTCGCCTCCGTCGATTTCGGAGCCGGCGTTCAATCGTTTATTTCCGGCAACAGCGGCGTCGTGTTCGGCGAATGGTCCGACATTCAAGCCGTGCTCGAAGCGAATAAAGGCGCCATCGAAGACTTCGTCGTCGAGAACGACCGCCGCAATTCGGCGATTCCTTTGCTCGACCTCAAAAACATCAATGCCCGCATCGAACCGGGCGCCGTCATCCGCGAGATGGTCGGCATCGGCGACAACGCGATCATCATGATGGGCGCGGTGATCAACATCGGCGCATCCATCGGCTCCGGCACCATGATCGACATGGGTGTCGTCATCGGCGGCCGCGTGCAAGTCGGCAATATGTGCCACATCGGCGCAGGCTCCGTCCTCGCAGGCGTCATCGAGCCGCCTTCCGCCCAGCCGGTTGTCGTAGAGGATGACGTGCTGATCGGCGCGAACGCCGTCGTACTGGAAGGCGTACGCATCGGCAAAGGCTCCGTGGTAGCCGCAGGCGCGGTTGTGGTTGAGGATGTGCCGGAATACACGGTCGTAGCTGGTACGCCGGCCCGCGTCATCAAGAAAGTCGACGACAAAACGAAATCCAAAACCGAAATTTTGAAAGACCTTCGCACACTGTAATTTCCGTTACGTTAGCAAAACAAAGGCTCGGCAGCCCGCCGGGCCTTTCGTGTATACCTTTTCCGCCGCAAACAAAAAGGAGGCTTTACTCTTGATGTCCGTACAAGCCATAAGCTCGTTCGCCGCTATCCGCCGGCAGCTTCACCAAATTCCGGAGCCGGGCTTCCAGGAATTCAAAACCCAGCGCTTCCTGCTGGATTACTTCGCTTCCCTGCCCCAAGAGCGCATCGAGGTCCGCACGTGGCGGACCGGCATTCTCGTGAATGTGCGGGGCACGAACCCGCAGCGCCGTTACGGCTACCGGGCCGATATGGACGGTCTGCCTATCGCCGAGGACACCGGCTATGATTTCCGCTCGACGCATCCCGGCTTCATGCACGCATGCGGCCACGATCTGCATATGTCCATCGGTCTAGGCGTACTGACGCATTTCGCCGCGAATCCGATCCGGGACGACCTGACCTTCATCTTCCAGCCTGCGGAAGAGGGTCCAGGGGGGGCCAAGCCGATGCTGGAGGCGGAAGAGCTGCGGGACTGGATGCCGGACGAAATCTTCGCTCTGCATATCGCTCCGGAATATCCGGTAGGGACGATCGCAACGAAGCCCGGCATCCTGTTCGCCAACACGTCCGAGCTGTTCATCGACCTGAAAGGCAAAGGCGGACATGCCGCTTTCCCTCATAACGCCAATGATATGGTGATCGCCGCTTGCCAGTTGGTCGGCCAGCTGCAGACGGTTATTTCGCGCAACGTGAACCCGCTCGACTCCGCTGTCATTACGATCGGCAAGATCGAGGGCGGCACGAAACAGAACATTATCGCCGAGAACGCTCGCCTCGAAGGCACCATCCGTACGCTGTCCGCCGAGACGATGAGCCTCGTGAAGTCACGGATCGAAGCGCTTGTTCAAGGCATTGAAGCCGGGTTCGGCTGCCGGGCCTCGATCGACTACGGCTCCAACTACCGCCAGGTGTTTAACGAAGCAAAGCTGACCGGCGAATTCATGGATTGGATCCGGGGCACGCAGCAGGACCGGGTGCAGTTGATCGAATGCACGGAAGCGATGACCGGAGAGGACTTCGGCTATTTTCTGGAGGATATCCCCGGCTTCATGTTCTGGCTTGGCGTCAATACGCCGTACGGCTTGCATCATGCGAAGCTGGAGCCGGACGAAGCGGCGATTGACGTCGCCATCGGCCTGCTGTCCCGCTTCCTGACCTGGAAGTCGGAACAGCCGGTTTAACTGTACCGGTGCGATGTCTGCACCTTACCGTCCTTGCGGTGAATAATGGCGCTCGTACCGGCCTCGGAAGCCCATTCCTTGGTCTTGCGGGTTGCCTTTTCTTTTTGCACCCGACAGCTATCGCGGCTCATCCTTCCCTTCTTCCTTAACCGCCCAGCCCTCTTCGTCAGGCACGACATGGAGAGGGAACCTGGCGCGGCTCCTCTGACCGGCGTGCGTTTCGAGCTCATGCTCGCTGTGGCCGTGCTCCGGATGGTTCTCGTCTCACTCCTCGGCCTTGGCGGTTGCGATCGCAATCGCCCGGCCTTCCTCTTACCCGTCATCCAGCAGAGCGTTGGCAATCTCGACCGCCTTGTTCCGCACCCATGCCTCCAGGTTTTTCATGGATGGCGGGTAATCATTCTTTGTCCATGGCATCGTTCGCTTCCTCCATTTCTAAAGAATCCTCTGAAGAATCGGGCTTGATAGCCCCAGGCTGTTGGTTAGTGAACCCAAGATCATTTGTAGTGAACCTCGGGTCGCTAAACTCCAGGCTGCGGACGGTATACTGCGCTGTAGTGAACTTCCGGGCCATTTGGAGGAACCTGGGTTAACTTGTAGAGACCGGTGGTTCACTATGACCCTCTTATGCTGCGTATCTACCGTGTTTAGTGAACCCAAGATCACTTGTAGTGAACCTCGGGTCGCTAAACTCCACACTACGGACGGTGTGTCGTACATAGTGGACTTCCGGGCCATTTGGAGGTACTCGGTATCCCGGGGAGGCCCCCCTCCGGCCTCTGCTGCTATCGCTCCTGCAGGGGATAGCCTGCCCACCACCTTTTGCATTGTTCTGCATATCCGGGTCTCTTGTCCATCTCGGGCTTGATAGCCCATTGGCCTATAAGTCTCTTATCCCTTCCGTTGTACACAAAGAAAAGCTCTGCCCCTTTTAACAAGGAACAGAGCTCTTCTTTTTACAATCGTCCGACAAAACGCTCCAACCGCTCCATCGCTTTCTCCAGGTTGTCCACGGAATAAGCGTAGGAAATCCGGATAAAGCCTTCCCCGTATTCGGAAAACGCATCACCCGGCACGACCGCCACCTTCTCGGTCTCCAGCAGCTTCAGCGTGAATTCCATTGATGAGAGGCCGAACCGCTCGATCGACGGGAACAAGTAGAACGCGCCCTCCGGCTTGTCCAGCTCGAAGCCCATCGATGTCAGCCGCTCATAGACGAAATCGCGGCGCTTGATATATTCCGCTTTCATCGGCAGCGCGTCGTCGATCCCCGCGGTGAGCGCTTCAATCGCTGCGTATTGGCTGATCGAGCTGGCACAGGTGACATTGTATTGATGCACCTTCACCATATGCTGCGTTAAATAAGCGGGAGCAAGCGTGAAACCGATGCGCCAGCCCGTCATGGAATGCGACTTGGACAAGCCATTGATAACGATCGTTTTGTCCCGCATGCCCGGGAGGGCCGCAATGGAACGGTGCTCTCCATCGTAGATCAGCTCGCTGTAGATCTCATCGGAGATCACGAATACATTACGTGAAACGAGCAAATCGGCGATTCCCTTCAGCTCGTCCTCCGCCAAGACGCGCCCCGTCGGATTGGACGGATAGCAGAGAAGGACGGCCCGCGTCCGCACCGTCAGCAGCGGCTCCAGCAGCTCCGCCGTCAGCTTGAATCCGGTCCGGCGCGTATCGGCGTACACCGGCACACCGCCACACAGCTTCACCAGCGGCTCGTATCCCGGGTAAATCGGACCCGGAAGGATGACTTCGCTGCCCTCCGTCAAGATCGTCCGGAGCGTAATATCGAGCGCCTGGCTTGCGCCGGCCGTGACGATGATTTCATCCGTGCCGCCATAACGGAGGCCGTATTTCTTCTCCACGAACTGCGAAGCGGCCTGCCGCAGCTCCGGCAGCCCCGGATTGGGCGTATACGTCGTGCGATGCTCGGCGATCGCCCGTTCGCCCGCCCGGAGAATGTGCTCCGGCGTCGGAAAATCCGGCTGTCCGATCGTCAGCGTAACCGCATCATTGTACTGGCTTACCAGGTTTGAAATTTTGCGTATCCCCGAAATCTGTATATCCGTCACCCGCGGATTGATCAAATGCTCCAGCTCTCCCATTAGGCATTCCTCTTCCCTAGCGTGTTTTCAATGCTTCCAGAAGCTTCGTCATGTCCTCCGGAAGCGCCGCCTCGAACTGCAGGATTTCGCCGGTCCGGGGATGCTCAAAGCCCAGCACCGCGGCATGAAGCGCCTGCCCCTTCATCGTAATCCCTCTCTCTCGAGTCAGGCCGTAAGCCGGGTCTCCGACCAGCGGATGTCCGATAAACTTCATGTGCACCCGAATTTGGTGCGTCCGGCCGGTCTCCAGCTTCAGCTCCATCAGCGTATAATCCCCCAGCCGCTCCAGCACGACAAAATGCGTCACCGCATGCTTGCTATTGCGTTCGGTTACCGTATAGAGCTTGCGGTCCTTTGGATCCCGCCCGATTGGGGCATCAACCGTCCCGTTATCGTGCGGCACGTTGCCGTGCACCAGCGCGATATATTTCCGGTTGACCGAGTGGGCCTTCAGCTGCTCCGTCAACGAGGCATGGGCCAGATCGTTCTTCGCCGCCATCAGAAGGCCGGAAGTATCCTTATCGATCCGGTGAACGATCCCCGGGCGCATCACGCCGTTGATCCCGGATAAATCGTTGCAGTGGTACATTAAACCGTTCACCAGCGTGCCGCTGTAGTGCCCTGGGGCCGGATGGACAACGAGCCCGCGAGGCTTGTTCACGACGATCACGTCGGAATCCTCATAGACGATATTCAGCGGTATAGGCTCTGGCGTTATATCCAACGTTTCCGGCTCCGGAATCACCAGCTCCAGCCGGTCCGAATCGTTCAGCTTGTAATTCGGCTTTACCGACTGACCGTTGACCGTGACGCAGCCATCCTTGATCCACTGCTGAACCTGAGTACGCGAGATTTCTTCCTCCATCGCCTCGGTAATGAATTTATCGATCCGCTCTCCGGCATCCTCCGCCACGGCCACCCATTCCAGGCGGTCCTCCAGCTCGGGCTCCGAAACGGAATTTCGTTCGGTGTCCTGTTCATTCATGCTTCAACAAAACCCCGCTTTCTTATTTGGCCTCGCTTGCTTGCTTCGCTTCCTTGCGCCAGCTGATGAGCGAGTCTACGAAGATCAGAATGACGCCGACCACGATGGACGAATCCGCCACGTTAAAGATCGGGTAAGTGTAATCGACAGCCGTACCGAACCATTGGAACTGAAAACGCAACTGCAGGAAATCGACGACTTCCCCGAACAGCGCACGATCAATGAAATTGCCGAGTGCACCACCTAATACCAAGCTGAGAGCGAAAGGCAGGAGACGCTTGCCTTCTTTTACCGTCTTGCTTAAATACCAGACGATGCCGGCCGCTACAGCCAGGGTGATGACGACGAAAAACCACCGCTGATTTTGCAAAATGCCGAAGGCGGCGCCGCGGTTGCGGTGGGATGTGATTTGGAAAAACTCGCCGATAACGGATCGGGACTCTCCAAGCAGCAGCCGGTTAACGATTACCCATTTGGTCACTTGATCGAGCAGCAGAATAATCAGTGAATAGATATAATATCTCAACATCTTTTGGCTCCTCCGAGTAGATTGTTGGCAAGGCCAACCTAACGTCGTTCGTTTCCAGCAATACAAGCATTTTCCTAGTTAAAATCCGCGGCTTCCGCAAAAAATAGAAGCACTTACGCATCATGACAAGGAGGCGTCCGTTCATGACGAACCATCCGCAATCGAGCCTCAGCGCCGATCAGCTGCAGCGGCTCACCGGCATTCTTCGCGAAGAAAAAAAATGGCTCGAAGAGCATTTGAACGATAACGAGCATATGGGGCTCGGCGATTCCCAGCGGGTCCAAACCGGCGAATTGTCGGCTTACGATAATCATCCCGCAGATCTTGGAACCGAAACCTACGAACGCGGCAAAGATATCGCCCTACTCGAGAATGCCGAACGCCATCTGACCGACATCGACGAAGCGCTGGCCCGAATCGAGGACCATTCGTACGGCACCTGCAGAACCTGCGGCAAGGCCATCCCCTATGAACGTCTACAAGCGGTCCCGACGACCGCCTACTGCGTCGAGCACGTACCGGATCCGCATTCCTCCGACCGCCGCCCGGTCGAGGAGGAGGTGCTTGCGCCGCCGTTCGGACGTACGAGTCTCGATGAACTCGACGACCAAAACCAGTTCGACGGCGAAGACGCCTGGCAGATTGTCGAGAGCTGGGGCTCGTCCAATTCGCCTGCCATGGCTGAGAACCCGAACGTCTCCAACCATTACAACGAGATGGAAATCGAAGCCGACGAGAACGACGGGTATGTCGAAGCGTTCGAGAGCTTCGTCGCCACCGACATGTACGGACAGCGCGTTTCCGTTGTCCGCAATCAAGCCTACCGCGACTACTTGCGCGGCGGTGAAGGGGACGGATTATTGGAGCCCGACGAACTGCTTGAGGATCGGTACGACTGACCGTCTGCGGGCAGCTGTGGCCGTCCGGGCTAATATCCGCGGTATTCGAGCTGGCGCTGAACATGCTGCACGATATCCGCGATATAGCTTCCGATGATCGGCAGATTCAGCGCCCCGATAGCCTTCAGGATATACACAATGGTCGAGGCGAAGAACGTAAAGCCGATAGCAATGCCCACGCCCCTGGAAATTCCTGTAATGAGGTTAATCCAAATCAGCCGGATCGGCTGGTTCATGAGGGCGATATAATCCGCGATCTGCGCCCGCTCGATATTCGCCGCAATTTCATTTACTTTCTTCTGAATATGGCCAAGCTGCTTTTCGTGATTCGGATGCTGCTCCACTTTCGGTTCCCTCCAAATCATAACATAACGAGCTGTTCCATAGCATTATCTCTATGGAAGAGCTCGTTACTCTTTTTATACCGCAGCCGTAGCTTTAATTACACTAGCGCACCGTTTGCACAGTGTCGGATGCTCGGCGTCATGACCGACTTCCAGCGTGACGATCCAGCAGCGTTCGCATTTGTCTCCCTCGGCAACCGCCACCTTCACGGCAACGCCATGGAATGCGTGAGCATCCTCCGGTGCCTTCGTGCCTGCAGGATGAACCTCCAGGGCCGAAACGATGAACAGCTGATCCAACTGGTCGAACCCTTTAAGCAGCTCCGCCGTCGCCTCGGATGGATACAAGTGCACCGCCGCGCTCAGCGAATTGCCGATCAGCTTGCTCTTGCGTGCTTCCTCCAATGCTTTCAGCACATCGTCCCGAAGCGTGATGAAGGCATCCCACTTCGTTTCCAGCGCCTCGTCGAACAGACGGCTGTCGACTTCCGGCAGCTCTGCGATTTGCACGCTCGGCAGCGCCGTTCCCGGGATATAATTCCATACCTCGTCGGCCGTATGCGGCAGAATCGGGGCAATTAGTTTAGTTATTGCCGTCAGCGCGTCATATAATACGGTTTGCGCCGCTTTGCGGGCTCCGTCTTCCGCCGCATTGGCGTAGAGGCGATCCTTCAGGATATCCAGATAGAATGCGCTCAGCTCCACCGCGCAGAAATGATGCACCGCTTGATATACGACATGGAACTCGTAAGCGTCGTATGCTTTGATGACCCGATCGGTCATCCGGTGCAGACGCAGCAGCGCGAAGCGGTCGAGCTCGCTCATGCTTTGTACCGCAACGCGGTCCTTGGCCGGATCGAAGTCGGACAAATTCCCGAGGAGGAAACGCAGCGTATTGCGGATTTTGCGGTACACCTCGGTAATCTGGTTCAGGATGTTATCCGAGATCCGCACGTCGGACTGATAATCCACCGAAGATACCCACAAGCGAAGAATATCGGCTCCCAGTTTGTCGCACACCTTGTTCGGATCGATCGTGTTGCCGAGCGATTTGGACATTTTGCGGCCTTCTCCGTCAAGCGTGAAGCCATGGCTCAGAATGCCTTTGTAGGGCGCCTCGCCCTTGACGGCCACGCCGGTGATGAGAGAAGAGTTGAACCATCCGCGATATTGGTCCGAGCCTTCAAGATACAGGTCGGCCGGCCACTGCAGATCGTCCCTGGAATCTAGCACGGCCACATGGCTGGAGCCGGAGTCGAACCATACATCCATAATATCCGTTTCCTTGCGGAAATGATCGTGTCCGCATTTCGGGCATACCGTTCCTGCAGGCACCAGCTCCGATTCGCTGCGGAGGAACCAGGCGTTGGAGCCTTCCTCCTCAAAAATGCGGGCTACATGCTCGACCGTATCCTGATTGACTACCGGCTCATTGCAGCTGCGGCAGTAAAAGATCGGGATCGGAACGCCCCAAGCACGCTGCCGGGAAATACACCAGTCTCCCCGGTCGGCGATCATGTTGTGCAGGCGCGTCTCGCCCCACTCCGGCGTCCAGTCGATGCGCTTAATTTCATCCAGCATCGCCTGGCGGAATTTATCCACCGAAGCAAACCACTGTTCCGTCGCCCGGAAAATAACCGGCTTCTTCGTCCGCCAATCGTGCGGGTATTGATGCTGGATCGTGTTCATGTGCAGCAGATGGCCCGACTCCTGAAGCTTATCGGTAATGATTTTGTTGCCCTTCTCATAGAACAAGCCTTCGAAGCCCGGAGCCTCCGCCGTGAAATGGCCTTGATCGTCCACAGGGCACAATACGCCGAGGTTATATTTCTGGCCAATCACGAAGTCGTCTTCCCCGTGGCCAGGCGCAGTATGCACGCAGCCCGTACCGGCCTCCAGCGTCACATGCTCGCCGACCATCACCAGCGAGGTCCGGTCATAGAACGGGTGCTTGCAGACCACGTACTCCAGCTCGCTGCCTTTGACCGTCGACAGCACTTTTACGTCCGTCCAGCCGATTTCCTTCGAAGCGGCTTCCAGCAGCCCTTGCGCCAGCACATATTTTTTGCCGGACGCCTCCACTACCGCATAGTCGAAATCCGGATGAATCGAGATCCCGAGGTTGGCGGGAAGCGTCCATGGCGTCGTCGTCCAGATGACGATCGAAGCGTCCTCCGGCAGCTTGCCCTTGCCGTCCTGTACCTGGAAAGCTACGTAGATTGACGTCGACGTTTTGTCCTTATATTCGATTTCCGCTTCCGCCAAGGCGCTCTCCGAGGAAGGAGACCAATACACCGGCTTCAACCCTTTATAAATATAACCTTTATTCACCATGCTTCCGAACACGCGAATTTGCTGCGCCTCGTATTTCGGCAGGAGGGTGATATACGGATTGTTCCAATCGCCGCGAATGCCGAGCCGCTTGAACTGCTTCTTCTGCTTCTCCACCCATTCGAGCGCATACGCTTTGCAGTAGTCCCGGAATTCCGGCACACTCATTTTCTTGCGATCGACCTTGCCGCTGTTGGCGATCGCCTGCTCGATCGGCAGCCCGTGCGTATCCCATCCGGGAACGTAAGGGGCGTCGTAGCCCTGCATCGTTTTGAAGCGAACGATCATGTCCTTAAGAATTTTGTTCAGCGCGTGGCCGATATGAATATCGCCGTTAGCATAAGGCGGGCCGTCGTGCAAAATAAATTTCGGCTTCCCTTGACGGCTCTTCTGCACTTGCGCGTAAATGTCGCTTTGCTCCCACTGCTCCTGCATCTTCGGCTCGGCCTGCGGCAGGTTGCCGCGCATCGGGAAGTCCGTCTGAAGCAGGTTTAACGTTTTACCGTAATCCATCGATCCATCCACTCCTTTAATTCGTGCGCCTGTTTCACTAATCCAGGATAAACTGCTACGCCGTCCAGGCTGCCCTAGAAATCCATGAATGGAGAAATCTGCCTTGGTACTCCGGTGGGGTATCCCCTTCCGGCCGCTGTTGTTATCGGAAAATTTTCAATTTATTCGCTATGCAGCGGTCATTTTCCGATAACAAAGGCGGACGCTATCGCTCCTACAGGGGATACCCCACCTACCACCTTTGCATTTTTCTACTTATCCGGGTTTCTCGTCAATCTGGACGGCTATGCCGTCCTTGTCTTACAAGGACCAGCGCGTTTATCAAGATTAATGCGAAGCTATAAGCCTTCGAAAACTTATAAATTCTTATCAATCAAAAAAGACCTCTCATCCCCAAAAGGGACGAGAAGTCTCGCGGTACCACCCTAGTTAAGATCCTCCGTGCGTGCCTGGGCCAGCGTTCCGTGGGGATCTTCGCTCTATCGACCGATAACGGGGTCATCCGATGCTCTTTACTTCTCCTCGCGGGGTTCAAGAGATGCTCGAGGGTGATGTTCCGATGCGGTTGAAGTCCGGGCTTTCACCATCTCCCCGGCTCGCTGGCCCCAACTGTGCATTGTACTTGTCCCTGTCAACGCTTTGATGCTTTATGAACTCATAGAGGAGTATAGCGAAAAAGCAAGCCCGAGTCAAGGAACGGACGAGCCCCTTTCTTTCACTCCACTTAGGTCCGGCCGAAGCTCCCAGCCCTTATTATGGCTGCTCGACTCCCGATCGCTCGAGTGATGTCCAATCCTCTTTGCTTAACAGCTCCAGCTGCGCTTCGATCAAAGTGCGGAAGCGCGTGCGGTAAATGGAAGCCTGCTTCTTGAGCTCTTCGATCTCGACGGCTACCTTGCGGGATTTCACAAGCGATTCGTTGATAATCCGATCCGCGTTCTTCTCCGCTTCCTTGATAATCAGCTGCGCTTCCTTCTTCGCATTGGTTTTCACTTCATCGGCCGCTTCCTGGGCTACGATGATCGTCTTGCTTAACGTCTCTTCGATATTCGCAAAATGATCCAGCCGCTCCTGAATCGCATTCAGCTGATTTTGCAGCTCTTTATTTTCGCGGATCAGCGCCTCGTAATCTTTGATCACCTGATCGAGGAATTCGTTGACCTGATCCTCATCATAACCTCGAAACGAACGGCTGAATTCTTTATTATGTATATCGAGCGGTGTTAATGCCATAGCTGCACCTCCGGCGAATTTTGCAAACGGCAGATTCGGATCGTTTCTTATGCGTAATCCTATATTCGACATGACCCTGCATATTCCTGCATACGAAAACAAAAAAATCGGCCATTCAAATGAATTTGCCGACTTTTAAGCGGTACCTGCCTTTTTTCGTCTGACCTTCGAGCTCAAGGACCTTAAACCGGCCGAAGCCTTGTAGCGATACGACATCACCTTCGCGCAGCGGCTTGCTCGGATCCTCTTCCTGCTTCCAGTTCACCTTGCAGCGGCCGGCCTTGATCGGAATAAGCACCTTGGCCCGGCTCAGATGGTAAACGTCGCTGACGATGCCGTCCAGACGCAATGACGCGACGGATAGACTCATCTCGTCCAGCTTCTGCTCGGACGCTTGAAGCCGGTCCAGGGGCAGCAGCTCCGTCGTCACATGAACCCGATGCACCTGGGTCAAGTTGAGGCGCATATAGTCGGCTACCTCGGTCGCTACGAGAAAATGGCAGCCCTCATCGCGTACATGGATATCGCCGATTTTGTCGCGCTTGATTCCAAGTCCCAGAATAGCCCCCATATAATCGCCATGGTCCAGCTCGCTTAGCTTCTCATCCGGAGAGGTGACCTCAATGAGCGAGATGCCCATCTCCTCATCGTCCAGCACCCGGTAATCCGGTGCGATTAGAGCCCGCTTCCGTTCCGCCCGGGGATGTCCGCCCTCGAACCGTACCTGCACATCCCGCCCACGCTGCACCAGCGACATCAGAATAAAGGCCTGCCGCGGATCCAGGAAGTCCGTCAGCTTCGCGGAATGCTCTTCGGCCCGCTGCACCCATTCGGCCGCCTTGTCCACGAACCGATGCTCGTCCGGATGGAAATGACCGTATAACTGCTCATGACTCACCAAGCATCACCCGTTGTTATGGAATAATGAATCGGACTACGGCTATGATGCCTTCTCCTACAAACCGCAGCGCTATCAACGCAACGATCGGGGAAATATCGATCATGCCTCCGATCGGCGGTATAAAGCGGCGGAAAACACCAAGATAAGGTTCGCACAGCTTGCCGAGCATTTCTCCGATAAAGCTGTCTCTCGCGCTAGGCAGCCAGGAGAGCAGCACGTAGGCGATGATGACGTATTGGTAAATATCGATCAGTGTCCTAATGTAGCCTTCAATCAAGCTGTTCACCTCGTCTAATTCAAAATGGAAGTCAATTCTCAGGATTCATTGTTTCCGAGATGGAGCCGTGAATTTCAACCGAATCCGGCGTGCAGAGGAAAATATTCGGTCCGATCTTGGAGATCGATCCGTTCAGCGCGTACACCGTGCCGCTCAGGAAGTCGACGATTCTCGTCGCTTGATCCGGACGCACGCGCTGCAAATTCACGACGACCGGGCGCCGGTTCCGCAGGTGGTCGGCAATCTCCTGGGTCTCCTCGTAGGAACGAGGTTCGTTCAGCACGACCCGGACATTCTTTTGCGAATGAATGCTTACGATGTTTCCTTTATTTCTACGTGCTTCCGGTACGGAGGTTTCAGTTTCTTCATGGTGCTCGGCCGTTCGTTGGGGTTCGTGCTCTTCATGAACCTCATCCTCTTGAAGACCCAAGAAATTCATAAATTTGTTCATTACTCCCACATTCATCTCCTCCTTCTTCATGATTCTTTACCCACCAGAACCGTTCCAAGTCTCACCCAGGTCGCTCCTTCTTCAATGGCCACTTCAAAATCGCCCGACATGCCCATCGACAGCCCTTTGACCTCGTAGCCGAGATGACCTTCTTCGTTCAGCCGGTCTCTCCATTCCCGGAGTCCGCGGAAGATCGGACGGGTAGCTTCGGCATCCGTCTCATACGGGGCCATCGTCATGAGTCCTTCAATCCGAAGGCTCGGCATGGCCGCGATCCGCTTCACGAAATCGAACAGCTGCTCCGGCGGAAGTCCATACTTGGTATCTTCTCCCGAAATGTTCAATTGAATGAAACAGGGTATCGTCAGCCCCCGGCTTGCTGCTTTCTTCTCCAGCTCGGCAGCCAGCGATAGCCTGTCCAGCGAATGAATATAGGCAAATTTGCCTACGACATCCTTCACTTTATTGGTCTGAAGATGCCCGATGAAATGCCATGTCGCTTCATCCGCGTAAGCTTCCCACTTCGGCTGGACATCCTGCCAGCGGTTCTCGCCGATATGGTTCAGTCCGAGCCGGATCGCCTTCCCTGTTGTTTCTAGCGATACATATTTGGTTACGGCGATGACCTGGACCTCGCTGCGGTCCCTTCCCGCGCGTTCGCAGGCGGCTGCGATTCGGGCTTCAACCGCTTGTATCCGTTCTCTAAGCTGCTCTTCCAACGTTCACGTCACCTCATTTATTGACAACGGGACGGCGCGATCCGGCGGTTCGCCGTTACTCGCGCAGTCCGATCCATGCTGCCATCCGGCCGGTTTTCCCGTTCTCCTTGCGGTGGGAGTAGAACAATTCGGTGCGGCAGCTCGTGCATAAACCAGTACATTCGATATTTGACGGCAAAATTCCTGCTTTTATCATAATTTGTCGATTCAATTGTTGCAAGTTTAACATATATTTTCCGTTTCCTTTGCTAACGTAAAACGGTTCTTCCACATATACCGGCAGCTCTGCCGCTATCTTATCGACCCGGCTGATGACACCGTCGTCCACCTCGTAGCAGCAAGCCCCGATCGAGGGGCCGATGGCCGCGAGGATATCCCTCGGTTTGCTGCCGTACGCCGCGCTCATCGTCTCAACCGTCGCCTTGGCGATTTGCAGCACGGTGCCCTTCCAGCCGGCATGCGCCAGACCGGCCGCCTTGCGCACGGGATCGAAGAAAAGGAGCGGCACGCAGTCCGCGAACAAGGCATGGAGGATGATACCCGGCTCGTTCGTTACGAAGCCGTCCTTGTTCTGAAGAGCCTCCTCCCGGGAGGTTCTCCCGGCTCCGCGGTACTCCCGCGTCACCACTTGAATTTCTTTGCCGTGCACCTGTTCGGCATAGGTACAGGCGTCGAACGGCACGCGCAGTGCGGCAGCCAGGCGGGTCCGGTTCTCAATCACATCGGCGGTCTCGTCATCGACATGCAGGCCCAGATTCAGGCTGTCAAATGCGCCGGAGCTGACTCCCCCAAGCCGGGACGTAAAGCCTGCGGTCAACCGCGGCTCCTTGTCCATCCATTGATCCATAGTAAATAAACCGCCGTTCTCCTCTGTCGCTCGGTAAACAAATGGCTCCGCCATGCTCAGGCTCCCCCTCCGGTTCAAGTATTTGTAATTCAGTATACACGAAATCCAGGATAAACGGCTACGCCGTCCTTGTCTTACAAGGACCAGCGCGTTTACCAAGGTTGATGCGATGCTATAAGCTACGAAAACTTATAAATTCTTATTAACAAAAAAAGAGCATACCTTCCATGGAAAGCATGCTCCTCTTTCGTTCGTCTCCCCCTTCGCACCCGGGCTTGCCTTCAGCTCCGGTGAGAGCGGTTCGCTTCGTACAGCTCCTGGTCGTCGGAAGGGCGGTAGCCGCCGCGCACTTCATCCTGCCGGTAGCTGCGGAGATCCTCCAGCTTGACGAGAACGACATCCATGCCGATTTTGACGATGTTTTTCCAAGGAATGACGACATCCGTCCCGTTACCGAACCACCCGAAGAAGCGGCCGGAACTCGGCACGACGATCGCGTCGATTCTGCCGTTGCGAAGGTCGAGCTCCAGATCGCTGACTTGGCCCAGCCTTTTTCCGTCCACGATATTAATCACGTCTTTGGTTTGAAAATCCGATATCTTCACGCTGCAACCACCACGTTCTCATGGATTGGGCGGCGTTTTGCGGACATCTGCTAAAAATTTGCCCATTACGGGCTTCAGGTTTAGGGCATATGCCTCCGGCCGCTGTTGAAATCCGCAAACTTCGATCATAGTGGCTGAGGTAACTTTGCGGATTTCAAAGGCGGGCAACGCTAACGCGCTTCCTGCGGCACATACCCAAAACCTTACGCAAGCGGGCTAAGGAACTGCAAATTCCGCAAAAGCCTCTTTTTACTACTATATGAGGACGCTGGGCAAAATGTCCTTCCGGGTGGAAATAAAAAGCGCAAAGCCCCTTTATAAATAAAAAAGACCGCGGAGCCGCGGCAGGCGGAACGGGTCAAGGAAAGGATTACACCAGGCGGTACGAGGATCAGTTTTTCACGTGCTTTTGCATTTGCGAGATGGCGGACTTCTCCAGCCGGGACACCTGCGCCTGCGAAATGCCGATCTCGTCGGCGACCTCCATCTGGGTCTTGCCGTCAAAAAAGCGCATGGAAAGGATCATTTTCTCGCGGTCGTTCAGCTTGTGCATCGCTTCGCGAAGGGCAATCCCTTCGATCCAGGAGATGTCCTTGTTGCGGTCGTCGCTGATCTGGTCCATCACATAGATCGGGTCGCCGCCGTCGTGATAAATCGGTTCGAAGAGCGACACCGGATCCTGTATCGCGTCCAGCGCGAAGACGACATCCTCCTTGGGCACGTTCAGCGCTTCGGAAATTTCATAAATCGTGGGCTCGCGGGAGTTCTGGTTGGTGAGCTGATCGCGCACCTGCAGCGCCTTATACGCGATGTCCCGAAGCGAACGGGAGACCCGGATCGGGTTGTTGTCCCGAAGGTAGCGGCGAATTTCACCGATGATCATCGGAACGGCGTAGGTGGAAAATTTAACGTTCTGGCTTAAGTCAAAATTATCTATCGCCTTCATCAGTCCGATACAACCGACCTGGAACAAATCGTCGACAAACTCTCCGCGGTTGTTAAAGCGCTGAATGACGCTCAGCACGAGCCGGAGGTTGCCGTTCACTAATTTCTCTCTTGCAGATCGTTCGTTATTCGTTTGGAGCTGCACGAATAGTTCACGCATTTCCGCATTGGTCAAAACCGGTAGCTTTGCCGTATCGACGCCGCATATTTCGACTTTGTTTCGGGTCACCGTGATTACCTCCCAAGGAGAAACATTACTGTTAATTATCTCCTCGGAACGGTTTTTTATGCGCTTGTCCGGCCCCCCGGAGGTATGCCCGTTCCCTGAATTTCGACAAAATCCAGTAGGCAAAAGGAGTTGCGGGGATTGCCGCCCGAAAAAAAGTCTATTTCCAATTTACACCATCTTGTTGAACTCCTTGCGAAGCCTCTTAATGATCCGCTTCTCCAGACGGGAAATATACGATTGGGAGATGCCCAGCATATCCGCCACATCCTTCTGTGTCTTCTCTTCCCCGTCTTGAAGGCCGAAGCGGAGCTCCATGATGATCCGCTCCCGCTCCGACAGCTTGTCGAGCGCCTTGTGCAGCAGCTTGCGGTCAACCTGCTCCTCGATATTGCGGTAGATCGTATCGTTCTCCGTCCCCAGCACATCCGACAGCAGCAGCTCGTTGCCATCCCAATCGATATTGAGCGGCTCGTCGAACGAAACCTCCGTCCGGATCTTGCTGTTGCGGCGCAAATACATCAGAATCTCGTTCTCGATGCAGCGGGAGGCGTAGGTGGCCAGCTTGATCTTTTTTTCCGGGTCGAACGTATTGACCGCCTTGATCAGACCGATCGCTCCGATAGATACGAGGTCCTCGATGTTAATGCCGGTGTTCTCGAACTTGCGTGCTATATACACGACCAGCCGGAGGTTGCGCTCGATCAGCATTCCCCGGATGGCGGCGTCGCCTGACGGAAGCTTGCCCAGCAAATATTCTTCCTCTTCGCGGGAGAGTGGAGGCGGCAGTGCTTCGCTTCCTCCGATATAATAAATCTCCTCCCCTTTCAACCCCAGCTTCATCAGGAGACGGTAATATTGAATTTGCAGATTGAGCTTCCATTTGACTAACATCGGATGTTCTCCTCCTCTTCGGTAAGGTACGTTTATGCTAGCCGGCCGGTAAGAAAAGGCTTGCAGGGCTACATCTGAAGCAGCGACGGATGAATGATGGCTTGATAAGCGTTGTCGGAGCTCAGTCGTCCGCCGTCAAGACCGATCAGGACTTTGATCGATTCGATTTGTTTATCCTCCGTCGTGATGATCACCCGGTCCGGTTTGATCGCCAGCATAAACTGCATACCGCGGTTCACCCCCCGATAAGGCACCAAACGGAGCCGGTCCTGCCATACGAATGGTTCCGTGCCAATGGCCGATACCAGTTGGTCCACTTCGGAATCCCGTATTTTTTGCATCCAGGTATCGGGAATGCGCTCCCCCCATTGGGCGGCTTCCATGACCATGACCGGCGTTTTCGTCAGCGGATCGTAAAGCTGATTGCCGGTGTCGATCAATCCCGTACAGGTGGAAGCGAATTCGTCAATATACACATCAACTTTCGCCATAAACGATTTCAACTGCTCCTTGCGCCTGGCGCTTTCCGTTACCTGACGGTAGAGCCAGAAAGCGAAGGGGAATGAAAACACCAGAAGAAACAAACCGATCTTCAGCTCGAATCCGGCTTCCAGACCGTGCATCACTTCGCCCAGCATATCCCCCGACGATTCCCAGAAGTAATTCGCTCCGAGAATCAGGCCGGCGGCGACGAAGTTGACCACGTAAAACGCTCCCACATTCCGCATAAAATGCGGCATTCCGCCGAACCCGAATGCGGTTAACAGCATAAGAAGCGATAGCAGGAATTTCACGCCGAACGTGTATAGAAACGATAACGGCGGAAAAAACAACAGCACGACATACATCGCGCCGATCGCGGAGGACGCCCCCACCCTCCACCATTTGAACTCCAGCTTCCGGGTTCGGGCGGTCATCCACAGCAGCATGCCGTCAATCAGCAAATTAACAAGGAAAATGATATCGATATACACAATCATTCTCCTGTCCCTCCCCTGAAGCGGCGAATGAGACAAGTATAATTTAATCCTATTCCAAAGTCTGTCTAAACTTGCCGTATGCTCGTAAGTTTTTTTGTCGTAAAAGGGGGCGGTCGGGGCAGAGATCTACAGTAGAGATATCGTGGGAAGAGTCCACTGAGGCAGAATTGCTGCGAAAGCAATTGCGGCTGTGCTGCTGATGTGTTGCGGCTTGTGCTGTGGCTGTGATCACTAGAGGAGCCGGTTTCTATCCATTGACGGGAATTCGAAGGAAGAAACCGGAACTCAAATAAAGGTACCGACCAGGCGGCTTCAGCTATGATTTTATTGTAATGAACTTTGGTTCGTTCGTAGTGAACATTAGTTCCTTATTGGCAGCAAAAGCTGCGTTTCCAAGCTTTAGTGAACTTCCGTGTACAATTACGAACTTGGGTTCACTAGTAGGGCCACTAGGCTCACTAAAATTGCAATTTAACATTTCTCTCAGGTTTTATTGAACCTAGGCTCACTACTAACAAACCTTGCTTCACTACTCATGTAACTCTGCTAACGATGTATTTATTTAGCTGGTAGACGGAGGGTGAATTCAAACCTTTGCTTTGCCTGGGCCAGTAAGGTGGGTGGTTCGTCGGGTTGGATCATTCGTTGAGTTGGCTCGTTCATTGAGTTGGTTCGTTCGACGGGTTGGTTCATTCGTTGAGTTGGCTCGTTCGTTGGGTTGGTTCATTCGCTCGTGTTGATTCGTTCGTTGTGTTGGTTTGTTCGCCGGGTTGGTTCATTCGTTGAGTTGGCTCGTTTGCTGAGTTGATTCGTTCGCCGGGTTGGTTCATTCGTTAAGTTAAGCTCGTTCGTTGGGTTGGCTTGTTCGTTGGGATGGCTGATTCACTGGGTTGGTTCGTTTACTGGGTTGATTCGTTTGGTCGGCTCGTCGGCTCCTCAGGTACTCGGCTCCTTAAGTACTCGGCTTTGTCTATTGGTTCGACATATCGTCGGTTTGCCGATTGGGTGGCGAGTGTGGATGAATCCGGTTTCTCTTAGAGGCCAGACTGCGGAGTACATACAAAGAAAGCTGCAGTTCCCTTGAAGGGCTGCAGCCTGTTTCATTTTCTTATTTGTCGAATGAGTTGCGGTTGCGGTTCCGGAGGAACGCGGGAATATCGAGCTGATCGCTCGAGGCTTGGTTGCCGCCGCCGAAAGGACGCAGGTTGTTCAAACGGGAATCCCCGGTTTCCTGCTGCTGTGGCGCCCCTTGCGAGGCTCCCAGACCAGCCGGCTTGCGCGTACCCGATGACATGGCCTTGTACTCGAAACCGGTTGCGATGACCGTAACCATGATTTCATCCTTATAGTTCTCGTTAATTACCGCACCGAAAATCATATTGACTTCCGGATCGGAAGCCGTTGCAACGATGTCGGCCGCTTCGTTAACTTCATACAGCGACAGATTGGAGCCGCCCGTGATGTTCAAGAGAACCCCTCGCGCACCGTCAATCGATGTTTCCAGGAGCGGCGAGCTGATCGCCTTCTTGGCTGCTTCGGCAGCGCGATTTTCTCCCGTCGCCACGCCGATTCCCATTAATGCGGAGCCCCGCTCGGTCATAATCGTTTTCACGTCGGCAAAGTCAAGGTTGATGAGACCCGGTACCGCGATAAGGTCGGAGATCCCTTGGACCCCTTGCTTGAGTACGTTATCCGCTTCGCGGAACGCTTCCAGCATCGGCGTCTTCTTGTCGACGATTTCAAGCAAACGGTCGTTTGGAATGACGATCAAGGTATCTACCTTTTCCTTCAAAGCGGCGATTCCTTGCTCCGCCTGCATGGAGCGTTTGCGCCCTTCAAACAGGAATGGACGAGTCACCACGCCCACCGTCAGCGCACCGCATTCCTTGGCAATCTCCGCGATGACCGGTGCGGCACCCGTACCGGTACCGCCGCCCATGCCCGCCGTAACGAACACCATGTCCGAGCCTTTCAGGGCATTCGTAATCAGCTCGCGGGATTCTTCCGCAGCTTTCTTCCCTACATCCGGGTTCGCGCCGGCGCCAAGTCCGCGCGTCAGCTTGTCCCCGATTTGAAGCTTCATTTCCGATTTGGCGTGATGAAGCGCTTGAGCGTCGGTGTTCACGGTAATGAACTCTACGCCTTGCACTCCATTGTCGATCATCCGGTTCACGGCATTGCTTCCGCCGCCGCCAACGCCGATGACCTTTATCTTGGCTAACTGGTCCATGTCCATGTCAAATTCAAACATAAGAGCGTCTTCCCCCTCACTAGGCTTTCAAAAAGTGGCAGCCTGCCATCTTCAAATAAATTCGCTTAACCAATTTTTCACACGTTCCATAACCGATGATTTCGGTTCTTGAGCGACAGGCGCTTTTTTGTTAGCCGGCTTCTTCACGGAGCTGCCCTGCTTCCCGTTGCGCAAATATCTGGATGCATATTGGATGATGCCCACGCCGCTCGTAAAGGACGGGTCGCGGACGCCGATATAATCCGGAACGGCAATGCGCACGGACGATTGCAGCTCTACTTGCGCAATAGCCAGTATGCCTGGCATGGATACCGTCCCGCCGGTCAGCACATATCCGCCGGGAAGATCCGAGAAGCCGAGCCGGTGTACTTCAGCCAGAATGAGATGGAAGATCTCTTGAACGCGCGGTTCGACAATATTTGCCAAATCCACCTGAGAGAACTCCCTATCCGCATTGCTGCCGATGCGATTTACTTTGAAGACTTGGTCCGCTGTAGCATGATCCACGACGGCACAGCCGAATTTAAGCTTGATCTTCTCAGCAATATCCGCCTGCGTTCTCAATCCGTAAGCGATATCGTTCGTAATGTATTCGCCGCCGATCGGCAGCGTGGATGTAGCTACCAGGTTATTCTCATTGAATACGGCGATGGTCGTCGCGCCTGCTCCGATATCCACCAGCACGGTTCCTATGGCCTTCTCGTCCTTGGATAGTGCCAAATGGCCTGCGGCCAGGGACATTAGGATCAGCCCCGCCACCTTCAGGCCGGACTTCTCCACCACACGGAGCAAATTATGTATGGCGGTCTTCGTCCCCGTGACGATCGTCGCCTCCACTTCCAGACGCACCCCGATCATACTGCGGGGATCATGAATTTGATCGGTACCGTCGACTACATATTGGTTCGGTACGACACCGATAATTTCCCGTTCCGGAGCCAGTGGAATGACTTTAGCCGCTTGGATTACACGTTCGATGTCCTCATCGCCGATTTCGCGATCTTCATTGGATACCGCGACTACACCATGACTGGATTGCAAAGCGATGTGGTTTCCCGAAATTCCGACAAAAACCTCCGAGATTTGTACCCCGACCATGCGTTCCGCATGATCGATGGCGCTTCGGATCGATTGAACGGTCTGATCGATATCCACGATCGATCCCTTGCGAATTCCTTGCGAGTCGGCCGATCCAACTCCAATTATATTAATGGCGCCGTTAACGACTTCTCCAATAATAGCACGAACTTTGGATGTACCGATGTCCAAACTAACAATGATGTCATTGCTGCTCAACCCGTGGCACCTCCTGTGACTAAGTATTCGTTTGAGCCAGGTGAAAAAACCTTTTCTAAGTATTCAACACGATACCCGAATTCCCTCTTTTTAAATAAAAATAATTTCAATTGTCATGAAAAACATACCATAATTTCTATTCTATCACTATTTTGGTAGCTTGAGTAGTAGACTTGCCTAATTCCGGGATGTGTCTTTAGACCCATTTTTCGTCCCGGGAGACGCTGAAGCGGGCGGTTTGGCTGTATCCTTCGCCTGTCCGCCATCCTTGCCGGCTGGCGCCGCGCCCTTCCCATCCTTGGCCGCTTTCGACGGATCGTTATCGAACGGGCTGTGCCAATCGGCGTCCAGCATTTTGATCACGCCGCCGCTGATTTTATTATCCTGCAGGTTGGCGATGTAGGCTGCAAGATTTTTCATTTTCTCCGGCATATAGCCGATCGTTGTCTGCACTTCGTACTGAGAGCGTGTATACATCCGGACTTTGTCCGGGTACGATTCGGTCGGCGCCGGCTTGATCTCCGATATATCCTTAAAATAACCGGGAGCCAGCGATGCCATCATCTGGCACAGCTTCACCTTCATCGGATCGTCAGGCGCCCAGCCGCTCAATATAGGCATGTCCAGCGCAACGCCCTGGACCGTAACCGGCGCTGCGCTGGCATCCGCCAGCAGCACCTCGACCTGTCCGTTGTCCCCGATCTGATAGGCGACCTTGGGATATTCCTTCACTTGAATATGGATAACGCCGGGAAAATGCTTCGTTACGTCCACCGTCTCGATCATGTGCAAACCTTTGACCTGGGCCTCGATCGCACCGGACGAAACGGAGAAAAAATGATCCCCCGGCTTCACGCCGGAAGCTTGCCGAATGCTGCTTTCCGAGACGAGCTGTTGTCCGTCCACTTCCACTCTCGTAATTACGCTAAGCGATGACTGAAAGAATAGCACCAGCAGCAGGGTGATAAAAAAGATAAATAAAAACAGAAGCAGCTTCTTGGAGCTGCGGCGTCGGACGGCGGGCTTTTTAATGACGGGAAGTCGGTCTTCTGCAGGCATGGAAACGGCCTCCTGAGGATTGCTCCGGTGTACTTTATGCTTGTCCGGCTGGAATGCAGCCGAATCCGAGCCTCTGAGTGAACCGCTTGGGACACGCTCCAAACGGATAAACGTTCGTCGACGGGCATTGGTTCAAATGAAGATACAAACGTTATGTAAACCGCCGAAGTCCCGTTTCCGCGGACGGAAAAGGGATATTTCAGCGGTAATGCGCATAGGAATAGGTATGGATTATTCCGTCGGTACGGGCGCCGTAACCGGCGAAGAGCGGTGGATGCTTGCGCCGAGCCGGCCCAGCATCACTTCGATGCGGTCATAGCCGCGGTCAATATGATGAATTTGCTCAATGATCGTGGTGCCTTGCGCTGCCAGTCCGGCAATGACCAGCGCGGCTCCGGCCCGCAGATCGGTTGCCTCTACGGTAGCGCCGTACAGCCTGGGCACGCCCCGGATAAATGCCGAATTCAAATCCACCCGAATGTCCGCGCCCATGCGGGACAATTCGTCAACATGTTTAAAGCGGCCCTCGAAAACGGTTTCCTTCAAAATGCTGACCCCATCCGCCAAGCTCAGCAGCACCATGATCTGGGACTGCAAATCCGTAGGAAACGACGGATAAGGAGAAGTCACAATCCGTTCGACGGACCTCGGACGAGTGCGGGCACACACGTTCATTATATCACCGTCGATTATAATTTGAACACCCGCCCGCTTCAAGACGTGAATGGCCGACGTCAAATGGGCAGGGCAAATCCGCTCCAGCGTAACATTCCCTCTCGTAACGGCAGCGGCAATCATCATTGTTCCCGCCACAATGCGATCGGGGATGATACGGTAAGTACAAGGGAGCAGCTCGGAAACGCCCTCAATGGTGATCGTATCCGTGCCGGCGCCAATGATTTTCGCCCCCATGGCGTTAAGGAAGTTTTGCAAATCTTGAATTTCCGGCTCGCGCGCCGCGTTGGATATGGTCGTCATTCCGCGCGCCATAACGGCAGCCATCATAATGTTCTCTGTCGCGCCCACACTTGGATAATCGAGCACGATTTCCGCTCCCCGCAGTTCCTGAGCCGTGCATACGATGCGGCCTTCCGTCTCATCAATCGTCGCACCCAGAGCGGTGAGTCCGCTTAAGTGCAGATCAATCTTTCGTTCCCCTATGGCGCAGCCGCCCGGCTGATACAGCTCTACCCTTCCGAGCCGCGCAAGCAGCGGACCCATCAGAAAGATCGAGGAGCGCATCTGGCTCATCAGACTTTCCGGGATGTGGAATTGATGCACCGAATCCGTGTGGAGAGTAACCGTATCCCCCTCGTATTCGGCATTGCAACCCAGCGCGGTCAGAATTCCGAGCATAACGTGTATATCGGATAAATCCGGCACATTCTGAATACGAATCGTGCCTTCGGCCATAATGCTGGCCGCCAATATGGGCAGTGCGGCGTTCTTAGCACCATGAATCGTGATGGCTCCCGATAGAGGTTTCCCGCCTTCGATAACCAACTTTTCCAAAGTCCCACCTCCGATTTACCGCTCCCCCACCACCATGACTTCAGGTACAAGCTTGACGCCGAACCTGCTGTCGACGGCGTCTTTCACTTGCTCGATGAGGGTTAGCACATCTAGTGCCGAAGCTTGCCCGGTATTGACAATAAAGTTGGCATGCAGCGGTGAAACCTCGGCTCCTCCGACCTTGTGGCCCTTCAGCCCCGCCTCTTCGATCAGCTTGGCGGCAAAGGTGCCCTCCGGATTCCGGAAGACGCTGCCGGCGCATGCAAGCTGGAGAGGCTGCGTCCGCAAACGGCGTTCCTTGTAAGCGGCCGTCGTGCCGATAATTTCTTTGCGGTCGCCGTACTTCAGCTGGAATACAGCCTCCGTTACGATCGCCGGCTGGCGGTGGAGCTTCGAATGCCGGTAGCCATATTCGAGGTCATCCTTCTGCAGCAAGACCAACTCCCCTGTCGGGAGCAACACTTCAGCTTGCTGTAAAATGCGCGACACATCTGACCCGTGCGCCCCCGCGTTCATGTAAACGGCGCCTCCCACGGTACCCGGAATGCCTCCGGCGAATTCAAATCCGGTTAGCCCCTCTTTGCCGGCCATCACCGACAATTTGATAAGCGAGTAAGCGCCGCCGGCAATCGCCTTTTCCCCCTCGAATCGCAGCGTTTCCAGCGATTCTCCCAGCTTGATGACCGCGCCGCGGATGCCTTTATCGGTTACGAGCAGGTTGGAGCCCCGCCCCAAGGCAAACCAAGGCGTCTGATGACGGTTGAGAAGTCTCACGGTTTCCGCAAGCTGCTCTTTGGTGTCGGGAATGATCAGCAGGTCGGCCGGACCTCCGATTTTCCAGGTGGTGTAAGGGGCGAGCGGTTCATTCAGGCGAATTTCGCCGTATGCGCCGCTCTTCAATTCCGAAATGACCTGTTGCATGGGAAACCTCCTTCACAGAACATCAGGGCGTCCGGCTATTGCCGATAGGTCTGCAAGCCTAATCGGCTGACGGCGCCGGCGACCATAAAATCTTCATCGCCAGCTGTAGCCGTCGGCCGCTATCGCACAGGTGTCTGTCACGGTTATAGTGTAGTTTATGTGTAATCGGATAGGGATGTGACAATCGCCCATATCATTTTTGCTCTATGGCGCGAAGGCGGTGCTTTTCGATCAATTCGACGATTTGATCGGTACCGTTGCCGAAGGGACTTCGGCTCATGCTTTCTTTCATTCCCGGAGCCTCCGCCTGGAGCGCAGTCAGCCGTTCCAGCAGACGCTCGCCCGTAAGCTCCTCCTCGAACAGCACTCTGGCATAGTTCATGCGCTCGAACGACTCGGCGTTCAGAATTTGGTCGCCCCGACTGGCTTGACGGGTGAGCGGAATGAGCAGCATCGGTTTGCGAAGGGCAAGGAACTCGAAAATCGAAGTGGATCCGGCCCGGGAAATGACGAGATCCGCGCAAGCGAGCAAATCGGGAAGCTCGTCCTTGACATACTCGAACTGCTTGTACCCCCTGGCTCTGCGAGCGGAATCCACATGGCCTTTGCCGCAAATATGAATGATCTGGAAGCGCTCGAGAAGTGCGGGAAGCGATTCGCGGATCGTCTCGTTGATGCGCTGGGCCCCCAGGCTCCCGCCCATAATAAGCAGAACCGGCTTCTGAGTATGAAAATCGCAAAGCGCGATCCCCTTGGACGCCTTGCCCTGCAGGATGAAATCGCGGATGGGCAGCCCGGTGCACTGCGCTTTTTCTTTATGGACATACTGGAGCGTTTCCGGAAAGGTGACGCAGATGCGGGAAGCGAACGGGGTCGTAATTTTGTTGGCGAGACCCGGCGTTAAATCCGACTCGTGGCACAGCACGGGAATGCCGTTCAAACGGCTGGCAAGGATTACCGGAACGGACACGAAGCCGCCTTTGGAGAAGACGATATCCGGCTTAATGCGCCTCAGCAGACGGTAGGCTTGACCTACTCCCTGGAGCACGCGGAACGGGTCCTTGAAGTTTTTCAAATCAAAATAACGGCGCAGCTTGCCGGATGCGATATGGTGAAACGGGATACCTTCATGCTCGATAATCTCCCTCTCGATCCCGTCTCTCGAGCCGATATATTCCATCTTCCAGCCTGCGGTCTTCAGCTTCGCCATGATCGCCAGATTAGGGGTCACATGGCCGGCCGAGCCGCCTCCGGTAAAGACGATTGTTTTCATAAATGGTCACCTCGAATATCGGGAAATGTTAAGAAGCACGCCGATCGAGGTCAGCATCAACGTTAAAGAAGAGCCGCCCGCGCTGATCAGAGGCAGCGTAATGCCCGTTACCGGAAACATGCCGATCACCACGCCAATATTGATGATGACCTGGACTGCGATCATGCCGACAATTCCGGTAGCCAGCAGGCTGCCGAACGTATCGGGAGCCGTGATCGCGGTGCGCATGCCCCTCCACAGCACCAGCGTGAAAAGCAGCAATACCAAAGAGCCTCCGATAAAACCTAGCTCTTCGGCTACGATAGAGAAAATAAAATCCGTTTGCGGTTCCGGAAGATAGCTGTATTTTTGCCGGCTCATGCCCAGACCCAAGCCTACGAGCCCGCCCGGACCGATCGCATAAAGCGACTGAATCGCCTGGTACCCGGCGCCGAGCGGGTCCTGCCACGGATCAAGGAAGGCGGTAATCCGCTTGAGCCGGTACGGCGCGGCGATAATTAAACCGATGAAGCCGGCGATGCCGACCAGTCCAAGGTAAGATAAGTGCAGAAGCCTCGCACCTGCCGTATAGATGATCAGCAGCGATGCGCCTACCAACACCGCCCCTGTGCCGAGGTCCGGCTGCAGCATGATGAATCCGAACGCGGCTCCGACGAGAGCGAGCGGCGGAAGGAGGCCTTTGGTGAACAGAGTGATTGTGTTTTGGCGCTCCGAGAGCCACTTGGATAAGAAAATGATCATGCCCATCTTCATAAATTCCGACGGCTGGATGCCGAAGGAGCCGATGCCGAGCCAGCTTCTCGCGCCGCCCCGCACAACGCCGATTCCGGGAATGAGCACCGCCACGAGCAGCACGGAACAGACGATCAGGATGATCTTCGCGTACTTCTTCCAGATCCAATAGTCGGCGTTCATCGTGAATACCATGGCAATAATGCCCAATGCGGCGAACAGTCCCTGCCGCTTCAAATAAAACAACGCATCTCCGTGTTCGCGGAAAGCCAGCACGGCGCTGGCGCTGTAAACCATCACTACGCCGATGGCCAGCAATGCCAGCGTGGAGCCGAGCAGCAGCAAATCCGGATTCGACCGGGCTTTGACCATAGCGCCACACCTCTAACCTTATCTTGGATTAGGGGGAGGCTTGGTCCCCCTGTTTAAAGGTTATGCACGGACTCCTTAAACATTCTTCCCCGCTCCTCATAGGAAGGGAACATGTCCCAGCTGGCGCATGCCGGAGATAAGAGGACTATGTCTCCGGCCTCGGCCATGGCCGACGCTTCTTGAACCGCCTCCGTCAGCGCGACCTGCGCATTGTTAGCAGTATCGACGGTTTTCACCCGGCTCATGCCTGCGAGCTTGGCGACGCGGGCGATTTTTTCCCTCGTTTCCCCCAGGGCGACGATCGCTTTCACCTGCCGCTGGAACGCCGGCAGCAGCTCCATATAATCGGAGCCCCGGTCGAGCCCCCCTGCGATAAGCACAATGTCCTGCTTGAACGACTCGATCGTTTTGACGGTAGCTGTCGGATTGGTCGCTTTGGAATCGTTGTAGAATTGCACACCGTCCCTCTCTCTTACGAATTCCAGCCGATGCTCCACCCCGCGGAATTCCTTCAGCACCTTGGCAATGACGTGAAGGGGGGCTCCCGCCGTATAAGCCATGGCCGAAGCGGCCAGCGCATTCTCGATATTGTGGCTGCCCGGGATGCCGAGCTCGCTCGCCTCAACGATCGGATGCACCGGGCCTTGTTCATCGCGGAAGACCAGACGCCGCTTCTCCTTATCCGGACTCGAAGCAAGCGGAGGCTCCACGTAGAAGCCCGATTGCAGCTTGCTCCTGGTCGAGAAAAGCACCACACGGGCGCGAACGCCTTCCGCAATTTGACGGCAAGCCGGATCGTCGGCGTTTAATACGGCGGTATCCTCTTCCCGCTGGTTTGCGAACAGCTTGGCCTTGGAGGCCACATAGTCGTTCATCGTACCGTGGTAATCCAGGTGCGTCTCGTATACGTTGAGCAGACACCCGATCCGCGGAGCGAACTCGCGCGTGCCTTTAAGCTGGAAGCTGCTGAGCTCGACGACCATATGGTTGTCCGCCTCCGCTTCCAGCGATGCCTCGGTGAGTGCCCGGCCGATATTGCCGGCGACGATGGGCTTCAGCCCGGCGGCTTCCAGCATCAGGCCGGTCCAAGTCGTGGTCGTCGTCTTGCCGTTGGAGCCGGTGATGCCGATGATCGGCGCCTTGCAGATGAAGTAAGCGACCTCCACCTCCGTCACGACCTCGATGCCAAGCTGACCGGCACGCTCTACCGGCTCGACGTGGTAAGGAATACCCGGATTTTTGACGACCAGCGCCACACCGCTATGTACGAGACTAGCCGGATGGCTTCCGCATACAACAGAAATACCCAGAGCCTCCAGTTCGTCGGCCTCAGGGCATAAGGAACGTTCTTTCTTATCATTGACGGTGACGATCGCACCGGCTTCGTGAAACAGCTTCGCCACGGCGACGCCGCTGCGCGCCAGGCCCAGAATGACGACCTGACGGTCGCGGTAATTAGACGGATGCTCCATGACTACAACACCTCATTAATGTAAAGTCCGATCCCAGCCAGCACGAGACCGGCCGCCCAGAATGAAATGACGACGCGCCACTCCGACCATCCGGTCAGCTCGAAATGGTGGTGAATCGGGCTCATTTTGAATACGCGCTTGCCTCTCGTTTTAAAGGAAACCACCTGAATGATGACGGACAATATCTCAACTAGAAAGACGCCTCCGATTAAGGCGAGCACAAGCTCCGCTTTCGTCAGAATCGCAACCGCCGCCAATCCTCCGCCGATCCCGAGCGAGCCGGTATCCCCCATGAATACCTTGGCGGGATGGGCGTTGAACACCAGGAAGCCCAGCACCGCGCCGACCATGGCCGCCGAGAAAATCGCCACATTCGGCTGCGTGTTGTTCAGAGCGATCACGGCGTAAGCTCCGAAGGCGATCGCGCTCGTCCCCGCCAGGAGACCGTCAAGGCCATCCGTGAAATTAACCGCGTTGGAGGTTCCTAGCATCAAGAGAACAACGAACGGAAAGTAGAGCCAGCCGAGCGAGAACGATACGTCGAAATAAGGCAAGCGAAGCTCGGTCGCATGTCCGGATTGAACCAGCAGCACGCATACGACAATCGACACGAGCAGCTGGCCCGCCAGCTTCTGCTTGGCGGTTAAACCGAGCGACCGTTTGAACAAAATTTTGATATAATCGTCCAAAAATCCGATAAAGCCGTAGCCAAGCGAAGCAATGAGTAAAATGACCGTTTGCATATTCTTTTCTCCGAAACGGAGCACCGCCAGCGCCAGCGCGAGCATAATAATGATGCCGCCCATCGTCGGCGTGCCAGCCTTCTTCAAATGGCCCTGCGGGCCGTCCGTACGAATCTGCTGCCCGAACTTGAGCCGCCGAAGCAGCGGTATGAAGAGCGGCCCCATAATAATCGCAAGCAAAAAAGACACGCCTAATGTAATTAAGACAATACCGAAATCCACAATGATTTACCCCCCCGATTGCATAAGAAAGACTGCCGTCTGCTCCATCCGCATGCCGCGCGAGCCCTTGATCAGCACGACGTCCTTCGGTCCGGCCGCCAGCTTCAGCGCCTCTGCCAAGGCCTCTTTATCTTCATAATAACGGACCCGGTCGGCCGGAAAACGCTCCTTGAGCCCTTCGGCCGTATGAACGGACAACGGCCCATACAGATATACCACTTCGACCCGCTCCGGATCCAGCATGGCGCCTACTCCCCGGTGAAACTCCGCTTCCCGGTCGCCAAGCTCCAGCATATCCCCGAGCACGGCGTATTTCCGCTCATAGCCGGTCAGCTCATGCAATAAAGCGATCGCGGCGCGCATGGAGGTGGGGCTCGCGTTGTAAGCGTCGTTCAGGATGGTCAGCCCGCTTGGAGCGGACAAAACCTCGATACGCATTCCCGTCAGCTCCGCTTGAGAAAGCCCGCGCGCGACGTCCGCCGGCTGCATTCCGAAATGGCGCCCAACCGCAATCGCAGCCAGCGCGTTTACCACATTGTGCGCGCCGGGCAGCGGGACGTAATAGTCCGTATCGTCTCCGCCCAGATGAAAATGGGACCCGGCCGAATCCATGCTGACGTCCGCCGGGAAGTAGGCATTATCCGGTTCCGCACCGAACCGAAGCTTCCGGTAAGCGGCCGCATTCATACGGCCCGGCTCGGCCAACTCCGGCAGCACTTCCTCAATCAGCGGCTCGTCGCCGTTATAGATCAAGAGCCCATCCGGCTGAAGCCCGACCAGAATCTCGGTTTTGGCTCTCGCGATTTCTTTGCGCGAGCCCAGCTGGAGCAGATGGGCTTCACCGATATTCGTAATGACGGCCACCTCAGGTTCGGCCAATCGGGAGAGCAACTCGATCTCGCCTCTTCCGCTCATGCCCATCTCCAGCACCGCAATCTCCGTTTCTTCGTTCAGACCTAGCAGCGTCAAGGGTAGACCGATATGATTGTTATAATTACCCGCCGTTTTATGAACCTGAAACGAGGCTGACAGAACCGCAGCCGTCAAATCCTTAGTGGTTGTCTTTCCGTTGCTTCCGGTAATGCCGACGATGCGGACCGGCAGCTGACGGCGGTATTCCCGGGCCAGCCGCTGAAGCGCAGCGAGCGTATCTTTCACATAAATCAGAGGGGCGCCTGCTGGCGCATCCGGCCGGTCCGCTTGCCATAACGAGGCGGCGGCCCCGCGCTTCAACGCTTCCTCTACAAAACGATGGCCGTCGAAGGCTTCTCCGATCAGCGGCACGTAGAGTGCGCCCTGCTCTATCGTTCTCGTATCCTTGGAAACGCCGTTAACCCGCAGGTCGGAGGGTACGCCTTCCGATAAGGTTCCTCCGGCCATCAAAGCAATTTCTCCAAGCGTTCTATTCATCACGGTCATCGTCCCCTTATGGCTTCTTCGGCTACCCGCCGGTCGTCAAACGGATGCTTGACCCCCATGATGTCCTGATAGGTTTCATGCCCTTTGCCTGCAATCAATACGATATCCTTCGGCTTGGCCCGCCGGATCGCCTCCGTAATGGCCTGCTTCCGGTCCACACTCAGTGTATACCGGCCCGGGTCAAATCCGGCCGCCTCGATACCCGGCACAATATCCCGCAAAATTTGCTCCGGATTTTCCGTTCTCGGATTATCCGACGTCACGAGCAAATAATCGCTGTATTTGGCCGTCACGCCGCCCATCAAAGGCCGCTTCGCGCGGTCGCGGTCGCCGCCGCAGCCGAACACGCAGATCACGTCGCCTTCGGCGAACTGCCTTATCGTCGACAGTGCATTTTCAAGACCGTCCGGCGTATGGGCGTAGTCGACAAGCACCAGAAAATCTTGTCCCGCATCCACGATCTCCATCCGGCCTTCGACGGAATGCACCTGCGACAAGCTGTCCAGGATGCCCTCCAGCGGAATGTCTTCCGCCAAAGCCGCCGCAATGGCGCCAAGCGCATTATATACGTTAAACCGCCCGACCAGCTTCATCGTCAATTCGGCCGTACCCCGAAAGGTAACGCAGCGAAACGTCGTGCCTTGCGCAGACATGACGATGCTCTCCGCCCTCACGTCGGCGGCGGGGTTGTCGATTCCGTAGGTAATCACTTCGGCTGCCGTCAGTTTCCCGAACTCCTCGGAGGCCGGTTCATCGGCATTCAACACGGCGTACCGGCGCCCCGCAGGGTCGGGGGTATAATCATTCCCCAGCCTTGAGAACAGCATCCCTTTAGCCGCATGGTAACGCTCCATCGTTCCGTGATAATCCAAATGATCTTGAGTCAGGTTCGTAAACACCCCGGTACGGAAGCTGCAGCCCTTCACCCGCCCGAGATCCAAGCCGTGAGAAGAAACCTCCATGATGCAGTAATCCGTACCGATATCGGCCATCTTTCTTAAAATGCGCTGCAGCGCCAAGGATTCCTGCGTATTCGTCGCTTGATTCTCGATATAGTCCGAACCGATTTTTACATGAATGTTACCCATTAGACCGGTCTGGAAACCCGCATCGCTAAGTATTTTTTCCAATAAATAGGTCGTCGTCGTCTTGCCGTTCGTGCCCGTGACGCCGATCAGCTTCAGCTCCCGGGACGGGTAGCCGTAATAATGGCTCGCAATGGCCGCCATGGCATGCCTTGCATTCTTCACGATCAGCTCCGGTACGCCAAGCTGCAGCTCGCGTTCCGTAACTAATGCGACCGCTCCTTGCTTGACGGCTTGCGCTGCATAGTCGTGACCGTCGGATACGAAGCCGGGGATACATAAGAACAAGCTGCCGGGTCCGGCCTTTCGGGAATCCGTCTCCACTCCCGTAAATTCCGTCGTACCGTCGCCGACCAATCGGCTCACGGCCAGCAGCGATGCCAGCTCCTGAAGCTGCATATGAGGGCCCCCTCCATTTTTACACATGGTATCTATTATGGACAAAAAAATGCGCGCTGAAAAGCCCAAAATTCGAAAAATCAGTGAAGGAAGGGGCATGCGTCAGCCCTTCCTTCCACCATTTACCGGGCGCCGCCTATTGACTTGTCTGCGGCTTCCTGTCTTCGGGCTGCGGCCCCGGATCCTTGTCGGACAAGTAAACCCGGATCGTCGAGCCCTGCTCCACCCTGGCGCCGGCCTTCGGCAACTGATTGATGACGAATTGCCCGGCTCCCGATTTGGCTAAATTGAAATTCATATTTAAATTTTCGTAAATATCGGTGACGCTCATCCCTACCAGATTCGGCACCTCGACGACCTTCGTGTCGCCGTACTGGTATTTTTTGTCCATCTGGTCCTTGCGGGGCGGCACCTTCAAATACCGGAGCGCGTCCTCCATCATGTTCTTGACGAGCGGAGCGGCAATCATGCCCCCGAATTGAATGCCCTGCGGATCGTCGACCGCGGCATAGATGACCACCTTCGGATCGTCCGCCGGTGCGAAGCCGATGAAGCTCACGATATGCTCATCCGGCGAGTAGCGCCCGTTAACGACCTTTTGCGCCGTACCGGTCTTGCCGCCGACGCGGTAGCCGTCAATAAAGGCGTTGCGTCCGGTTCCGTTGGCTACGACGCTCTCGAGCGTCGAGCGAACCTGCTTCGACGTCTCCTCCGAAATGACCTGCCGGACCAGCTCGGGCTGTACCGTGTTTACGAGATTGCCCGTAGCCGGGTCGTACCACGCCCTCGCCACGTGCGGCTTATACAGCTTGCCGCCGTTAACCGCTGCGGATACCGCCGTAATTTGCTGAATCGGCGTAACGGATACGCCTTGGCCGAAGGAGGTCGTCGCCAGCTCGACAGGCCCGACGCGGGACAGCTTGAACATGATTCCGTTTTCCTCGCCGCCGAGATCGATGCCCGTCTTCCTGCCGAAGCCGAACCGGGTGATGTAATCGAAGAGCGTTTCCTTGCCGAGCCGCTGCCCCATGGCGACGAAGCCGGGGTTGCATGAATTTTCCACCACCTGGAGGAAGGTCTCGCTTCCGTGCCCTTGCCGTTTCCAGCAGCGAAGCCTTGCGCCACCAACCTCCACGAAGCCAGGGTCGTAGAAGCCTTCGTTCAAATTCACTTTCTTCTCTTGAAGGGCTGCCGCCAGCGTGATGATCTTAAATGTGGAACCCGGCTCGTAGGTCATCCAGATCGGCAGGTTCCGATTATAATTCTCGACCGGATACTGGGCGTAGTTGCCGGGATCATAACCGGGCCTTGACCCCATCGCCAATATTTCGCCGTTGTTCGGGTCCATCATGATGGCAATCGCATGCTTCGGCTGGTATTTCACCATCGTCTGATCCAGCTCGCGCTCGAGCACGGACTGCAGATGGCTGTCAATGGTAAGCTGCAGGTTCAATCCGTCCAGCGGCTGCTTATATTCCTCGGATAAATTCGGAATGAGCCGGTTCGCGGCGTCCGCGTAATAGGATAAGCTGCCGTTAATGCCTGTCAATTGTTTATCATATTTCAATTCTATGCCCGTAAGCCCTTGATTATCAATCCCGGTGAAGCCAAGCACATGCGCCGCCAGTTCTCCGAACGGGTAATACCGTTTGTTGTCCTCCGCGACAACGATTCCCGGGAGCTTCAAATCCCGGATCTGCTGCGCCTTCTCCGGTTCGAGCTTCCTCCCCCCGGGCTTGATCTTCACGTTCAGCTCCCGTTTCGTAATCATTTGGAAAATGGTCTGCTGCGGCATTTCGAGCAGGCTCGCAAGCTGCGCAGACGTATTCTGCGGGTCTTTGATTTGTGCGGGAATAGCCCACACGGTAGGCGAACTGATATTATAGGCCAGCTGCACGCCGTTGCGGTCGAGAATTTCTCCCCGTTTGGCCGTAAAGGGAATGTTCTTGCGCCATGAATCCTCCGCTTTATCGGTCAGCTCCTGCCCCAGCCATAGCTGCAAAAAGCCGAGCCGCACGATCAGAGCGAAGAATAGAATCGTTCCGATAACCAGTGCGGCGAATAGTCGTCGACGAACCGTGACGTTCGATGCCCTCATGACCGCCTGCTCCCCCTCCTGAATAAGAGAATCGTTCTTCTCATCTCTATTCAGACAGGCCCCGGACTAGAACAAGCTGTCTCTCCGGGCTAAGGAGCTTTTTTGGACGCGCCGTCCGTTTTTCCGGGGGCTTTGGATGTATCGGCGGCCGATTTCGCATTCGAGCCGGTCTTGGCCGGAACGCTCTCCGTCTTGACAGCTTTGTCGGCTTTTGCGCCGGTCGCCTTGTCTCCGCCGCCACTGCCACTGCCGCTGCCGCTGTCCGTGCCCTGAATAATCTCGCTGTAAGGCTTCAGCTGCAGGGTCAATACGCGCGTATCCCCGGACCCGTCCAGGCTCTGCCCGGTCACATAGCCTTCGCCGTTCGTTTGGCATTTCACCTTCAGGAAAGAGCACACCTCCATCGCATCGCGCAGCGATTTGCCCGTCAGATCCGGAACCGGCAGGTCGCTCCCCTCCTGCATCACTACATACATTCGCTGGGCGCCCCCGATTTCGGTTCCGGGCGCAGGAGATTGGGCGAGGACCTTGTCCCCTTTGCCGATCGCTTCGACGACCACGCCGTATTTGTTCATCGTCGCTTTCGCCTGCTCCAGCGTTTGCCCGTTCAAGTCCGGAGCCTTCTGGGTCAAATCCTTCTCGTTCACCTGCACCTGCTGCGCTTGGGATTGCGTCTGCTTCGGCGCGGTGGAAGGGGCTACGCCCATATAACGGAGCGACTGCGATACGATTTCTTTAAAAGCGGGCGGAGCTACGTCGCCGCCCCGGTGGAAGTCCCCTCCGAGATCGGGCCGGTCCGCGATGATGGTTACCAGAATGCGCGGATCCTCGGCAGGCGCATACCCGACGAAGGAAATGACCCACTGCCCTTCCGCATAGCCCTTCTCCCCGGGGATAACCAGGTTCGCCGTACCCGTCTTCCCGGCAACCCTGTAGCCGTCGATGGCGGCCTTCTTTCCGGTGCCGATAGCCTGGTCGGAAACGACCTGCTCCAAATATTCCGAGACCTGCTTCGCCGTCTTCTCGGAAACCACCTCGCGGATGACGCGGGGCTCGAAATGCTGCACAACTTCCTTCGTGTCCGGATTATAAATATCTTTAATAATATGAGGCCACATCAGCTTGCCGCCGTTCGCTATCGCCGCATATGCCGCCGTTTGCTGAATCGCGGTTGCGGTCAATCCTTGTCCGTAAGTTGCGGTGGCGAATTCGGCCGGATACTTCATGTTGATCATCCCGGGGACCTCGCCCTGAATATCGACCCCCGTTTTGGCGCCGAAGCCGAACTTGTCGATATACTGCCTTAATTTTTGTTCTCCCAGCATTTCGTACCCCAGCTTGACGAACGCCACGTTACTCGAGCGCTTTAATCCTTCAAGGTAAGAAATACGTCCCCAACCGGTGATGTTATAGTCATGGAGCGTGCGGCCCGGAACTTTTATCGAACCCGATTGATAAGTATCGTTCGGGTTGAACAAGCCTTCTTCCACGGTTCCCGCGAGCGTGACCAGCTTAAAGGTCGAGCCCGGCTCATATTGTGACGCAACCGCATGGTTGATGAAATCGCTCGTTTTCTTCGTATCCCAGTATTGGTTCGGATTAAAATCAGGCGTATTCGCCATGCCAAGAATTTCCATCGTTTTCGGATCGACAGCAATCGCCGTCATGCTGACGGGGTGAAACTGCTGATTGATCTTGTCCAGCGCGCTTTCCATATAAAATTGGATGTTCTTGTCGATCGTCAGCCGCACATTATCGCCATTGACCGCAGGCTGGTATTGCGGTTTGGAATCGGGCAGCTCCACGCCGTAACGGTCGGTTTCAAAGCCGTTCAGGAAGCCCGGAACCCCCTTTAAGTACTTATCCATCTGCTTCTCCATGCCCATGGCCGGATTGCCCTGCTTATCGGTGTAGCCTATGACATGAGAAGCCAAGTTTTTGCCCGGATAATAGCGTTTGTGCTCCGTAATGAGCCGAATGCCCACCGTTTTATATTTCTTCATATCGACTTTCTGTTCCAGCTGCTTGATCAGCTCTTTCACTTTATCCGCCGTCTCGACGTCGATCTTCCAGCCTTCGTTGCGGACTTCGACCTGGTCGGCCAGCTTGCCGTCATCCTTCTTTTTATTGAGCAGCGCGCTGATCTTGGCTTCCAGCTCGGGAGCGGATACCGAATTGTTCGCGGCGCTGAGGATCGCGGCAAGCCCTTTGCTGACATCCGTCTCGAGATGCAGCTCCTGGATGGTATTCGGCAGCAGCGCTACCGTAAAGGCAGGTGCGTCCTCGGCGAGTACGTTATCGTTGCGGTCCACAATCGATCCCCGGACCGGCATGATGGTTTTGTCGCTCACCCATTGGGTTTCCCTTGCCAGCTTCAGCAGGCCGGCGCCGTTTACTACCTGCACCCAATATAAACGTCCTATGACAACAAAAAATAGGAGGGAAAATACCCCTCCAATGAATAACGACCGCAGCTTTACCTTTTTGTTCATGTCCTTGCTCCCCCTATAGTCATGGAGTGGTTCATGGTTGTTCTTTCGTTTTCTTGGCGCCAGAAGCGCTGGCCGTGCTTGAGGAGGAGCTGGCGGCCTTCCCCGAGCCGCCGCCCGCTCCCGCCGCTTTCATTTGGTCGGCTTCAGGCACGCGGGTGAAGCCGAGACGGTCCGCCTCCTTCAGCAGATGATCGCTGCTGGACAGATCGTTAACCTTCTTCTTCAGCACCATATTCTCGGCTTCCAGCACCTTGATATCTTTTTCAATCTGCTTAATATGGGCGTTCATTTCATAGATTTGAGCGTAGCGCCAAATAATCAAGCCCGCAACAACGACGCAGACGGCAACCGTAAACAGATACAAAAGCTTTTCCTGTACAGGCATTCCCTTGCTCCGTACTACCGGCTGCTGCTTGCCTTGCTGCTTCGGTTTGACCTGTTGGCTCTCCGTCCGCTGCTCCACCGCTAAACTTCCATGCATGTAAGCTGGCACTATGAAATTCCCCCTTAATATTAAAGTTTTTCCGCTATTCTAAGCTTCGCCGAACGGGCCCGCGTGTTCGCTTCCAGCTCTTCCGCGCCCGCCTCGATCGGCTTGCGATTGACTAGTTGAAGGACACCCGGCTTCCCGCAGACGCACATCGGGAAATCCGGCGGGCAGGTGCACCTCGCGACATGCTTGTTAAAGATTTGCTTGCAGATCCGATCCTCCAAGGAATGGAACGTAATGACCGCAATGCGGCCGCCCGGCGCTAAACAGCGGATCGATTGCTCCAGGGCGTCCTCGAAGGCGCCGAGCTCGTCGTTTACCGCGATCCGCAAGGCTTGAAAGCTGCGGCGGGCCGGATGAGGCCCCGTTCTGCGGGCAGCCGCGGGGATCCCTTCCTTGATCAGCTCCGTGAGCTGGCCGGTCGTCTCGATCGGCCCCTTCTCCCTGGCGCTTGCGATGTTTGCCGCGATACGCCGGGAGAACTTCTCTTCCCCGTACTCGAACAAGATCTTGGCGATCTCTTGCTCCGTCCATTCATTCACGATTTCCTTGGCCGTGAGCGGCGCCGTCCGGTCCATGCGCATATCCAGCTCCGCATCGTGATGATAGCTGAAGCCTCGATCCGCTTCGTCGAGCTGGGGAGAGGATACCCCGAGATCGAACAAGATGCCGTCTACCTGCGGACGTCCGTCCCGCAGCGCTTCCTGCACGCCGGCCAGCTCAAGCTCGATATGGCGGAAATTGCTGCGGATAAGACGCACTTTGCCGGCTACCGGCTCCAGCCGCTTCGCCGCATTCTCCAGCGCGACGTCGTCTTGGTCGAATGCGATGAGCAGGCCGCTGCCGTCAAGCCGCGAAGCGATCTCAAAGCTATGTCCGGCGCCTCCCAAGGTACAGTCCACGTAGACGCCGTCCCGTCGTATATGTAATCCTTCTACTGCTTCTTCTTTCAAAACGGTGATGTGATGAAACATAGATGTCGGTCCTCCTGAGTGTTGTAAAGAACGCTATGCCGTTATTGGGCATACGCTCCGCATTAAGGTTGGAGCTCTTCGTCTTACAGATCGAAGTTGAAATCCACAAGCTTCTCGGCAATCTCGTTGAACGATTCCTCCGATTGCTGGAAATAGTTTTCCCAGATTGCCTTGCTCCAAATCTCCACCCGATTGGAAACGCCGATGACGACACAATCTTTATCCAGCTTCGCATGTTCAATCAAGTTATTCGGCAGGTTCACCCTGCCCTGCTTGTCCAGCTCGCACTCCGTGGCGCCCGAGAAGAAGAAGCGGGTAAAGGCGCGGGCATCGGATTTCATCATGGACAACGTCTTGAGCTTCTGCTCGAGCACGCTCCATTCCTCTCTCGGATAAACGAACAAGCATTGATCCAAGCCGCGGGTGACGATGAAGGACGCTCCTAGGGCTTCACGAAACTTGGCCGGCACGATCATCCGGCCTTTCTCGTCGATCGTGTGCTGATACTCCCCCATGAACATCCGCTCGCCACCCCCTTTCCTCCACTTTACCCCACTTTCCACCACTTGTACACTAATACTTCGCCACATTAATAAAAAATCCTGCTGCGTCATGTGACTGCAGCAGGATTTTTTTCGGTCTCCCTATTCCTGTTTATTCGGTGCTTCCGGCTCTCTGGACATTTCCTCCGGAAGCGGCGTTTCCATCGTTTTTTTGTTTTCCGCTTCCAGTCTTTTACGGATATCGGAGAGCCTTTCCTTCCGCCCCCTACGCAGGAACCACACCGGAAGTCCGATAACGAGGGCAAGGATCAAGACGGGAAGCGCGCCGGCCAGGATGATCACGATCCACTGGAAAACGAGCGACAGCACGGCATACGTGCCGTTCAGCGCAGAACCCGCCCGCTGGAGCAACGGTCCCCGGTCCTGACCGTTGATGACCTCCGCAGAACCGAGCTTCTGGAAGATGCGCAGCTCGATCGTCGAGTAAGCGACATTTTGCTCCAAATACCTCATGCGCCCTTTGATGCGTTCTATCTCCTCCTGTACCTTGCCAAGCTCGTTCGAGAAAGCGACCAGCTCGTCGGTCTTGGATGCCTTCTCCATGAGGGACAGCAGCCGGCTTTCCGCTACCTGCTTCGCCTTAAGGCGTGCATCGAGGTCGACAAACTCCTCTGTGACGTCCTGTCCCTGCAGATTTTTCTGAAGCGCGGGGCTGATTTTCTCCAGCCGGTCAATGAAGGATTGGAAGCCGCCAGCAGGTACTTTAATGCTCAAGTTCCCGCTTTTTTCGGAAGCCGACACGCTCTCGTTGAACTGCAGCACATACCCGCCAGCTTTACCGCTTCCTGCACTTCCGCCTGCTTCTGGGCGTAATTGTCCACCTGCATGGTCAGACGGCCCGAATAAATAATTTTGCGGCTAAAAGGATCGGCGGAGGCAGGCGCTCCGTCCTTGCCGGTAAAGCCCGCCCCCGGCGAGACAGCGGGTAACGCCTCCTTCGCAGCGCCGCTCTGCGTCGCGGAGGAGCTATTCGTACCGACGGCGGCGGCGTCATTCTTGGCCGAGTTCATCGCCGCCGATCCGGCCTTCGCGGCGCCTGCATCCTTGCTTTGCGAGGAGCTGCACCCCGCAAGCCACACCGATAGCAGCATGGCAGCCGCGGCCGCTTTCACCACCCCGCATCGCTCTCTGATCGGATACCGCGCGTTTCATAATTCCGTTCTTTTTGGCATTCCTCATCTAGATTCCCCCCTTGATACGAGTCGCGAATCGAAATTAAATTCAGCCCGCACCCTACTGACGAGGAGAATTATGGAGTTGTTGCAATTTTATTACAATTAAAAAAACCTCTCCTCGCTATTAGCGAAGAGAGGCCGGTCAAATCTTAGTGCTCAGCCCAACTGTCAAGGTAAGCTTGCTGCTCCGAAGTCAAGGAATCAATGCCGATTCCGAGCGCCGCCAGCTTGAAGCGGGCCACCTGCTCATCCAGCTCGTAAGGCACGTTGATCACTTTGCTGCCGATTTGCTTGTAGTTGTCGTTCACGTACTTCAGCGACATCGCCTGAAGCGCGAACGTCATATCCATGATTTCCGCCGGATGCCCGTCCCCTGCCGCCAGGTTCACGAGACGTCCTTCGGCTAAAATGTAGAACTTCCGGCCGTCCTGCAGCGTGTACTCTTCGATATTGCGGCGAACGGTACGCTTCGATACCGACAAGGCTTCCAGCTCCGGCTTATTCACTTCGACGTCGAAGTGGCCTGCATTGGACAGAATCGCGCCGTCCTTCATGACCTTGTAATGCTCGCCGCGAATGACGTCGCGGTTGCCCGTGACCGTTACGAAGAAGTCGCCCACCTTGGCCGCTTCGCTCATCGGCATGACGGCAAATCCGTCCATGTACGCCTCCACGCCCTTGATCGCGTCGATTTCCGTCACGATTACATTGGCGCCCAGGCCCTTGGCACGCATCGCCACACCTTTGCCGCACCAGCCGTAGCCGACCACGACTACGGTTTTACCTGCAACCACAAGGTTCGTCGTGCGGTTGATGCCGTCCCATACGGATTGTCCGGTTCCGTAACGGTTATCGAACAAATATTTGCAGAATGCGTCATTGACCGCCACCATCGGGAACTTCAGCTGTCCTTCCTTCTCCAGCGATTTCAGACGCAGAATGCCCGTTGTCGTTTCCTCGGCGCCGCCGCGGACTTTAGCCAGCAGATCCTGGCGCTCGGAGTGCAGAATGGTTACCAGGTCTCCGCCGTCGTCAATGATGAGATCCGGCTCCGTCTCGAGCGTTTTGATCATGTGTTCCTTATATTCCTTCGGATCCGGATTGTACTTCGCGAATACGGTAATGCCGTCCTCTACCAACGCGGCGCAAACATCGTCCTGCGTCGACAGCGGATTGCTTCCGCAAATGGCCACTTCGGCGCCGCCGGCAGCTACCACTTTCGCCAAATAAGCCGTTTTCGCTTCCAAGTGAAGCGAGATCGCCACCTTGAGCCCCTTGAACGGCTGTTCCTTCTCGAACTGCTCGCGAATCCGGTTCAACACCGGCATATGGGCATTCACCCAATCAATTTTCAAATGGCCTTCATGCGCCAGGGCGATATCTCGGATGATGCTTCGGTCAGCGGTACTGGTCATGGATCAATAATCCTCCTTAGGAATGGGCAAGGGCAGCCCGCGGTTTCTTATTCTTACATATAACATACAAAATGATGTCCGTCCACGTCATAGGACGCATCCAGCAGCTCCTGCAGCCAGCCTTCGCCGTATTTGTTCAAATAAGCAAATACATTGTAGATACGCTCCTGCGGCTTGCCGTCCGGAAGAATCGACATGCCGACGCGTTGGAATTGTCTTAAGCCCGACTCATGCTGCGACTTGACGGCATCCTCAGCCTTATGCTCAAGGAAATCGATCTGCTCCAAAATTTTGCTTAGATTCGTATCCCCCAGCTTCTTCAGACCCGGGTTCACCTCGCCCAGCAGCTCCACGAGCGGAGCGTACCGCTCACGGAAATCCTCCTTGACGGACTGGAAGCGCTCCGACAGCTGCAGCCGGTCTTGTTCCTGCAGCCACGCCTGCTGGCGCTCTTCAAGCCGGAACAACGCATCCTCCACGGCCAATCCGTACTTGCCCATGTTCTTCTGTACCGTCCCTTCCAGCAAGGTGTACCCGGTACGGGGAATCAGAATCGGCATATTCATGCCAAAGAGCTCGAACGCTCTTCGGGTCAACCCCCAATAAGCGATTTCCGAGGAACCGAGCACCGCGCCTAGCACGGGGAACAGATAATCCTGCATCAGCGGCCGGGTCATAACGTTGTTGCTTAACCGCTCCGGAGCGGTTTCCGCCCAATCGAGAAGCCCCTCGAGACTGTAGTGCCGTTCTTCCTTCCGGTCCGTAAACCCGCCGGATTCCGACTGATACAGCAGAATGCGCTCTTCAGGATCGAATACGAACAAATTGGCGCTCCGCTCCGAGACTTCCGCCTGCGGTTCATAGCCCAAGCGGACGAGCTCGGCCTTAGCTTCCTTCAGCGCCTGCCCCAATTCGCCGTTCCGTTCCAGCAAAGTCCGGAACATCGGCCCTTCAAGCCGGCGCAGTCCCGGATCGTCCGAGTCGACGAGAATTAAACCGTAACGGCTGAACAGCGAAGCGAGCAGCCCGGCAAACAAATCGACCAGCGTATCCGATTTTGCCGCCAAAGCCCGAAGAGACTCCAGCAGCCCGGCCTTGAATTCGGTCGGAATCAGGGTCGTATCCAACTGCCCGATCGCGTCTTCCCACTGCTCCGCCGATATCGGCGTTCGGCTTACCGACGTGCGCAGGCCCGTAGGATGCTCCAACTTGATTCGGTTAAGTTCCAGCTCCGGCGTTAAGGCGATTACATGATTGACCTCGTCAAAATCATGATCCTCGCCCGCGATCCAGAACACGGGCACCACCCGGCGGTTCAGCAGTTCGGAAGCACGCTTCGCTTCCCGGATGATCGTAACCGCTTTGTAAATGACGAGCAGCGGGCCTGTGAACAGGCCGGCTTGCTGTCCGCCCACAATGGCGAGCGTCCCGGGATCTCGAAGAGCTTCAATCGCCGCCAAAGCCTCCGGTGCCGCACCGGCCTTCTCATTGAACCGCTTCAGCGCATCCGCGAGCGCGCCTCTGTCCGCTCCGAAGGCGCGCTTCGTATCGAGCCACTCCGCCCTCCGCTTCCAGCTGTCCGTCTGAAAGGGCTCGTATTCATACAGCGGCTCTGTATTCCCATATCTTTGCAAATAGTCTTCCGTCAAAGGCTGGCCGGAATTCCAATGAAATACTTCCATCCTCATCCTGCAGCGCCACGCTTTCTTATGTATTTCAAGCCACTTCCCATTTGTTGCAGGGAAGCCTCCTTTATTGTACACATGATCCCGGAAATCGTCAAAAGAGATCTGTGCTAAGACATACTTTTGCGCACGGGAGGTCACCTGCTCCTGCTACACTGACAAGCACTTTGCTTCCTGCAGCAGCTTCTGCATACAAAAACCTCCCGGACAGCGGGTCCGGGAGGCTTCCTTGGATTAATACAAATGACAAGCGGTAAAATGGCCGGGCTCCACTTCTTTGAACTCCGGCATGGAGGCCGCGCATTCCGGCATCGCCTTCGGGCAGCGCGTCCGGAACGGACAGCCGCTTGGCGGGTTCAGCGGGCTTGGAATTTCGCCCTGCAGAATGATGCGTTCACGCGTGCGTTCGATCTCCGGATCCGGAATCGGAATCGCGGACAGCAGCGACTGCGTATACGGATGCAGCGGCTTCGCATACAGCTCGTTCGCTGTCGTTACCTCGACCAGCTTGCCGAGGTACATCACCCCGATGCGATCCGAAATATGCTTCACCATCGCCAGGTCATGCGCGATGAATAAATAAGTAAGGCCGTGTTCCTTCTGCAGGTTCTTGAACAAGTTGACAACCTGCGCTTGTACGGATACGTCCAAGGCCGAGATCGGCTCGTCCGCAATAATGAATTGCGGCTCGATCGCGAGCGCCCGCGCAATCCCGATCCGCTGACGCTGACCGCCCGAGAATTCGTGCGGGAAGCGGTTCGCATGCTCGTCGTTCAAGCCGACGGCGCGCAGCAGCTCGAATACCCGCTCCTTGCGGGCTTTGCCGGAGGACAAGCTGTGGATGTCGATCCCTTCGGCAATAATGTTGCCGACCGTCATCCTGGGATTGAGTGAAGCATACGGATCCTGGAATACCATCTGCATTTGACGGCGGAATTCCTGCTGCTTGCTGCCGCGCAGCTTGTGGACGTTCTCTCCGCCAAACATCACTTCCCCGTCCGTAGCCTCGTACAAGCGAATGATCGTACGTCCGGCCGTCGATTTACCGCAGCCGGACTCCCCTACGAGACCGAACGTTTCGCCGCGGTTGATCGTAAAGTTCATATTGTCTACGGCTTTGAGGATCTTGCCTCCGCCGAGATTAAAATGCTTTTTCAAGTTGCGTACCTCAAGCAACGGCTTGCTGCTCATCGATGTCCACCTCCCACTTCCACTGGACGTTCCACTTTAGGCGCATCGGGATGCAGCAGCCAGCAGGCGGCCGAGTGCGTCTCCGACAGCGTCGTATGCTCCGGATCAACCTCCACGCAGGCTTTCATCGCGTAAGGACAGCGCGCGGCGAAGGCACAGCCCTTCGGTGGCGCGAACAGATCCGGCGGCGTGCCCGGAATCGGCACCAGGTCGCTCTCCTTCTCCTGGTCCAGACGCGGAATCGAGCGAAGCAGGCCCCAAGTGTATGGATGCTTCGGATCGTAGAACAGCTCGTCTACCGTTCCTTGCTCCACCACTTTGCCCGCATACATGACGATGACGCGTTGAGCCATTTCCGCCACGACCCCAAGGTCGTGTGTAATGACAATAATGGACGCCTCGGTTTTCTCCGAGAGCTCCTTCATCAAGTCGATGATTTGCGCTTGAATCGTCACGTCGAGCGCGGTTGTCGGCTCGTCGGCGATCAGAAGCTTCGGCCGGCAGGCCAAGGCGATGGCGATCATCACGCGCTGCCGCATCCCGCCGGAAAATTCATGCGGATATTGAACCATCCGGCCTTCCGGATTCGAGATTCCCACAAGCTTCAAAATCTCAAGAGCGCGCTTGTCCGCCTCTTCTTTCTTGAGGCCTTGATGCTTGATCAGACCTTCCGTAATTTGCTTGCCGACCGTCATGGTCGGGTTCAAGGAAGTCATCGGATCCTGGAAAATCATGCCCATTTCGGAGCCGCGGATTTTCTCCATTTGACGGTTCGATACCTTCGTGATTTCGGTTTTGCCGTCGAACAGGATGGAGCCTCCTTTAATGACACTTGGAGGCGAGGGGATTAGCCGCATGATCGTTTGCGCCGTTACGGATTTACCGCACCCGGATTCACCCACGATAGCCAGCACTTCCCCTTTCTTCAGATGAAACGAAACGCCGCGAACGGCCTGGACCTCTCCGACATAGGTTGAGAAGGATACCTTGAGGTCCTTGACTTCCAATATATTTTGACTCATGGATTAACACCTCCTGGTGATGCTCTTGCATGATGGGCTCATGTCAGAAGCCGTACAAACTACTTCCGCATCTTCGGATCCAGCGCATCGCGCAGCCCGTCGCCGAGCAGGTTGAAGCTCATCAGTATCAAGCTGAACAGGATCGTTGGGAAAATGACGCGGTGCGGATAAAGACGAATATTATTCGCCCCGTCGGACAGCAAGGAACCGAGCGATGCGAGCGGCACGCGAATCCCGAGACCGATAAAGCTGAGGAACGACTCAACGAATATGGCCGACGGCACTATAAACGTAATTTGTACGATAATAATCCCCAGCGCTTTAGGCACCAGATGCTTTAAAATTATGCGTGCGCCGCCGGCGCCGAGCGTCCGTGCCGCAAGCACGTATTCCTGCTCCTTCAAGGTCAGAATCTGGCCCCGCACAAGCCGGGCCATCGGCACCCAGCCGGTGATGGCGTAAGCGATAATGATCGTCTTGAAGCCCGGACCGATCACGATAATGAGGAGAATCGAGATCAGCAGGAACGGAATGGAGTAAACAATTTCAATAATGCGCTGCATGATGTCATCGACGCGGCCGCCATAGTAAGCGGATACGCCGCCGTAAATAACGCCGAGCGCCAGGTCAAGAAGCGCTGCGGTAATCCCGATCAGAAGCGAGATCCGCATGCCCCACCATACCCTGACCCACAAGTCCCGTCCGAAGTCGTCCGTTCCGAACCAATGAGCGGCGGAAGGCGGCTGGTTTTTAATCTCATACACCTGTGTGGCGTAATCATATTTGGAAAGAAGCGGCCCGAAGATGGCGAGCACGATCAAGGTAATAAGCGTAATCAGTCCGAACATGGCCAGCTTGTTCTTCTTAAGCCGGCGCCAAGCGTCCTGCCAATAGGTCAACGAAGGCCGGACGATGACTTCTTTCGATTGGCCTTCTTTCGGAAGCGGCTGGAAGAGATCTTTGGACATTTCCATTACTTCGAACCTCCTTTGGACAGCCTGATCCGAGGATCAATAAATCCGTAAATGATATCGGTGATGAACAAAATGCTGACCAGCAGCACGGAATAAAAAATGGTCAAACCGGTAATCATAGTATAGTCGTTCGAATAGATCGACTGTACGAAATGCCGGCCGAGTCCCGGAACGACGAATACCTGCTCGATGACCAAAGTACCTGTGATCAGATTGACGAAGATCGGACCGAGCACCGTAACGACAGGAAGTATGGCATTACGAAGCGTATGTCGAACAACGATGGAGCTTTGGGACAAGCCTTTGGCCTTGGCCGTCTTGATATAATCCTGATTCAGCACATCAAGCATCGACGTTCGCATGAGCCTCGCTAGAATCGCTATCGTACCGAAGGAGAGTGCGATGGCCGGCAGAATCCGGCTGGACGGCCCAGTCCACATGCCCGGAGGAAGAATCCCCCATTTTACCCCCACAAAATAAGAAAGCAGCGGCCCCAGCACGAAGGAAGGAATCGAAATCCCGATCACGGCCGTGAACATCGCACCGATATCGGCGCCCTTGTTATGATTCAAAGAAGCGATAATCCCAAGAATGAGACCAATTGTAATGGAAATGAGCAAAGCCCACAAGCCAAGCTCGAGCGAAGCAGGAAAACCTTGATGAATAATATCCGTGACTTTCCGGGTCGGGAACTGGAACGATACTCCAAGATCCCCGTGAATGACATTATTCATGTATTTCAGATATTGCTCCCAAAGCGGCTTGTCCAAGCCGTACTGGGCATACAGCACTTTTCTTGCTTCGGCCGTCATTTTCGTCGAATCTTCCCCAAACGGGTCGCCCGGCAAATTTTTCATGAGCACAAACGTGAAGGTGACGATCAGCCATAGTGTGATTATCATGTAAACCAAACGCCGCGTGATGTAGCGAAGCATGGCACACCTCCTGAACTTGATAAGAGAGAAAAAACGCAAAACAGTCCACCCGCCTTTGGGGAGCAAAACTGCTTCGCAAGCATGGCCGCTTGAGACTATGTTTGCGAAGCAGCTCCGCTTCGTTCCACATAGACAATCGAGATCCTGAATGCACTTAAACAGAAAAATCGGAGCCGTTCCGCAGCTTTCAGAACGGCCCCATCTGAACTATAATAGCTTGAAACGGGCTTGCCTAACCTTACTTAATGGAAACCCAGCGAAGCTCCCATTCTTTGGACATAGCCGGCAGAATTAGGCCGTCTACGTTAGGTTTCTTAGCGTAAGGACGTGTACGGAAATAGATCGGCGAGATCGAAGCGTCGGACATCAGAAGTTTCTCGGCGTCTACGAGCATTTTGGAACGTTTAGCCAAATCGACTTCTTTGTCGGCGCCTCTTACAAGATCATCATACTGCTTATTGTTGTAGTCCATATAGTTGAAAGATTTGTTATCGGACAGCCACATGTCAAGGAACGTCATTGGATCGTTGTAATCCGCGCCCCACAGACCGATCAGCGCGTCAAAGTTGTTTTCCTGCATGTTCTTCACGCGAAGGGCGAAAGGAAGCGGCTCGCCTTCGACGTCGATGCCCAGGTTTTGCTTCCACTGCGCTTGGATGAACTCGATGGACTTCTTGGAAGTATCGGTATCATCGCTCGTCAGTTTGAATTTAGGCAAGGACGTCAGGTTCATTTCTTTCAAGCCTTCAGCCAGCAGTTGCTTTGCTTTCGCCGGGTCGAACGGAGGCTGCGTATCGCCTGCCACTTTACGGAATTCCTGTTTGTTGCCGTCGGATACCGTTCCTGGAACAAGACCGGTAGACGGAATGGACGTTCCTCCCAGTACGACATCAGTGAAAGTTTTGCGGTCTACAGCCATACCGAGAGCTTGCTTGATCTTGGTATTAGAAAAGGCCGGAACTTTCTTGTTTTGGAACAGGATGTAGGCAGTTACAAATTCTTTCTTGAACACGAGGTCCGGCTTGCCTTGGTACATCTTCGGCTGCTCATTTTTAAGCTCAGTCAGATCCACCTGGTTTGTTTCGTACATATTCAGAGCCGTGTTCGGGTCTTTGACAACGTTTACGGTGACCTTAGTCAGCTTTACGTTAGCCGCATCCCAGTACTTATCGTTCTTCACCATAACGAGCTGCTGCTCATGGTCCCATTTTTCGAGCTTGAACGGACCCGCACCGATGACTTTATCCGCATCCGCGCCGTTTTTGTCGCCTTGCTTTTTAACAAAATCTTCTTTTTGCGGGAAGAACAATGGCAAGGACAATTGGTCCGTGAAGAAGGCTACAGGTCTTTCAAGCGTAATCTCAAGCGTCTTGTCGTCTTTCGCTTTCACGCCGAGAGCCGCTTTCTTCGCTTCAAGCTCTTCCGGCTTCGCTTTGTTCAGCTCCGCGCCGCCTTTGATCCAAGCCAGCATCGTAGCGTATTTCGCTTTGGTAGCAGGATCCAGCGTACGTTGGTAGGCATACACGAAGTCCTTCGCCGTCAGCGGGCTGCCGTCAGCCCAAGCAAGGCCATCGCGCAAGGTAATCGTATAAGTCAAGCCGTCCGGAGAAATTGTCGGCAGCTTGCTTGCCAGCGCCGGCTGCGGTTTGCCGTCGGCATCCAGACGGTACAGCCCTTCATTGACCGCGTTCAAAATTGTGAACGTCGGATTCGTTGTCGCAATCGAGCTGTCCAGCGCAGGCGGCTCTGCCGCCATATTGATCCGAAGCTCTTGAGCAGGCGCTTTCTTGTCTGTCGTGCCCCCTGCCTGATTCTTGGTGTTGTCAGAGCATCCGACCGCCGCCGTGCCAAGCATGGCCGTTACGGCAGTCAGGACCAGAAGTTTATTCAACTTCATTGTAACCCTCCTCTAAATTATGTAATTATATGGGAACTCCACGCCTTGTTATGTTATCTGACATGGAAATCACACCAATAAACCACTAGTAGATAATATAATTTTTTAGTTAAAATGTAAAGTGTGAAACCGTTGCCAAATAGAAATTATACAACCAGAGGTTAATAAAATCCACAAATATTTTTTGGCCTCTGGAAGTTTAATGACAGTTTTTCACTTTATTTTCCAATAAATGTAGGCAAAAAAACAAGGAACCTATGGATTAGGCTCCCAAAGTAAGCAGCAATTTATTCGCCCATCTCTTATAAGTCGGACTTGCGTCCGGAATGCAGCACCTTCTCCACCGCGCCGGTCAGTTCCCGGTACACGTCCGTTTCCACCTGCATGCCGAGCTGCGTCTTGGCAAACACTTCCCCTTTGGCTGAAGCTACGTATTTGGTCGGAAGCCGGTTCAGCGCTATAGCCATAATATCGCTCTGTTCTTTCTCGCTCAGCTCCCCTAGCCCCTCCTGGTGAAGCATCAATTCCTTCAGGCAGGCCCTGACCATATCTTCCATCAAATTATGTACGTTCATCCTTGATTCCCCCTTATTGGATGAGCAAATTTTTGCCGATGCCGATCAGCATCAATAGAACATAGCAAGCCGTGAGCACCAGGAATCCGAGCCGGCTTAACGTTCTGGCGATCTTGATCAAATCGATCCGCCCCCGCAGCCGGTTCTGCATATTCCCGAGCAGCCCCGCCGCTACAAGGAACAGGAGCAGCACCGTCCAGAGCAGCATGCCCGAACCGAAGATGCTGCGTCCCATATAAGCTACCGAGCCGATCAAAAACAGCGTTGTCATATCCATGCTGAGGTGGGTGGCTCTGCGTTTGTCGCGGCTGACTCCGAAGACGATGAACCACGTGATGAAAAAGGCGACGAACGGAACCAACGCGAGTAATATATAGAGCTGGTAAAGCCAATTGAGCAAGGAGCCCATACCCGTTTATCACCCGTTTTCCAGAGCGTAATCTTATTCCGCCTGCGTTTGGTTGTTCTCTTCCAGCGCCTTGACCAGCCGATACGCGGTTTGCGTGACCGGCATCGGATGTTCCGTCACCCGGGCCCTGTCCAGCAACCCCCCGCTTATCGAATCGATCTCCGTTCGTCGTCCGGCAAGCACGTCCTGAAGCATAGAGGAGCGGTTCGCAGCGGTAAGCCTGCACACTTCCAGCACTTCGTCCCAGAGTCTCGGCGCCAGCTCGATTCCGAGCTTGTCCGCCAGGCCCGCACCTTCCTCGAACAGCTCGCGCATTAACCGGCAGGCCTCGGGACGTTCAGGCAGCTCTCCGTTCCTTATCCGCAAAATCGCGGTCAGAGGATTGATTACGGCATTTATCAACAATTTATGCCAAACTCGGCTAGTGATGTTGTTCGACATTAATGCGTGGAATCCTGCTTGCAGCAGGCAGTCCAGCCAACTTTTTTGCATTCCCGCTCCATCCGGTGCTTCCGAAATGCACGCTTCCGCCGGGCCGATCCAGGTCGTCCCTGTTCCCGTATGCTCCACTTCGGTAAAAGAACGCTTCAGCGCGCCTTCCGTAGTAACCGAAAGCCAAATGTCGGAGAGCGGGATGACGGCCGAGAGCTTGTCTACGTGACCGATCCCATTCTGGATACATACAATCTGCGCTTTACCCTTTGCTAGGGCTGCCGTCAGCTCCGCCAGTTCCCTCGTGACGGCCGTCTGCTTCACCGCGAGGATAATATAATGGGGTTCCTCCCGCATCATCTCACGAATTTGTCGCGTTGAGGAGGCCATGTCGCTCAGCGCATTCACGACCAGAGGCGCGTCCTCGCCTGCCGTCTCAATCCGTCTCCGTATCCCGTTTACCACGAGGAAGAGACCGGATTGCCGAAGCTCGTCCCGCTGCCGGTCCGTACGAACGATCAGCTCCGCAGGCTGCCCCGAGAGCGCCAGCTTAGCGCAGAGCAGCAGCCCCATCGCGCCCCCGCCAACCACCGTAATGTTTGCCAAAGCCAGCAGCTCCTCACCGTTTTTTTCCTATCCTACCATATTCCTCGTCCTTTGGAAAACTCGCTTTCCACGCCAAAAGAGCCCCTCCGTCCGTCTATAACGGACCAAGGAGCTCCAGGCTTCCGGATATTTATTCGATTCGTTCCAGGTTGCCGTTCGGATCCATCTTGAATTTCGGCTTCCCTTCATCCTCTTCTTCCATCAGAAAGGCCAGCTTCCGGGCACGATCCATAATTTGAATGAGCGCTTTATAATCATCGTTGACCACTCGGTAATCGGTAGCCACATCGCTGACCTGGCGGCCCAGTTCCTCATTCTCGCCGCGGAGCCTCTCCAGCTCTTCCTGCTTCTCGTTCAGCTCCTTCTCCAAATGGCGGATATGCCGAACCATCTCCTGATAGCTGCCCTTCCATTGACGGAGAAACCGGATCACCGCGTCGACCGACAGCTCTTCCGACAAGCTCTCGCCCCGGCTGACATGATCGCTGATGCCAACGGTCGCCACGCCGTTCGATACGGAGGCGAAGGAAGGAACCTGCTTGCGCTGCTGGTTGCGCTTCTGCCGTTGGGCCTTGGCGATTTGTATGGCCGCCTCGTATTTCTTCCTCACAAAGCTGTTCCACCTGAAGCCGCACGCAGCTGCCGTTCTCCCAATCTTCTCCCCGACTTCCTCGAAAGCGGACAGCTGGGTGCTGCCCTCGCGGATATGTCTTAGCGTGACCTCCGCCAATATCAAATCGTCTTCCTCACTCCATGCATCTTGTCTGATCGCTGTCATCAAGCCGTCCTCCTAACCCCGGGGGTAATCGTCACATCTATGAAAGGTGGTGCATGAAATATTGCGTTACTTCATCTCTATGCCCATACTAGAGTTCATAGAATACTTTTCTAGTAATTTGTATTGCCATTTTTGCAGGACGTCATACATGTTTGTTCGGGAATTCGGACACATTAGCTATAAATCGCACAAATTGACGCATTTTCGTCACGGATTGGACGTTTACACTGTCAACTTCAGAAGGTATAATGTGGAATAGTACTGTACGTGCGCAAAGAAAGGGGGATGCAGGATGGATCGCATGTTTCGAGTTCTCGGCTTCTGGACGCTTGCCATCGGTTTGATGGCGCTCGCCGGTGATTTTATACCCATGGCGTTGATCTTCTTCGCCCAAACGGCGATTTTCGTGCTCTTAGGATACATGAAATTGTCCGAACGTGCCTACATATTGATTTTCTGGGGGTACATGATCATTTCATTTACCGGCTTTACTTATTGGTCTTTCTTCAAAATGTCCGTTTAAGACATGCAGCACAAAAAGGTGAGCCGGCGCTGACTAGCGCGGATCACCTTTTTTTTGGATCAATACCTTGAACAGCTCGCTCATTTGGTCGCTCAGCAGGAGCTGGCGGATGGCCCGGTTCCGCCTGGCTGCAGGGGAGAACGGGTCCGCCGCATCATGGTCCTGAAGCTTGCTCAGCAGCCCTTGCTCGACCAGAAACTGCTTCTGCGTCAGCAGCCGAGATTCCGTCACTCCGGCTGCTTCACCCGCGTGCAGAAGGGCGCTGAAGTTGACATGGGCGGTCATATCCTGCTCGCCGGGGAATTCATAGGGTGCGGCCGAAGCCAAGTGCTTCCGGTAGCACATCAGCGTCCCCGCTATCCGGTGAGGGCCGTATATTTCCCGGGAAACATCGCCGTAATCCACCGTAAGCACCCAGCCGCTCTCCATCCGTTCCGCCACTCCGGCAAGCCATGATACGGCATCCGTATTTACCTCGATCGTCTGCCCGTCGCGCTCCGGAACGGCCTCCCGGGCAACGTAACCCAAGACCTCCGGATCCTTCAAAGGCCTTAATCGTTCCCGGAACCAGTGCGACTCTTCATCCCAGCCTACCGCGATTTCTTCCCAGCCCAGACCTTCCCGGTAACGAAGCCGGTGAACCGGCATCGCATCCAGAAGCTCGTTCGACCAAAGCACGGCATGGCTCCAAGGACCTTCCCGCCGCCATTCCTCAACGCTCAGCAGCCGAACCCGTCCGGCATGCTCCGCCAGCGTTTCCCGCTGCAGCCTCCGGTGATATTCGCTCGTCTCTACACCGATATAACGGACGCGCTCATAACATTCCGGTGAACCGGAACGGATCGCATCCAGGACATCCTTCGCCAGCTTGCCGCTCCCGCCTCCCCATTCGATCAGGGTGAGCGGTTCCTTCATTCCGGCGTCGGCCCACTGCTTCATGATCCATTCGGCCAGCATTTCTCCCATGAGGCCTCCGATCGACGCGCTGGTGTAGAAATCGCCTTCTTTGCCGATTTTGACGCGTTCGCTCGTATAGTAGCCCCAATCGGGATGATAAAGACAATGCTTCATATACTCATAAAATGAGATCGCGCCGTCCGGCTGAAGCTCCATTCGGCTGCGAAGATACCGGATCAGCCCATTCCCTTCCGATTGACGCCCCGCTAAGCCGAGCTCCATTTCCATGCAGACAAACCCTCCCCGGATAGCTATAATAGGATGAGATGATAAACGGAGGGAGAAACATCTTGCTTACACCCAAAAATATTGCAATCCCGCTCCTGCTCGGCTGTGCCGTTCTGCTTACAGCGGGCTGTACGGATCATCAGCAGCTGAAGCAGCAGGTCGTGCAAGCCGCCAAGAAGCAGGAGGAAATCCGAAGCTACCAATTTACCGGTTCCGTGAACCTGAAGCTGGATGCCGCCTTGTTCCAAGGGCTGCCCCCGATGACCGCAGCCATGCTCTCCCTGCTCAAGGAAAGCACGATCGAGTATACCGGAGCCGCTTCCTCCGCCGACGTCTTGCAGACGGAAGCGGATTTAAAGATTACGCCGAAGGGCGCCGCTGCACCGATTCCGATGCCCGTACTCATTAAAGATAACAAATTATACCTGCAGTTGCCAGCCGTAAATAAGCCGGACGAATATACGTCGATTCCGCTTGATAAGGGCGCCGCTTCCGCGGATAAGCTGAAAAATGCCGGTCATCTGAACTCCGTGCTAAGCGGTAAGCTTCTGGAGGGAGTCGACCCGGCCTGGATCGGGACGGACAACAAAACCGAGAAGCTGGCGGACGGCTCCACCGTCAAGCATCTGACCATAGACGTCACGTCCAAGAACGAGAAGGCAGCCGCAGACTATTTGGCGGGAAGCCTGCCCGCGCTTCTCGGTGAGCTCGTGTCGAACGGACTCAGCTCGCAGGGGCAGACGGACGCCTGGAAGAAAACAGCCGAGTCCATCCGGCTGACCGCCCCTTCCAGCATCACGCTGGCCGTGGACGAGCAAGGGTATATCCGCCGGCAGAGCGGCCAGCTTCATTTTACACTGGGAACCGCGAAAGACAATGCCATTGAATGGACCCAGGAGCTGAACGGAATCAATCAGAAGGTGACTTTCGCCAAGGAAACGCCAAAGCAGGTCAAAACGCTCGACGATATTCTCCGCTTGCTGCCTAAGCCGCAACCGCAGAAATAATCATCGGTATCCAATGCTTCCGCCCTCCGGGCGGAGCTTTTTTTTGTCATCTTTTTCCGTTTTCTATGATAATCTTAAGGAAGAGGATACTTAGGGGGACAGGCAGGCATGAGGCTGAAACGAATCGTCGTCGGGCTCCTGCTGCTCGGCCTTATAACCGCAAGCATTATCCCTGCAGCGGCTGCGGAAGCCTTGAATACGGATAAGGAGCTGCTGCAAAAGGGACTTACCGTGTATGAAATCGATAAGGAATTGAGCCGCATCGCGGACAAGCAGGCGCAGCTTGCGCAGCGGCTCCAAGCGACGGAACAGCAGATCGCTGCGGCCGACAGGGATGCCAAGGAGGCCAGGCGGCATGCAGCGGGAGTCATCCGCGCTTACTATATGGGGGACCGGGACTCGCTGTGGGTATTGATCTTCTCGATCCGTTCCCTGTCCGATGCGTTATCTCTTTGGGAATATACGCAAATGATTGTACGGAGCGATCAGAACGCGCTGAAGAGCCATACCGAGGCGTGGAAGCGTCTGACCGGCTTGCAGGCCCAGATCCAGCAGGCCCAGCAGGAGCTAAAGGATGCGAAAGACAGGTATACGAATGAAAAAGCCCGCTTGACCATGCTTCAGCAGGAGGTGGACCGGCAGCTGTCGGCCTCCGCCAATGCGGATTCACTGCAGAAGCAGATGCAGGATCTGAACCGGCTCTGGCGCGATCGGGGAATTCCTCTGTTTAAAACTTACTTCCAAGCGCTTGCGTCGGCCATGAAGCAGCTCCCCGAGATCGTCTCCATGCCCGCATCCGCCCAGGGAGGGTCCAAACCGGAGAAGAGCGGCAATTTGATCATGAACGGCCTGAATTATACGTTCCAATTGTCGGATAGCGAGCTCAATGATTTTCTCCGGCAAAAGAACGAGCTGTTCCGGAACCTCACCTTTCAATTCACAGAGCAGCAGGTCGTCGCTTCGGGACGGCACGACAACCTCGATATTCAAATCAAAGGCAGCTACCGGCTCGCCGTGAAGGACGACGGGAAGAACAAGCCGTATATCCGGTTCCAAATGGAGGAGCTTACGTTTAACGGCTTCAGCTTGCCTCAAACGACGGTTGAGGATATGGAGAACCAATTCGATCTCGGGATTTACCCGCAGCTTGTTACGCCCTTCCTGCAGGCTACAGGGGTCAAGCTGCAGGATCACCTGCTGAGTATCTATTTGAAGCTGGGTCTGTAGTTGCAGCCGCCGGCTTTTTTGCCGATAATGGAAAGTAATGTTCACCTTGAATAAGGAGGATTCCCCATGACGAAACCGCTGCGTAAATACGGCCTGCTGATGGACTTGCCGGAGGATAAGCGGGCGGGCTATTACGCTCAGATCGTGAAGGCGCTCGCAGGACGGGCGGCGCTCTTCGACCGGGACAAGGAACTGCTCATCTTCTCGAAGCCCGGAGAACGGGACGATTCGCTGCCCATCATGCAGCAGTATGCCATTCCTTATGAAGAAACGGATCTGCTTCTCCTGCCCGCGGAGGCGCTGCTTGCTCCGACCTTCACCGATTTCGGCCTGGTCAGCAGACAGGAGCATCCTTATGTGTTCGCCGATCTCGCGGCCGTCTTCCGGCTGGCGCCTGCACCGGGATCCGGGCGTCCGTCCGAACCTGATCAAGCCTTCGCGCAGCTGCAGGAGCATTTACTCGCTTGGTATGCCGGCGAATCGGAGGGAATCCGATACGGTGTCGCTGAGTCGCACCACCGCGAGCTAATGGAACGGATCGCGGTCGCATACGGATGCGAAGTGAGCTGGGTGGAGCCCGAGTAAGCAAAGAGGTACGCGTCTCCGAGGAGAACGCGTACCTCTTTGTTTTACAGCAGATCGGCCGCGAGCTGCGCGAGATGCGACCGCTCGCCCCGCTCCAGCGTGATGTGACCGCTGATGCCCTGCTCCTTGAACCGCTCCACGACATAGGACAGCCCGTTGCTCGACGCATCCAGGTAAGGGTGGTCGATTTGCTCCGGATCGCCCAGCAGGACGATTTTGCTGCCCTCTCCTACGCGGGAGACGATGGTTTTGATTTCGTGCTTGGACAGGTTCTGAGCTTCGTCGATGATGATGAATTGTCCCGGGATCGACCGGCCACGGATGTAGGTCAGCGCCTCCACTTGGATGCTGCCGAGTCCGGCGAGAATTTTATCGATATCCCCAGGCTTCTTCGTATCGAACAAAAACTCCAAATTATCGTAAATCGGCTGCATCCACGGACGCAGCTTCTCTTCTTTCTCCCCAGGTAAATAGCCGATATCCTTGCCCATCGGGACGACGGGACGCGCGATCAGCAGCTTCTTGTACTTGCGCTCGTCTTCGACCTTCATAAGGCCGGCCGCCAGCGTCAGCAGCGTCTTCCCCGTACCCGCCTTCCCCGCCAGCGTCACAAGCGGAATTTCGTCGTTCAGCAGCAGCTCGAGGGCCATCCGCTGCTGTGCGTTCCGGGCGGCTATGCCCCAGATCGGCTCATTGCTGAGGAAGAGCGGCTCCAGCTTCTTCCCTTCCGCATTTGCTTTCAGCAGCGCCGATTTGCTGGATCCCATCTCGTCTTTCAGAATGACGAACTCATGGGGATGTATCGGATAGCCCAAATTCAGCGAGGCGATATTCAAATGCCGGTACGTGTAAAATTCGTCGATAATCGAAGGATGAACATGCAAGGTCAGGTTGCCCATATACAAATCCCCGGGCATGTTAATGACCCGGTCGGTCAAATAGTCTTGAGCGGTAATCCCGAGCACATCGGCCTTAATCCGGACGAGCACATCCTTGCTGACCAGGATGACCGGTCTCGGCTCCGTCTTTTCCGCCTCCTCCAGATGGTAGTTCAGCGCTACCGCCAGGATGCGGTTGTCGTTCGTAACCTCCGCGAACACTTCCTGAAGCTTCGCAAAGCTTCTATGGTTCAGCTCCACCTTCAGCTTGCCGCCGTTAGGAAGCTCTATGCCCTGGAACAACTGCCCCTCCGTCCGCAACCCATCCAGCATGCGTGAAATTTGTCTTGCATTGCGGCCCAGCTCATCCGCATTCCGTTTTTTGGAATCGATCTCCTCCAGCACCACTGCCGGTATAATCACCTCGTTATCCTCGAACGCGTGGATGGCGTTAGGATCCTGTAACAGTACATTGGTATCCAGCACATAAATTTTTCTCATGTGAGTCCCTCCCAGGTTTGGTGTTTGGCTTCTGTTCGGTACATAAGAAGTAGCTTGTAAGGACAAACTAACCAAAGCTGATGAAACACAGAAAGGACGATATCGTATGAGGATGTTTGTTGTGGCTGTCCTGTTGCTGTCCTTATTGGCAGGATGTAACCAATCACCAAAAAGCGGAGCTGCCCCCTCTCAGTCAGTTGATCAAAACCGGCAAGTGCAAGTGAAGCAGACGGCACCGCAGAAAAAGGAAATTCAAGACCCCAAAGCCGTTGCCCAGCGGTTGGAGCAGATTGCCACCAGCGTTCCCAATGTCGAGAGCGCCAACTGCGTTGTGTTCGGCAATACGGCCGTGGTCGGGATCAACGTACCGCCGGCTATGGATCGGGCCAAGGTAGGGACAATCAAGCTGTCTGTAGCGGAGGCGCTCAAAAAAGATCCTTACGGCGTCAACGCCGTCGTGACGGCGGATATGGATCTGGCGGAACGACTGCGCATGGTTCGTGCAGGCATCCAGAACGGAAGGCCGATAAACAGCTTCGCCGAAGAGATGGCGGCCATCATCGGGAGAATCGTTCCGCAGATGCCGAGCGACGTGGTTACGCCAGAACCACAGAACCGGCCCAAGGCTGCGACGCCTTAAAGGGTATCGCCATATATGGGTATGACAAAGAGGAAAAAAGCCTAAGAACAGCAACCGGTTCTAGGCTTTTTTCATGGCATGAAAGACCTGCGTGTCCAGCTTGTCAGCCGCACGCTTGTCATATGTTTTTTCATATTCGGGGGCGCACGAGATGCGGGCTCCGTAGAACATGGCATCCCGTACCGACGTCACTCCGATGTCGAAGCACGCCAGCTTGAATGGAACCTCTTCGAGCGCTTCCGTAACGAGTGCCGCTTCGCCGTAAATCGCGTGAACGGACCCCGCTCCGATATACGTCAGGTTCACTTGCGGGTTGTTCCTGATATTCGCCACAATGCGGGAACGCGCATCCACAGCGAACCGTACGGTTTTCTCGTCCACGGCGAAGAGCCATGAAATGGCGTTCACGCCGGGTCCGCCGCTCTCGTGGTCGACGGTGCCGAGCAGAGCGAACGCTTCTTGCTGCAGAGAGTCGAAAAGCTGTTGCGAAAGAGCTGTGATCGTTTCTGCCATAGAGTCCCCTCCTACAGGCTTTACAAGGTAAAGCCACGTCGTAAGCAACTTCTTAAGTTTTGTCGATAGACAAAACTGCGTTGTAAGCATCAACTCAGGCTTTACGAAGTAAAGCCATGCAAAACCACATCGTAAGCTTGTAAACCTTTTACACCGGTTTAATCTGGGCTAAACCGGTTACTGCTATGTCCATTATACCATAGGAACAAATCGTCAGCTACAAACAGTTATCCCGGCCACTCCCTTCAAACGATGATAATTTATATTATAGGCGCGCCGCTAGTTATATGTCATTCATTGTATTTCGGGTTGGAATTAATGTCCGACAGCAGCTGCTCGGCCGATTCGCGGTCGAACATCTGCAGCTTCGGCGTCCCTTCGAGCACGTAACGGATCCGGTACATCGTCTCGTCGTTCGTCGCCTGGAATTCCTTCAAGCGATGATCCTCCCGCAGAATAACCTCGAAGAAATCTCTCGTTTCCGCTGCCGCAAGGTCGTCCGGTCTAGCCTCGGCTACGATCCGGATTTGCAGCCAATTGAACAACGCATCCCGCAAATTCATGAATGGCTCTCCTCCTTCAGCATAATGACCTGAGCCCCTGCCTTAAGCCAATCCTTCATTCGTTCAAGCCAAGCGGGGAGTTCCCCTTCCGCTGCCTCTTCTCCCGCGCTAAGCCATTCCAGTGCCTCGTGCGGCAGGGGCAGCCGGTGGAGATAAGCTTCGGCGCAATGCGATAACGGCCATACACCTTCCTGGGCCGAATCCTCATAAGCAGCCGCAAGCGTCAGCGCCTTTCCCCCGTCCATGGCAAAAGGAATCGCTGACGTTCCGCACGCCTCCTCATCCGCCTCGTCGCCGAGCAGCAGGCCGATCTTGAACGGCAGCAGCAAACGGGGGTACCGCTCCCTCAGCTTACGAACCAATGGCAAGTGAAGCGCTTCCGGTTCCAGGCTAAAGCGCTCGGAGCCGAGCGTCACCCGCTCCTCCTCCCAAGTCACCGGCGTTAACCAATAGCGGGCCATTCGGTCTCCTCCTTGCTCACAGCTTCTCTACTCCTGCTGCTGCTTCCGGCTCGCACGGTCTTGAACGAAGTAACGGATCCGCACCATAAACATGAGCGCCACGGCGACCGTCAAGCTCGGCACGATCGGCAAACCCGCGATTTGGAACAGCATCAGCATGACGGCGCCGACCGCAAGCAGCGCATAAATGATCAATGCCTTCAGGACAGGCAGCTTTCTCGTTCTAAACACTTTATTATAAACATAGGACATCAGGATGAAGATCATGAGCCATGTCCAAAAAGGATTAGCAGCAAACCATTCGTACATAGGATGGCCTCCCGGTTCTTTATCGTGAAAAGGGTGCAAAGAAAGCTCTGAAGGGCTCAGAGCTTTCTCCTGCAGCTATAGAGATTAGACGTTGCTTTCCGCCATCTTACGGTGCTTCTCCGCGCGCTCACGCTCGCTCTTGTTCAAGATCTTCTTGCGGAGGCGGATCGACTTCGGCGTAATTTCGCAATATTCGTCGTCGTTCAAATATTCCAGCGCCTGCTCCATGGAGTAGAGACGAGGCGTCTTCATTTTCACCGTATCTTCCTTGGTTGCGGAACGAACGTTCGTCAATTGTTTTTCTTTGCAAATGTTGACGATGATATCGTTGTCGCGCGTATGCTCGCCGACGATCATCCCTTCGTAAATTTCCGTACCCGGCTCAACGAACAGCGTACCGCGGTCTTCTACGGACAAGATGCCGTAGAGCGTCGACGTACCGGTTTCGCTCGAAACGAGAACCCCTTCGTGACGTCCGCCTACGCCGCTGCCGGCATAAGGACCGTAGCTGTCGAAGGCATGGTTCAAGATGCCGTAGCCACGGGTCAGCGTCAGGAAGTACGTACGGTAGCCGATCAGGCCGCGCGCCGGAATCAGGAACTCCAGACGAACGTTGCCGTTGCCGTTGTTGATCATATTGACCATCTCGGCCTTGCGCGTTCCAAGGCTCTCCATGACGGAGCCCATGCTGTCCTCCGGTACGTCAATCAGAAGACGTTCGATCGGCTCCATCTTTTGTCCGTCGACCACCTTAATGATGACCTCCGGCTTGGATACTTGAAGCTCGAAGCCTTCGCGGCGCATATTCTCGATCAGGATGCCGAGGTGAAGCTCGCCGCGGCCGGATACGACGAAGGCGTCCGGGCTGTCGGTTTCGTCTACGCGCAAGCTGACGTCCGTCTCCAGCTCCTTGAAGAGGCGCTCGCGGAGCTTGCGGGATGTAACCCACTTACCTTCGCGGCCCGCAAACGGGCTGTTGTTCACAAGGAACGTCATTTGCAGCGTAGGCTCGTCGATCTTCAGAACCGGCAACGCCTCAGGATTCGCCGGATCGGCGATCGTTTCGCCGATGTTGATGTCCTTGATGCCGGCGATGGCGATGATGTCCCCTGCCCCTGCCTCTTCAACCTCGACGCGTTTCAAGCCCTGGAAGCCGAACAGCTTCTCTACGCGCGCCTGCTTCGTTTGGCCCTCGCGGTTAATGACTGCGATCGGTTGGCCTTGGCGCACTTTACCGCGGTTCACGCGGCCGATGGCGATCCGTCCCAAATATTCGTTGAAGTCCATCAGCGTCACAAGGAACTGAAGCGGCTCTTCTACGCTTTCCGTTGGGGAAGGAATATGGCCGACGATCGTTTCGTACAGCGCCTGCATGTTGCTTTCCTGCTTCTCAGGATCGGATTCCATGCTGGACGTTCCCATCAATGCGGAGGCGTACACAACCGGGAATTCCAGTTGGTCGTCGTTTGCGCCGAGCTCGATGAACAGATCGAGCACTTCGTCGACCACTTCCGCCGGACGGGCGTTCGGACGGTCGATCTTGTTGACGACGACGATCGGCGTCAAGTTCTGCTCCAGCGCTTTGCGGAGTACGAATTTCGTCTGCGGCATCGTGCCTTCGAAAGCATCTACGACAAGCAGCACGCCGTCTACCATTTTCATAATGCGCTCCACTTCGCCGCCGAAGTCGGCGTGGCCTGGAGTATCTACAATATTAATTAAAAAGTCCTTGTATTTGATCGCCGTATTTTTCGCCAGGATCGTAATACCGCGCTCACGCTCCAGATCGTTGGAGTCCATGGCGCGCTCTTGAATCGCTTCGTTCTCGCGGAATGTACCGGATTGCTGAAGCAGCTTGTCTACGAGTGTCGTTTTGCCATGGTCGACGTGCGCGATAATGGCTATATTGCGAATTTTGTCTCTTGGATGCATAAAGTCACTTAATCCTCTCAAAAGAAATTGGCTGTTTGGTGGCGCTTTCCCAGCCTGTTCACAAAAGTAGCGCCGGACGTAAGCGCCGACGCTACAATTCAAACTTCATTATATAGACAAAAAAGTGAAAACGCAAGGAAAACCCGTATATTTAACACGGGTTTTACAATCCTTACGTGATCTTTGGACGGATGACGAACTTCTTCACAAGACCCGCCGCGATGACGATTGCCGTCGTTACGACCGGAACGACGCTATGCGGGGTCTGCCCGAGCAGCTTCTCATAAACGATGGTATCGGCAGTGAACATTTCCCCGGCCGTGTAGCCGAGAATGCCCGCGCCCAAATAAACGAGAATCGGAAATTTTTTGAGCAGCTTCATCACCAGCGTGCTACCCCAAATAATGATCGGCACGCTAAGTCCGATTCCCAGAATAATGACGGCGATGTCGCCTTCCGCTTTGGCGGCAATGGCGAGCACATTGTCAAGACTCATGATAAAGTCGGCTACGATGATCGTCCTGACCGCTCTGCCGAGCGTGGTCGCTTCCCTTACGTCGGAATGGCCTTCTTCATCGATCAGCAGCTTGATAGCGATCCACAGAAGAAGCAAGGAGCCGGCTGCCTGGATAAAAGGAATTTTCAAGATATAAACCGCGATGATCGTCAAGACGACACGCAGACCGATCGCTCCGAAAGCTCCCCACCATATGGCCTGCTTCCGCTGCGCCACAGGAAGATTTTTACTTGCAAGAGCAATAACGACCGCATTGTCCCCGCTGAGAACCACATTGATCAGCATAATTTCAAGAAATAGCAGCAACCAATCCAACATTGACAGAACCTCCATCCTGAGCTAAAAGGGGGTACAACCGCATGCAAAGCAATACGGGACACGGTCGGACAAAGTTTCAAAAAAAGCCCGCTGTTTCATCCTGCCGCTTCGCGAGGGGATCGATGACGACCGTTTCCGTGCTCTTCACCGCCGCCTCGATCTCCTCCTCGAGCCAGTTCATATGCGATTCGATGCTTCGCACCACCTTCGGATTCGGATTGGTGCTCGGGCTGGGGGGCAGGAACAAGGTACAGCAGTCCTCATAAGGCAGTATGGACAGCTCATAGGTGCCGATCGATTCCGCGATTCGAATAATTTCCTGCTTCTCCATGCAGACGAGCGGCCGGATCAACGGAAGCTGAACCGCGCTGCCGATCGCATTCATGCTGGGCAGCGTCTGGCTCGCCACTTGTCCCAAGCTTTCCCCCGTGACGATGGCGCCGGCTCCGCTGGCCTCAGCCAGCCTCTCCGTGATCCGCATCATCGAGCGACGCAAGAGCGTGATCAGCAGATTCTCGCGATAAGCCCCGTGAATGCGGGTCTGAAGCGATGTAAAAGGAACCATATGCAGCTTGATCGGTCCGGCATAGCCGCATAATTTGGCGAGCAAATCCTTGACCTTCTGCTGGGACCGTTCGCTTGTGTAGGGATAGCTGTGAAAATGAACGGCTTCCAGCGCCAGGCCCTGCCGCATGGCCAAATATCCGGCGACCGGACTGTCAATGCCGCCGGACAGCATCAGCATCGCTTTGCCGTTCGAGCCGTATGGGAACCCTCCGGCTCCGGGCTTCACTTGAGAGTAAAGCAGCGCTTCCGTTTCCCGCAGCTCGATCTTCAGCTCGACATCCGGGCGGTGCACGTCCACCTTCAAATCGGGGAATGCGCGGAGCACCGCACCGCCGATGATCCGGTTCATTTCCTGGGAATCGATAGGGAAATTTTTATTGGCGCGGCGCACGTTAACCTTGAACGTCGCTGGGGCAGGATTCGCCTGCCGCATGATCCGGACAGCCCTTTCCTTCAGCTCCTCCGTATCCAAAGCCGCGGTATACGCGGGACTGAACGACGAGAGTCCGAATATGCGGCGGAGCGGATCGATTAACGCTTCATAATCGGCTCCGCCCAGCCGAAGCACGATTCGTCCGAATTCCCTGTTATATTGAATAGTTCTCCAAGGCCTCAGCGCCCCTCGAACCGTATTCAGTACACTCTTCTCGAAGCGGTGCCGGTTGCGTCCTTTCAATGTCAATTCTCCGAAACGGAGAACGACTTGTTCCGGTTTCATAGTCTCACGATTACCTCCGTCCGTTCGGTTCCGCGGCGCTCGGCTTCAGCGACGCCACCGCGTCCTGAAGCGCGGCGCAGAGCGCATCCGCGTCTTCCAGAGATTGCTGCAGCGTATAGCTGATGCGGATGCCGCTCGAAGCCACGGGCCTCGGCAGACCCATCGCCTGCAGCACCCGGCTCGGCTTGTCTGCTCCGGAGGAGCAGGCGGACCTTGTCGACACACAGATGCCGCGCTGTTCTAAAGCATGCACGATTACCTCAGACTTCATACCCGGGTAAGCGAAATGCACGATGTGAGGCGCCATCTTGCCTGTAGCAGCATCCTTCGGACCGATAAGCACGAGTTCCTCGATTCCCGCAATGCAGCTTACGATACGCTCCCTGATGGCCGTCGTATGTTCCATGAATTGCGGCTGCCGTTCCACTGCTTTGCGGACCGACTTCGCCATGCCGACCAGCGCCGGAACATTTTCAGTGCCCGAACGAAGCCCTCGCTCCTGACCGCCCCCGAGCAGCAAAGGCTCCAGCTCCACCCCGCTGCGGCAATATAGAAAACCGGTCCCCTTCGGCCCGTGAAGCTTGTGCGGCGAGCAAGTCATAAGATCGATGCCGTCCCGTACCGGATTCACCGGCAGCTTGCCGATTCCTTGAACCGCATCGACATGGAACACTACCTTCGGATATTCCCTCAGCAACGCCCCAATCTCGCCGACCGGTTGAATCCGGCCCGTCTCATTATTGACGTGCATGACGCTGACCACAATCGTCTCGTCGGTGAGCGCTTGCCGCACCGCATCGGCCGACACGGCGCCCGAGGCGTCTACCGGCAAATAGGTCACTTTGAAGCCTTCGCTCTCCAGCTTGCGAAACGGCTCATAGACCGAAGCATGCTCGATTTCCGTCGTAATCAAGTGGTTTCCCCGGCTTCGGTAGCGCAGTGCCGCTCCTCGAATCGCCAGATTGTTGCTCTCCGTGCCGCCGGATGTAAACCGGATTTCCTCCGGCCGGCAGCCCAGCGCCTCCGAGATTGTTTCCCTGGCTCTGCGGACCAGAAGCTCGGCGTCGATCCCGACCCGGTGCAGCGACGACGGGTTGCCGTAATATCGGCGCATGACCTCCGCCATCGTCTCTATCACTTCTTCGTCCATTGGCGTCGTCGCCGCATTGTCCATGTAGATCATGGTTGTCCCTCCGCTTCCTTACAAAAACAAGACCAACGTCAAGCCTCTTCACAGAAAGCTTGCATTGGCCTCTTATTGTCTATGCTTATGCTTCATAATGCTGCTTTAGCCGCAGTACTTTGCTCACGTACTGCTGCGTCTCTTGAGGCAATAAGTGCAGCTTTGCCTGGAGATCCGCATCGCTCGCGATGCCGAGCTTCGCCAATCGGCCCGGGCCCCCGTTGTAGGCTGCGAGCGCCGTTGCCTCGTTGCCTCCGTAGATCGCCAGAAGCCGGGATAAGTAACGGGTTCCACCCTCGATATTTTGAGCCGGATCGAACGGATCGTTCATGCCAAGCCCTTGGCCCGTCGAATCCATCAGCTGCATTAAGCCCTTGGCCCCCGCGCCGGAGACCGCCTTCGGATTAAAGGACGATTCGGCGTCGATGACAGCCGTGACCAAGCTGGAGTTAACGCCGAACTTGCGGCTGGCGGCTTGAATAAAAGGCTCAACCGCGGCACGCGCCCCCGCTGCGGCAGCTCCCGGAGCGGCCCCTGCCCCATATGCCGGATGAAGCGGTACAGGTGAAAAGGCCATCTTTCCTTTAGGTGCGTCTTCATTCGGCTTGACCGCAGGTGCGCCTTGCGCCATGAGCTCACCGAGCAAATCGTTGAACACGCCGTCGTCCTCCCGGGACTCCGGCCCATTCGAGGATAAAATTCCCGTCTTGTTCCATACTTGCAGCTGAAGCAGTTCTTTAACCGTCCGGGGATCGATACTCATGGGAAAGACTTGGCTCCTTACTATGTAAAATATTTCATGACGCCCAGCAGGCTACCCCTTCATTGTACACTTTTTCGTCCCGGACAACCACCCCGAATCGCCAAAAAACTTCCATACTCCAGGATAAACGGCTACGCCGTCCTTGTCTTACAAGGACCAGCGCGTTTATCAAGGTTGATGCGAAGCTATAAGTTGCGAAAAACTTATAAATTCTTTTCAACGCAAAAAAACAGGCCCGAAAGCCTGTTTTTTAATGCTGAATCAAGCATAGAGAGGTACAAGAAGAATATATCCCGCCAGCGCAATCAAGCCAAGAACCACCGACCATATGCCCAGCGCACGCTGTCCCCGGAAATACGCTAACGCTCCGAGCGCAATCGAAGCAAAGCCGAGGAAAGTGGGTAAGATGAGCAGGGATAACAAGCCAAGAATCAAGGCCGAATAACCGGCCCATCTGCTTCGCTCCTCTGGAGCGGGATTGTCCTCTTGCCGCACCGGCGTTTCCGGAGCGGCGGTTTCGCGAAGAGGCATATATGGGGCTACCTCCGCGGCATACTCTTCCCAGTTGTCCCCGCCGGATTCCCGGTGCAGCCGATCCTGCTTGAACCGCTTATGCGAAGCATCCTTCGTATCGGATGAAGCCTCCGAAATCTTCCGGTCGATATCGCTCATCCTTCGCCGCTCCCTTCTTACCGCTGCGCTTTACGCTGTTCGAAGGTGTGACAACAGGTATTGCGCACACTGCTCGCCTTGTCTTTGTGGTCTTCAAAGTCCATGGCGAACTCCGTATCGTATCCGACCTGCGCATGCTTGTCGACCTCAATCATGATAGAGGTCGCATGGCAATTGTTGCCCTCGCCCCAATAGTTGCAATTAGACACGCTGCATTTGACTTCTGGCATCGATTATCACCCCCAGCTCAGTTTGCCCGGGCCGGAATACAGATATGCGAATGCTCAGCTCAAATAAAGCCTGTTATATAGCACCAGATACATGGCATGCGACCACAACAAAGGGATGGCGGGCGGACCCCATCGTCTCACCCAATCCTCGTACCCGGACCGATCCGGGAGAGCATCCGGCACCTGCTCCGGCAGCCTTCCGGTGCCGTCCGCTTTCGACGCGATCCAAGCGATGGCACGCTCCGCCGCCGGACGGTCGCCGGAAGCCAGCTGGACCCAGCCGAACCATGCGGTAAGCAGAAGCCACTCTCCTCCTCCGTAATACGAATCCTGCAAGTAACGGCGGACGCCTCCTTGCTCGGTTACCAGATCGCTCTTTATCTTCTCCAGCGTAGCCCTCATAACCGGATGCTCCGGACCGAACACGCCGAACGGCTCGCACAGCCACATCAGGCTGGCGTCTACTCCCGGATTCCCGGTCCGGAAGCTGCCGTTGCCCGGAACGAGCGATTTTACGAACCGCTGCTCCTCGGTCGCAACCGCATGGGACAATAGAAATTCACGAATGTCAAGGCAAGCCTCCTCCAGATCGGCCCGTCGGTCCAGCTCGGTTATGCTTTTTAACCCGCCGTAAATACAAGCCAGCGTCGACGGATGAACCTGATCGTTATGCTCCTCCCAGCAATCGAAATTGGGCAGTTTCCAGAACGTGAGCAAATAATCGACTGTCGTATTCACGCTCTGGCGGTAAGCTTCCGGAAGCTTGTCCTGACCGGCGGCTTTTAAATGCTGCATTAACCCCCACAGCCACGCCCCGTAGCCGTCAAGCTGGAAGTGGCCCCATTCGGAGTGGTCGTCGTCGCGGCCGTCCAGATGATAGCGCGTATGTAAAAACTGCTCCTGCCCGATCCATTCCCCGCGGCGGTGCTTGTCGATCAGCATCCGAACCTGGTCGGCCTTGCCCTGAATAATCCGGTTTACCCAATCGTAGAAGCTTCCTGCGCTTTCAACTTGACCTGCCGTATCCATTGCAAAAGCAATGAAGCTGCCGTCTCTCAACCAGCTGAACGCATAATGCATGAACAAGGGACTTGCCGTATAGCCTCCGGACGGATGCTGATTCCAGCGAATCAGCTTGATACTGTTATCTGCCAGCTCCTTTAGCCGGGGTGAGGTCATATTTGTAATGCTCATAGGTCGGAGTCCTCCTTCCGCATTTTATCCTAAGAAGAGCTCCTTTCGGAGTCTGACTTTATCGCGTTTATAAAAAAAGAGATGCGGCAGCGCACCTCTCCTCTTGACAGTTTATGGTTAACCGAGCCGAAATTATACTTTTTCGCCCTGCATTCTTTTCTGCGTAATGTAATCCGTTTCATAATAAGCCAGGTCTTCGCGGAGATCTTCGAAAATTTTGGACAGCTCGATGGTCAAATCGCGGACGGCACGTATCGGCTTCTTACGGAAGCGGATGGCGTCCTGACCGGTATAAGCGTAACGGCCGTCTTCGGAATAGCATTCGTTCTTCGGATAGAAGAAGTTGTTCACGCTTGTGTGGTATGCTTCGTAAAGCACTTTCTCGGAATATTCCACATTGAAATTAGGGCGTCTCAAAGCAACCCCCAGCTTCTCATAAGTGACTTCGCTGAAAACGAGCAAATGGCGCGTATCCGTTAAATAACCCTTATAAAAATCAAGCATGGCAGCATCATTCTCGGCGTTCAATTGCTGCAGGGAATGTTCATTCAAGAACTGTTCCATCTTGGCGATCGCTTCGCTCAGCTTCGCTCTCGTCGTTTCGCATAAATTTTTGACATTAGACACTGTCATATGAAAAAGACCTCCTCAACTATAAAAGCGGAACGTAATTGGGTGTAATGACCTCTAAGCATATCCTACCACAAAACGAGGGCAAAAGTAATATCTAAAACGCCTAACCGGATTTAGCCTTCCAAAGGATCATCTTTTTCCAGCCTTCCCAATGATTCAACCGGAAGAGTTTCGAAGCCGCCGGGAAATCTAAAGGCACACTGGCATCATTCAGGAGGCAAAGAAACCATGTGGAAACCGATATTGACCTTATCGTTAATCGTGGTCGGGGCGGCACTGCTGTTTCCCCGGGGCGGCAACGCGCCGACGCCGGAATCCGTCTCTCCCGCCGCGGAGATTCGTATGAAGCAGGACACGCTCAATCAGGACGTGGCCCTGACCGATGAACTATGCCGTACGCAGTGCAGCATGGAACTGCGCCGTACGGTGCAGGATTTGAAGGCCCAGCCCAAGGACCAGCAGACTCAAACGCTTAAGCATCTGCAAATGATGCATCCGCATATGGAACAGCTGACCTTGACCGCGCCTGGCCGAAGCTTGTCCGAAGGGAACACGGTCGGCACGCTGAAAGAATCGGTCCGCACTGCGGCGGCCGGACGTCTGGAGGAAGCGAAGCGCCGTGTCGATGCCGGTGCCGAGTATCAATCCGAGCCGTTTCAAGCGGATAGCGGCACTTATTTCGTCCTGGGCGTACCGGCCGGTCAAGGACAAGCAGGGCTGGTCGGCGTCGTACGCCAGCATATTTTGCAGGAAGTGACCGACCATCAGCTGAAAAATTTACGCATCGTTACTTATCCGCGGGAAGGCCGGTACAAGACCGAATCCGTCGACTCTCGCACCCTGGAGAATGTGCAGGTGAATCATCCGGAAGATAACGAGGGCACAAGCCACTATCACAAAAATCAGGTCGTCGTCAGATTCAAACAGGATCCGACGCCGGAGACGCTGAAGCAGATCCGGCAGGAAATCGGCGGGGCCCACGTGCAAAAAATCGGTTACACGTACGTGTTCGAATCGGGCAGCATGGAAGCCAAGCAGCTGATGAGCTATTTCAAAAAATGGAACATCGAATACGCCGAGCCGCATTTTCTTTACTTAACCAATGATGCCGCTCCGAAGGCGACGGGTACAAGCGATACTAGCTCCGTTATCACGCCGAACGACTCGCTCTACCGCAAATACCAGTGGAACCTGCCGATCATTGACACAGAAGCCGGGTGGAACGTAACGAAAGGCTCGAATGATGTCATCGTCGGCGTAGTCGATACCGGCGTCGATTTGAATCATCAGGACCTGAAGGATCAGCTGGTCAGCGGCTTTAACGTCGTGAATCCGGACCAGAAGCCCCAGGACGATGTCGGCCACGGCACGCATGTCGCGGGAACGGTCGGCGCGATCGTGAACAACAATCTGGGCATTGCCGGCATGAGCTGGTACAACCGGATTATGCCGGTTAAGGTACTCGACTCGACCGGCGCAGGCAGCACCTATGCCGTGGCTCAAGGCATTATTTGGGCAACGGACCACGGAGCCAAAGTCATCAACATGAGTCTCGGCAACTATGCCGACGCCCAGTTCCTGCATGACGCCATTAAATATGCCTACGACCGCGACGTGGTGCTGATCGCGGCGAGCGGCAACGACAATACGGACCGCCCGGGCTACCCTGCGGCTTATCCGGAGGTGCTCGCCGTCGCCGCGACCGACGCGCAGAAGAACAAGGCTTCCTTCTCCAACTACGGGGATTATATCGCCGTGGCGGCGCCAGGGGTCAGCATTGCGAGCACCTACCCGCATAATCAGTATGCGGCGCTCTCCGGCACCTCGATGGCGAGCCCCCATGTCACGGCGCTAGCTGCGTTGATCCGGTCCGTCAATCCTTCGCTGAAGAATACCGAAGTCATGCAGATCATGCGGGATACGGCCATGGACATCGGTCCGGCAGGCAAAGACCAATATTTCGGACACGGCCTCATTGATGTCGTCGCCGCGCTGAAAGCCGCACAGCCGGCCGCCCAGCGCACAACTCCGGACACGACTCTGCAGAACCAGCCGCAGCTCCCGGCCGATCAAGGAGCCTCGGGCCTTCAGCGCTGGTTCAATCAAATGTTCAGATAATCAATAACCGTGAACAAGATAAATGGCTGCGCCATCCTTGTCATACAAGGACCGGCGCGTTTATCAAGGTTGATGCGAAGCAATAAGTTGCGAAAATTTATAAATTCTTATCAACCCAAAGCAAAGAACCGCCTCATGAGGCGGTTCTTCCGCATATCCAAGCTATCAAAGCATCCGTGCGAAATGGCTGAAAGAAAGCTTGCCGTAAGCCGGGTTCTGTGCTTCCAGTGGTCATAACGGGCGCCACCCTCCCACCGTTGAAGCGACAATCATCTATCTAGGCCATACATTGCTGCATGGCTCAAGCGACCAACCCGAACGCGCCTCGGGCTAAGGCTGTCTCTCCTCGCGGGAGACTGCGTTCCATTAGGTCTTGCTCCAAATGGGGTTTACCAGGAACGATGTTACCATAGTTCCTCGTGGTCTCTTACACCACGGTTCCACCCTTACCTGTGCCGCTGCGACAAGCGCGTGCGCCGGTCGACGGCCATCGGCGGTCCATTTCTGTGGCACTAGCCTTCAACTCGCGTTGACTGGACGTTATCCAGCATCCCGCCCTATGGAGCCCGGACTTTCCTCTCGCGGCCGAAGCCGCCAGCGATTGTCTGTCAAACTTTCTTTTGCAACAGATGCATTTGCTAGTATACAGCGTATGCGGCAAAAAAACAACTGCCGGATTCTAGGCGAACCGGAAAGGTTCGGTATCGATTCGCGAAGCGACGACCGCAGTCGTCCATTTGCGTTCGGCCAGCTTGCGCTCCAGAATCTCCGCTACGCCGCGCTTCATGATTTTCTCGACGTTATGTCCTGGATCGATCAGGGCAATCCCGGCAGCCAGCGCATCATGGGCCGTATGATAATCGATATCGCCCGTAATCAGCACGTCGGCGCCGGCGAAGATCGCATGTCTCACGTAGCGGGCCCCCGAACCTCCGAGCACCGCAGCTTTGCGGAGCATTCGATCCGGATCGCCGACGATCCGCAGCATCGGAACATCGAATGCCTGCTTCACTTGCTCGCACAATTCTTTCAGCGTTACGGGCTGCGGAAGCTTGCCCGCTCGTCCAAGGCCGAAGGTGCGCGTCTTGAGATCCAGCGGGTACAGATCGTACGCTACTTCCTCATAAGGATGCGCCCTCAGCATCGCTTGAACCGCCTTGCGCTCCACGCTCTGCGGTACGATCGTTTCGATGCGGATTTCCTTCACCGCCTCCAGCTTGCCCTGCTGTCCGATATAAGGGTCCGTCCCTTCCTTCGGCATGAAGGTGCCGGTTCCTTCGATATTAAAGCTGCAGTGGCTGTAATCGCCGATCCAGCCTGCACCCGCCTCGAACAGCGCCTTGCGCACGTTCTCCGCATGATCCTGCGGAGCAAAGACGACCAGCTTCTTCAGCTTGTCCGTATGTACTTCATCCAGCGGCTCCGTCTTCGTCATACCGATAGCTTCCGCCATCATGTCGTTGATGCCGCCGTCCGCCACATCCAAATTCGTATGCGCGATATAGACCGCGATATCGTGCTTGATCAGCTTCTCGTATAGTCTTCCCGCAGGCGTATCCGTTTGGATGTGCGGCAGCGGGCGGAAAATGACCGCATGGTGTGCAATGATGAGATCCGCCTGCTCGCGAATCGCTTCCTCGACGACTTCATCCGTTACATCGAGCGCAATCAGCACTTTCCGGATTTCCTTTGACAGCGTGCCGATCTGAAGTCCGATCCTGTCGTTCTCCACCGCATACGACTTGGGGGCAAACTCCTCCATCAATTGAATTACGGCTTGGCCTTTTGCGTACATTCGAGCACCTCCCCTATTCGCTTCATCTCTTCTCTCAGCGCCGCCAGTTTCTCCTGCGACGCTTCAAGAGACGACTGCTCCAGCTGGCCGCAGACTCGGCTCAGCTTGTCAAGCTCGCGCTCCCATTTGGTCACCCACGCAGGCGATGCCTCTATCACGAAATACGGCCCCATCTTGAGCAGCAGCTCGCGGTCCGCCACAGCGCCTCCGGGCAGCGTGAATGGACTATACAGCTCCTCGCCGGTCACCGTCGTTTCCGCCTGCGGCACGGCGGTCAATATTTCATAAATTTTGCCGTCCTCTTCAAGAATGCGTTCGGAGATCAGCATCCAGCCATGCTCGAGAAGCCAGCCTCGTACGATCGCTTCCCCGACGTTCGGCTGCAGAATCAATCGCTTTACGGCGCCCAGCTTCTCGCGCCCCCGATCCAGGATGGCTGCGATGAGCGCACCTCCCATACCGGCTATCGTAACGACATCGACCTCTCCCGGTGCGACCACATCGAGTCCGTCGCCGAGACGCACCTCTATGATAGAACCGAGTCCCGATTCATTTACTTGTTTGGAAGCGGCCTCAAAAGGACCGTGATTCACCTCACCGGCTATCGCAAGGACGATCTTCCCCTGCCCGGCCAAATACGACGGCAGCAGCGCATGATCCGAACCGATATCCGCGAGCCGGCTGCCGGCCGGAACGTCCTCCGCTATCATTTCCAACCTTCTTGACAATCGCAACATTTAGGCAACCCACTCAGTCCATTTTTTTCGCAGGGCGAAGAGCAAGCTCCCTTCCACGGTCAACTTCGCAAGCAGCATCCACTGCACCGTCCCTTCGCCGTAGCTCTCGGCATACAGCATACCATACAATTCGGGCATATACCAAACCAAAAGGCTCACCAGAAAGAAGACCAGCCCGATTTGGCGGGCCCGTTCGTGGACCATCCAGGCGATCCAGCAAAACAATAGGCTTAGCGGTACCCAGCTGAGCTCCAGCGTCATCCAGCTTAAGGAATTGAGCTGGTAATGAAGCAGCCAGCCGTAGCAGAAAACGAGGCTGACCCATCCGCAAACCTGGAATAAGGCGAAGCGGGCGAGCAGTCCCGTGAGAATCCAAACCAGGCTGTCAAGCACGACGTAAAAAACCATGCGGACCGGCGAATCCAGTCCGTGAATCCTGAGCAAATATACGCCGATGAACAATAAAAAGAGGGATGCCATCCCCAATAGTATTTGCGAAGCCAGTGGCTCCTTGTTCCGCTTATAGCCTCCCAAGCTATATATGAGTGCTAAAAATAAGAGGGAAACCCCGATTTGCATTGGGAATTCAAAAGCGTTAAAATGAAGAGCAGTAAAGGCCAGAACGCCTGTTATGCCGAAGACCAGAACCCAGATTTTCCAGTTGCTGTTTTTTATTTGAGCGGGGGTAATGCCGAGGAATCCGCCGCTTGACGGCTTCTCCTGGCCTTCTTCCAAATAAAGATTGAGCAAGAAATCGCAATAATGCTCCGGAAGCAGTCTGCTGCGGCGCCAATGTTCGATTTCACGGATCACCATTTTTTTCTTATCTTCCAAACGTGTCTCATCTCCCTGCGCCAATTGTTTTCATACATAGCACCATTATCGGTTTAGGGAAAACAAAAAATTAGACCTTCCTGCAACGCTGCAAGAAGGCCGTGAGCTTCATTCTATTCCAAGAAATCTTTAAGCCGCTTGCTGCGGCTCGGGTGGCGCAGTTTCCGGAGAGCCTTCGCTTCAATCTGACGAATCCGCTCGCGGGTAACACCGAACACTTTGCCGACTTCTTCAAGCGTCCGGGTCCGGCCGTCATCCAGTCCGAATCGAAGCCGGAGCACGTTCTCTTCCCGTTCCGTCAACGTATCCAGCACATCCTCAAGCTGCTCCTTCAGCAGCTCGTAAGCAGCTGCGTCCGCAGGTGCAAGCGCTTCTTGATCCTCGATGAAATCCCCAAGATGCGAGTCATCTTCCTCGCCGATCGGCGTCTCGAGTGAAACCGGCTCCTGTGCGATTTTCATGATTTCACGCACTTTATCCGTACTGAGGTCCATTTCCTTCGCAATTTCTTCCGGCGTCGGTTCTCTCCCGAGTTCCTGCAGAAGCTGGCGGGACACTCGAATCAGCTTGTTGATGGTCTCGACCATATGTACCGGGATCCGGATCGTTCTGGCCTGATCCGCAATCGCGCGGGTAATGGCCTGACGAATCCACCAGGTCGCATACGTGCTGAATTTGTAGCCCTTCGTATGGTCGAATTTCTCCACCGCTTTAATCAGACCCATATTCCCTTCTTGAATCAAATCAAGGAAGAGCATACCGCGTCCGACATAACGCTTCGCAATGCTGACCACGAGGCGAAGGTTCGCTTCGGCCAGGCGGCGTTTCGCTTCTTCGTCACCCAGCTCGATCCGCTTCGCAAGGTCCACTTCATCCTCGGCGGACAGCAGAGGAACGCGCCCGATTTCCTTCAGGTACATCCGAACCGGATCATTGATCTTGATGCCCGGAGGCAGCGACAAATCGTCATCGAAATGAAAATCGTCGTGCTCTTGATCGGGATTCATGTCATGATCCTCATCGGATTCATTGCCCACATCGATGCCGTTCTCTTGAAGCTGCTCGAAAAATTCGTCGATTTGCTCCGGATCCTGGTCGAATGGGGCAAGCTTTTCCATAATCTCTTTATACGTCAAGGAGGATCGTTTCTTGCCTTGTTCTATCAACTGATCCTTGACCTGTTCCAACGTCAGCTCTGTCTCTATTTCCGTACGTTGATCGTTCGCCATGTATCGGGCTCCCTCCCCCCTAGAATCCATCCAACCCGCGTCTGGCTAAGCCGCGCTAAGATGATTTCAACTGCTTTTCTAGGGATATAATCTCACTTGCAAGTTGCAGGGCTCTGGAAATATCCCCTATACGTTCTGCTTGCTTCACTTCTTCTCTTTTTCGCTCAAGCAGCTGCAGCATCGGATATTTCCGAATCTCCCGGATGTAATCGTCAATCACGGCATCGTTAATTCCGTTGCGGTTGTCTATTAAAGTAAGCGAGCTTGCCAGACTCTCCAACTTCGTATCCTGCAGCGTTCCGATGAACGTCGTCGGATTCGGCTCCGAGCCGCCGGCATAATATGCGTACAAGTAAGCCGCCAGCGCCGCATGAGCCTCTACGTTGAACTGGTCTCTCAGCTTGCGTTCCACGTATCCCGCAACTTCCCGGTCCGTTAACATCACGGCCAGAAGCTGCCGTTCCGCAAATTGATAGGCCGGACCCATGGAAGGCTTCGTTATCCGAGGTCTCCCGTCATTCATAACATTATTCCACGGATTATCTTTATTATCCCTGACTCTCTCGTTTTTTTCCGTTTGCATCCGGATTTCGTTCAGAGTCTGCATAGCGGAATCGTAGGATAAGTTAAATTCTCCGACGAGCTCTTTCACGTAATGATCTCTCTCGATCGGAGTCGGAATGGCGGCAATCAGCTTGAGCGCCTGCTGGATATATCGAAGCTTTTCCACATCCTCCTGCAGCTTGTAATCTTTGCGAAAATAAAGAAGTTTATATTTGATCGACGGTACGGCGGCTTCGATAACCTCCCGTACGAATCGTTCAGAACCGTTAGCTGTAATGTATTCATCGGGGTCCTGCGTCCCGGGCAGTACGGCTACCTTGACCTCACAGCCGGCATTCTCCAGGATCGGAATGCTCTTGTAAGCGGCGTTTCGTCCTGCGGCGTCGCCGTCATATGCGACGATGACCCGCTCCGCCAAACGGCGAACCGCTTCGGCATGCTCCGGAGTGAGCGCCGTTCCCATGGTGGCTACGCCGGTCGTCACACCGGCTTCCCAGGCCTTGATCACGTCCACATAGCCCTCGAATAAAACCAGCTCCTGGCGCTTGCGGATTTGCGGTCTCGCCAGATGCAAATTGTAGAGCGTGCGGCTCTTGTGAAACAGCATCGACTCGGGGCTGTTCAAATACTTGGGCTGTACGTCGCCCATCGCGCGTCCTCCGAATGCGATCAGCTGTCCTTTCCAATCATGGATCGGAAACATGATCCGGTCGCGGAATTTATCCACAAATCCGGAGCCGTCCTGCTTGGCGGAGATGAGTCCGCCCTCCTCCATCAGTGCAAGCTCGAACCCGCGCTTCTCCAGAAGCTTCGTCAGCGTATCCCAGCGGGCCGGCGCGTAACCGATGCCGAACGTGTCGATCACCTTGTCGTTCATCCCGCGCGAACGTAAATATTCGAGCGCCGGCTTGCCTTCCGCCGTATTCAGCAGAATATGCTGATACAGCTTGCCTGCCAGCTCATACCCGCCGAGGAGCTTCGTCCGCTCGATATTCTCCCGCGGCTCGGGGGCGCCGTGCTTCGGTTCGATGCCGAGCTCCAGATGCGCTTCCGAAGCGAGCTTGCGCGCGGCCTGCCCGAAGGACAAGCCTTCCACCTCGGAGACGAACCGTATCGCGTTCCCGCCTGCGCCGCAGCCGAAGCAATGATAGATCTGCTTCTCCGGGGTGACGGTGAAAGAAGGAGTTTTCTCGGAATGAAAAGGGCACAGCCCCTTGAGGTAATGTCCCTGCTTCGTCAAGTGCACGTACCTGCCGACGACCTCTACGATGTCATGTGCTTTCAACACGGCGTCTATGACGTGTTCGGGAATCCGTCCGTTACTCATCCTGTCCACCTTCATTCAAATTAACACGTATACGTATTCGCTATTCCACCGTATTCTCCTGCAAGCTTTGCAAAACTTTTGTCAAAGAATGTAGAAAAAACTTGCGATCCTCGTCCGTCATCGCCCTCGGACCCTTGCTGTGCTTGCCGCCTCGCCGGAGCCTCGACTGCTCGTGCCTTCGCTCCAGCAAGAAATCGATCGAACGGTCGGTATAGAGCTGGCCCCGATTGGAGATCGCCAAAGCTTTCTTGCCCAGCGCCAGCGCCGCCAAGCCGAAGTCCTGCGTGACGAGCACGTCTCCCGCACGGATATGATTTGCAATGTACAGGTCGACGGACTGGTCCGAACGGTCGACTTGTACGACACGGATGCCGTCGGCCTGCTGAAGCCGGTGATCGAACGAGGCAACCATCAGCACCTCGACCCCGAAGCGCGCACCGGCTTGCGCAATCTCCGTTTTCACGGGACAAGCATCGGCATCCACGACAATTTTATAGGCCATTCATCATTCCACCGGTTCCTGTCAGTTGTACTTCCGTAATATTATATACGATGAAAGTGTAAAAAATCCTGCTTATCGGCAAAGGAAAAGCACTACCTCGTGCGATACATGTCGAGAATGACGCTCGCGGTTTCCTCCACCGCCTTATTCGATACGTCGATCACGGCGCAACCGATACGCTTCATGATTTTATCCGCATACTCAAGCTCGGCATGAATACGCTCTACATTGGCGTAGGACGCATTTCCGGGGAGGCCCAGCGTCTTGAGCCGCTCGGTGCGGATCATATTGAGCTTGAGCGGATCGATCCGAAGGCCGATGATCTTGTTTTTGGACACTGTAAACAGCTGCTCCGGAGGTTGGATTTCCGGCACCAGCGGCACGTTCGCCACTTTGAACTTCTTGTGAGCCAAATACATGGAGAGCGGTGTTTTCGACGTTCGCGAGACGCCGACGAGCACGATATCCGCTTGAAGCACGCCGTTGAAATCCCGTCCGTCATCGTATTTTACCGCGAATTCCACCGCTTCTACCTTCTTGAAGTAATCTTCGTCCAGCTTGTGAATCATGCCGGGCTGATGACGCGCTTCCTGATTGAATGCGTGCTCCATCGTCCGGATAATCGGCCCGAGCAGATCGATGTAAGGGATGCGGTATTGCTCCGCCTGCTCGATCAAATAGTCCCGCAGCTGCGGAATGACCAGCGTAAACGCGATAACCCCTCCCCGCTGCAGCACGGAGCGGATCAGCAGATCAATATCGGAAGGATCCTGCAAGAAAGGAACCCGGCGAATCTCCACTTCCTTCGGTTCGAATTGAACCGCGGCCGCTTTCACTACCGATTCTCCCGTATCTCCGGCCGAGTCGGAAGCGACGTAAACGATAGGCTTCGTAATTTCCAAGCTGACCCCTGCCTTTATGATAAACTAATATTGTCGCTGCCATTGTTTCACCGGGAAAGATGCCCCTTCGGCCGCTGTTAAAATCCGCGAATCTATTATATAAAAGTTTCGGATATTCGCTGATTTTAAAGGCGGGCGCTATCGCTCCTGCGAGGCATCTTCCCCTTGCCTAGGCGGCAATAGTTTCTCTCCAGGCGACGCGGATAACAGCCGCCTGCATTATTAATACTACGAACCTGCGGGATGAATTGTTTCATGTTTTCATATAACGGCATAGCCGGAAAACAAAGGATTGCCCGCAGAGTTTACGCGTCACATTTGAAATTGGAGTGTACCCTATAACACTATTCGATCAAACAATCCAATTTCAAGAGGGACCGGAGGGCATTCTTTTGTTTGCAGGCACTTGGCCGTTCCAAAAGTAAAACTGAGAGCATTTCATCCTCACAACTTACAGCAAAAAATCCCGCCGTCTAAGCCTGTATTTCAGACCTGTAACGAGAGGATTCTCACTGATGTATCATATTATAATATCAACTCATCAATTTTATGTCAATAAAAGATTAAACAGCCATTTATATTCCATACTTTTCCATCTGCTCCAGGAAGTCGCGCGACTTCAGCTTCAACCCGACATGCGTATCAAAGTACGTCCGGACAAGACGCTTCAGCGCTTCCTTCGTCGCGGGCTTCACGTCGATTTGCCCGAGCCGCCGGACATCCATCTGGACGAACAGCCGGAGCAGCTTATGAATTCCCGGCGAAATGCGTATCGCCTGCGGGTCTCTGGCAAGACAGCGCTCACAAAGGATGCCGCCCAATACGGCGCTGAGCGCCGCCGGTTCCCGCGCCTCGCGGCAGCCGACGCAATCGTCCAGCTCCGGGGTATAGCCGGCATAGGCGATCATTTTCATCACGTATAAATGATCGACGATCTCCGGCTCCTTATCCTCCTGAATCGCCTGCAAGCTTGCTTTCAGCTGATCGAACAAGAAAGGCTGACCCTCTTGATCCCCCATCATCCGGTCCGTAAGCTCAGCCAGATAAGAGGCATGGGCAGCCTTATGCAAGTCTTCCCTAATCTTATGAAACGGCTCGATGATTTCCGCATGATTCAACGTCCCGAGCTGTCCTGATTTGAAAAATGAATAATCGCCGAATGTAAACAGCTGAGACGCGGAGCCAAGCCGGCTCTTCACCTTCTTGGCGCCGCGGGCGACCACGCTCATTTTCCCCTGCTCCCGTGAGAACAAGGTCATAATTTTATTGCCTTCGCCGTAATCCATACTGCGGATCACGATGGCTTGCACTCTGTACTGCATGCGGCAGCTCTCCTTGGGCCAAGCCCGTAACTTGCTTAGTGAAGCAGATCGGCCGCCGCCTTTACAGCCGAATCCTCTTCGATTTCCGGTTCTCCTTGCTCTTCCTCCAGCGATTGTTTATACAGCAGGTAAGCATCCACATCTCCAGTCATTGAAAAATACTTCCACGAAAAGTCTCTCATGAGTATCATCCTTTCCTTGGGACATGACGGCGGTACCTGAAACTAGGATTAGGATGGGCCTGAAGGGTCCGAAGTATGCTGAACAAATACTGGTATGCTTAATATTAAACCGCTGGTCCTCGAGCTGAAACAAGGCGTTCGTCTATTCGTGGCGGAATCCGAGATCACGCAGCACGCGCTCCTGATTGCGCCAGTCTTTCTTTACCTTGACCCACAGTTCCAGAAACGTTTTGGACCCGAGCAGCGCTTCGATATCCGCCCGCGCCTTCTGCCCGACTTCCTTCAGCATAGCGCCTTTCTTGCCGATGATGATGCCCTTCTGGGAATCCCGCTCAACATAAATGACGGCCGAGATGTGAACGACCCCATTCTCCTCCACCTTCATGTCCTCGATGCCGACGGCAATGGAATGCGGCACCTCTTCGCGGGTGAGATGAAGAATCTTCTCGCGGATGAGCTCGGCGCAGACGAACTGCTCCGGGTGGTCCGTCACCTGGTCGGCAGGGTAATACTGCGGGCCTTCCGGCAAATATTTGATCACCTGCTCCAGCAGCGTATTGACGTTGCTGCCGTGCATCGCCGAGATCGGAATGATCTCCGCGAAAGGATACAAATCTTTATAGCTCGTAATAATCGGCAGCAGCTGCTCCGGATGCACCTGGTCGATTTTGTTCATGACAAGAATGACCGGCGTCTTCACCTTTTTCAGCTGCTCTATGATGTAACGGTCTCCACCGCCCATCCCTTCCACGACGTCGACGAGGAACAGAATCGCTTCCACTTCGCTCAGCGCGCTTTCCGCCGCCTTCATCATATAATCACCGAGCTTCGACTGCGATTTATGTATTCCCGGAGTGTCCAGGAAGACGATTTGCGCCTCGTCCGTCGTATAGACGCCGTGTATTTTGTTACGCGTCGTTTGCGGCTTGTCCGACATGATGGCGATTTTTTGCCCGATCACTTGGTTCATCAAGGTGGACTTGCCTACGTTCGGGCGGCCGATGATGGCTACAAAGCCGGATTTGAAGGCTTTGCCTTCCTTGTCGTTGTTCTTGGCTGACATTACTTTTCGGTTCCTCCGTCCAAATCTTGGGATGGGTTGCTTCTTCAATTATATCGTTTCATACAAGCAAGCCGCGAGTACGGTCAAAAAAATGCCGAGCGCCGCTCCGAGCAGCAGCGACGGAAAGCCTCTGCGGCGCTTGTCGTAAAGGACGAACGTCAACATGACGGCCAGGAAATACGCCAGCAGCGTCACAAGGGAAGATTGGGTCCGGAACAAAATCAGCGTCGCGATGGCAAACGCCACGGCCGTCAGCAGGCTCGGCCTAACCCACCGGCCCTTCTCCGAGAAGCGGGTTTCCACCACAATAACGATAAGGATAATCAGCGACAGCAGAATCCAAACCATTCCGGCGGTCAAATCCGCAGCTTCGGCGCTCTTGACGCGGAAGAACAGCCGGTCCAGCGGCTCGTAGAACACGATCATTCCCGAAACAGCGGCAAAAGCCGCAGATACCAGAACGGACGCTGCAGCTACATCTTTGGCGATCTTGGCGAGCGGATGCAGGTTCGGCATGGCCAGGTCGACGGCTTTTTCCACGGCGGTGTTGATCAGTTCGGTAACAATCATGAGGGTTACGGCCAGCAGAATAAACAGCACGTCGTACTTGGTCAAGCGGCAATAAAGAGCGAGCGCGAGCACGATCAGCGCGGCAAAGAAATGAAACTTCATATTGCGCTGCGTGGCTAGTGCGTATTTCACGCCTTCGTAAGCGTAGCGGAAGCTGCGCTGCCACTTCACCGGCTGCCTCACCGGGTCAGTCCCGCTTTCTGCAGGATCGCTTCCTGCTTGCCGAACATTTCCTTCTCCTCTTCCTCGCTCTGGTGATCGTAGCCGATGAGGTGAAGAAAGCCGTGCACGAACAGGAAGCCGAGCTCCCGCTCCACGGAATGTCCGTAATCCTCGGCTTGAGCGATCGCCCGCGGCACGGAGATGATAATATCGCCGAGCGGCTCCTCGAACGTTTCCAGTTCTTCGCCTTCAAGCGCCGCCGCATCCCGGAGACCGCCTTCATCGTCCATCGAATCCTCGTCATACCGGATTTCGATCTCGTCCTCACCCATCTCCTGCATGGCGAAGGAAAGCACGTCGGTCGGCTTGTCGAGACCGCGGTACTGCTTGTTGATCTCCCTGATGGCCTCGTCGTCCACGAACGTCAGCGCGACTTCGCCATCCGTCACCTGCTCCGATTCGCCTGCCAGACGGAGCAGCTCTTCGAGCTTCGCCGCCAGCTCATCCGTAATGTCAAACCCTTCCTGCTCATTGATCCATGCCAATTGTAAGCTCATGGGCTCCCCTCTTTCGTTTGGTCCTGCTTGTGATTCGGCATATCCGTAGGATATTCGATCCTGGAGTGGAAAATGCCGAGCAGCGTTTCGTTTAAAGTTTTGGCGATTTGATCCAGTTCCTTGATGGTCAGATCGCATTCGTTAAATTGTCCGTCGTCCACCCGGCCCTTGATGATTTTGCGGACCATGGAATCGATTTGCTCCACCGTCGGGTTGCGCAAGGAGCGTACTGCGGCTTCCACGCAGTCGGCGATGCCGACGATGGCCGCTTCCTTGGTCTGGGCCTTCGGCCCGGGATACCGGTAATCCGTTTCCTCGGGACCGGGCTCACCTTTCTCTTCCGCCTGCTTCGCCGCTTTATGATAAAAATATTGCAGCAACGTCGTCCCGTGATGCTGCTCGGCGATATCGCGCAGCGGCTTCGGGATGCCCGCATCCTTCAGCATCTCCACGCCGTCCCTGGCATGCGCCACGATGATCGATTTGCTGAGGGCCGGATCGATCCGGTCGTGCGGGTTTTCCATCCCGCTCTGATTCTCAATGAAGTAGCTCGGCCGCTTCGTCTTCCCGATATCGTGGTAATACGCGCCAACCCGGCACAGCAGCCCGTCGGCGCCGATCGCTTCCGCAGCCGCTTCGGACAAATTCCCGACCATGATGCTGTGGTGATAAGTCCCCGGCGTTTCCGTCAGCAGCTTGCGAAGCAGCGGATGATTCGGGTTCGACAGCTCCACGAGCTTCAGCGGCGACAGGATACCGAAGGCCATCTCGAAGAACGGCAGCAGCCCGATGACGAACACCGCCGTCAACAGCCCGCTGCCGAGGGCGAAGGATGCCGCAAAGATCGCGCTTCTTTTGGTATCGTGCTCATCCAGCAGCAGCAGGGCCGCGGCCATCACGAGCGCGCACAGCGAAACCATCATGCCGGCCTTGAGAATCGAGGAGCGCTGGCTGGCCCTTTGAATCGAGAAGATCGCTGCGAACGAGCTTGTCAGCGCCAAGAGACCATATTTGAAATCAAATACCTGGAGGTGCTCCGCATTGAATATGATGCTGGCAGTAACGCCGATAAACACGGCTGCGACGAACGCCAGCTGCGCATTCAGGAGAATCGTCACCAGCATCGCCCCGACCGCCGTAGGCGCCAAATAGGCGATATACGGGTAATCGAGGTTCTGAAACATCGAGAACACCTTCATGAAGGCGACCGTCATGCTGAGGATCAGGATCAGCATCAGCAGTTGAACGTTATTGCCGCTGATGGGCAGCGGGCTTTGCCGGACGAACATGTAGACAACGAACGTTAACAGTACTAGGAATAAGAGCAAGCCGACCTTCGGCCAATAGCTCGCCTCGTCCCTCAGGAGATCCAAAGAAGCAAGGCGCTGATACAATTCTTCCGTTATTTTTTCGCCTTTGGCGACGAGCACTTCATTCTTGTTGATATATACCGCCTTTACGATATCCCGGGCATGTCCCTTGGCCTCGTCGGTCCCCTTCTGATCGTAAAATTTGTTCGGGGAGAGCGCCGCCCGTACCAGCTCCTGAACCAGCTCGCGCGCGTTGTTCTTCGTCAGGTTGGACGCGTTCACCAGCTCCGCCACCTTGGCCCTGGCCGTCTGCGCCTCCAGCACCTGCTCATTCATGAGCCGTATGACGATTTCCTTGGCGACCGGCTGCATTTCCGCCAGGTCGTCCTTGGAGAGCCTCGGAATTTTGTAGAACGTTTCCTCCGGGATCCGGTACTGCTGGTCCGCCAATTGCTTGCGCATCTCCGACAACAGCTGCGCGTTGTATTGGCCGTTATCCGTATAGGCTTTCAACTGGCGGTCCAAATGATCCCGGATCAGCGTAGGGATGACGCTTTTGTAAATATTGACCTTATCGGCCTGGGACACGTCCGGATCGGCATTGATCTGCAGCAGCTTCTCGAATACCGAGTCAAGCGCCGCTTCGTTCCGCAGCGATACGATCTGATACACCGGTTGAACCTTCTGAGCCGCTTCTTCCTTCGCTTTCTCCGTGGCTACCGCATTCTCGATCGGCCTTGGCGCCAAAATATCTTTCTCGGCAATCGAACCGAGCTGGATGTCATAGGTTTGAGGAACGACCCGGTGCACCAATGCGAAATAGCAAACGGCCGCCAGCACTAAAAACAGAAGAAAGCGCACGATGGCGCTGTATCTCCAGCCGGCAAGCCGGTACTGATATTTGCCTTGTATGGAAAGGCGGTTCGTCATGACGAAAGGTCAGCCCTTTCTCAGCCTTCTTGATCATCATTATAGGCCACGATGATTTTTTGCACTAAAGAGTGGCGTACGACGTCCTGTTCCGCAAAGAGGATGAATCCGATTTCTTCGATTTTTCGTAAAATGCGCTGCGCCTCGACGAGTCCGGACGTCTTGCCGCGGGGCAAGTCGATCTGGGTGACATCGCCCGTGATGACCATCTTGGAGCCGAAGCCAAGACGCGTCAGGAACATTTTCATTTGCTCCGGCGTCGTGTTCTGCGCTTCGTCCAAAATGATAAACGAGTCGTCCAGCGTTCTGCCTCGCATGTAAGCCAGCGGTGCAATCTCAATCAGCCCGCGCTCAAGCGACTTGAGCACCTGCTCGGGACCGAGCACATCGTTAAGTGCATCATACAACGGGCGCAAATAAGGGTCAACTTTTTCCTGCAAATCCCCGGGAAGGAAGCCTAAGCTTTCTCCCGCCTCGACGGCCGGACGGGTCAGCACGATCCGTTTGACCTTACCTTCCTTAAGGGCCGCTACGGCCAGAACGACCGCAATATAGGTTTTACCGGTACCGGCCGGACCAATTCCGAACACAATGTCTTTCTTCTTGATCTCGCTGACGTACTGCTTCTGGCCGATCGTCTTGACACGAATCGGCTTGCCCTTGTAGGTGACGGCGATTTCGCCCTTGAACAGATCCAGCAGCTGGTCGGTCTTCATCTGCTTGGACAAGTCGAGCGCATAGTGAATATCCCGTTCGGACAGAACGTACTGGTTGCGTACAAGCTCCAGAAGCACGGTGAACAGCTGCTCCAGGCGAGCGGTTTCCGCGCCGTCGCCCGTGATCGTAATCTCCTCTTCGCGCGTGTAGATTTTGGCGGCCGATTCCGATTCGATCAGATGAAGGAATTTATCTCCCGGTCCGAACAGCGCTTGCGCTTCGGTCGGGTTTTTGAGTGGTACTTTCACGGTTGTCCCATGGTCGATCAACAGGCTTTCTCTCCTCCGGATTTTTAAAAAAGTAACATGTCCGTTGTGCAGCGCTGCGTCTCCAAGCAGTCATCACTGCCTCCGGCCTCTTTAGAAATCGAATGTTTTTGAATAAATGTTCCAAAGTTAACATTCGATTTCAAATGAGGCACGTAAACTCTCCGGCAATGATGCTGCTTTCCGCCTTCGCACAGTTCAACTGATATGAAACCTTTTATTAAAAATACTACGTCTATTATTTATGGAACGATCGGCTGTTCTTCAGCGATAGGTTCTTCGACCTCAAAAAGCACTTCCATATAAACTTTACCATTCTCCGCCTTTTCATGCAAAATTTTTTCCGAAACGACACGCGCATCCTTGCCTGCGGTAGCCAGCAGATCGGCTCTGGCCTGGTTCAAACCCGTGGCGCGGGCCTCCTTCGGATCGATCGGCTGCTCTTCCGTGCGCGTCTCCATGATTTTCTCGTTGATCCATCCGACAGGAAGCGTGTAATTGCGCCATCCGAGCGTTTTGCGTTCGGGGATGGACTCGTACTGCTCGTACGGAATTTTGCCGTAGCCGGTCAGCTGCAGACCTCGATTGCCGAGTACCAGATAAAATCGCTTGCGCGCCTCCCCCGTATACACTTTATAAGTCCGGGTCAGCGGCACCTCCACCGTCGGTTTGTACCATACGATCCCTTTCACGAATCCTTTCGCCACGACGGTCGAGGCATTCGTCTCATCCCCCAGAATGCCGGAGATGAGGATGTCCCCTTTTCGGACATACGTATTCGGTTTAACGGCAGGCCGGCCCTTCTCCGCAAAAATCTGCGTCACCATCGCGTTCTTCGAGGCGACCAAATGGCGCGGGTTCATCAGCGGCGGTTTATCCGGGATTTTGGATTCGACGATTTTGATGACGACATTCGTGCCTTGAACCTCCACCCCCACCCAAGCCGTGGCAGGCAGCCGGCTCTGAAGCTGGCGCGCCAGCTCGGAAGGGTCCTTCAGCCGGAATTTCCACTGCAGCTGATGAATGCCCGCCTGCTGGGCCGCATCAAGAATTTGCTCCGTCGGAAGCTTCTCGTTGCCTTCCACGCGGACTTGCCATACGACCGAGGAGAGCAGATAAATGCCGATGAAAAAGCCAAGGATCCCGGCAAAGAAAAATTTGCGCTTCTCCATCCTGGCCAGCAGGAACGGAAAGCCGTAGCGTCCGCGGATCCGGGTGCGGGAGCTTGTCTCCTTCAAGAGCGGGCGAAGCCGGAAAAAATCGTTCAGGGCGATTCGCATCTCCGCCCGTTCCTCTTCAAGGAACCGGATATCCCAGAAGGACAGCCGCTTCTCCGTCAGGCGGTTCAGCAGCTTCTCCAGCTGCTTCCCCTTCACTTCAATCAGCACATAACCTCGCACGCGTTGAAAAAAAGTAGCATTCACGACAATGGCTCCCCCTTCGCCGATTACGGGATATATTTGATATCATGGATTGTGCCTTCGATAAACACTTCCTCCGACAAAATCGCGCGGATAACGAGCTGCTTGCCGTACACTTCCAGCCGCCCTTTGCTAAGAGCCAGCTTGAGCTCGTCACTCGAAAAGTGAAGCACTCCCCGATGATTCTCGATATACAGCTGCATGTTGCCGATGAGCGTCATTCGAGGCAAGTCCATCACGACATCTTGAGGCAGGTCGAGCAGTTTGGCGGTCCATTGGTTGAATCTTCGGGTTAGGCTGCGCATACTTAACCTCCTCCACGCAATAAGGCTATTTACACCTTATGCGAGGTATCCGGTATTTATGAAGCAAGGAGGTGCCGAAACGCAGAAAAACCCGGCGATTATCGCCAGGTCCTTTGCTTTGATGATGGGATTTGCGCGAACACTTGTACTCTGAGATTACTGCCTCTTCATTTTCTCAGTGCGCTAACTCGAGCAAAAAAAATGCACCGGACCATAGTCCGATGATCCGGTGCCCGGCGAATAGTCCGCCGCCATTTCGCTAGCGTTTATATGGGCGCTTGGCCCGTGGCGGACCGAGAATCTCGGCCCAAAGGACGCCTCGGGCGGCATCCTGGGGCGAGAGCAGCGGCTCCGCCCTTTCTGCAGTCTTCACCGCTCCGTCTGGCGCGGCCGGTAACGTGCGGCGGCTTTCCCCGCGCTCCATCCGAGCGGCGGGGGACTCATACGCCGGATCCGCCTTCGGCCCTGGATCCCCGGGATGGGATCCGGGAACGGCGCTGCTGCCGGCAGGGCGCGTTGCCTTCGACGCTTTCGTCATCCCGGTTTCAGCGGGTTGTCCCGGCCAGCCGAAGCCACCGCCTCCGAAGGGAGGCATGCCTCGGGCCGGCTTTGCCGGAGCCTTCTTCGGCGGAGCCTCGGCGGATGATGGCGGACGCATGCGTTTGACGACCACACTGACCGCCATGTAAGCTATGACAACGAAGATCCAGTTTTTCAGCAAAAAATCAATGAGAGACATTGGGTAACCCTCCCGTTACCGGCACAGAAGCCGCTTAAGCTTCTTCGCCGTCCTTCGGCTGGCCGCTCATTTTGCCGAGGGACGACCGCATTTGCGTATCCGCATCGATGTTTTTCAAATTCATGTAATCCATAACGCCGAGCTTCCCTTCGCGAAGCGCTTCCGCCATGGCCTGAGGCACCTCGGATTCGGCTTCGACAACCTTCGCCTTCATCTCGATGACGCGCGCCTTCATTTCCTGCTCCTGCGCGACCGCCATAGCGCGGCGTTCCTCCGCCTTAGCTTGCGCGATCCGCTTGTCGGCTTCGGCCTGCTCGGTTTGCAGATGGGCGCCGATGTTCTTGCCTACGTCCACGTCGGCGATATCGATGGACAAGATTTCAAATGCCGTACCGGCGTCGAGTCCTTTGCCCAGCACGGTACGGGAAATTTTGTCCGGGTTCTCCAGCACGTCCTTATGCGAGTCGCTTGAACCGACCGTAGTAACGATCCCTTCGCCGACGCGGGCAATTATCGTTTCTTCTCCGGCTCCCCCGACGAGCCTGTCGATGTTGGCGCGCACCGTCACCCGGGCGATGACCTTCACTTCAATCCCGTTCTTGGCGACAGCGGATACGACGGGAGTTTCGATCACCCGCGGATTAACGCTCATTTGCACCGCTTGAAGCACATCGCGTCCGGCCAAATCGATCGCAGCGGCGCGCTCGAATTCCAAATGAATGTTCGCCCGGTGGGCGGCGATCAAGGCGTTCACGACCCGGTCTACATTACCGCCCGCCAGAAAGTGACTTTCCAGCTGATTGATCGTGACATCAAGGCCGGCCTTCGTCGCTTTGATCATCGGGTTCACGATCCGGCTCGGAATGACGCGGCGAAGACGCATGGCCACCAGCGTGATGATTCCGATGCGAACGCCGGACGCCAGCGCGGAAACCCACAGCATGACCGGCACGAAGCTGAAAAAGACGGACAAAGCGATAATGACGATCGCCGCCAATAGCAAGAAATAAACCATCGAATCCATATACTAGACTCCTCCTTCGAATAAACGAGCAACAACTAAACCTTCTTGACTTCCTTCACGACCACGCGGTACCCTTCGATGTGAATGACTTCCACCGGTTGGCCTGCAGCAACGAAATCGCCTGCCGTGACGACATCCACCCGCCGTTCCCCGAACGAAGCGGTGCCTGCGGGACGAAGCGGCGTAAGCGAAGTCCCTTGTTGACCCAGCAGCTCCTTGCGTTCTTCGGCGGAGGAATACCCCTTGTCGGTCGTCAGCCGGTCCTTCAGAATGAACCGGTTCCATACGCCGCGGTGCTTGAAGATGCGGACGACGACAATGACGACGATCAGTGCCAGAACGAAGGCGATGCCCAGATTCAGCGCGGCCTGCGCCGTATTGTAAGCCGCCATGATGACGCTGCTGAACAAGCAGATGGCGCCCAGAATGCCGAGGATCCCGAAGCTGGAGACGAATACCTCAATCAGCAGCAGCACGACGCCTCCGGCGAACAGGATGAATTCCTCGGCGCCGGCGAACCCCGCAATATAATGCCCGAAGAAATAGAGGCCGAAGCCGAGTAGTCCCAGAATCCCGGGAAGCCCGAAGCCGGGAACGAACAGCTCGATCGCTACGCCTGCAATCCCGATGAGGAGCAGCAGCGTCGATACCCAGGGCTGGGTAATGAACCGGGAGAAGTTTTCCGCCGGGGTCGGGTTTAACGAGACGACCGGATGACCTTCTCCGCCGGAGAGAGCAACAACCTCCTGCAAATTACCGGTCACTTTCTCGGCGTAGCCCACCTTGAGCGCTTCTTCAGCGGTCAGCGATAGGATCTTGCCCTTCTCGAGCTCGCGTCCGAGCTGCGGCAGGCTCGCTCCAGCATTCTTGTCGACCATCGCTTCCGCGATTTGCGGGTTGCGTCCGCGAAGCTCCGCGGCTGCTTTCATCTCGCTTGACCAGTGTGCCACCACCTTGGCGCTTTGCACTTCATTGCCGGCTGCATCCACAACAGCCGCCGCGCCGATGGAGCTGCCCGGCTCCATCACGATTTTACCCGCGTTCAGCGCAATATAGCTGCCGGCCGAGGCCGCCTTGCCGTGCACATACGCTACCGTAGGTATTTTGCTGCCCCGGATGAGCTCGCCGATGCCTTCCGCCGAATCGACACGCCCGCCGAGCGTGTTGATGTCAAGAATAATTGCAACCGCTCTCATGTCCTGCGCGTCGCGGAAGGCCCTCTCCATATACTGCTGGAGTCCGCTCTCGATTGTTTGATGAACCGGTATGACGACCACTGGCGCTGATTTCGCCGGCGCTCCGCCGGCCGGGGCTCCTTCAGCCGAAACCGAAGCCGCAGCGGGCACGATCAGCAGGAGAAGCGCCAGGCCCAGAACGAGCCAGGCATAGAACCGCCGCCGCGCTATATGCGTCATGTCGGCCACCTCCCTTAGGATTATTATCGGTTCCTAATCGGGTATTACGCAGCATTTCCAATTTCGATTCAAAAAAAAGAAACACCCCACGCAATGCTGGAGTGTTTCTTGTTGTTGTCATGACAAAAGTTGCTGAACGAACTGATTGACGACCTTGCCGTCAGCCAGTCCTTTGACCTTAGGCATCAAAGCCCCCATGACTTTACCCATATCCGCCTTGGAAGAAGCTCCCACTTCTTGGATGGTCTGCTGTACAATGGCTTTTACTTCTTCTTCCGTTAATTGCTGGGGCATGTATTCCATCAGGATGGCGATTTCCGCTTTCAGATTGTCCGCTAGATCGTCACGACCGGCCTTTTCAAATTCTTGGAGGGAATCTTTTCGCTGTTTGATCTCGCGATTCAGGACGTCAAGCACTTCTTGGTCATCTAAGGTTTTACGCTGATCTATCTCAATATTCTTGATAGCGGCACGAACCATACGGATTACGGAGAGTTTAAACTTGTCTTGACTCTTCATCGCGAGCTTCATATCTTCGTTTAATCTTTCGCTTAAGCTCATCGATTAAGCCTCCTAGAACTTTCTCTTGCGAGCAGCCTCTGACTTCTTCTTGCGCTTCACGCTAGGCTTCTCATAATGCTTGCGCTTCTTGACTTCCGCCAATACGCCATCCTTCGCGATGGAACGCTTAAAGCGACGGAGTGCAGCATCTATAGTTTCATTCTTGCGAACTCGAGTTTCTGACACCAGTTTTCCCTCCCTCCGAACAGACCGTCCAAGACGAAAAAAAAGACATTCATCAAACTTCATTATAGGCGAAACTGAAAGTGGGTGTCAACCTAATCCGTTAAACTCTTTTCCACCCGGGACGGCAGCCTTATTTTGCGTTCAGGCCGCCCAGCTTCTCACCCGCCAGAAGATGATAATGCAGGTGAAATACCACCTGCCCCGCATCCTTGCCGCAGTTGTTCACCAATCGGTAGCCCGTCTCCGCAACGCCTTGTTCTTTGGCGATTTGCTGCGCGGCCCGGTGTATTTCTCCGATAAGAGGCCAGTCCGAATCCTGGGCATCGTTCATCCCTGCAAAATGTTTTTTGGGAATGATAAGAATATGTACGGGCGCCGCCGGCTGAATGTCATGAAAGGCCACAACATGCTCGTTCTCCAGCACTTTCTTTGACGGAATCGTGCCTTCGACAATTTTACAAAAGATACAATCCATGCTCCGACCTCCAATCGTCCGGTAATCACTTCCTTTCTAATTATAACGCATTCCGGTTAAAAAATAAAATGTCCTGCGGACCATCCGCGATGCCGGGCCTTGCGTTCCGCCATCAGCCGTGCTGAAGCGCCTAATACCGTCAAAAACAGACCAGCAGTTTATTTATTTGCCGGAACAATTGAAGAAACGAACGGCGGACGGCCTTTCTCACCGTTATATTCAGCCGATCAAGCACGGGGCGCGAATGAAAACCGGGGTTTTATCGCTTTGCCAAGGGAAAGCGCAACCATACGGCTTGAATTCCGCGTTTTCAAAGTAGACTTCGAGTCTAATTTCGTTCTATAATAGAGCTCAGAAAGGTTGATGCGGAAGGAGAGCGCGGAATTGAATCGTTTCATGAGGACCGCTACCCGCAAGAAACGGGAGTATATGATGGAAACCGCTCTGCGCCTATTCGTCGAACGGGGTTATGAGCAGGTTTCGGTGGACGATATCATCAGCGCGACCCATACGTCCAAAGGCACGTTCTACCACTATTTCAAGGGGAAGGACGAAATTTTGCGCGAAATTCCGCGGAGGCAAATCACCGTGATTCAGGCTTGGGCCAAGGCTACCCCTTCCCAGGTGACTTCCTTGGAAGCCCATATTAACCGGCTGCTGCTGGATTTGGCGGAGGGCATTGAAGCTTATCCGAAGCTGATCCGCAGCTTAACCTCCTTGTCTCTGCAAAACGATGCGCTGAAAGCGGAAGCGGACGAGGAATATGGGACACTCTATGAAAGCCTGCTGCGCTGGCTGCCGGATCCGGCCAAAGCCCGGCTGCTAGTCACCGTGTATATGGGCACGCTTCAATATTGGTGCGCCCGCGAAGATTTGAACCTGAAAGAGCTATTATTGAAACAATTGGCCTGGGCATGGTCAGGCTTGCGCTCGCATGAAGCGCCGCCCGCCGCAGCCCTGGAGCCGGAAAGAAAGGGAGAACGCATCATGAAAATCGCCGTTATCGGCGGAGGCTTGGCCGGACTTACGGCCGCCGCTTATTTATCGGAGAGCCCGGGAGTCGAAGGAATCCTATTCGAGAGAAGCCCGCAGCTCGGCGGACGCGCCTTCACATACGAGAAAGCCGGATTTACTTTGAATTACGGAGCGCATGCCGTTTACGGCATCGACCGCCACAACCTGACGACGATGGAAAAAGAACTGGGGCTGTCGTTCAGCTCCAAGCAGGTGGACAAAAGGAAAGTCATGTACGCCAAGCACGGCGAGCTGACGCCGGCTCCGCTGGATTTCGTCAATCTGCTCCGCACCGAACTGCTCAATCCGATGCAAAAGGTGCGTTTCGTCGGCGAAATCACTGCGATTATGGCCAACATCCACAATGTAAAAAATTACGATACGCTGGGAGATTATTTGGCGCAATCCGACGCGGATGAGGATGTGAAGGAGCTCTGGGAGCATCTCGTCTGCTCCAACTTCTTTATTACGCCGGAAGAAGCCCGCAAGGTGCCGGGCGCTACGATCAGCGAATATTATCATAACCTGTTTCTCTCCAGCCGGCCCGTAAACTACGTTCTCGGCAGCTGGGCCGTCATCACGAACCAGCTTCGCAGCAAAATCGAGCAATCCGGACGGTGGGAAATCGCCGTTCAGGAAGGCGTCGATGCGATCCGCTATGCCGACCGGAAATTCATTCTGCAAACGAAAAACCGCGAAATGGCCTTCGACCGCGTCATCTTCGCCATGCCGGTGCAGCAAGTTTGCAAGCTGCTGAAAGGGACGCCTTGGGAGCCGTTCCTTGCTCCTTATGAAGACAACACCGCTACCGAGGTTATGGTGTACGACGTCGGGCTGAAGCATGTCGTTGCCAGACCGTTCAGCTATATTTCCGACATGGATAACAAACTGTTCATCAGCGACGTATCGGCGACGGACCATACGCTCGTACCTGAGGGCGGCCAGCTGCTGCAGGGCATCGCCTACTTAAGCGACCGGTTCGCCGACGAGGCGGAGCGAAAGGTATATTTGGACGACAAGACGAAGCAGATGGAGGCTTTGTTCGATAAGCATTATCCGGGCTGGCGGGATGCCATTGAAGTGAAGCGGGTGTCCAAAAAGGCAATGGTAGCGAGCGTCAAAAATATCGAAGGCAACCGGCTGCTGCCGACCCGTGTGGAGAATGTGCCGTTTTATTTTTGCGGGGACGGCTGTGAAGGCAAAGGGGAGCTGGCGGAACGCGCCTTCTCCAGCGGACGTCATGCGGCCAAGTCGATTCTGGAAGAAGCGTTGGTTCTGCAAAGATAATCATCGGAACCTAAGGTTTCATTAAACGAAGGCTGCGAACCATGCCCGCAGTTGATCATAGACGATAGCGGCCATGCGCTTCATCCGGCCAAACAGACCCGATTCCTTAGCGGAATCGGGTTTTATTATGGGTTCTTGGGCGGCGGCGGTACCCCTATCCGTAACGGTAGCCCGGTTTACCGCAGCGCCGGTGGCGGCGGAGGCGCCGACCGTTTTACCGTCCGTACGGATATCGACCGTTCGCGCGGTCCCGTTCCATTGCACGACGGCGCCGAACGCCTCGCCGATAAAGCGGACCGGCACCATCGTGGAGCCGTCGATCAGCTGCGCCGGAGCTTCAAGCGGGACGCTCTGCCCGTTCCGCTTGGCCGTCCCGCTGCCGATCTGGACCGATACTGTCGTGCTCCCCTTGGCTGCAGTGGCCGTTTGGCTCCCGGCATCCCAACGCACCTCGGCCCCCATGGCCTCGAAGATCGCACGCAGCGGCGTCAGCGTATTTCCGTCACGGATGACCGGAGGGCGTTCGAACCGTAAATCCTTGCCGTCCACGGTGACTGATACGCGGGAAGACAGCGGAAAGCTTTTGGAGCCGGCTTTGGCCCCGTCTTTCGTATAGGCCGTAATCTGCAGTACGGAGCCTTCCGGCACATCCCCGGCTTGCAGCTCCAGGCCATATGGCGGCGCCGTCTGGGTATCCAGCAGACGGCCGTTTAACGTGTATTCCAGCTTCCCGATATACACATCCGGAATTTTCACGAACGGGATGAGCTTCGCTTGCTTGGCGAACGCTTGCCCCGCCGTCAGCGGCACGAAGCCGCGGCTGTCCGAAGGCTTCGCTCCCTGTTCCACTTTGGTCAAAAAGTATGGTGAAGCGATCATTCTGGAGTACAGCTTCAGCATCGCGTCATTATCCCGAAGCAAGTAATCGTTCTTGGATTCCTTCATCTCCAAATTGACGTTGAAATAGGTGATGGACTTCAGCCGCGGGTACTTGTAGGGCATAACCTCGTACAACCGCTGAAGATTGAGCAGCCCGTAGTCGGTAAACGACTCCTTCGGAAGATTGGCATAATGGGATACGGCCGTTTCACTGATCATGAGCGGCTTGCGGTCCGCATACGTCTTATACAAATGATCCAGACGCTCGACCGGACTCGTCGCCTGCATATTGCCCTGCGCCGGGTCGCCGTTCTCGTACGGCTCGGTGTACATGCTGACCCCGACCCAGTCGACCGCATCGTCGCCCGGATAATAGGCATCCATCGAATACATCGGCACATCCCCGGGACTCCACACCATCGCGACATTCGGCGCCTCCTGGGCCATTATCTCGTGAACCATTCGGAACTTCTCGATATATTTCTTCGGGTCGCCGTGCCATGGAACCCAATCCCCATTCATTTCACTGGCGTACCTGAGGAAGATCGGAATCCCCGCCGCTTTGGCATCGCGCGCCCAGTGGCGCACCGTATCGTCCGTTACGGAGTCCAGCCCGGCGGCCGGCTCCCAGCCGATCTGCAGCGCCGCTCCCGATTGCTTGGCCCGGGCCGCGTACTGCTTCGGAAAGTCTTTGCCTACCTGCGTATAAGCAAGATACAAGGCATGCTTCTTGCCGTAGAACTGCTCCGAGCGGTCGTAAAAGTTCTGCATCTTCGGATCCCGCTCCGGATACATCCCGATATACGCTCCGTATTCCGGCTCGAACTTGGCCAGCTTGCCGCCGGCCGGGGCTGCGCGGCTTCGAAGCAGCTGCTCCTCATCCGTTGAGATGTAAGCGTATATCGTCGTCCGGAGCTGCTCGGCGCGCTGTAGCTTGGCAGCGCCCCAATCCTTCCCAGCCTTGAGCCAGTATTCGTTCTCCAGCTCATAGTAGCGGATGGCCTGCTCGTAATTTTTGACGCCGTCATAATATTGATCAAGCCGTCCGCAGAACAACGCCGCATTCTCGTAATCCCCGATCGAAGCGTAATGGTCCGCAAGATAAATCCAATGCGGCACGGCCGTCTCCGGATTCCCTGCGCTCACGGCTGCATCCGCCGCCTTCCAATGGTCCCAGACGGCATCGGCGCGGACTTCCCCCTGGCCGAAGAGCAGTCCGGCGCACACCACCAGGACCGACAGCCGATTTATCCAGAGCTTTCTCCCTTTGCTTCCGACCGCTCGTCCGCCCGTACGCTTCGGATCCGCTTCCGCCTTAATCATGTCGATGTCTCCCCCTTGGATGGCATGTCTCTACACTATTTTAGCTATGCGGACGCCGGCCTATCTAGAAGTCCGGTGAATGAAGAGGCCGCTGCACGAGCGGATCATTCTTCCGATCGCTGCTCCAGAACGATTCCGCCCGCTCCGCTGCATATTCACCGGACTTCCAGGTCAAGCCCCGTTACAGCTCGACTATATGAGCGCCGTCGAACAGAAAGAGATATTTCCCGATGACCGGCCGCTTCCAAATCGTTTCCACCGCCCGGGCATACAGGTCGAGCTGGAGCCGGTACCCCTCCGCGATTCGCTCCGGCTTGCTCCCTTTCAGCCGGTCCGTCTTATAATCGAGAAGCACGAGACCCGCTTCCTCCTCGAATACGCAGTCGATGACGCCCTGCAGCATGACGGTTTCATCCGCCAAACCGGTCGACCCGGCGCCATAAACGTCTTTCGCCGGCACGCCGTAGCTGAACGGCACCTCGCGATGCACCTTCGCAGCTTGAAGCAATCGGCGGCCCAAGACGCTCTCGAAAAACGAAACGATGACGGCCGGGTCAACCAGCGGCCGCTGCTCGTCCGTAAGCAGCTCCCGCTCGGCCATCCGGTCCAGCGTCATTCTGACCGCCGCTTCGTCCACGGAGCCGCTTAGCGGAATATGCTGCATCACGGAATGGAAAACCGTCCCCCGTTCCGCCGCATTCGCTTTGCGCTCTTCGAGGAAGCGCGGTCGGCGGACGATGGCGGGCCGATAGCTCCCCCCGCCGGCGGGAACCGTCCCTCCCGCTGCCGTGAGTGAAGCCGGCGCAGAAGGAGCGGGCGGCGTATCCGTATCCGTATCCGGGGAAGCATCCGCTCCCGTCCAGACCGGCACCTCCGGCTCCTCCATAAGCAGCTCCATCAGCTTGTGATGCTCCGATAACCGCTTCAGCTCCGTAACCGACGTCTTGGACAGCACCTTGGTCGTTTGCTGATGCGGATAGGTCCATGAGAGCCGGCGCCACACCTCCTGCTCCCACCGCTCCGTCTCGCTCACGGGCTCCAGCCGCAGCACCGACTGCAGCTTATCCTCCGCGGCCATGACCGTAGGGGCTGCCTCCGCCAGTGCGGCGAACGGATCGGGAGAGAGCAGCTCCACTCTCCATTCCGACGTCTCATTTGCCAGGAAGGGCCTATGGATAAAATCGATGCCGGCCGCTTCCCGCAGCAGCTCCCCGTCCGGATGGCGGATGATGGCCGGACCTATCCAATCAAGATAACACCGGGCTTTGGCAAGCGCGTCATCCGGAAGCTCGCGGCCTTCATGGCGAACATAGCGGGCCCAAGATGCGGCGAGCTTGTCCCCTCCCTTAACCGAGCCGACGAGAAAAAGCTTCTCCCTTGCGCGGGTCAATGCCACGTACAGCACCCGCATTTCCTCCGCCAGCATCTCCAGTTGAATCTTGCGCTTGATGGCAAGCCACGGAAGCGTCGGATAGCTGACGCGTGACGCAAGATCCAGCGTCTTCGGACCGAAGCCCAGCTCCTTATGCAGCAGGAACGGATCGGTCAGCTCCCGGCGGTTGAACGATTTCGCCAAGCCCGCAACGAAGACGACCGGAAACTCCAGTCCCTTACTCTTATGAATGGTCATGATCCGCACAACGTCCTCCTGCTCCCCCAGCGCCCGGGCCGTTCCTAGGTCGCCGCCGCCGAGCTGCATGCGCTCGATAAACCGCAGGAATCGGAACAGCCCGCGGAAGGACGTCGCTTCATATTGGCGGGCCCGGTCGTATAAGGCGCGCAGGTTCGCCTGGCGCTGCTGCCCGCCGGGCAGCCCGCCGACGAAGTCGAAATAATGCGTCTGCCGGTAAATATCCCAGACCAAATCGGCGAGCGAGCCCATCTGGGCCTGCTGTCTCCAGCTCCTCAGCTGCTGCAGGAACCCGGACAGCTTCTTCATGAGCCCGGGGTCCTTGCCCTCTTCGGCTTCTTCCTTCGCATAAGCGCGGACGGCATCATAAAAGGCGCTGTGCCTGCTGTAGATACGGATTCGGGCCAAATCGGAGGCGCTCAGACCGATGATCGGGGAACGAAGCACGGCGGCAAGCGGAATGTCCTGATACGGGTTGTCGATGATCCTCAGCAGGGAGATCAGCACTTGAACCTCCGTTGCGGTAAAATAGCCCGTGCTAAGCTCGGCATAAGCCGGAATGCCCATCTGCTTCAATTCCTCGATCATCACCGGCGCCCACTGCTGCGTAGCCCGCAGCAGGATGACCACATCGCGGAAGGTGGCGGCCCGCATGCCTTGAGCCTTATCGAACACCCGCATCGGCTGACCGCCGTCCATGCCCAGCATCGTCCGGATCCGCGCTCCGATATATCGGGCTTCCAGCTGTACGGCATCCAAATCGCGTGCTTCTTCGGCAGCATGCTCCGCAGCGGCGTCCTCCGTCCCGTCGGCCGTTTCCGCCCGGTTGGCATCCTCTTCCGAAGCGGCGGATCCGGCAGCATCCTCTGCCCCCGCCGTCCGGTCGATGAGAATCAGCTCAGCCGCCGCGTCATACCGTCCCGGTTCCGGATCGTCCGGATAGCCTGCGCCGTACACCAGCTCCGCCCGGTCGTCGTAGGCGATTTCGCCTACCGCTTCATTCATCACTTGGTGGAAAATATAGTTCGTTCCGTCGACCACCTGGCGCCGGCTCCGGAAATTGCGGGCCAGGTCGATCCGCTGTCCCGGCTCCGGCTCGTCCTTGCGGAAGCTCTTGTATTTCTCCTGGAACAGCCCCGGCTCCGCCAACCGGAACCGGTAAATGCTCTGCTTGACGTCTCCGACCATGAACCGGTTCCCCGGCGACTGGCGGGAAATCAGCTCCACGATCGCTTCCTGCACGCGGTTCGTATCCTGGTATTCGTCCAGCAGCACCTCGACGAATTGCTCGCGGTAGTCCATTGCCGAGGACGAAGGCGACAGCTGCCCCTCCTGGGCGTCCTCCGAGCATAAGATGCGCAGGCAGAAGTGCTCCAAATCGGAGAAATCAACCAGGCTCTTGTCCATCTTAGCCTTACCGTAGCGCTCTCCGAACGCAATCACCAGCTCCGTAAGCAAGACCATCAGCGGAGCCATGTCCTTCAGCTCCGCATCGAACTGCTCCAGCGTGCGCACGAAGAGCTCTTCCTTCACCTTGCCGAGACGTTCCTTGGCCTCATTCCGCAGCTCCTTCACCTGCTCCTGAAGCGCTTTGTCATAGGCGTCGCCCTTGCAGGCCTTCAGCTTACCGAAGGCCGCGCCTTGAAACGCATGATACAGTACATCCCAGCCCGGCGCCTGCACCCGCTCCAGCAAGTAAGAAACGACCGTCATGTCGTCTTCCAGATTCGCCATATACGGCTCGGGTCCGCCGGGCTCCCCGGTCAGCGCCGCCGCTTCCTGCAGCAAAGCCTGAACGCCCAGCAGCTCCAGCTTTACCGAAGCCCGGAGGCTGGTTAGCCAAGGATGATCGTCCGAGGCTAGTCCCGACTCGAACGCGCTGGCCTGCTCGCGCAGCCACAGATTCGGCCACGGATGGCTGCGGGAATCGTCGTACAGCCTTTGAATGAGTTGAAACAGCCCGGCATCGCTCTTATCTCCGCTGAACGTGTCGGCGAGCCGCCAGAAGGCGTCTCCTTCCTCGGCGAGGCCGTACCGCTCCTCCAACAGCTCTTCCAGGATATCTTGCCGCATCAAGGCGCTTTCCGTCTCGTTAGCGATGCGGAAGCCGGGATCCAGCCCGATCAGCTGATGATACCTTCCGATCACCTCCATGCAAAAGGAGTGCAGCGTCGTAATCGATGCCCGCTGAATCAGAGCGAGCTGCCTACGCAGGTGATCGGAGCCGGGCTCGCGGGCCAGCGCCTTCTCCAGCGCTTCGCTGATGCGGTGGCGCATTTCGGCCGCAGCCGCCTTCGTAAAGGTGGCGACGAGAAGGCGGTCCACGTCTACGGGATCCTGCTCATCCGCTATGCGGCGGATGATGCGTTCCACCAGTACGGCGGTTTTGCCGGAGCCCGCCGCGGCGGCTACAAGCATCGAATGCCCGCGGATGGAGATCGCATCCCACTGGTCATCCGTCCAGTTTGCGCCTTCCGGTTTTTGGATTTTGCCGATCATGCTTTCTTCTCTCCTTCCTCCGCCGCGTCCCGGACCAGCCGAAGACCGATATCTTCCCGGCCGGCATGACGCTCCATCAGCTCCCAGACCTTGTCTTTCCCCATCGCCGGCAACCCTTTATAGGCGTTCCCTTCAAGCTGGGCGTCGAATTGGCAGACCGGCCGGTAAGCGCAATTCATGCATGCGGTGGCTTGTCCCATCCGGTACGGCGCGATATCGATGCATCCGTCCGTCATCGACGATCCGATATCCCGGATCGTCCGCTTCACGTAGCGCCTTAGCGTGTCCCACTGGCCGTCCGTCGCCACCGATGAGCTCTTGTAGAAGCTGCCGTCGGACTTGATCGCCGCAGGGAGCAGCTCGGAATAACCGCTCGATTGAATGAGCCCGCTGTCCATCATCCGGACGATGTCCGGATCGTCGCGCAGCAGACCTTTCATTTTGAACTTCTTCTTGATTTCCTTCGCAGCCGCTTCTACCGAGAGCCGGTTGCTCGCGTTCAGAACCGGATTATGTACTTGAAAGTACAGTACGCCGGCAGGCATCGCTTCCTTACCCAGCCAGACCGGAGCATGCGTCAGAATGACATCCAAATATGTGAGCATCTGCAGCGAGAGCCCGTAATACACTTCGGTTAAATTAAGGGGCTTGGAGCTCGACTTGTAGTCGATGACCCGCAGCAGCGTTCCCCGCTCGGTATCCGCGCGGTCGATGCGGTCGATACGGCCTCTCAGCTCCATACTTACCCCGTTGTTCAATTCGTAGAACAACGGAGGGATCGGCTGGCCGGTTCCGAACCCAACCTCCAGTCCGATCGGCTGGAATTCGCTTCGCCGGGCATGCTCTCCCAGCATGAGGGCCGCCTGACCGACCACCTGCGTCAGCTTCCGCGCGATATACCGGTAGCGCTTCGAGCTCAGCAGAATCTCGCCCTGCAGCTTCGGCGTCAGCAGATCGACCACAAGGGCGGCGCGGTCCCGCACCTGCTCCGGAGACATGGCGCCCCAATCGGCGCCTTCCTTGATCGCCGTATCCGCGAACATGCTCAGTGCCGCATGGAACAGCTGTCCGATGTCCGGCGCCTCGAGCCGGAAGACGCGACGTTCCTGCAACCGCAGTCCGTGCGAGGCGAACTGCGAGAAAGGGCAAGCGACGAAGCGCTCCATCCGGGATACGCTCGTCCGGATGAGATCGCCGTAAAGCTCGCGGCTTGTCTCCGGCGGCAGCTCCGCCGCCCGGTTCGAATACGTGACCGCCTCCAGCATGCGCGAGAGCGCGCCCGCATATTCCGGCTGCCGGGCGAACCAATTGTAAACGGACCACCACACGCCGCTCATCGGCACGCCTTTCATCCACATCTTGAGCTGCACGGCCAGCAGGGACAGCGATTTGTCCGCATGCGCCACATACTCCATCTGCTCCGTCAAGGCCGAGGAGGACTGCGGATCGTTAAGCAGCAGACGCTCCTTCAGCTGAGGGAACAGCTTCTTCACCTGGCGCAGCACATCGGAAGGCAGCAGCGTCTTGCCTTCCTCATCCGCCAGCGAATAGCTGAGCCAAAGCCCCTGCGAAGGAGTGCAGAAAGCGCAATAAATAAGGAACAATTCGTCCAGCAGCTTTCTCCGGCTGCCTTCCGCCATCGTCAGACCGGTTTCCGTCAACTGCTCGCGCTCCTGCTCCGACAGCACGCCGTTCTCCGTCATCCGGGCAGGCATGATTCCTTCGTTCACACCCACGATAAACACGTGCTTCACCTGGCCCGAACGCGTCCGGTCCATGCTTCCGATCAGGACCTGGTCCAGCGTGGACGGTACGAGACCGAGCTTCATGCTCTCAAACCCTGTCTCGATCAGCTCGCTGAACAGGTCGAGCGAGATCGACTCGTCTCCCATTAGCTCAACGAGCTGGTCGAACATATCCATCACGCGGTCCCACACTTGAGCGTGCTCGCGGGCTTTCTCCGCCTGACCGTCGCGAAGCGCGGACTGGCTCCAGGCTTCCAGCCTGTCCGGAACACGAAGCGATACGAGCAGCTCATACAGTCCCTCCACCCGCTCCTTCACGGTAGCCTGGCGTTTCATTGCCGAATGCAGCGCTGCCAGAGGGTCAGCAATCAACCGCCGGCAGGCGTTGATCTTGCGAAGGAACGCCTGCTCCGCTTCCCGCATCTGTTCATCGTCCTGCTCCAGACTGGTCCGGTACGAATACCGCCAATCTTCGGACGCCGTCCAGCGGCTGCCCTGGATGCCGAAGGCCAGCACGTAATTTTCCAGCTGATCCATCGCGTGCTTATCGATTATTAGCTCTGTTTCCTTATCCCGTGACTGGCCGAACGGGAGGAAGAAGCCGGTTTTCACGCAGCGGAAGACGGGATCGTACCGCCAATTCGTCCGCAGCGCCTCCAAGGAAGAGCGGATCAGCTCCACAAGCGGGTGATGCATCACGGTTCGCTTCTGATCGAAGAAGTGAGGCACCCCGTAATCCGTCAGCGTGCCGGCGAGTAGATCCCCGTACGCCTGCGCGTCCCTTACGGAAACGGCGATATCGCGCCAGCGCAAGCCTTCATCCCTCACGAGCCGCACAATGTCGCGCGCGACACCCTCCACCTCCGCCCGCCGGTTAACCGTTGCGGACAGATGAACGGACGCCGGGGCGAACCGTTCCTCCTGAGAAGGCGTATAAGGCTGCTTCACGCGGTCGTCCCAATGCGATTCCAGGTAAGCAAGCATCGGGCTGCTCCGGTATCGGACCGGGGGCTCCGACGGCAATACGACAGGCGGCATCACCTGAATCCCATGCTCGTCCAGCCGCCGCCGGAGCTGCAGCAGCGTCCGGGCCGTCGGATGAAACAAATCGAGCTCGTGCGGCTGGCTGCCCGCCGGATAATCCCGGTCGAGGCACAGCGTCAAGGTTACGCTATCCGCACAGGCGGCGAGCTTCACCAGCACGTCAAATTCCTGGGGAGTGAACCCGTGAAATCCGTCTACCCAAACTTCCGATCCGCAGACGTACTCGGACTGCTGCACCTGCTGCGCAAGCAAGGTCAAGTAATCTTCTCCGTCCAAATACAGCCGGGACAGCTCCGATTCGAACTCGCCGTAGAGCAGCTGCAAATCATGCAGCTTATCATCCAGGCCGCCCCCGCGGAAGACTCCTTCCTTCTTCGTTCGCTCCTGCCAGAACTGCGCCAGCCCGTCGGCCGAAACGCAATATCTTTTCAGCTCGGTGAACAACTGATTCAGCCCGTCTAGGAAGCCCATCTGGTCCGCCGAGGTATTGAATCGGCGAAGCTTGTCCTTCTGTTTATGTATAATGCTGTGAAGCAGCAGTTTCTTGCCCGTCTCATCGATCGGCAGCCTTGCCGTGCCCCCGACCTCCTGCATAACCCTCCAAGCCAGCCGCCTGAAGCTAAGCACCTGCGCCCTCAATGTCCCCCCTAGCTCCGGTGAAGAAACAAGCGCATATTCCGCCTGAAATGTAGCCTGCTCCGGCACAAGCCAGATCATGGGCCGTCCGGAAGGGCTCTCCAGCAGCCTTTCTTTAATTTCCCGGTGACAATAAGCCGTCTTGCCGGTTCCGGCCCGGCCCAATACGAAACGAAACGCCATGCCGCCCACCTCCGATAACGTGTTCCTTAAGATCTCTATCATTCTACCAAGCTTGACCCAATTGGGAAAAAGGTAGTTTTTACAATCAGTATACCACACCCGACAATAGGGGAACAAACATTCCCTTACATAATTACAAAAAGAGCCTGTCCCTTAAGACAGGCTCAGAGTGCCCTAGAAAGTGGTTTTTGACAAGAATAGAGATACATACGAAGGTGGGGTATCTACTGGAGGAGCAATAGCGTTCGCCTTTGTCTGCGGGAAATCCCCGCTGCTAAGGGCTTCGAATAAAAATTTCCTGCAGACAACAGCGACCGGAGGTAGATACCCCACCCCCTCGTAACATCTATTACCTCAATTCACGACTTTCTGGGCAAGCTCAGCCCGTCCTTATGGACAGGTTCCGCACACGCTGCTTATCTGCTGCGCACTTCAAAGATGGCGAACTTCAAATAATTTCCTTCGTCCACGCCCAATATGCGGGGATGATCCGCCCCCGCCGCGCGGAATTCCAGCAGCCTCAGCTGCTTGCCGGCATCCACGGCCGCCGCGTGAATCGTCTCCAGAAATAAATCGGGCTTCATATGGTAAGAGCAGCTCGCCGTGACGAGAAAGCCGCCTTCGTTCACCAGCTTCATCCCGTGAAGATTGATGTCCTTGTATCCGCGGCAAGCGCCCTCGACCGCTCCGCGGGACTTGGCGAAGGCCGGCGGATCGAGTATCACGACATCCCAAGTCCGGCCGCCCGCCAGCTTCTGTGACGTATCCACCTTCTTGCGGTCCGCCGCCCCTCGCTCCTGGCGCTCCTCCAGCCCTTTGACCTGCTGTCGCAAGTAATCGAACGCATCGGCTACCACGAACTCCACGCGGTCCTGAAAGCCGTTCAGCTCGACATTGCGTCTGGCCGTCTCCACGGCATGCTCCGAAATATCCAGGCACGTCACCTTCTTGGCGCCGTATTTGCAGGCATGCAGCGTGAAGCTGCCGGTATGCGAGAAGCATTCCAGCACGGTTGCGCCGTCCCAGTACGGGTAGGTCACCTCGCTGCCGCTTTTATTGAAGGGCACCTTGGTGACGGTTCCGTCATCCGCCAGCTTGTCGACGACCGTGATGCCGCTGCGCTTGCCCCAGCCCTTCATCAGCCGTTCCAATGCGGCGCGGTTTTCCCGTTGATCGAAGAAATACCCCGTTTTCTGCCCCTCGTAAATATCGACCTCAAGCAGCAGGCCGTTCTCGCTGATCGTCACGTGCCGCGGGCATTCACCGTACAGCAGCCCCTTCCGCTGCTCCAGACCTTCCAGCTCGCGAACGCCGACGTCGCTCCGTTCATAGATGCCGGCCGGCGCCATAACCTCCACAAGAGCTGCAACTAACTCTGAACGTGCCCGCTCCATACCCAGCGTCAAAATCTGGACGACAAGCACCTTCTCGAACTTGTCCACAATCAGACCCGGAAGTCCGTCCGCCTCGCCGTAAACGAGACGGTACGATTCGGCACCCGGTACGAACCGTTCCCGAAGCTCGCGGCAAATCTTAAGCTTATCTGCGAACCAGCTCTGCGACATCGCCTCCAGCGGGGAGGTCGAAACAACCCTTACCGTAATTTGCGACGCAGGGTTCACGTATCCCGTGGCCAAATACTGTCCGTTATGGCTATGTACCGGAACGAGCGATCCCGGCTCCGCTTCCCCTTCGATCCGATCGATCTCGGATTTGAACACCCAGGGATGCCCGGCCTCGATCCGTTTTTTTCGTTTCTTCTGTAATATGACAACAGCCATTATAAAGGCCTCCTGCTTTCTTTCTGATCCGGCTTAGGCTTTGTAAGCCAGTAAGCCGTCGTACTGCCGATTCCGTTCATCACCCGCAGCTTCAACATTACTCGTTCACTTCATAACCGAGCGCGCCCAGCGCTTTCTTTAATACCGAATCGTTATTGCCGTAGCCGGAATGAATTTGCTGATTCCAGGCCTCGAGCGGATGCAGCCACTCCACGCCGCGGATTTCCTCCACCTGCGCCTGCAGAGAGCCGCCGGTAGCCTCGACCAGGAAATAATGCACCTCTTTATCCACCAAACCGACGCCGGACAAAGTGAATTGATAGGTGATCGTCTCCAGCGGATGAACGATCTCGCCCTGAATGCCGGTTTCCTCCAGAATCTCTCTCAGGGCGGTTTGCTCCACCGTTTCGCCGGGCTCCATCTTGCCTTTGGGGAGCGTAATTTTGCCGTAGCGATCCTGAATCATCTGTACTTGAAGTTCATTGCCCGTCCTGCGGTATACGACGCCTCCCGCCGATATTTCCTTCATCGACATCACCTTTTCCCTCGATATGAATGGAAAGGATTCCACCCCGCGCAAGGCCGCGGGAATGAAATCCTCTGCGAACAACAACGAAGCTTGAATCCGGCCAGGCCGGGATTACACGATGGCTTTGGCTGCTTGGCCCGGTATCGCGCCGCTTTCGCGTACGCCGCCGATCGGAGCCGCCGGCCGAACCATCAGCCCCTCGGGCGTGCCGACAAGCTCGCCGCGGCATTCGTTGACGCCGGCTTCCGTCACCCGTACGCGGCATACGGAACCGATCCAATCCTCGCTCCCCTCGAAGACGAGCTGCAGGTAATTGTCGGAGTAACCCATGATCAAGCCGCTACCCGGCTGCCCCTTATAATCCCGCTCCGGGATCACCTCAAGCGTCTCGCCAACGAATTTGCGCGCGTATTCCAGCTGCATCCGTTCGGACAGGTCGATCAGCTCATGCACCCGGCGGTTCTTCTCTTCCTCGTCCACCTGGTCCTCCATTCGCGCGGCCGGCGTACCGGTACGCTTGGAGTAAGGGAAGACGTGCATCTCGGAGAAGCCCATCCGCTCCATGAACCGGTACCCGTTCAGGAACATCTCTTCCGTCTCGCCCGGGAAGCCGACGATAACGTCGGTCGTAATCGCCACGCCCGGCATAATGCGGTGGATGTGCTCGATTTTCTGGGCGAATTCTTCCGTTGTATACTTGCGGCGCATCCGTTTGAGCACGTCATCGTCTCCAGCCTGCAGCGGGATGTGAAGGTGACGGCACATTTTATCGGACTTCTGGAGCACTTCCAGCACCTCGTCCGTAATCTGGCTGGCCTCGATCGAGGAAATCCGGATGCGCTTTAAGCCCTCTACCTTATCGAGTTCCCACAGCAGCTTGGCCAGGCTGTAATCCTCCATGTCCTCGCCGTAGCCGCCCGTATGAATGCCGGTCAGGACGATCTCCTGGTACCCGGCGTCCACGAGCATCCGGGCTTGCTTCAGCACGCTCTCCGGCTCCCGGCTCCGCATCAAACCGCGGGACCAAGGGATAATGCAGAAGGTGCAGAAGTTGTTGCAGCCTTCCTGGATCTTCAGGAAAGCGCGCGTCCGGTCCGCAAAATCCGGCACGTCCAACTCCTCGAACGACCGCGTCTTCATGATGTTGCGCACGGCGTTGATCGGCTGGCGCTCCTTCTCCAGCTGCTGCACGTAAGGAATGATCTTATCGCGGTCCTGCGTCCCGATGACGAGATCCACGCCGGAAATCGCAAGAATTTCGGCGGGCGACGTTTGCGCGTAGCAGCCGGTTACCGCGACGATCGCTTCCGGATTGCGGCGGATGGCGCGCCGAATCATCTGCCGGCTCTTCTTGTCGCCCGTATTCGTTACGGTGCAAGTATTGATGACATAAATATCGGCTGTCGATTCAAAATCGACTTGATCATAGCCTCCGGCCTTAAACAGCTGCCAAATCGCTTCCGTATCGTAGAAGTTCACTTTGCAGCCCAGTGTATGAAATGCGACTGACGGCATATCAATCTTCTCCTCCCATCTCTCCGGCTTCATATAAAATGCAAGTGAGACCGACCATCGCGGCCGTCTCCGTTCGAAGTATCCTCTTGCCCAGGCCGACCGTCACGCAGCCCGCCGCCTCCGCAGCCTCCACTTCCCGCTCGCTGAACCCGCCTTCGGGTCCGACAACGAGCAGCAGCTTCGACCGTACTGCAGGCGAGTCTTTCAGCGCCTGGCGAATCGCCTTCCGCAGTTCTTGCGCTCCGGCCTTCTCATAGCAAATCCAGGCCGCATCCGCTTTAGCCGCGCGATTCAGAAGCTCCTTCCACGAATGCACCGACTCAACTTCGGGCACCCGATTCCGGTGCGCCTGCTCGGCCGCTTCCTTGGCGATTTTGTTCCAGCGCTCGAGCCGTTTGCCTTCCTTCTTCGCGTCGAGCTGAACGACGGTCCGCTCCGAAATGAACGGAATGAAGCGTTCCGCGCCGATTTCGGTCCCCTTTTGAATGACCGTCTCCATCTTGTCGCCCTTAGGCAGGCTTTGCGCGATCCATACGTCGACCGCAGGCTCGCTAAGCATCGGAAGCAGCTCTACGATCTCAGCGGTCACGCCTTCCTTATCCAGCGTCCGGATGCGCACCAGCGCTTCGCGGTCCAGACCGTTGCTGACGATGACTTCATCCCCCGGCTCCGCCCGCATCACACGGCTCAAATGGTGGGCGTCATCCCCTGAGATCAGCACCTCGGTCTCCTTAAAATGAGCCGGGTCAATAAAATATCTTTGCATGCCGGAAATTACCCTTCTTATCCAAAAAATGAATCGGACCGCTCTGCAAGTAACAAAACGGCCAATCCTCATCTTACTACGTTTACGGCGAAAACGCCATAATTTCGGCGGTCAATGGTTGAAATTGCTGTATGATGGCTAGAACCGGATGCCGAAGCCGAAGATCAGCGAAGCGAGCCGGTGGAACGCATCCAATATGTTGAACTGCAGGGAAAAAATCGGTCCGATCGTCACCATCCGCAGCGGCGGAATAAAGAACATCAGCAGGATGGCATAGAACAGCCACTGCTCGTATTGCTTCACTTTCATCATAATGCTCCGCGGCAGCAAATCCTCCAGAATCCGGTAGCCGTCCAGCGGAGGAAAAGGAATTAAGTTCAGTATGAACAAGAAAATGTTTTGCGTAATCATATAATAGAAAAATAGTTTCAAAGCGAGGCTAATGCCCCGCGTCATGTCGTCCAGCAGGCCGAATTTCACAAGCGCGTACATGATCAGCAGGCTGACGAACGCCAGCACGAGATTGCTCAGCGGCCCGGCGAACGAAACCAGGATGCCCATCAGGCGGGGACGCTTGAACTTGCCCCGGTTAACCAGCACCGGCTTCGCCCAGCCGATCCCGACGACAAGGAAGAATACTATCCCGAGTATGTCGAGATGCGCCCGCGGATTAAGCGTTACCCGGCCCATGGACCGGGGAGTCGGATCCCCGAACCGGTCAGCCATATAGGCATGGGCAAATTCGTGAACCGAGAAGCTCAGCATCAGCACCAGGAAGATGAAGGGCAAATGCTGCAGCGGAAACGCTAAAAAGGAACTCCAATCCATTCGCTCACCCGCTTACCCTTTCTTTGCTACTAGCACGACCCAATCCTGGTCCTCATTGCTGCCCGTAACCGTAAAGCCCGCGGCGGTCAGCGCTTCTTCGACCATGGCACGCTTGCTCACGATAATTCCGGACACAATGTACGTGCCGCCGGGTGCGAGCACATCATAGACGTCTTGGACAAACAGCAGAATGATCTCCGCAAGAATATTCGCCACCACCACCTGTACCGGAAGCCGTACGCCGATCGCGTCTCCGCCTTGTCCACGAAGTACGCCCAGCAGGTCGCTCAGATGAACTGTAATTTGCCCTTCCATTCCGTTCAGACGGCTGTTCTCTGCGGCGCTCGATACCGCAACCGGGTCGAGATCCAGCGCCAGCACATGGCGCGCGCCCAGCTTCGCGGCCCCGATCGCAAGAATGCCCGAGCCGGTTCCCACGTCGATGACGTCTTCACCGCCCTCAATGACCTGCTCCAGCGTCTTCAGGCAGAGCGCCGTCGTCGCATGCGTCCCGGTGCCGAACGCCATCCCGGGATCCAGCTCGAGCACGAGCTCCTCCGGACCCGCCTCGTACGTTTCCCAAGTCGGCTTTATCGTCAGCCGCTCGGTCACCCGAATCGGCTTAAAGTACTGCTTCCACGCGTTCGCCCAATCCTCGTCGTCCACATCCTGCAGCTCGTAGATCGGCTCGCCGGTATCGATATCGTATTCGCTTAGCTGTGCAATAGAGCGCTTCAGCTGCTCCACGATGGAGGTCATGTCCGTACCTTCGGAGAAATAGCCCTTGATGACCGCGCGGCCTTCCGGAATATCGTTGAGCGGCAGCTCGTACCATTGTCCCAGCGAGGTGTCCCGCTCTTTGTTCAAAGTGCCCGATTCCTCAATCGATACGCCGCCCGCGCCGAGCTCGTGTATGAAATTCGAAATCATTTCGATCGCTTCTTCCGTTGTATGTACCGTAACTTCATGCCAACGCACCTTGGTAAAACCCCCCACAAATTCATTCAAAACCACATAAGACCTAGTATACAACAAAGGACGCCCGAACAAAAGTTTGACTAGCGGAACTCGCACTCGGCAAAAAACGGCCTCCCGCAGAAACCGATCTGCGAAAAGCCGTTGTCGCAGCAGCCAGAAGCTGCGTTTATTCGCGGCCTCCGGCCTCCCGGATGACACGCAGAGCTTGTTCGTAAGAAGCCTCGTCCAAGACGACCGTCAGCAGCGTGTCCCGCCGCGTCATGTCGTCCGGATCTGACGTGAGCAGCTCACGGCTTCCGTCCGCCATTCCGCTCGCATCCACGTTCACCGCCGTCAATATGCCTGCATCCCGGTCCATCGGCGCCGCTGCAGACGTTAAGTAGGTAAGTCCTGGGAAATTGTTGCTAAGCGGATTGAACGTTTCGGATATCCCGCCCCCGGGATATGTCCCGATCCGATCCACTTGAATATCGATCGCGCGCAGCGCCTTCAGCTTCGGAATACAGCTCTGCGCCTCCGCAACCGAATTGAAATAGGCAAGAATGCCTTTTTCCGCCATCTCAAGCACCTCGTTTATCGTTATTCCTGCTCCTGGCGGGCATCGGCCTGCCTGGCACGCTCCTGAGCCTCCCGGTCGTCCTGATCGGCCAGCTCCGAGGAAAATTCCACATTCTCGTTCTTCCCCTTCGGCAGACGCCGTCCCACCTGCGCAGCTTGATTGACGAATGGTTCCACCCGTGCAGCACCTCCTTCTTCGAAATCCTGTTCCGCCCGCTCCACATGACGAAACCTGCTTTTATTGTCTTCAAATCAGGCGCGAATATGCACAAAGGAGCGATCCCAGCCGTTTCCGGCCGGAATCGCTCCCTTCAGCTGTGCGGGCTATTCGCCCAGGAATGCTTTCTTCATTCGTTCAAAAATCGACTGGTTCTGCTCGTGGGTATGCTCGCCGCTCAGCCGCGCCAGCTCCCGCAAATGCTCGAGCTGCTCGTCGCTCAGGTTCGTCGGCGTGACAACGACGACCTTCACGTGCTGGTCGCCCTGACCGTAGCCACGCAGTCGCGGAACTCCTTTGCCTTTGAGGCGGAAATAGGTGTCCGTTTGGGTGCCCGCCGGAATCTTGAGCTTGACCTTCTCCGTCAAGGTCGGAATCTCGATCTCGTCGCCGAGCGCCGCCTGCGCGAACGTCAACGGCACCTCGCAATAAATGTCGTCGCCTTCGCGTTCGAAAAATTCATGCGACTTTACCCGGATGACGACGTACAAATCGCCGGCCGGGCCCCCGCGCGTGCCGGCCTCGCCTTCGCCGCTGACCCGCAGCTGCGCGCCGTCGTCCACCCCCGCCGGGATGTTGAGCGAGATCGTGCGCTGCTTCTTGACCTTGCCCGTGCCGTGGCACGTCGAGCATTTGTCTTTGACAATCTGGCCTTGCCCCTGGCAGTTGGAGCAGACGCGGCGGTTCACGATGCGGCCGAACGCCGTATTCTGCACAACCTCCTGCTGTCCCGTACCGTGGCAAACGCCGCACGTCTCCGGCTGGGTCCCGGGCTTTGCCCCGCTCCCGTGGCACGTATCGCACGTCTCCGTGCGCGGAATTTGAATTTCCGTCTTCTTGCCGAACACCGCTTCCTTGAACTCGATCTGCATCGTATACTGCAGGTCGTTCCCCCGTTGAGGCGCGTTCGGATTGCGCCGCTGGCCTTGACCGCCGAAGAACATGTCGAATATATCGCCGAAGCCGCCGAAATCTTGTCCGCCGAAGCCGCCGCCGCCCATCCCCTGATTCGGGTCCACGTGGCCGAACCGGTCGTACTGCGCCTTCTTCTGGTCGTCGCTCAGAACGTCGTAAGCTTCTTTGGCTTCCTTAAACTTCGTTTCCGCATCGTCCGCTTTATTCACGTCCGGATGGTATTGGCGGGCCAGCTTGCGGTAAGCTTTCTTGATATCCTCCTGCGAAGCGTCCTTGGGGACACCAAGCACTTCGTAAAAGTCGCGTTTACTCATTGCTCCACTCCTGTTCCCATGATGACCGGAAATCTATCATTAGCCCAATCGCATTAGGCCGCCTGACCAGCGTTACCGGCAGCGCCGCAAAACGGATGTATCCAAACGGAAAGTCAAAGCCGGCGAACCGGCTTTGACTTTGGGCTTTGACTGCTAACCTTATTTCTTATCATCCACTACTTCATAGTCGGCGTCAACTACGTTTTCTTTACCTTTTGCCGCGCCTTGGCCTGCGCCTTCGGCGCCGCCGGCTTGCGCCTGCTGGGACGCTTGCTCGTACAGCTTCACGGACAGCTGCTGGACGATTTGCGTAAGCTCCTCCGAAGCGGCTTTGATTTCTTCCAGGTTATCGCCTTCCAGAGCCTTCTTCACTTTCTCTTTCGCCGCGTTCGCTTTGTCGATTTCGCCTTGATCGACTTTGTCGCCGAGGTCCTTGATCGTCTTGTCTACGGAATAGACAAGCTGGTCCGCGGAGTTGCGGGCTTCCACCAGTTCCTTGCGCTTGCGGTCTTCGTCGGCATGGGACTCGGCGTCCTTCATCATGCGGTCGATTTCCTCGTCGGACAAGCCGCTGGAGGACGTGATCGTAATTTTTTGGCTCTTGCCTGTGCCTTTATCGAGTGCGGATACGTTCACGATGCCGTTCGCGTCGATATCGAACGTAACCTCGATTTGCGGAATGCCGCGAGGCGCCAAAGGAATATCGTTCAGCTCGAAACGGCCTAGCGTTTTGTTGTCCGCCGCCATCGCGCGTTCGCCCTGCAGCACGTGAATTTGCACGCTAGGCTGATTGTCCGCATAGGTGGTGAAGATTTGAGATTTGGTCGTAGGGATCGTCGTATTGCGATCGATCATCTTCGTGAATACGGCCCCTGCGGTTTCGATACCGAGCGAGAGCGGAGTAACGTCAAGAAGAACTACGTCCTTCACGTCGCCTGTCAATACGCCCGCTTGAACGGCCGCGCCGAGCGCCACCACTTCGTCCGGGTTAACGCCTTTGTGAGGCTCTTTGCCGATCAGGCGCTTCACCGCTTCTTGAACGGCAGGAATCCGAGTGGAACCGCCGACCAGAACGACTTTATCGATTTTGTCCGGAGTGAGGCCTGCATCGCTAAGCGCTTGACGGGTAGGACCCATCGTTCTTTCCACGAGCTGCGAGGTAATTTCCTCGAATTTTGCGCGGGTCAGATTAACCTCCAAGTGCTGAGGCACACCGTCGACTACCGTAATAAACGGAAGGGAAATCGTCGTCGTCAGGACGCCCGACAGTTCTTTCTTCGCTTTCTCCGCCGCATCCTTGAGCCGTTGAACGGCCGCTTTGTCTTTGCTGAGATCGATGCCTTGCTCTTTCTTGAACTCGGCTACGAGGTAATCGATGATCACTAGGTCGAAATCATCGCCGCCGAGACGGTTGTCGCCGCTCGTCGCTTTAACCTCGAAGAAGCCGTCGCCCAGCTCCAGAATCGATACGTCGAACGTACCGCCGCCGAGGTCATACACAAGAATCGTTTGGTCTTCGGATTTCTCCAGGCCGTAAGCGAGTGCCGCCGCCGTAGGCTCGTTGACGATACGGAGCACCTCGAGGCCGGCGATTTTGCCTGCATCCTTCGTCGCTTGACGCTGGCTGTCGTTAAAGTAAGCCGGTACCGTGATAACCGCTTGGGTTACCGTTTGGCCGAGGTAAGCTTCGGCGTCGGCCTTCAGCTTTTGCAGGATGATGGCGGAAATTTCTTGCGGCGTGTAGTCTTTGCCGTCGATCGTTTCTTTATGGTTCGTACCCATGTGGCGCTTGATCGAAATGACCGTGCGGTCCGGGTTGGTGATCGCTTGGCGCTTCGCCGTTTCGCCGACGACGCGCTCGCCGTCTTTCTTGAAGCCGACAACGGACGGCGTGGTGCGGTTGCCTTCCGCGTTAGGAATAACTACCGCTTCGCCGCCTTCCATCACGGCTACGCAAGAGTTCGTCGTACCTAAGTCAATACCGATAACTTTACTCATAGGAATGGCCTCCTTATAGTCCTTATAGGTCGTCGTTCCGACGAATTGCTGTATGATGTATAGGGATGGATTACGAGCTTACTTTCACCATCGCCGGGCGCAGAACTTTCTCTTTCAGCATATAGCCCTTCTGCACTTCCTCCACGACGATGCCTTCCTCGTGCTCCTCGGATTCCACCTGCATGATCGCCTGGTGAAATTCCGGATTGAACGGGGTTCCCACCGCTTCCATCCGCTGCAGGCCTTCATTTGAAAGGACTCCGTCGAGCTGGCGGAAAATCATCTCCACCCCTTTGGCAAGGGCGTCGTAGTCCTTGGTTTCCTTGCTGGTCGCAAGGGCCCGCTCGAAGTTGTCGACAACCGGCAGAAGCTGCTCGATCAGCTTCTGGGACGCGTATTTCGCGAATTCTTCCTTTTCCTTCAGCGTGCGTCTTCTGAAGTTATCGAAATCGGCCTGCGCCCTAAGGGTCCGGGTCGCGTTCTCCTCGGCGAGCTGCTTGAATTTCTCCAGCTCCGCTTCGACAGCCTGTTGAGCCTCGGACGCTTCTGCAGCTTCATTCGCCGCTTCCGCTGCGTTGTCTTCATATGTAGCGCCTTCTGCGTTTGGCTTTGCCGTTTCCGGGTTCTCAGCGCCCAGCCCTTCGTGTTGGGACTCTTTATGTTCCGTAGTCAATGTCTGTCACCTCCTTAATCAAATCCGAAAGATACTCTCTCTATTATTGTAACCAGCCGGAATGAAGCGAAACCGTCGCGTCATTCCTCGGAACGGGGCTGGCGCATCTTGATCACGGTATGAATTCGCAGCACCGCGGATGCGACCTCCCCCGCCGCCTGGAGGGCATGCAGCTTCACCTGCGCCGGGTCGACCACGCCATGCTCCATCATATCAATAACCGCCCCTGTATCGCAATCGATACCCAAGCTGTCGCTGCCCGCCGAGATTTGAGCGGCTTTCGCCTCCTCCACCTTCTCCAGCGGATTGTAGCCGGCATTTACAATCATTTGCGACAGTGGCTTTCGCAGCGCCTGGGCTACGGCGGCGATGCCGAAGCCCTCCATGCCCTGCACCGTCTCGCGGTGCCGCTCAAGCTCGTGCGCCGCGGCCAGCTCGGCGGCTCCGCCGCCAGGCAAGCAGCCGCCGCGCAGCGCCGCCTGCACGGCCGAAGCCGCGTCGCGGGCGATGCGCAGCCGCTCGCCGACAATCTCGCTCGTGCTGGCGCCTACGACGATCGACACCTGCGCCCGACCTTTGCCTTCGGCAACTCGGACGCATTCGAGCCGCTCGTCGTAGGCGACGTGCCCGGCGTAGCCGAGATAGCCCGCCAGCTCCGCGGCGGGCTTGCGCAGCCCGCTGCGGCGGATCGGCCGCGCGCCCGTATATTCCGCGAGGCGGCGAAGCTCCGCCCGCGGCATCCGCTGCACCAGCAGGATGCCGTGGTCGGTGCAGAACTGCTCCGCCTCGGGGTCGATACCGCGCTCGGAAGCGACGAAGCCGACGCGCAGGCTGATCAGCTTCTCCAGCATCGCGCGGAACTGCTCGCGCAGCTGCATCTGCTTCTGGAAGCCGGCGTCGGTCATGAGCGCCTCCTCGTCGATCGCCTCCGGCTCGAACGCATCCTGGAACAGGAGCACGTTCGCCGTATCGGGAGGAAAATCGATCTGCGCATTCGCAGGCTTCTTCTGGATCAGCAGCCCCGGCCACACTTCGTTGGCTGCGCGGCTATGCGACAGCACAACGTCCGAGAATCGGAAGTGCTCCTCCCGAAGTTTGGCTGCGCCAAGCCGCTTGGCACCTTGGACGATCAGGCCGGCAAGATCCTCGTGCTCCCGTCCCGCGATATACGCGATCCGGTAAAGGAGCGGGTCGTCGACCCCGGCGATTTGCCGGATGCGCCCGGCCAGCAGCTTCAGCGCTTCCGACACGCCCTCCTGGATACCACGCACCACCTTGGCTACGGGAACGCCCCGCGTGACCTGGGCGACGCCCTCGGATACGAGGGCGCCCGCCAGCACGGTCGCCGTCGTCGTCCCGTCGCCCACCTGCTGCTGCTGGGAGCGGGCCACTTGAATAAGCAGCCGGGCTGCCGGATGCGTCACGTCCATCTTCTCCAGAATCGTGACACCGTCATTCGTGATGATCACCTCGCCCGCCGCGCCGACCAGCATCGTATCCACCCCCTTGGGCCCAAGCGTGCCTTCGACCGCAGAGCAGATCGCGCGGATCGCATTGGCGTTATTGAGCAGCGTGGCGTAGGCCTCCTCGCCGTCGTGGCCGTTCGTCTTCAGCTGCGTCATTTATACCAGCGCTCCATCACTTGGGTCATATCCTTAGACAGATGGTCGAGCAAATAAATCACTTTTCCATAATCCATCCGTGTCGGTCCCAGAATGCCGATCGTACCGAGCATTTGCCCATTGACGGAGTAGGTTGCCGTAATCAGACTGCAATCGTTCACCGCTTCAATCGCGTTCTCGCTTCCGATCCTGACCTGAACGCCGCTCCCCCCGGACACGCCGTCAAGGAGCCGCACAAGCTTCGGCGCTTCGCTGAGCAAATCGAGGATACTCTTCACCTTGTCGACATCCTTGAACTCGGGCTGCGTCAGCATGTTCGTCGTGCCGCTAGTGAAGATGCGCTCCTCTTCGCTGTGATCCATCACATGATTCAGCATCGTCAGGAGCTCCTCATAGCCGGAAGCGTAGCTGCTCATCTCGGCGGCGATTTCCGTATACAGCTTCGATTTAAAATGAAACAGCGGCACATTTTTCAGCCTAGCGTTGAGCAGGTTGACGAACTTCTCGATCTCGGACATCGGAATGCCCTCGGGAATCGTCAGCGTCTTGTTCTCCACCTGGCCTGTGTTCGTAACGATAATGGCGACGGCGGTACGTTCGCTCAGCGGGACGATCTGCAGATGCTTCAAGGTCGTTCCGAGCACTTCCGGTCCCATGACGATGGACGTGTAATTGGTCAGCTGCGACAGCATCGTCGCCACATGCTGAATGACGCGCTCCATCTCCTGCATCTTCTCTGCGAAAAACTGCTTGAGCAAATCGACCTCTTGATGGGCCAGCGTGCCGTAATGCATCAAATGATCGACATAATATCGGTAGCCCTTATGGGAAGGAATGCGGCCGGCCGACGTATGCGGCTGCTCCAGAAAGCCCATTTCCTCCAAATCGGACATTTCATTGCGGATGGTGGCGGGGCTGAATCCCACATTGCCTCGCTTGGAAATGCTTCGGGAACCTACGGGCTCCGCAGAGCGAATATAATCGTCTACAATGGCACTCAAAATGTGACGTTGGCGTTCGGTCAACATGCGCTTCATCCCCACCTTTATCCTTCTTCGTTTCCGGATTCGTTAGCACTCTTTGCTAACGAGTGCTAACATCTTCTATAAAAATAACAGACCCGGAGGGTCTGTGTCAAGTCAATCCAGCCGTTTCAGGACGGCGATTTCGTCGCAGCAGTGCTGCTTTTTGCAATGGATGCAGTCGGTCCAAACCTTCTCCGGGAAGATTTCCTTCGGGACGACATGAAAACCGTTCCTTTCAAAAAAAGCGACCTCGTACGTGAGCGCCATCACTTTCGGGATGCCCTGCTCCCGCGCCTCTCCGATCAGGAAGTTGACCAGCTTCTTCCCGATCCCCTGGCCCTTGTGGCCATCCGTCACGCCGAGCGAGCGGATCTCGACCAGATCTTGTCCGAGCCGAGTCAGCGCGCCGCAGCCGACCATTTGCTCTCCGAGCTCCGCCACGACGAAGGTGTCGATCTGACGCTCCAGCATTTCCTTGGAACGCGGCAGCATGATGCCCTGCTCGGCATAGCCTTTAATAATTTCGTATAAGGTATCGACGTCCTGCTCCGTCGCTTTTCTGCAGGTTACGGTCATAGCCAATCCCACCTATCGGACGTAAAATTCTTGGAAGAAAACATATGAATAAATATACAACAAAACGTATAAATTGATCAATATGTTTTTGCCTCGACCGCTCCTAAAAATTGTCCGAACACTTCGTTGCCCAGCAGCACGCCCCGATCGGTAAGCCGGTACCCTTCCGCCGTGGGCTCCAGCAGTCCTTGCCCGGTCAGCTTGGAGAGCACGCTTCCGAACACCGCATCCCAGCCGCGCCCGAATTGCGCCTCGAAATCCGCCTGCTTGACGCCCTCCCGCATACGCAGCCCGACCATCATGAAATCCTCCATCGCTTCTTCTGCGGTAATCTCATGCCGCTCCAGATGGGGGAATCCGGATTTCGTCGCATCGATATAGGGCTGCACGCCCTTAATATTCACATGCCGCCAGCCGTGCACGTAGCCGTGCGCGCCCGCACCGATGCCGTAATAGCTCCGGTTGCGCCAGTACATCGCGTTGTGGCGGCTGCCGAAGCCCGGCTTCGCGAAATTGCTGATCTCGTACTGCCCGTAGCCCGCACTCTGCAGACGGTTCATGATGAGAAGGAACATTTCCACCTCGTCATCCTCTTCCGGCAGCGGCAGCTCGCCCTTCTGGTACAGCGTATGGAAGAGCGTATTTTCTTCCACCTTCAAGCTGTATATGGAATAGTGCGGGAGTCCGAGCGCCAGCGCTTCGTCCAGTGTCCGGCCCATCACCTCGACCGTTTGCTCCGGCAGGCCGAACATCAGGTCGATGGACATGTTGGCGAACCCCGCCTTTCGAGCATTCTCCAGACTCCGGTATACATCGTCCGTATTGTGAATGCGTCCGATCCGCTCCAACAGCCCGTTGTCGAAGGACTGTACGCCGAAGCTGATCCGGTTCACGCCGCCTTCCTTCATCGCTTGCAGCTTCTCCAGGTCGGTCGTCCCCGGGTTCGCCTCCATCGTGAATTCGTAATCTTCCGCAACATTAGGAAAATACGTTTTCACCCGCTTCAGGAAGCTCTCCATCTGATCCGGCAGCAGCACCGTCGGCGTCCCGCCTCCGACGAAGATTGTTTCGACGGTCCCCGGCGGCACCTCACGAGCCGTCCGTTCCATCTCCCGCTCTAGCGCATCCAGGTAATCCATCACAGGCTGGCCCTTCAGCACATAAGAATTAAAATCGCAATAATGGCACTTGTTCGTGCAAAACGGGATATGAATGTACACCGCGGCCGGCGTTTCCGTTCTTTGTCTCATGCTCCGTTCCACCTCCTGCGGATTATAAAAGTTAAAAGCAGGCGCAGCCTCCGAAACAAGCCGCACCTGCCTCTTCAATTAATTCTCGTCGATCTTCAGCACAGCCATGAACGCTTCCTGCGGCACCTCGACGCTGCCGACCTGCTTCATCCGCTTCTTGCCTTCCTTCTGCTTCTCGAGCAGCTTCCGCTTCCGCGAGATATCGCCGCCGTAGCACTTCGCGAGAACGTTCTTCCGCATCGCCTTAACCGTTTCACGGGCGATAACCTTCTGTCCGATCGCGGCCTGAATCGGCACCTCGAACATTTGGCGCGGAATGAGCTCGCGCAGCTTCTCACAGATGATGCGTCCGCGGTTATACGCGCGGTCCCGATGCACGATGAACGACAGGGCGTCCACCTGCTCATTGTTCAACAGAATGTCCATCTTCACGAGATTGGACGTTTTATAGCCCGACAGCTCGTAGTCGAACGACGCATAGCCTTTCGTTCCCGACTTCAGCTGGTCGAAGAAGTCGTACACGATCTCCGACAGCGGGATGTCATAGGTCAGCGTGACCCGGGTCGTATCCAGGTATTCCATATTGATGTATTCGCCGCGCTTCGTTTGGCACAGCTCCATGATCGTCCCTACATAATCATTCGGAACGATGATTTGCGCCTTGACGAAAGGCTCCTCGACGAAGTCGATCTTGCCCGGCTCAGGGAATAGCGACGGGTTCTCAATGTTCATTACCGTTCCGTTCGTTTGCGTGACGCGGAAAACCACGCTCGGCGCCGTCGTAATGAGTGGAATGTTGAATTCGCGTTCGATCCGCTCCTGGATGATCTCCATATGGAGCAGTCCGAGGAAGCCGCATCGGAAGCCGAAGCCAAGCGCTGTTGACGTTTCCGGCTCAAAGCTGAGTGAAGCATCGTTCAGTTGGAGCTTCTCGAGCGCTTCGCGCAGATCGTTGTAGTCGCTCGTTTCAATCGGATACAATCCGCAGAAGACCATCGGATTGATTTTGCGGTAGCCCGGGAGCGGCGTCAACGTCGGATTCTTCGCATCCGTTACCGTATCCCCCACGCGGGTATCGCCTACGTTCTTGATGCCCGCGACGATGAAGCCTACGTCGCCAACCTCGAGCGAATCGACAATGCCCATCCGCGGCTTGAAGGCACCGACCTCGATGACCTCGAACGTTTTGTCCGTCGCCATGAACTTGATCTTCGAGCCGGAACGGATCGAGCCGTCGATGACGCGCACATAGACGATAACTCCTTTGTAAGGATCGTAATGGGAATCGAAGATCAGCGCCTTGAGCGGCTTGTCCGATTCGCCTTGCGGCGCCGGCACCTTCTGTACAACCTGCTCGAGGATTTCCTTGATCCCGATCCCGGCCTTGGCGGAGGCCAGCACTGCATCGCTTGCGTCGAGGCCGATGACGTCCTCGATCTCCTGCTTGACCCGCTCCGGGTCGGCGCTCGGCAAATCGATCTTGTTGATTACCGGCAAAATCTCCAGGTTGTTGTCGAGCGCCAGGTAAACGTTGGCCAGCGTCTGCGCTTCGATGCCCTGAGCCGCATCAACGACCAGCAAAGCGCCCTCGCAGGCGGCAAGGCTTCGGGAAACCTCATACGTAAAATCGACGTGTCCCGGAGTATCGATCAGGTTCAATATATATTCTTCGCCGTCATCCGCCTTGTAGCTCAATCTTACGGCCTGCAGCTTGATCGTGATGCCCCGCTCCCGTTCCAAATCCATTTGGTCGAGCACCTGATCCTGCATTTCCCGTGAAGTGAGCGCACCCGTAAATTCGAGAATACGGTCGGCCAGCGTGGACTTCCCGTGGTCGATATGGGCGATGATGCAGAAGTTTCTTATTTTCTTTTGTCTGGCTTGGATATCCATTGTCAGATTAACCCTCACTCACCTGCAAATTTACAATACTTCTAATTATAGCAGTTGAGGGGGTTTACAGCAATGATGATCCCGGAAGGGCGGTCCCGCTCAGCTGATAATGGCCTCAATCATTTCCACAAAAAAGCGGATTCCATGATAAGCCGCAATCTGCAGCAGATCCCCTGTCTTATTGCCTACTCGATTTACCCCGGTATCGCGAACGGTCTCCGCTCGTTCGGGCCGCTCCGGCTGCGGGGGCGCCGTCTTCGGCTTATCCGGGGCTTTAGCCGGCTCCGTGGGCGGCGTCTTACCGGCGGGTGCCGTGGAGTAGGCCCTCGGCTGCGTCTTATCCGCTCCTCCTGCCCCCTGCGTCTTGAACATAGGACCCTGGATCCGTTCGGTCCCCTGGGTAGCGAGCGATACGCCGAACAAGATGCAGAAGCCCATCGCCATGACGGCGGCCACCATTTTTAATGCGCCCTTCATCCGAAGGCCCCCCCTTATCCCTGGCCTTAGTATCCCGAGCACCTGTATCCCTGGTCTAAATAGCCCGAGCTCCCGTATTTCTGGTCTAAGTAACCCGAGCAGCCGCATCCCTGATCTAAGTAGTCCAATCACCCATATCCCTGATCTAAGTAACCCAAGCACCAGCATCCCTAGGTCTAAGTAGCCTGAGCAGCCTGAGTAAACCCACGCCTGGCCTTATGCGCGATCAATTCGCTTTCTTCCCGTCCTTGCCGGCGGCGGGAGCGTCCACCTTTTCCACCTTCTGGATCACTTCCGATATCGCGACTGCCAAAGCATCCGCCGTCCGGTAGCATTCCTCCATTGAATTATCTACGCCGCCAATCTCGATCAGGACGCTATTCGGGGAGAAGTTTTGATTGTATACGCCGTTGCCCTCGGCGTTCTTGGCATGAATACCTTTGGAAATGCCGGGGAATTTGCTCTCTACCGCCTCGTGAATTTGCTTGGCGAATTCATAGTTTTGCTCCCAACTCGGATTCTTTCCTCCGATGATGAAATAAATCTGCGCATAATCCAATCCGTTGATCGAAGCCGTCGTCTTATCGCGGCGCTGCGAATCGCGGTGAATGTCGAGATAATATTTCAAATCCGGATGCCCGGCGGATGCTTCCTGAAGCGTCTTGAGCGAATATTTATAGGAATAATAATAATTGAAGCCTTTCTCGATCGCGGGATAGTTCTTATCCGAATGCACCGAGCCGATGCCTTCCTTCTCCAGCGATTGCGCCAGCCTCAATCCGACCATCGTCACGTTTTCTTTAGCGTCGTAGGCTTTGTCCGGGTCCTTGACGCCGGGAAGCTCGGGAAGATAGGATTCCTGGTTATGAGATTGATAGATGAAGGCGACGTTCTTGCCCGCGGTTTTCGGAGGCTGGGCTGCCGGCAACGGCAAGGACGGGCCCTGTACCTGCCCCGTATTCGGCGACCCCGGGTTGGCCGTAATGGAGCCCGGATCCCCCGCTTCGCCGGGCTTGATCCACTCTCCCTTCGGACCGTAATCCTCCGGAGAATCGCCGGCGATATTGCTCAGCAGCACCGAGCCGTCATGTCCGAGCCCAGGCACCTCCCGGGAAATGAGCGTCTTCGGATCTCTCGGATTGATATCAGTCAAGAGCGAGAATAGGAACCCGGACACATTCGATTGGGAGAAAGTGAACGATTTGCGGTCCGTCTGCAAATGCGGAACCTCCATCCCCAGCATATCCATAAAGAACCGGCTGGATACCGATGCGGCGAGCCCTTTCATGGAAGAAGAAGGCTCCTTCGCCGTCATCCGGGTTTGGGCGTAGCCCAGCACGCCGAAGGCGGCAAAAAATACGACGCACCCGGTCATCAGGAGCGAAATCGTGCGGGTGTACGTACCGAGGGCTTGGCTCATTTTTCTATACTTGCCGAGGTTTAATGTGACGGTTGTCCATTTCATAGGGATCCATTCCTCCTTGAACTTCTTCCATGCAGCGAGCTGCCGGTCGGCCTCTCTATTAACAACTCTATGAGCCTCCGATAGAAGATAGAACAGGAGAAACGCAAACTCTTGCTAGAATTCAGCCTGGAACAAAAAAACTCCGCACTGCCTGTCCGGATAACGAACGTGGCTGTGCAGAGCTTTTTATTAACGCCCATTCAGGCGCTATGCTGTTTCTTCCCGCCCCATGGCAAGGAAAGCGCAAATTTCTTGGATTCCCGCTTCACCTTGCCGAACCGGTCGAAATGAAGCGTCGCGTTGATTTCCCCGCCCAGTACGAGAACAATGCTGGACAAGTAGAGCCAGGTCAGGAGCACGATGATGCCCCCTATGCTGCCGTACGTCTTCGTATAGCTGCCGAAATGATTCACATAAACCGAGAACAGCATGGACGTTACAATCCAGCCGATCGTAGCGAAGGCCGCTCCCCGGATCACTTCCTTGAATTTCAGCCTCTGATTCGGCGTAAACAGGTAGAGAAGAGCAAAGGCAAAGGCCAGGGTGCAGAGCGGAATGACATACTGGACGATGCCCCAGATCATGTCGAAATTGCCGGGAAGCCTTGTCCATTTGTACAGCGCCTCTCCGATCATGCGTCCGAAGATGAGCAGCACGAAGCTGATCAGAATCATCAACGCGAGAACGATCGTAAACAGTACTGAAATGCCTTTTACTTTCCAATACGGCCTCGTTTCCTCCTTGTCATAGGCTTTGTTCAGCGCCTTCACGATGGCGTCCAGTCCGCTGGAAGCGGACCACAGGGCGGCGATCAGCCCGATCGATAGGAGCGAGCCGCTTCTGGACAGCTCGATCTGCTTGAACGCCTCCTGTATCGCCTTGTTCGAGATGTCCGGAAGCACGTGCGCGAAGAAACCAATGGCATCGTCCGCCGTTAAATTCGTGAAGCCCAGGCAGGCAATGACAAAGATCAGGAAAGGAAAGAATGCGAGAATCAAATAATAAGTCAGCTGTGCCCCCATGGCCGGGACCTCATCATCCTGAAACCGGACGTACAGGCTGCAGGCAAAATCCGCCCAATTCATCCGCGGCACAACGCTATTATATTTAGTCTTCCGGCTCCTTGTCCCTCCGGCTTCCGGCGGGCGGTCAACCGTTTGGCCGACGCTTCGCCGCACGGATGCTTTCCCTCGGTCCCCAGATTCAATCGTTCTGTGCATGGCTTACATCCTCCTTGCTCCCGTTAGGAAGAATCCCTCTAGCGGCATTAGATGGATTCGCGTTGGAATGCCTATCGGGTTCATTATTTATTCGTCGATTGCGCTCAAATCCTTTTTAATCGTATCGAGGCTCCTTAGGATCTCGTCTTTTTTTCTGGAATTCATTTGCTCAATTTCGCTGCCTACTTTGATCGGGGAACCCTCACCGTTTCTATCAATACGCCGATTTTTTCAAGCATGGTTAAAGCCTCCTGTAGGTATAGATTAAGACAAACTTACTTAAACTTCTCCTTCACTCCCGAATCAATCCGGAAAGAGGACTTTGCCGGCTTATTTCTCTCAACCACTCACACACACTCTCTGACTCCCTGATTCTCTGACTCTCTGACTCTCTAACTCTCTCACGCTCTTACTTATTGCACCATGATTTAACCGAGCATTGCTTGCTTGCAATTCGTTCACTTGCTTGTACAGCCAATATACGTAACCGAGGCATGCCTATCCCCTTCGTTCGCTTACTGCCATTATCCCAACGACTCAGAACAAATCATCGATAACAATCTGTATGACATACCTTTACTTTTAAACGAGCTCTCGCTTTTAAAATCCATATAAATCCTTTTTTATTTGAATTAGGAACATATGTTTGGTATAATTGAAGAAAATAACCGATCTATAGACAGGGAGCTCATGCCAAATGATGCAATTAACTTGGGAGCAATTTTTTCAGTAATACGATTCGGAGCAAGCTTGTGCGGAGCAATTGTTTCATATCAAGTGGCCGAACGGTTTTTCCTGCATGAATTGCGGGCACGGACACGCTTCCAAGACTTCGACCCGTCGACTGCCGCTTTACGAGTGCCATTATTGCGGTTATCAGAACTCTCTCACAGTCGGCACTATCATGGAAGGAAGCCGTACTCCGTTAAGGAAATGGTTCACGGCATTTTTTATGCTCTCCCGAACCGATTGCGGCACAAGCGCAATGGAACTGAGCCGAGTAATCCGCGTTACCTACAAGACGGCCTGGCTCATGCTTCACAAAATCCGAAATGCCATGAGCGAGAAGGATGCTATGAACCTCCTGACCGGTACAGTAATGGTCCAATCGGCCGTTTACGGGCGTCCCTATAACCCCAGCGTTTACAGGCATGCTCAAGAGAACCCATTGCTCGTTGGCGCTTCCTTGGATACGAATGGACAAGCCGCACAGCTCAAAATGAAGCTCGTCCACAAAAAGAATTTGTTAAATAAGCATATTCTTCGTTCCGGAACGGAAGTCTTTGCCGGGCAGCATGTAGATTTGACCGAGTCAAATCTTCTCGTTGCGGCAGGCCGTTACGATCGTAATCGCTCAGGCTTACTAAACACACTCTTCACCAAATTGCGTCTATGGATCAACAGCACCTTTCATGGATTGGGGCGAAAACATTTGCAGGCTTATTTGGACGAATTTTGCTTCCGCCATAACCTCACTTGTCGAAGAGACTCTCACTTCAACGAGACCATCCATCTATGCTGTAATGCTCCAAGGATTACTTATGACCGACTGATCTCACGCATAGCGAGCTGAGTCATAAATTTTCGATATAGGCAATCTACTGTTACATTATGAGCCAATGGGATAGTGGTTATAAGGCCTTCGATGGATATAGAGATACCTGACGTGACAATGGCGCAGTAGGGAGGCGTGAGGCTGACCGCGATGGTGGCAGTAAGGTGACGGCGATGATGGTAGTGTCGTGACGTTGGTGACTGTGACGGCTCGATTGAGGCTGATACCTTTACAAATGATCTTGCCTGCTGTACTTCCCTTATAAAAAATACACCGGAGACCGAGGTCTTCCAGTGCATTCGACTAATAGTGCATACAGACAGAAGTACTGATGCAATGTAACACAACCCAAATTAATGTGTATAAGCAGCGACATTATCGGAATCCACCGCTTGATGAAGCGCCGCGTTCAGCCCGCTGGCGATAATATTGGCGATGTCCTCGATAAACTGGTCGATCTCCTTGGGCGTAACGAGAAGGTCGTGGCCCAGCGGGTTCAATACTTCCTTGACCAGCTGCAGCCGCTCCTGCTCCTGCATGTTGTCCAAGAGACCGAGAATTTGGCCGGTATTCGCCGTTTGCTTACGGAAATGATTTTGCATTAAATCAAAAGCATTGTTGACGATCGTCGAAGCAAACACAACCGTTGGAACTCCGATCGCGATGACGGGCACGCCCAGCGTCTCCAGCGTCAGCCCTTTTCGTTTGTTCCCGATGCCGGACCCCGGATGAATCCCGGTATCCGCGATTTGGATCGTCGTATTCACTCTCTCCAGCGAACGAGATGCGAGCGCGTCGATCGCGATTACCAAATCCGGTTTCGATTTATCCACGATGCCTTGAACGATTTCGCCGGTTTCAATCCCGGTCGTGCCCAGGACTCCCGGCGCAACGGAGCTGACCGGACGGTAACCCGGGCTTACTTGCCCCGGCATCAGCTCGAAGTAGTGACGCGTTACCATGACGTTCTCCACAACCAGAGGACCGAGCGCGTCCGGGGTTACGTTCCAGTTGCCCAAACCGATAATCAGCACGCTCGCGTTCGGCTCAATATTCAGTTTTTGAAGAAATTTCTCGAACTGCTGGGCAAATACCGTGGCCACCTTATCCTGAAAATCGGTATCTTTATTTCGGAGCTCCAGCGCCTCGATCGTTATATAATGACCCGGCAGCTTCCCCAGCGCACGGGAGCCTTCTTGGGAGGTAATGTCGATGAGACTGACGCGAATCCCCTCTTGATCGAACTCGGAGGTATGTACGCCGGGAATCGGGGTGCCGGAGGACGAAGCCAAATCGTGCGCCTCCAAGGCCAGATCGGTCCGCACCGAATAAGCGCTTAAATCCAAATCCATCATTCATCCGTCTCCTTTCGAATATACGCGGGTATATTGTGTGACAAAGGCAGGAGGCTTATGCAAAACTTTTCTAGCGGCGCTGGGCGTTTGTATTGCATTTTGAAATCGGTCGTGATAAAATATCAAGAGTTGTCAACAAATGAACCGATTATCGTTTCATTGCAAGTTGCAGTAGGAGGTGAACGTCATGCCAAACATTAAATCCGCTATCAAACGCGTGAAAGTAAGCGAGAAGCGCCGTCTTCGCAACGCTTCCCACAAATCCGCTCTCCGCACGGCTGTGAAAGCATTTGAAACAGCTACTGCCGGCGACAACGTGGACAACGCTAAAGCAGCTCTGATCGCTGCCAGCAAAAAGCTGGATAAAGCAGCGACCAAAGGCTTGATTCATAAGAATGCCGCTGCCCGCAAAAAGTCCCGCTTAGCTAAGAAGCTGAACGCGTTGTCCGCTCAAGCTTAATCCAAGCGAACACGATGAAAGAAAGACCATGCTGTCCATCCGGACGACATGGTCTTTTTTGTGCGCGAAGATTAGGCCACTAACCTTAAAAGGAACATTTCGAGACCGAGCACTTTGTCAATGCGTCCGCTCTTCATTTGGAAATCCAAATCCGCCAGCTGCTGCAAAATCTGCGCCAGCCTCTTCGCCTCGAAACGTCCGGCTTGACCTGCGGCGATCTTGACCGCATAAGGATGCAGTCCGATCTGTCCGGCGATCTGCTGCTGAGAATAGCCCTGCTGCATCAAGTCCTTCACCTGGTACATGATGCGGAATTGACGTGCGATCAGGGCAACGATCTTGATCGGCTCCTCTCTTCGGCGCAGAAGCTCGCTCAGCATCGTAAAGGCTTGCTCCAGCTGAAGCTGAACGATCGATTCGATCAGAATAAAAATGTTTTGTTCGATGCTTCGGGTCACGAGCTGATCCAAATCCGAAGCGACTAGCGTACCGCCGCGTCCGATGTACCGCGCGCACTTTTCGATTTCCTTCGTAAGTGCCTGGAGGCTGGTTCCTGTATAAAGAATAAGCTGCTCGGCCACTCCCGGGGCAAAGGAAAAGCCGGCCTTCTCCGCTTCCTGATGCACCCAGTGCCCCAGCTCATCGGCGGAGAGCATCAAGCAGGGAATGAGCGCGTTCGCTTCCTTTAAGGCTTTGACGATCTTTTTGCGCTCATCGAGCTTCTCGGCATCTATGGTCAGTATGATGATGGAGAAATCGGCGGGCGACTTTACATATTCGGCGAGCTTGTCCACCTTATGCTCTACCTTGGCGCTCTCTTTCGCCCCCGTCAGGAACAGGGCATTGCTTGCGATAACCAGCTTCCGGGGCACCATGAACGGCAGCGTCTCCGCTTCCTCAATCACCGCGTCGATCGGCGTTTCCGTTAAATCATATTTCATAACGCCAAACGCCCGCTGATCCGGTTCGATCAGCCGATCCGTCAGCTGTTCGATCAGCTGCTGCACCAGGTAGCTCTCGGAGCCATAGCAAACGTAGATCGGGGCGTACTGCCCTTTTTGGATTTGTTTAAGCGCCGTTTTGTAATCCATTCGTTCGGGTCACCATTCCTCTAACTGCTAAGCTCGTTCTCTTGTCCCATGATAACAACAACAAAGGGATTACGTCAAAACCTACCAGGCTTGACCTAATCCCTTTGTCCGAAACCCATCTATATAAACGTCCCGGAAAAGCTCTAGAAACCTTTCGCACGGACGGTCATACGACGCGGATTGTCGGTTCCTTACTTTATATATACGCGCCGCTCCGGGAAACGTGAGCGCTTGGAGCGCATATTTTTATTGTTCCGTTTCCGTTAAATCCTTCATGTTGATGACAAATGACTTGAATGAAGTATCGTTTAATCTCAGCCGGTATGTCAATTGATAGTCTGCCGACCAGGATACGAGCTCCAGCTGATCCGAGTTGCCGAAGCTGTTTTTGGACGAATAAACGGTCTTTCCCTGCTTATCCTTTACGATCACCCGGCCGTCCTGAACCACTGCCGTATAAGTGCCGTCCGGAGCCGCGAGCTGCTGGCCGGCTGCGGTAATGGAAGCAATGCCCATCGTCGTCCGATTCCCCTTGGAGGCATCCGGCGCCGGAGCCGCTTCCGCGCCCGGCTTATCCGCAGCGGGGTTCGGCGTCTGGTTTGCTCCCGAAGCGGCAGCCGAGGAGCTGTAGCCGGCCGCGCTAGAGGATGCGGAAGCGCCTCCGTCAACAGCGCCGCCGGAGCTTGTGTCGCCTGCAGCGGGGGCACTGTTATCGGGGACCGCCATCAAGGATTGCGACCCCTTTGACTGAGGAGCAGGCTTCACCGGCTGCGATTTGGGCTGCACCGGCTGCGTCAGCGGCTGGACGGCGTCTCCTTTGGACACATCCGGTTTGACCGCATTCGCATCGCCATCGCTCTGCGCAGGCGATTCGGGCTGAGCGGCCGCCGGTTCGTCGGCCTGCGGCTGCGCCTTCGCTGCCGGCGGCGCCTGCTTCGCTCCCGGCTTGATTGCAGGGCTCCCCGTTCCGGCTGCCGGCACCTGGGATGCCGCCGAATCTGCCACATTCGGCACTGCCGGTTCCTGCGCCCGGAAATTCGCCGCCCCGGAGCCTGCGCTGCCGGTCTGCGGCTGGGAGGCCGTATTGGGCGCCTGCTTTTGCGCCGCTTTCGGTTCAGCCTTGTCCTGCGCCGCTCCGGACTTCGTCACCTTGGAAGCCTCAAGTGACGACATCAGGTGTCCCGCGTCCCGGGAAGGAGCGGACTGCTGCTGCTGGAACAGGAAAAATCCGAACACCAAGCCCGCAGCCACAACGCCTCCAAATACGGGAAAGGAAATCCATTCCTTCACTTGCTTCCGCCATTTTCCCGTTCGTCCGGAAGCTTTCGAAGCCGGCTGCTCAGCCGACATCCATTCCCTGTCGCGGATTTCCGCACCTTCGCCTTCCGAAGCTAAAGCGGCGGCCTCCTGCGGCCCCAACTGCTCCAGCTGCGGCAGGATGGCATCCACTAAACTGTAGGGCGGTGTCACCTTGGGCAGACTCTCCAATTCGTTGGATACATTCACAAGACGCTCGAACAGCTCCATGCATTCCGTACACTGCTGAAGATGCTCGAGCATCCTGCCGTATTCGGCTTCATCGAGATCCCGGTCCAGGTATCTCTGCATCAGTTCGATCACCTCTTGACACATCATCCCCGTACACTACCTTTCTGACCGATTCGTATATTCATCCTCATCAACCCCGCACCGCGTCCCTGCTCGGTTTTTTATATTCCCTCAAGATCGTCTGCAGCTGCTGCCTTGCCCGGAACAAATACGATTTCACCGTATTGATCGGCAAATTGAGCGATTCCGCGATCTCATTGTAGGAGAAGTCCTGTAAGTACCGGAGCACCACCACCGTCCTGTGATGCTCCGGCAGCTTGTCGATCGCCTCTCGGATATCTTGGGCAATATAAGACGACATCACTTCGTCTTCCACGGTTTGACTAGCTGTAAAGCTCATCTCGTGCTGTTCGATGGATACGGTCGGCTTCGTTCTTCGGAACTTATCGATACATAAATTAGTGACGATCCGCTGCACCCACGTTTTGAATTGAGCCTTCTCTTCATACGAGTTGATTTTGGTATAAATTCGTATTAACGCTTCCTGTGCGGCGTCCATCGCATCCTGCTCATTGCCCAGAATGTAATAAGCGGTCCGATAGACATGGTTCTCTATTTCACGCAGTAGGGTAATTAGAGCGTCGCGATCGCCCGATTGGGCAGCCTTTATTAGTTCTGGCGCTACCACTGGGATCCCCCTCTCTTGCAACCATATAAACGGGACGAATAACAATAATGTTGCACCGAAAATAAACTCTATTTAGAATATCAAATTTTAGCAAAGCGGTATATAGGGAAGAACGAGTAAAAAAAAATCCCTTCCGACCGCGGCAATCGGTGCCGCGATATCGAAAGGGATACGAACGTAAAGAATACTGACGTGACCGTGATAGTCCCGGCTAGGCTTCGGCTTGCGCTCCGGGAGCAGCTTTTCGCTGCGACACCATCACGCCGGCCAGAATGAGAGCAATGCCGATCCATTCGAGCATGCCGGTCTTTTCCTTCAGCAGCAGCGCCGAGCATAGAATGACCACGGGCAGCTCCACCGAGCCGAGTATCGCCGTAAGGCCGGTTTCAAGATACGGAGCGCCTTTTGCATACAAATAAGAAGGGATGATCATGCCGAACAAGCCGAGAAGGCCGCCCCAAATCCACAGCCCTTGTCCAAGCGCCCCGTTCCACAAAAACTGAGGCGGATAAATCACAGCCACAATAAGCGCGGCACCGGTAATCATCCAAGTACTGCGAAGCAGTGCAGGCACCTTTACCGCCACCCGGCCGCTGAAATACATGAAGAGCGTGTAGCAAGCAGCGGACAGCAATCCCAACCCAATGCCGTACAAAGAGATATGCTTCGGCAGCCCTCCGAGCAAGCCGGAAGCAAGCAACGTCCCCGCAAGGACGATGGCGACGGCGGTTACTTGAAACCGGTTCGGCGCCGCACCGTGCAGCACCCACCCCAGCATCAGCCCCATCCAGGTGAATTGGAACAGCAGGAGCACAGCAAACGAGGCGTCGAGCGCCGTCAGCGAGTAATAATAAAACACGCCGGTAAGTCCGGTAAACACGCCGCTGCCGAGTAGCTTCAGGTGGTCCCGTACGGAGATATCCCGTACTCTCTTCCAGAGCGGCATGCTGAACAGCCACAACGCGGCCGCACCGAGCGTCACTTGACTGCCCGTCACCTCGGACGGAGTAAACCCCGCTTCATAGGCCAGCTTCACGAAGGTAGACAATATGCCGTAGGACGATGCTCCCGCGAGCACCATTAAACTTGCTTTTAAGCGGGAAACGGACTTCGCTTTCATTGGTTTTCCTTTGTCAAAAGTTCCCTCACCCACCCGCAGAAACCCGGCGACACTGGGGGTCGCGGATCCCGCACAAACTAGAAATATAACACAAGGACGCCAATCAAGCAAGATCCCGCATTCGCTTATGCATCCGCTTGAAATTCATATTCATCCGTAGCTTTCCCTGGAGCTCGGATGAGCATCCTATTGGATTATCCGGCATAGCGGATTTTCGACTGTACCTTACATATTGTCCATGTCTTGCCTCATAGTTTATATAAAATACGAAGACTGAGAGGAGCTTGGCATTCATGAGCAATTCGCCTCAAAATGATAGACATATTCCGCAGCCCATCCGGAATGACGGCGCAGGGGCAACAGACCCCGGTCCCCGCGATGTGATGCGCGACCGTGAAAACCCCGACATGCTGGTTCCGCCGGCTACCGATGCAGGAACGATGCCCAACTTAAAATTCTCCTTCTCCGACGCACCGATGCAGCTAAATCACGGCGGCTGGTCGAGGCAAGTGACGATTAGAGAGCTGCCCGTTGCCGCCACGCTGGCAGGGGTCAATATGCGTCTGACGCCGGGCGGGGTACGCGAGCTGCATTGGCATAAGCAAGCCGAATGGTCCTACATGATTTGGGGGCGGGCCCTCATCACTGCTGTGGACCAGGATGGGCGGAACTTTATCGCCGACGTCGGAGCGGGCGACTTGTGGTACTTCCCCCCTGGTATTCCGCATTCGATTCAGGGACTCGAGGAAGGATGCGAATTTCTGCTCGTCTTCGATGACGGGCATTTTTCGGACTTCGATACCCTCTCCATCTCCGATTGGTTCGCACATACGCCGAAAGACGTGCTTTCGGCGAATTTCGGCGTTCCGGAAAGCGCCTTTGCCCGCATCCCGCAGGAGCAGCGATACATTTTCCAAGCGGAAATTCCCGGTTCACTCGAAAGCCAGAAGATACCTGACCCGTACGGTTCGGTACCGAGGACGTTTACCCATCGGCTGCTTGCGCAGGAACCCATCATCACTCCAGGCGGAACCGTACGGATAGCCGATTCATCCAACTTTTCGATTTCCACAAGAATTGCAGCAGCGCTCGTCGAAATCAAGCCGGGCGCCATGAGAGAAATGCACTGGCATCCCAATAATGACGAATGGCAATATTACCTTACGGGCATGGGGCGTATGACGGTATTCGCCGCAAACGGAACGGCCCGCACATTCAATATCCGGGCCGGCGACGTAGGATACGTCCCATTCGCCAACGGACACTACGTCCAGAATACGGGTAATCAAAGCCTCTGGTTTCTTGAGATGTTTAAGAGTGACCGGTTCTCGGATTTATCGCTGAACCAGTGGATGGCATTAACCCCCCGCCAGCTGATAGAGGACAATTTACGAGTAGGACCGGAACTGATGAACGCGCTGCACAAGGAAAAATATCCCGTCGTAAAATATGCCGGAATAAAAGCGAAATGATCAAGAAGCTTCCTTCAGCTTGGAGCGGATGAAGATCCGGCCTCCCTTCACCGCCATCTGCACCTCGCCGTCCCGGTCCGTCCGGTGAATGGCCGTCCCGCCATTAGTCAGCCGCTCCAGCACCCCCGGGTTCGGATGACCGTACACATTATGCGCTCCAACCGATATGACAGCATGCTTCGGCTGCCAAGCGGAGAGCCACTCCGGCGACGTCGAGGACTTGCTGCCGTGATGGGCGATCTTCATCACGTCGATCGGCCGTACGACGCCGCCCGTACCCTGCTGCAGTACCAGCCGTTCCGCCGCCTGGTCCATATCTCCCGTGAACAGCCATCTCGTTCCGTCCATCTCCATATAAAAGACGACGGAGCTCGGGTTCTGGTCCTTCAGGAGCCGGATAGCTTCATCTTGGGGCTGAGGATACAGAAAATCGAGCTTTGTTCTCTGGTCCAGCACAAGGCCGTCGCCCGACCTCATGGCAATGAGCTCCGTCCCCTTGCTAAGCGCCGTCGAGAACAGCTTCTCGACCTCCGCCCCGGGCTTCAAGGTTCCGTTAAAGAGCAGCCTGTCCACGGGAACTTGCTCCAGCACCGCCTGCAGCCCGCCGTAATGATCCGCATCCTGGTGCGTCAGCAGCAAATAATCGATGCGCTGCACGCCCCGCTTCTTCAGCAGGGGCACGAGCAGCTTCTTGCCTACTTCGTAGGGATCCCGCCGCTGCTTCCACTCCTCCCCGGGCTTCCTGAACGTGACCGTCCCGCCGCCATCGATGAGCATGACCTTCCCGGCCGCCGGCGAACGAATCAGGATACTGTCCCCTTGCCCCACATCGATGAACTGCACTTGCCCGCCCTGCGGCCTCCCCATCTCCGGCGCATAGCCGTAAGCGAGCCAAATGCAAAGGCCAAGGCCGCTCAAGGGCAGCAGACCTCCGATCGTTAGCGTACGAAGACGGTGCTGCACGATCTCTTCACCGGCCGTAAGCAGATTGGGTCCGGCTTTCGGAGAGCGAGCCTCATCCCTCGTCTTCCGCCACACCGTAAGCGAGTATACGAGAATGGCAGCCAAGCTGTAATAAACAACGATCCATAAGCCGTTCGGGCTCGGCCATATCGTCTGAAAGGTATCCCACCGGCCCATGAGTCCGATCGCCCAGAAGAACAGCGCGTTCCCTTTGGCTACAACCCATGCTATGACGGAACCGGCCGGCAGCCATACCATGCCCGCGAACAGTGCGATCATGCCGACCGGCATTGTAAATGCGCTGAAGGCCGGAACCATGAGCAGATTCGCCTCCAGAGACAGAAACGAGAATTGATTGAAATAATAGATCGTCAGCGGAAAGGACATGAACTGAGCTACCAGCGCAATGGAAAGCGCATCCCGCAGCTTTGCCTGCCGAACGGGAATAAGCCGGCTGACCCGCGGCACGCCGACAATCAGTCCCAGCGTCACCAAATAAGAAAGCTGAAAGCTCACGTTCAACATGAAGTACGGGTCCCAGAACAGAATGAGCACTCCTGCGCCCAAAGCGACGTGCAATCCGTCCTTCAGCTTGCCCCGGTAGGCCGCGTATAGACCGATCATCGACATCACCCCCGCGCGGATGATGGATGGCAACGCTCCCGTTGCAATGATGTAGAGCGGCATCAGGCCTATACAGATGAGCAGCGTCTTTTCCTTCGTCAAACCGACCCGGCGGAGCACCCATAGCACGCACCCGAGAAAAACGGCCACGTGCAGTCCGGAAACGGCGATGATGTGCGTCAATCCGAGCTTCGAGAACATATCGAACTGTGCAGGCTCGAAGTCCTCCGCCATTCCGATCAGCAAGCCTTTCATAAATCCGCTCTGTTCCTTCGGAAAAAGCCGCTCGATCCGATCTCCCAGCTGCTGCCGCAGCCGGTCCGCATGTCGGAGCGGGTTCCAGAAGCCGACGTCGCGCCACCCCAGTTTTTCCGCAGTCACCGTGGACAAGCCCTTGATCGACAACTGCCAATGGATATGCTGCAAACGCAAGTACCGGCGGTAATCGAAGCCATCGAAATTGCGAGCGCCTTCCGGCGCGCGAAGCGTTCCCGACAGCTCCAGCCGGTCGCCGCGCTCCCAAGCTTCGGCCAGCGCCTGCTCCTCCCGCTTAAGCAACCTTATCGACACCTGCAGCCTCTCTCCGCGGGCAGGCGTCTCCGCCCCGTTCACGATCAGGCTCTCCGCCACCGCTTGAAAAGAAACCCGGTCCCCGTCTACTTGAACCGGCGAAGCGACCGAAATCTTCCCCGCCAGCTCCGCTTCTTCCGTAACCACTCCGGCAAGCTGCGAGCGGTTGCCCTGATCGTACTGCCCGTAATAGGCCGCAGCCGTCGCGATTATGAGTAGAGCGATCAGCGGCTTTTTCCAAAGGCCTGACCCGAACAGGGCCGCAGCCCCCAGCAAGGCTCCGGAAACCAGACTCGTACGGATATCGAGCCAGGGCAGCTCCAGGGAACAGGCCCCCGCGTATCCCGCTATCCACAGCAGCGCGAAGACGACCAATGGCCTGCTGCGCAGCCAGGATTGCACGCCATCCCATACCATAAAAAAGAACCCCTTTCCCTGCGGCGATCCGCAGCCAAGAGGTTCTTCCCCATTCGATCACATTTGTTCAATGATGCACTTCGGTCAACGTTCCTGCCGGAGGCTCGTAGCTCTCCAAACGGCGGAAGCCGATCCCCTTACGCTCCATAAGCGTAGTCACCTTCTCGCTGTCCTTCAGATAAGGACGGTGAAAAACAATTTCCTTGATGCCGCTGTTCGCGAGCATGTTGGCGCAGGTCCAGCACGGCTGGTCGGTTACGTAAACGACGGAGCCCTCCCGGTCCTCCCGGTCGGTGAAGAGGAGCAGGTTCTGCTCCGCATGAATCGTCCGAATGCAGCGCTGCTTCTTGACAACTTTCTCCCCTTCTTCTCCGCGCACCAGTTCGTATTCCTCCACCAGCATGCAGCCGGCCTCAGAGCAATCGGGTACTCCCATGGGCGCGCCGTTGTACGCCGTTCCGAGCAGCTTCTTGCCCTGAACCAGCACGGCGCCGACATGGCGGCGGTTGCACTGTGAGCGGGTAGAAGCCATATAAGCCATGTCCATAAAATAAGTATCCCAATCCTTGCGGGCCGTCATGATGGCTTCGCTCCTTTATCGCCGGCTTGCTTGAATCGCCTGATCCAAGTCGTAAATGATATCATCGATAGCTTCCGTTCCGATGGACAAGCGAATCATCCCCGGATGAACGCCCGCCGTTAACTGCTCCTCTTCGGTCAGCTGTTGATGCGTTGTGCTGGCCGGATGGATGATCAGCGACTTGGAGTCGCCCACATTCGCCAGATGGGAGAACAGCTTCACGGCATTGATCACCTTCCGGCCGGCTTCTATGCCGCCTTGAATACCGAAGGTCATAATCGCGCCTTGCCCTTTAGGCAAATATTTTTGCGCCAGCTCATACGAAGGGTGGCTCGGGAGTCCAGGATAGTTGACCCACTCCACGGCCTCGTGCTTCTCGAGGAACTCAGCGACGCGTTGCGCGTTGGCGCTGTGCCGCTCCATCCGCAGATGCAGTGTCTCGAGTCCCTGCAGCAGAAGGAAGGAGTTGAACGGCGAGATCGACGCCCCCATATCGCGCAGAAGCTGCACGCGGGCTTTAATGATATAAGCGACGGGTCCGACCGCTTCCGTATATACGACGCCGTGATAGCTCGGATCCGGCTCGGTCAAGCCGCTGAACTTGCCGCTCGCCTTCCAGTCGAACCGGCCGCCGTCGACGATGATGCCGCCGATCGACGTGCCGTGCCCGCCGATGAATTTCGTGGCGGAGTGGACTACGATATCGGCTCCATGCTCGATCGGACGGCACAAGTACGGGCTCGGGAACGTATTGTCGATGATGAGCGGGATGCCGTTCTCATGAGCGACGGCGGCTACCGCCGCGATGTCCAGCACATCCCCCTTGGGGTTGCCGATCGACTCCGCAAACACGGCCTTTGTATTCGGCGTGATCGCCTTGCGGAAATTTTCCGGATCGCTTGGATCCACGAAATTCACTTTAATGCCGAGCTTCGGCAGCGTAATGGCGAATAAGTTATAAGTCCCGCCGTACAGGCTGGAGGAAGAGATGATCTCATCTCCCGCGCCGGCGATATTCAGGATGGAGTAGGTGATGGCGGCTTGTCCGGAAGCCGTTGCGAGCGCGGCGAGTCCGCCTTCGAGGGCCGCCACTCTTTTCTCGAACACGTCCGTGGTCGGATTCATAATGCGCGTATAAATATTGCCGAATTCCTTCAGGCCGAACAAATTCGCCGCATGGTCGGTATCCCGGAAGCCGTATGAGGTTGTTTGGTAAAGCGGTACAGCCCGGGACATCGTGGTAGGATCGATCTCCTGCCCGGCATGAACAGCTAAGGTTTCAGGTGCAAGCTTACGTTCTTCAGTCATTCGGACGTTTCCTCCTCAGGATTATAGCAGATAATGGTATAATTCTTCTCCCATTGTCTCATATTCCTGCCAAAAACGAAAGTGCTCCCGCAGGAACACTATGGATTCGGATCGACGGTAACGTAGGGCTTCAGCTTGGCGAGCATTTTATCTCCGATGCCCTTTACCTCGAGCAGCTGTTCCACCTGTTTGAACCTGCCGCCGAGCCGGCTCCGCAGCTCAAGGATCGCTTGGGCGCGGCTCGGGCCGATACCCGGAAGCTCTTCGAGCTGGGCCGCCGTGGCCCGGTTCAGATCGAGCTTCGCTCCGGCTGCCCCGGGGGCGGCCTTCTTATGGCCCGGTGCGGCATGCGGCCCGTTGTCAGCCGCTGACGCTGTACTCTCTCCCGCTCCCGGAGGCGCGCCGGGTTCCGGACCCGCTTGCGGCGGAGCAGGAGCGGCCGTACCGGAAGCTGCAGGCTTCTTCGCTCCTCCTTCCTCTTTCCTCGCTTCCGGCTTTTGCCCCTTGCCGGCCTCGCGCAATTCGCGCTGGCTTTCCAGCAGCACGCGCATTTCCTCGTCGGCCGGTTTCCAGCCGGACAGCGCCGCCCCGCTCACCCAGGGCTTCCAAACCAGAAGCCCCGTAATGAAGGCGCACAGCAGAACGGCTCCCGCGCCGTAACCCCAGCGGCTGCCGCCGTATATGCGTAACATGGATTCACCCCGCTTTCGGTTTATGGAAATCAATGCATAATTAACCCCCTCCGCGCATAGGGATGAAAGAGGCTGCAATCTTTACAGGAGGGATGGTCATGCGAGTAGGATTCATAGGCACAGGCAGCATGGGGTCGATACTCATTGAAGCCTTTATCCGATCCGGTGCGCTAAATCCGGAGCAAATCACGGCAACCAACCGAACGATCGCGAAGGCGGAAAGACTTGCCGAGCAATATCCTGGCCTGCATGTAACCCCAACCGGCAAGGAGGCTGCATCCTTATCCGATATCGTGTTCGTGTGCGTTAAGCCGCTTGAATATAAGACGGTTCTCGACGAAATCCAAGCCGTAGTCCACGCCGGCCAAATTCTGGTTTCCATCACCAGTCCGGTGCTGATCCGGCATTTGGAGGGGATCGTCCCCTGCAAGATTGCCAAGGTGATCCCGAGCATCACCAACTATGTGCTGAGCGGAGCGTCGCTGTGCATTTACAGCGACCGCATGCTTCCCGAAGATAAAGAGCTTCTGGAAAATCTGCTGTCGCACGTCGGCTCCCCGCTCCGGGTATCGGAGCAATATACGCGCATCTCCTCGGACCTCTCCAGCTGCGGACCGGCGTTCCTAGCCTACTTCCTGCAAAGGTTCATCGATGCGTCGGTTCAAGCCACCGGCATATCGGAGGAAGAGGCGACCCTGCTCGTCAGCGAAATGGCGCTCGGCACCGGCAAGCTGCTGACCACCGGAGGGTTTACCCCCGCTTCACTGCAAAAACGGGTCGCCGTCCCCGGCGGCATTACGGCCGAAGGACTCCGTATAATGGAAAATGAGCTGGGCGGTGTCTTTGACGACTTGATCCGCACAACTCATTCCAAATACGAAGAAGATGTGGAAAAGGTGGAAGCCCGCTTTTTCGGGAACCAAATCGAGTAAACGCGATGCTTTCACGTCTTTTCCTTATGAACCGTCTGCAGCTGCAGAGCGGTTTTTTATTTTTAACCGGGATTAACCCGCTACGATATTGACCAGCTTGCCTTTGACAACAATCGTCTTGCGGACCGTCTTGCCGCTGAGGGCGTCCTTCACCTTATCCAGGCCGCCGGCGAGCTCCTGCATCGCCGCTTCGTCGGCATCCGCCGCGATCGTTGCGCGCTCTACGATTTTGCCGTTCACCTGAATGACGATTTCGACCTCGTTGTCCACGGTCCAAGCGTCGTCGTATACCGGCCATGCTTCGTAGGTTACCGTTCCGCCGTGACCCAGCTTCTCCCACAGCTCTTCGGCGATGTGAGGCGCGATCGGCGACAGCATCTGCACGAAATGCTCCATCGCCGCTTTCGGCAGACGGTCGGTTTTGTAAGCCTCGTTGACGAAAATCATCAGCTGTGAAATCGCCGTATTGAAGCGGAGATTTTCGTAGTCCTCCGTCACCTTCTTAATGGTGCGGTGCCAGATCCGCTTGAAGACTTCGCTTCCCAGTTCCTCGTCCGAGCTGATTTTGCCGCTGAGCTGGCCGTCTTCGCCGACGAAGAGCCGCCAGATCCGGTTCAGGAACCGGAACGTGCCTTCTACGCCGTTCGCGTTCCATGGCTTCGTCGCCTCCAGCGGGCCCATGAACATTTCGTACATGCGAAGCGTGTCCGCGCCGTACTGGCCCACGATTTCGTCCGGGTTGATGACGTTGCCGCGGGATTTGCTCATCTTCTCCATGTTCTCGCCGAGAATCATGCCCTGGTTCACCAGCTTGTGGAACGGCTCCTTCGTCGCCACGAAGCCGAGATCGTACAGCACCTTGTGCCAGAAGCGGGCATACAGCAGGTGGAGCACCGCATGCTCGGCGCCGCCGATGTACAGATCGACCGGCAGCCATTTCTTCTGCAGCTCCGGCGAGCAGAACGACTCGCTGTTCTTCGGATCGATGAAGCGCAGATAATACCAGCAGCTTCCCGCCCACTGCGGCATCGTATTCGTCTCCCGGCGAGCTTTCATGCCCGTCTCGGGATCGACCGTATTCACCCAGTCCGTCACGTTCGCCAGCGGCGACTCGCCTGTACCGGAAGGACGGATCTCGTCGACCTGCGGCAGCAGCAGCGGCAGCTGATCCTCCGGAACGGTCTTCATCGTGCCGTCCTCCAGATGAAGAATCGGAATCGGCTCGCCCCAATAACGCTGGCGGCTGAACAGCCAGTCGCGCAGACGGTAAGTCACCTTGCCTTGGCCTTTGCCGTTCTCCTCGAGCCATTCGATCATCCGGCCGATCGCCTGTTCGTTGTTCATTCCGTTCAGGAAGCCCGAGTTGATATGCTCACCGTCGCCGGCGTATGCTTCTTTGCCGAGGTCGCCGCCCTGTACGACCTGAATTACCGGCAGGCCGAACTGCTTCGCGAACTCGTAGTCGCGCTGGTCATGTCCCGGCACCGCCATGATCGCTCCCGTGCCGTAGCCGGCCAGTACGTAATCCGCGATCCAGATCGGCGTCCGCTCGCCGTTCACAGGGTTCACCGCATAGGCGCCGGTAAACACGCCGGTTTTGTCCTTAGCCAGGTCGGTGCGCTCAAGGTCGCTCTTCCGGGCTGCCCGCTCCTGGTATGCCTTCACCGCATCCGCTTGCTCCGGCGTCGTAATGCGGCCTACCAACTCATGCTCCGGCGCCAATACGCAGTAAGTCGCGCCGAACAGCGTATCCGGACGAGTCGTGAACACCTTCAGCACATCGCCGTCGTGATCCGCGATCGGGAACGTCACTTCCGCGCCCTTCGACTTGCCGATCCAGTTGCGCTGCATGTCCTTGATGCTCTCGGACCAATCCAGCTCCTCGAGATCCTCCAGCAGGCGCTCCGCATACTCGGTAATCCTCAGAATCCACTGGCGCATCGGCTTGCGGATGACCGGATGGCCGCCGCGTTCGCTGACACCGTCGATGACCTCTTCGTTCGCCAGTACGGTACCGAGCGCCGGACACCAGTTGACCGGAACTTCGTCGACATAGGCCAGGCCTTTCTTGTACAACTGGATGAAAATCCACTGCGTCCACTTGTAGTATTCGGGATCGGTCGTGCTGATCTCGCGGTCCCAATCGTAAGAGAAGCCGAGCGACTTGATCTGACGACGGAACGTATTGATGTTCTTGATCGTGAACTCGCGCGGGTCGTTGCCCGTATCGAGCGCGTACTGCTCGGCCGGCAAACCGAAGGCGTCCCAGCCCATCGGATGCAGCACGTCGTAGCCTCGCATCCGCTTATACCGGGATACGATGTCCGTAGCCGTATAGCCTTCCGGATGACCTACGTGCAGCCCCGCTCCGGACGGATACGGAAACATATCGAGCGCGTAAAATTTCGGCTTGCTGTCATTGTTCAATACCTTGAACGTCTTGTACTCATCCCAATACTTCTGCCATTTCGGTTCGACCGCCAGCGGGTTGTAGCCCTGCGGCTCTCTCTCTTTGTTATCCTGTGCCATGGCCTTGCTCCTCCTTCAATATCAACAAAAAAAGCCCTCATCGCTAGCGCAACGCTAGGGACGAGAGGCTTATGTTTCCCGTGGTACCACCCTAGTTGACAACAGGCATGCTTTGCCGTTGTCCACTTCAGCCCCTTAACGCGGGGTAACGATCCGGCTATAACGGTCACCGCGGATCCCGCCGTAACAGCTTCACCTTCTGGCTCCCGGATGAGTTCACCGCCGCCCGCCTGCCGGTTCGCACCTTCCACCGGCTCTCTGTTGAAGCGTGCGAGAGCTACTATTTCCTGTCACTGCCATGCTAGATCGTATGCAATTGCTTTAGATTATAGGTTGAAACCCCTTTGCTGTCAAGTCGGTTCATTGCCCAGCACCCTAATAAACCGCTACTTCCGTCCGCCTTCCGCGATTAGACTGCCTGCCCCCTGGAAATACTGGGACGTATTACGGCAGTCGCGGAAAGGTAGGAACGGCATGCGCGGTTTATTGAACGGGATAGCCTTAGCCTTGCCCTTATGGGCTATCATTTTGTGCATCCTGCAGCTGCTCTTACGGTTAGCGTAAATATCCGAAGAGTCAGGCGGCCTTCGATTGATTTTTGGTGAGAGAAGCGTCTTTCTTCAGATGGGTAATATAGAGAAGAATTCCGGTAAACAGGACGCCTCCCGCAAAGTTGCCCAGCAGCACGGGGATTTGATTCCACAGCCACCAGCCGCTGAAGGTCACGTGAGCGCCGTACATCATCCCCGCCGGAATGACGAACATGTTGACGACGGCATGCTCGAAGCCTTGCGCAAAAAATGTAAGAATCGGCAGCCACATCGCCGTGATTTTACCTGCAGTCGATGTGGAGGTCATCGCCATCACCGCACCGAGCGTCACCATCCAGTTACATAAGACGGCTTTGGCGAATACGGCCACCATACCGTCGAAGCCAAGGCTCGAATAGCCGTTCGTTTTCGTCTCGGCTGTTTTGATGATCGTTTGAATGACCGCGTTGTCGCCGACATGCCCGAAATTGGTGACCGCCGCGTAAAATAACGCAGCATATACCAGAGAACCCAGCAGATGTCCCACAATGACCCACAGGAAATTGTTCAACATTTTCCCCACCGTAGTCCGTTTGGCGAGAACCGCCAGCGGGATCAACGCAAAACTCCCCGTGACGAGCTCCAGGCCCAGCAGCACAATCATGACGAACCCGACGGGAAAAACAAGCGCGCCAACCAGTCCAAGCTTGGTTTGAGCCATTGCCGTGAAAGCCAGCGTCGTAGCGAATGCCAGAATGGCCCCGCCCAGAAAGCCCCGTACGATCAAATCTTTTATCGACAAACTCGCTTTGTTAACGCCGGCCTGCACCATCTGCTCAACGACTTGCTCCGGCTTCACATAATCCATGCGACCCGCTCCTTTCTTGATCCTGAAACTTGTCAGGATAGCAATCCCGTTCAGTGTCACACTCTCCAGGCGCCGTGCAACGACTATTGCCCTTTAATACAAATGGCTGCCGTCCGCATAGTATTCTCCGAGTGCGATGACCAAATTGCCCATTCTTTCTTCCTTCGGCACCACAATCCGCGATATGCCTTCTTCCCGCAGGCACTCCGCCGTGAACTTCCCTACGGAGGCGGCTACCGTCCCTTGTTCAAATGCTTGCCGCAGCTCCACCATCCGTCCGGTCGCTGCCGCATGCTTGAATAAAAACCGGACCTGAGGACCGCTCGTAAACATCACCGCGTCCGCCCTGCCGTTTAAAATATCCCCGACCAATTCCTCCAACGCTTCCGTCTCCGGAGGCGTATGAACATAGGGAAGTATTTCGTGATAGGAAGCTCCCTGCTCCTCAAGAAACCGCACCAAGCGCGGGGCGGGGTCTCCGTGCAGCTGCAGCGCCACCCGAGACTCACGGAAGGAGAAGGGCGCGAGCGCACGCACCAAACCGGCCGTGGTTCCGTCGTCATCCCGCGCCGCAGTCATCAGACCAAGCTTCTTAAGAGTCCCGACCGCCTTATAACCGCGAGCGGCGATCCTGGCCTCCTTCAGTTTTTCCAAAAAACGGGCTTCCGCATCGATCTTCCGGGCGGTTTCAAGCAGCGTCTCCATCCCGATCCCCGTTGTAAAAATGAACCAGTCATAATCTTCCTGCAGCAAGCGGACCATCTCGGCCTGCACCTGTTCATCCTGCAAAATTACCGTTCCCTGGGCAGGCCGCGCCAGCGGAATGCCGCCCTGTTTCTCTACGAGCCGGCCCAGCTCTTCCGCCTTGCGAGGACCCGTGAGGACTACCCGTTTTCCTTCCAATAACCGTTCGCTCACGTCTAATCCTCCTCTTGGCAATAGATGTTAGGATGCCAGGCTGCCGGAATCCTCCAGCAGCAGCACGATATTTCCTGTCGATTCGTCAAATTCTACGCGATAGGCTCTCACGCAGCCTTCATCCGGCGCCTGTACCAAACCGTCATTCAGATCGATTTTCCAGTCATGCAGCGGACAATAAACGTGATGATCGCACACAATTCCCTCGGACAGCTTGCCGTTTTTATGCGGACAAAGGTTTTCGATGGCCCGAAAGCCGCCGTCTGAAAGCTTGAATACGGCAATCTCCACCCCGCCGACGTGAACCACCCGCGCTCGTCTTTCGCTAATTTCCGTATGATGTCCAATGATTACTCGATTCATTTTCAGGTTCCTCCCCATCTTCTATTTATTACTGCTTCGCCGCCGTCAGCTCCGGTGAAGGCAGCTCCTCGAAGGTCGCCCGCAGCTGGTCTTTTTCGATAATTTCTTTCCACGGATCAGTCGTGAGGCTCAGCGTCTTCTCGATGCGGGCGACAAGCGCCTCCCGGTCTTCTTTCTTCTCCAAGGCTGCCGATATCGTATCCAAACCAACCCGCTGCACCCACTCGCTGGTCCGCTCGTTCCATTTGGCGTTCTCGCGGTAGTACTGCAGGTAAGCGCCTGCCCATTCCACTACTTCATCTTCGGTTTTAACTTTGCACAGCAGATCCGTTGCTCTGACCTTCACCCCGCCATTGCCCCCTACATGCAGCTCCCAGCCGCCGTCGATCGCCACGACACCGAAATCCTTGATCGTCGCTTCCGCGCAATTCCGAGGGCAGCCGGAGACGGCCAGCTTCACCTTCGCCGGCGTGTTCAGCCGCTCGAACCGCTTTTCAAGCTCGATGCCCATCGCGATCGAATCCTGGGTGCCGAACCGGCAGAACGTCGAGCCTACGCAGGTTTTCACCGTGCGCAGCGCTTTGCCGTAGGCGTAACCGGAAGGCATGTCGAGATCCGCCCACATTTTCGGCAAATCGTCCTTCTTCACGCCGAGCAAGTCGATCCGCTGCCCGCCGGTGAATTTGACCATCGGCACGTCGTATTTTTCCGCAACCTCGGCAATCTTCTTGAGCTCCTTCGGTGAAGTGACCCCGCCGTAAATTCTCGGCACTACCGAGTACGTGCCGTCCTTCTGGATATTAGCGTGATTGCGCTCGTTAACGAAGCGGGAATCCCTCTCATCCTCATGCTCTTCCGGCCACGCCATCCCCAGATAATAGTTCAGGGCAGGGCGGCATTTGGAGCAGCCTTCCTCCGTCTTCCATTCCAGCACGTTCATGACTTCTTTCGTCGTCGTCAAACGCATGCTGCGGATCGCTTCCACCACTTCATCTCTGCTGTGCTCCGTGCAGCCGCAGATGCCTTCCTTTACGGTTTTGACTCCGTCCACGCCAAGGGTAAGTGTCAGAAGATCCGCAACGAGCGGCTTACAGCCGCCGCAGGAACCGGATGCCTTCGTGCAGGCTTTGATGTCGTTCACGCTCGCGCAGCCTTTTTCCTGAATGGCGTTCACGATGGCTCCTTTGGATACCCCGTTGCAGCCGCAGACAATTTCATCGTTCGCCATAGCCGCAACATAATCCAGTCCCGACTTCGCTCCCCCACCCGCGTTGTCGCCAAGCAGCACCTGTTTTTCCTTGCCTGTCACATCCTCGCCGCTGCGAATCATCGCAAACAGTTTGGAGCCGTCGCTTGTATCGCCGAACAGCACGGAACCGATGACCTTGCCGTCTTTGATGACCACCTTCTTGTACACGCCCTCGAAATCGTCCTGCACCCGCACCGAGCGTGTACCCGGTTCATCCGTGAACTGGCCGGCCGAGAACACGTTGACTCCCGATACCTTGAGCTTCGTTGAAACGACCGAGCCCTGATAGCCTGCGGACTCGACGCCGGCCAGTCGTTTCGCCAGCTCGCTGCCTTGCTCGTAAAGCGGGGCTACGAGCCCGTACGCTACACCGCGGTGCTCCGCGCATTCGCCTACGGAGTATACATTCGGCACATTTGTTGCCAAATAATCGTTAACCACGATACCGCGGTTCACTTCGATGCCGTTTTCCTTCGCCAGCGCAACGTTCGGCCGAATTCCGACCGCCATGACCACGAGGTCGGCATCCACTTCGGTACCGTCTTTGAACCGGACGCCGGTAACGCGTTTTTTACCGAGGATCGAGTCCGTGTTCTTTTCCAGGAGGAACCGCATACCTTGCTTTTCCAGCTCGCTTCGGAGCATCGAGGAAGCCGTCTCATCCAATTGACGTTCCATTAAATATTTGAAAATGTGTACCACCGATACTTCCATATTGAGGTTCCGCAGCCCGCGAGCCGCTTCAAGTCCGAGCAGGCCGCCGCCGATCACGACCGCTTTCTTGTACTTCTTCGAAGCTTCGATCATCGTCTGGCAATCTTGAATATCGCGGAAAGCGATAACCCCTTCTTTGTCGGCGCCCGGAAGCGGAAGCATGAATGGAAGCGATCCGGTAGCAAGGATCAGATCGTCATAAGCTGCCGTAATCCCGCTGGACGTTTGAACGACCTTGCGGGCGGTATCGATTTTGCTTACGGTATGCCCGGCGTGCAGCGTAATGCCGTTGTCCTTGTACCAATCCCAATCGTTAATAACGATGTCCTTGATGTCGGCATCCCCGGCCAGCACGGATGACAGCAGGATCCGGTTGTAATTCGGATGCGGTTCGCTGCCGAATACCGTAATCTCGTAAGCGTTCGGCGCCAGCTTAAGCAGCTGCTCGACCGCATTCACTCCCGCCATCCCGTTACCGATAAGAACCAGTTTCTTTTTCATGGCAACCACTCCAGTCATGTCATATTTATTCACTTTAAATTTGAAAAGCTATAATTTTTTTGACAACGAAAATCATTTCTTTATTTTATGTTAGTTTTAATAACATTTCTATAATGTTACAATAACTTAAGTAAACGAATATTTCAAGTATAATTCGAAAATTATTTTTTTGTTTTTAGGCGATTATTCAATTTAAAAGCGAACATTAATTTAGTTTATGTAAAATATGTTCGTGTTTTCATTGAAACATTCAGAAGAATTAGCTTTTCCAGTTTTTTATCCCGAACATGGATGGTAATTATATGTCATTTTATATGACATTATAAATGATTTCACCAATGCCGAATTTTGACGAAGTACGGATTATGTTTTGTTCGCAATCGGTTCAAAAACGGCAACTCGGAAATTTTCGTATAAAAAAAGAGCTCTGCGTCTCTCGACGCAAAGCCCCTTCTCCAGCTCCTTACTATTTCACCGCTACGAAAAAAGCGCGCTGCGTTTCCGCCGTCGGCCTTTTCCACAAAAAATCGGCATAGACTTCCGTTTCCCGGAACCCCGCTTCCTTCAATGCCCGCTCGATCCAGTCAAGCGCATACGCCCGCTGCACGTGCAGCTCCTCGACCCGATGAAACCGCTCCGTAAGCGCGTCGTCCGAGCCCGTCTCGTCGTAGGCGCCTTCCTTCACAAAGATCGTCAAGCTGTGCTCAATCTCGACCCGGCTCGGATCATAGTCGCTCGTCCAAATGTAGGCGATATCGTCCTCGTTGAGGAAAAAAGGCTGCGTCTTCGCATAGGCCTCCAGCTGGTAAGGCGTATGGACATCGAACACAAAAATTCCGCCCGGCTTCAGACCCGCGTAAGCGCTGCGGAACGAAGAGAGGACATCCTCTTCCTCCAGCAAATAGTTGACGCAATCACAAAAGGAAAGTACGGCATCCGCCGGACGGCCGATCTCCCATTCCCGCATATCCTGCTGCAGCCAGGTGACCGAGCCTCCCGGCGCAAACGCGCTTCGCCTCTGCTCCTCGTCCGCTTTGTGCTGCGCTACCGCCAGCATGTCATCGGACAAGTCGATGCCGTACACCTCGAAGCCCTGCCGTGCCAAAGGAACGGCCATGCTGCCGGTTCCGCAGCCGAGATCGACGATGCGCCGCGGCTTGCCGTATTTATCCCAGCATTGGCCGGCGAAGTGCAGCCATTCTCCGTAAGGCATATCCTCCATCAGCCGGTCGTACAAATAGGCAAATTGCTCATAAGCCATACCGCTTCTTCCTCCTGTTCCGCGTTCCGAATGTAAGCCGCAGCAGCAAAAAACCGGCCCCGAACATCAATCGGAAACCGGCTCAGTGTTATCCTTTTTCAAATGAGTCCAGCTGCCGTCCTGATATACGAGGCCTTCCCTCATCAGCTTGCCGATCGCTCGCTTGAAAGCGGATTTGCTCATCCCGAATCGCTGGCTTATGAGGTCTGCCGGCGTTTCGTCGGAATACGGCATCGCCCCGTTCGGCCTCTCCCGCATGAACGCAAGCAGCTTCTCGGAATCCTCGTCGCGGCCCACTTCCTTGCGATCCCGCATCGACAGGTTGACGTTCCCGTCCTCGCGGACATAAGTGATCCGGACTTGAACTTGCTCTCCAAGCCGCAGCAGCCGGGTCCGTTCCGTGGAATGAATGAGTCCGATGACCCCGAAGCCGACGACCCCGCCGTCGCAGACGACAAAGGTACCCATCTGAAGCGGCTTGTACACTCTGGCCTCGACTTGGCGGTTCCGCCAATCTGTAGGAGCGGCGAAGATGAGCTTCTTCAGCTCCTCTTCACCGGCCACTTTGGCAACGAGGCGCCCCTGCCGATCATGGGTAAGCACAACGAATACCTTGTCCCCGACCTGCGGGCGAAGCTCCTTCAGCTCCGGCAGCTCGCGGAACGGCAGCAGCAGGTGACGGCCGAGGCCCATCTCCAGAAAGCAGCCGAAGCGCGGATGGAAATCCACCACTTCCAGCAGCGCGACTTCCCCGAGGGAAATAAGCGGCTTTCGCATCGTTGCCGCCAGCCGGTCCTGCGTATCGTAGAACAGGAACACATCGACCTGCTCGCCCGGCTTCACTTCGCCGACCGCTTCGCTGTAATGGAGCAGAATATCCACGTTCCCGTCGGTTAAAAAATAGCCGTGAGGCGAGACCTCACGTGCCACATCGAGGCGTACGACCTTACCGGCTTCCAGCCTCATACCCGTTCGACCACTTTCGCATCGGACCACAGCCGCTCTATATTATAATATTCGCGGTCATCGCGATGGAAGACATGAACGACTACGTCGCCAAGGTCGACCAGCACCCAGCGGGCCGTATCCATTCCTTCCATGCCGCGGAGCCTGGCTCCATTCTCCTCCGCGCGTTTGCGGATTTCGGTCGCGATTGCCTGCACCTGCGTTTCCGAGTTGCCGTGGCAAATAATGAAATAATCGGCCACGAGGGAAATGCCTCGCAGATTGAGCGCTATGACGTTCATCGCCTTCTTGTCCTCGGCCGCGTCGACCGCCAGAGCCATCAGCTCGTCGGGTTGAATCATTTATTTTCCTCCTCAGGGCTTTGCGTCAGCAAAGCCTTCTTCGTAAGCATTCACTTCAAATCATTTCGCATCCTGCTTCTGAAGCTCCAGCAGCAGCCCGTTGCGGGCCATCACCGTCAGCGGGTAGATCCGTTTCCCCTTCTCCAGCAGGAAACGGATCGTCCCGTCGAACCCGGCCAGGAGCGCCCTCTCAAGACTATGTTCGGCGTTTTCCCGAATATTATGCACGCCTGGAAAATCGCGCCCCGGCTCCATATAATCGGCCAAACAAACGATTTTGTCCAGCAGTGTCATGTTCTCCCGGCCTGACGTATGGTAACGAATCGCATCCAGCACTTCTTCATCGCCCACCCCGTACCGATCCCGGGCCACCCAGGCGCCGGCGTGGGCGTGCCACAGCTCTTTGTCGTATTCCAGCAAATCCTGCGGCAAACCGTTTTCCCGAATGACACGCCCCTGCTCCTCTACCGGCCAATATTTGCAGACATCGTGCAAAATCGCCGCCAGCTCCGCACGAGCCGGGTCGCCTCCGAAACGCTTCGCCAGCATCACGGCGGTGGACATAACGCCCTCGGTATGCTCCCACCGCTTCGCGGGCATTTGCGACCGAACGGATTCTATCAGCTCATCACGATTCATATAAACGGTTCACCTCAATGTACTGATTTACCCGGTCGGGCACCAGATAGCGCACCGGCCTTCCTTCCGCGAGCCGCTTCCGGATCTCCGTGGATGAGATTTCAATCAAGGGCATCCGCGCCATCCGTACGGAATCGCGGATCGGCTCGGGCAGCGCCTCTTCTTCCGTCCCGTAGCCGGGACGGCTTAGCCCTATGAAGACGACCAGGTTCGCCAGCTCTTCGATCTTGTACCATTTGGGCAAATACTGCACCATATCCGCACCTACGATATAGTGAAAACGGTGTCCGGGATATAGCTGCATCAGCAGCTTCACCGTATCGACGCTGTAAGAAACCCCACCCTTGCGCAGCTCCACATCGATCGCCCGAAAGGCCGGATGACCCTCCACCGCGGCATTCACCATCTCCCAGCGCTGCTCCGGCGTCGCTCCGGGAAGCTGTTTTTTATGAGGCGGGACATTCGTAGGCATAAACCATACCTCGTCCAGCCCTGCCGCTTCCAGGGCGCATTGAGCCGCAATCAAATGCCCGATATGTATGGGGTCAAAGGTGCCCCCCATCAGGCCGACCTTCATCCCGCTCACCCTCTTATCGCTTGGCGCCCCTCAACCCATGACGTTAGCCTTGGACTACGGGAGCACGATCGTTTTATTATCCTTCGATTCCTTATACAGGACGATCGTCTTGCCGATGACCTGCACGAGCTCGGCGCCGGCTCCTTCCGCCAGCTCTGCCGCTACCTCGTCGCGGTCCTCCATGCAATTTTGCAGCACGGAAATTTTGAGCAGCTCCCTGACTTCAATCGCCTCGGAGATGTGCCGGATCAGATGGTCGTTCACCCCGCCTTTGCCCACTTGAAAGATAGGCGTCAGATGATGCGCCATGGAGCGAAGGTAACGCTTTTGTTTGCCTGTTAACATCGAGTTGTTCTACCTCTATTCATGGAATGGTTACCCGGTCGCGGCTTCCGCCTATGAGACCGGGCCTAAATCGGTCTAATCCTGAAACGACTGCTCCACCACTTCCCGCATGGCGGCGATCGGAGCCGGTTGTCCCGTCCAATACTCGAAGGCGTAGGCGCCTTGATAAATAAACATGCCTAGGCCGCTATGAATAATAGCACCCCGCTCCTTCGCTTCCCGGAGGAAACGCGTGATTAACGGGTTGTACACCAGATCGCTGACCACCGTCTGCGGAGCGATCAGCGACGTATCCATCGGCACCTCGTCCACATGCGGATGCATGCCAAGCGACGTATTGTTTACGATGAGCGCCGCTTCGGCAGCCACCTCGCTGATGCGATCCAAGCCAATTCCGGAGGCGCGGCAGAACGAGCACATCGAATCGGCGAGCTCCGCCGCTTTCGACTCCGTCCGGTTGGCGATATAAATATGCTCCGCCCCCTGCTGCGCAAGCGCGTAGCCTACGCCGCGCGCCGCGCCGCCGGCTCCCAGCATCAGCACCTTGCGGCCCTTTAAACGCACGCCCGTTTCCTCCATCAAGGAACGGACGTAGCCGATGCCGTCCGTATTATAGCCGATCAGACGGCCGCCTTCATTGACGATCGTGTTCACCGCGCCGATGATGCGGGCACCCTCGTCGATTTCGTCCATATACTCCATGACTTCCACTTTATGAGGAATCGTGACGTTCGCGCCGCGGAAGCCAAGAGCGCGAATTCCCGCTACCGCGTCCTTCAACGTACCCGGCGCAATGTGAAAAGCGGCATATGCGGCATTGATGCCGGACGCTTCGAAAGCGTGATTCAGCATAATCGGAGATTTCGAGTGCCGGACCGGATCGCCGAACACCCCGTACATAATCGTATGACTGTCAAGCGGCTGTTTCCCCATTGTTCTCTCGTTCCTCCGTTCCCAAAGTTCAAGCGCAAACAGGGTGGCGCCGGGAGTTTAGATCAACGACTCCCGAACCGCCACCTTGACTCCTTTCGGAACATGCACCGCCAAATCCGCGCCTTCCAGCCCGTTGACCTTCACCCAGCCGAGACCGGAGATCGATACGTCCAACTGCTTCCCTTTCGGTACGCGGACGGCATGCTTCGTTAACGGCGGAAGCTGCTCCAGATCCTCTCTCGTCGGAGGGGCCAGCAGCTCGCCCTTATGCTCCGCGTAGAGCTCGTCCGCCCGCTCCAGCTTCGTCCGGTGCGGGGGCACTGCATTCGACACATAGAAGGTAAAGGACTGCCGTTCCCCTTGCACGAAATCAAACCGCGCGAAGCCTCCGAAAAAGATCGATTGCTTCTCGTTCAATTGGTACACGAGCGGCTTGATCACCTTGTCCGGCATCAGCTTCTGAAGATCCTTCTTCTCCACCAGCTCGGTTAACCGGTGCTTATAGACGATCCCGGGCGTATCGATGATATACGAGCCGTCGTCCAGTGGAATCCTCACCAAATCGAGCGTCGTTCCCGGATACTGCGACGTCGTCAGCTCGGCGTCCAAATCGCTGTAATCGCGAATGAGCCGGTTGATCAGCGTCGATTTGCCGACGTTCGTGGCCCCCACAACATAAATATCCTTGCCGTTCCGGCAGCTGTCGAGCACCTGAAGAACGCGCTCGAAGCCCATGTTCTTCTTGGCTGAGCAGAGCACAACCTCGACCACCTTCAGCCCGGCCTCCTTCGCCTGCCGCTGCACCCAGTTAACGATCCGGTTATAGTTGGTCACCTTGGGCAGCAAATCGATTTTGTTCACGACGAGCACAATCGGGTTGTTCCCAACAAACCTGGGGAGTCCGGCGATCATACTGCCTTCAAAATCGAACAAGTCAACGATATTTACAACAAGCGAATCCGTTGATCCCACATGATTCAGCAACCGCAGAAAATCGTCCTGATCCAGCGTATAACCGGCCGCATCGTTGTAATTCTTGATCCGGAAGCAGCGCTGGCATATGACCGGCGTCCTCGCGAGCGCCTGCTCCGGCACATAGCCGAGCTTCGATGCGTCCCCGGTCTGAAGATTGACGCCGCAGCCGGCGCAACGGGCGGCCTCCGTGCCGCCTTCTTGATGTAACTTCATAGATTCCCTACCTTTTCATTATCGTTAACGCCGCTTTCTCGATTCTTCGGTTCACCTTCGTGAAGAAGCCCTCGTCGACCAAGGAAATCGGCTTGACCAGTATCGTATATAAACCCATGCGGTTGCCGCCAAGCACATCCGTAAGCATTTGATCCCCGATGACCACCGTCTGCTCCGGCTGCAATTTCATCATCTGAAGCGCCCGGCGGAAGGAAAGGCTCGTCGGTTTCCTCGCACGGTAGATGAACGGCAGGGAGAGCGGTTCCGCGAACCGGGTCACCCGGGCCTCGCGATTGTTGGACACGATGACCACCTGAAACCCGATCTGCCCCACCACCTTGAGCCAATCGATGAGCTCCGGCGTGGCAAGCGGCGCTTTGGCCCCTACCAGCGTGTTATCCAAATCCGTAATGATGCCACGGCAGCCCTTCTGCCACAAATCATTCAAGTCGATATCGTAAATGGTGGTCACTTGCAAGCTCGGAATCAGCTTTTTGAGCAATCCTTTCACCTCATAAGACTGGCCTGTATACGCAAACTATACCATAATAGTCCTTTTTGTTGCAAAAAGAAAGCCCTGCGGCCGCCGCGGATGCACCGGCGGCCTTCCGTGCCCGGAATGGCCGTCCGCATTGCCTGCTTAACCCGGATAACGCCGGCAGCAAGGCACTCCGCAGGACATGTGAAACCCGGTTTCTTCAGCCCGCTTCCCGCTGCGCCTTGCGAATTAAGAATACTCTTTATCGGAGTCTTTTATAGTAGCCAGAGCTTCGGTTTACTCAGTAAATTCGCTTCGTAAGCATGAACCAACAAAACAAGAAGACGAACAGCCGGCTGCCGTTCGTCTTCTCTATCTACCCAGTACATTCTACAGCTGCGACCGCAGCTTCTCGACCGACTGCGCCGTATGCCGCAAGTCCTCTTCGGTAATGTCCGAGCGGCCGTATTTCGCCTTCTCGAACACCTGCAGGATCAAATCCAGATCGGCTTTCATCCACTTGCTTTGCTTAGTCCAGCGGCGGATCGCTTCACGAAGCGTCTCATGCTCCTCGCGCACGTATCCGTTACGGCGGAAGATGCGGAGCATGCGTTCGCACTCCACGATGACCTTCTGCTTAAGCAGCGAAGCCCGGCGGCGGCGCGCTCTTTCCTGGACCAGCTCGATCACCTGCAGCTTCCAGCCGAGCAAGCCGAGCAGCGCCAACACGGCTGCAGCAATAAGACTATACCAAACGTAATGAGGTTGAACGGCCGGCGCAGCGTCCGGGGCCGATTCAGGAGCCGCAGGCGTCACGGGCTGAACGGCCTCGCTCGGCTCCGGCGCTTGTACCGCACGGGGAAGCGTAAAGCCGGCCGTCGGCTCGAACGGCACCCAGCCGTAGCCCGTGAAATAGATCTCGACCCAGGAATGCGCGTCCGAATTGCGGACGGTATACACGCCAGCGGCGTCCGGATCGATCAATCCCTGATCCGCGCCGAATCCCATCAGCTCCTGATCCAGCGCCGTAGAGCCGGAGGCATAGCCTTTGACCCAACGGGACGGAAGCCCGATCGATCGCGCCATTACGGCCATGGCGGTGGAATAATAATCGCAATAGCCTTCCTTCATTTCGAACAGGAAGCGGTCTACGAAATCCCGGCTTCGCCCTTTCGTCAAATCCGGCTTGTTCGTGTAGCTGAAATTCGTTTGCAAATACTGCTCGATTTTCTTCGCTTTATCATAAGGATTCGCCGCATCCTTCGTAATATCGGCCGCCAGCTGCTTTACCCTTGCGGGCAAATTGTCGGGGAGCTGCAGGTATTCCTGCCATTCGCGTCCCGTGGGCTCAGGAGAAGCCGATCGCATCGCCTCCTCGTCAATGATCGGCATTTGCGACACGACCGTATACGTCTTAGGATAGGGCTGACGTTCGCTGAATCGGAGTTCGCCTTGCTGAGCCGACCATTGGAGGGGATCGAAGCTCGCCTTCTCGCCGTTCAAATCCGTTACCCGCTGCAAGGCATAGGCTCCGAACAGCACCGGAAAACGTTCCTCCGTCTGCAGCGTAACCTTCTGCGTCACCTCGATCGTTTTCAGCTTCGAACCCGCCAGCCGAGGATCGGGCGGAAGCCCATTATCGGGCTTCACCGGATTCCATGCTCCGCGTTTCTCCGAATCGCTTTCATCCCAGCCTTTACCCGTATAAAGAGAGCGCGTCTCGCCGCGCCAATAGCTGCGGTGTGTCGTATCGACCGACATGACCGGCGTATAATCGAATTGGAAGCCGCCCCCCAAATTCGAATCGCTTCGGCTGTAGCCGGAGGACGAGTCCCGCGGGTCAGCCTGCGAGACCTGAACGCCCTTGCCGGTCGTGAAACTCATCGGCTCGCCGCGATAGGTTCGCCAAGCCGTGTAAGGATCGGTTACCAGCGGTCCCACCTCCGGCATAACCGCTCCTACGAACACCGTCAGACTAACAAGCGCAATTACCGGAAAAGCGATGGAAATCGGATACTCGGCCAAATAGTTCCATGCGGACAAATCGCGCCGGCGAAGCTGTTGAAAATGGCTTAAGATCAGCAGGAACAGCCCGCAGCCGACCATCATCGCGACCTGGGGCCAGAGAAAGATCGACGAGAACGAATCGCGCACGCTCAGAACGAGCACGCTTGCGATCATCAGAACGTATACGCGCCACTTGACCTCAACCCACCAAATGATCGTCAAGTATACGACCCAGGTGCCGAGCCCGAACCACAAGTACGGCGTAAGCTCATATAAATTCAAGAACAGTCTCGAGGAAAAGAAGCTGCTGAGCGGCATCGGCTCGATCACTCCGTAGCTTCGGAGCACGAGCACGTGAATCGCGACGATGGCTATCAGCTGCAGCGATCCCCGAAGCAGCCAGTGCATCCGGGGCAAATGCTCCAGAATCATGGTGACGAGAAGCGTAAGCTCGACAATCACAAACGTCTCCGGCAGCCATAGCCCGTCTTCCTTCGAGAACCAGATGGCAAATTGAAGCAGAAACAACCCGGACAGCAGGACGGTCAGCCGGTGAGGCCAATCCTGCCATAGAAGGGTCCGAAGCCAGCGCTTAGGAGCGGATTTCATACGTTCCTCCCTCCGAGCAAGACCGGCAGCTCGGCCAAACCGCTGATGGCATATCCGGCAATGCCTCGCGATTGGAGCTGCTTCAGCCATGCTTCCTTCTGTACGTTATTCGAGCTGACCCAGAAATGGCACGGGTTCAGGTGCTGCTGCTTCAGCCAGAGGAGAACCTGAAGCATAGGCTCGCCGCTCACCGGACTGATCAGCCCGACGAAGCTGCCCGGCACCATCATCTGCACTTTCTCCTTCAGCACCTGCCGGATGCTGTAAGCCCCGTCCGCCTCCACATCGATAAAATGCCGCTGGACGGCTTTTTGCTGCGCCTGGGCCTTATTCGGCTCAAAATACACCGATGCCGCTCCGCTCGAAATCAAGCCGAGCGAGAGGCTTCGGCTCGCGCCGTATTGAAAGAGCGAAGCCACTACGGACACCGTCAGCTCAAATTCTTCCGGGTCCTCGTAAGCGCGCTTGTGCCGGTCGATCATCAGATAAGATTTCGGCAGCGATTCCCGTTCGAACTCCTTGGATTTCCACTTTCCCGTCTTGGCCGTAGCGTTCCAGTGAATTCGCGAAATCCGGTCCCCGTAAATATACTCGCGCACCCCGTTGATTTGCGTGGTCTCCCGCACGGCGCGGGTCGTGGTGGAATGATGGTTCGTCCCCTTCATCATCTGATGAAACTGCTTCCATTCCTTGATCGGAACGGTCTTCGGGAGTACGGCGATGCTCTGCGGAAGATCCAGCTCGCCGCGGTGCTCGAACAGTCCGAATATATCCTCCGTTACACATTCCGTGCGGCCGAACGAGTAGTGGCCCCGGCGGAGCGCCGGCGTCTTGTATTCCCATACTCCGCGCCGCCGCCAATCCGGCACGAGCGTCGCCTCGAACGTGAGCTCGTGTCCGTTCTTATGAAGCAAATGGTCCTGTACGAAAACGTAAGGCATCGGCCAGAAGCCGGGAATCTGAAGCTGAATCTTAACGCCGAGCGAGCCCCCCGCTTCCAGCGTCGCCCCGAATTCCGTATTCGTCAGACTGCGGACGCCCTGGGTCCGCTTGATGCCGCTCCACTGCCCGAGCAGCAAATAAATATTAAGAATCGAAATGATGACGAAGAGCATTAAGGCCAGCTTCCCGCCCTGGAACAGTAGAAATCCGAGGCTGCCGACAAAGGCTGCAGCCACAGCCCAGAACTTTCGGCTGAACCGGGGACGGTCCGCCAGCTTGTGGGCGAAGGAAGTTCTCATGGGCTCACTTCTCCCAACGTACCGGGACTTTCACCCGTCCGAATACCGACTCCAGCACGGAAAGAACCGTGGCGCCTTCCATGCGCGCTTCCGCCTGAAGAAGAATCCGGTGTCCAAGCACGTAAGGCGCCAGAAACTTCACGTCGTCCGGAATGACATAGTCTCGCTGCTGCAGAAGAGCGTAGGCTTTGGCGGCTTGCACGAGTGCCAGCGTCGCGCGCGGGCTCGCTCCGAGGTAAATCGCGGGATGCTCTCTCGTCATCCGCGTAATCGTTACCAAATATTCGGCTACCGCTTCCTCGAGATGCACCTGCTTCGCCTGCGCCTGCATCTCCAGAATCTGCCCGACGTCCGCCACCGGCTCCAAGGAGTCGAGTGGATGCGCAACGCTCTGGGAGACGACCATGCGGGTCTCGGTCTGCTCATCCGGATAGCCAAGGCTGAATTTCATCATGAACCGGTCCAGCTGCGCCTCCGGCAGCATGTACGTTCCTTCAAAATCAATGGGATTCTGCGTGGCGAGCAGCAGAAACGGGCGCGGCAAATCGTGCGTCCCACCGTCCACCGTGATTTGCCGTTCTTCCATCGCTTCGAGCAGAGCGGACTGCGTCTTGGTCGTGGCGCGGTTGATTTCGTCCGCCAGCAGAATATTCGTCATGATCGGACCCGGACGGAACAGAAACACTTCATCCTTCGGATGATAGATGGACACGCCGGTAATATCGGTCGGCAGCAGGTCGGGATTACACTGAATACGGCGGAATTGACCGCTGATCGATTTGGCAAGCGCCTTGATCAGCACCGTCTTGCCTGTACCTGGAACATCCTCCAGCAGCACGTGTCCCCCGGCCAGCATGGCGGTCAAGAGCAGCATGATTTCATCGGTCTTGCCAAGGATGCAAGATTCCAAATTGGCTTGAATCCGCTTGAGCGCGGGAGCGTGGTCCTTGGTCATTGTCTCCATCTTCCTGATCCTCCTTGAAGTAAAAAATACAGCTCATCCTATATGCTAAAAGAGGGGTAAAACGTTCGATCCACTGCTTAGAATGAAAAAGAAGCTTATCCTACATTTTACAAGATTTAAAAAACGCCGTATACATGCAAATTCTCCGAATTTGTTTGTAAAAAACCACATTCCAGGGGAAAAATGCAAAAAAGCTTCAAGCCGCTCGGGCTTGAAGCTTCTGATTCCAAACTGTGACCGTCAGCCTTGCGGCTTGAAAACGAGAGCGGCGAGAAACGAGAAGATGATCGCTGCCGAAATGCCCGCGCTCGTCACCTCGAAAATCCCGGTGATGATGCCGATCGCCCCGTGATGCTTCAGCTCGCCCAGAGCGCCGTGCACGAGCGAGTTGCCGAAGCTCGTGATAGGTACGGTCGCTCCCGCGCCGGCGAATTCGATAAACCGGTCGTACAGGCTTTTATTGCCGATGACGATACCGTCGACAACGGCTCCGGCAACGACCAGCGCGCTCATCGTATGCGCGGGAGTCATCCGCATGACGTCGATCATCAGCTGCCCGACGACGCAGATCGCTCCGCCGATCACGAAGGCCCATATAAACTGCATCCAATTCATGGTTAGTGCACCCCGCTTTCAATGGCGACGGCGTGGGCGATGCCCGGAATGCTCTCCCCTTGCTGGAACGACAGAGGGGACAGCAGCGCTCCCGTAGCTACGACCAGCACCCGCTTCAGTTCGCCTTTTTTGATCCGTTTCAGGATATGCCCGTAGGTGACGGTTGCGGAGCACCCGCAGCCGCTGCCGCCGGCTTGGACGTTTTGCTTCTCCAAATCGTAAATCATCAGTCCGCAATCATAGTACGTCGTTTGGTTCATAGGCACCTTGTGCTTCTCTAGCAAATCGCAGGCGATGCCATACCCGACCTTGGCAAGGTCGCCGGTCACGATCAGATCATAATAACCGGGCTCCCGGGCAAAATCCCGAAAATGCGCCTGCAGCGTATCGACCGCCGCCGGAGCCATCGCCGCCCCCATATTGAACGGGTCCTTGATGCCCATGTCCACGACGCGGCCGATCGTAGCTCCGGTTACGACGGGTCCGTGGCCGTGATTGGACACGACCGCCGCGGCGGCTCCCGTCACCGTATACTGCGCCGTAGGGGGCTTCTGCGAGCCGTACTCGGTCGGATACCGGAACTGCTTCTCCGCGGTGCTGTTGTGGCTGCAAGTACCGGCCATGACGTTGTGGCCGTATCCGGACTCCACGATGAGCGATGCCAGCGCCAGCCCTTCCATGGAGGTCGAGCAGGCGCCGAAGATGCCGAGGTACGGCGTCTGCATCGTTTTGACCGCGAAGCTGTTGCTGATGATCTGATTCATGAGATCGCCGCCGACGTAGAATTGGATTTTTTCCTTCGTCAGCTTCGCATTTTCCACGGCCAGCTTGGCCGCTTCCTCCAGCATCTTCTTCTCGGCCTTCTCCCAGCTGTCCTGACCGATCAAGGTGTCGGCATGGACGATGTCGAATTCGTTGCCGAGCGGCCCGTGCCCTTCGTCCGGACCTACGATCGTCGCCGTCCCGATGATGACCGGACGCTTGTTAAATTTCCAGCTTTGGCTTCCCTGCAGCATTCTTTACTTCGCCCCCGTTCCGAGGAGAAGGTGAATGATGCCGATGATGAACGCCGCGACTGTTCCGAACACGATGACCGAGCCGGCCAGCTTGAACATGTTGCCGCCGACGCCGAGCACGTAGCCCTCGCTTTTATGCTCGAGCGCGGTGGAACACATCGAGTTCGCAAAGCCGGTGACCGGGACGGCGGAGCCGGCACCCGCCCATTGGGCGATTTTGTCATAGACCCCGAAGCAGGTGAGCACGACCGAGAGGAGGATCAGCACCGCCACCGTCGGATTGCCCGCCGTCTTCTGAGTAAATCCGAACACATGGATGAACAGCTCCATGAGCCCTTGTCCGATCAGGCATATGAATCCGCCAACAAGGAAAGCGCGGATGCAATTTTTGAATAGAGGTCTGGCGGGCTCCCTCTGCTTCGCAAACTCTTGGTATTCCTGCTGGGTCCACGTGAGGTTCTTCATCTTCGATTTCGTTGACATGGGAGTTCCTCCTTCAGATTCGTTCGCAAGGCCCGCTATCGCTTCAGGATCGGAGTCATCGTCTCCACGACCCGGCCCATCTGCTCGGCACACCCTTCATACATCCGTTTGGCGTCTTCGTTCTTCGTCGAGAGCCCGAACAAGGCCAGGTCCGCTTCGCATTTCTTTAGCGTGGCCATGAGAAGCTGCTTCACGGAAGGCTGCGGAAGCTGCAGCATATCGTTGTACACGTCGATGTACAGCTGCCCGTAGGAATCAACCTGGCCGATGAACACATTCTCCAAGGTAACGCCTATTTTCTCCAACTCGGTGAAAAGCCATTCCCGGCTGAGGCCCGCCGTGGCCAGCGGCTCGTCCATAAGGTTGCCGTCGATAATGACGGCCTGGGATTCCCGCTCCGGAGCGACCTGAATGCCGAGATGCTTCGCCGTCAGCGGCTGATTGTCTTTCTTGAGCAGAACGTTCAGCTCGCCGCTCGCCTCGAGTATGGCGAACTCCACGTCCGCTACGTTGAATACGCTCTTCGTGCGCAGCTGCTCCAATAGCTCGTCGGCAGTATACCGTTCTTTTTTCAAATTATCCTCGAGCACTTTGCCTTCCTTGATCATGACAGTACCCTTGCCCTCGAACCATTCCCTGAGCCGCTTGCTCTTCAGGGTGAGCAGCTCCAGAGAGTAAGGGACAAGAAACCAAACGATCAGCGCCGCCACTCCGTTGATATAGTGGGCTTCCATATCCGTCGAAATAAAGCCCGCCACTTCTCCGAGCGTAATTCCTGTAATATATTCGAAAAAGGTCAGCTGGGAGATTTGTTTTTTCCCCAATATTCTTGTGATCAGAAACAGCATCGCCACGGCGCCCAGCGATTTGAAAACCACTTGCATCCAATCCATGTTTTCTCTCCTTTGCAAATCATCTCGCTTACGCAACAATTAGATTATTTGTCAAACCGTGCTTCGTTATTTTTGGTTATTTTTTACACTTATGACACGGTCCGTTTTGAAGCACATTACTTCATGGAGGTGAGAGACATGACCGTAGCATCCCAAGTAAAAACGACGCTGGCATCACTAAAAAGCGCTCAAGCCAGCCTAGAAACCTTCGCACTTGGAACGCAAAACCAAGAAGCGAAAAAGCTGTTCCAGGATTGCGCCAATCAAACGCAGCAAATCGTGAATCAAGTCAACGCGCGCGTGACGCAGCTGGAGAACGAAGAACCGCAATATAAAGGTTTCTAATCCGCTGCACCCCACTAGGTACAAAGAAACAGCCGGGTTCCCGCAAGAGGTCCCGGCTGTTTCCGATGTACAAAAAGCTATGCAATTAGATCAGTAGCAGCGCTGCTATCAGCAGTAAAATGAAGAGTACCAGGATGAGCACCACGGCGTCATGTTTATGCATGGTTGTAGCTCCTGTCCGTGTAGGATGGGTTTTCGCTACGTTATCATATGCCCACCGCGGCAAACGGCATGTGTATCCGCCTATCTTCTTCCATTCATTCATTCCGGGGGATCTTGGCGGAGTATCCCACCCGGGAAGGAGCCTGGCGAATCACCGCTAGGTTTTTTGCGTCGTATATGCCGGAGACGGCAAAAAAACGCACCCTGCAATTCACAGCGGAATTACGGGTGCGGTTCGAATAAGAAGAAGCTTATAGTCCGAGCTGCTTCAGCGCATCGGGATCCGGCTGCAGCGTAACGCCGGAATTAACGGACAAGATTCGTTCCACAAGTGTAACCGACTGCGCACGCGTCGTCGTTTCATCCGGAGCCAGCTGTCCTCCCGAGAGTCCTTGCAGCACTCCCTTCTTCACGGCGATTTGCATCGCATACGATTTGTCCACCGTGACTCCTGGCCCCTGCAACTCCTTGGTTATCGCGCGAGCGGCAAGCAGCGCAATGTCGCTGCGAGTCGCCGGCGCGTTCCAATCGCTTCCACCGTCGTTCGCCCCGTACAAGCCGGCAACCGTCAACGCCGAAACATAAGGCTGATACCAAGGCTCGCCGGAAGCCGCATTAGGTGTCGGCAGACGAAGCGCCGCCGCCGTAAGCTTCGCGAGCTCAGCCCGGGTAATCGGAAGGTCCGGACGGAACGTACCGTCCTCGTAGCCGTCCACATACCCTTTCTCCAATGCTGCCGCGATGATACCCTGAGCCCAGTGTCCGGCCAAATCCGTCATGACGGGCCGGAACCCGCTCACGATGCCGGGGACCGTACGGTTCTTATAGCCTCCGTCGCCGAGCTGTCCGAGCAGGTTGCTCCCCCAGGTCCATACCGTGCCGTTCGAAGCGAATGCCGCCGAATGATACGCTCCTGCGCTGATATAGCTGATGCCGGACAATCCTTTGGCCTGGACCGGCTTGGAGCGATTGACCGTCGAATCGTCCCCGACTTGATTGAATACGTTGTAACCCCAAGCCCAGACCGTCCCGTCGGACTTCAATGCCAGGGAATGATAAGAACCGGCGGCAATGGACACGACTTGCGGCAGATCCATGACCTGCACAGGCGCGGTGCGGTTGGTCGTGCTGCCGTCGCCCAGCTGGCCGAAGGCGTTGTAGCCCCATGTCCAGACGGTCCCGTCGGCTTTCAATGCGAGCGAGTGACCCCGGCCGGCGGCGATGGCTTTCACCCCATTTAAGCCGGATAGGTTCACGGCATTGCGGCGCGGAGCCACGGTGCCGTCGCCCAGCTGGCCGCTGCTATTATCGCCCCATGCCCACACGGTGCCGTCGGCAGCAAGCGCCAGAGCATAATAGGTTCCCGCCGCAATGGCTTTAATTTGCGGCAGACCGCTGATCTGCTGCGGAGCCGACTTGCTGTCCGAGGTGCCGTCGGCCAGCTGCCCGTATGTGTTGTCGCCGGCGGCCCATACCGTGCCGTCCTTTTTCAGTACCAGAGTGAAATTGGCTCCTGCGGCCACAGCGGTTACATCTTTCAGCGACGGAACCGGCGCGGGAACATTTTTCCCCGTCGTCGTCTGGTCCATCAGCTGGCCGAACTGATTTTGCCCCCAGGACCATACGGTTCCATCTTTCTTCAAAACGACCGCATGATTGGCCCCGGCCGCCAGTGCCGCAACATCAGTGAGGCCGTCGATCGCGCTTGGCGTATTCTTGAATGCATTCTTGCCGGTCCCAAGCTGTCCATAGGTACCGTCGCCCCACGACCATACCTTGCCGTTCTTCAATAGCAGATTGAAGCTGTCTCCTGAAGAAATTGGAAGCTCCATAGCAGTATTGCTAAAAGACGGATCGCCGCCGGTCGAGTTGCTTCCGCTGTCCGAAGCGGGAGCCGTCAAGCTAAAGTTCGGGATCACGGCCGGAAGGATCCGGTTCGTGGTGGTGCCGTCACCCAGCTGTCCCATGGTGTTGTTGCCCCAGCTCCAAACCGTGCCGTCCGAACGGACCGCATAGCTCTGGAACGGTCCCGCACCGACCGCTTGAGCCTGGTTCAAACCGGAAGCTTTGGTGAAAACTGCGCTGTTTTGCAGACTGCCTCTTCCGAGCTGACCGAAGTTATTCAGGCCAAAGGTATACACATCTCCGTCGTTCTTTAGAGCAACCGCATGGTTGTTTCCGGCAGTAATCGAGCTGATGTCGGTCAAGCCGAGAACCGGTACGGGGTTATTGCTGTCCTCCGAGCTCCCCGATCCGAGCTGACCGTAATAATTCGAGCCCCAGGCCATAACCGTTCCGTCGTTCTTAAGGGCCAGCGAGAAATTGAGACCTGCGGCCACTTGCTTAATGTCGCTCAGGAAGTTCACATAGACCCTGCTGCTCAGCGTCCCGCCGCTTGCCCCGTAGCCGAGCTGGCCGTTCGTGTCATCGCCCCAAGCTACAACCGTTCTATCCTGGGATATGGCCAGTACATGATAGGCTCCGGAAGCGATGCCGATGATCCGCGGCAAATCCGGCACGACCCTCGGACTGTATTGCAGGACATAGGTTCCATCGCCGAGCTGGCCTTTGGAGTTATCCCCCCAGGTCCAAACGGTGCCGTCCTTCTCCAGCGCGACGGAGTGGTTGACGCCTGCGGCAATCGCGACGATGTTGGACAAGGACGTAATCTGAACGGGCGTAATCCGGTCGACATTGCTTCCGTCGCCGACTTGCCCCGCCGAATTTTGTCCCCAGGCCCATACCGTACCGTCCTTCTTTAACGCCAGCGAGTGGTTGGCTCCCGCGGCGACCGCCACAATATCGCTCAGTTCATTGACCTTGTTAGGTGAGTATCGGCTCGGGACCTGGACCTTTCCCAGCTTGCCGTGACTATTGTCGCCCCAAGTCCATACGGTGCCGTCCGTTCGAAGCGCCACCGTATGGCTGAGCCCTCCGGCGATTTGCGCAATACCCGGCGCAGGGACCGGCGCCACGTCGTCGGCCCATACCCTGCCGCCTGGCAGTATGGAGCCGAACAGCAGAAGCAAAGCCAATAAAAAATACAAATGCTTGAGCTGCCGCTTTATAGGATTACTGCGAGGTAATGTCCGGTTCATTGTTTTTATCTCCTCCATGCTTGTTTTCTCGTCTCCAAAGTCCCGGATTAAGCAGACGTTGTCGGATCCGCCGGCAATGATGGAGGGGCAGATTTTTTAAACCGTCGTTTGATGGAACCCATAGCCCCATCCAATAACGTATATACGACAGGAACCAGGACGAGCGTTACCATCGTCGACAAAGTGAGCCCGAAAGAAACCACGGTGGCCATAGGCGCTTGCGATTCCGCGCCTTCGCCGAACCCGATAACCAGCGGCATCATCGCCAGTACCGTTGTCGCGGTCGTCATCAGAATCGGGCGCAGCCTCACTTTACCCGCTTCGATCAAAGCGTCGAACAACGGCAAACCGCGTTTTCTTAACTGGTTGGTATAATCCACAAGCACGATAGCGTTGTTCACCACGATCCCCATCAGCATGATCATCCCCATCACGGAGTTCATGTTGATGGTCCGATGCGTCACCCAGAGCCCGAAGATCGCGCCGATAAAAGTCGGAGGCAGGGAGAACATGATGATGAACGGACCGTACAGCGACTCGAATTGGCTGGCCATAACCATGTACACGAGTACGACGGAAAGCAGGAGCATCCAATACAGGCTGCTGAAGGTCGAATTGGTTTTAGCTTGCGAATCCAGCGTAATGGAATATCCGTCAGGCGGCTGAATCGTATCGAGCTGCGCCTGCACTTCCTTGGCGACATCGATCAGGGTAGCATTGGATACGAGCGATGCAGTCACTGTAACCAAACGCTGCGAATTGTTATGGCGGATTTGAACCGGGCTCGAGCCGGTCTCCACCTTGGCTACGGCGCTGACGGGAACTTGCGCGCCGCTGCTCGAAATAATGACAAGCTGATTCAAGTTCTCCAGATTGTTGGTAAAATCTTTAGGGAGCTGCACTAGGACGGAAATTTGCGTATCCCCCGCTTTATACTGCGTTGCCGCGTTCCCTTGGTACGCGTTCCGCAGCGCCGTCATAACCTCCCGCGGCGTTACGCCGTAATAAGCGGCCGCATCGCGGTCAATGGTCATCGTAAATGCGGGAATGTTGCGATCGAGCGTATTCTGAACGCTGCGAAGCTCGGGAATATCCTTGAGCGCTTGGGCTACCGTATCTCCCAGCTTGCCCAGCACCGTTAAATCCGGACCGTTCAGGTTGACTGTAATGTCAGCGCCGCCACCGCCGCCGCCGAGACCGGGCAAACGAACGGAGGAACGGCTGAAGACGTTGATCTGCGCGCCCGGATAGCCCTGCGTGAGATTTCGGACCTGATCCACCACTTGTGCCGTCGTCAGTTTGCGTTCGTTCGCCGGCTTCAGCGTGACGGTAAGGTTCGCGGAGTTCGTCGACGCGATCTGGAAGCCGCCGCCGCCGTTGCTCCCGACGGTCGTAAAGACGGTATCCACTTCCGGAATCGTCTTCAGCTTATCTTCCACGGCGGAAGCCATTTGGTTCGTAATTTCGAATTTCGTCCCCTGCGGCATGCTGATAAAGATGTTTAATTGACCTTCATCCGTCTTCGGCATGATTTCATTGCCCACGAACTTCGTCAAATAAACGCTTCCTACGAGCATTGCGAGGGTAGTCACGATGATGACCGAGCGGTGTAGCAGAGACCAGCGCAGCAGAGCCGCATACCCGCGGGTGAAGCGGTTCAAGCCGCGGCCGAACCAGACGGCCGGGTTGTACGAGCGTCCTTCCGGAAGCGTCTCGTCATGATGCTTCGTAAGAATCTTTGCCGCCAGCATGGGCACCAGCGTAATCGCCGCAAACAATGCCGCGATATGCGAGAAGCTCACAGTCAGCGCCATCGGGGAGAAGAAGTTCTTGATCACACCGTTAATAAAGACGACCGGCGCGAATACGGCGATCTGGGCCAGCGCGGAGGCCAGCACCGCCGTACCGACTTCGGCCGTGCCTTTCTTGGCGGCGTCGATGGGCGATAAGCCCTCGTCCTTTTTGCGGTATATGCTTTCCAGGACGACGACCGCAAAGTCGACGAGCGAGCCGAGACCGAGCGCAAGGCCGCCCAAGGTGATGATATTGATCGTTTGATGGCCGAAATACATCATCGTAAACGTACTGATGACCGAAATCGGGATAACGACGCCGATAATCAGCGTAGCCCGAACGCTGTTCAGGAAGAGCAGCAGAATAATAACGGAAAAAATGCCGCCGAGCAGCGTATGGTCGATAACGGTGTTGATCGAATTTTTAATGTAGGTGGACGTATCGCTGATCACGGCGATCTTCACGCCGCTCGGCAGCTTGGATTGAATATCCGACAAGGCCTTCCGCACGTTATTGGCTACGGCCACCGTATTTCCGTCCGATTGCTTGAGGATCGAGACCCCGACGCTCGTTTGCCCGTTGAGGCGGGCGTCGAAGGACACGTCCGTGTAGGTGTCGACCACCTGTCCCAGCTCGCCGATGGAAATCGATTGCCCCTTGCCCAACGATACCCTGACCTTCTGAATTTCGGCCGTCGATTTAAACTGCTCGTTGATTGTCAAGGTGACCAGCTGATTCCCGCGGTACACGAGCCCCGCATCCTGCGATTGGTTGTCGTTGCTCAGCGCGGACGAAACCGTATTAATGGAAAGCCCGTACTGCGTCAGCTTGTTTTGGTCCAGGATCACTTGAATTTGGCGCGTTCGACCCCCGGTGACGCCGACCGAAGCCACGCCGTCCACCCTCTGTACCGCAGGGCTGACAATGTTGTCCGTAATATCGCGCAGCGTGATCGGATCCACATCTTTTCCGTAAACGGACAGGTTCATGATCGGCTGGCTGTTCGGATCGACGCGCGAGATAACCGGTGCGTCGGCATCCGTAGGAAGCTGCCTTTTGACGCGGTCCATCTTATCCCGCATCATGAGCGTCGCCTGGCTGATGTCCGTGCCGTAGTTGAAATCGACGCTGACGTTGCTTGAACCCGTTCTGGAGTTGGAGGTGATCTGAGAGACATTAGCGATGGTCCCGACCGCCGATTCGACGAGGCTCGTCACCTGCTTTTCCACCTGAGCGGGCGAAGCCCCCGTCCAGTTGACCGATACGTTGGCCGTCGGAATGTCCATGTTCGGATAAAGGTCGACCGGAAGCAGCGGTGCCGCTATGGAGCCCAGTCCGAGCAGGGCGATCATGATCATTAGTATCGTGACGGGGCGATCGACTGAAAAATTAGCTAAATTCACTGCCCTCCACCCGCTTTCGCACCTTGCCCTGAGCTGCTGCCGTTACCTGCCGGAGCGTCGCCTGGATCTGCCTGGCCGCCGCTCTGGCCGTTTTGGCCGTTCTGATTATTCTGTTGACGGCGGGCGTTTTGGCCGCTCTGGCTGTCTTGACTGCTTTGGTTATCCTGGCCGTTAGGGGCACCCTGGCCATTTTGACCTCTATGCTGGCGCTGACCGTTTTGGTTATCCTGACCACTTTGACCGTTTTGGCCGTTGCTCTGGCCGCCTTGGCCGTTCTGGCCGCTTTGACCGTTCTTGCCGCCCTGCTGGCCGCTTTGACCGTTCTTGCCGCCCTGCTGGCCGCTTTGACCGCCCTGGCCGCCTTGCTGCTGGCCGCCTTGTCCGCCTTTGCCGCCCTGTTGGCCGTTTGGTGCAGCTTGGCCCTCTTGTCCCGGCTGAACGACTTGAACCGCAGCTTTGTCGGACAGAAGCTCTTGTCCCATCACAACCAGCTCGTCGCCTTCCTTCAGCCCGCTCGTAATCTCAAACTGGGAGCTGGTCATCGTTCCGATTTTGACGGCCACCTTCTTGGCTTTGCCGTCCTGGACGATATATACCGCGTTGCCGCTCGCCTGGTTGATTACCGCGTTCGCCGGGATCATGATCGCTTTGCGTCCCTCGCTCGTCAGACTGGAAGTCGCGAACATGCCCGGAAGAAGCTCATTCTTCGGATCCGTTACTTTCACATCGACGCCGTACGATTTGGTTGTCGGATCAAGTGTCGGACGTACAGCCGATACGACGCCGTCGAACGATTTATTCAGCGTCGGCACGTTCACTTTCATGTTCATGCCAACCTTGATTTTGCCTATATTGGCCTCGGAGACGTTCACCGTCGCAATGACCGGGTCCAGCGCGGCGACGGAGACGATGCTGCCGTTGTTCCCCGCGTTCTGTCCGACCGGCGTGTTAAGAGCCGTGACGACCCCGTCGACAGGGGACATCAGCACGCCGTCCTGCAGCTGCTCCTGAAGCACCTTCAGATTGGTGGAGGCTTGCTGATACGAAGCCTGCGATACCTCTACGCTATCCGTAGAGCTCGCCACATTGTACGCTTGCTCGTCTTTGCTTAGCTGAGCCTGTACGTTCTTTACGCTGTTCTCATAAGTGGTTTGAGCATTCTTCGCTGCCAGCTGGGCCGATTGGAGCGATTGCTGGTTGGTATCCGTGATCACGGACAAATTGTTCTGAGCCGTCGAAAGGGCCAGCAGGCTGCTGTTGAGTTGTTCCTGCGCCGTAACGACCGTCTGGGAATTTTGCGCCGCCGCCAAATCGGCCTGCGCTTTGGTTAATGCGCTCTGGGCCGTGGACACGCTGGAAGCCGGCGATTCCTGAGCTTGCTGCAGAGCGAGCTGGGCGGACTGCAGCTTCTGCAGCGCGGCTGCGATATCCGAGCTGGTGGATTTGCCGTTGTTTACCGTATTCTGGTAGTTGACAGCCGCCTGCTGGGCGGCAAGCTGCAGCGACTCCAGACTGTTTGTCGAGGAAATCTGGGAATTCTGCAGCGAATCCTGGGTGGAGTTCAAATTGTTTTGCGCCGTCGTTAACGCTTGATTATAGGAATTGACGGCATTGCTTAATGCCTGCTGGTTTACGGTTACCGCTTGCTTGGCGGCTGCAATGGCGTTCTGCTGATCCGATATCGCCTTATTGTAGTTGACTTGCGCCACGGCTACCTGCTGCTGCACGGTGGCCACCGCGTTCTGTGCATCCTGCAGCGTTTTATCATATCCGGCTTTATTCACTTCATTTGTCCGCTGCGCAGCAAGCTGTCCGTTCGCCTGATCGTGAGCGGCCTTCTGCAAATTAGCCTGACTGAGTGCCAGCGAGCTTTGGCTTTGCTCGATCTGCTGCTGAATCTGAGTCGTATCGATCTTGGCGATGGGCTGTCCCGTCTTGACGCGGTCGCCTACCTTCACCATTAGTTCGGTTACTCTTCCGCTTACGCGGGAGGACACGTTCGTCGTAAACTGCGGGTTGATGGACCCGTTGAATACCTGACTGCCTCCGACATCCTGCATCGTGACGATTTGCGTTTGAACCGGGAACGACCGCGGACCGCCCCGCTGCTGCCCTCCTTTGGAAGGCTGAGCGCCTGAACTACTCTGGGTTCCTTTGCCCCAGCCGCCGTACATTATGGTAACGCCAACTACGGCAATGACCGCAATAACCGCTACCGTCGTTACCAACCATTTCTTCGATACGTTCTGGATCCACCTGATCATATGAACTTACCCTCCATGTGCACCTTCGCTGGCTGAGCATTCTTATCTTCTTCGGTTTGCGCCCATTGTGAAAACGCCTATTTACGTCCTGACACGGGTCGGTTCGGAAGGATGAAGCTGTCCCCAAAATAGGCGCAGTGTCCTATGTTCAAATTAATCTACATTCATGATGAAACTATGATCTAAATGTAAAAAATGTGTGAAAAACCACGGAGTTACAGCATGTTATCGCGGCAAAAAAAAAAAGAGTTCGTTGAAAACGGTTCATTGTAAAGCCGTCGTTTTTTGTCGAACAGGAAAAAGGACTCCTTTCGGAGTCCTTCCAGCGGTGAATTGATATTGGGCACTTGCCTTCGAAATCTTTGCTTCAGCTCGGGTCTTACCTCATCACGATTGCAGTACGTGTACTACAATAACCGCTCTTTGGCACATCCCTCCGCTTCTATCTTCGATTCGACGCAGCTTCCTTGGCATAACCCGTTTGCTTGCTCAACGGAACCACACCTCTCTTTTCACCGCTGAAACATAGCATGTCCGGGTCCGACCGCTTGTATTCATCCTGTTTCCTTTACGATGCTTATTCCTTGATCACGACCACGGTTCCGATGGGAACGTGGCGGAACAGCCATTCCACGTCTTTATTGTGCATCCGGATGCATCCTGAAGAAGCGCCGTGCCCGATCGAGTAGGGGCGATTCGTGCCGTGAATCCCGTAAGTATATCCGCCGGTGCCGGGTACGTCCAGCCCCATCCACCTCGTACCGAGCGGATTGTGCGGCGAACCGCCCGGAATTTGTTTGCGTACGTACCAAGGCTTGACGATTTTCGTTACGATCCGAAACCGCCCTACGGGCGTAAGCTCCTTGCGCCGCCCTGTCGCCACGGGGAACGAATACTGCGGACGCCCGTTGAGGAACAGCGTCAGCCGGTTCGCTTTCTTGTCGATTAAGATGTATACGCCTTCCTCCTCCAATCCTCCGCCAGGGAACGCATTCGGCTGAGGAGCGGCGGCCATCCGGCCCGCACAAGATAAGAGCAGCAGCAGGGTGCATAGGACGGTAATCCATCTTCTCACTGTCCATCATCCTTTAGCGGAGCGGAAAAAACGCTCGGTTATAGGGCACTTCCCGGTTAGTCTTCGCCTCCGGCTTGACGGGTATTCCCTCAAGGCTTCCGCAGCGAAAAGAAAAGCGGCTGCAGTACGCAGAGCTCTGCGGGACAATCCGCACAGCAAACGACCGACTGCAGACAAGGCATACAATTCAACCGTGAATTCTCCCCGGAATCAAATGCAATGCAGCCCGGCCGGATGCATTCCAAAGAAACATCGTGTAAGATGAGCTCGTACGCATTCTTTATGGCGAGAGGAGCCTTTGAACATGAACCTGACTTTCCTCGGTACCGGTGATTTTTACCCCCGCAGCCTTGGACATAACAGCGCCCTGCTGGAATGGAACGACACGCGGCTGATGATCGATTGCCCCGCATCCAACGCTTCCGCGCTGGAACGCCTTGGGCTCGGGCTGCATGAGGTTACGAATATGTTCGTCACTCATCTTCATGAGGATCATATCAACGGCATCCAGCAATTTGCCTATTGGCACGAAATTCACCGGCGGATGCACGGCAATGATGCCAAACCGTCCCTATACATCGTATCTGACCTGATCGGCGATCTGTGGAGCAGCGTTCGCAGCGGCCTATCGCTAACCACGGGCGGCGTTCGCGAGCTGGAGCATTATTTCGAGCTTCGCCTTATCGACAGTGAAGACCCGGTATTCGAGCTCTCGGGTGTCCGCTTTGAGTGCGTCCGAACCCGCCACGTGCCGTCCATGGTATCTTACGGCTTATGGGCGAAGCCGTATTTTCACTTCAGCGGCGACGCCCTTGCCGATTCGGATCTTCTCGGCAGGATCGAACCGGCCGTGGAGCGTATTTTTCATGATTGTCACCTATGGGATCTTACCATCGCCTCGCACGCTTCGCTTGCGGACCTCCGGTCGCTTCCGGAGCCCGTCCGGCGCAAGCTCGTTCTGATGCACTACAACTATAACTACGAAACCGCGGAGAGCCGGGAGGCGTTCGAGCGGCGGGAGGGCCTGCCTTTGGCGGCGCCGCTGCAATCGTTCGCGTTCGCATAAAATATCAAAGAGGCACTCCTTGTCTTAAGGAATGCCTCAGATTGACGAGAAACCCGGATATGCATAAAATGCAAAGGTTGGAAGGCGGGTATCCCCTGAAGGAGCGATAGTTCCCGGAATGGGATACCCCACCGGGTACCATGGCAAATATCTTATTAGACTAGCCACAGAATAGGCTGGCGAATCGCGATGTTGCGGCGTACTTCGGGATCCTGGGGATCCGGGTCGAGCGACGACCACAGCCGGATATAAGCCTCCTCCTTCAATGCAAGTCCGGCAAAGAGCAGCGCCGGCACCTTGGCCGGCCATCCTTCGTCGTGCTCCACATCGGGAGGGAGCGGCCAGGTGCTCTTGTCGATCAGATACGGGTACAAATAATCGAGCGCCTTCCGGATACCCCGGCCGTCCGGGAGCTCAAAGGACCATAGGTCGTCTTCCGGCGTCGATAAAATTTGGCACAGCGTTACCATATTGTCCAACACGAAGATGGAATACCCGTAAGGCTTCGTGCGGCCAAGCTCCCTCGGGAAGCTGCCGTCCGCGGCCATTTGCAGCGGCGCGAGCGTCTCCTTGAACCGCCTGCGGCAGAACGCCAGCACCTCCTCGTCGCCGGTGAACCAAGCGAAGGCCGACGCCTGCACGAACCAGCAAACCCCGTGGTTATTGTCCGCGTTCATTTCCTCAATCCCGTTTGGGTGCGTCTGTATCCATTCCAAATAGTCGACGTACCAGCGCTTCAAGCCGGCTTCGATCTCGGGAGAAAGCGCCTGCGAGTTCTGCAGGGCTCTTACGGCAAAAGGGATATCGACCAGATGCAGGGTATCGATAATGCCGATGCCGCGGCCGGAGCAAATGCCCGGAATGGCTTGGGCATACAGCAGATGAGGGTTCATCCGCGTCGCTTCATCCAGGAAAAATTCCTTGAGAAGCCGGACCGCATGGTTCGCATAGGCTTCGTTCCGCGTTACCGCATAGCCTGCCGCCAGGTGGGCGACACTCGTCCGCATCCGGCGCAGCAGCACGCGGTGGCTGTCGAAATTGCCGGGGTTGCTTTCCCCGTCCCGGCGAATGTAGGGCAGGCCGTCGGCCGTATCCGGGTTAGGCCACCAATAATCCCCGTTGGAGTAAAAATCGTGCGGGCCCCCCTCGCTTTGCTCTGCGACCGCATCGGTAATATGCACCGGGCTTTCTTTCATCGCTTCCTCGGCATGACGCAATATCCAATCCCGGTCAAATAACTCAAGATCAGGGGAAATATCCGGCTGCGAAGCATATGGTGCTGTCATGGCTTGCTCACCCTTCCATTTTGTTTGCCATTTCATTGTAAACAAAAGGAAAGCTCATGAATATGGAGATTGTTCATCTGGTTTTGCTCTAAATTCAGCTTTTGCTATCCTTCATTTCCTCGGTAATAAACTGAAGGACCGCTGTAAACAAGGTCTCTAATACTTATTTCATTCGCTCAGAACGAAACCGGTTGATGGTACGGAAATCCGGACGTTGTCTTCCGGCAATCCATATGAACATGACGTTTTCACGGACAGCTTTGGCGATTTGACGAGAGGAGTAGATTCGCTGGTTGTAGGCGTAGATGATGACTTTCGCGAGCATCTTAGGATGGTAGCTGTCGTCGACCACCACCGGGATAGCTTTTGCGAAAATGGAGTCGTCTAAACGATTCACAGCTGTGTTGACGATTCGAACAAGGTGGTTTTGGGGATGTCTTCCTCTAAGTCCATTGGCAGACAGAGTTGGTCCATGGTATATTTGAGAGATACAAAGAAACCTCTCCTTTAGTGATAATGGTTGGTGGTACTTTCATTGACTCCCGCTCGCGACAAATCGATTCAGAACAGGCGTATTCGCCGCCTGAACGAAGTTCCCTGCACCGTCCCAACCGATGATGATGACACGTTCCACTTTCTCCATACCAATTCTCCTCTCAGTTGCACCCGCCTAGGATAAACGGCTACGCCGTCCTTGTCTTACAAGGACCAGCGCGTTTACCAAGGTTGATGCGATGCTATAATTTACGAAAACTTATAAATTCTAATCAACTAAAATAAACGGCAAAGTCGCGAAGCTGCGCTTCTCCGACGCTCGATAATATGCTAAGCCGTACCTTACTCGTCTTGACCGGCGCGAAACGATCGATTTTCTTATGACCGATCGCGCTTCCGCTCAGCAGTTCCACCCATTGATCCTGCTGCCATGCTTCAAGAACATAGGCTCGAACGCGTTCTCCATGCATGATTGCTTCCATCATGACAGCATGATCGACGACTTGCTCTGCTTCCCAAGCAAGCTCCAGAACTTGTCCTGAACCCGCTGTCCGGGCAACAGGCGCTGAAAATCTTCTCCGCACTTCTTCTCCCAGCTCCAGAACACGACTCACATCCGCTTCCGGCATTAAACCGGTTGTATCCGGAGCTACATTGAGCAGCAGGTTACAGCCATGCCCCACCGAGCGGTAGTATATGTTCATCAGTTGCTCCAAGCTTAATAAGCTGTTCTCATCATTCGGTTGCCAGAACCAGCGCTCCTTCCGAATCGGAACATCGCATTCAGCGGGAACCCAAGCCGGCGTATCCGGCAGCCATGACAACGATTCATTCGAGAACATACTGACCCTGGCGCTTTCAGCTGTATTCCAGCACGGATATGGCGCTACGCCATCCTCGTTGCCCACCCAGCGGATCGTCGGAGCTCCCATATTGAAAATCATGGCATCCGGCTGGTGCTGCTTCACTAATCCGATAATACGAGCCCAGTCGTATTCCCTTCCTTCGGAGCCTGCGCCATCGAACCAAACTTCAACCAAGGGACCATACTGCGTCAAAAGTTCCGTCAACTGCGCTGCATAAAAATCGTCATAGGCTTCCTTATCCGTATAGCAAGGCTCATGGCGATCCCATGGGGATACATAAATGCCGAACCCGACTCCCTCATTCTTGCACGCTTCCGCACATTCTCTGACGACATCCCCATGTCCATTTTTCCATGGACTTGACTTGACCGAATAATCGGTCGTTCGGGTCGGCCAGAGACAGAAGCCATCATGATGCTTCGCCGTTAAAATAAAATATTTGAATCCGGCCGCCTTCGCCGTCCGCACCCATTGCGACGCGTCCAAGCAGATTGGGTTAAACAGCTCCGGCGAATCCGCACCCTCTCCCCACTCCTGATCGCAAAAGGTATTTATGCCAAAGTGACAAAACATACCCAGCTCCATATCCTGCCATTCCAGCTGCTGCTTTGTCGGCCTGGCCAATTCCATTTCATTCATTGTCATTTGATAATCCTCTGACACTTCCTTCGCCTCCTGCTCAGTCATTCTCGGGGAGTATACAAAAAGAGTCGCCGTCTCTACAATGATCATTTTATGCTCACCGGAAATGCAAAAAATGCGAACTCTTAATACGCACGAAGAAGCCCGGGATTGGCGGTCAACGCCAATTCCCGGACATTTTCGTACTAAGATTTTAAATATGCGATGACGTTTAATAATTTTTCAGCAAAAGCCGCATCAATCTCTTTGCCGGATTGTGCGCGAATGTGATTTTCAAGCGCATTCCATTCGTTCTTCTTCTGTGTCCGATCGGCTTGCCGCCTAATGCTTTCGATTTTCGACAACAGGCTGTTCATCATCCCTTCGTTTGCGATCCAGCTTTGCTGAAAAGCAAATCGAACAGCTTCATCCAAATGGTCGGCATCCGTGCGTACATGTAAAAAGAAAGAAGCGTTGGTTTCGTTGCCGGCGGCATCAACTGCTTTTACAAGCACGGTATGTTCGCCGATGCTGAGCGATAATGGACTGAACGCGAACGGCCTTGCGACTTGAACACCGTCCAATACGAGGGAGTCGCTTGCCACACCGCTTACCGGATCAGAGATATCGAACTGTAGAGTGCCCCCATCCGTCCAGTAAACGTCCATCGTGACGGTCGGCACGATGATAGGACCTGTCGTATCGATTTTGACGACCGCCGTTTTGATTGCTTCTTGATTTCCGGCATTGTCGATACTGTAGTATAGAATCTGGTGTACGCCGTCTTCGGCAAGTGTAATCGTATTTCCTTCCGTAAACGTGCCGTTGTCAAGGCTGTACAATGTCTTCAGCACGCCGCTGGCGTCATCGCTTGCGGTCAACGTTACCGTTTGCGCCGTACGCTGCCATCCCGGCTTCGCGTTATCCGTCGTTACCGGAGGCGTCGTATCCTTTTTGAACGTGACGACATGCGTTTTTCCGAGTGATCCTGCGACTTGAACAGTCAGCTTTAACGACGGCACCGTCTGCTCGACTGAGACCGTGTCATCGGTACGAACGACTGATAAGCCTGCTTTGTTCAGTTCAAGCGCAATCGTGCTTTGCTTTTGCGTCGGATCGGATACCGCTACGGTAAGTTCCGTCTCCGTTTCCTTCACCATCACCGATGCCGGATTGGACACTGAAATATAACCGACAGATGCCGGATTCCAGAAATTTGCCGCCGTAATGCCGAGCTTCTTCTCCCTGACCGCATGTACATCCGTCGTATTGCTCAGTACCTCGACGTCCGGCGCGCTGCTGTAAAGCGCCGTCTCCGCCGGACTTTTATGAGGCAGTATCACATACGAATAGGAAGCATTCGAAGGCGCAGTCCCGTGTTCAAAAGCTAGGCTCAAATAATTACGCGTGACCGGAGTCGCCGACTGACCGCTGTTAATGTCTTTCCAAGCGCCGGTTCTCGCTTCGCGCAAACCATACACACTAGAAGCTTCAGGGAAATAATAGCCGATGTCGGTACCCGGCACATTCCCGGCCAAATGAGCCCACTTTACATTGCTCATCGTTTCCGACCAACCGAGCTGGCTGGACTCTACGGTGCCGTTAATCGTGAGCGTGTTATCGCCCGCATCGTTCAGCTTGCGGTTATCGATGATCGTCTCTACCGGCGGAGTTCCGGCAGTAGTACTCGATATTCCGGCGCCTAACGCGACGATTTCATCGTCGAACATGAACCATGACTTTTTGCCCTGCAGATCGCTTCCCGTCGTTTGTGAAAGCGAGAAGTCCATGCCGGCGGCGCCGTAAAGACCGTCGATCGAGGAGCCGCCGACCCATGTTCTCGGATTCATGTAGCTTTTCCACTCGCCGGGCTTTACGCCTTTGCCCGATCCGTCCGTAGTCGTGCCGGGCAGCCGGAACGAATCCACCGTTGGCCAAAAATCACCCCGGTACTGGTTGAGATCCTTATCATATAAATAAGTCATCCCGATACCCGTGTACCAGCCTTTCAAGTTCTCGTCATTGCCTTTCTCGAAATCAGAAATGCGGTTCGAGAACATGCTGAGCCCGAAGCCATAGCCGTCGCGCAAATGGACGATCCTGTCCATCCCCGCAAATACTTGATTTTTGATCAGTTCTCCTCTAGGCTGGATCCCGGCGTCATTCATCACGCTTTTGACTAAGGTCAGTTCATAAATCCCAAGTCCGTCATAATAGTTGGCATACGTCGTATCCGAACCGATCCATTCCTTCACCATTCGCTTAATCGATAAGGCTACATCCGCCGGGGCCCCTTCAGCTAATCGAAGTAAAGTGACAATGGTGCTTCTGGCGCTTCCGGAGCTTTGTCTGGAGATGCCTCTGCCGTTGACCATATCCATAAAAAGACCTTTATAAATAATCGGCTCAAAGGTATCCTTAACCCAGTCATAGACATGGTTAACATTCGGATCCGTTACCGGCCAAGGCGAGCCGTTCAGCAAAAACGTCATATCTGCGGCCCTGCTGAGCCATACGGCCCCGTATCCCGCTGTGTACGCAATGTTGGTATGTTGAACGAGCGATCCGTCCTTATAAACGCCGTCTCCATGGTCCGTATATGCAAACTCCGGTCCGATGGAATCGCGTCCTTGCGTAATTTTCGCGCTATTGCTGCCGATCACACCACGCATCGTTACAACCAACGCTTTATCAAGCAGGTTGGCTCCCGTTTCCGTGACATTGTTGAGTGTCCGCTTCTTCGGGTCCGGAACGAAACGGTCAATAGCCTTGATATACTTGGTGATTTGCGCCGGTGCCAAATCATCGTACATAAGCACCATAATATCGTTCAGGATTTGCGGCGTTCCGATTTCCCAGTCCCACCAATTGCTGATCTCGCCCTTGGTTTCGTTATAACGGTTGGCGTACAGCCAGTCCAGCGTACTGACGATATCATCCCGCAGCGCCGCATTGTGATACAGTCTTGAGCCTTCGATCGAATAAGCGAGCGCCATGGCTTTCAACCTGCCGTAAGAACTTGTAGTTTGAGCCGTATCCGTCGTGCTGGACAAATCGCTCCACACAGATGTCCGATTGGCTGCATTATTCATGAGATCCCAGTATCCGTTTGCATTTGAATTGGTTACGCTGTCGGCTAATTTGGACAGGTTAGCTTGAATATCCGGGTCATCCGTACTGTTATGGATGCCTCCAGTTAATTTATCGTACCATTTCAGCCGTAGCTGGCTGTATGATTGAATAGTTTCGTCCGATTCGACGTTAACGAGACATTGCGCTTTAATCGTTCCGTCCGGTGTTGCCACCGTGACTGTGGCAGAGCCTAACCCGACTCCAGTTACGATCCCGTTGCCGTCTACGGTTGCTGCGTTCGGATTGCTGGAACTCCAGACAACCGATTGATCGGCTGCACTCGCCGGTATGAATGTTGGCGTTAACGTAACCGTGCTGCCCTTAGCCATGGAAAAGGCCGTTTGATCCAAAGCAATTCCTGTTATCCCGTTATATTCCTCCAGACTAATATCGTCAAACCATACTTTACCTTTGCCCGTTTCAAGGAACGGTTCAATCACCAACCTCGTTACGCCCGCCGGTATGGTCATAAAAACTTGCTGCAAGGTCCAATCGTTCGTGCCGAGCAATTTGGCTGATGCAGGCCCGTCCCCCACTTTACTCGTATTATAATATTGCGTTCTGAAGTAAGCGCCAGTGCCTGTAACGTTGTCGGTTTTTACCCACATTTTAAGTCTGTAGGATTTACCTGCTGTTACCGACGTAACGCTTTGACTAACAGATACTCGGCTTGTCGCGAAAGCGTCAAATAAAATGGACTTACTCCCTTCATGATACTGTGTCGGATCCAGGGTTACATTGACTGTTTGATTCGGCGCTTTCCCGCTACCTGTTGGAATCCATAACCCCCAGCCTGCCGGAGCGGGACTGGTGACGCCGCTCCAATTGGCGTCCAAAACCGATGTTGTCTGTTCAAAACTTCCGTTTGTCATCAAGTTCACTGCTGCCGCCTCCGCTCTGTGGATAGCGCTTTCAAAGTTAAAGATGTTTGATGCGAATATGCTGAATAATAAGCAAACGACTACGAGCACGCTTACTTTCCTCATTCATCATCACCTCTTAAGCTATTATTAAAAGCGTAATATAAATGTAAAGCCTGTGACGGGATTTGTATATCGACGATATTTAGCTTTCATATCCTTTTTTTGAGAAAACCCGGCTTTTTGATTTCAGACCCGACTAAGTAACGTAGTCGGGTCTGCCAATCTGCTTTACTTCTTCATTTTTTCTTTGTAGCCGTCATTTGTTTCTTTTACAGCTGCTGGAAGCTTGGATCAGCTTGGAACTGCTTCACGAATTTATCCCAGTCTTCGAGCGAGTTTTTACCGATGATGACGTTAACTTGCATATCGTTAATTTTCTTATCCCAATCCGCGCCTTTTTCTTTGAATGGCGCCGATTTGGCTACACCGTAAGTCGGATCCGGAATCGAAGTAATCGCATCGATCAGCTTTTTATTTTGCTCAAGCACATCGGTCGGCATACCCGGCACTTTCGCACGGTTATATTTATCAAAGTAACCAGTCAGCCATTGGACGGTCGTATCGCCACCGTAGCCCTTTTTCTTGCCTTCCTCGGTTTGCTCGATGCTTCCGTCCGGCTTCAGCGTGTAATCGGTGTCTTTAATTCCGTAGCCGGCCAGATTGTAGCCTTCCTCTGTAGCTGTGTAGTCATATACTTCCAAAATTTTCTTCAGCTTGGCTTCATCCACGGATTTCTTGTTAATCAGGAATTGCCCGTAAAAACCGCTCGCCTGCTCATAATAAGCTTTGCCGTCAGGAGCCTTCGGCAGTTCGTAGGCGACAAGGTTCGCCTTCGGATTGGCTTTCTGCAGATCCTGATTCCATTTGTAAGCATCGTAAACGTTACCTATCGCAATACCGGCTTTACCTTGGACAATCATGTCCTTGATTTGACCGTTTTTCAGCACCGGCATATCCGGAAGGATGGTGCCCGCTTTATACGCCTTGCTCCAGAAAGCCAGCGCTTCCTTCGCTTGCGGCGTCCACCAGTATGGCGTCAAGCTGCCATTTTCTTCTTTCCATTTCGTACCCGCTCCAAACATGGACAACACATAGCCGGCTGGTCCTGGAGAGCCTGACAGCGCAATACCGTACGTATCCGCCTTGGAGTTACCGTCCGGATCGCCCTTGGTAAACGCCTCCATAACTTTACTCAATTCGTCCATCGTTTTTGGCGCCTGCAAGCCAAGCTTGTCGAGCCAGTCCTTGCGAATGATTAAAGCTTCATGGCCATCCAAAGGTCTGACACGCGGAAGCGAGTAGAGCTTACCTTTGACAGAAGCGTTCTTGTATACATTGTCCGGATACTTGGCCAGGTTCGGATAATTTTTGACATAAGGCGTTAAATCCCAGAACGCGCCTTGATCTACGGCATTAAGGAACGCAGGCGTATAATTGAAATCTTCAAGGAAAAGCACGTCCGGCAAATCTCTGGAAGCAAGCAGCGCGTTCAGCTTCTCCGTAATCGTATTCGAAGGAATCCAGCTCAGCTTCAGGTTGACGTTGAACTTTTCGTTCAGCTTTTTTACCGCTTCCAATTCTCCCGTTGGCGCAGCGGCAAAGGCGAGCGTCGTAACGGAAATATCCGTCGGTACCGCCGGTTTGCTAGATGCTCCTCCTGCAGCCGGTTTACCGTCCGTTGTTGTGTTGCCGCAAGCTGCGAGTGTGGCGGCTAAGCCGACAGCTGTAACGATGACAGTCATTTTCTTTACCATAGTTTTCATACGAACCCTCCCGTTTATTTAGCTTGCCCAAGTCATTCATTAATTCGAAGCGATGAAGCGATATTGGCTCAAATCACCCCTTTCAATAGGTGCGGTTCACAATCAGCCTTTCACCGAACCGACCATCATGCCTTTGACGAAATATTTTTGCAAAAACGGATACACGATGACGATCGGCAGTGAAGAAATGACGACAGCCGCCATTTTAATGACTTGCGGCGGAACGGTCTTCTCGCTTTCCATCATAGCCGCGACCGAAGGATCGCCGAATTGCGACGCGGAAATGAGCAGCATCTGCAGCAGCACCTGCAGCGGGCGCATGGAATCGCTGTTGATATAAAGCACGCCGCTGAAATAGGTGTTCCAATACGCTACCGCATAGAACAAGCCGAAAGCCGCAAGCGCGGACACCGAGACAGGCAGCATGATTCGGATAAAGACGCCGACATCCGAGCAGCCGTCAATTTTCGCGGCATCCTCCAGTTCATCCGGAATCTCCTGATAAAAGTTTTTCATCAGGAAAACATACCAAGCGCTCGTTAAGGCCGGCAAAATAAGCGCCCAGAGCGAATCGATCAATCCGAGGCTGTCCACCAATAAATAGTTCGGTATCATGCCTGCATTGAAGAGCATGGATAAAAGGATCATGACCAGGAAAAAGGTTTTACCCTTCAGCCGTTTGCGCGAAAGCACATAAGCAAGCGCGCTGGTGACGATCAAACTGAGCACTGTGCCGACGACAGCCAGAAAACCGCTGACCCCCATCGCTTTCACAAACGCGTTGGTCGAGAAAATAAACCTGTACGCCGACAGACTCCATGTCTCAGGGATCAGCACAAGAGACTTGGTCAAATATTCGGTCGGATCCGTAAATGAAATAATGATGACATAAATGAACGGCAGCAAGGTGGCCAGAGCGAACAACGTCAATATCGTATAGTTAAACGCCGTAAAAATGTCGGATCCTAGACTCTTGTTCATCCTAGTACAACCCCTCCTCTCCGAATTTTTTCGCGAGGCTGTTCGCGGAGATGACCAGAATAAGCCCGACCACCGATTTGAACAGTCCGGCAACCGTCGCGTAACTGAATCTGCCTTGTTGGATACCTACCCGGTAAACATACGTATCGAAAACATCCGCAACGTGAGCAACCGGGCCGCTCATCATCAAATAAATTTGTTCGAAACCGACTTCCATCACCTGGCCCAGACGTAGAATGAGCAGAACTATTATAGTGCTGCGGATGCCCGGAATGGTGACGTTCAGCATTTGCTGCCAGCGGTTCGCGCCATCGATTTGCGCGGCTTCATACAGCTCCGAATTAATGCCGGCGAGCGCGGCCAGGAAGATGATCGTTCCCCATCCGGCTTCTTTCCATATGCTTTGTGCTGTCAGCATGCCCCAGAATAAGTCCGGATTCGTCAGAAATTCAATCGAATGTCCGCCATTCGATCTGATCAACTGATTCACAATGCCCGTGCCTTGACCGAAAATCAGAAAACAGATCCCGACAATGATGACCCAGGAAAGGAAATGAGGCAAATAAATGACGGTTTGCACGAGCTTCTTGAATGCAAGCTTTCTAACCTCGTTCAGCAGCAGCGCTACCACAATCGGTATCGGAAAGAAAAATGCAATGTTCAGCAGGCTGATCGCCATTGTATTTCGAAACAGCAGCAGGAACTCAGGATTGGCGAAAAACTCATTGAAATATTTCAAACCGACCCATTCGCTGTTCCAGAAGCCCAGATAGGGTGAATAATTTTGAAAGGCAAGCAGCAATCCCCACAACGGGACATATTTGAAAATAATGAAAAACAATAACCCGGGCGCCGCCATCGCATACAAATATTTATCTCGTTTTACCGCAGCCGCCCATCCCGATAACCATTCCGACAATACCCTCACCTCGCACCTTGATGTAAATGACCGCAAGCCATTCTACGACTTGCACATGTCAGATCGTACAGGAGATCGTTCCCCGCCGGCAATGACCAATTCTTGCACAGGGCGGTAACAAAATAGGAGCCTCCTGCAGAGGCCCCTCATCGTATCGATGCGCATTTATTGTCTTCTTTTGATGCCGTAGAACAAAAGATGGGGATGCGGTTTCACGCTTATTCCTTATCGGCTTCCCGGAATTGGCCTGGCGTTGCGCCAATGTGCTTTTTGAAGACGCGGATAAAATTTTTGGTCTGGTAGCCGACCTTCTCCGCAATTTCGGCGATGGTCAAATCCGTGCCGCGCAGCAGCTCAATTGACCGATCCAGCCGGTACTTCGTCAAATATTCGATGAAGGAAAGGTCCATCGTTTTTTTGAACAGCTTGCTCAAATAATGCGGGCTGAGCCCGCAGATTTGGGCGCATTGATCGAGCGACAAATCGAAGTGGTAGTTGTCCTCGATGTACCGCACGACCTTTTGGATCAATTGCACGTGCTCTTGATCCTGTTTGCCACGCACATATGCGGTGACCGGCTCAATCAAGTAATCCCTGAACCAATGGTTCAGTTCATGGATGCTGTTAATTTTGCGGATTTGCGTATAGGGATCGATGTTTTTCTCCCCGAACAGCTGAGCCGAATCCAGTCCGAGCAAATAGGAAGTACGTGTGACGGCAATAAGCAGCCGGTAATAGGACATTTGAACGAGCTCAGGCTCTTGCACCGCATTTTGCATCGACTTGGCGAATTCGTTCAGCATCCGTTCCGCTTCATTCCGGTCACCCAGCTGTAGAGAGTTTTCTAGATGCGTTTCAATCTCCACCGGATAACGGTAATGAAGCTCCGAGTCACCGATCACATGGGTTATGACTTGGCTGCTCCCGACAATAATCCGCGAGCGGACGGCGAGAACGGCTTCCTCATACAGCTCGGGCAGCTCTTCGATTTTTTCCGTCGGACGGCTCAATCCTACCGATACCGGCAAACCCAAATAATCGGAAATCAGCATCCGAATCCGTTCGACGGACGATTTGATATCTGGAAGCCCGCTTACCGATTGTTCCGCATTAGGGAACAGCCACACAGCCACCTGATCGTTCAGCAGATTGATGACGATGCCCTCCATTTCTTGCGACCGCAACAAATCGGATGTCATATTTTTCACTGCAAAAACAATTAATTCGTTGTCCGACTCCTGAAAGCGGGAGCTTTCTCCGTGATGCGCATCGAAAGCGATGACGAAGACGAAGTGCTCCCTGCCGGCAGGCACCTCATACCTGCGAAGCATGCCGACCAGCTGATTGCCCGAATAATGCTGGTAACGGCCCTGGAGCAGCTGGAGCGCAAACGATTCGCGAAGCAGGGGCTGCTGTTCCCTCAATCTCAGCTGCAGCTTGCTTGTCGTGCTGCTAAGCTCGGCCCAACGCATACGGACGAAGCCGATCTCGTCCGTATCGGCTGCCTGTTCCGCACCGTCTTTCACATGGTCGATAAGCCGTTCAATCGGCCGATATACACGGCGCGTGCCCCAAAGTACAAAGCATATGCCGAGCATAAGAACAATAACGACGATACTGATTGTAATCAAGGCAATTCCGCCCGCTTTCGCGTTAAGCTGCTTGACCGGCACCATGTCCATGTATTGCCACTTGTATGTTTCGGAAATGGATGGCGTCACCATGTACTCGGTTCCATTCCATTCGAATAAAGAACGCTTGACGCCGCCTTCACTGCCCTTAACTCGACTGGACAGTCCCTCAGGGACTGCTTCTTTTCCGGTTGAGGCGACAAGCTCGCCGTTTGCATTCAAAATGTACATATGTTCATTCGGATAGCTGACAAAGCGGTCCAAAATGCTGCGGAACATGGAATCTTCAATGCGGATAAACAAAAGTCCAATCGGTTTATTCGACTGCAGCGGTACTTTGGCGATTAAGGTAACGCCGTTTCCGCCATATCCGGGCAGATTGGGATAAGGACCGGTGATCCATTTGATTTGATCCTCGGAAGCGAGCTCCTGCTGCAGAGCCTCCCTTTCTTTTTCTCCGGTAATTCGGCGTCCGCCGTAGTTAGGTGATATCAGATACCCTTCGTCAGGCACATACATCGCGATATCGCTCGCCTCCTTATTACCGCTTTGGAGTGCGGCCAATTCGCGGGAGATGCTGGAATAGAAACCCGTATAATTCGTCTGCTTCAGATCGGTTAAATTGGATGTGAAAAAGCTGCCCAGCAGCATTTGAATCGCATTGTTTTGAATGCGGTCCAGCGCCGAGTCGATCGTCGAGGATACATTATTTAATATTCGCAAATTCGACCCATTGACTTCGCTCTGCACGACGGAAGCCGAAAACAAATAGCTTCCGAACCCGACCGCGATAACAGGAATTATCGATGCGAACAAGGATAGAATCATCATATTTCGCAAAATCGTTTTTCGCCCCAAAGAACGCTTCCATTTCAATTCGAACCATTGCAGCACCGTTTGTCACCTCTACGCAAAGAAACCCCGTGGATGCGCAAGGATCCGCGGGGCTCTATCATCCATTCACTTATCATACAAAACTGGGGCTGATTCATCAATGACCATATCTTGCTCAGTCCTATGAACGATGAACAAAAAATGGGCAGTCCAAGATCAGCGCCCGCTAAACGTTTATCTTGGTTCCTATGACAGCGGGACGATCCTGTAACAAAAGGAAAGCTCATGAATATGGAGATTGTTCATCTGGTTTTGCTCTAAATTCACCTTTTTCTATCATTCATTTGCCAGTTTGCTATAATGAGAGGATGGAATTAGGTAAGGAGGAATACCCGCCGTGAACCATGCCCAGCTCATCACCCGCGGCTTGAGTCTTCCGGGAACGGAGGTCCGTTATCCGTTCGATCCCGCGATGCCGGTCCTTTTTGTCGGAAGCCGCATGTTTGCCCTGCTCGGAGCCTATCAGGGGCAGCCCAGCGCCAACCTGAAGACCGATCCGGAGACGGCTTGGATCGCCAGGGAGCAGTACGCCGGGACGGTCATCCCCGGTTATCACATGAACAAGAAGCATTGGAACACTGTCTTACTGAACGGGCGGGTGCCCGAGGCGGAGCTGCTGCAGATGCTGGAGGAATCCTACGGACTCGTGCTGAATAAGCTCCCGCTCCGGGAGCGGCAAGCCATCGCCGGCTCTTAGGCCGGAGGACGCCGTCCGAAGCCTGTATATTCTTGCTTATTAAAGCCGGAATAAACAGGCTCCCGATCTGCAAGCGCAAGCATCCCCTTACGGAAACGGGAAGGTTTTCGTAAGGGGATGCCCATTGCAGCCACATCAGGTACTATACCGAATCCGGCTTATTTTGACTTCGACTTGGAGTACAGCTCATTGATTTCCTTCACGTAATCGTCCCCGCCGCTTTTCTTCCATAGATCGAGTGCGGCCTGGTAGCCGGCTTCATTGATCTGGCCAACGATAAACTTGACGCGCGCATCGTTGATGATGTTGTCAAGCTGCGGCCCTTTCTGCGTATACACGTTCGAGATGAGCGGCTCCGCCGGGTTCGGCACGACGATTTTCTCGTTCTCCTTCTGCACCTGGTCCTGCTTCTGTCGAATCGGCGTCTGTACGACTTTCAAGGTGCGGTCCTCCGGCAGGAAGTTCAGAATTTGGTTCAAGCCCTCCAGCTCGGACTCCAGCAGGTTCGTGTCCTTGGAAGGCTCGACGCCGCCCTGCACTTTCGTGTAATGCTTCCCTTCGATGCCGTTGCCGGAGAGTATTTGCGCCTTCTCGTCGTTCATTTTATCGAGGAACCCAAGCACTTGGCGAAGCTCCTTCTCCGTCTTGGCGCCGGATTTGGAAATCGCGATCATTCCCGCGTAGCCGGAGGTCGGGAGCGCACGCAATCCTTTCGGTCCGCTGACCGAGCCGACAACGTCCATAAACTGCTTGCTCTTGTCATCCTTGCCCGCCTTCTCCTGTGCCTGATGGATCTTATCCTCGATGCGCGCAGCCGCATCCGCCACGTCGACGATGACGCCGGCTTGGCTATTGTTCAGCGGATCGTTGTATTTGGCCGTATCAAAGACGGCGAAGTCCTGGTTGATCAGCTTCTCGTCATACAGCTTCTTCATGAACTTCAGCGCATCCATATATTCCTTCGTCAGGAAAGCCGGCTGAAGCTTGCCTCCGGCATCTTCCCCCCACTTGTTCGGCGCGCCAAACCATAGAGCGATTTGATCCAGCGGCCCGGCCCAGCCCCCCGTCCATTTGGAGACGACCATGCCGTACGTGTCGTTCTTGCCGTTTTTGTCCGGATCGTTGTAGGTAAAGGCCTTCAGCATCTGATAAAAGTCGTCGATCGTCTTAGGCGGCTGCATGTTCAGGTTCTCGAGCCAATCCTTCCGGTAAACGATCGCGTTCCGGCCCAAAGCCCGCGCCCGGTATACGCCGTAGATTTTGCCGTCGATCGACGTATTGTTCAGCACGATCGGATTCGCCTTGCTCAGGTTCGGGTAGTCCTTCAAATACGGCCCGAGCTCCCAGAAAGCGCCGGAGCGGACGGCATTGACGAAGCTGGCCCCTTTGTCCAGGGCGACCATCACGGTCGGCAGCTTGCCCGACGCCAGCGTAATGTTGAATTTGTCCCCGTACGAGGAGTTCGGCGTCCATTCGAAATGAATATTCGCATTCGTGTACTTCTCCAGCTCGGCGGCTACAGGACTGTGATCCTTCGGATAAGTCGTCTTGAAAATCGGCGCCATGATGCTGATATCAAGCGGGCCGTCTTTGCCGGAAGCGGCTTTCCCGCCTCCTCCCTCCGCCGGCTTGCCTGCTCCCGGAGAACAGGCCGCCACGGACATAGCCAGCGTCGTCATAACGGCGCCGGATACCAGGCGCTTCATCTTGTGTCTGTTCATAAACTACATAACCTCCCTTGTCGTTTCAAGCTTGTATTAGGAGCCGTTCAGCCCTTGATGGAGCCGACCAGCACGCCTTTGGCGAAATGCTTTTGCAGAAATGGGTAAACGAGCAGAATCGGAATCGTGCCGACGACGATGACCGCCATCTTGACGGTTTGCTCCGGCGGCTGTACGAAGTTCGGGTCGAGCTGGGACATGTCGCCGATCGTCGCTTGAGAAAGCAGCACGATCTGCCGCAGCATGACCTGCAGAGGCCATTTGGTCGGATCGTTGATGTAGAGCAGCGCCGAAAAGAAGTTGTTCCAATGCCCGACGGCATAGAACAAGCCGAAGGTGGCAAGCACCGGCTTGGACAGCGGCAGCACGATGCGCCACAGCACCCCGATCTCGGTGCAGCCGTCGATCTTCGCCGACTCCTCCAGCCCGGGAGGGAGCTCCTGGAAGAAGTTCTTGACCACGATGAGGTTGAACGCCCCGATTGCACCCGGCAGCATTAAGGCCCAATATGAATCGAGAAGACCGAGGCTTTTGACCACGAGGTACGTGGGGATCATTCCGCCGGAGAACAGCATCGAGAACACGACCAGATTCAGCACGGTGTTTCGCCCCATCAAGTCTTTGCGTGCGAGCGGATACGCCATCGTCACGGTAAAGAGCAGATTGACCAGCGTGCCGACGATCGTAATATAAGCGGAAACGCCGATGCTCCGGAACAACGTATCGGATGAAAAAATGAACCGGTACCCGGACATGGAGAAACTGTGTGGAATGATGAAGAACGCCCGCTGCGTCAGCTCGGTATCCGAGGCGAAGGAGCCTGCGATCACGTACAGAAACGGAATGACGGTGCATCCGGCGAACACCGCCAGAAAAACATAGTTGAACCAATCGAATATGGTGCCGGATATGCTTGTATACGTTCGGGCCATGAAGGTCTGCCTCCTTGTTCAATAGATGCCGGACTGCCCGAACCTGCGGGCCAGAAAGTTGCTGCCGAACACAAGAACGACGCCGACGACCGACTTGAATAAACCGACCGCGGTACTGTAGCTGAACGCCCCCTGGGTTATCCCCATCAGGTACACGTAGGTATCGAAAACGTCCGCCACCTCGCGGTTCAAGGCGTTGGTCATCAGGTATATTTGCTCGAAGCCGTTGTCCAGCACATCGCCCATCCGAAGGATGAGCAGAATCACGATGGTGCTGCGGATCGAGGGCAAAGTGATGTGCCACAGCTGGCGCCAGCGGCCCGCGCCGTCCATGATGGCCGCCTCGTACTGCTCCGCGTCGACGCCGGCCAGCGCCGCCAGGAAGATGATCGTCCCCCAGCCGCATTCCTTCCAGACCGTCTGCGCGATGATCAGCGGCCGGAACCAATGCGGGTCGGCCAGGAACTGGATCTTGTACCCTGTATACTGCTGCAGCAGCTCGTTAACGACGCCCCCCTCCGTCGTCAGAAACACGTAGCTGATGCTTGCCACGATGACCATCGAAATAAAATGAGGGACGTAGATCAAGGTCTGAATCGTCCGCTTGTAGAGGGATACCCGGATTTCGTTCAGCAGCAGCGCCAGCACAATGGGAGCGGGAAAGAAAAAGATCAGATTATAAAAGGACAGGAGCAGCGTATTCTTGATCAGCCTCAGGAAGTCCGGATTCTGAAAGAAATTGCGGAAGTGCTCCAGGCCAACCCATTCGCTCTTCCAAAAGCCGAGGAACGGCTGATAATTTTTGAATGCCAGCACCACGCCCCACATGGGGACATACTTGAAGACGAGAAAATACAGCACGCCCGGAAGGAGAAGCGCATACAGCCACTTGTCCCTTCGAAGCCGCCGCAGCACCCTGCTGTCCGTATGCGCTTTCTTATTCAGGGTGCGTTCGTTTGCCGTCGTATGCTCCATCGTCTCTCCCCTTTCGGTTGTTGAATTAGACTCATTGTGCGGCAGCATGATTTTGGATGCAATCGGACATTTTTGATCCTGTGAAATGCAGGCGGGGCAAGGCGTTGGAACTTTCTTGCAGCAGTGCGATTATTTTGAACAAAAAACGCTCCTGTGCGATCAGGAGCGCCTTATGGCCTTACGTTCTGCTGTTCTCCCGATACCTAGTCGGGGTAATGCCTTCGTATTTTTTGAAGATGCGGTTAAAATAGCTGTGCTGGTAGCCGACCTGCTCCGCAATGTCGTTGATCTTCCGTTCGGAATTGCGCAGCAGCTCCTTGGCCTTGGCCATGCGCAGCTCCGTCAAGTAATCGATGAAGTTCTTGCCTGTGACCTGCTTGAAGGAGCGGCTCAGCATAAAGACGTTCGTGCCGCAATGCTCCGCCAATTCGTCAAGAGAAATATCGTTCCGGTAATGCTCCTGCATATACAGCATCGCTTCCTCGATCATCTTCTTGACCTGATCGTCGGACCGCTCCTCCATCGCGGTAATGTAAGGGCGGATGACTTTGGACACGAACCACGAGCGGATCTGCTCCTCCTCGTGAATGGATGCGAGCTGCTCGAACGGATTGCTGCCCTTGAACAGCTTCGCCGGGCTGAGTCCGGACTGCATGGCCGCATGCTGCAGGCTGCCGAGCAGGTTCAGCAGCCCCTGCTGCACCTCGACCTCCTTGGCCCCGCCGGTTGTAAGCGCCTGCAGGAAAACCGAAACGGCAGCTTCCGCCTCCGCCTGCCGGCCGGTGCGCATGGCCTGGATCATTTCCCGTTCCTCTGCAAACGGATATTGAAAGCCCCGCTCCGGCTCGCCGGCATGCCGCAGCTCCAGATCGATCAGCTGGTTCTCATGCCCGAACATGCGGTAGCTGAGCGCAATCCGGGCTTCGTCGAATTGCGCCGGAATCGCCTTCACCTCGGCGGTCGGAGCGGCAATGCTCAGCGTCACCCGCATCTTCAGCATGCGGTTCACCGCTTGCGTGAGCGAATCCGCCAATTCGTAGACCGCAGACGAAGAGGAGCGTTCCGCAGGCATCAGCAGCAGCAGGCCGACGGTCAAATTGTGGAAATTGATGACCTCCGCCTGGTTGAAGCGCTCCGCCGCAAGCTCCCCGATCATATTCGCGGCGGCGAAGGTGACGAGCCCCTCATCGCCCGGGGAGAATCGGCCCTTCTGATCGGCTTGGGTCATGCCCGTCAGCTGGAGCACCAGCACCCGGTAGACGCGGTCCTCTACCGCCCAGCCGTATTGCCTCATCCGCCTCCGCAAATCCTCCTCCGAGCTGGCGGATAAATAGCCGTAGACCAGCTGCAGGAGGAAGCCCTCCCGCACCTGCGGCAGCTGGTCCTCCAGCTTATGCCGTAGGGCCAAGCTTTCCCCGCTCAGCTGCCGCCACTCCTTCTCGATGAGCTTGAACTCATCCTCCCGGCCGATAGCGGCAACCGCACTCCCTTCCGTCAGCATCCGGAGAAGACGGCCCAAGGGCAGGTAAATGCGATTGGAGGCGAACCAGGCCAGAATCGCTGCCAGCAGCAGTCCGGCTGCGCTTACGGCGGCGATGACCTTGGACAAGAAGAGGACGGGAGCCGTCATCGCATTGATCGGAGCCGCGGAGACATACGTCCAATCCGAAGCGATCCGGCCGAAGGTGCCGGTCGAGACGGAATAGGTACTGCGGCCAACTTCCAGCAGGAACGATGGCTCGGTCCCGGCACGGCGGGCCGCTTCCTTGAGCAGCAGCTCTTGAAATCCCGCAGGGAGTGCGCTGCTTCCCGCAGCGGCCAGCAGCTTGCCTCCGGCGTCGAGCAGAAGCGCTTCGCCGTCATCGTACGGAGCAAGCGTTTTCAATAGCTCGGACAACCGGTCACGGTCGAGCCGGGCCACTAGCACGCCGAACGGCTCCGGCGAGGTGCCCGGTATTTTTTGCACAAGCGCGATCTCCTTGCGTTCCCCGGCCGGCAGCTGCGTCCAGTAGACGGAACCGTCCCCGGCAAGCAGCCTGCGGAATTCGCTGTTCGGTTCCGAATCCGGCGTTACGAGACTGAATTCCGGATCGAAATGGACGGTTTGCAGCCCTTCCGCATAAAGCTCGATACGCCTCGTCAGAGGGAGGGAACCCTGCATCAGCAGCAAGGTTTTGGTCAAATCCTTGGTGCTCTGGAACTGCTTGAAAAAATCGGTTTCCTTCAAACCGTAATCGAATTTCGTATCGAACGCCCAATGGGAAAGCGACAGCTCCAGGAAGGAGAGCTGGCTATCCATCTGCTCCGCGCGGCGCGCGATCTGATTTTTATGGAGCTGCACCATTTCGTTCTCGATCCGCCCGCCGGCAAATTTGTAAATCAGAACGCCGGTAATGAGACCGGGAATGCTCGTAATGATCAAAATGAGAATGAGGCTTCTCCGATAAAATTTTCCTCTCAGCAGGCGATCTCACCTCCTGGCACGTGAAGTGGCTTGGCTTGTGTCGGTCATTCCATAGAATGGAAATAGGATGGAAAAACTCTCTTTTCACCTTATCGCTTAGAGAAATTCCATACAATTGGATTATTTTGTACGAACGGCTCCCGGCAGTTTGTATATTTTTGCATGGGTAGTACATTTTTGCCAAACATAGCCGAGACTTTGGATTTCTATGATCAACTTTCCGCGGCAGCCGGGAGTTTACTGAACCAGAGTTCACTACTAGTGAGCCTGGGTTCGGTAAAGTCGGCCATCGCACGGCATGGCTGGGCGTAGTGAACTTCCAGGCGCTACTAGTGAACCCGGCTTCGCTAAATGTACCCGGAGGATCACTTCAGGCTGCTTTCCCGCGGCAGCCGGGATTTTACTGAACCGGCCCGTGACGAATGTGCGGACCCCTATAGTCTCTTACCGGTAATAAACCCGGAACAGCACATCCTGGTTGTAGTTGCCGAAGCCTTCTCCATACAGCGTTAAGCCGCCGACATGCTCCGCCCCCTCTTCCACAGCAATCCTGAGCGTCCAGTAGTTTCGGTCGAGCGGAAGATTACTCAGCTTCGTCCCCGTGACTCGCTGACCGTCGATAAACGTTCCTTCCTCCCGAACGCGAATCACCTTCAGATGACCGTATTGGTTCAACCCGGTTCTCCACCATTCCGGCGTGTACGTCCCCCTGCTGCTGCTGCCGAAATCTCCCGGGCTGGTCCATTCCCCGAGCGGAACCCCGTTCAAATAAAACGAAATGTCCGAAGGCCAGTTGTCGTTGGCCCCCGGCGCCTCCGACCCGAGCTCCATGGCGATCTCGATCTCCTCGGGCCGCTGCCCGGGAAGCAAATAATTCGGTATGCGGTATTCGACGTAGCCTTTCCCGAACCAGAGCATATGAGCGTACATCCGTTCCGGCTCCAGAAAATAGCGGGGATCGTCAAACTGCCCGATCACCTTCTCCTTCGTAACCAATCCGCACGTCGGATGAATATCGAAGGCCGTATAATGTCCGATAGGAATCGAGCTCTCGTATACCTTGCGCTGCGGCTCTTCGCTTAGCGGCATGTCGATCTGGATGCGCTCTGCGGCCAAGGTGCACATCTTATGGGTGCCTCCTTCCTTACGCACCATCTGTGTACTGATGAGTCCGCCTGCCTCCAGCTTGCGGATATGCATCGTCACAATCGCGCTGCTGAGCTCCAGCTGCTGCGCGATCTCCTTTATGTTCATGGGACGCTCCGCCAGCATGCGCAGAATGCGCAGCCGCACTTCACTGGCCAGCGCTTCGTACAGCGGCAAGTTGGAGACGTCCGTCGTCGCTTTGATCATCACTTGGGCTTCTTCCTTTCTTCGTAGCCGGCATGGGCTTTCATATTAATATCATTATTAATTCATAAAAGTCAATTCAGGCTTCAGAAAAATAGATTGCCAAAAGCTCTGATCGTATGGTTTATTATAACTAGTTAATGTTTTTATGTATATAGTTTATATATTTATTATTTCAACTTGAAAGGATGAATTCGCATGACCTCCGAACGCGCAACTATGATTATCGACAAAGACTTCCGCATCGGCGAAGTCGATCCCCGCCTCTATGGCTCGTTTATCGAGCATTTGGGCCGCGCCGTGTACGGCGGGATTTATGAGCCGGAGCATCCGGAAGCCGACGAGCAGGGCTTTCGCACCGATGTGCTGGAGCTGATCCGCGGGCTGCAGGTGCCCATTGTCCGCTATCCCGGCGGCAACTTCGTCTCCGGCTACGACTGGAAGGACGGCATTGGGCCGAAGGACCAACGGAAGAAGCGGCTTGAGCTCGCTTGGCGCACTGTCGAGCCGAACCAGGTCGGCTTGAACGAATTTGCGGACTGGGCCCGCAAGGCGAATACCGAAGTGATGTGGGCCGTCAATCTGGGCACCCACGGCGTAGAGGAAGCGCGCAGCATTGTGGAATACAGCAACCATGCCTCCGGCACCTACTGGAGCGACCTGCGGATCGAGCATGGGTATGAGAAGCCGCATGCCATCAAAACGTGGTGCCTCGGCAACGAAATGGACGGTCCGTGGCAGATCGGCCACAAAACCGCCGAGGAATACGGCCGCCTCGCGCTGGAGAGTGCCAAGGTCATGAAGTGGGTCGATCCGTCCATCGAGCTGGTCGCCTGCGGCAGCTCGAGCCGCGCCATGAAGACCTTCCCCGATTGGGAAGCTACGGTGCTGGATCACACGTACGAGCATGTCGATTATTTGTCCCTGCATCAATATTTCAGCAACCGGAACGGCGATACCCCGACCTTTCTCGCCCGGTCGCTCGAAATGGATGATTTCATCCATACGGTCATCGCGACTTGCGACTACGTGAAGGCAAAGAAACGCAGCAAGAAGAAGATGTACCTCTCCTTCGACGAGTGGAACGTATGGTACCATTCCAACGACGCGGACAAAAAAATCGCTCCCTGGCAGGTGGCTCCGCCCCAGCTGGAGGACGTTTACAACCACGAGGACGCACTCGTTGTCGGCTGTCTTCTGATCAGCCTGCTGAAGCGGGCGGACCGGGTCAAGATGGCCTGCCTTGCCCAGCTCGTCAACGTGATCGCGCCCATCATGACCGCAAACGGCGGACCGGCTTGGCGGCAGACGATCTTTTACCCTTATCTGCATGCCTCTCTGTTCGGCCGGGGCCAAGCGCTCGTCCCTCTGATCCGCTCTCCGAAGTACGATACGAAGGAAATAACCGATGTGCCTTACCTGGAGGCCGTTGCCGTCCACAATGAGGAACGCGGCGAAGTGACGGTGTTTGCCGTCAACCGGGACTTGGAACGCACGCTGCCGCTTCAGGTGGATTTGCGCAGCTTCGGCGGCTGCCGCTTGATCGAGCACATCGTGCTGGAGCACGATGACCTGAAGGCCGTGAATACACAGGCGGAGCCGGACCGCGTGAAGCCGCATACGAACGGCGGAGCGATCGTTTCGGATTCGGCCGTCGAGGCACGGCTGGCGAAGGCGTCGTGGAATGTCATTCGCTTGAAGGTGAACGGGTGAGGGCTCATCCCTCACTGGCAAGTCAGATGAAATCATCATGACTAGCTTCGTGCAGCGAAAGCCGCTTTTCCGGTACAGATTCGGCTGTTCGGAGAAGCGGCTTTTTATTTTCAGAGGCTAATCTTTTTTTCGGCCGGTTGATGGGCCAAAACCACTTTGTCACTGGAGGCCGGTCAATCATTTACGTTTGGTGGCCAAATAGCGGGCGAATCCGGTTATCAGCTTCGTAACGCGTCGAAGCATTGCGGGCGTGAGCAGGTCGCGCCCCGGCACTACGTTGAAATCCAGAAGGTAGATGCCTTTCCTGTTGTCCACCGCGACGTCAATTCCCAGATGACTCAGGGTCGGTCTGAATCGGGTCAAATACTTGGCTGCGGCAAGCGCCGGTTTTTCGAGTTCCCCCGCTCCCGGCAGCGGGGCTCCGGTTCGATGCGCCCATAGCTCCAGTTTTTCCCACAGGGTCTTCGTTCCTCCGGCATGACTGTTGGTGACCATCGATCCCGCTTTACCGAGCTTGGGCCTGATCCCGGCGGAATGCCACTTTCCGTCGGCTCCCCGGTGGACTACGACGCGAAAGTCGATTTTGCGGTCGCCCTTTTTTAACAAGTCCAGCCCTCGCTGCACGAGATACCTTTTCCGCTTCATCAGCTTCCCTGTAAAAGACTCGAACTTTGGCAGCGAATACGTTTGCAGCAGCGACTTTTTTTCGTCGAACTTATCGGACTTCACCCGAATTTGATCCCGGGAAAGCTGCCGGACTTCGATAATGCCCCTTCCCTGGTATCCGTTGACGGGTTTGAGATAAACGACGCCGTACTTTTTTAAGAACCCTGTCACATCCGAAGCTTTGACGGCAATCTTGGCGTCCGGCAGATAGGGACGGACGATCGGGCTGCGGCTCAGAATCTTTTGCAGGACTGCTTTGTTAAAGAAAGCCGGGTTAAACACCGGAATGCCGAGCCGTTTGAACCTTTGCTTGACAGCCAGGGCTTTCGTGCGGAAGCCATTTCTCCCTATCGGGTAATTTTCATATAAAACGTCCGGTAACGGGTGCCAGCTCCGCTTCCAGCCCGAAAGCCCGTTACTCGAAGAAGAGGACCATGCATGCACCCTGCGCTTGCCGAAATCCACATCCTCCGACCGAAAGAAAAGAACCTGCATGCCGTGCTTTTTTCCCGCCGCATGAAACAATCTCCATGTAACCTCGGGGACATAGGAGGAGCTTGCCGATAACTTTGAACCTCTCGCAGGAAAAGCCGCTTGCAATATGCCGAATCGTTTCATAAAGTCCCTTCCACCTCCTACCTACACGTTATGACAGCGGACTTCTTTTGTGATTGTCCGGTATCAAAACGGTTCAGGTCCTCATACCCTGTTGATGTTATGAAATATGGGAAGGGTGAGATTCCATGCCAACCGAAATAAGGATCGCGGCCGTCGGCGATATTATGATGAGGAGCAAGCTTATTCTCGCAGCGCAGCTTCCCGGTGATGACAAGAAGCGTTATTCATTCGACGGGATGTTTGAAAAAATCGCTCCTTATTTGAAGAAGGCGGATTTGACGATCGGCAATCTCGAAACGGTTTTTGCAGGAACCGATGAAACCGCCAACTTCAAACGCCAGCCAAGAAACCCGAAAAACAGTTATCCCCTGTTCAATTGTCCGGACGAACTTGGCAAGAGCTTGGGAAAAGCAGGCTTCGATGTGCTGATCACCGCAAATAATCATTGCATGGACTACGGGATCCAAGGGCTGCAGCGAACACTGGATGTACTTGACCGGAATCGGATTGCCCATACCGGCACATCCCGCTCTTTTCGGGAATCGAAGGATGTTCTTATTAAAAATATAAATGGGATCGCAATCGGCATATTAGCCTATACGCTTGGGACGAATTCGATTCCCGTACCGAGGAATGAGCAATGGGCGGTGAATCGAATCCAACCGTGCAAGATCATTCATGACATCCGGCAATTGAAAAAGAAAACGGATGTTGTCATCGTATGCCTTCATTTCGGCAAAGAGTATCGGCTTCTGCCTGACGAACGGCAGAAGCGTCTCGTTCATCTGTTGTTTAAACACGGGGCTGATATCATTCTGGGCTCGCACCCTCATGTCGTCCAGCCCGCGGAATTCCATAACGTCGCCGACATCTATGGCGTCAGAAAAAAGCGGTTCGTGATTTATTCCTTAGGCAATCTGATCACTACGCGGTTAAAATTGAACGATCATACCAAAAACGGGGTGATCGCTCAAATATCCTTGCGAAAAGACGATCGGGGGAAAGTGGAGATTATTGGAGCCCGTTTTATCCCGACATGGGTCCTTGACCCGAAATATCAAATCGTACCGCTGAGCGAGACATTGCAGGATCCGCAGGAGGTTTCGGAGCAAGAGCTAACGACGATGCGAAAAATATACAAACAGGTGTCGAGGCGGTTAACTATTAGGTAATTTACACCAGGATAAACGGCTACGCCGTCCTTGTCTTACAAGGACCAGCGCGTTTATCAAGGTTGATGCGAAGCTATAAGCCCGCGAAAAACTTATAAGTCTTATCAACAAAAACAGTCCCGGCGCGAACCCCTTCGCACCGGGACTTACATCTTACAACGGCCGGCAGTACATGCGGCTTGCCGCTTCCCAGATCTCGCCCGGAGCGAGCGACAGCAGGCCGATCTCCTCGGCGGGCAGCGCAACCTTCGGCGCGTTCACCAGGTTCACCTGCGGCTCCGGACAGAAGAAGCCTTCCGCAGCGTTGTTGTTCCAGATCATCCACATCTTGTACGCGGTGCCCGCGTCATAGACCAACACAACCCCGTTGCGGGTATCCGCGAGTTCCATGCGGTTGCGACCGTCCTGCGGCTCCACGGTGTAATGGTTGTCCATCGCCTCGAAGAACGGCGACAGCCCTTCACCCTTCATCCGCTCCTCGTCCGGCGTCAGCGGCTGGAAGCGTCCCGTCGGAAGCATCCGTTCGTTCAGCTCCCAGCGCTTGCCGATCGTCATTCGGAACCGGTAATCCGCCGCCGAAGCGTTCTCAGCAAAAGGCGCATTGACCGCCGTGTGGAAAGCTAGCAGGCATGGCATCGCCTCTTCCCCGTCATTGCGCACCGACACGCGCTGGGACAGCCCCCATTCGCCGAGCGAATAGGTAAGCCGGATCGTAAAGGCATGAGGCAGAAACCGGTACACCGGGTGAACTGCGTCCACCTTTAGCCGAAGCGTTACGAAGCTCTCCGCCCCCATCGTACCGAAGCTCTCGGCTTCCCAAGGAATGTTATGTACGAAGCCGTGCAAATGGTTGCCTGTACTCGGCTCGTTCACCGGGAATTCGTAGGTTCGCCCGTTCCATGGGAATTTGCCGTCCTCATAGCGGTTAGGCGGGAATAACACCGGAATGCCGTGGATGATCGGATTCGCCTTGAACGCTTCCATCTCATCCGGCAGCGGCTCGTGCAGGAACCGGTATCCTTTGGCCGGCTCGCGGAACGCGATCAGGTTGCCCCCGATCTCCGGCAGCACCGCCGCCTCGTAGCCGCCCGCTTCCAAATATATCGCTCGTTCCCCTTGGTAATCCGCTTCAAATGCTCTCGCTTGACTCACCGTTTCTCCTCCTTAGGTTAATCCATGGTAGAACTGCAATACCCACTTCCAACATACCGAAATCCCGCCCCTCAGGCAAGCCGAAACATCGTGAATCTCAGAAAAAAAAGCAGGCCCGGCACCAGGGGCGCCGAACCTGCCGCAGCTTGCTTATTTCTTCTTAAAATCATCCACAAGCTTGTTCGTCTCTTCCTCGGCCGTTCGCAGCGCCGTATTGAGGTCCATCGTGCCGGCCGCCACTTTATTCATGTTCTTGGTGTACGTGCCGAGCACAGCCACCTGGCTTTCCAGGACGCTTTTGTTAGCCATGGCCGGGAACTTGTTGTAGAAGAACGCGCCGTAATTTTTCCCCTTGAACGAGCTCTCCGAGCCTAACGCCTTCTGCACCGAATCGCTCTTCAGCGAGGTCATGATCCCTTTTTTGGAGTATTCCAGCTGATATTCATCCGAGGTCAAATACTTGAGCACCTCCATGGCCGCGTCTTTATTCCGAGCCATCTTCGTGATGGCAAAATACCCCGGATACGACTGGGGACCGATTCCGCGCAGGTCGCTCATTTCCGGATACGACACGATATCCCAATTAAACTGCGACAGCTCTTTCTTCATCACCGAAGGCAGAACCGGCGACGAAATGAACATCGCCAGCGTCTGGTCTTTGGCGAACTGCTGCAGGTCCGGAATTTTGCCGTTGTAGGCGGCCATCGCCTTGGCATAAACCGGGCTGGAGGCCGGACGGATCAGCTGCGCTTCGATGACCTGCTTCCACTTGTCGCTGTTAATCGTCGCCTTCTGGGTGTCCTTATCGAGCAGCGGCAGCGAATACGGATTGGTCAGGAACAAATGGTTGATCGAAGGCGAGAAGCCCGTGTACGCGACGCCGTCCTTTTCCACGCTCAGCTTCTTGGCGAGGTCTCCAAGCTCATCCCACGTCATCCCGTCCTTCGGATAAGGCACGCCGAGCTTGTCGAACAGATCCTTATTGTAAAACAGCGCCATCCGCTCGTTATATACGGGCAGGCCGTAAATCTTGCCGTCGCCGAGCTGCTTCATGGCATCGATCAGGCTCGGCTCGAAGCGGCTTAGATCGACGTTGTGCTTTTTGATCAAATCGGTCATGTCATAGCTCAGGCCGTATACAATGTTGCTGTTTGGGAACGAGCCGATCGAATCCCAATGAATATCGATACGCTGGCCGGCGTTAAGCAGGTCCTGCAGATCGGTTCCAGTGCCCCGCTGAATATATTTGATCGTATAATTCGGGAATTTCTTCCGGATCGCATCTCCGTACCGATCGTTGAAGGAAGCTTCCAAATCCTTGCTCATGGAATAAAAAACGAGCTCGACCGGCCCCTCCCGGTCTGCGGTGGAGGCAGGATTGTCCGTAGCGGCCGGACCGCCGCAGGCGGAGAGCATCCCTGCCAACAGGATCGGCGCAGCAAGCCGTATAGCTATTGGTTTCATTGGCAGCATCTCCTTCAAGAGGTCTGAATGTGTCCCGCCGGAAGCAACGCATGCTTCAGGGGCACATCGGCGGCGGCGATCCCATCCGCCGCCAGCCGGGCGATTTCGCGCGCGCCCCGCTCATTGAAATGCGTATTGTCATGGACGCCGTCCGGATAATTCGGGTGCTCACCCGGCTCCAACCACACGAACAGCCCCTTCGACGCCTCCGGTCCGAGCGACTCGTACAGCGCACGGCTGCTGAGGCACAGGTCGATCAAAGGCACATCCAACTCCCGGGCCAAGCGTCGAACCGCTTCAGGATAGTCTCCGTGCGTCTCCAGCAGCCGCCCCTCTGCGTCAAAATGTCTCCGTTCTACCGGAGTGAGCAGCACGGGAACAGCTCCCTGATCGCGAGCCATTGCTGCGTAACGCGCAAGGGTTTCCGGGTAAGAGCCGGAAGGATCCGTAAACCCGCCGCCCGGCTTCTGATCGTTATGTCCGAATTGGATGAACAAATAATCGCCCGCTCCGATCCGCTCCCGAATCCGGTCAAAGTACCCCTCCGCGATGAAGCTTCTCGAACTACGGCCGCACTTCGCTTCATTGCATACCAGGACCTGCCGCGCATCGAACAAGGTACAGAGCAGCTGTCCCCATCCCGCCATCGGTGCCTGCTCCGGCGGATAGCTGGCCGCTGTCGAATCGCCTGCGATGAATAGCTTCGTTTGCCTCATGCCCCGCTTTCCTCCTTCTCATCCGCCAATTGGCAGACCTGCAAATGAGCATAATCACCGATCATCGGCGCCAGCTGGCGAAGGCCGATCCGGCCGCCGCCCAGCACGGGCCCGTAAGCTTCGCCGTCATCGGTCCAATCGAAGATCGGCAGCTCGTTGATGAGAAACCGAATCGACGCCCCATTTTTGATCAGGCTTATCCGGTACGGCTCCACCGCATCCTCCGCGCCGGGGATCGGATCGGCTCCTTGGGCGACGAGATGGAGCCCGTAGCTTTTGCGCAGATTGCAGACGTGAAGCGCGCGCTCCTCCTTCAGCGCCCGGCGGAAATATGCCGCATGGTAGGCGTTCATCTCCCCGTGATGATACTGCTCGTACTGCCCGTCCCTCGGCGCAAGCGCCGGGTCGAACAGATCCTTACCCCCGGCTCCGGAGGCCGCAAAGAACAGCATGGCCAGCCCCGGCTCTCTCACCGGCCGGAATTCCCAGCTGATAGCGATGCGGTCCGGGAAAACGACTGGACACCACAGCACGAAGTTCGCCTTAAGCCCCTCGGACGGGCCCAAGCGGCTTTCAAGACGCAGTCGCCCATGAGGGAAGGTCATTTCCCCGGGCCCTTCCATCCGGAAGCCCTCCAGGCATTCCGGTCCGCTTAGCGGATTATCATAGAGCAGCTTCATGTCCGTCATCCGGCAGCCACCTCCGTTTGATTCGTCTCCGGCAGCTGATCCCCGATCAGCTCCAGGCAAATCATCGTATTCAGGCACCACTGGGCTGCCGTATTCGTCGACATCCAAGGAATCTCTCGGATCGGACAAATATATTCGCTTCGCTCCACGGGCTCCGTCTCCAGCGGAATGCGGATTTGCCAGTGGTTCGTCTCTTGAAGCAGATAGCTCCAGGCCTCCCGGGCCAGCTGGCTGTCCTGCGCATGCCGGGCCGCATAAGCCATCATCGCCGTCGACAGCATCGGAATATTCCAATCTTTCCCAGGTATCGCCCCCGAGGTCCGCCGCGCCTTCTCTTCCTTCGGCAAGTTATAGAACGCCCCGTACTCCGCGATCATGTCCGCGAATTCCGCATCCTTCAGCAGCTGCGCCATCTCCATCCACACCTGCGCTCCGCCCATACAGATCATAAGATGATGACCCCAGTTCTCATCGCCCATATGCTCCAGAATGCCGGTCGCCGGATCGTAGCCGAACACCGGACCGGTAAGCAGCCGGTACGGCATCCTTTTGAGACAATCGAGCCCGGTCAGCATTTTGTCCCGGTAAAAGGTATCCTCGTACCGCTCCCACCGCGTCAGCCAATTGGAGCAGAAGGCCGACCAGTCCGGGCCGCTGCGGGTATGCGTAACGAATTCGTCCTTGGGATAATAGGAACGCATCGGGTCCAGGCCCGCCGTGGCATAGTCCGCATCCTTCACTTCGTCCATGATGTCTCCGATGCGCTCATCGGCGGTCAAATAATAGTACATCCGGTGAAGCCCGGCCATGCCGATCCGCGCCTCCTTGCAGCCGCAGCCCCAGTGAAGCACATTGTGGCGGGAGCCGAGTCCAGCGTACTCTCCGATATGGTAGACGTCGACTTCGCTCGTATGCCGGGTCATCGCTTCGGCAAAGCGGAACACGTCCAGCCGGCCCGTGCGCAGGAACATCGTCCACAGCCAAAGGTTCGGCACCAGCTCCGTGTTCTGCCAGGCACAGCCGCCGATATCGTAGCGCCACGTATGCCGGACCGGATCGTAGCTGTGCATCACGTCGCCGTAATCCCAGAAGCCGTACCAGCGCCGCTGCTCGACCTCCTCCAGGTAAAACCGGAAGACGGCGTCCATGCCGTCCTCGAGAGCGGCCTTGCTTTCCGTGCTCCGGTCGACCAGGCTCCAGATGCCCGTCGCGCGCGAGTCGTAGTAACGCTGCGGCTCGCAGACCAAGAGGGCCGGGTCTTCCTTCTCTTCCGCCAGCGCCTCCAGCGTTTCCCTGTCCGGCGTCCGGCCATGGAAGCTGAGGCTCAGCTCCGTCGTATTGCCCACGCCGTACGGGGTGCTGCGGAGCTCCTCGAAGCCCTCGTAGGATGACTTCAAATGCGTCACGGTATCGTAATGGCGCAAATCCATGGCCGAAGCATCCGGCGACCAGAACCAAGCCGTTACCGTGGAGGCGTCCCGGGAAAGTCCGTGAATCTCCAGCGACGAAGGTGATTTTTGCCAAAAATGCCTTACCCCGAGGGCAAGCCCTCCGTTCTCTCCCCCGACGTAGGCGAGCCCCCGCGCTATGCCGCCGGACGCCGCGCGGATCCAGCTGCACGCTTCCTTAGTCCGCTTCGTAATTGTGTAAGAATCCGCCGTATGCTGCACCAGCTTGAAGCTGTCCCATACGGCAAGATCATCGATCAGCTCCATGAACCGGGCATCCTCCTGAGGGTCGAAGGCAACCTTTTTCCCGTCCGTCTGCTCGCGGTACAAATCCTGGTACCTGCCGGTCGTTCGGAACGTCATCAGCCCTTGGGGCGACTCGCTGAGGAAGCCGGAATCCCCTGCAAACCGCAGGTGACGATTATACAGCTTTCCCTCGAGCAGTACGTCGAAGCTCATGCCGAGACCTTTAATGAAATCTTGCTCTGCATCTCCGTCGAACAGAAAGCTGTGAACGATTCGGAGCGTGTCCTGCCCGGCGTAGAAATAGAAACGCAGCGTAAAAGGGAGCCAGGTCCGGCCGTCCTCAAGCATCCGATGCTTGCCGGTCATTTTGACCACCGTTCGCACGGGTCCTTGCGTTTCCACCTCGGTCCGGTCGATCTCGCTGTGGAACGTTTCTTCCCGCATGATCTTCGCGCCATGAAGCGTCTCGCGGGCTTCGCGGATGCCGACGAGCATCGCCCCGCCGCACAACCGCTTGCCTTCACGCTCGATGTCCCGGATAACGGAAGCTCCGCTTCGGTTCAACCGGCAGATCAGGATGCCCGTATCGACCTCAATGGTCTCATCGGTTTCCTTCACGGCGAGGGGCTTCACTCCGCATGCAGGCTCCCCCTTCCGCAGCACATAACCGCCCGTCCGGTCGGATGCGGCGACCGAAGCGGCATGGGCCGTCCATTTGACGCTGCCGTCCGGCCAATAAGCCGTCGTCCAGCTTTGAACAGGTACGGGCTCTCCCGCTGCGCTAAACAGCACAAGGTTCTCCTCCCGTTTCAGCTCTCCCTCCCTCCAGGGCACGCCCCAAGTCACGCCGGCCGGTCGTTCCCTCTTGTTCTCCTGCAGCCACCGAAGTGGAATATTCATCGTCTGGTCATTCATCGGTTCCTTCTCCTTTATCGCTAGGGTAAGGGTCGGCTGTTTTCGCTTCCTCTTGCACATCTGCTCTTCACAATAGGAAACCGTCGGCTTTCCGGCAATCGGAGATTCTTGCAAAGACAGACAGAATGAAACGTACTTTTTTGCAGCATTAGGACTTTTTAGACAAAAGCATGGCCGACGCAATAAGAAAAACTCCTTATCGGAGTCCTTCAAAGCAGCCAGACCGTTTTTATAGGTAGTTTTTCTTGGTATAGAAAGTTGCAGTCCGCTTTAACGCTTTAGCGAACTTAAACTTTCTATAACGTTCAGAATAAATGGCTGCGCCGGCCTTGTCTTACAAGGATATAAGTTACGAATACTTATAAATTCAACGAAAAAAAAGACACCCCCGTTCGGTTCGGGAAGTGTCCGTTTGCACTGATCTTAAGAGATACTCTTTTGAGATGCTATTTTGAATTGCTCTTACGATCATGAACGGCCGGTTGTTTATGAACCGGACGGCGGCTCAGCCGCAGAGCGTCTCACGACGAGCTCCGGCCGCAGAACGACCCGCTGCTTGAAGTCCGCTTCCTTCTTCAGCTCCTGTACCAGCAAATCGACGACCTTGTTCCCCATCGAGCCGATCGGCTGGGCTACCGTGGTCAGCGGCGGATCCGTAACCGAAGCGAGAATCGTATCGTCGAAGCCGATGACCGACAAGTCTTCGGGCACGCGGAGCTCCAGCTCCTTGGCCGCTTGAAGCGCGCCGATGGCAAGCAGATCATTGCAGCAGAAGATCGCCGTCGGGCGTCCTGATGTGCTTAGCAGCTCAAGCGCCTTGCGTTTGCCGTCCTCCACCACATAGTCGCAGTGACGCACGATCACGTCCTCACGGTTCAACCCCGCCTCCTCCAGCGTTTGCATGAAGCCTCTGACCCGCTCCCGGCTGGAGCTGACCCTTGCTTCCTCCGCCAATACCGCCAGCCGCGCATGGCCAAGACCGGTCAAATGCCGCGCAGCCAGGGCGCCGCCGATGAAATCGTCCACCACAACGGTATTCACGTCGAGCGACGGCATTTCCCGGGCAATTAAAGCAATCGGGATATCCCGTTCGAGCAGCGGCTTCAACATTTCCTTGTTCTCGATCCCCGTGCCGATGATAATCCCGTCCACGCTCTTCTGCTGCAGCAGGGACAAGTAGCGCTCCACGCGCTCATCCTTATTGTCGGTACTGCAAATCATGACGCTGTACCCGAGCTGATGCCCTTGGTCCTCCACCGCCCTGGCGATCTCGGCAAAAAACGGATTGGAAATGTCCGGTACGAGCAGGCCGAGCGTATACGTTTTTTTCCCGGTAAGGGCGGCGGCGATCACGCTCGGCTGGTAATTCAGCCGCTCTATGATTTGCATGATCTCGCTGCGACGTTCCTCGCTGATTTTGCCTTTGCCGTTAATGACTTGAGAGACCGTGGCTATCGATACCCCCGCTTCCCGGGCGATATCATAAATGGTTGCTTTCATTGTGCTTCCCCGTTTTTTCTCTAAGGATATGTTTATTTCATTATGAAGGGGATCGGCCCAACTTGCAACCGCTTTACGCTTCCTTCGGCTTAGTCATGATCCAGGCATGGTCGGGATCGTTATGGAACTTCCAGGTGCGCGACGGACCTGCCATCACGTTGAGATAATAGACGTCGTATCCCGGAGGCGCCGATACCGGATGGTAGCCGCGCGGGACGAGGACCGCTTCGCCGTCCTTCACGATCAGCGTCTCGTCGAGCGAACGGTCGTCCGTATAGACGCGCTGCATAGCAAAGCCCCTCTCCGGCTGCACACGGAAGTAATAGGTTTCCTCGAGCAGCGACTCCTCCGGAAGCGCGTCGCGGTCATGCTTGTGCGGCGGATAGCTCGACCAATGGCCGTTCGGCGTGAATACTTCGACGACCAGCAGGCTGTCCGCAGGCTCCTGTTCCGGCAAAATATTATGAATCTGCCGCTCCAGATTCCCGTATCCGCGGGTCTCGACGCCCACCTGCTCCGGCCCTATCAGTCTTGCCGGGTGGCTGCCGCGGCCCGGGGCCGCGCATACGGCCAGCTCCAGCGGTGTAAGAGCCTTCACTTCATAGAAGTCGCCGTCGGGGATATAGACCGAATACGGCGGCGTCTTCTCGAACACGCTCATCCGCCGGCCGATGCCCGGCCAGGCGCCTTCCCTCGTGCTCACATCCGCCCGGCCGGAGAGCAGCACAAGACATACCTCGTTCTCCCCGGTTTCCCGGCGCAGATGACCGCCTTCCTCCAGCTTTACTACCTCAAATCCGACGTACTCCCATCCAGCCGACTCCGGCGTCACCGTCAGGAGCGTGCCGTCCGGCCCAGGGCTTGGTGCAGGCTTCACAATCAGTTCAGACATGGCTATGTCCTCCTCCTTCCGGATTAAACCGATTCCAGCGACGACTTCTGCAGCGCATCGGCTTCGTCGATCTTGACAGGCCTACCCAGCCGAAGCGACAGCAGCGCCGCGAGCGCGATCCGTTCCGCCTGATAGCCGTCGTTGCCGTCCACCGGAACCGGCTTGTCGTTTACCAGACTATCGATAAACATATGCGTCTCTTCGATGTAGGCCTCGTTATAGCGCTCCAGGAAAAAATGCAGCGGCTTATCGCGGAACAGCCCTTCCGCCGTGCTGATCTCCGCCGTATTCGGATGATCGTTCGTTACGGCCGCGCTGCCCTTGGAGCCGAACACCTCGACCCGCTGGTCATAGCCGTACACCGCCTGGCGGCTGTTGTCGATTACGCCGAGTGCGCCGTTCTTGAAGCGCAGCGTCACGACGGCCGTGTCGACGTCTCCATACTGGGCAAAGACCGGATTAATCAAGACAGCACCCTGCGTATACACCTCCTCGACCTCGCTGCCGCACAAATACCGCGCCATATCGAAGTCGTGGATCATCATGTCCATGAACATGCCGCCGGAACGCGGAATGTAATCGTCATGAGGCGGATTCGGGTCGCGGGACGTAATCTTTACGATATGGGGCTCCCCGATCGTTCCGCCCAGAACATGCTCGCGCACGCGTTTGAAATTATGGTCGAAGCGGCGGTTGAACCCGACCTGCAGCTTCACTCCGGCCGCACGGACCGCCTCAAGCGCCTCCTCCGTCCGGTCCAGCTCCATCGAGACCGGCTTCTCGCAAAAAATATGCTTCCCCGCCTTAGCCGCTTCGATAATGAGCGGAACGTGGGTATCGGTCGAGGAGCAAATGAACACCGCATCGATGTCGGGATTCGTAATCAATTCCATGCTGTCCTTTGTCACGGTGCCGATGCCCCGGGCCGCCGCCCAGGCTTCCAGCTCCGGTCCGGCGAACAGGTCGCTGACGGCGGCGATTTCCGCCTGCGGATGGCGCCGCAAATTGTCGGCGTGGATTTTGCCGATCCGGCCCGCGCCGATGATGCCGATTCTGATCTTCTTCATTAGGCATGTCCTCCCGCTCGGCCCGAGCATCCGAATAACCGGATTTTGGCCTGTACTGTTGCTTTAATCGCTTCCCGGGCCGGGATCAAATAGTTTCGCGGATCGTACGCCTCGGGATGCTCGTTCAAAAAGCGGCGAATCACGGCCGTGCAGGCCATTTGATTGTCCGTATTTACATTGATTTTGGCCGTGCCGAGCGAAATCGCCTGGCGGATTTCGTCATCCGGCAGTCCGCTCCCGCCGTGCAGTACCAGCGGAAGCCCCGTGGCGCGCTGAATTTCGCCCATCCGGTCAAAGCCGAGCTTCGGCTGCCCGCGGTAAGGGCCGTGAACGGAACCGAGCGCCGGCGCCAGGCAATCGATGCCCGTCTCGCGGACAAGCCGGACGCATTCATCCGTTACGGCGTACATCCCCTCCGCTTCATCGACCACGAGATCGTCCTCGCGTCCGGTAATGCGTCCGAGCTCCGCTTCCACGGACACGCCGAGTACATGAGCCGCCTGCGTCACCCGCTGGGTGACGTCGATATTATGCTCCAGCGGATGGTGCGAGGCGTCGATCATTACCGAAGTGAAGCCCGCGTGAATCGCCTGAAGGCACACGTCATAGGTCGAGCCGTGATCCAGATGGAGCGCCACCGGCACCGTAATGCCGTAGTGATCGATCAGCGACTTCACCATCCCTGCAATGGTAGGAAGCCCGCCCATATAAGGAATGTAAGCCTCGCTGACGCCGAGAATGACCGGCGCCTGCTCCTCCTGCGCCCCGAGAAGGATGGCCTGAGTAAATTCCAGATTGTTCAAATTAAACTGCCCGACGGCGTACTTGCCTTCCAGTGCCTGCTGCAGCATCGCTTTCATGGAAACGAGCGTCATCGTACCAGCTCCTTTCATTTCTTTCTGCTACTTCCCTGATCGCGCTAGAAAATGGTCTACAAGAGCAGCATGGTGCCGCGGAGGAAAAAGGTTTGCCGCAGGAGCGACAGCGCCCGCCTTTGAAATCGTAACGATTCCTCTAAAATGACAATCTAATGTTACGATTTCAATAGCGGCCGGAGGCAAATCTTTTTCCGCAGCCCCTCCTAAAGCGGGTTTACCATCTCGCCGTGACCATTTTCTTGCGCGTATAAAACTCCACGCCGTCCGTGCCGTTCGCGTGCAGGTCGCCGTAGAACGATTTCTTCCAGCCGGAGAACGGGAAGAACGCCATCGGCGCCGGCACCCCAAGGTTCACGCCGAGCATGCCGGCGTCGATCGTCTCGCGGAATTGGCGCACGTTGCCGCCGTCTCGCGTGAACAGGCACGCGCCGTTGGCGAACTCCGAGCGGTTGGACAGCTCGATCGCCTCCTCCAGCGTCGCAACCCGCACGATCGACAGGACAGGGGCGAAAATTTCATCCTCCCAAATTTTCATGCCGCCCTGCACCTGATCGAACAGCGTCGGGCCGACGAAATACCCTTTCCCGTCCGAAGCCGCATCTCTGCGCCCGTCGCGGACGAGCAGCGCTCCTTCGTTCTCGCCGTGCTCGATATATTTCAGCGTCCGCTCCTTATGCGGGCCGCGGATCACAGGTCCGAGGAATACGCCTTCGTCGAGCCCGTTGCCGATCGTGATATTGTCGGCCGCCGCTTTCAGCTTGTTCACGAGCTTGTCCGCGACCTCGCCGACCGCAACGACGACGGAGCAGGCCATGCAGCGCTCGCCTGCGGAGCCGAAGGCGGCGTTGGTGATTTCCTTCACCGTCAGGTCGAGGTCCGCATCCGGCATGACGATGGAGTGATTTTTGGCGCCGGCGAGCGCCTGAACTCTTTTGCCATGGTGGGATGCGGTCTTGTACACGTACTCCGCCACCGGTTGGGAGCCGACGAACGACACGGCCTTGATGTCTTTGTGCTCGAGGATGCCGTTCACCACGTCATGCGCGCCGTGAACGATGTTCAGCACGCCGTCCGGCAGGCCCGCTTCGCGGAACAGCTCGGCCAAGCGGTTCGCTAGCAAGGGCGTACGCTCCGAAGGCTTCAAAATGAACGTATTGCCGCAGGCGATGGCGAGCGGGAACATCCAGCACGGAACCATCATCGGGAAGTTGAACGGCGTAATTCCCCCGACCACCCCTACCGGATACCGGTACATGCCCGACTCCAGGCCCGTGGCGATGTCCGGCAGCTGCTTGCCCATCATCAGCGACGGCGCGCCGGCGGCGAATTCCACGCACTCAATGCCGCGCAGCACCTCGCCGTAGGCTTCGGTGTAGCTTTTGCCGTTTTCCTGCGTGACAAGACGCGCCAGCTCCTCCCAGTGGTCGACCAGCAGCTGCTGGTATTTGAACAAGACGCGCGCGCGGCGCGGCACCGGCGTGCGGCTCCAGGTTTGGAACGCTTCCTTGGAGCTGCGTACGGCGCGGTCGACGTCTTCGCGGGTGGACAGCGGCACATAAGCGAGAATTTCCTCGGTGGCCGGGTTATAGACCGGCTCGGTACGGTCGGATGCGGAAGCGATCCACTCGCCGCCGATCCAGTTTTTCAATGTAGTTGTCATAGCATGCAGCTCTCCTCTCGGTAAGTCGGCCCGCTTATGAGGCCGTGATTTCGCCGCGGTTGCAGCGTTCGATGTAGTCGTGCACCTCTGCGGCCGTCGGCATTGCGTCGGAGCAGCTGTGGCTCGAAATGACGATGCACGCGGCGGCGCTGCCGAATTCCATGCTCTTCTCGAGCGTCCAGCCCTGCATCACGCCGAATAGAAATCCTGCGGCATACGAGTCGCCGGCGCCGAACGTCTTGACGACCTTGGCGGGGAAGCTCTTTGCCCGATGGTCTGCTCCGTCCTGCGTGTAAGCGATGGAGCCGTCCTTGCCGTGCTTGATGATGACGATTTTGGCGGAATAATCGAACCATTTGCCCGCCGTCACTTGGTCGCTGTGCTCCGGGTTGTGCTCGAACGTTTCCATCATGTCGAACTCTTCGCGGGTGCCGAGGATGATGTCGCATTTCTCGGCCGCGAGGTTATAATAAACCGCCGTTTCTTCCGGCGAAGTCCATGTATAAGGCCGGTAATCGAGGTCAAACGCAATGACCGCGCCGTGCTTCTTGGCATAATTCAAAGCCTGAAACACCGCTTCGCGGGAAGGGCTCTTCGCCAGCGCCGTACCGGAGATGAGCAGCACCTTCGTCTTTGCGATCAGCTCCTCCTGTACTTCACCCGGGGTCAGCTGCAAATCCGCCGCATTGTCGCGGTACATCAGGATGCTGCAGTCGGTCGGGCTTTTGATCTCGGTAAAAGCGAGCCCGGTCACCGCGCCGGTCCGGTCGGTCACGACATTCGTCAGCTCGATGCGGTTGCGGCGCAGGTAGTCGGCGATGAAACGGCCCATCTGGTCGTTCGCGATTTTGCCGATAAACGCCGTCTTCAGCCCGAAGCGCGACATCCCGATCGTAATGTTGGCGGGAGAGCCTCCGACGTATTTCGTAAACGTCATCGTCTCTTCCATCGGCCGATGAATTTCGTTCGCGTTCAAATCGATGCACAGCCGCCCGATGGCGACGAAGTCGAGCTCTTTGCTCTCAGGCAGGGAAATATAGCTCATTGCCGTCGATACCTTCTTTCGGATGGAATTTGAAAATCCTGCGAATCAGAGGATGCTAAGCGAGCGGATCACGGTTCCGGACTTTTAGGGGAGAAGCGAATCCAGGTAGCTCATCGCGTTCTTCGCATACTCATACGGATTGTGCTCGGCCGGATCCTGCTCGCCTTCGAGCATCGCCCAGCCGTTATAGCCGCGGCTCGCCAGTTCCCCTATGATCGGGGCGAAATCGATGCAGCCGTCGCCCGGCACGGTGAATACGCCTTTACGGATGCAGGTGACGAAGTCGGCCTGTGCGGCGCGGGCTTCATCCAGCACGGCCTGACGGATGTCCTTAAGATGAATGTAAGCGATCCGGTTGTAATGCTTTTTAAGCACCTCCAGCGGATCGGCTCCTCCATAGTAGGCGTGGCCGGTATCAAAGAGCAGATAAACGAGCGACGGATCGGTCAGCTCCATGAGCTTGTCGATCTCCTCCGGCTGCTCCACCACGGTTCCGCCGTGATGATGATACGTCAGCTTGAGGCCGTAATCCCGGGCAATGGCCCCGGCCGCATTAAGCCCTTCGGCGAGGCTCCGCCAGCCCGCTTCGTCCAGCCGCAGCACCTCTTTCTCGTTCGGCGTCCGCCGGGGGTCGAAATGCAGCGAGCCGCCGACCTCGGCCGTGCTGATCACCGTGCTTCCCATAAATTGCAGGAAGGCGGCATGCTTGCGGTAAGCCTCCAGCTCCTGCTCGCGGTAAGCCGGGTCCGAGAACAGCACGGACTTCCACTGCGATACGAGCTGAATGCCGCGCTTCGACAGCTCTTCCTTCAGCACCGACCTGACGGTCGGAAACTTGCGGCCCATCTCGGTTCCGGTGAGCCCCAGTTTACGAATATCGTCCACAATCTCTTCGAAGGTCGTATCTGCGCCATGCTCTCTGACGTCTTCTCCCACCCAATTGATCGGATGGATGCCAAGCTGAAAAGGCAGCTTTTTCATGGACCCGTTCCCCTCTTCTTTCAAAAATGTATCGGCCTCTCCGATTTAATAAGGCCTCGCCGCTTGGATGCGCGCTTTCATCTCCTGGTGGGCCGCCAGCACTTTACCGCTGACGGATACCTCCGGCACGCCGACGTTCCACCACGATTCGTAGCCGTCCGTGTTCGTACCCGGAACGACCGAAATTTCGATCAGCGTCGTGACGCTTTCCTGCTTCGCCAGCTGAAGCGCCTTCTCCAACTCCTCCGCCGTCTCCGCCTTGTAGGCCTTCGCTCCGAGCGCCCGGGCATGCGCGGCAAAATCAATCGGGAGATACCCGCCCGAAAGACGACCCGTGGAAGCCTCGCGGTAGCGGAATTCGTTGCCGAAGCCGTCGCTGCCATGGCCCCGCTGCAAATTATGGATGCATTGGAAGCCATGATTGTCGAACAGCAGCACGGTGATTTTGCGTCCCTCCTGCAGGCTTGTGACCAGCTCGGAATGCAGCATCAGGTAGCTGCCGTCGCCCACCAGCGCATAAACCTCGCGGAACGGGTCGGCCAGCGCAGCCCCGAACGCTCCGCTCACCTCGTAGCCCATGCAGGAGAAGCCGTACTCCATGTGGTACGTCTTCGGCTCGGCCGACCGCCACAGTCGGTGCAAGTCCCCCGGCAGGCTGCCTGCCGCGCAGACGACGACAGAGGACGGATCGATCGTCCGGTTGATCACGCCGAGCGCCCGCGTCTGCGCGAGACCCGCTTCATGCTGCACGTCATACAGCCGGTCCACTTCGGCGTCCCACTTCCGCTTCAGACCGGCAAACTCGCCTTCCGCATAGCCGCTGCGGTAATCCAGCGCCGTCAAGGCTTCCTGCAGCGCCGTAAGCGCTTCCTTTGCGTCGGCGGTAAGGGCCGTCCCGTTCAGCTTCACGGAATCGAAGCCGCTGACGTTGATGTTTATAAACACGACCTCAGAATTGGCAAAGGCGGACTTGGACGCCGTCGTAAAATCCGAATACCGCGTACCGACGCCGATGATCAGATCGGCTTCCTTCGCGAGCCGGTTCGCGGCCAGCGCCCCGGTCACGCCGATCGCACCCATATTCAGCGGGTGGTCCCAGGGCACAGCGCTTTTCCCGGCCTGCGTCTCCGCCACCGGAATGCCGAACGCTTCGGCGAAGGTCCGAAGCTCTTCCGTCGCTCCCGAATAATGTACGCCGCCTCCCGCCACGATCAGAGGCTTCCGCCTGCCCGCCGCCAGCTCGGCCGCACGCCTCACCGCTTCCCTCGCCGGAGGGCGCCGATCCATATAATGCACCTTCTTCTCGAAGAACGCAGCCGGATAATCGTAAGCCTCCGCCTGCACGTCCTGCGGCAGCGCCAGCGTCACCGCTCCGGTCTCGGCCGGATCGGTCAGCACCCGCATCGCCTGCACCGCCGCCGTCATCAGCTGCTCGGGACGGACGATCCGGTCCCAATATTTGCTGACCGGCTTAAACGGATCGTTCGCCGATACAGTGTAATCGCCGGCTACTTCAAGCTGCTGCAGCACCGGGTCCGGCTGTCTCGTCGCGAAGTTGTCGCCCGGCAGCAGCAGCACCGGAATCCGGTTGACCGTCGCCGTTGCGGCCGCCGTCACCATGTTGAGCGCTCCCGGTCCGATCGACGTCGTGCAGGCGAAGATTTGCCGGCGGTTCCGCTGCTTCGCGTAGGCCGCGGCGGCGTGAACCATGCCCTGCTCGTTTTTGCCCTGGATATAGGCCAAATCCCCCGCGCTCCGCTCCAGCGCTTCTCCGAGCCCCGTCACGTTGCCGTGTCCGAAAATGCCCATCACGCCTTTGACGAATTTCGTTTCCTCTCCATCCACCGAGACATACTGCGCGTCCAAAAATTTCAGCAGCGCCTGGGCCATTGTAAGGCGAATCGTGCTCATAGCCGTCTCCTTTCCTTTGCCTGAAATAAGTTAACCGCTTAACCCGACAAAAAAGAAACATTATTTAGTCCAAATGAAATTTAAACCGCTTTCTCTTCTTTCTGAATCCCAGTTCATTCCAGATGTTAAGCAAACTGGGTAAACCGCTTAACTTGATAATACACCATCTCCTGAGCATTGACAATGCTTTCTTTTCCAGCTTATGCTCCCTTCCCGGGATTATGCAGGAACCGCCGCTGCTTACAATTCAAAAAGGGGCCGTCGAATCGTACTCCGTCCGGCCCCATCCCTTAATCCTCCTGCGGCGTCAGTCCGCGCCTCAGCTTCGCCACTTCCGTGCCCGCGAGTATCATAATGCCGATGCCGTGGCGGCCGTACGCCCGTCCACGCAAATCGCAGAAGACTCGCCCCGGAGCCGAACCGCGCTACCGCCGAGACGGTCCGTCTGCAGGCTGGTCCAAGCGTAAGCCGCTTTACCCGGACGGCGTCCGAACAGCCGCTCCAATGCCAGCAGCTCCCGGAGTCCGTCCTGCCAATCCTGCTCCGGCAGCCAGCACCGTCAGCAACCTCCCCTTTTACAGCAGACGCACCGTAAAAGTCCGGTCGAACGGCGTCACCAGATTGATATGTACATATTGGCAGCCCTGCGGGTGAGTGTCCTCGCGTACCTCGGATACGAAATGCTCTTCTGCGCCAGGCGAGATTTCGATGGCATTCTCCCCGGCTTCGTAGCGTGCAGCGCCTTGCTTCAGCACGTACCGGCCCTCTTCTCCCGCCGGCCGTAGTCCGTCTCCGCTGAGCGTCCCTTCCGCGCCGAGAATAAACGTCAGCTGCGTAATGACGTCCTCCCGCTCGTCGGAACGGATGCGGATGCTCCACTCCGCTTCTCCCGGCGTCAGCTCGGCGGTCAGCCGATGCGTTTGTACATGCGTCATCGGACGGTGCTGGTGCGGCAGCAAATACCAGGGACTAGGGCGGCCGGCGCCCGCCCGCTCCGGCAGATGCTGCTTCGGTAGCGGTCCGGTGTATCCTTTTTCCAGCTCGACCCCCAGCTCATAACGGCCGTCTTCCATGACCAAATCCTCGAACTTGACGACGCCCGGCGAGAAGGACGTCGACAGCTTCACCCCCAGCAGCCGCACCTTGCCGTGCCTCAAGGAGAAGAAGGACGGCGTTCTCGCCATGATCGTGACGCTAGTGTCCGCTTCCCGCAGGCGGACGACCGGTGCGCCGAAGGCCAGATGCATGCTGCTGTGCTGAATCTTCATATGATGGCCGACGCTGTCAATCCGTCCCAGATGTTCGCCAATGGGATGCGCGGCGTTGATCCGCTTCACGTAGCGGTCCGGCAGGGGCGCGCGTTCCAAGCCGCTGATGTCCGTTTCCCGAGGATAAACGAGAAGCTGCAGCATCGCGTTGTTGTTGACCCCTTCAAGCCCTTTGATGAACGAACCGGCATAATCAGCCATCGCGGCGAACAACGGATCCCGGTCATGCGCCGCCATGAACCGGTAAGACAGAAAGTACGTCGCCATATCGTAGGTGTGGCCGAAATCCTGCCGACCGGAATAATCGGTCACCACTTCTCCCGAAGGGTGCACGAGATATACCATCATCCTCAGGTTGCGCCGTACGGCTTCCAGCAGCTCGGGACGGTTCAGCACGCGGCCGGCGTGGTACAGCGCGATGTCGCTCACCGCATTATAAATGCCATTGCTGCGCTCTGTCCATTCGCCGTCCTCCGTTATATCGAGTCCTTCCGCCAGCCACTCTTCCGCCCTGGCGACGAGCTCGGGAAGCCCGAAAATCTCGTACAGCAGCGACAGCGCAGCCGTTATCACCCAGCGATGGTTCGGCGTATGACAGCCTCCCGTGAGCATGGCCGGAACGGTGCGCTCCAGGAATCTCTTCAGCTTCGCCGCCGCCGGCTTCACCGGGTCCCAATCATGACCCTCAAGCAGCCGGTACATTTGCGTCACGCCGCCGACCACGAATGCCGTATCGGGCGGCGAATTGAAATTCGTCGAGCCGAGCGAGACGGTTCCGTCCGGATGCTGGCGGTTCAGCATGAAATCGGCGGCCCGCTCGAAGGCGTCGAGAAGCCCCGGGTCATGGTAATATCTCGAATCCGGATTAACGAGTGCGCTAGCCCAGCAGGCCATAGCGCTGGGCGTCCCTCCATGGTTCGGCCGCGGAATCCCCGTCGCGTCCATGATGCCCCCGACATACTTGGACTCCGTATCCCGCACCTGCTTGATCAAGGTCGATTCCGTCACATCATCGTATAATTGCACCAGCTTCCGATAAGTCGGCTCCATCTCCACATCCCCTTTTCCGGTTAGGCTTCCTCTTGTTCTTTCCAAGGTTCTTTCTCAGGTTCTTTCCAAGGTTTTTTCTCCGCTTCCTTCCGCTCTCTCAGCCGCTTCAGCTCCCGCGCGATCCGCAGCGGAATTTCTTCAGCCAGCGTTGCCCACGGTACGAACAACTCCGGCCGAAGCCGGTATTCTTTAAATTCCATAGCCGGCTCAAAGGCCAGAGTCTTTAGATGTCGCTCCACCAAACGGTTCGTCAATTCGTCAGTGAAGAACGCACCTTTGAACATGTCCGGTACGGTTAAGCCGTCCCTTCCCGCCTCTTCCATACAAGCCGTACGCCAGTCGGGAAGAAGCTCGAACACTTCCGCCAAAGGGGAGAACGCATGCTTGCCCGGCTGCGAGAACAACCGGACATGCGTCCCTTCCGTCAAATTGCTGCGGTTCTTCAGAAGCGCCTTCAAAGTTTTGCCGTGAAAGCTGGCCTCCGCGTCCCAAACCTCTCCGTCCTCGCCCACAAACACCCATATATGCTCCAATTCATATAGATGCTGGATGTCATAGTCCCAATAAATCGCATATTCGATCACAGCCAGAAGTCCGCGGACGTCAAATCGAATGTCTCGGCGGAACGAAGACGAAGCCCCTGGCCGGCGCCAAACGCTGACGCCTACGCGAACTCTGGGGAGGATATTGGCCTCGCAGTCGTGGCTCAAACGGCTCCCGGCGGTCAAAAAGCAGCACCGGCGCATATTTCAATGCCAATATCTCATCCCGCACTTAGAATCACCTAAACCTTCATCCCTTCGATTTTGCCGGTGATCAGCTTATGGCTCTCATGTATTTCCTCCGGCGTGCACGCCGCCTTCAGCTCATACACCTTCACCCGGGCAAGATCGATCGCTTCCAGAAAATGATCGAAGAACTTCAAATCCTTGCTGTGCACATAAGGGCACCAATGATCGGACAGCTCCAGCGTTTCATGAATGTGGACGCCATAGATATAGCGCTTAACCTGTTCGAGCTCCGCCAGATTGTCGTACAGTCCCATCCGGTCCATCATCATCGCATGGCCGATATCGTACCACAAGTAAACCGGCGCCCCACGAAGCTCATCGCAAATCGCCTTTGCTTCCATCAGCGTCGGCATCTGATAGCAGCGGGAACGCGTCTCGATCCCGATCGCCACGTCCCAGCCCTTCTTCGCCGCGTGCTCCGCGGCCTGCTCCAGGCTATCCCGTATGCGCCGCGCATATACCGGACCGAGCCGCTCGCGCCGCTCCAGCATCTCGCTCCACAGCCTGCGGTATTCCGCGGAGTCCTTGCCGTACTCCCGGTACAACCGTTTCAGCTCCGAGTCGATGTTGTACTCGAATGGCACCTCGCCCGGATGGACGACTACTGCCTTCACCCCGTACCGGTCGGCATAGTCCATCGAGCGGATCAACAGCTCCACCGACCGCTGCCGTTTGGCTTCGTCATCGAAGCCGAGCATGACCGAATCCGTATCGTAGTCTTTATCGCCCATGAACGGGAATACGTTATGCACGCTGGATACCCCGATCTCTCCTCGTTCAATCATCGGCTCGATCGTCTTCATCAGCTCTTCGGTGACGTTGTAATTCAGCTCCACCTGGCGGAAGCCGAGCTCCTTGATTTCCTCGATCATTTCCCGCCCGACCGTATGCCGCTTAATGTTCCAGCAGGTCGAGAAAGAATAAACGCCTTTATCCTTCATAGCCCGTCAGCCCCCTTAGCCTTTCACCGACCCCAGCATAATACCGGATACGAAGTATCTTTGCAGCCACGGATAAACGACCAGTATTGGCACAGTCGCCACGACGATGCTCGCCGCCTTCAGGCTTTCCGGCAAAATTTGCACGATCTGGGCGCCCTCCGCCTGCATTTGATCCGTCATCATGCTGTTCATGATCATTTGGTACAGCTTCAGCTGCAGCGGATACAGATTCGGATCGGTGATGTAGAAGAGCGAATCCATAAACCCGTTCCACCGGTTCACGGCATAGAACAGGCTGAGCGTCGCGACCGCCGGCATCGACAGCGGAAGAATGATACGGATCAGCGTGCCGAAATGGCTGCTGCCGTCCAGCTCCGCGGACTCCTCGAGGCTTTTCGGAATCCCGCCAAAGAACGTTATCAGAATGATCAGGTAGAATGGGTTAATCAGCAGCGGCAAAATAAGCGACCAGATCGTATTGACCAGATGCAGCTGCTTGACCAGAATATATTCGGGAATGATCCCCCCGCTGAAGAACATCGTGAACACGATCAGGTACATGAATAGTTTCCGGCCCTTCAGCTCCGTCTTCGTCAGCGGATAAGCCGCGCAGATCGTCATTAGCATGCACAGCACTGTAAACAGCACCGTCAGTCCTACCGACAGCCCGAGCGAGCGGATCATGGCCGCATCCTTCAGCACCCGGCTGTACGCCTCCCAATTGAGGTCGATGGGAAAAATCGTCACGAAGCCGGACAGAATCGGCTTGTTCGAGCTGAGCGAGATCGAGACGATATGCAGAAACGGCGCCAGACACAAAAGCAGACAAATGATAAGCAGTACGACATTCACTCCGTCAAAAATCCGGTTCCCCGCTTTAGCCTTCATAAACGCACTCCTTTCGTAAGACAAGCTGCTAAAGAATGCCCTCGTCCGTCGTTTTCTTGGAAATGTAGTTGGACGTCAGAATAAAGACGAGCCCGACCACCGCCTGGAAAAAGCCTACGGCCGTCGCGACCGAATATTCACCGGTCTGCATCCCCATCTTGTATACGAACGTGCTGAGCACCTGCGAGAAATCGGCTACCGTCACGTTGCCGATGACGAACGGCCGGTCGAAGCCGATCTGCACCATTTCACCGAGCTTCAGAACCAGCAGCACCACGATCGTAGAGCGGATGCCGGGGAGCGTGATGTGCCATATTTTTGCAAAACGTCCCGCGCCGTCCACATCCGCCGCCTCGTACAGCTCTTTGTTGATTGCCGTCAGCGCCGCCAAATAAATGATCGTGCCCCAGCCCGCGCTTTGCCAGATCCCGGTGCCGAGATAGGTGACCAGCCAGTAATATTTATCCGATAGGAACGGAATCGGTCCGATCCCGAAATTGCCGAGCAGATGGTTGACCATACCGGAGTTCGTGGAGAACGCCTGGTACACGATGCCTCCGATAATGACCCAGGAGATGAAGTGAGGCAGGTACAAAATGGTCTGCGACAGCTTCTTGAACCAGAGCGTCCGCAGCTCGTTCAGCATTAACGCGAGCACGATCGGCGCGGGAAACGAAAAGACCAGATCGAGAAAGTTCAACATAAACGTATTGCGGAGCGCCAGGTAGAAGGCGTCCATCTTGAAGATTTGCCGGAACGTATCCAGGCCGATCCAAGGACTCTTATTGATGCCTTGAAAGAAATTGAAATTTTTAAAAGCGATCGTCACGCCGTACATCGGGCCGTATTTGAATACGAGGAAATAAGCGATGGGCAGCAGCAGCATGGCATACAGCTGCCAGTAACGAATCAAATAAGCTCTTCCGCTTCTCACGCACTCTCCTCCTTGTAGCTTCGTCTTCTCCGGCTCCTGCACAGGAGAGCGGACCGCTCCCCCTTGCCGCCGTTTTATGAACCGTGCCGCTTACTTCTTCATCGCTTTATAGGCTTTCGTACGTTCCTTCTTGATTTCCTCGCCGCCGCTCGACAGGTAGTCCTTCAGCGCCGCGTCGTACACTTTATCGAAATCCGCCGGTTTGGCCATTGTGCTCTTGACGATCAGCTCGTCGTATTTATCCTGCAGTACTTTGCCGTACTTCACTTCAGACTGGATCGGCTTCTCGAACCGGAGCGGCGGAATGCCATCGGCCAGGCCGTTCTGATACGCTGCGGCCGCGTCCTTGCGGAACGCTTCCGGTACCGCGAGAGCCATCGCCTTCAAATTTTTGTCTTTATCGCCGAGGTCCAGTCCGTTGGATACGAGTCGCATGTCGCCTGCGTTGTAGAGCAGATTTTTCGTCGCGTCTTCGTCCTTCAGAATCGGAATGCCGTCCTGCAGCGTATAGTTTTTGCCTTCCTCGCCGTTGGTGAGGCGGTTCAGCACGTCCTTCTGCGCCATCCAGTTCAAATATTTCATGGCCGCTTCGCCGTTCTTGCTTGTCTTCGGAATCATGATGTACATGCCTGCAGGCTGGTAAGCCGGTTTGGAATGCTTGCCTTCCTCGTTCGTGTACGGATCGATCGGAGTTACCTTCGCGCCCTGAATGTTCTTCTGGAGCACGCCGATGATATCCGGCGCTGTTCCGTAGCTTTGCCCCGCATCTTCCGCATACATGCCAACTTTGCCGGTCATGACGTCCTGCTGCAGCTTCTTCTTGTCCTTATCGAGCGCAAAATCCGGGGAAATCAAGCCTTCGTTATACAGCTTGTTCAGGAATTGCACGCCTTCCTTGTGTCCGGGCATGAGCGTCGGCCGGTCTCCGGAGCCGAGCAGCTGCATCAGCGTATACCGCTCTTCGTCCGACGTCTTCTTGATGAACGGCCAGATGATCGGTTCGATCGAGGCCGGTGCGAGCGATAGCCCGAGCGGGATCGTGCCGCTGCCGCCGGCGTTCTTTTCCTTGAACGCCTTCAAGGTGTTGTACACCTCCTGGGTCGTCCTCGGAACCGGAAGCCCCAGCTTGTCGAGCCAGTCCTGCCGGATCATGGACGAATATTTGCCGAGGTAGACCCGTTTGGCCGGAATCGCGTACTGTACGCCGTCGAATTTGCCGTAATCCAGCGTATCCTTCCCGAGGTAACTCTTCAGGTTCGCGCCCCACGCATCGATCAGCTTGCCGAGATCCATCAGGCCTCCCTGCTGCACATATTTATAGACGAGGTTCGGATCGTAGGTAAACACGATATCCGGCGCGTCGCCGCTCGCCATAAGGACGTTCAGCTTATCGACCTCCTGGGCCCGCGGAACCGGAATATATTCAAGCTTGATATTGTTAGGATTGCCGAACGTTTCTTGAACCCACTTGGTAACGAGATTTTTCGTTACGGTCATGCCGGCCGGCGAATTTCCCCGGTCGAACACCTCTACCTTCAAGGTGAGCTGGGCTTTGGATGCGCCGTCTCCGCCGGAAGCCGCCCCGGCGCCCGCCTGCTCCCCCTTGGTGCTGCAGCCCGCCAAAAGTCCGAATGCCGTTGCCGCCGCAAGAACCGACGCGGCACCGCGTTTAAGCGTTTTCTTTTTCAAAGTCATTCATCTCCTTCGCTCAATAATCCGGTGTTCGCACGCGGCGCCGACTGTGCGGCTGCCCGGGCCCGCTCTGGATTTAAATCCGTTATACAGGCTCCGCCGCCATAGGGTCAACCAACATGATTCTTCAGGGTAAACCGTTTCCCGGAATGCCCGAAAAAGCCCGGCCAACCGATTTCCGGTTGACCAACTTTTTGGTCATGGAGCGTTACAAACCGCATAATGACGAGGCTTTCCCGCTCTTAAAGCTAGCCTCGGAAGCCACTGTTCGCTCTGCTGACCGACCGGCCCGGTGCCCGAATGCAAACGAAGGCGCCGCATGATTCCATGGGAGCCTTCGTTTCATTGCTATGAGGTTCGCATATATTTGCGGTAATCCCCGGGCGTAACCCCGACGACCTTCTTGAACGTCCGTCCGAACGAAATGGAATGCGTATAGCCGACCTTCTCGGAGATGTCCTGAAGGGGCAGCTCCGTCTCCAGCAGCAGCTTCTTCGCGTGCTCCATGCGCAGATTCATCAGGAAATCCACGAATTTCAGCCCGTATTCTTCCTTGAACAGATGGCTGGAATATTTGGCGTTCACGTTAAATTCATTGGAGATCAGGTTCAGGGACAAATCCGGGTTGGCATAGTTTTCTTCAATATACCTGCGGATCTCGCTCATCAGCTGATGATGGTTTTTGGACTCCCGGAGCGCGATATAATGCCCGTGCAACCGGGTAAGCGACGAGACCAGAACCGGCAGCAGCTCTTCCAGCGTTTCCGACGCCTCAATCGCCCCGGAAAGAGCCGGAACGGTCTCATCGTTCCAGTAGGCGAGAATCTCGGGCGACAGGCCTTCCATCGTCCGCTGCAGCAGCCGGGTAAAGTAACGGAGCAGTTGACGGATGTCATCGTCCTTCAGCACGTCCGTCTCCAGCTCCTGAGCAAATTGCTCAAGCTGCACCTGCCAAGCGGCGTCGGCGATCCGGAATTCTTGATTCATCGCATCCATCCGCTGATAGTATTTGTGCGTATCTCCAGCCTCGCCGTCCAACTCGCCATAGCGGATCACTTTATTGCTGCCGGCCGACATTTTATAATCCAGAACCGTTAACGCTTCCTGGTAAGATTCCCGCACCGCTTCGTGCCGGGAGACGGCCCGTCCGAGTCCGAGCGTGAGCGTGATTTTTAAATTGACCGCGACCCAGGTACGGAACCGGTCGAGCAGCTCGGCGACGGCCTCCGGTTCGCTCTGCTCCTCCTTGTGGATCAGCAGAAGGATGGCCAATCGGCGGTCGGAAATCCATTCCGCCCATACGGTAAGCCGCTCTGGATCGGAAAACTCATGCACCACATTGGTCAGCGCGAACTTGAGCAGCTGCCGGTCGGTTGCGCTATAGTTTTGCTGGAACGCCGCAAAAGCGTCGATCTCCGCAATGCCGGCCATCAGCTTCAAGTAATGGCTTGGGAGCTTGAACCGGCCCATAGAGGCGGCCCACTCCTGCTGCGGTATCGCGGCAGGCCCTTCCGTAACTTCATGAAAAAACTGCTTCCGCCGGACGATCAAATCCTCCTGAAACTGCTTTTCGTACCGGATCGTCTGGTCCATCAGATTATCCAGCACCTTGCCGATGAAGGAAAACTCGTCGCCGCCCTTCAGCGGGCTCCTGCTTTGGTAGCTGTTAATCTGGGCCATGATGCCTTCGATCGGCTTGTAATTTCGGCGCGTAACATAAACCGTATAGACGATGCTGAAGAGAACCGTCGCCAGCCCGATCCCGATCCAAATGCGGGAGATGGCGGAGACCCAGCTGAAAGTACGCCCTCCCTTGATCCCGCTCATGAAATGCCAGCCGATTACCTTGGAGTCGAGGCTCGTAATGACCGTTCCCTTGGAGGAGCCCGTTTTGCCGCTGACGGCAGGGTCCGCCTGGGTGACGGGATAGACCTTCAGCCCCCTTGCATCGGTAATGTCCATGAACGTAATGTCCGGGTTGATCATTTCGTCCACAATGCGCAGCAGAAGGTCGACTCTGACGTTCACGACGATGATGCCCTGGTTCCCGAAGGGAATCAGCGCTTTTTTGCTTAACGAAATAACTTTGTCCTTGGGCTGGAGGCTCAGATTCGAGTATTCCCGTACAGGCGACCAACCGGCATTCTGGGGCTTCTCCAGGGCTTGGGCTATGAAGTCCTTGTCCTGAAAGCTGTCCAGCTTCTCCACCGCATTCGTCGTCAGCACCACCCGGTCTTTGGCGCGGTACAAATAAACCGAATGAATCAGTGGGTTATCGTCCATCATTTTATGCATTTCCTTAGAGGTTTCATAGTATACCGTGCCGGGATCGGCCGTATCCTTCATTTCGAAAAAGTTGTAAATCGCCGTACTGTTCCCCGCTTCCTCCAGCATGACCCGCTCTATTCCTTTCAGAGAGGTCTCCATAGAATCCGTCACATATTTGGAGAATACGCGGTTCGCTTTCTCGGTTTCTTGGATGGAAAATTCGCTGAGCATCGATACGGCGATAAAAATGATGACGCTTACAGTAATGAAGAGAATCGGAAAATACGATAGGAGTAATCGTTTGTACCAAGTCTTGTTCATGCGCCTGATGCTCCTTGGTTCCATACTTCCGCAGTCATCTAGAACCGGACGGAGAAGCCGTTCGCCGGAATGGAGATTAAGCGGTTTACTTATTATAGCTTGTATCCGCTTTCCGCGGCAAGCGGTCTGTTGTTATGCCTTAGCGGTTAAGCGCCTTTCAACACGATATACGGTTTGTTATACTTGAACGTGTTTCGGCGTATAGGCGACGTCGTTAGAAGAATCGATTCCCTATACGCTTGAATGGTTCAGGGGAAACTCCAAGCTTTGAAAGTCCATTCCTCCAGATCAAGAGTATCGCAAGCTCTTTAAATCTTTTCATTGAAATTGTCAAGGGATTTCTCTTTACTATTCTAATGAAATTCTAATAAAGTCTAATCCTGCCACGATATAACTGAAATTATTAGACTAGCGGTAATTTATGGATGACGATGATGTGTTATGATGGATTCGTGACCAGAACATCCACCGTGGATTATGAAGAGCTGCCAACTCGCAAAATTCAAACCTGGAGGATCCTATGAATTTGGTTAACCAAACGCAATACCCTATTAAATACTTAGACGAACAATGGATTCATCTCATGATTATCGCACGAAACTCGGGATTTACCGAAAAAGAGATCCGGGATTTTTTCCAGGACCGCAAGATCGAAAAGATAGATGAAGCATCCGGATAGCAAGTCTCGGACCGCTCACCCAGGATAAACGCCTACGCCGTTCTTGTCTTACAAGGACCAGCGCGTTTACCAAGGTTGATGCGAAGCTATAAGTTACGAAAACTTATAAAGTCTTATCAACCCAGGATAAACGGCTACGCCGTCCTTGTCTTACAAGGACCAACGCGTTTACCAAGGTTGATGCGAAGCTATAAGTTACGAAAACTTATAAAGTCTTATCAACCAAGAAGAAACTTAGGCTGCCGCGGATCATCCATCGGCAGCCTAAGTCTTGTTACAAAGCATTCGTTTTTTAGGCGGAGCCCGTCTTCTTTACAAGTGCATCCTTATTCAACTCTTGGAGCATAGCTTGTACGCCTTTCCAAGCTGATGCGTTCCCTCCTACGAGAGGTCGCGGGACGCTTTGGATTTGAGCATCATCTGCAGCAGACACTCCATTGCTTGAAGAGTTGGTCGGTTCTTCCTTTGCCCGTCGGCTCCTCAAGCTGTTTAGCAGCTCATCGAGCAGATTGCGGATCGCCACTCCCTTTCGAGAGGCTCCTGGGTCTTTCGTTTCAAAATGAAGGAAGCTGCGTCAATCCGAAGCGCCATTCCACTTCGCCGAAGGTCGACGGGAATGCCGCATCGTGCGAGGACAGCTCGCCCGTCCAGTTTCCGTCCGCTCCTTGTTTCACGACTGCCTTGCGCCAAATACGGCGGCCTTCGCGGTATTCCTGCGTCCGGCCGTCATCGTCATACAGATGCGCTTCCCCGCCGGATTGTCCGAAATGGCAAAGGATCAGCGGCACCTGCTCACCCGGCTTCGGCGCATGGTCTGCGGCGGCGGTCATCGGAAGGATGGCGCCGTCCCGTACGAACACCGGAATATGCTCCAGCCCCGGGGCTACGCGTACGACAGACCCGCCTTCGAAGGCTTCGCCCGTTTCAAGCCCATACCAGCGGCCTTCCGGCAAGATCACGTCGCTCTCCGTCTCTCCCGCAAACAGCGGCGCAACGAGCAGATCGTCGCCGACAAGGAACTGATCGTCCCATTCCCGCTTGCGCGTTCCGCCATAGGCGGCTTCCACCGTATCGAGCTTCTTCTCCTGTGCTTGCCCCTTCTCCGCACCGCTCGAATAACCGGAGCCTGCCAAGGGCATCGCCCGGAACGGAGGCGTTCCATCCTCGTAATAGCGGGCAAACGCGGTGTACAAATACGGCAGCAGCCGCATGCGCAGCCGGATGTAATGCCGCACGATATGCTCCACTTCAGGGAAGCTCCAAGGCTTCGTTCCGTCTCCCCAGGCATTGAGCATCGCCATCGGCGAGAAGCAGACGGATTGCATCCGGCGTACCCAATCCTCGGCGCTGGCGGCCTTGCGCACCTCCGGCGTCCACAGCAGACCGCTGAAGGAAGCGTTGCAGAGCGCCCGCACGAACTGCCGATGGTCGTACAGATCCGAATACAGGACGTAAGGCAAATTCGAAGCTCCGGTACCCGATGCGCGAACGAGCCCGTACGTTCGCTGGTTATCGTTCTCGTACAGCTGGGCCGTCATCCGCTGGAACAACAGACCGTACAGCTGGCGCATCTGCTCGCCGTCCGCGCCGGACGGAAATTCGGCATGCGCCGGGAACATCCAGGAATTGTTCGTCAGCTCGCTGCCGTCGCACTCATCGAGCTTATAACCGGATACGCCGATAGATACATGCGCTTCCCTGTGCAGCCGTTGGTATATATTCCGGGCTTCTTCGAGCGTATAATCCGGGGCAAGGCCCGCCCATACGGAGTAGGTGCCGGAGAGCGGCCGCAGCGGCTCGTAGACAGCCGCTTCCGGAGAAACATACGGATGCTCCCACAGGTTGATGCGGAACCCTTCGTCCGCCATTTCCTTCACGAAGGCCGCAGGCTCCGGAAACCGCTCCTTGTTCCATTCGTACGTCACCGGATAGCTCTTGCTGTGCCAGCCCGGCTCAAGCCCGATGACGTCGCACGGGAAGCCGCGCCTCCGGAATTCCAGCGCTTCTTCCTTCACCTGGTCTCCGCTGTATAGCGTCGGAACCCGGTGCCAGAAGCCGAGCCCCCAGCGCGGCGGAAGCGTGCCGCCCCCGTTGAACAGGTTGTACCGGCGGACGACCTCAAGCGGCGTGCTCCCTCCGAACACGTAGACGTCCGCTCCTTCGGCTGGAAGCAGCCATTCCATCGTCTCCGAAACCGGCGTCGCCTTCCACCGGCTCCTATCGTTGTTCCGGTCAATCGCCTGCTCCGGAGCCGTTTCCTTCTCCTTCATGCTCGACCCGCAATATACGGTAACGATTCGGGACGTGTCGATCAGCACCCCGTAACCGCGGTCGGAAACGATAAACGGAACCGGTGCGTGCGTTTCCCCCGTATCCTGCTTCGGATCGCTGTTGACCCGCAAGTATCGGGTGCGGCCGCGGTGGTTCATCCGCATGAAATGCAATCCCAGGCCGTACAGCTTCTCCTCCGGGGTCAAGGGTACGCGGAGCAGTGCGCGCCGGCTGCTGCCTTCGCTGCTTGCCTCCGCAAGCGGGAATGCCGCTTCCGGCATTTGCCTTAGCGCTTCCGTTCTGGGTTTTATGCCAAGGACGGACAGCGGCGTTAACGGTTCGGGACGCCCGATCGTCGTCTTCCACACCCCGGGCTGAACTTCGTTCCAGGTAAGTTCGTAAGGTTGCAAGGGTAAGCCCCTCCTTCGCTTTAGTTCTGAACCTCCGGTTAAAACTTATACTTTCTGATCTTAACAAAAAGGGGCTGAACCTGGCTTTGGCTTATGGTATACTATTTGCACGATTCTAGGGTTATTTTCGACTAAGCAAAGGAGCCCGCCGCCCGATGACAAGCATGCAGCGCATCCCGTTCGACCACATTCGCAGCCGGGTGCTCGGCGCCGACTTTTACCAGTTCAATCCAGGCGGCAAAGTCGGCCCAAGGCTGCCTTATGCACATTCCTTCATCTATATTACGGAAGGCAGGGGAACCGTCACCCTCGAAGGCACGACCTATGAGGCGGAACCGAGGGACCTGTTCTATATCGAGCCCTCCATGGAACACAGCTATGCCGCCGACCCGCAGCAGCCTATGGTGCATGCCTCCGTCTATGTCGATCTGCTGTGGGATTCTACGTCCAAGCCCGTCGGAGACAAGCGTCTGAACTGTTATTCACACGCCGCATACGACCCGGGCTTGTGCGCGGCCCGCGTCGCTTTCGAGGAAGAGATCCGGCTGCCGGCACGTACGCGAGTCCCGCAGCATTCGGATTGGATGGAGGCTTACAAGTCGGTCATCCGCAGCTTTGAGAAGCGGGATCCCTGGAACTTGATCGAGCTGAGGTCGCTGTTCGAGCAATTCTTGACCGGTTTTGCACGTTTCTTGGCTCATCCGTACGAGCCGAGCGATCCGCGCATCCGCAGGATCATCGACTGGATGAACGGGCACTTGAAGGACGCCTTTCACCTGTCGTCGTGGTCCCGCTCGCTGCAGCTCAGCGAGGCTTATCTGTACGAGCTGTTCCGCGCAGAAACCGGCTACAGCCCCCAGCATTACTTCCTGCGCCGCCGTCTGGAGCAAGCAAAAGCCGAGCTGCGCGAGACGAACGATTCGGTGACGTCAATCGCGGAGCGGCTCGGCTTTGTTTCCATTCACTATTTCTCAAGGCAGTTCACCCGCGTTCAGCAGGAATCTCCCCAGCAATACCGCAAGCGGATTCGCAGCTACGAGGCCTAGGAGAAGAATAAACCGTCCCAAGGTCGCCGCTGTGTCCGACTCGCCACATGCAAGAGCTACAGCTTCAGCTGCAGGATGGACGCGCCGCATGGATTCATACTACAATAATAGCCGGAGCGCTTCGCTCCGGCCGCCACTAGTGCGGTTCATTACTCCGAAAAGCGGTGAGGCTGACATGCCAGCATTGTTATTGTCCGGGAAACCGATTCCCATGCCGGAGGAGCTCCGGCTGATCGCCGAGGAATGGAACGCCGAGGTGGCGGAGGTTCCGGAGGGCTACTTGATCCTGCCCGAATACATGATGAGAATTCATGGCATCCGGGTCGAGGAAGAAGCTGGAGGCTGGCGGTTTCTGCGGGAAGCGGACGCCACGACATGGGAGGATTTTTTGCTCTTGCATATGACGCACCGGATCGCCTCCAAGCACGGACTGCTGCTGGAGCTGGAGGGAGTCCGCGCGGCCCGTCTGCTGGAACCGGCTCCGGAGCTGTTCGCTACCTTCGACTTGTATGTGGAACAAGTGCTGGCGAAGGAAGACGGACTCGTCAGGGATATCAAGAAGAACTGGATCTATTCCCACCGCCGCCGTTCGGTCCGTTAACGTAAGCCGGACGGCATGAGACGCTATTTCGATTGGACGTCTTGAATCCGTTTGTTGGCGTCCTCTTCGGCAGCCCGGAGCGCCGTATTGATGTCGCCGGTATCGATGGCGGCGACCACGGCTCCGCCCTTCGAGGGTTGCGGCTGGAGCCTATCCCTCCCCGCTACGCCGAACCGCTCCCTCCCCCGATGCATGAGCTCATGAGAATGGAAGCGATCGCAGCGATCATTACGGATATGCCTTTTGTCATCTTAGGCCGTCCTCTTTTTCTACCCGGATGATGCCGATTCGGACAATATTGCAAGCGCTTGCACATTTTTGCAAACGATTGATATCCCTTTATTTGCCAGATAAAATATAGAGGACGAGAGGGGGTTGAAGCATGGGTGATATTCCGTATTCCGCTATACACGAGAACCGGTCGACGCTTCCGGGCAACCTGATCTCCGCGCATTACAAGAAGCCTTTCGGCTATCGCGTGAAGCGCTCTCGAGGCACCCGGGACTATTATTTAACTTTGACGTTGTCGGGACACGGCCGCTTCCATAACGGCGGGGAGAGCTGCATCTGCAGCAAAGGGGATGTGACGGTCATTACGCCCGGAACCCCTCATTACTACGCGACGGCTGAGCCGGCCGTCTGGGAATTTTATTGGTGCCACTTCGTCCCCCGGGAGCCGTGGCTGCCGCTGCTTCAGCTGCCCGAGGAAATTAAGGGGATCAAACAGGTTCATGTGGAGGATGGTCGGATGCTCGGCCGCATCCGCCATGCTTTCTCCAGTCTGGTGGAATATAACGCCGAAGACGACGCATTCTCGGAAAGGCTCGCCTACATCGCTCTGGAGGAAGTGCTGCTGCTGCTCGCCCGCTGCTCCTCCTTCGCCGCCCGGCAGCTCGATCCGCGCATCGAGAGCGCAATTCGGCTGCTGACCGAGCGGTACAGGGAACCGTTGACCGTCCCAGGGATCGCCGCACAGGTCAACCTCTCCCCTTCGCGGTTCGCCCACTTGTTTAAAGAGCAGACCGGCGAAGCCGTCATGGAAATGCTGATCAAGCTGCGGCTGAAGCATGCGAAACGGCTCCTGGATCTGACGCGGCTATCGGTGGCGGAGGTCGCAGCGGAGACCGGATTTCAGAACGCGTTCTATTTCACCCGGCAGTTTACGGCCTTCTGCGGCTGCCCGCCTTCGCTGTACCGCAAGCAAAAGCTGTGATCCCTTACGGTCCCCGGGGCTACAGGACTTCACCCCCCGGATACAGCGTCGAGCTGTACAGCCGCTTAGGCTGGGGAAGCTGACGCGCTCCCTGCTTCGGCTCCAGACCGGTCGGCTCATCCGAATAAATAAAGGCCTCGCTCCGGTTATATACGATGACCTGCTCCCGGCCCGTACCAAAGAGGTCGCCATGAACGACATACCCGTCTTCCGGGAAAACGGCGACCGTACGCATGAAGCCGTCGATAAGCGAAGGCGTAACCCCGCCTCCTCTGCGGTAAGCAAGAATATAGTCGAGGCCCGAGCCGTCCCAGCCGCGGATCGGCTCGATGATCGTAAGCCAGCCTTTGGTGGTGCGATCCTCTTTCCATAATTCCATACCCCGGTCATCCAACAGGAACAGTCCGTCCCTGCCGTTCGCATCGCCCCGCACGATCCGGTCGAGGCCTGCGATCTGCAGACCGGGCAAGTCTCCCCGGAACCGGCCGAGCGCCACATGCTGGGATTCGATGGAATCCTCGTAGCGCCAGAGCTCGGCTCCCGACAGGTCGTACATCACCGTAACGCTGCCGCCGATGACAATTTCCGGGCTGCCGTCTCCGTTCACGTCCCCGAACCAGATGCAATCCGCATGGTCCTGCAGATCCTGGCACGACCACAGCTTGCGGCCGTCATGATCCAGCATGTCATAGCCGGCCATCACTTCGTCCCGGCCGTCCCCGTCGATATCGTACACCCAAGGATAATGGCCCGTATTACCCTCATGCGTCCACAGCACCTTGAACTCTTGATCCATCGCCCAGATCTGCCTGTACCGGTCTTTGAGCAGCACGTCGCCCGGCCATTCCCCGCCGGACAAATTCGCGACCACGATACAGTCATGCGCCTCCGGATAAGGCAGCTCATAAGCCCGTTTGACCGCTCCCGTGCGCCCGTCCAGCACGCGGAACTGCTTCTCCATGACGCACAGCACCTCAAGATGTCCGTCTCCATCCCAATCGCAAATCTGGGCGGGGTAATCGGAGCCCGGTCCTCCGGGTGCGGAGGAAGGCGTCCCGGCCTGCCAAAGCAGGCGCCCGTCCAGATCGAAAGCCGTCAAGCACTGCACCTGGTGAGGGACGTAACGGTCATCGATGCCTCCGTCCGGCTGTACCAGCAGAAGCTCCATCCTCCCGTCCCCGTTCAGGTCGCCGAGCAGCATTTTGCAGCCGGCCCCCGCTTCATGAATGCGGATGTTTCCTGTGCGGAAGGGCTGCCGTTCTTGCCGTTGCACCATAGCGTTCGCGCCTCCTTTTCTCTGAAAAACCGTTTGTAATGCCATCTTAAAATAAAACCTCCGGCCGGAACATAACCGATTCTGCTATGTTTTCAGCGTATTCTGCCGGCTTTGCCGAGACCGTCCGGAAATCAGTGGAAGGTCTTTTGTGTGCCAGGATAAACGGCTACGCCGTCCTTGTCTTACAAGGACCAGCGCGTTTACCAAGGTTGATGCAAAGCTATAAGCTACGAAAACTTATAAATTCTTGTCAACCCAGGATAAACGGCTACGCCTTCCTTGTCTTACAAGGACCAGCGCGTTTACCAAGGTTGATGCGAAGCTATAAGTTACGAAAACTTATAAATTCTTATCAACCAAGCAAAAAACAACCGACACCCCTAAAGCAGGATGCCGGCTGTTCGGATTACTTGGAAGGCGGCGTAAGAATGATCGCGCCGTCCTTTTTATTGTAGCGGTCCGTCGCTTCTTTGATTACATCGTTGCCGCCCTTGGATTTGTATTCCTCGATAACCTTCGGCCAGTCGGTGATCGGTTCTTTGCCGTAAATCATCTTCGTCATATGGTCGATGATCAGCTTAGGGCCTGTATCCTGACCGGGAGCGAGATCCGGGTACTTGGCGAATGCCGCAAGATCCGGAGAAAAGCCGATGCCCGGCAAGCCTTCTTTGGCCACAATATCATCGAACGCTTTAATCGTGTCTTTGCCGTTATCGCTAAGCTCCAGACGCAGCTTGTTGTAGGTTGCGTTGGAACCGCCCCACAACGTACCCGAGCGGAAGCCTTCTTCTTCGACCTCTTCCTTCGTCTTGGGAAACTTGTAGTTCAGCTTCCCGTTCTCCATGGTGTAAGTGTCGCCCTCGATGCCGAAGGAGAAGAATTTCGCCGCTTCGTCCGTTGCCGCCCAATCGAAAAACTTGATAATAGCAATCGCTTTGTCCTGCTTCATGTTCTTTTTGATATAGAAGGAACGGACAACCGGTGTATAATAGAAGTATCCGCCCTTGCCCTCCGGCCCTTTCGGGGAAGGAATAATCTCGATCTTCGCCGTCGGAACGACTTGCGTCGCCGAAGTACGGTAATCCGGCAAGCCCGCCGTATTGCAGACCACATGCCTGCTTTGCCGCTGTTCAAGCTTTTGGTGTACACTGTCGACGTGATCGAAGCGAAATCCTTCGGAATCAGACCTTCGTCGAGCATCGTTTTGTAAACCTGCAGCGCCTTCTGCACGTTCTCCGAATCGAAGAACTTCGGCACGAGCTGATTGCCTTGGAGCTTGAATTGATCTTTATAAGGCAGAACGTCGAAAGCGCCGAACACCAGGTCGGAATATTTGAAGTTTTCGCGCATCTGGTAAGGATTCTCGACTCCCAGCTTCTTGAACGCCCGAAGTACGTTAAGGAACTCGTCGATCGTCGCCGGTGCCTTCAGTCCCGTTTGGTCGAGCAAATCTTTGCGGATAAACGTCGCGCGTCGGGAAGGGTTGTCCAAATAATCCGGAATGCCGTAGATTTTGCCCTGATACGATACATTGTCCCACGCCGCTTTCGGCACCTTCTTCATGAGGTTCGGAGCATACTGTTTAAGCAAATCATCAAGAGGCATGAATACGCCGTTCTCGACCGAACCGGACATGACCTTGTTCGTATAGGTTCCGGCGGTTCCTACAACGTCCAGGAGGTCGCCGCCTGCGAACATGACAGGCATCTTCGATTCCTCGGTTACTTTCACTGAAAGCTCGGTATTCGTGAGCTGACCCAGCTTCTTCACCCATTTGTCCTGGTTCAGATCGGGAATCCGCGTGTGGTATCCGGTAGAGACGGTTGTAGGATAAGATATGGAGAACTTTACGGGAGCTTTACTCCCCGTATCATTGGAGCCTGCGCTCGGTGCCGGGCTATTGCCCGCTCCGCCGGAGCAGCCGGCAAGCGTACCTCCCGCAAGCGCAACAACCAGAGATATGGTTACGCCTCTTGTGTACATGAAACCCCTCTTTTCTATAAAAATAACGATTCATGTATGCGCTAACAACATCATCATAGCGCTTTTTCCAATTTACCAGTATTGAGAAAGTTACGGTCGCCTGTGTTTTTTTACGAAACCCTTAAATTGTTAAGCAATCGTTAAGAGCTCTGCTAAATAAATCCGGCTCGCCTAAAATTTTTCTAATAACGGTATGTTATTCTTGGTTTGTTCCGACTTACACAGGATGGGAGACCCGCGCATATGAACAAACTATTGGTCGTCTTCACACTGATGCTCGCTGGCAACCTTGCCGCTGTCCCCTCTTCTCCGAAATCTGCCGAGCTGGCCTCGGCCGTCTCCTCTCCTGCAGCGCACGCCGACCCATCCGGTCTCGTTACCGCGCACCGCGGCAGCTCGGACGCCGCACCGGAGAACACGCTTAGCTCTATGAGGCAGGCGATCCGGGACGGAGCCGGCTACGGCGAGCTCGATGTGCAAGAAACCGCAGACGGCGTCCTCGTCGTCATGCATGACGATAATGCCCGGCGAACGACCGGCATCAATAAACCGATGTGGGAGATCGATTCCCGCGAGCTTCGCGAGGCCAGTGCGGGCCGCTGGTTCGGCAAGACGTTCGAATCCGAACGCGTACCGACGCTGGATGAGGTCATCGAGACCGTGCAAGGCCGCATGAAGCTCAACATCGAGCTCAAAAACAACGGGCACCAGAAGAGGCTTGCCGAGAAGGCGGTGTCCGCCATCGAACGGCATGATTTTGTCAAAGAATGCACCGTAACCTCCTTCGACACCGCATTGCTGGCCAAGGTGAAACATTTAAACAAGAACATCAAGACCGGATTGATCTTGGGCCAGAAGCCCGCGAATCCGGAGTCGGTGTTCGCCAGCCAAGATTACGAGGTTCTCAGCACGGCTTATCCCCTGGTCGATGAAACGTACCTCCGCCTCGCGAAACAGCACAACAAGGAAGTGTATGTATGGACGGTCAATGACCCCGGGCTCATGAACCGCATGATCGATTACGGCGTAAGCAGCATTATTACGAACCACCCTGCCCGGCTGGTTCAAGTGCTGAAGAAGCGCGGAGTAAAGCTGTAAGCCCAATCAACGGCCAATAGGGCTGACCGATCGGTCAGCCCCTCTTGACGTCCGGTGCTCCGCACCGCATATTCAACCTTTACGCGTCCGTACCGCACTGCCGTTCCACCGTCTTCGCTCCCTCGGAGGCTCCGATGATCACGGTATCCGCCATACCGATGAACAAGCCGGTATCCACCACGCCCGTCAGCTCCTTCAGCTTGCGGTTCAAAACCGCCGGCTCCGCGATCAAGCCGCAATCGCAATCCAGAATAAAGTTGCCGTTGTCGGTCAGGAAGGTCCCTTTATCCGCTAACCGGAGACGGGGATGGCAGCCGAGCCTCTCGATTCGCCTGGCAGTCACCTCCCATGCGAATGGAACGACCTCCACCGGGAGCGGAAACGCGCCCAGCCGCTGTACGCGCTTGGACTCGTCGGCCACGATCAGCAGGCGCTTCGATGCCAACGCCACCATTTTCTCGCGGAACAGCGCGCCTCCTCCCCCTTTGATCAGATCCAGTTCGTCCGAAATTTCGTCCGCCCCGTCGATCGTCAAATCCAGCGGCTCCGCCTCGGCTAAAGGAACTAGCGGAATGCCGAGCTGCTCCGCCAGCTGCCGTGTCCGCTCGGAGGTCGGCACGCCGCGCAGCTCCAGACCTTGCTTGACCCGTTCGCCCAGCTTCAGAATCGTCCAATACACGGTCGATCCCGTACCGAGTCCGACCGTCATTCCGTCCTTCACATAGTCCGCCGCTTTCTCTCCCGCTATTTTCTTGGCATTCATTCATATCCCTCCTTATCTACTTTATACCCCATACTGTTTAAATCGCGTCATCCCGGTCTAATCATGAATAGCGGGGTTCGTCCGCTTTATTAGGGCAGCGCTTACATAACTGCCCGGGATACCACGTATATTATATCAAACTCTAAGCTATCGAAAGGAGAAATCCGACCCATGAGTAGCGACAACAAAGGCAAAAGAAAAGGTTCCCTTTGGTACTATTTGCTGCTTCTCCCGTTTATCGGCACGCTCTGGCCCCCCTTCTACGCCTCGATGGAGCCCGGAATCGCCGGCATGCCCTTCTTTTACTGGTATCAGTTTCTTTGGGTTATTCTAAGCGCCGGACTGACAGCGATCGTCTACGTTGCCACGAAAGGAAAATAAACCCTTTTTACCCTGATGCATCACCCATTATTCCCGAAAGAGGCGAATGCCATGAACCAGACTGCGCTGATCGTCTTTTTGCTCTTCTTTATTTTCGTTACCGTCATCGGCTTTATCTCCTCCAGGTGGAAAAGCGGCGATCTGCACCTCCTTGACGAATGGGGACTGGGCGGCCGCCGGTTCGGAACGGTGATCACCTGGTTCCTGCTCGGCGGCGACCTGTATACGGCGTACACGTTTATCGCGGTTCCCGCAACCATGTATGCCAAGGGCGCTATCGGCTTCTATGCAGTACCTTACACGATTATTATTTATCCGTTCGTCTTCATGGTCATGCCCCGGCTCTGGTCGGTCGCCAAGAAGCATAACTACATCACCGCATCGGACTTTATCCGCGGCCGCTACGGAAGCAGTCTGCTGGCGCTCGCGGTAGCCGTCACCGGCATTCTTGCGACAATGCCCTACATTGCCCTGCAGCTCGTCGGCATGCAGGCGGTGCTGGAGGCGATGGGCCTCACCGGCAGCGGGCTGATGGGCGACCTCCCGCTCATTCTCGCTTTCGGCGTGCTGGCCGTATACACCTACAACAGCGGTCTGCGCGCCCCCGCCGCGATCGCCATCGTCAAGGACCTCATGATCTACATCACCGTCGCTGCCGCCGTGATCTATATTCCTTACAAGCTAGGCGGCTTCGGGGCAATCTTCGACGCTGTCGCCGTGAAGCATAAGGCGGCCGTCATCATCACGCCGGCCGGCTTCGCTCCCTACGCGACGCTCGCGCTCGGTTCGGCCTTGGCGCTGTTTCTCTATCCGCATTCGTTGACGGGAATCTTCAGCTCCAGCAGCCGCTCCGTCATCAAACGGAATGCGGCGCTGCTCCCGGCTTACTCGTTCGTGCTCGGGATCATTGCGCTGCTTGGGTTCATGGCGATCGCTGCAGGAATCGACGTCAAGAACGCCAACGACTCCGTACCTCAGCTGTTCCTCCGCATGTTCCCGGACTGGTTCTCGGGCTTCGCGTTCGCCGCCATCGGCATCGGAGCACTTGTGCCCGCCGCGATCATGTCCATTGCGGCAGCCAATTTGTTTACGCGCAATATTTACAAGGAATATATCAATAAAAACTGTACGCCCAAGCAGGAGTCATCCATGGCCAAGCTGATTTCGCTGATCGTCAAGATCGGAGCGCTGGCGTTCATCTTCCTCATGAACCGCCAGGATGCCATCAATCTGCAGCTGCTTGGGGGCATTTGGATTTTGCAGACGCTGCCGGCCGTCATCATCGGCCTGTACACCAACTGGTTCAACAAATGGGCGCTGTTCCTCGGCTGGGCCGCAGGCATGGTCTGGGGCACGTATATGGCCGCCGCTACCGGCTACGGCAATCAATTTAAGCTGCCCTTCGGCCTCGGAGGCGGCACGACGGTCTACTCCGGGCTGTACGCTCTGGCGGTCAATTTCATCATCGCTCTTGTGCTGACCGTGATCTTCCGGTCGATCGGCATGAGGGGCGGCAAGGACGAGACCGTTCCGTCCGATTATGAAGCGGAAGGAGCCTGAGAGGCGCTCCAATGGCTCCGATAAGCCTTCCGAAATGCCCATTGCGGCTCGGGAGGCTTGTTTTTTTACCGATCCTCATCTTTGAACAATATTCGACAAAACCGGAGTTTATCCATGGAATCCAATGGGAGCTGCCGCTATAATGGGTGCTAATATAAATGTGAATCCGAATTATAAAAGGGGAGATTTTGATGTTTCATCGATTGCAAATGCTGAAAGCGGCCTTGGCCGCCCTGCTTCTGGCCGTATAGACAAGCGCTTGCGGCGGCGGAGGAACGCCGACGGCAGCCAAGGTGGCCGACCGTTCGGAGCTTCTGAAGCAGCCGGTTGAGCTTACCTTCTACCGTCCGAACAACGGCACCACGAACGAGCAGTTCATGGATCTGATGGGCAGCGCCATCCAAACGAAGTTCCCGAACGTGACGGTAAAATTCATTCCTTGGGTAACCGGCTCGAAATTCGAAGACGTTCTAAGCTCCGGTCAAGACCTTGATATCGTGCTGCTCTCCATCGGATACGTTCCGCAGTTTTCCAAGTTCGGTCTTGGGTATGATCTGAATGATTTGATCAAGCAAAATAATTTCGATCTCAGCCATCTTGAGAATACTTCCGTCGATTTCATCAAAAAATTCGGCAGCGGCGCCATCTACGCCCTCCCGATCTTCACCACGGCGGAAGTCCTTGCCTATAATAAGGACATCTTCGATAAGTTCGGCGTGCCCTATCCGAAGGACGGCATGACCTGGGACGAGCTGTACGATTTGTCCAAAAAGCTGACCCGCGCCGACGGCGGCGTCCAATACTACGTCTTCATGGCGTCGATGAGCCATATGCTCCGCGTCAATCAGCTGTCGCTGCCGTTCGTTGATCCGGCCTCGGGCAAGCCGAACATCGATACGGAGGAGTTCCGGAATCTGGCCAATAACTTCTCCCGATTCTACAGCGTCAACGGCGTCATGCCGCCGAAGGAGAAATATAACAAAGAAGGCGATATGTTCACGAAGGATCGAAACCTCGCCATGTACGCTTATTTTAACAGCGTTGCCATCACGGCCCCGTCCGACATGAATTTGGACATGGTCACGCTGCCGTCGTTCAAGGAGTTTGCCGGCGTCGGTTCGCAGATGTACCCGACCTACGCCGGCATTTCCAGCACAAGCAAGCATAAAGAAATGGCCTTCGAAGTGCTGAAATATTTGACCACGGATGAGATGCAGACGAAATTCGCCAAGGACGGCGCCGGCTTGCCTGTCGTCAAGAATGCCAAGCTTATCGAGGCTTACGGCCAGGACCTGCCTCAGCTGAAGGGCAAGAACAAGCAGGCGGGATACCCTCTGAAGCCGGCAGCCATCACGACGAAGTCGCTGTACGACGACCTGGTCGAGAAGCAGGCGCTGAACGCCTTCAAGGATGTCATTCAAGGCAATGCCGACATCATCACCGCTTCCCGCAAGGCGTCGGAGCAAGCGGTCAAGGACTTGGAAGCCGCCAAAAGCAAGTAAGGCGAATACGGCTAGGACCGGAGCGAACGGGAATCCGTTCGCTTCTTTCTTTTGCAAAGATACGGTAATCCTCCTTCGCTGCTCGGGCATACAATGATAGAGCAAACGGATAAAGGGGGAACGTTCATGTGGTCCAAGCAATGCATCCGAAGCGCCGTTCTTGCCGTCGTCTTCTTCTTCTCACTCCCATGGGCTGGCCCGGAGGCAAGGGCGGCCGGTTATCCGGACATGACCGGTTCAACCTCTGATTACATCCCGGCTGCCGCCGCCTTCCTTCCGGCGCTCGCCGCTCCGGCAGGACCGGGAACCGCGCTTCCGCTGCTCGCGCCTTTCCTTGCCGGGCGTGCCGCCGGGCCGGCCTGCCCGAAGCCGCCGACACCGAAGACTCCTCAGGATACCGGCAGTACGGAGCGTCATTTTGCCGGTCAGGTGCTGATCCTTCTCTATCATCATCTCGATCCCCGGGAATCGGCCATCACGATCACGCCGGATCGGTTCGAGCAGCATTTGAAAGCGCTTCAAATGCACCGGTATCACGTCGTTTCCCTTGAGGATGCCATCGCTTTCCTGGAAGGGAAGACGACGCTCCCCGCGAATGCCGTCGTTCTCACGTTCGATGACGGTTACGATTCCTTCTACCGCTTTGCCTACCCGCTGCTGAAGCGGCATGGCATGACGGCAACCAATTTTGTTATCGTCGGTACGATCGGCACAAGCTCGCCTTATTTTACTTTCTTGTCGTGGAGTCAAATGAGGGAAATGTCCTGCGACGGCTTCGGCTTCTATTCGCATACGTACGATCTTCACAATGATTTGCCGGGGGAGAACGGCCGCATGGTAACGCCGCTGGATCACCGGATAGTCCTGGAAGCGACGGGTGCGCTCGAGACGGAGGAGGATCACAGGCAGAAGGTGCTGCGCGACTTGTCCTTGGCCGAAGCACTGCTTCAGGTCCGGCTGGGAAATCGGCTGTCCGTGCTTTCCTTTCCTCACGGAGATTACAGCGAGGATACCGTAAGCCTTGCGCAATCGGTAGGCATCCGCTATTTCGCCACGACAACGCCTGGATTGAACCGGCCGGGCGAGCACCTGCTTCGCAGAGTACATGCAGGCATGCCCTATATCAGCGGAGACGAGCTGATCCAAATGCTATCGGCTTACGACGATAAGCGAATGAAATGAGACGGCGAGGATCGGCATCCGCCGGTCTCTGTAGGTTCCGCAAGGTAATGCGCTATTAAAAAACCGTCCGGAAAAAAAATCACCGAACGGTCCTTTAGCCTGCTTATTCATACGTTTGCGCCGATAGTCATATCAGACCGCCCGCTGCCGGTTCCTCTTCTTCCTTCGCATCCACGTGCTCGACGAGCCGGTTCAGACGAGCCGTCTGGTGTCCGTAATCGTACATGGCCGCGGAGACGATGAACAGCCGGAGCCCGCCTTCCCGGTCCTCCCTGTAGCCATTGGTAGCCGATTTAAGAAATGCATCGTTCAAATCCTCGATGGAGTCGGAATCCCAGCTCTCAGGCTTCAGCTTGTCTTCAAATTTCAACAGCACATGCTCGTGGAATTTGATCAACATTTCCAGATGCCGGTCATACCTCATATTCATCTCTTCCGTCCGGTCCGCTTGGAAATAATGTTCTTCCACCGCTTCCAGCACTTCCGCTCCTTTTTGCAGCGTATAGAGCATTTGCTTATAGACGACAAGCTGCCGGGTCTTCCGGTATTTCGCGCGCTTCAGCTTCTTGAGCTCCTCCTCCAGCAGCTTGTATTTGTCGGAGAGCGAGCCGATTCCGTCCTTCAGCTTCTGCCTTTGCTCGCGGAACACCTTCTCCTTCATTTCACCGGAGATAACGGTACGGAGCAGCAGGGACAGCTGCGTGAACACGTGATGAATTTGGTCGTTGAACTGCTCCTTCGGCTTCGGCGGCAGGAAAGCGATGTTGATGATGAACGCCGATACGATGCCGACCATACTGAGCAGAAACCGGTTGAGGGCAAAATCCCACTGGCCCGACGCCTCCATCACCGCTATGACGGTAACCAGCGTGAGGCCGATCGTCTCCCCCATCTTCAGCTTGATGCAGAGCATAATAACGAGAATGCAGACGACGCCGATCGCGATCGGCGCATTCGAAAAGAACATCCCGGCAAGCAAAGCGATCACGGCGCCAAGTGTATTGGTCTGGACCTGTTCGAGGAAATACCGCCAGGACCGGTAGATGGAAGGCTGCATGGCAAAGATGGCTGCAACGGCAGCAATGACAGGAGGAGAAAAGTGAAGCCAAACGCTGACGTATAAGGACAAGGTGACGGCGATCCCCGTCTTGAGCATGCGTGCTCCGAATGTCAATAGGCCCCCTCCTTCGGATGGTTGATCTGTGGTCTGAATGCACATTCCTGCATGCTCCATCCCTACAGCATACAAAACATCCTCGGGCCGGTCAATTCCCTTCTTTCAAAGTCCTCCCCTTAGCCGCGCTCCGCCGTTTCCGGCTGCCGGTTGACGGGCATTAGATGCCTTGAAAGAGCTCCCCCCGCCCGGCCGGAACGCAAACAATCCCGAAGCAGGTCAGGGCCGCATCGGGCCTTCCTGTTCCGGGATCGTTACGGCTTGCCGGGGGCAGCACGCCGTTAAGGCATCCGGTTGCCTCTGGACGATACGTACAGCGAGTACCATTCTTCCCGCGTCATCGTAACGTTAACCGCCTCGCCGCAGGCGCGGATCCGGGCGGCGTTGGCCATGCCGATGACCGGCTGGATCTTAACGGGATGGCGCATCAGCCAAGCAAGCACGATCGCCTCCGGCGTCGTTTCCTTCCGCGCCGCCAGCTCGCCGACGAGAGCGGCGGTCTGCCGGATACGCTCCGGCTGGTCTTCCCCGGTACGGCCGGAGAAGACTCCCCTGGACAACGGGGACCACGACTGGACCTGGATCTTCTCCATCGCGCAAAACTCCAGCAGCCCTTCCGGAAACGAATTTTCCGTTCCCTTCTTCTGGTTCACGTGCACTCCCGCGTCGATCCAGTCCGTTTTGGACAAATTCAGCTCCAGCTGATTGGCGATCAGCGGACGTTCAGGCTGCGCTGCAGCAAGCGGATCTGCGACGGGCTCATGTTGGAAACAACGAACGCCTTGACTTTTCCGGACCGCTTCAGCTTATCGAACGCGGAAGCCACCTCCTCCGGCTCTGCGAGGGGATCGGGCCGGTGCAGCAGCAAAATGTCCAGTGACTCGATGCCGAGCCGGCTCAGAATGCCGTCGACGCTGGAAAGAATATGCGCTTCGGAGAAATCGTAACGTCCCGGCAGCCAAGGTCCTTCCTCGAACCGGATGCGCATTTCGATTGAATGATCATCTTGTCACGCAGCTCGGGGCGCTCCTTGAGCACCTGGCCGAACACCTGCTCCGCCCGTCCGTGCGCATAAATATCGGCATGATCGAACATGTTGATGCCCGCCTCGAATGCGGCTTCGATCGCTTCGTGCGCCTGCCGGACATGCTCCGGCTCCAGTACGGCATCCCGGCCCCAGCCTCCGCCGAGTCCCATGCAGCCCAGCACGATCCGGCTGGCCTCAAATCCATATTCGTGAAGCGGTAATGTTGACGTCATCGCTATGTACCTCCCAAATGAAGATAGTCCTCCAAAGTATAAGCCAGAGACAGGCAATTGAAAATAACTGAAATCAGGTTACCTTACTTACCTGGAGATAATGAAGCACGCACCTTCTTCTTTCCGATATCCAGGATAAACGGCTACGCCGTCCTTGTCTTACAAGGACCAGCGCGTTTATCAAGGTTGATGCGAAGCCATAAGCCTTCGAAAACTTATAAATTCTTATCAACTAAAAAGAAAACCGCCCCCGACCGGGACGGATGGCTCTGAAGGGTCCGGCTTCAAAGCGCTGGAATGTTACCACAAAAAGCTATTGCCGGATTGTTGGCCTTGCAGCGGCCAAGCGGGGCGGTTGAGACCATGGGATCGGTTCATACCGCTGAACAGGTTCATGCCGCGGGATACGTTCATTCCATGGGACATGTTCATGCCACGGGACATGTTCATGCCACGGGACATGTTCATGCCACGGGACATATTCATTCCATGGGATACGTTCATTCCACGGGATACGTTCATTCCACGGGACTGATTTGTTCCGCGGGATTGATTGATCAAGAACGGGTTCACACCCTCATTAGGGTTGACCAGAAACGGATTCATGCCCTGGGAACGATTCGCTGCAAGCGGATTGACTCCGCGGGAACGGTTCAGGCCCGAAAGGTTAGCTCCGTTGGATCGATTACTTTCGGAGCGGTTCGCTCCGCGGGAGCGCTGAGATCGATTCGAATTTTTCGGCACATCTATCTCTCCTTTGCTGAGAAGTTACTATAAGATATTCGAGATGATAGGAAAACGACCAAGACGTCTGTGGATTTTTGTTACAACCGGACAGGAACATGTTAATCAAAATTTCAAGATTTCATCCGAAGGGAGAGTGTATTGTATTACGACGGGCTAATCATGGTGCAGCACATGAACCGGGATCGTCTAGAGGCTGTCCTGCATACGAAAACGGACGTTTATTTCAGCTTTATTTCTCGGTCACCATGGCCGGCTGCTGGGAAATCTACGAATTTACGACGGATCCTTTGTTCAGACTGCAGAGCCGGTGGGGCAGCCTTGCCGATACGATGTCGGACATCATCTGCGGTATCGCAGGCGGCCTGGCGACCGCTGTTTTCTACTCCGTCATTCTGATCCGGGGACGGCAAAAAACCGCGGCTCATTCGGAACGAGCGTCGCGGTGGAATTGAAGCGGGCCTGCGCCGCGCGCAGGCTTCCCTTCGATGTATAGGCTCAGCCCAATTAGGCTGATGAGGGCGAGCACGATAAATAAGGGGAACAGCATTCCGGTGAAGCTTCCGACCAGGAGCAGGACACCCATGGCGATCGAAGGAATCAGCGGCTCCCCGTACGCTTTCCACCAGTTCAGAGGAAAGCTTTCGAGATAGAAGAACCAGATCATGGAGACGGCCGATGCCGCCCAGCCTCCCGTGTAAATCCAGACGGCCAGCACAGGGCTGCTTGCAGCCAGGAACGGAACAAGCGCCACCACGAAGACACCGGCTACGATCATGACCCAGAAGTTGGCCTTCGTCCGGCCGATTCCGGCCAGGATATTGCCCCCGAGCCGCCCCACCGAGGAGAAAAAGACGCCTAGCGCAAGCAGCCGGATATACATAGCGGATTCTTCCGTCGCGTAGCCATCGCCGAATAGAAAACCGTTGATTTGATTCGGGTATAAGCAAATCAGAAGCGTGAGCGGGTACAGAATCAGGTTGTTGTACCGGATGCACAGCGTTCCCCTCCGCTTGCTCTCCTCCGGATCGCGGGAGCTCTCCGCCACGAACGGGAAGGTTACGATCATGAACGCCCAGGTGACGATGCCGATAAACCCGGTAATGCGCAGCGCGTTCGCCAGATGGCCTACGGCGATGACGGAGCTGGAGCCGATGACCATGACGAGGAACGGCTGCTGGAACGCTTTGGCGATATTGCCCGCCCAGAGCGGCACGCCGAATTTCATCATGCGCCAGGCCTCCGGCAATGATACGCTTCCGAGCCACTTCGGCCGGTGTACCTTGTGCACCTTCCAGCATATGAAAGCGACCGTCACCGCCGATCCGGCTCCCATCCAGAAGGACACGTTCCAGAGCAGGGTATGGCCTCCGACCGGCCAGAGTACCCCAAGCACCATGCCCAAGGTAGAGAAGATCGTCGTAATCACCATAAAAAACGCCTGCGTCCCGAAGTCCCGGTTCCCCGAGAAGGACGAGACGCCCATATTGATGATCGAGTTCATCACCAGCATCACCGAGCTCATCAGAAGCGCTCCGTTCAGTGCGGGCAGCTTGTAGGCACTTGCGAGCAGAGGCGCCAGGCAGGCCAGCACCAGGCTGACCACGATACCGAAGAAGGTGCTGCCTAGCAGCGCAAGACGGAATTTCGTCTCGACCGCCTCCTTTGCATTCGTCGAGAATGTGTAGACGAGGGTAGAATTGAAGCCGACGTTCAGAAACAGCGTCACCATCCCGAAAATTTGCAGCAGCAAATTCACTTCGCCGAAGGCGGCGGGATCGTGCAGCACACGGGCGAGAACGATGCTGCCGACGGTTTGAAGCAGCTGGTTGATAAACAAGCCGAGGACAATAATCGAAACGTTGCGCAGTAAAAACCGCTGATGATCGCTTAAAGAAGCAAGACGGATTCTCCGCATTCTGACGGGCACCTTCTTCTTGTCTGGTTGTATGACGCAGGTTTACGCTAACAGCTTGTAGTATCGTACCACCGCTCCGGCTTCCCAGCAATACTCATTATTCCAGTTTTACACAAAAACCCCCTCCCCGCGGCAGGCGATAGGCCAGGCGGGGAGGGGGTTCACGGATTCTCTGTTATTTTTTCTTATACTTCGCGCCGTAGGCCGACTGATAGATCTCAAGGTACCGATTCAGATTCATGCCGTCCGGATTTTTCAAATAGCCGTCCCAGTCTTTGTCCGGATTGGCGTCGGGGAACGTATCCACTTCTGCTGTTAAGGCTTATAGTTTTTTTTCGTCTCGTTGTACAAAATGATTTCCTGCGGCTTCTGCGGATCCGCGGCTGCGACCGGCAATCAGCGAATTCAAGAGGATGAGAAGCACGCCGATATGAATCGCTTGATCGGCAAGGTTCATAATCCCGCGGCTGGATTCGAACTGGATGAAGTCCGTTACGCTGCCGAAGACGATCCGGTCGATCGCATTGCCGGCGGCGCCGCCGACGAACAGCCCGGTCCCGAGCTCCAGGACGGGCGTCCTAAACTCCCCCCTCTTCCGGAAAATCAGCACTGCAGCCGATAACGCAACGGCAACCAGCACAAACCACCGTCCGTATCCCTGGAAGGAGCTGAACGCCGCCCCGCTGTTCTCGTAGCGGGTAAAACGGAGCATGCCGGGCCATACCTCTATGGAGTCCCCTACGGCAAGATGTCCCCGAATCCACAGCTTGGTCGCTTGATCGGCCAGCACAGACAGCAGACATGTGATATAAAAGAGCATTTCTCCTCCCCCTCCCTACTATGCGGAAGGGGTTGCGGCAGCCGTATGCTGCACACAACCCCTCTCTTTCGCATGTCCAGATCAATATAGCATAGAACGACTGCCAATCGCCAACCCTTAAAATTGGAAGCACAAATAGCTGAGCGCTCCCAGGTCGTAGCTGCGGTGCAGCACCTGCGGCACCCGCTTCGGGTCACCGCTGCCCATGGCGAGGAACAAGGGAACAAAATGCTCCTCCCGCGGAACCGCCTGCCGGGCATGAGGAGCCTGGGTCTTGTAGTCGTCCAGCGCCTCCAAATTCCGGCTTGTCACCTTCTCGATCATCCAATCGTCGAACGCTTCCGCCCAAGGCTCCACATTGCCCGTACCGGCCGCCGACCAATTCAGCATCCGCAGATTATGCACCGTTACGCCGCTGCCGATCACGAGAATATCTTCATCTCCAAGCCCCTGCAGCGCTTCCCCGATCCGGTACTGCTCCTTCGGCGGCAGAAACGGATGTAAGGAAATTTGAACGACCGGAATGTCCGCCTTCGGAAACATCCGGTGCAGAATGGTCCAGGAGCCGTGGTCCAACCCGCGGCGTGCGTCCTTGCGGACGGCAATCGCCTTCTGCGTAAACCGTTCCGCCAGCCGCGAGGCCAGCTCCTTCGAGCCGCGGGCCTCGTACTTGATGGCATACAGCTCGGGAGGAAACCCGCCGAAATCGTAAATCGTTTCGTACACATCGTCCGTATCCGTAATGCTAAGCACCTCACTCTCCCAATGCGCCGTGAATATAACGATGGCTTTGGGCTTCAGCGCCGATGCAAAGGTCCCCAGAAAGCGGGTATATTCGGTATCTTCAATCGCGATCATTGGCGATCCGTGAGCTAGAAACAAGGATGGCAGCATCTTAAAAATCCTCCTTTAATTATGATCATTACTTACCTTTTGTTAGTTACAATATAGCACCTGACAGCTCGTTTCGTCAACAGAAAATATTAGCTATATATATTAAAAATTAGTATTACAAATATAACTCCCGAAGAAAAACAGTAATCTTCGGAAGCCCTCTTCGGATTACAGCTGTCGCTTACGCATCTTTATAACTTATGATTAGCAGCACCGCCGGCTCCGTGCCAGCGTTGCGCACGCTGTGAGGCACGCAGGCATGCCAGGAGAACGTGTCGCCTTCCTCCAGCTCGGCTTCATCTTCTCCTTGCGTCGCAATCACTTTGCCCTTGACTACATAATGCGACTCGATGCCTTCATGCTCACTCATCGGGATATCTCCCTCCGCCGGCATGCCGGGCGGAATTTCGATCTGCAGCAGCCGAAGGCCCCCGATCTCTCCTAAATGCTCGACCTTCAGTATCCCTTTGTACAGGCTGAAGGTGCGGTCCGCCTTGCGCACGACGTTCATCCGTTCCTCCCGTTTCAGCAGCAGGTAAGGGATCGGTACGTTCAAATATGAGGCGATCGTCTCCAGCGTAGCGAGGGAGGGCGACGTTTTATTATTCTCAACAAGACTCATGAAGCCTTGCGACAAGCCGGTCCCCTCGCACAGCTGTCCCATGGTGATGCCTCGCTTGCGCCGGATTTGGCGTATGCTTGTTCCGATTTCCATAAGATATCCAGCTCTCCCATTCTGGTCGTTTCGTAGCCTCATCTTATCAAATCGTTGAATGATCCGCCATACCGCGATGCATCTATAAAGTCCGGTGAAAAAGAGGCCGCTGCGCGAGCGAATCATTCTTCGGGTCGCTTCTCCAGAACGATTCCGCCCACACCGCTACTTTTTCACCGAACTTCTAACGCTTCGGGAGCAGCTTCACGTAATGATCGGACACCTGCATCCGGCGAAGAATATATTTATAGTCGCGCTGGTACATGCTGAAGTCGCTGATCGGCTGCAGCGTCTTGATCGAATAAGCCGTAGCATCCCCGAAGCCTTTGCCTGGAATCAGCAGAATGTCGTCGTTGATGAACGAGCCGGTGGGCAAATAATACCGGATGCCGAACAAATTTTTGTTCATATTAAGCAGATCGTGGCCGAAATGGACAAATTGCTGCTCCTCCAGCGAAATGCCGAGCAAATTCGCCAGCGTCGGCATGATGTCAAGCTGTCCGCCCACCTGCTCCACCACTTGGCCCTGCTCTTGTCCGGGAAGGTGAATGAAGAGCGGGATGTTGAACCGGGTCAGCTCCGGGTGATAGGTGATGCCGAGTGCGGCGCCCACTTCCTTCGGGTCGTTATCCTGAGGCTGCAGGCCGAAATGGTCGCCATAGGCGACAATGACGCTGTTGTCCCAAAGACCGGTCGCCTTGAGCTGCTCAATGAACGTCCCGAACGCAAAGTCGGTATAATTGATGGCCTGCAGGTAATCGCCAAGCTGTTTTCCCTTCAGCTTGTCCGGCAGCGTCAGCCGTTTCTTGTTCTCCGGGATAATGAAAGGAAAGTGGCTTGATACCGTAATGAGCTGAGCGTAGAACGGCTTGTTTTGCTGCTGCAGGCCGCTGAGAACCTTGATCACTTCCCGGTACAGCTCCTCGTCGGAAGCCCCGAATTCGTTGAAATGGTCGTTGTTGTAGTACGGCTTGTCATAATAATGGGAGAAGCCGAGCGCCGGATACAGCTTATTCCGGTCCCAGAAGGTGACGACGTTCACATGGAATGTGTCGGCTTCATAGCTTGCGGCCTCCAGCAGCTTCGGCAGGCTGGGAAGCGCACGGTCACCGAATCCCGTGGACATGGGAATCGTTCCTGTTGGGTATATCGACGTGTTCGACATGAACTCCGCATCGGACGTATTGCCCTGACCGATTTGCTGAAAGATATGAGGGAAATAGTAGCTGCGGCTCGCAAAATCGTTCAGCACCGGCGTCAGTGCCTGACCGTTCAGCGACATGCCGATCGGGAACGCCTGCAACGCCTCCAGCTGCACAACGATCAGATTTTTGCCCTTCTCGGCGGCGAACTGCTGAGGCTGCTCTCCTTCGGCCAGCGGCTTCATATAAGGATACTTCGATTCGCCTCGCTCGAGTACCGGCCTCAGCTCGGCCACCGTCTTATATTTGGTCAGATCATTGTTGTAATAATTATCATAAACGCTCGCTACCTGGTAATTGAAGAAGCCCAGCTCCTCCGCCCGTTTCAGCTCGTTGTTGATCGGTTCCCCCTTCTTGAAGAACCAGGCGGACAGCAGAAGCCCGGCCACCATCAGGGCGCCCCCCGTCTTGCGCAAAGGACGACTGCTGAGCAACGGAGGCAAGCTTCTTCTCCGCAACAAGCTGACGACAATCATCAGTCCAAGATCAACGAAGAAGACATAATCGATCGGGTCGATCGTCGATTTGATGCTTGAGGAAATTTGCTTCACCTGCTTCAGCTCGAACAGCGATGTGTAGGTGACGACCGTGCCGAAATGACTGAAATAGAGCGTTGCCGCGAAGAAAATTAAGGAGCAGACGAAATTCACCAGCCAGTAAACCGTCTTTTTTGCCCGACTCGGTACGAGCAGCTCCACCAGTCCCAGAAGGACAAGCAGCGCCGCCACATCCGTCGCCAGCAGCCGCAGCTTCACCTCCTGAAACAAAAAATGACGTAGCAGCGCCAGCTTCGCTGTCAGCAATACAAGCGTCAGCAAAAAGGCGCTGCGCCAAAATACGGCCTGTCGGCTCTCGGACATGCAGACCCCTCCCGTCGTTATTGCTGTAGGATACCACTTACAAGGATTTCCTATGCATGCGCTAACGGAATAACGCCGCATCCCAGTCGGCAAACAAAAAACGTCCCCATAGCTGCAGCCAGCCCTGAGGACGTATCACTTGTCCGGCGCATCCGCCGGGTTCCTACTCATCCGGCATCCGGTCGTTTGTTTCACCGCGGGAGTCCGAAGCCAAGCAGACGATCGCCGGTTATCCTTCGTTTACCACATGAACGGGCCGACCCTCCAGATAGGCCTTCACATTCTGCACCGCGGTATCCAGCAGCCGCGCTCTCGCTTCCTTCGTCGCCCATGCAATATGCGGCGTTATGATGCAGTTATGAGCTGTCAGCAGCGGGTTGTCCGCGCTCGGCGGCTCAACGGAGAGCACGTCGAGCGCGGCGCCGGCCAGCCTCCCTTCGTTCAGGGCGTCGGCCAGATCCTGCTCCCGAAGGAGCGGCCCCCGGGACGTGTTGATCAGCAGCGCCGCCGGCTTCATCAGCGCGAGCCGCCGCGCGTCAAGCAGCCCTTCCGTCTCCAAGGTCAACGGACAGTGCAGGCTCACCACATCGGACTGCCGCAGCAGCTCCTCCAGCGTTACCCAGGTCACGCCCTCCTGCTCGGAAGGCTGCCTCCGTCCGCTGCCGACGGCAAGCACCCGCATCCCGAAGGCTTGCGCGACCCGAGCAGCAGCGCTTCCGATCCGGCCGAAGCCGATGAGGCCCATCGTTTTGCCGGCCAGCTCGAGCTGAGACGAACAGGTGAAGCTGAAGTCGGGACTGGTCGTCCACTCTCCGGCGCGGACCGCATCGCTGTGAGCCTGCACCCGGTGGCACAGCTCCAGCAGGAGCGCGAAGACGAATTGAACGACGGAGTCCGTCCCGTAAGCAGGCACGTTCGTGACCGCGATGCCCCGCCGTTTCGCCGCTTCCGTATCCACGATGTTATACCCGGTGGCCAGTACCCCGATGTAGCGCAGCAGCGGCAGTTGCGCCATCGTTTCCCCGGTGATCGGCGTTTTATTTGTAAGTACGATCTCCGCCCCGGCCGCCCGCTTGGCGATCAGCTCCGGAGGCGTACGGTCGTACAGTCTGACTTCTCCCAGCGCTTCAAGTCCGGACCAGGACAAATCGCCCGGATTAAGCGTATAGCCGTCCAATACCACAATGGTCTTCATCGACTTTGGCTCCCCCTTCTTTGGCCGAACTCGGCCGCTGCGCCCAGAAGCCTCGCTACGCTGCGGGTGCATTCGTACAAATTGGCTTCCGCTTCTTCCATGCAGGCCTGCAGCGTGGCGGGCTCGCGGACAATCGAGAAGCAGCCGGCGAAATGCTTCCGCAGCTCCTCCAAACCGTCCCCCAGGCTGCCCGAGAGCAAAATCGCCTGCTTGCCCGCTTCCCTTGCCGCTTCCGCCACGTACATAGGCAGCTTGCCGAACAGCGTCTGGCCGTCGCTTCGCCCTTCCCCCGTCAGCACCCAGTCGGCTTCTGCGATATGGCGCTTTAGTCCGGACGCCCGGTCGACGACCTCCGCTCCCGGTACGATCCTCGCGCCTAGCGCCATGCAGGCGAAGCCGAGCCCGCCCGCCGCGCCGGCACCCGGCTTGTCGCGCAGCCGGAGTGACAGATGCCGCTCCAGCAGATCGGCATAGCGGCTCATCGCATGATCCAGCGAAGCGACCTGCTCGGGGGTCGCCCCCTTCTGCGGGCCGAACGTATAAGAGGCTCCCTGCGGCCCCAGCAGCGGGTTCGTCACATCGCAGGCGACCGTAATCCGGCATTCCTTAACCAGCGGGTCAAGGCCTTCAAGGTCCACTTGGGCCATATCGGCTAGGTCGCGGCCGTACCCTTCCAAGAGCTCCCCCGCCGCATTATAGAACTGCGCTCCGAGTGCGCTGAGCATGCCCAAGCCGCCATCGTTGGTGGAGCTGCCGCCGAGGCCGACGATCACGTCCCGGCAGCCGAGCCGGAGCGCGGCCATCAGCGCATCTCCCAGCCCCCGGGAGGTAGTGTGCATTGGATTTCGCTCCTCTTGAGGCACCATGGGCAAGCCGAACAGATTGGCGGCCTCCAGCACGGCGGAAGGGCCGTCCTTTCCTTCGATCACGCCGAAGCGGGATTGAAGCCGTTCGCCCCGCGGACCGCATACCGCCACCGGCTTGGTCGTGCCGCTCTCCGCAGCCCGAACCAATGCGTCAACCGTACCTTCTCCGCCGTCCGCCATCGGAATGATCCGCACTACAGCCTCCGGCAGCTCGTCCCGAACCGCGCGGGCCATCGTATCCGCAGCCTGCAAAGCCGTCAGGCTGCCCTTATACGAATCCGGCGCAATAACAAATTTCATGACCGTCCGCCTCCCTGTACTGCAAATTTGAATTCCTTTCCGCTTGTCTTCATCATACCTGAAAAGCTCCATTGAAATCTTCAGCTATTACAACCGAAATTTGTCCGGAAATCAGGATCATTTTTAGATATAATGTACAAAAAGGAACGTTGGATACTAAAGGAGTCGATCGTTATGCTGACTCGGGAGCTGGCTCAAGAAATCGTCAAAGAAACGATGGAGCGGCTGAACCGGAACATTAATATCATGGATACGGACGGCGTGATCATCGCCAGCGGAGATCCGGAACGGATCGGACAGCGGCACGAGGCGGCGGCCGAAGCGGTGCGGCTGAACCGGGAGCTGATCGTGGACCGTCACAGCTCCCGGCGGTGGAGAGGAACCCAGCAGGGGATCAACCTCCCCATTCACGAGAATGGACAGGCCGTCGGCGCCATCGGCATCACCGGCGATCCGCAGGAGGTGTCCGCCTTCGGGCATTTGGTCAAAATGACGACCGAGCTCATGATCCGGCAAAACCAGATCAAGCTTCAGAGCGAGTGGAAGCAGATGACGGCGGATTGGATCATGGAGGAGCTCCTTCACTCCGCCAAACCGGACCTGCCGCTCATCGAGCGGCGGTTGATGTCGCTCGGCCTCCGCCTCGTCCCTCCGTACCGGGTCGCTGCCGCAGCTTACCGACCTTCGCATGAAGAACCAAACTTCGAGAGCCTGCTTGCGAAGGCGACCCGGACCTTTGCTCCCGATTACGTTCTAATGAGCCAAGCCGGGCCGCAGAAGCTGCTGATCCTGCTCCCGGAAGCCGATCAAGGCAGAACGGGCCGGTTCATAAGCCGGTTGTCCGTCCTGCTCCGCTCCGAGACCGGCCATTACCGCATCGGCATCAGCTCGCCTGTTGCGGATAAAGCTCAGCTGCGCATCGGCAGCCAGGAAGCCGAGCTCGCTCTGCGTTACGGGGAGGCAGAACAGCAGGAGATTGTTTATTTTGAAGCCGTAGAAACGAGAGCGCTTCTGCACGAAATTCCCGAGGCGCACCGCCAGCGGCTGCTGGACAAGCTGGCCGCATGCCGGAGCGGCAAAGCAAGGGAAACCTTGACCTGCTTCTTCGAGTGCAGCCTGAGTATCGCGTCGGCCTCAAAAAAGCTGGGGATCCACCGCAACACCTTGATTAACCGATTAGAGCAAATCAAAGCATTGACCGGTTACGATCCCCAGCATTTTCACGATGCGCTGGTGCTGCAGCTCGCGCTGTGGCTTGAGCCGACGGAGCGCGGATCCGGCTGACGCATCGGCCGCATCCGCATCTGTACCCTTATCCGCGGCTCTCCTTCAGCGCTTACTTCTTCTTCTGGGCGGCGTAGGCCGCTTCGTATTCCTTAATCTGGTTGTCACCGCCGGCTTTGCGCCATTTGTCGATGGCCGCCTGCCAGCCCGCCTCATCCAGCTTGCCGACGATATAGTTGGTTTCGGCGTCCCACATCATCTGATCCAGCTCCTTGCCGCGCTCGGAATACGTTTTGGAGGAGAGGTTCAGCGCCGGGTTGCTCACGGCATACTTCAAGCCATCCGGTTCCATCTTGTACCCTTTCATCGCCAGCTCGGAGTCCTTGAGCGGAGGCACGTTGTACGTCTCGAAATTCAGCAGGTTGTCGCGGTAAGGCTTGACTTCGCGGTTGAATGCGGTCAAATCCGTCCATTGCACGAGACCGCCGTCAAGCTTCTTGAAGTGGGTTCCCTCAAAACCGCGCTTCTGCAGCGTCGACATCGGCTCATCCATCATTTTATCCAGGAACGTCAGCAGCTTGCGCAGCTCCGCCTCCGTCTTCACCTTCGATTTGGGGAACGCCAGGAATCCGTTATTGCCGGCGGCGCCGTAAATTCGGATGCCCTGCGGCCCTTCCCAGTTGGTCGTATCGAGCTGGGCCGTGCTGACGACCTTGACCAGCCGGTCCTGCGCGTTCGCGGCATTCGTCGCTACGCCGTTCAGCTTCATGCCGATGCGGCCCGATTCGAATTGTTTATCCATCTCGGTGGAATCCATCGCCGGGAAGTCCTGGTTAATCAGCTTCTCGGCATACAGACGGCGGAACAAATTCAGGACGTCCTTAAACTGCGGGGTCAAAAATTCCGGCATAAACTTCCCGTTGTTGTCTACGCCCCAGCGGTTGACTCCGCCCTGCGGAATCGCCATCTTGGTCAGCAGCGCGGAATCGCCTTCATTGTATTTCTTGTTAAGCATCATCCCGTACGTATCGTTCTTGCCGTTCTTGTCCGGGTCGTTAAGTGTTAGCGCTTTCAATACGTTGTACCATTCATCGAGCGTTTTCGGAACCTTCAGGTTCATGCTGTCGAACCAGTCTTTCCTGTAAATCACGGCTGCGCGGCCGATCTCCCGGTACAGCGGAATGCCGTATATTTTGCCTTCGACCGCAATGTTTTGATAATATTGGGGATTTTGCGCGGAAAGGTTCTTGTAGTCTTTCAGCATCGGCCCGACTTCCCAGAACAAGCCTTCCTGAATCGCATTGATGACGGTCGGCACGTAGTTGACCTTGACGATTTTCGGCAGCTCGCCGGATGCGATCATCACGTTGATTTTCTCATCGTAGGCGGAATTCGGAATCCATTGGATATCGAGCTTCGTATTTGTATACTTCTCGATCGCCTGCTCCACGGCATTGCCCTTGGCCGGAATATCGCCGACCTGTACCAGGGCCATCGATACCTCCAGCGGCGTCTTATCTTCCTGTGCCGGCTTGCCGCTGCCCTCCGTCCCCGGCTTACCCGGCGTTTGTCCCGAGCCCGAGCATCCGGCCAATACGCCGGCTGTAATGAATAGCGCACTAAGTCCTGCCATTAAGCGGTTAAAGTTCATGAGACATGTCCCCCTCTATTTTGGGAATTCTGGTTCAAGTGCTTGCTTCCGGTCCAGCAAAAAAACGTTAGCTTGTATACGCTTACAAAAAAATCGAAAAACTGCGCCTGCTTGAGCCTGTGTTACCGTATCCTGAGAATATCTCCCACCGCGTGCTCCCGGTACTTGCCCTAGCCGGTTTCCCAGAATGAGCCGCTTCTCCATCGCTCCTTTCTCCCCCGTCATCCGGTTGAAAATGCGTTCCTTACCTCAATGTAGCAAGATTGGGATTGAAGAACAATAATCCCTAGCTCACCTCTTTCTATCCAATGCACCTATTCCAATTCCGCATAACCCCAGGTAATGTCAAGAACTTCAATACGCTGAACTTATACTGACCTGAATTTCAGCAGAAGTACACAACAATTCTTGTATATTTCATAACTTATATTAAGTATGTAATAGAGAGGATGAATTTAATTGACAACCGTTATTCTAGATTATCAAGCTAGCGTACCGAGCAGCTTTTTTGCAGGAACCCCTGCTGTAACTGTTCCCCAAACACCGACACAGCTCCAAATTGCAGATTTGGGTTTATTTCTTCCCAATATAACCTCTTCTTCCGCTAACAATCAGGTTCTTCTTACTGCAGATGTAGGCGTCCGAAATTTGGGACCTATTTTTAATAACGACGTCGTATTTCATATTTATCGGGATGGGCGTGAAATCTTTAACACGATCGTCGGGCTGCAAATACCTGGGCCAGTGACTTCCGATTACAACATTTCTTTTAATACAATCGATGAAAATGTTCCGTTCGGTTTTCATATTTATCAGCTTACGGTTTACGCCTTCATTCAGACGGCTCAAAGCACTATACAAGTTGTGGGTCCCATCACATTCAGCGGCCTTGGCTTGGGTTCAGGCTAATCGACTAATCCATATTGAAAGAAGGTTACAAAAGTGACTGTAAACATTTTAGCGGTTGGGGTGGCCGAACCCTCAAGCACATCAACTGAGATTTTGCCCATCCCTATCAATTTTTCGGCTCCTCCCCAAACGATAGCTTCTGTGACTATTGTTTTAGATTCGACTGCCTCTACCAACAACCGGGTGGAATTAAATGCCACTGTAGGCGTTGCAGGGACTTCCGGCGTTGCACAAGTAATATTCCGCATTTTTCGAGATGGAGTGCAAATTTTTGTTACACAACAAGGCATTCAGACAGCGAATGAACTGTTTTACGCCATTCGAATGACTACGGCAGATTTCAATGTTCCGTCGGGTGCACACGTCTATTCGTTGACCGTCGAACGATCCACCGGCGGTTCGACAGCAAGTGTTGCAGGTCCAATTGCTCTTAGCGCATTAGCTCTGGGTCCTATTTCTTAAAAATGAAGGAGGAAAGGACATGTCCGTAGTGATTCTCGATTATAAAGCCAGCGTGCCGGACAATCAAACAGGCGGTGTTCCGCCTATTATTTTACACCTGGCTCACCAGGTACGCAGCTTGCTGATCTAGGTGAATTCATCATACCGCCGGTAACGGCGTTAAACCGAATCGAATTAAAAGGAACGATCGGCTTACAGGCCTTAACCGGAACGCCCATTGTCATTTTTCGAATATTCCGGTTAGTAAACGGTACCCCTCCAAGCGTTGAAATCTTCAACAAACGGTTAACTCCCGAAATCGCACCCGCCGAATCATTTTATACCGTTTCGTTTAGTACTATTGATTTCAACGTATCTGCATCAACTGGATTCATTGTATACCAGTTGACGGGGGAAATCGCCAATCCCGGTGCCAATACTGCGAGCGTAATCGGTCCCGTAACCTTTACTGGACTTGCCATCGGATACTTAGATTGAAAACCCATAATCCGGATATTATAATTTTAAAACTAATGCAACTCACAAGCTGGCATCGGTATTAAATCGATGTCAGCTTTTTCAATTTAAACTAAATTTCTTCAACATACGGGCTTATTGATATGTTGCGCACGACCTTAATGCCCTCCTGATGAAGTTCCTCGTGAAGGAACGGATCACCGGAAGCCGCCAGCCTGTCACAGAACATTCCTCTTGCCGAACCTCCAAAATCTGATATGATAGTCAGAGCGTTTTTTTCGACTTTAAGCAAAGGAACTTGAACAACATGAAACCAACTTATACGACATCCCAAAAAATAAAGCAGCTGCTCTTCATCCTGCTTCCTCTCCTTGTAACACAGCTGGCCATGTTCGCCATGACGTTCTTCGATACGTTCATGTCCGGGCATGCCAGCGCCACCGACCTCGCCGGAGTCGCCATCGGCACCAGCATCTGGATCCCCGTCCAGACGGGACTGACCGGCATATTATTCGCGGTCACCCCGGCTGTCGCCCATTTGATCGGCGAGAAGAAGCAGGATAGGGTTTCCTTCACTGTCGTGCAGGGCATCTACTTGGCCGCAGCCGTAGCGCTGGCGGTTCTAGCCGCCGGATGGCTGCTGCTGGATCCGATTCTGAACCGGATGAGTCTGGAGCCCGGCGTAAGGCAGACGGCCAAAGGCTTTCTGACCGCGATCTCGGCCGGTATACTCCCGATGTTCGTGTACACGGTGCTTCGCGACTTCATGGACGGGCTGGGCCAAACCCGCATGTCCATGCGGATCACGCTCATTTCGCTGCCGGTGAACGGTCTGCTGAACTACTTGTTCATCTTCGGCTCCTTCGGGTTCCCGAAGCTCGGCGGTGTCGGGGCGGGCGTGGCGTCGGCGATCACCTATTGGTGTATCTGCCTCGTCGCTATGTTCGTCGTACTGCGCGTGAAGCCCTTCTCCGCTTATCCGCTGCTGAAGCGGGGGTACGGCGTGTCGCTGACCGCCTGGAAGGAGCTGCTGCGGGTCGGGGTGCCGATCGGCTTCGCCATCTTCTTCGAGACGAGCATCTTCGCAGCCGTAACGCTGCTGATGAGCGAATACTCGACGATTACGATCGCCGCGCACCAGGCGGCGATCAATTTCGCCTCGTTCCTCTACATGGTGCCGCTCAGCATCTCCATGGCGCTGACGATTCTGGTCGGCTTCGAGGTCGGCCCCAAGCGGTTTAAGGATGCGAGGCAGTACAGCAATTTGGGCATCGGCATGGCGGTCGGCATGGCGGCCCTGTGCGCTTTGTTCCTGATCTTGTTCAGCGATGCGGTAGCGGCGATCTATACGAACGATCCTTCGGTACTGAATTTGACTAAGCAGTTTCTCATCTATGCGATTTTCTTCCAGCTGTCCGATGCCTTGGCGGCGCCGATCCAAGGCACGCTCCGAGGCTATAAGGATGTCAATGTGACGCTCGTCGTCGCTCTCGTCTCGTACTGGGTGATCGGGCTCCCTCTGGGGTATGCGCTCGCTCATCTGACCGGACTAGGCGCTTTCGGTTATTGGATCGGCTTGATTACGGGTCTCGCCTCCGGAGCGGTCGGCTTATACCTTCGCCTGCGCCTCGTTCAGCGGGAGCGCGCGAACGTCTTCAAGCCGCTGCTGCAGGAGGGATAAACAGGGCCCGTCCCCAGGATAAACGGCTACGCCGTACTTGTCTTACAAGGACCAGCGCGTTTATCAAGGTTGATGCGAAGCTATAAGTTGCGAAAAACTTATAAATTCTTATCAACGCATAAAGAAGAGGGAAGGTCGACGTCGACCTTCCCTCTTCTTGCGTTTTCATTCGGGCAGCCTAATCCAAATAGCGTTCCCGGATGACGCCCAAATGATGAATCTCGTGTCCGGCAATGATGTAAGCCAGCGCTTTGGCGGAAAGCTCGGCGTTGTTGGCAACGCCAAGCCGGGACCAGGCATCCTCGCGCAGCCCCTCGAGCAGCGTTAGGGTAGCGCGGCGCACAGCCGCATAATCCTCAAGAACCGCAGACCATGGCAATTCGTCGAAAGAAGAGCCCTCCATCAGCGCGTTCTCGTCATATCCGGGCAGCGGCGTCCGGTCGCCTCTGGCAATCCGCAGCAGCCGGTAAGCCATGATGCGCTCGTTATCGATCACATGCCCGATCACTTCCTTCAGGCTCCATTTGCCCGGCGCATACCTGTGGCCCGCCTGTGTCTCCGTCAGACCGGATAAGAATTCGGTATTTTCACTTAGCTGCCGGGTTAAAATTTCAAAGATATTCCCATCGGGCACCCGGTTAATGTACTTTCCAAAGTCGCCGCCGTATTCTCCGCTTGTCGGCCGGATATTCATCTCTTCCGCCTCCTATACTATTTTTTACCGTATTATAGCACAGGGGCTTCCGTATGAATACTAGGCAGCGGCCTCTCCGTCATTTGAACAGCAGCAAGCCCTGCTCGACGATCCGCATCAGGCTGTCCGCCGCCTCCGGGTTTCTCCGGTGCAGCTCGCGCAGCGAAAATGCCAGCCTGGCCGCGCGCAGCGCCGACTGAGTATCCGGCTCCTCCCGCTCCCCGGTCTCTTCGTTCCTCCCGGCCCACGAGGCCAGCTCGCGCTCCAGCTTGCTTAAGATTTCCAGTTGGATGGTCCTCGTCCGGCCGTTTTCCAGATTCGTCAAATAGTCGGGCGTGACCCCGAGCTCCAGCGCGAATTCGGAAACCCCGACGCCCCGCTGCAGCCGAATTTGTTTAACTTGCATTCCAAAGGGATTCATCCGTGCTCACCAGCTCCTGAAATTCGATGATCCTTCAAGTATCGTCCGATAACCTTCGGTATAATCCTTTCCAAATATAAAAAAAGAACCGCCGACGCTTGCGTCTGCGGCTTAATGAAATACGGGCACGACCGAAGCAAAGACCCCACTCAACTTCCACAGGGGGTCTGCCAGGATCTACCAAGTATAATCAAATACGATGACATCATCAAAATGCTGCTTCACTTTGCCGATAACCGCTCGATGCCTCTCGCTCGGCAAGTACGCGTCCAGCGACTCCTGGTCCCGAAAGCCGATGCGCATGCCGACCTCGAAGCCTTTGCTCTTACCCTCCGACGAATGATTGATGCCGCTTGAAAATTCGACCACGCCGTCGATCTCGGCCAGCTCCTTGAGCGTCTCCGCGATCTCCCGCTTCTGCACGTCTGTCGTGGATTCTTTCAGCTTGAACAATACCAAATGCTCAACCATCTCGAAACACTTCCTCTCGAATTATTGGGGGAACAGCCTGCGTACGGGCGAGCTGTTCAGGTAAGCCTCGATGTCCTCCACCGCTTCCAGGAAGTAGGTCCGGTAGTTCGCCTCCGTGACATAGCCTAGATGCGGGGTGGTCAGCACATTCGGAAGCGACCGGAAAATATCGTTTTCCGGCAAAGGCTCCGTCTCGAACACATCCAGCGCCGCTCCCGCTATCCGTCCCGTGCGCAGGGCCTCCGCCAGCGCCGCCTGGTCGACGATCGCCGCCCGGGAGGTATTGATGAGATAGGCCGTCCGGCGCATCCGTTCCAGCTCGGCCGCGCCGATCAGGCCGCGAGTCCGGTCGCTGAGCACGAGATGAATGGTGACGACGTCGCTGCTCTCCAGCAGCTCCTCCTTGGAAGCGGCCAGCCGTACGCCCTCGGCCTCGGCCCGTTCCGTTGTCAAGTTCTGGCTCCATGCGACGACTTCCATGCCAAAAGCAAGCCCTACCCGCGCCACCCGGCTGCCGAGCTTCCCAAGCCCCAGCACGCCGAGCCGCTTGCCGGACATGTCCGTACCGATGGTGCTTTGCCACGGGCCGCCTTGGCGGATCGCCTGAAATTCCTGAGGCACATGCCGCGCGAGGCCAAGAATCAAGGCCCAAGTCAGCTCGGCCGTCGATTCCGAATGCCCCGCCGTACCGCATACGACGATGCTCTGCCGGTCGGCGGCCGCCAGATCGACCGATGCGTTGCGCATCCCGGTCGTGACGAGCAGCTTCAAGCGGGGCAGACGGGCCAGCAGCGATGCCCGGAAGGGCGTCCTTTCCCGCATGATCACAACGATCTCGCAATCGCTTAGCTCTTGAACCAGCTTGTCCTCATGATCCATATGCTCCGAATAGACGCGAAGATTCACCCGGTCCGTCAGCGTGCTCCAGTCGGCCAGCTCCAGCGCCTTATTCTGATAATCATCCAGTATTGCACAGTTGATCTTCATCGCGCTTCCCCTCCTTCTCTTCCGGCTGCAAATTCCAGCATATGCTGAATCACATCCTCCCAATGCAGCCTCATCTCTTCTCTTGCGAATGCGCCCGCCAGCTTCTCTTGGTGAAAGCTGAGCGTGGTTTTCCCTTGGCTTCCGGGCAGCAGGCGGATTTGCAGCATGGAAGGCACTTCCCAGTCCGGAAGCTGCCACGTCATTCGGAGCTGCTGCGAAGGCTTCACGACGCGCAGCTCGCCGAAGGCGCCTTGCTTCGAGGAGAACCGCTGCCCCGGCTCCAAGCGGAAGACGGGCTGCTCTCCGATCCATAGGGATAGCCCTTGCTTCGAGACGAGCATCGGCCACAACTGCTCCGGGGACAACGGAAGCGTTCTACGCACCCCGATCTGAAAGCCCGCATCCGCGGTTTGTCCGACAGGCTTCCTTCCAAGCTGCCCGGCATAATCCGAAGCGATAAGCCGATTCCACGGGTCGTCGATTTCATATGTCTCGCTCAAATAGTGTACGATCTCCTCATCCGACCACGCGGCCCCGGCTTCCTGCTGCAGAACCGTCCTCCAGTCCTCCAGAGCGCGACCTGTCTCCGTTTGCAGCGCTTCTTTCGTTATTCGGCTAGCCAATGCGAATCCCTCCTGACCGACCTATGGATTGATGCATATTATTTCATTCCCTATCTCTGCGCAAAATCCTTCCGCGCTCAAGCAAGTCATTTTCCGAACGGAAATCACAAGGTCCTTTTGTGTGCAAACCCAAAAGACTCCCTCCGGACTTGCCGAAAAAAGGCCAATCCCATCGCCTGTAAAAGCGATACCGATTGACCTTTTTTCCCAGTCTTTAATCTTCTCCCATGTTCAGCTCCACCCCTTCGGGCAGCAATCCGCCAACCTTCTCGCGCAGCAGCGGCTGCTCGTACAGCTGCTCGCTCAGGATAGCTACGGTGCCGCGATCCTGTCTTGTGCGGATGAGCCGGCCCATGCCCTGTTTGAGCCGCAGCAGCATGTACGGGAGATCCACTTCCTCATAGGGCGAAGCCGACGACGCGCGTTTCGCCGCAAATACCGGGTCCTGCTCGGGAGGGAAGGGCATCCCCCAAATGATCACATTCGACAGCGACGGACCGGGCACATCGAGCCCCTCCCACAGACTGTACGCGCACAGGATGCTTTCTTCGTCCTGCTGGAAGGCGGAGATCAAATGGCTGATCTCCCGCTGCCCCTCGAAACCGAAGCGCATCCCCGCGCATTCCGGATAATGGATAAGCTCCCGGCGGAACCGGTCCATCTCCTCCGCGCCGGAGAACAGGATCAAGGCGCGGCCTCCCGAACGCTCCAGCAGCCGGACGGTCGTTTTCATCTTCTCCGAGAATGTGCCCCTATGCTTCCAAACCGGAGCGGTCACCTTCATGGCATGCGCATAGTCGTAAGGCGAAGGCACGCTGAAGGACAAGTAATCCTCGATGCCCATGCTGCCGGCCACATAATCGAAGGAGTCGTCCACCGACAACGTCGCGGAAGAGAATATGATCGGGATGTTCAAGGAAAACACTCGCTCCCGGAGCACTTCCTTCACCGTCCGCGGCAGGATGACAAGAGAGAGCCCGTTGATGCTTTCCGTCGCCCAGCAGACGAACGTTTGAGGATGCTTGAACAGGGCGAGCGCCTTCTGCATCATTTCCAGATGCTCTTCCACGATGCGCAGCTGATACATGTTGAGCGTGAACAGCTCGCTCTCGAAGACGAGCTCCTCCTCGATCGAGGACAGAATGTCCCGGAAGCGGTGAATATCGTCCAGCAGCTGCTCGTTCATGAGGATGCGTCTGCGGCCCGAGCCAGGAATGACCGTGCTGAGCTCCTCGAGCCTGGTGAACATCAGCTCGCTCTGCTCGATCGCCTCGTCAATGCGAACCGCCAGCGATTCGCGGATCTCTCCCTTGAGCAGACGGGTGATGAGCTCCTCGAAGACGACGTGCTTCAGCGTATACGTCAGCGCCTCCTGTGCGGCCGATTCCAGCAGATGCCCTTCGTCGAACACGACGGCGCAGTGGTCCGGCAGCAGCGGCAGCTGTCCTTCGCGCTTCCGGCTCTCGAAGGTCCACACATGCTCCATGTAAAAGTCATGGGAGCAGACGATGAGATCGGCCGATTTTCGGTAGCTGTCGCGGGAAAGCGTCTGGCCGCAGCGGTGCCTTCTCTCGCAGGCGAAGCAGTCCTGGAACGGGTCCCAATTCATCCGGTTCCACTGCTCGTCGCTCAGGAGCGGATAATTTTTGCGGTCGCCGTAAGCATGGAACGATTGGAGTCCTTCATAAGCATGGACGAAGTCCGGCAGCTCTTCATACACCGCGCGGTACAGCTCCGGCTCGACATGGCCCATCCGCGCCTCGTCCAGCTTCATCAAGCACACGTATTGATCCGGCGATTTCGCCAGTCTTGCGTCGATCTCCAGGTTCAAGTGCTTGGACAGCTTGGCGATGTCGCCCTCCGGCTTGACCAGCTGCTCGATCAGCGACTCGTCCGCACAGGCGATGACCGCGGGCTTCCGCATATACCGTGCGTAGCAGACGGCATATAACAAATAAACGAGCGTCTTCCCCGTCCCGACTCCCGCTTCCGCGAGAATGGTCCGCTTCTCGGCGAACGCCCGCTCCAATTGAAACGCCATATAAATTTGTTCGTCCCGAACCTCGAAGCCCTGCTCGGGCAAAATATCATAGAACACATCCCCGATCCACTCCCCCGCTTGCGCAAGGAACGGCCGGGAAGGTTCATAGGCAAAAGGATACCGATTCAAGCTGGATGCCTCCACTTTCTCGCATAGGTTGAAGGGAATTTCAAATAACAAAGGATATTATGGCATGGTGCCCGGACAAAAGCAAAGGGGGAAACGGGATCGGAGCACATGATCGTACTTACCGATTAGCAGCAAGGGCAGCCTTCAGGCTGATTGTTTATTCCCAATGGTACTAGCGTAAGATAGTACTGTTCTTTCCGCCGGGATCCGTTAATGATGAGGCTATAACGAATCCTAGAGCAAGCGGGTGACGCTAATGAACATCGGCTTCTTCTTCGATCCGGGCGATCCGGAACACTTCGTTCCTTATACGGGGGCGCATCTCGCAAGTCTTCTCGTACTGCTCGGATTAGCCTTGGCCATGTTCAGGTTCCGAATAACGATCAGGTCGAGCCCTTCGCTGAAGAAGCGCATCCGTACCCTGCTTCTTCTCTCCTTGCTCCTTCCGGAAGCAGGGCTGTACGTCTGGTATTTCCGTTACAGCCTCTGGGATATCCGCTATACGCTTCCGCTTGAGCTCTGCAGCATGACGCTGATCCTCTCCATCGTCATGCTCGCGACCGGGAACCGGCTTCTGTACCAAATTCTGTTCTTCGCCGGAATCGGCGGAGCGCTGCAGGCCGTCCTGACGCCGAATCTGGGCTATCCGTTCCCGCATTTCATCTTCTTCCACTTCTTTATCGCCCACAGCGCCATCATTCTGGCGCCGCTGTATATGACCTGGATCGAAGGCTATAGGCCGACGCTTCGTTCGATCGGGCTCACGATGCTTTTTTTGAACGTCCTGCTCGTGATCTTCGGTCCCGTTGACCGCGTGCTTGGCGCGAACTACATGTTTCTCCTGCATAAGCCGGAAACCGCCTCACTGCTGGATCTGCTGGGTCCGTATCCTTATTACTTGCTTTCCGAGGAGCTCATCGCGCTCGTGATTTTCCTATTCATGTATGTGCTGCTCGTCCGGCTCCCCCGTAATCACCTCTAATCCGCTTCCATCATGCTTCGCGTATACCGAATCCACTCTCTCGCGGCGAAGGACAAGTATCCTTCTTTCCGCCAAATCATGGCCAGCTGCCAAGGGATGACGGGCGTGTCTAACGGGACGGTCGCCACCTTGCGGCAGTCCAGCCGGGCGCAGATCGGCTGAGGCAGCATGGCGAGCCCCAAATTCGCGGCAACCATCTCGCTGATGAAATCCCACTGCGAGCTCTCGTAGACTACCCGAGGCTCGAATCCCGCCTGTAGACAAGCCTCCTGAATCCGGTCATGCAGGGCGAAGTCCTCCCGAAACGTGATGAGCGGCTCCTCCGCCAGCTCCGGGAGCCCGACCTGCTGCCGATCCGCCAGACGGTGCGACGGATGGACGACGAGCATCAGCTTCTCCTTGACGATCGTAAAGGAATCGAAAGACGCCTCCTGCGTAGGAAGCAGCGCGACCCCCATATCCAGCGAGCCGTCCGCAACGAAAGACTCGACCTTTTTGGAACCGTCCTCCACGAGCTCCAGCATAATCCCGGGATAATCGTTCCGGAAGCTGCTCATGACAGTCGGAAAAAAGTGCGCGCCGACCATCGGCGGCAGGCCGATCCGTATACGTCCTTTCTTCAGCTTCGTCAGATCGTTGAGCTCGCTTGTCAAGCTGTCGAACGACTGCAGGATATGCTGAGCCCGTTCATAGATGACCTGCCCCGCATCGGTCAGCTCCAGCCGCTTCCCGCTGCGGACGAACACTTCGACGCCAAGCTCGTCCTCCAGGTTGCCGATCATTTTGCTGATCGTCGGCTGGGTGATATGCAGCTTATCGGCCGCCTTCGTGAAGCTGCCGCACTTGACGACCTGCCGGACATATTGCAAATGCCGGATATCCATATACGGCCCCCGCTCTACATAGATAAATGGAATACTACAGATTCCATGTATTCATTTTACCTATACATCGGCATGATGTACACTACAATAGTTGAAAGGTTGGATGAACATGAAATCATTCCTTTACACGGCGGGACAAGTGATCTTCTTCATGGCGGTCTCGTTTGTTATGAATCAGCTGGCCGCGGTGCTGCGGCTTCCGGTCCCGGGAAGCATACTCGGGCTTCTCTGCGTTTTTATTCTGCTCCAAACGAAAGTGCTTCGGCTGGAATGGATCGACTCCGGCGCGCAGTGGCTGCTTGCGGAGATGCTGCTCTTCTTCATCCCGTCGGCGGTCGGGGTTCTGCCCTATTCCAGCTTGCTGCTCAGCAGCGGTATGCGCATCGGACTCGTCATTCTCACGAGCACGATCTTCGTGATGGTATGCGCCGGACTAATCGCTCAAGCACTGGCAAGAAGAAATGAAAGGAGCCGGTCATAGTGCTCGCCATCGGTTGTTTCGCGCTCACGCTGTTCATGTATTGGTTGACCAAAAAAGTATATCGCGCGTTTCCCAAAGTGTATCTGACGCCGCTGCTGCTCGCTCCGGTTTCATTGATTGCGCTCGTGATAGGCTTTAACATTCCGTTTGAAGCTTACCATCAGGGAGCAGGCTGGATCAGCCAAATGATCGGTCCGGCTACCGTCGCGCTGGCGATTCCTTTATACAAGAACTTCCATGTGCTGAAGAAGCATGCCGTTACGATCGGCGTCAGCGTCGGCTCCGGCGCCATCGTAGCCATTCTGACCTCCGCCTGGATGGCGAAATGGCTTCAGCTGAATACGGCCATTACGGACAGCCTGGCCCCCCGTTCCGCAACGACAGCGATCGCCATGGCCGTATCGGGTACGATCGGAGGCATTCCCAGCATCACCGCGGTCTTCGTTCTGCTGACGGGACTGCTTGGAATGATCGTCGGACCGGTCGTCGTCCGATTGTTCAACATCCATAACGATATCGCCCGGGGCGTCCTGCTGGGAACGAGCTCGCACAATGCCGGGACCTCCAAGGCGTTCGAGTTCGGCTCCCTGACCGGCTCCATTGCTTCGGTAGCGATGGTGCTGACCGCGTTCATTACGATGTGTGCCGCCCCGCTGCTGATCCGGTTCATCTCGTAATTCCGCAATCCACTATAATGAGAAGGAACTGACAATATGAATTCATTATCCCGCACCAAAACTTTACTGCTCATAAGCTTCCTTGTTATCGTATGGGGCACCTCTTGGCCGATCTACAAAATCGCCCTGGCCTACACGCCGCCGCTCCTGTTCGCCGGGATGCGGACGCTGATCGGCGGGATGCTGATCGCCATCCTTCTGCTTCCCAAACTCAAGTCTTTGAAGCTCAAAGAAAACTGGCCGGTCTATGTCATCTCCGGCATTCTGAATGTGGCGCTGTTCTATGGGCTGCAAACGGTCGGCTTGATGTACATGCCCTCCGGCTTGTTCTCGGTCATCGTTTATTTGCAGCCCGTCCTTGTAGGAATTTTCGCCTGGCTGTGGCTGGGCGAGCGGATGACCGCGGTGAAAATGATCGGTCTTGCCCTCGGCTTCCTTGGCGTGGCGACGGTCAGCGCCGGAGGCTTCTCGGGCCATATCGCGGTACTCGGTATCGTTTTTGCCTGTCTGACCGCTCTCTCCTGGGCCGGCGGCGCCGTATACGTGAAGAAGGTCGGCAGCCGGGTCGATTCCTTGTGGCTGGTCGCCTGCCAATGCCTAATTGGGGGGATCGTACTGACGGCAGCCGGAACGGCAACGGAATCGTGGTCCGCCATTACATGGAACGCCAGCTATGTGTTCGGACTCGTGTTCGGCATTGTGCTTGGCATCTCGGTCTCGTGGGTCGTCTACTTCACTCTCGTCTATGCCGGCGACGCCAGCAAGGTCGCTTCCTATACGTTCCTGGTGCCGCTTATCTCCGTATTCAGCGGAACGATCGTACTGGGCGAGCCCTTTACCGTCTATTTGGTTGCGGGCCTCGCGCTGATCGGCGTCAGTATCTTCCTGGTCAACCGGAAGCCCAAGCCGTCGCGTGGAACGGCCGCAGCCCTAAGGTCCGCGTAACACCCGCAGCCCATCCGCGGCGGCCTATTGAATAAAAGAGGCGTTGCGGTGCCAGGCGCCGCCTTCATCGGTGCTGCGGTAATATAATGCCGCGGATTGCAGCGCGCCCCGGGCCGCTTCCTCGATGGAATCATAACGGTTCTCCGCCATGACGATCGGCTCGGCCTGATCCGCGTCTCTATAAGCATGGCTGAGCTCGAAGAAGTAATGCCCGCTCGCATTTTGGAGAATATGAATGTGTACGTCCTTGCCGTCGATTCGTGCCCGCAGTATGCGAACGATCTCATGAACCGCCTCCACATCGGCATGAATACGTTCCAGCTCGTTTAAATTCAGCATCGTGTCCCTCCTCGTTCGAAAGATCTACCGTTATTGTGCCTCGTGGGGGACATGCTATGCACCAGCTGGCAATCAAGGTATAAAATGGATGGGCAATTGGCATAGTAAAACTATCAACCTTATAGGGAGGGACTACTATGCAAAATAACCCGTCATACGAGCAGTTTCTGCAAGAGCAGCAAGCGATGCGCATGCAGCAGTCCATGCAGGCCCAACAGGCTCTTCATGCGAGCGGAGCCAGCACCTACAGCCAGCAGCTCCGCGATACCCGTCAACAGCTGCTTCAGGTGCAGGAAAACCTGCAGCAGGCACAGGCGCAGGTTCAGGTCCAGCTCGACGCGCAGATTCGCCGCTTGCTGGAGATTGAGCAGCGGCTAGGGAAGTCGATCCAGTATTTGGACAACGTGATTCAGCAGTCGCAAAGCCAGGGCTATCCTCTAGCTTAGCTCGGGCAGCGCATCCCCATCGCAAACAGGAATACGCCGGAAATAGCCCGGCGTATTCTTTTTTTTGGCGACAGCGCCGTCATCCCCCCTTGTTCACCTCTCCGCTCCTGCCCTGTGACCGATAGCACCATCGGGAATATACTGGCAAATACAACCCCGGTATAGAACAGGAGACCGAGCCATGGCGCATCCATTACATAAGAAGACACTGAGGAAGCTGCTCCGAAATTACGGATTGACCCTGCACGCCTACCAGCCGCTTGATTCGCTCTATAAGAAGGACGCGGCTTATTGGGTCACGACCGATCAAGGCCCTTTCGTGTTGAAACCGTACCAAGTCAAACCGACGGGAATAAAGCTCGGCGCAATTCGGCAGATTAGCCGGACCGCATCGCACATCGGAAAGCTGGGGCACAGCGGCTACCCCCATTTGACGAAGTGGATCAAAGCCCGGTCGAACCGTTATTGGGTTGATTGGGGAGGTAAGCCCTATTATTTGATGGATTGGATCGAAGGACGGCAGCTGCGGTTCGAGGAAACGGACTTCGGACTTCTCGGCGCTGCGCTGGGTCGGCTGCATACTGCGAGCCGGGACCGCTTGTCCAAGGGGCGAAGGTATTCCATGAATATGGCTAGGCAGTTTCAGATTCAGGACCGCCTGTTCCGTGCTCGGCTTCCCCGCGCCGCTCAGGACCGGCGAACCGGCCGCTGGTTCAAGAAGCACGGACCGGCGTGTCTGGCCTTGGCGGACGAAGCCTGGAGCATGCTGAACAATCCGGAAGTCCGCAGCCTTCTGAGTCGCGAGGCCCGCCATCCTGCGTTAACGCATGGCGACATTACGGTCCCGAATGTCCTGATCAGGGACGATCACGTCTATTTCATCGATTGGGATTTTCTGCGTAAAAGCTCGATTTACTTCGAGCTGGCCAAGACGCTGGCCAATACGGCCTCGTTCAACCCCGCGCTGATGCAGGCGCTGCTCCAAGGGTACGAAACAATTCGTCCGCTGGAGCCGTCCGAGCGCAGGCTGGTCTGCGCCTTCTTCCGGCTGCCGCGCGAAGCCTGGTTTATCGTCCGCCAAATTGCCCTCGGCCACAGGGTCACTGGCTTCCAGACGACGCGCGATACCTGGGATGCCCGCCTCGCGGCCGTACGGTTCCTTGATCAATGGGCGGCCAAAGAGCCCGAACCTGCACCGGACCAGGAGCCGGTATCAGAGGAAGTGATGGAGCCTCAGTCCCTTCCACCGCAATACGAGCTATAAGAAAAACTCCTTATCGGAGTCCTTCAAAGCAGCCAGACCGTTTTTAGAGGTAATTTTTCTTGGTATAGAAAGTTGCAGTCCGCTTTAGCGCTTTAGCGAACTTAAACTTTCTATAACGTTAAAAATAAACTCCGAAGAGATGATCTCCGGAGCTTTAGCGTGTTCCTTATGATTCTATGTAAGCATTAATAATGCCGCCCCGTAATGAAACGGCTTCCCCAATAACCGGAGTTCAGGTCGGAGATGACGACGCCGGAGCTCGGTACGTTGCTGATGAATTTGCCGTTTCCGATATAAATGCCGACATGATTGATCCGTCCGAGCGTACTCACGCTAAACATGACCAAATCTCCGATGCTCAGCTGCGACTTGCTGTTCACCGGTGTTCCGAATCTCGTTTGCGCGCTGGAGCCCCATGGAATATTGATTCCGTTCTGCTTGAAGACGAACTGAGTGAAGGAAGAGCAGTCGAACACCAGATGCTGCGAGTCCCGAGTGCCGAAGTGGTACCGGACTTTGCCGATATAGGATGTGGCCGTGCTCACGATGCTGTCGCCGTGGGTAGCATAGATTTCAGCGGCGGAAGCGGACCCGGGCAGACTTACGGAGGCAGCGGAGAACAACAGGGAGAAGGAAACGGCTGTAAGGATCAGTGCTTTTTTCATTGATGCGGTACACATCCCTTTTTCCATATTTGGTATCATACGACTACCTAGCCTTACTGTACCATGGAAAAATAGGCTCCACCTTGATGAAATGATGGTAATGCAGGAAGCCCCAACCATAGGAGAAAGCGGTTCCATTCCTGCCGGAGCGGCTCCGCTTCCGGGGCTGTCCCGCAAGCGGAGCTCTCCTGAACCCGCACAAATGCTAGCGCTTTCTCAAATGCTGCAGAATCGCATCCGTCATCTCCCCGGTGGTAGCGCGTCCTCCGAGATCCGGCGTCTTGATGCCCGCGGAAAGCGTATCTTCAATCGCATCCAGAATCAGCTGTCCGATCTCCCCGAAGCCCAGGAAATCGAGCATCATTTTGCCGGTCCAGATTTGTCCGATGGGATTGGCGATTCCCTTTCCTGCAATGTCGGGCGCCGAGCCGTGTACCGGCTCGAACATCGAAGGATATTCCCGCTCCACGTTCAAGTTGGCGGCCGGGGCGATGCCGATGCTGCCCATAATCGCTCCGCCCAAATCGGTCAATATATCGCCGAACAGGTTTGAGGCGACGATCACGTCGAACATGTGCGGCTTCATCACGAAGAAGGCGGCCAACGCATCGATATGAATGCTCGCCGTGTCCGTGACCCCGTAGCCGGAACGGACGTCTTTAAACACATCGTCCCAGAACGGCATGCTGTGGGAAATTCCGTTGGATTTCGTCGCGCTGGTCACATGATTCCTGCGGGACTTGGCCAACTCGAAGGCGTAGCGCATCGCCCGCTCGGTGCCTTTGCGGGTGAACACCGCATTCTGGATCGCCATCTGATCCGCACCGCTGTGGATGCGGCCGCCGATCTCCGAGTACTCCCCTTCCGAATTCTCGCGCACGACGATCAGGTCAAAATCGTTCGGCTCCCGCAGCGGCGACTGCAGTCCCCGAAGCAGCTTTGCGGGTCTGACATTGATGGCTTGCTTCATTTCGCGCCGGATCTTGATCAGCAGCCCCCACAGGGAAATATGATCCGGAACCGATTGCGGCAGACCTACCGCCCCCAGGAAGATTTGGTCGAAACCGCGCAGCGTGGCGATCCCGTCCTCCGGCATCATATGCCCGTGCTGCAAGTAGTACTCGCAATTCCATGGAAAATGCGTCCACTTAAAAGCAAGCCCTCCGTGCAGATCGGCTGCGACTTCCAATACCCGGATCGCGGCGGGAACGACCTCTTGACCGATTCCGTCGCCGGGAATGACAGCGATTTCGTACTTTTCCATTAGACTAACCCCTCTCCAATCGGCTGCAAAATTTGACGCATTCAAGGCGCCATCCCTATGTTAACGTTTGCATAATGTGTAATTCGACGTTCGCATCTACTCTCCTTCCCGGCTCCCCCTGATAATGCCTCTATTTTTCATGCCGAAATAAACTCTGTCCCTTCCCGCCCCCAGTCGCCCGTTGCATTTACTTTTCCTTTACACTAGCTTGACGATAAGAAAATAAACCAGTGATACAATGAAGGCTGTTTGCAGTTGACAGGTTTTCAAAATGATTCATGCTGCACCAGATAGGGGGAATTCATCTGCGCATCGAGCTGATGGATATCACAATGTCCTTTCAAGATCAGCCTGCCGTGGACAAGCTGAATGCCGTAATGGAAAGCGGCGATTTGGTCGCTTTGCTCGGACCGAGCGGCTGCGGCAAGAGCACGACGCTCTTCATGCTGGCGGGATTGTATAAGCCTACCGGCGGACAGATCCGCTTCGACGGCCAGCCGGTCAACCACGTCGAGCCGGAGCACCGCCAGATCGGCATGGTATTTCAAAATTACGCGCTGTACCCGCATATGACGGTGCTGCAGAATATTCTGTTTCCGCTGAAAATGAAAAAAATGCCCAAGCGCGAAGCGCTCGAGCGGGCTCGGCATATGGCCGAGCTTGTCCGGATCGGCCACCTGCTGGACCGGAAGCCGGGACAGCTGTCCGGCGGCCAGCAGCAGCGCGTCGCGATCGCCCGCGCCCTGGTCAAAGAGCCGAAGCTGCTCCTGCTGGACGAGCCGCTCTCGAACCTCGACGCCAGGCTCCGTCTGGAAATGCGTGAGGAGATCCGCCGCATCCAGCGTGAAATCGGCATCACGACCGTGTTCGTCACGCACGATCAGGAAGAGGCGCTCAGCATTGCCGACCGCATCCTGCTTATGGATCAAGGCAAGCTGCAGCAATATGCCGCTCCGCTGGACATTTACCGTACGCCGGCCAACCGCTTCATAGCGGAATTCATCGGCATGCCGAGGATCAATCTGCTTTCCGGCTCGTACGATACGGACAGCCGCTCCCTTCGGGTGGAGGGTGCATCGGCGCCGCTGCCGATGGACCTGGCCGAACATCACTTCAGGGAAGGGCAGCGGATTTCGTTAGGCATCCGGCCGGAGGACTGCTCGATCACAGAGCCCGGGGAAGGCAATCTGTCCGGCGAGATCACCTACATCGAGCTGGCAGGGAAGGATTGCTGGATCCGCGTGTCAAGCGGAGATCACGTGATTCGGCTGATCGCGCCGAGCGATACCGCCATCCGCCAGGGAGACCGCGTGGGCATCACCTTGAACGCCTCCAAGCTGCATCTGTTCGACGCGGAGAGCGGCGTCCGCTTAGGGCTCCGAAGCGGGGAGGCTGCCGGAACGTGAAGGAACAACCGACTTGGGGCGGTACGCTCAAGGCGCTGCTGTATTTGCTGCCGGCGCTTGCGGTGCTGTCCGTCTTTCACCTTTATCCAATCCTCAAATCGTTCGACGTCAGCTTTTACACCAAATACAACTACTACAAAAATATTGTAAAAGCCAGAGGCATCGATAATTATATCTTCATTTTGCACGACCCCGATTTCTGGCGCGCCATGAAGAATACGATCATCTTCGTGCTGGGGGCCGTTCCTCTTACGATTGCGATCTCGCTGCTCATCGCGCTGATGCTGAATGCCGTCGGCAAGGGAAAATCGTTTTTCCGGACCGTCTACTTCCTGCCTTTCGTTTCGTCCATGGTGGCCGTCTCCATCGTCTGGCGCTGGATCTTCCATCATGATTACGGCTTGATGAACTATCTCCTCAGCTTCGCGGGCATTCAGCCGGTCAACTGGCTGAACGATCCGCATTGGGCGATGCCCTCCCTCATCCTGCTGAGCGTATGGAAGGGACTCGGGTACAATGTGGTGCTGTTCCTCGCCGGGCTGCAGAACGTGGGCACGCAGTACTTGCAGGCGGCCCGCATCGACGGTGCGCCGAAGTGGCGCCGGTTCTGGCATATTACGGTGCCTCTGCTGTCGCCGACCACCTTCTTCATCACGGTCATTTCGATGATCGCTTCCTTTAAAATTTTCGACGAGGTCTACTCGCTGTTCGGAGCGCGGCCCGGTCCGGCACAGAGCGCGCTGACGATCGTCTATTACATTTATCAGAAGTTCAACGGCGAATACCAGTACGGTATTGCAGCGGCAGCAGCCTACGCTCTTTTCTTCGTTACCTTCGTCTTCACGCTGATCCAGCTGTGGATCGGACGTAAACGGGTCCATTACTAAGGAAAGGAGCGAATTCCCATGTCGAACAAATGGCTCTCCGGGCTGCTGTACGCGCTTCTGTCCATCGGCGGAGTCTTGATGGTGCTGCCGTTTCTCTGGATGCTCTCAACCTCTCTGAAGTCGCCGTCCGAGGTGATGGTCATGCCGCCCAAGTGGCTGCCGGCAGCGCTGAACGTGACGAATTATGCCAAGGCGTGGAGCATGGCGTCTTTCTCGCAATACCTGCTGAACAGCGTCATCGTGACCGTGGTTTCCACGATCGGGGAATTGATTACGACGATTCTCGCCGCCTTCGCTTTTTCCCGGTTGCGCTTCTATGGGCGGGATCTGCTGTTCACGATTCTGCTCGGCACGATGATGGTGCCTGGAGAGGTGCTGCTCATCCCGAATTACGTCACGCTCTCCCAGCTGGGATGGATCGACCGCTATGAAGCGCTGATCGTTCCCTGGCTTGCGAGCATGTTTGCGATTTTCCTGCTGCGGCAATATTTCTTGAGCATTCCGGTCCAGCTGTACTATGCGGCGAGGATCGACGGAAGCGGCGATTTCAAATATTTGTGGAACATCATGGTGCCCCTCGCCAAACCGGCGCTCGTAACCGTCGTTTTATTCAAGGCCATCGGCAGCTGGAACGCTTTTCTGTGGCCGCTCATCGTAACCAATACGAAGGAAATGCGCACGCTCCCCGTCGGGCTGACCTCCTTTACGACCGAGGCCGGCACGGACTATGAGCTGCTTATGGCCGCTTCGGCCATGATCGTAGTTCCGATGCTCCTCCTCTACCTAGTATTCGAGCGGTATTTGATCGAGGGCATTTCGCGCGGCGGCTTGAAGGGCTAGCCGCAATCTCTTTAAAGGCGGTGATGCGCACACCCGTTCCGGAAGTCTGTAATCCAAGGAAATCGTAATGCTATCACTTTCAACTATTTAGATGGAGGGTCAACTTTTCATGAAAAAATGGTTAACGGTACTCTTGGCAGGAACAGTAGCGGTAACGGCTTCGGCCTGCAGCAGCGGCACCAAAGACGCGGCAAAGGACGGCGGTGCGGCAGCTCCGGCGGCGAGCAAAGGAATCGCGACGAGCATTGAAGGCAAGCAGGTCGAGATCGAATTCTGGCATGCGATGACCGGTGCGCAGGAAGAAGCGCTGAAGAAAATTACCGACGATTTCACCAAAGCAAATCCGAACATTAAAGTAAAGCTTGTCACTCAAGGAAACTACAGCGACCTGCAGCAGAAGCTGACGGCTGCCGCCAAAGCCGGCAAATCGCCTACGCTGGCCCAAACCTACGAGGACTGGAACACCGATTTCATCAGCAACGATCTGGTAACCGATCTCACGCCATACATCAACGACGCCAAGTACGGCTGGTCGAAGGATGAGCTGAACGACATCTCCAAAGTGTTCCGCGACGACAACCTGTGGGACGGCAAATACTACAGTCTGCCTTTCAACAAGAGCACGAACGTCTTGTTCTACAACAAAACACTGCTTGACAAGGCCGGCCTTAAAGTGCCGACGACTTGGGACGAAGTGAAGGACGCGGCCAAGAAACTGACGCAAGGCAAGACGCTCGGCATGGGCTTCGAGAACTCCGTCGGCATGGATCTGCAGAGCTTTGTGCTGCAGGCCGGCGGCGAATTTATCGATGAGAAAGCGCTGAAGGTCAAGTTCAACTCGCCTGAAGGCAAGCGGGCGCTCGACTATATTTACGGCTTCATCAAAGACGGCACTGGACGTACGGCAGGCGAAGACAAGTTCATGTCCGATCCGTTCGGACGCGGCGACGTAGCCATGTATATCGGTTCCTCCGCGGGCCTCAGCTTCGTCGACAAAGGGGTAGGCGGGAAATTCGATTGGGACGTGGCGGTGCTTCCGAAGGATAAGAAAGCGGCGGCCGTCATTCAAGGAACGAACGTCTCCGTCTTCACCAGCGGCGTAAGCGACGAGCAGAAATTGGCCGCATGGCAGTACATCAAGTTCTTGATCAATAAAGAAAATACCGCTTATTGGGCCATGAAGACAGGCTATCTGCCGGTCCGCACGACGGCGAACGACAGTCAGGAGTACAAAGACTTCGTCGCCAAAAATCCGAAGCAAGGCGTAGCCGCGAAGCAGCTGGACGCCGGGTTCTTCTACCCGCGGATGGCCGGCTCGACGACGATGAAGAACGACGTCATGAAGGAAGTCGACGCCGTGCTGCATAATCAAAAAACCGTCGAGCAAGGCTTGGCCGACGCGGAGAAGGCGGCGAACGCAGCACTGGAAAAAGGCAAGGCGCAGAAATAACCGAAGCGCACAGGAGGGACGGGATTCTATGGCCAGAAGGTCGGCGCAGCCGAAGTCCGGCCTCCCGGCCCTTCTTTTTTACCTTTAAGGAGGTTGCACTGATATGACGAATGAAACGAAAATCCGGTTCTGGGCCGGTCTGCGGACGATCGGAGGAACCATCATTACGATAGAGTACGGCCGGGCCCGGATCGTATTCGATTTCGGCACGCCTTTCTTGGGCGCATCGCCCCTTGCGGATCACGAGGTACGGAAGCGGGAGCCGAAGCTGGTGCACGATTACCTTAAGCTTGGCATTCTGCCTGAGATCGGCGGGCTGTACGCAGGGCATGAGCTGCCCCGGGGGATGAACCACGTTCCGTCGGAGCGGTCCGATCTGGAAACGGCTGTGTTTATTTCCCATCTTCACCTGGATCATATGTCGGTCATGGGACTCGTTGCTCCGTCGATACCGGTTTACCTCTCGGAGGAATCGGCCAAGCTGTACGCCTCCCTGAACGAGATCGGCGAGGGCGTCCCCGGCAATAGAGATTATCAGTCTATGGCACTGCACAAGCCTGTCCGGGTCGGCGAGATCGAGGTGACGGCTCTGCCGATGGACCACTGCGTTCCGGGAGCTTGCGGCTTCCATATCCGCACGCCGGACGGATGCGTGTTTTATACGGGGGATCTGCGCTTTCACGGATTCGATCAGGAGCTGACCAAGCAAAGCCTCTCCACGGCCAAAGCCATGGGCTTGGACGCCCTGATCATCGAAGGCACGATGCTGTGGGAACCGGACGCCGACGGCTCCATGGGCGAGCTGACGGGAGACCTGGTCCTGCCGGAGGCCACCGAATTGACGCTGCCGTCCCGCATCGCCGCCGCCCTGCAAGGGTCGGAGGGCCTAGCCGTATTCAACGTGTACCACCGGAATATCGGCCGGCTGCGAACGATGGTTCAGGCTGCACGGGAGGTCGGACGCACGCTCGTGCTTGAGCCTGCCACGGCATACCTGCTCTATAAGCATACGGGCCTCACGGACGCTCTCGTCTATGCATCCTCCGGTTTCCTCCGCCAGCTCCAAGAGGAAAAGCTTTACGACTGGCAGACCACGGTTCTTCAGCAGTTTAAACGGATATCCGCGGATGAAATCAACCTTTCCCCTTCCGGATACTTCGTGCAGAACGAGTACCGCCATTTGCTGGAGCTGCTCGATTTGAACACCGGAGGCGGCTTGTTCATCCATTCCGACGGAACGCCGCTCGGCTCCTACGATCCGTCGTATGAGCGGCTGCTGCAGTTTGTCGAGCGGGCCGGCATGTCCTTTGAGTCGCATCGGGTGTCGGGACACGCTTCCGCGCGCCATCTGAAATGGACGGTGGACTATCTTGATCCTGCCGTTCTGATCCCGCTCCACAGCTTCTACCCCGAACGTCTTCAGCCCCTGAACGGCGTCCGGCTGCTCCCCGAGTCCGGCCAAACTTATGTGCTGAAGAATCGTTCTCTCCTGGCGGTGCAAACCACCGACTTCTCCAACTGAACCAGATCACGAACTGGGTAAATATCCTGCTGTTAAAAACGGACGGGAGGCAACGCAAGCAGACCGTAACCCTGATAAGAAGGGATACGGTCTGCTTTTTCTCGTGGTCCGGGGCATCTCCCCCGCCCTAGCGCCTCGCCGGAATCGTTGCTCTTGGGGTTTAAGTTCTCTGCAGCTATCTGCTTCGGGCCTTCAATTTGGTAATAATACGAATAATTCCCAGATCTCAGGGTACCCTACTTAGAAACGATCGAAGGGGGACTGGCCTTGACACCCGAGCAGCATCTGAGGTTTGATCAATTGAACAGAATGCAAGAGCAGCTGACTCTCGCTTTGACTTCTTATTGGGAACGTTATTCCAATATATATACATGGGGATTCTGGATGTATACCCTGCTCATGATCGTCCCGTTGATCGTACTGTATTATAGGATGGATCGGAGCAAGGCGCTGCTGCTCGGGTTTTACGGATACAGCGTGCATATGCTGTCCACATACATCGATGCTTTCGGAACGAGAAATGCCTTGTGGAGTTATCCTTTTCAAGCGATTCCTTTACTCGTCGGAAGCTTCGCCCTGGACATCTCCTTTATTCCGGTAAGCTTCATTCTGCTGTATCAATGGACCCTGAACCGCGGCAGAAATTATTATTATTACGCCATCGTTCTCAGCGCGATGTTAGGCCTTCTGTTCAAGCCTGCCTTGACAACGTTCGGTTTATTCCGCTTATACAAAGGGACAACCTATGTTCATCTGTTTATTTACTATGTAATCATTGCCTTCATAGCCAAATGGCTAGCAAACCTGTTTCTGCACTTTCAAAATGACCGGAAAAACCCGGACCGTCAGCATGCTTCCCGGAAAAAATTCAACCTCCAACGCATGCTTCCGCGGAGAGCGCGCGCCAGGTAGCCGCCCGGCAGGTCATCCATACAATCATTCGATGCTTTCCACCCGTATGATAAAGGGTCAAACTCTTGAAAATATTCAGGTCATCTTATGGGAGGCAGATACAAGATGAAGAAAGCAGTCCGCAAACAGGACATGCGGAGGATTCTTCCGGTGACGGCAGTATGCGCAGGCTAGCGCGGAGAACGGGCGCCCGACATGTGCTGAAGGAACGGATGACCTTCGAAATGCTCTTGCTCATCCTCGTATTATTTATTTTGCTTGTTATCGTACTTTGCATTCTAGGCCATGAGCTGCTTCCCCTTCGCAGGTTGCCGAGGTCGATCGAATCCCATCCGTTGTAAACCGGCAGGGAGCGGTCCGGTGTATCCGGACTTGCTCCCTATTTCGGACAGACAAGCCCCGCAGCCTTCTTCAGGAGACGGCTTGCCTGGCCGCTGCGCTGACTTTGGAAATCCGGATGGCCATAAGCGCCGCGAACAAGCAGACGAATCCGGCCGCGATGAAAGCAGCAGTATAGCTTCCCAGCAGGTCTCTCATCACTCCAGCGCTGTAGGCCGCGGTCGAGGCGCCCAATTGATGGGCTACGACGATCCAGCCGAACATCATGCCGGCTTTTTCCTTGCCGAACTCTTGCGTGGTCAGCTTGACGGTAGGCGGCACGGTCGCAATCCAATCCAAACCGTAAAATATGGAAAAAATGAAGAGCATCAAAGGATTCATATCGAGCGCATACGGCAAGAACAACAATGAAAGACCGCGCAATCCATAATACCAGAACAGCAGCTTGCGGCTGTCCAGCCGGTCCGACAGCCAGCCGGACAGCGTCGTGCCTACAAGATCGAACAATCCCATCAAGGCGAGCAAACCGGCCGCCATCACCTCGGGTATCCCATGATCCCCGCAAGCCGAAATGAGGTGGGTGCCGATTAAACCGTTGGTGGAAAATCCGCAGAAGAAGAACGTGCCGGCCAGCATCCAGAAGGTTGGACTCCTCAGCGCGGAACGAAGAGCAAGAAGCGGGCTTAGCAGCAGATTTCCTGTAAAAGCAGCCGGCTTGACGATCTCATCCGTCCCGTAAGGCGCTGCCCCGACATCGTAAGGATGGTTCCTCATCCATATTGCAACGGCAACCAAGACGACGGCGATGGCTGCGACAGCCGCGTGAACGGCATTCCTCCAGCCGAATTCGACCGTGATTTTGGCCAGGAGGGGCAGGAACAGCAGCTGACCGGTAGCCGCGCTTGCCGTAAGCATACCGACAACCAGCCCTTTCCGTTTGACGAACCATTGATTGCTGACCGTTACGCCCAGGACGTTAGCCATCATTCCTGTGGCAAGCCCGGAGACAAGACCCCATAAGATTTCATACTGCCATAGGGCCGTCATGAGCGGCGTGAGCGATAGGCTGACAGCCAATAAAATCAAAGAGAGGACGACCATTCTCCGGATTCCGAATCTTTGCAGCAGGGCGGCGGAGAACGGTCCGACCAAGCCGTACAGGAAAATCCCGATCGAAATAACGCTGGAAATGCCTCCACGGCTCCAACCGAACTCTTTTTCAAAGGGGAGCAGGAGAATGCTCGGCATCGATCGAATTCCCGCCGATACGAGCAGAGTGACGAATGTGAGAAGCACAACGATCCACCCGTAATGTACACCGGACGATTTGGCTGCATTCGTATTCATAGGCTGATCACTCCATATTATATTTGTTTGTACATACAATATATTTAGAACAAAATTAATGATGCCCTAATTTTCCGCTCGTCATCACGATATCGCTTGACAACTGATCTGCAGCCGCTTTCCCCAGAATGGCCTCATAACGGCGATGCAGGCTCTTGGACGCTTGAACGATTGATTCCTCCAACTCCTTGCCTTTGGAAGTCGGATATACAAGCACGGTTTTGCCTTGGACCTTGCGTTCCACCAGCTGCTTGCTCTCCAGCTTATCGACGAACCGGGTAAGCGTCGAGGCGGTCACGGAGAGCTTCTCCGACAGCTCCTTCTGTGAAATGCCGGGATTTCCAATCACGAGACGAATCAAGTACCCGTACATGGGCGTTAATCCTGTAACGGCAAATTCTTCTTCCGCTATTTTCGTAATGGCACGGCTTAGCCGGTTGGCGGTAAAAAACAGACAGTTTTGAAGAAAGCCTTCATCAGCCACGTTACTCTCCCCTTTCTTCTTATTTTGTATGTACAACAAATATACGACTTCTGTGAGTTATTGTCAATATTATCCTTGCGATATTCCGGGGCTCTACCTCCGGTCCAGCAAAGCTGTGGCCGATACTAGAAGCTCCTTGATAAAATCACCCCTCGGTAAATTTAAGAAACTTTGAAACCGTAATGCAACCGCTTGCAAATACTGTGCTCCTTGGAGATAAAATCCATAGTCCGAACCGAAGGAGTTCAGGAAGCTGCATCAATTGTAGCGGGTTATGGGGGAAAGCCTTTATCAATCCGGGTGACGGAAGGAGATCCTCTCTTCCCTTTGCTTGTTGTAAAAATGCTGGATCAGCCGCAGGTTCCCTACAAGAATTAAAAATAAGATAGGGTATTGCATCATCGAGTAAATGAGCTTCCAGCCGTTATAATAAAAATATCCGCTCTTTAAAGCCATGAACTCGTAAACGATCGCTATGCAGCAACAAGCCAACAAGTAACCCAATTTAGATTGAAAGCCTTTGCGAATGACCCAAAAATTTAAAAAAATCATATTGACCGCCGGAAAAATCCCATATTCAACGACAAACCCTAAGGTGTCTACCCCTTTATTAAAATAACCGTATAAGTCCCATTTTAAGTCAAAATAGACATCGATGCTTTGTTGTAGCATGACGGCGAAGATGGATGTCGAATACAGCTGCCAACGGGGCAAATGCTTGGGAATGATATAGGCAAAAAAATTCAGCAACACAATGGTTGTCCAAAACAGAACCATCCTCAACACTCCCGGAATTAGTAAAGATAGTTTATTATGCATCCAAAGGTACCCGATTATTATACCGCCCGGCGAATGAAAAGGGATATTTGATCCATACTATGAAAATCAGCGTCTAACGCTTCAATACGAACTCTTTACAGCAGGGAGCATACATTCAAAATGACCCATGAAGCCATTCGTCCCGGGCGAACAACTTGGTTAACGGATCCCGGCATTCCTTTTTCCCGTAATGTACCGTTGCATACGATTATAGGTCTATTTATCCTTTTTTGGGTATATATGGCCATATCGCCGACCAGCCGAATGCAATGGCTCGTGAGTCAATCGATACTGATCGCAGTGATCCTTGCCCTTGGTTTCACTTACCGTTGGTTTCGCTTCAGCAACTTGTCCTATTTGCTGATGTTCCTATTTTTTTGTCTTCATACATATGCCTCACATTATACGTATGAAGGAACTCCCTTTGACCTTTGGTTAAAATCGTCCTTTCATACAACCCGAAGCTACTACGACCGGGTCGTTCATTTTGCATTCGGGTTATTATTGGTTTATCCGTTCCGCGAGCTGCTCACCCGGATTGCGAATCAACACGGGTTTTGGCCTTACGCCATTCCCGTCGCTATCGTTCTTAGCCTCAGCGCCGGCTTCGAAATCATTGAAATGCTTGGGGCCCTGGTGTATGGACCGGGTGGCGAAGAGAAATTTGTCGGGATGCAGGGAGATGTCTACGATACGCAAAAAGACATGATGCTCGGCTTCCTTGGAGGACTCGTTGCGACGGGGATCACTGCGTGGGCCGAATGGAGCAAGGAGAAAAAGCTTGAATTGGCTTCGGGTCAATAAATTAATATTTAAAAACAATACAAGGGGCCATGGGCTCCTCAGGCTGTAAAGAAAGGTGTTTTTTGACAAGAATAGAGATACATACGGAGGTGGGGTATCTACTGTAGGAGCGATAGCGTCTGCCTTTGTCTGCGGGAAATCCCCGCTGCTAAGGGCTTCGAATAAAAATTTCCTGCAGACAACAGCGACCGGAAGTAGATACTCCACCCCTTCGTAACATCTATTACCTCAATTCACCACTTTCTGGCCAAGCTCAAAAGGGGACAAGGGCCCCTTTCTCCCTATCCTTCCGACGCGGTGAACGACTCGTACTGTTCCGCGGTCAAGAGTCTTGTAAGCGCCTCGGCCGCATCGCCTTCCAATTCCACCTCGATCATCCAGCCCGCCCCATACGGATCCTCGTTAACCGCTTCCGGCGAGTTCAGCAGCGCTTCATTGACTTTGATGACGGTGCCGTTAACAGGACTGAACAAATCGGAGACGGTTTTGACCGATTCAATCGTTCCCATCGGCTGATCCGTTTGCACGGCGTCGCCGACTTCCGGAAATTCCACGAAGACGATGTCGCCCAGCTGGCTCTGCGCAAAATCGGTAATGCCGATCCGCACGATACGACTGTCCGCCGGCTCAGCCCATTCGTGCTCCTCCGTATACCTCAAGCCCGGTTTGATTACGCTCATCGATCAACACCCTTTCCTTTTCGTCCGTTTCGGCGTCCATGTTCTGTCTCGGAGGCGTGTATCCGTTGTATTCGCTTAGACACCACTAGCATAAAGCAGTGTCCGATTGGGCGTCAATATGCCTTGCAATAAAATTTTCAATATTCAGAAATTAAGGTTGACACCGGATTGTCCGCTCATGCACAATAAAAGCAAACCGAATATGCGAATGAAGGTAGCAGGGAGAGATTGCCGGCACGCAGCGTGCCCGGTAACGCCGAAGGAGTAAGCCCGATCCGGGGTGAATCTCTCAGGCAAAAGGACCTTTACCGGACGCACCTCTGGAGAGCACGGACGGGACGCATCGGCGGACCGGAAGTCACCCAAGGGGAAACTCGCTTTCGACCCGCCTTCGTTTCATGCGCAGGCGCCGTACGAAGGGCCGGGGTAACTCTCAGGTACAAAGGACAGAGCGAAAAAGGAGACGCAAGCAGCGCGGGACGCTGCAGCCGCACGGCCTTTTTTGCCCTGTCTTTTTCGCATTTTCGCAGATTAAACTATCGACGAGGTGAGGATGAGATGGCCACATGGAGAAGAACTCCGCTGTATCCGCTCTATGCCGGGTATGAAGGCGCCCGCTGCATCGACTTCGGCGGCTGGGAGCTCCCGGTGCAGTTTACCGGGATACAAAAGGAGCACGACGCGGTACGCAAGCAAGCCGGTTTATTCGATGTGTCCCATATGGGGGAGTTTCTGGCAACAGGGCAGTTTGCCGAGGCGTTTCTGCAGCGGATGACGACGAACGACGTATCGCGGCTGGCCGACGGTCAGGCGCAGTATTCGCTCATGTGCTTCCCGGAAGGAGGGGTCGTCGACGATTTGCTTGTCTACCGGTTGTCGGCCGATCATTATATGCTTGTCGTGAACGCATCCAACACCGCCAAAGATTTTGATTGGCTGCAGGAGCATCTCATCGGGGACGTAACCTTGAAGGACGTCTCCGACGAAACGGCGCTGCTTGCCCTGCAGGGTCCGAATGCCGCCGCCATCCTCGCCCGCGTGACGACTGCGGCTGCCGACAGACTGGCGCCCTTCCGTTTCTTGACTCAAGCCGCCGTGTGCGGCGTACCGGCCCTCGTCTCCCGTACAGGCTATACCGGAGAGGACGGATTTGAACTCTATGCAGCGGCGGATCAAGCACAGACCCTTTGGAAGGGACTGATGGAAGCCGGAGAGCCCTTCGGGCTCGTCCCCGCAGGCCTCGGCGCGCGCGATACCTTGCGGTTCGAAGCGAAGCTGCCGCTCTACGGCCAGGAATTGTCGAAGGACGTTTCTCCGCTGGAGGCCGGACTCGGCTCGTTCGTCAAGCTGGGGAAGGACTCCTTTATCGGGCGCGATGCCTTGATTCGGCAGCAAGAATACGGATTGGCGCGCAAGCTTGTCGGCATCGAAATGATCGACCGCGGCATTCCGCGCACCGGATATCCGGTCTTTGCGGACGGCCTGGCGATCGGCGAAGTCACATCCGGAACGCAGTCCCCGACGCTGAAACGCAATCTCGGGCTGGCGTTGATCGACGCCGCTTTTACAGAGCCGGGAACCGCCGTTTGGGTTGAAATCCGCGGCAAACGTTTGCAAGCGGAAGTCGTCAAAACGCCGTTCTACCGACGAAGCAGCTGACCAGACCGCAGAAGCCTAGAAGGAGGATCCCCTATGAGCTTCAAGCATCGTTATATTCCGATGACCGAACAAGACCGGGCCGTGATGATGAAGACGATCGGCATCACGTCTATAGAAGAGCTGTTCCGGGACATTCCCGAATCCGTCCGCTACCGCGGAACGCTGCCGATGTCGTCCGCCATGGACGAACCGACGCTGCTTGCCCATATGAAGGAGCTTGCAGGCCGCAACGCCGACAGCGAACGTTATCCGAGCTTTCTCGGCGCCGGCTTGTATGACCACCATGTGCCGGCCGTCATCAACCATATCCTTTCGCGGTCCGAATTTTACACCGCCTATACTCCGTATCAGCCGGAAATAAGCCAAGGCGAGCTTCAAGCCATCTTCGAGTTTCAATCGTATATTTGCGAATTGACCGGCATGGCGGTGGCCAACGCGAGCATGTATGATGGCGCTACGGCGCTGGCGGAGGCGGCTGTACTCTCCAGCGGAGCCACGAAGCGGAAGCAGATCGCCGTCTCCCGCACCGTCCATCCGGAAGCGCGCGACATCTTGCGTACGACGGCGCGCGGCTTGGGCCTGGACATCATTGAAATCGACTATGCCGACGGCGTAACCGACCTGGGCAAGCTGGAAGCTTGCGTGGGCGAGCAAACGGCCGCCGTCATCGTGCAATCCCCGAACTTTTTCGGCTGCCTGGAGGACTTGACCGCCATCGAACCGCTCATTCACGCACACAAAGGCCTGCTCGTCGTCAGCACGAATCCGTTGTCGCTCGGACTGCTGGAGGCCCCGGGGCATATCGGCGCCGACATCGTCGTAGGCGATGCGCAGCCGCTCGGCATATCGTCCTCCTTCGGCGGCCCGACCTGCGGCTTCTTCGCCGTCGCCGAGCCGCTGATGCGGCGGATGCCGGGCAGGATCGTCGGCCAAACGGTCGACCGCGACGGGAAACGCGGCTTCGTGCTGACGCTCCAGGCGAGAGAGCAGCATATCCGGCGCGAGAAAGCAACGTCGAACATTTGCTCGAATCAGGCGCTCTTGGCCTTATGCGCATCGGTTTATTTGTCCGTTATGGGCAAAGCGGGGCTCCCCGAGGCCGCCCTTCTGAATTGGCAAAAGGCCCGCTATACTTCGCGTATCTTGTCCGCGCTATCCGGCTTCAAGCTTCCGTTCGGGGCGCCGTTCTTCAACGAATTCGTTCTTGCTCTGCCGGAAGGCACGGCCGTAAGCGAATGGAACAAGAAGCTGTTGGAAGCCGGCTTTATCGGCGGGTACGACCTGGGATCCGCTTATCCGGGGCTTCAGGGGCATATGCTTGTCGCCGTCACCGAAAAACGGACGAAACAAGAAATCGACCGATTCGTCGAACGATTGGGGGAGCTCGCATGAGACCGGATAAAGCGTTAATATTCGAAATGAGCAGGCCCGGACGGGTCGCCTATTCGCTGCCTCCTTGCGATGTGCCGGAATCGGACCCTGCCGACGTTATTCCTGCATCGATGCTGCGCAGCAAGCCCGCGGAGCTGCCCGAGGTATACGAGGTCGACGTCATTCGGCATTACACCGAGCTGTCCCGCCGCAATTTCGGCGTCGACAACGGCTTTTATCCGCTCGGCTCGTGCACGATGAAGTACAATCCGAAAATAAACGAGGATACGGCCCGGTTTGCCGGCTTCGCCAAAATCCACCCATACCAGCCGGAGGAAAGCATCCAAGGGGCGCTCCAGCTCCTGTACACGCTGCAGAACGATTTGGCCGCACTCACCGGAATGGATCAGGTGACGCTGCAGCCGGCCGCCGGTGCCCACGGCGAATGGACCGGGCTAATGATGATCCGGGCCTACCATGAGAGCCGGGGCGAGAAACGGACGAAGGTCATTGTGCCCGACTCCTCGCACGGCACCAACCCCGCCAGCGCCGCGGCAGCCGGATTTGACACCATCACGATCGCCTCGAACGAACGGGGCCTCGTCGATTTGGACGCGCTGCGCAGAGCCGTCGGTCCGGATACGGCCGCGCTGATGCTGACCAACCCCAGCACGCTCGGCTTGTTTGAGGAACACATTGGGGAGATTGCAGACATCGTGCACGAGGCCGGGGGATTGCTTTATTACGACGGCGCGAATTCCAACGCCATCATGGGCATCACCCGCCCCGGCGACATGGGCTTTGACGTCGTGCACTTGAATCTTCACAAAACGATGAGCACACCTCACGGAGGCGGCGGACCGGGCGCCGGTCCGGTCGGGGTGAAGCATAAGCTCGTTCCCTTTTTGCCTAAACCGGTTGTGGCGAGGCGCGAAGACGGCACGTTCTTTCTCGATCATGAAGGAGCAGCGTCCATCGGCCGGGTAAAAGCGTACTACGGCAACTTCGGCATCCTCGTCCGGGCCTACACCTACATCCGTTCCTACGGTCCGGAAGGGCTGCGTTACGTATCGGAATGCGCCGTTCTGAACGCCAATTACATGATGCACCGGCTCGCACCACACTTTGAGATTCCGTATCCGGGTGTCTGCAAGCACGAGTTCGTCATGTCCGGCCGCAGCTTAAAGGCATACGGCGTGCGGACTCTAGACGTCGCCAAGCGGCTGCTGGACTTTGGCTACCACCCTCCGACCATCTATTTCCCGCTCAATGTGGAAGAATGCATGATGGTCGAGCCGACCGAAACGGAAAGCAAGGAAACGCTCGACGCCTTCATCGACGTCATGATTCGGATCTCGGAGGAAGCGAAGCAGCAGCCCGAGCTGCTCCTCAGCGCCCCGCACAACACCGTCGTCCGCCGTCTCGACGAAACGCAGGCGGCCCGCAAGCCGGTGCTGAACTGCTCCTGCAGCTAAGCTCGGCAGCGGCTATCATCCCCATCCTGCCGGGACGGTAAGATGGGGCATCCCCTCCTTATGTTATCCGGCCTGCATCGTTACAGCTCTTCCACAACCGTCCCTTGCACAAATTGATTCCCGACCAACAGATCGACTAATTTTTCCGCGGTTGCCGCCGGAGAAGCGAGTATTCCTCGATCCTTTATCTTCTTAAAAAATTCAGCGGAGGCAAATAACTTCTTTGCGCTCCGCGCTTCTTCTTGTAAACCCGTTTCTCATGCTTCAAAAATTGTAGATTTGTTCAATATTACGTCTCTCACTTCATATAAATGTATCGAGCCAAGAGAGGTGAGGAGCATGGAGGACAACAAAAGAAATCGTCCCAATAAAGACCGGAACGCGTTCCATAAACAAGCCAGCGAGATCTTAGGTGAGGAATTCTGGCAGGAGATCGCCGGGCTGATTCCGAATACGGGACCTCGTATCGATATGTATCACACCGGATCCGCAGTCATTGTGCTGGCGGAGCTGCCGGGACTTGAGTCGCTGGACGAGATCCGCATTTCGATTGAAGGACATACACTGGTCCTGGAAGGAGAAATTCCTTGTCTCTATCCCGTGTCCGACAGCCGCATTTCCTTGAATGAACGGTTCTTCGGCGGTTTCCGCCGCGCTTTATCGATGCCGGGACCCGTCTCTACGGACGGAATTCATGCGAAGTACAGCCGCGGCTTGCTTATCATCGAGCTTCCAATCAAGCAGGACGCGCAGCAACAGTCCATTCCTGTTGATATTCTTGATATGTAACGCTGATGGAAAACATATATTTAATAAAGAAGCTATCTAAGGGAGTGTACGCATGATGCACATCCAATTCCGGGACATTCAGGTGCGAACCGTTTCCAAATCATCGGGAATATTTACAGGGAGCAATATGCAATGGAAATTTAAACAGCATTCCAAACAAAATCAAAGCATGGGAACGGTAACAGGACACCATTGCTTGATTACCGACTTAAGAGCCGAAATAGACGATGGCGATGATTTTGATACGATTTCAAAAGACAAGTGATGCCGTTCTTTTGGAAAAGGAAAAAACAGCCCCCTCCCGAAACGCTGGCAAGAGACTTGGATAACCGGATACAAGAATTAACCGCCCGATTCCGTCATATCGAAGAGGCGCTGGAGCGCCTGTCCACGAAATCAACCCAAATTACCATCGAAAATGTACATATTCATCAGCCTGTACTCGAGAAGCTGGAATATCACTTGGATGCGCTCGATATTGAGCATTTGAGCGGTTCTTTGAATTTAGGCAATAATTTCGGAACCCCATTAGGCCCGGACCTGCCTCTGGCGAAAACGCAGCAGCAGCGCAGCAAAAAACAGGCTTCGCCATCCGCCGGCGAAACGGATTCCTTTTCCGAAGAACAACCGTCCTCCGCTCCCGGAACGGGCTTGCAGTCTACGCCTACCGGTTACCGGATAAGGCCCAAATAGCGGGTTACTTCTCAAGCGATTGGAGGGGGCCGCTTTGGCTTCATTTTTGTCTCCGCAATTTGTAATCGGGTCCATCCGCATCGGCTCAGTGGAAAATGCCGCTTGTATTAATATGGGCAATAACTGGCCTACCGGATTTGAGAGCCACCAGAAATTAACGCAGGGCTTCGGTTCCGTCAGCGGCGACCGCAACGTGGTCTCCGGGATTCGGTCTCTCTTGAACGACTCCGATTTTCTGGATATGCTGAACATTTCCGATTCCGAGGCTCCGGACTGGTTAAAGAAATTGGTATTATCCACGAGTGAAAAGACTCAGGCTGAGGAACCCGTAATCGGTAACTCGGCACCATCCCCCGGTCATTCCGCCAGCCGCTAAAAGGTGCTAAAAATATGTTGTCACTTTCAGAATTGGGCGGAATACCATACAGATATAAGTTTATCGGGAGGTGTGAGCTTGGCAGTCTTTATTTCACTCGCAGCGGGTGCGATCAACGTAAATACATTGAACAGAGGAAGTATGATCGGGGTCGGAGAGATATCCCAATCCAACTGGAATCAAAACGGCAAAGCGAATTTCGGGAACGGTCAGCTATTCGGACAAAACATCGAAGCGGGCTTCCTGACGACTTTGATTGACAATGACGTTATCGATAATCCTATTACTGAACTCCAGCCTGCCGCTTCTCTCCAGAATCAGGCCCTGTAAGAGCGATACTGCACAGCCTCTTAAAGGAAAGGAGGTTTTCGCTTGAGCTTGCCCAATCAGAAGGCTTGCGTCATTTTTAATAAACTGATCGTGAACAATATTGAGAATTCTTCAGGCATATTTATAGGAACGAATCAAGCCATCGCCTGGAGCAGCTACTCGAAGAGCAATCAAGGCTTCGGCATCCTGAATGACGCTGTACTCACGAACGCCGTTAATGTTGTATACGATCAAGACGTCTTGGATGCATCGGTGGAAGATTTAAAATATATCCATTTATCGAAGGACGGTCAAACGCTGCAGCAAAGCGCCGTTGAATTTCAATCCGTTAATGCAAATACGGTTACCACCGGCTCCGCGATTGACTTGGGCGATAACAAACAGCTCGGCTGGAGAAGCAACCAAAAAGTGAATTACGGTACGGGCAAAAGCCTCGGGGGCAACCGGTTAAGCCAAATTGCCAGCCTTGTGATGGACAATGATCTCATTGATGCTCCTTTCCATGTCGAAGCAAGCACCAACGAGAACCCCGACAATGCCGAGAAGAACATTCGAATACGCCAGAAAAATAAGGAGGCCGGTGAAGATTCGTAAGAATCCTTTGCCGGCTTCGGATTTCGCTTGGTTTAGCGCTTAAATCTTGAATGATCTAAATAACGGCCATATCGTTTGAATCATGCCTATCCCTACTTTGACCATAGGCCAGGCTTTACCTAACGTGCCGAAAAAACCGCCGGTATTTGCGGGACTTTGCGTACCTGCCCCTATACCGCCGAATGGCAGCTGTCCCGCATTGCCTGCCCCAAGCATGGAACCGAGGAACCCCGATATTTGTACATTTTTGGCATTCGAGAGCTGCTTTGATCGGCCTTTTTGCGTGCTTTTTCTTGCATCTGCAAGGATCACTTGTTTTTTGGTTATCCTTTTGACCATTCCTATATAATAATTGCCATCCTTCAGTAAAATGTAAACGGGCTGGCCCACCCACTGTCTTGCTGTTGTATCAATCACGGTACGTCCCATTGTCACATCACCCTGCCTTTAGTAAGTATGATCTTAGTACGGTGTCCCATCTTAGATGCTGAAGATCAAGCCGATTAGGGGGTTGCCGCGGCAACCCCCTAATTTTTCTTTATTATTGCCAGACAATTAGATCAGAATGGAACGGCCGATGATAACCAACAGAATGAAAAGAACAAGAATGACAGCCGTCGAAGTGAATCCGCCGAAACAAGATGCACAGCTCATGGTTTTCCCTCCTTAAGCGATAATTTCACCAAACCAGCGTGATATCAGTTATCCGGTGATATCAACAGTTTATTGTATACGGATAGGAGCCATTCCGCTTGTACTTATGACTATTTTTGATGCTCAGAAAAAGACGATTTTCCTCCTCTTCTCGGATCACTCCTCCCTATCCGTTATATTTGCACTTCGTATACATACGTCCAGTCCACAATCGGCCTCCGCTAATATGATGGATTAGAACAATGGAAGGGAGGATGGTTACTATGGGATTTGGTGGTGGATTCGGCGGCTGTAGCTGCGTCGGTTTGTTTACATCAACGGCTGTCATTCTCGTTCTTTTCATTCTGTTGGTCATTGTTTTACGGACAACGGTAATCTAATTCGTTATGCAAGAGCGCCCGGCTGCCGATGCAGTCCGGGCGTTCGCCTTTTTTCGGGACGGGCATGACTTACTGCGGCGAATAACGATGACGGAGCTTATTCTCCTCAAAATTCAGTTTTTTTGGAATTGGTTTTATCAATGAAGGACAATCTAATAATGAAAAGATTGTTGGGAAAAACGAGCAAAGGAGATCCTAACTGCGATGCTAATGGGTTTACTTGGACTGGCTTTCTGTGTCTGTGTTTTTTCTCTAATCTATTCCTTCATTGTCATACGGAAACAACGCAAAGCACTTGATAAAGGAATGGATTTTACCTCGGTAAGGCACCCGATATTGGCGAATCCAATGATTATTGTTTACATTGCATTTCCGATCGCCGCCCTATTGGGGGGATTTCTATGGATGTATTATGTAAAATAAATTTGGAGGGATAGAATGGAAAAGCAAAAGTATTACGTTTCAGTCCAATCCCGAACCATCATGCATCACCAGGGCGACGCTTCTTACGAATTGGAAATCGAGGCAACGCCTGAAGAAATTACGCAGCTTGAAGATCTGTTTGAAGATAAGGAAGATTATGAGTTAGATACTTTCGTGCGTGCTCATGCTCCCGCCATCCCTTATCATCATGACAATGCAAATGACGGGTATGATCTGGCGTTAAAAGCAATTTATCAAAAACTATACGCATTGGGCACGCAGGAAACGAAAAATCATATTAAAAGCATGAATATATTGGATCCAGGATAAACGGCTACGCCGTCCTTGTCTTACAAGGACCAGCGCGTTTACCAAGGTTGATGCGAAGCTATAAGCTACGAATACTTATAAATTCTTATCAATAAAAAAGGGGCTTGCCGCGGCAAGCCTCGTTTAAAAAAGAAAGCGTAAAACCATTAATGCCGTGACCCCTGAAAGAACGGCTCCTAATAAACTGCGCGTCCATACGGCGATCAAGAAACTGGGAATGGCTGCGTATAGCTCCAGGTTATTTGAAAATAACGAAATCCTCCCATGATGAATGAATAGCTCTTGACCTATTAACGCCGCCATAATCGCAATCGGAACATAATTTAACCAACGTTTGGCCCATTCCGGCAATTCGAAACAACAGCGACGATTCCGACAACGATGAAACAAAACAGATTTTTGTCAATGCTGACACCGCTCAAACCTTCCATTGATTGAATAGGTCTGTTCAATGACAGCAACCGCCCGCCGCGGTCCCCGCTCCGCCCTGGTCGTCAGGTACAAAAGTTACCGATAATTACTTATTTTGTTTGAATTTGTTCATTTACTACGCTAAAATTAAGTAGAAATGAAAGCGCAACCATTTATTGAAAAGGGAGGGTTCGTTGTGACAAATACAGAAAAATCATTGTGCCGATGAGTGCCGTCATGCTTCTCGCTTCCACTCTTGCCGCTTGCAGTAAAGAGGCTGCCCCCGTCACAACTACTTCAGAGGATTACATGAAGGAACCGGTTACGCTTGTTTTTAAATCGCAATTCGATGATACGATGGATAAGTTCAACGAACGATACGGAGATCGGATCCGCGCTAAATTTCCGAACGTCACCATCAAATTTCTTCCCCGGGAAGAGACCTTCACATTCGGTTGAACCTGTTTACAATAAGCACCCATCTCGTCGAAAAAGTCGCTTACCGCGTCCGTGTACTGCTCCATACTCGGTTCGTTCCCTAATGACTTAACGGATTCGGGTGAATAATCCTTAACATCCAATGTTTTGACTTCATCCCATACGATGCCTTTGATCGGCCATTCCGTAAGCATTGTTTTCAACGATTCGCGGAAAAATTGCTTAACCTCCGGATGATGAACACTGCTGGCCGGACCTGACGCTTTGCTGTAAAGCGGACTTCCGTCCTCCTTAAGAATCCACGTTTGCGGATTCCTCGCTGTAAACATGCTGGGCACCTTCGGTGCGCCGGCAACCAATCCGCCCCAACGGGACGGTACGACGTGGACTTCCATCCCAACCGGTCAGCCTCACGGCAAACGATCTCGATGTTCCATTTGGCCGCGTATAAATCTTGCTCCAACACGGCGAGTGTAACTGCCTTCGTTCCTACGTCGGCCATCCATTCCATATCCTCGCGGACATGCCTTGGTACGAGCGAATACATATGATGCCGGAAATAGTATGCGTTGAGAAGCATCGGTAATCATTCTCCTTTTCATAGAACAAGGTTGCATGCGTTGCCAATTGATTCAATTTCATACTAGCATTAACCCCACCCGAAAGTCTTATTTGCTGTTGAACAAAAAAGACGCTCATTTTAACTGTAGTTTCTGCTTATAGACAGCTTGATTCCTCATCCTTTCCTCTACAGCCTTTTTTTAATGAATAGCATCTGAATTATTGAAAATAATACTATTCGATACATATTTAGGAGGGTCCTCTATGTCGGATTCAAATAAGCAAAAAATTGTAGCAAGCGTACCTCAAACAGGTTTCTTTGGACATCCAAGAGGTTTGTTTAATTTGTTTTTTACGGAATTTTGGGAGCGCTTCTCGTACTACGGCATGAGGGCCATACTTGTATTTTATATGTACTATGAAGTGTCTAAGGGCGGACTCGGAATTGCTCAAAGTACGGCACTTTCCATTATGTCCTTATACGGTTCACTGGTGTATATGTCCGGAGTGATCGGCGGCTGGTTGGCCGACCGAATTTTCGGAACCTCAAAGGCCGTTTTTTACGGCGGAATATTGATCATGTTGGGCCATATCTTATTGGCCATACCGGGAGGCGCAGTTACACTCTTCGCTTCTATGGTTGTGATTGTGCTTGGAACAGGGTTATTGAAGCCGAATGTTTCCAGCATAGTCGGTGAATTATATAGCGAAGAAGACAATCGCCGCGATGCGGGATTCAGCATTTTTTATATGGGGATTAACCTTGGGGGATTCCTTTCCCCTTTAATTATCGGTACTTTAGGAATGAAGTATAATTTTCATCTTGGATTCGGTTTGGCCGCCGTCGGGATGCTGATCGGATTAATCGTGTTTATTATGACAAAGAAAAACAATCTTGGTCTGGCCGGTACATTTGTTGCCAATCCTCTTTCCCCGACGGATAGAAATAAAGTATTCGCCCGAATTGGCTCGGTTGCCGTATTGATTGCCATCTTAGTTGCAGTTGCCATTTCAATGGGGGCCCTTACATTTAAAACATTTTTGACTCTGGTAAGCATTCTGGGTATTCTCATCCCGACTCTTTACTTTATTGTCATGTATCGGAGTCCTAAAACTACTGCAACTGAGCGTTCAAGAGTAGTCGCCTATATTCCTTTATTTATTGCTTCCGTTATGTTCTGGGCTATCCAAGAGCAAGGGTCGACCATCCTCGCCAATTACGCGGATAAACGTACCAAATTGGATTATGCGGGAATTCATATTTCGCCTGCTTGGTTCCAATCGCTAAACCCTCTTTTTATTATCATTTTTGCACCTGTTTTTGCCTGGTTATGGTTGAGACTTGGGAACAAACAGCCGTCAGTGCCGCAAAAATTCACCTTAGGCTTATTGTTCTCCGGCTTATCCTTTCTTGTTATCCTTTTGCCTGCCTATCTTGGCGGGACCCATTCCTTGGTTAACCCATTGTGGCTTGTTCTAAGTAATTTCATTGTCGTGGTCGGCGAATTGTGCTTGTCTCCGGTAGGCCTCTCAGCTACGACCAAATTAGCTCCTACCGCATTTTCGGCACAAACGATGAGCCTGTGGTTTTTGTCCAACGCCGCGGCGCAGGCCATCAACGCGCAAATTGTTAAATTTTACACTCCTGAAACCGAGATGCTCTACTTTGGCGTCATTGGAGGGATATCGATTATCCTTGGTTTAATTCTCTTACTGTTCGCTTCAAATATAAAGGAACATATGAAGGGGATCCGTTAAAGCAACGAAAGGCTTCCGTTGTCCTCAGACAGAGGCCTTCTAATGTTTGGCCTTAACCATCAACGACGCGCCATCCGGTGGTGCGGTTTCGTCGCCTTTCGCTGCTTCATTGCAAATTTTTTTCATCATCCCCGTGTGATTGATTTTGACATCAATCTCAATGCTTTGAATCGATTTCTCAGAAATCGGAAAAGCACTTTTTCCATTGAACTCTTTCCACTTGCGGTAGTGATGTAAATATGTCTCATATTCGAGCTGGTAAATATCCCCTCCATATGTTACAGCCTTGCGGAACGTTCTCATGATTTCTTGCTTTATCGTTTTTTATTATGGAGAAAAGATGAAAAGCAAATCGGTCAATTTCATAAGTTTAGCTTGGCGGTTTGGGGATTGTGGTTAGTTCCTTACTTGATTGGAGTCGGATTAAGTATTTTCAAATAAGCCATCATGCTCAAGACGAGTGCTGCGAAGGTTACAGCATTCAAAACCTAGAGGCAGTACCGGTTATGCCGGCACTGCCTCTTTTTCGTAAAGGCGAAATTGTTGAGCGTCTCCTATTTCTTTTGCGCCTGATACGCTTTGTTGACCGCATCCAGTACCTTACTGCCGCCCTGCTCCCGCCACTTCTTGGACAACTCGACGATACCCGCGTCGATGTCACGTTTCCCCGTCATCATTTCGAAAAAATATTGCTTGTACAGCTCATTCAGCACGCTCCCGAGCTCCACTTCCTCATCGGTTGTCGTGTTAAGCAGATTCGGCACCATATATTTGGTCGAGATGTCCACGGATTCCTTTGCCCGATCAGCCTGCGGCTCCGTTTGCGGCAAGTAATTCTCCGTCAGTGGCCAGACGACGCTGCCCCAGGCCAGCGGATGCGCCCATCCGTTAGCGGCGAACCCGTCCTTCGCCCGTTCTTGCTCATTGTAGACGATCTTATCGCCCTGCTTCGTGTAGTGAACGCCTTCAATTCCAAGCTCGAGCAGGTTGCGGCCTTCCTTTGACAGCATAAATTCAATGAACTGTGCCGCTTTGGCCGGATTCTTGGCATTCTTCGTAATGGCGGTAAACAAACCGCTCTTCGGTGCATTGCTCATCCCGCGTTTGCCGTCCGGACCGGCCGGCGGGGCTTCATAGCCGAGTTTGTCGCTCGGGGTTACCTTCTGCAGACTCGTCTCGAGCCGATTGACGTGGCGGAATAGCGGGGCTTGCATGAATCCGACTTTCCCCTGATAAAATTTCTCCTCGCGCTTCTGTGAATCGTTCAGCAGAAACTCCGGATCGATCAGCTTCTCATCCCACAGCTTGCGAAGGTACTGCATGCCCATCTTGAATGCCGGATGCTCGAAAATCGGCACGACCTTGCCGCCGCCATCCAGCACCCAGTCCCCGTGCGGGAGCCCGTAAGCATACATGACGAAGTTGAACGGAACGTTGCCTTTCTCGGCGGTAATGCCATAGGTATCGTGTTTTCCGTTCTTATCCGGATCTTGCGTTGCGATGGCCTTGAGCACCTGATACAATTCGTCCAGCGTCTGCGGCGGCTTCAGCCCCAGATTGTTGAGCCAGTCGGCGCGATAGGCAAGCCCCGCATTGGACCGCTCCTCGATGAACGGATACCCGTAATATTTGCCGCCAACGGCTGTCCACTGCAGGCTTTTCTCCAGCTTGTCTTTCACCGTCGGCATTTGGCCCAAATAATCGTTAAGCGGCAGCAGCAATCCTTCGCTGATCCACTGCTTTACAGACGGCGACGGGTAGTTGATCGTGACGACGTCAGGCCACTCGCCCGTTGCCATGGTGACGTTGATTTTCTCAAAGCCGTTCTCCGGTACGAACTTGACCTCGAGGTCGATGTTCAGCCGCTTGTTGATCTCGGCCAGTACGCGGTCGCCCGGCTGAAGCCCCTTCGCCGCATTGTCGCCCGGCGTCAGGAATACGATCTTGGTCGGTGCGCCGCTAGTCTTGCTCTCCTGCTTCGGTGCCGTCTCGTTCCCATTGCTGCTGCATCCCGCCGCCGTTGCCCCTAATACGGCAGCAAGCGTGAGCAGCATCCCCTTTTGCATACGCATCATCTGTTTTCCTCCTTCTGAATCATGAATCTTTGTATGAAATCCCGCCCGTCATTCCTTGACGGCGCCCAGTGTAACGCCTTGCACGAAATAACGCTGGAAGAACGGATAGATCGCCATGACCGGTATGGCGGAAATCATGATCGTCGCCATTTTAATCGATTGACCGAGCAGAAACGGGCTGTCTCCTCCCGACTGAAACGCAGCTTCGTTGTCGATCAGCATGGACCGGAGGAACAGCTGCAGCGGCCAGATGCCCTTGTCGGTAATGTACATCACAGCAGTGAAAAACTCGTTCCACTTCGACACCGCGTAGAACAGCGATACGGTGGCGATGGCCGGCATCGACAGCGGAATGACGATACGAAGCAGAATGCCGACATCGTTGCTGCCGTCTATTTTGGCTGACTCCTCCAGGCTTTCCGGAATGGTGGAGAAGAAGCTGCGCATGATGATCAAGTTATAGGTTTGAATTGCCGACGGAATGATCATCGCCCAGATCGAATTCAACATCCCGAGCTGCTTGACTACCAGGAAGTTCGGGATCACCCCGCCGCCGAACATCATCGTAAACACGATGGAGAACATGACCACCCTGCTGCCCGGCAGTTCTTTCTTGGAGAGCGCATAAGCGCCCAGCGTCGTTGCCGCCATGCTGATCGCCGTTCCAGCAACCGTGACGATAATGCTTACTTTATACGAGGTCCAAAGCTGGCTGAGCTTAAGCAAATACCGATATGCCTCCAGCGTAATGACCCGCGGATAAAGATGGATGTTCGTCGCGATGCTTTCGTTAAGCGGCGTGACGGATACGATCAGGGAATCCCAGAACGGATATAAAGTGGAAAGCGCTATCAAAGTTAAAAGAACGTTGTTTAAGCTGTCGAACAGCCTGCTGCCTAATCCGCCGCGCGGCATTGTACTCCCCCTCCACGCTTCTTAATAAATTCCTTGCTCGCCCATCATTTTGGACAGACGATTGGCGGCGACCAGCAGCACGAAGTTGATGGCCGACTTGAACAATCCGACGGCCGCAGCCAAGCTGAAGCGGCCTTCCGTCAACCCGATCCGGTACACATAGGTGTCGATGATATCGGCTACGTTGTAGACGCCAGGGTGGTACAGAATGAAAATTTGCTCGAATCCGGCTTCCATCAGACTGCCGATACGCAGAATAAAAAGAATGACGATCGTTCCGCGGATGGAAGGCAGCGTAATGTGCCAAATGCGCCGCCACCGGTTCGCGCCGTCCATCAAGGCCGCTTCGTACAGCTGCGGATTGACGCCTGCCAGCGCGGCCATATAAATAATCGTGTTCCAGCCGAACTCCTTCCAGATCATCGACCATACCAGCGTGCTGCGAAAATAGCGGTCATCCGTCAGGAAACCGACCGGATTGCCTCCGAACGCTCTAATGATGTTGTTGACGACGCCGCTGTCCGTGGAAAGCAAGTTGATCAATAAGCCGCCCATAATGACCCAGGAAATAAAATGCGGCAAATAAACGATTGTCTGCACGGTTCTTTTGAACACGATCCGTCTAGCTTCGTTCAACAAAATCGCCATAATCAGCGGCATCGGAAATCCGAAAACTAGCCGGTATACACTGATGATGATCGTATTCCAGAACACCTGCCAAAATTTGTCCAGTCCGAACAAATACTCAAAATTCTTGAATCCGACCCACGGGCTGCCGAGGATCCCCTTGGTGATGCTGAACTGTTTGAATGCAATCAAGGCGCCGTACATCGGATAGTAATGAAAGATGCCGTAATAAACGATGAGCGGCAGCAGCATGATGTACAAATAACGTCCCGCAACCATACGTTTCCACAGCATTCTACGCCTGCGGATCGCCGGTTCTACACCCGCCGCTGCTGTTGCCGGCACAGCCATAATGACCCCTCCCTTGCGTTGTTTTTTGTAAGCACTTTCAGATTAGGTAATAAGGGGAATTTGCTCAAGATTCAATTGGTGTAAACGGTTTCTTTTTTTGCCTTAGGTTGGGTATGAATTGATCGGATCGGTATCTTTCGATCAGTTCTCGCCCTTTAATCGGTCCATGACGGTGCGGTTGCGATATTCCGTCGGGGTTAGGCCGGTATATTTCTTGAATGTCCGGATGACGTTCTGCTTTTGACCGAAGCCGGTCTGCTCCGCAATTTCGGAAACGGACAGGTCTGTTTCCTTCAGCAGTCGGCATGCCTCTTCAAACCGGATTTCCGTTAAAAAATCGATGAACGTCTTTCCCGTTACTTCCTTGAAAACTTTGGACAAATAATTGCCGTTCATAAACACCAGATCGGCAAGCGTCTGCAGGCCGATCGGTTCGCGATAGTGCGCCCGGATATAACTGGCCAGCTTCCCGATCATTTCGATATTTTTATTCTCACGCTTGTCCCGCAGCTCGTCCCCCATTTGCGTGATGATTCGCCCCAGCCACTCACCGATTTCATCGAGATTGTGCAGCTTGGGAAACTCGGCGAACCAGCGGTTCTCCACATCGTCCGGCTCGTCCTCCTTCTTCACGAATTCCACCCGGACCGCAACGAGCCCGTTTAACAGATGCGTCAGAATCATATGCTTATAGGAAAACCCGAATTGCGGGTCGTTTTTCAACTCTCCTATCATTAGGTCCTTCGTCTGGAGCGCCTGCGTCAGGCTGCCGGTTTTCAAATCGCCGACCAGCCTGTCTACCAGGCCGCGATAAACGATAAAACGGTTCCGGTTGCCGCGGTTCACCTGCATGTCGTGGATAGACAGCACGCTCCCTTTGCCTGCGATCCGCTCGTACAAGAGTGCTTCCACCGCTTCGCCGTAGGAAAGGGATATATCCGACAGCCTCCTGAACCGGCCGCCGACACCGATAGTCAGCTGCACGTCCGGGATTTGTCCGGTCACGGCGTTTGTCATATGAAACGCCAGCTCTTTGGCCCTGCCGATCGCCCGTTCATGATCATCTTCCTGCCTGGCGTTCAGAATGACGACATCGTGCCGGTGAAACTGGCTGATATAGGCCCCCTTGCCGAACCGGCCAATCGCTTCCTCGCCTATCGCGCGTATTTGAAACCGGATCAGGTTAAGCGCATGCTCCTCCGTCTCCGGCAGCAAGATGCCGTCCAGATGAATGCGCAAGACCATGACGATGAAATGCTCCGGTTCCAGATTCAGCCGATAGTATCGGATCTGGCGCAGCATTTCGTCGTTCTCCTTCGCTTTGCCGGATAAGAGGTTGACGAGCACATGGTCCTGCAGGATCAGCTCTTGTTCGTGAAACTTCGCTTTGAACTCTTCATTCTGATGATGGAGATGGTCGATCGAGTCACGGATATAACCGAATTCGTCCCCGTGCGGGCTGCCCGGCAGCGGCCTTCCGATGTTGGAGGCGATATGCTGCACCATTTTTCTGACGGGTCGGTAAGACATTCCGGATACCGCGATCATAAGCAGAACTCCAAGCGCGAGACCGGTGAAAGAAACCAGCAACGTAAGGCGGAGTACTTCCTTGGACCGCTTGAACACTTCGTTGTAAGGGTTTAGTGTCACATAAATCCATCCGTTGAGTGAAGAAGTCATGTACGAAACCAAGGTCTGGTTGCCGTCCAAGTCTTTAACGAAGTACCCTTCCTTGGCCTTCCGGATCCGCACCATATCCGTCTCGTCGAACCGGGTCGGCAGCTGCTTTTTATCTTTATATGAAAGCACTTCGCCATCCGAATTCAGGATAGCCACATTCCCCAGCTTGCGCTGATTCGTATTCACGACCGCATTGTACAGCACATTCTCCTTCAGGTTGATCATCAGTACGCCTTTCTTCTGCGCGTTCTGGATCGGAACGCTGAAATAGAAAGAAATGACGTCGTCACTGCCGCCGCCATCGTTCAAACGATCCGCCTCCCAATCCGACGTTCCGCGGCTCGCAAGGAAGCTCTTCAAGCTTTCCGAATAAGGAAAAGTGGAAATGTCGTCAATGCCCGAACGGGAAATCAGCTTTTGGTTGACCGCGCTGTACAAGTAGATGGAGTGCAAATAATTGGAGGAGTTGATGCGATCGGAAAAAAGATTACTCGTATTGACTAAAAAATGATAATCCTCGTCCAAGTTCCAGGTCAGCCAAACTGCCTTCTCTACGTCGCTGTTCAAGGCGAGCGAGCCGGCCATTTGCTGCACCTCGCCCAGCGCCTGCTCGACGATCTTTCTTGTCTGCGCGAGCAGCTCCGTATTGGCGCCCAGCACTTCCTCCTTGAGCATCGAAGCCGTATACCGGTACATAAGCGCCCCTACGAGCATCGTGATTAATACGACGGCGATCGTTAACCGCAGCAGCAGACGGATGAAAAAGGTACGTTTCATCTAGATCCCCCTCGTATGATGGAAAATATCCTCATCCAGGCGGAAGCCTGAAACGGAAAGTATGGATATGGCGAAGGACGGCCAGAAGCCGTCCTCTCCTTACTATTTCGCCAGCGGCTTGAAGGCTCCGCCTTCCGTTACGCCCGGAGCAAGCGGACTCATCTGCCCGAATCCCGTAACGGGAGCGGATATGCCATCCTTCCCTGGGATCACGTATTTCCCGAACCATTCCCCTAGCCGGAACCGCAGCGCTTCAAGCACCTCTTGGCACTCCGAATCGTCAACCCGGTTGGCGTCCTCGTTCGGATCATTCCGCAGGTCGTACAGCTCGTGCGGCCCGTATGGATAGCGGTGCACGTATTTCCAATCCTGGGTCCGGATCATGCGGACCGGGCCGTATTCGTCATAGATGACGATATCCTCGCGGCCGGCTCCCGTTTCTCCCCGCAGCAGGTCGCCAAAGCTGCGGCCGGGCAGCCGATCCTGTTCGGGATTGGACAGTCCTACGTAATCCAACAGGGTTGGGAATACGTCGTACTGGCTAAGCAGCTCACTCATAATTCGTCCGGCAGGAATAACGCCCGGCTGGCTGAAAATGGCGGGAACCATGACCGACGTATCGTACATATTGAGCGGGAACGTACCGTTCCCTTTGCCCCATACCCCGTGATGCCCCATGTTCATGCCGTTGTCACCCATAAATACGACAAGCGTTTGCTCCCGAAGTCCCCGCTCCTCGAGCATATCCATGATTTTGCCGATTCCGTCGTCCATGGCGGTGATGGATGCGTAGTAGCCGCGCAGCAGCTCTTTGCGGCGTTCCCCTTCCCCATGCGGGGCCGTCCGGATCTGGTTCGGATGCGGCGTGAGCTCCGGCACCGATTCGAACGGGCAGTCGTCGTACATGGCGACGTACGATTCCGGATGCTCCGAGCGGTTCCAAGGCGAATGAGGCGCCGTATAGTGAACGCTCAAATAGAACGGGGATTCTTGACGCCCCAGCTCGTCTAAAAATTGCAGTGCATGATCCGTGATCAGATCGGTTACGTATTCGTTCACGATCTTTACCTCGCCATCCTGCACGATATCCGGCTTCATATAGGAGCAGCCCCCTCTGGCGATCGAAAACCAGCGTTCGAAGCCTTTCCTTGGGACCGCGTTGTTGCCCAAATGCCACTTTCCGCTTAACGCGCAGGTATAACCGGCCTCAGCGAGAAGCTCCGTATAAGTCGGCTGACCAGCCAAATAATCGACTGCGGTACGCTCGTCGGCAAACACAAGATGCGTGCGCACCTCTTCATTTAGCTCGCCTCGGTTCACGTTGCCCGAGCGAATCCAGTCGTGAACGCCATGCTGGGACGGAATTCTTCCGGTCATAATCGATGCCCGCGCAGGCGAGCAAACAGGCGATGTGCAAAAAAAATGATCGAACCGGGTCCCTTCGGCAGCGAGCTTGTCGAGGTGAGGGGTGCGAATTTCGCTGTTTCCGGCACTGCCGAGCGCCCAGCTACCCATATCGTCTACGAGTATAAATACGATGTTCGACTTCCGTTTGATATTTTCCATTGTATTGTCGTTCCTCCCGACACTGCTGTTTTCATCTTTCTTCTCCATTTAAAGAATACAATTTACATCCATTCAATCCCATGCCAAAATTGACGATAAATTTGACAATTCTTACGATGAAGGCAAAATAGCAATCCGTAAGAAACCTAAAAATGTATTAAATGATATAGTAGGGCAGTAATAACTAATAAAGTTGGGAGGAATGGAAATAACTGAAAAGCAAGGTACAAACAACGAAAGTAACGAACGCCGCTGAAAATGAAAATATGCGAGGTGAGTCGACAAATGAACGGAACTAATTTCAACGTTGTGGAAGCAGGTTCTTTTAGCGGTCTTTTGAGTATGACGAAGGATCCCATCCCAGGTAAGTACTTTCTGAAGGATAGGCTTGGACTAACCGGCATGGAGGTTTCATTGAACCAACTGCCGGAGGGAGGCGCTATCCCGTTCTATCACACACATCGCGAGAATGAAGAGCTATACCTTTTCATTGGCGGCCGAGGTCAGTTCCAGGTGGATGGACAGATTTTTGATGTCAAGGAAGGAACAGCGGTCCGCGTTGCACCTGAAGGCGAACGCACGCTACGCAATAACGGTACTGGGGATTTGTATTTCATCGTTATTCAAGTTCAGGCCGGCAGTCTCCGCCAATGGGTGGAGACGGATGGCGTCATTCTGGATAAACCGGTGACTTGGTCGGAATAGCGACCCTATGCTGGGGTGGGGAACAATTTAACGGCTCCTTCGAGAAGCCCAAACTTATTTAATATTTAGTTCGATTCAATCGAAGTTTACAGCAGCGGCCTCGGAATACGATAATCGTGATCCGAGGCCGGACCTGCCAATTGAATCCTCCCCTCTACAGACCGTATCCGTAAACGTATTTATCATTTACGTTCACAGGAAGCTTGCCAGAGGCTTTCAGCTCGCCGAACAACACTTTGACAGCCGAATCAATCGAAGAGTTGCAATCATTGTATACGCACACGCAGTTGGCGAATACGCCTTCTGTCTTTCGTAAGATGTAAGGACTGCCAAAAATAAGAAAGGTCATACCGGGATCGTACTGCTTTATTCGTCCGATCAATTCGCTCTGGCGCTGCGATATCGTGCCGCTTCCATCCTTGTAGCTTATTACGCGGACGAATGTACCGAATATGACATGGTCATAATGGCCTTCACCTAATGCGGCCGATACGCGGTCAACATCATCCTGATCCGGTTCCTCGCCAACGACGCACAAATCCGCCTGACCGCAGTGCGGCACGCAGCGATCAAGCAAATAAGCCGCCTTGCTCGCAATGCGGATGCCCATATCCTCGACTTCGCGCCCTTCGTCCGCACTGCGTGTCGCCACAACGAGCACCTTCCTCTTGAGCGATGGGGGCAAAGGCACGGACTCGCCCTCAAGCACGGTGACGGAATGGTCAGCAATTTCCTGGGCAATATCACGATGCTCCTCCGACGCTAGAATCGCCTGCACGTGCTGAAGGTCAATTTTACGATTGTCCAAAAGGTCGAACTTTTCCTTTACCTTCAGAATGCGCCTAACGGATTCGTCGATATGCTCCATTGACAGTTCCCCCGACTCTACAGCCTGGAGCAGCGCTCGGACCGTGATCTCCGGATTGGATTGATAATCTTGAAGAATGATGTCGTTGCCAGCCTGAACTGCCATGACCGCTGCCCGCTCAATGCCGTATTCGTCCTTGACCGACTTCATCGTCAGACTGTCCGACACAATCAGCCCCTGGAAGCCGAGCTTCTCCCGCAGCAGCTTCGTAATAATCGTTCGGGAAAGCGTCGCCGGCACCGGCTCTTCCCCCTCCTCCATAAGGGCAGGATACAATATATGCGCAGTCATAATCCCCATCATACCTTTGGCGATCAGCTCTCGAAACGGGCGCAGCTCCGTTTCCATCAACTGCTCGAGAGAACGCTCCACCTTCGGCATGGAGATGTGCGAGTCGATGTGCGTGTCCCCGTGTCCTGGATAATGCTTGCCGTTCGGAATGACCTGCGCGTCCTGCATCCCACGGACGTACGCTTCACCGAGCTCGATAATATGCTCCACCTTATCGCTTATCGCGCGCGTATTAATAATCGGATTATCCGGATTGGAGTTCACATCCAGAACCGGATTGCTAATCATGCCGAAGCCTACTGCTCGAGCCTCCCGACCGATCGCCCACCCCATCCGGTAAGCCAGTTCCGTGAAAACGTCGCTCCAAGCGCCATCATGGACGGGAACGTTGTGCCCGCTTGCATATGCCGCCTAATCCCTTGCTCGCCATCGGAAAACAGAAGCAGCGGCACAGCAGCGGCCTCCATATATTCGTTCACTTTATCGACAAGGGAATGTAGTCCTGTCAAAGACTTTTTGAAAAAAACTGAACCGATCGAGCCAACCTCTCCTCTTCTCAGTCCTTCCAGAACCTCCTTATCATAGCCTCCTGCTCGCACGCAAATCATTTGTCCCAATTTTTGCTTCAGCGTCATTCGCGCCAGCCATTGCTCCGCATTGCTCATCTCATTGTGCCTCCCGCTCTGAAGATAAGTAACCATTATTTTTTCACCGATTGGATCTCAGCCGTTGAGGCCTCCTGCACTTCCCTGAGCGCAGTATTACTGTCTTTCTTGCCCGCCGCAATATCGGTGAAGGCTGTGTTTATTCGCTTTGCGACAATGTCGTCATATTTGGTGACGAACGATGCATTAGCGCGTTTTGCAGGAAAGAACGCCCCAACGTTTTTACCTTTATAATTTTTCCCGTTGGCAGGGTCCCCTGCTTCACCAAAAGCCTTAATGATTTCCGGATTGCGCACACTTGGCAGTGTCCCGGCTTTGGAAATGCGCATCTGGTAGTCATCCGTAGTTAGTGCCTTCAAAATTTCAAACGCGAGCTCTTTATGCTTGCTCGTGCTGGAAATATTCATGTATGTTGGATAGACCTGCGGTCCAATGCCAGGCGCCTCCTTGAAGTAAGGAAGGCTTACCATATCCCAGCTGTCAAAATCCCATTTGCCGAACTGATACGCCATCATAGCGACATTTTTTTCTTTACTGAACATATCGGTCGTCGCCTTCTCATTTCCGGGAATACTCGCAAATCGTGTGAAGTTTTCCATAAACAGTCTGAACTTATCGTCGCTTACGAGCACCTTTTGAGCCTTCGGATCGTAGTAAGAAAGCGATAATTGGTTCACGTTGTACATAAACGGATAGCGTGTAGAAAAGCCGTAGTAAGAGGTGCCGTTATCCATCCGGGTTAATTTTCTGGCTAATTCGTAAGCTTCGTCCCATGTCATGCCGTCCTTCGGATAAGCCACTCCGAACTTATCGAATATATCTTTGTTGTAGAATAAAGCGACCGGGGCATTGCTGATCGGAAACCCATAAATCCCTCCGCTGCCGAACTGCTTTTGGTATTCGACAGCATACGGTTCCAGCCGGTTGATGTCATAGTTGTTTTTCTTAATCAGCTCGGACATATCATACAGCAGGTTCGTCTCAGCTAACAACGGAAAAGAAAAGATGGAGCTGATGATCAAATCGATCTGCTGACCGGAAACGACGAGATCCTGCGGGGTCATACCTTTGCCCGTAGCGATAAAGTTGATTTTCACATTCGGAAATTTGGCTTTGATTTCTTTGCCGAAATCTGTGGCATTATACCATTCAAGGTTTGCACTGGCATTGGACACATTGTATACAACGATTTCAGCTGCTTCCGTATTGATCCCATTTTGTTTACTCGGATCAGCCTTAGCCGGTGCTTCTGTTTGACCGGCTCCTTGGCTGCAGGCGGTCAATAAACCAAGAACTAGAAAGACGTGTAATGCTTTTTTCCAATTACGCTTACGCTTTAAAATGGAAATCCCCCCGTATTCGCAAACGTTTTCAACGTTGCATGCCTGATATCTCTCATCTCCATTTTAAGAATACTATTTACATCATTTCGATCCCATGGCAAAATTGACGATAGATTTGACAATTCTTACGATGAAGGCGAAGGAGCGGCCCGCCGATGTTTATCCTGCATCCTCATGCACAAAGACTCGAATTTAGTCTCCAGCCCAGATGGATTCGGCATATGGATAAGCCGCATGATTTCAGCTTCGGTCCTGTCACCAGTCCATTCCCGGTCTTCTGGCTCGTACTGGACGGCACTCGTACCATTCAAATCGAGGAAGAACGTCACATGATCCACAAGGGTGACCTAGTTGTGTTCCCACCCGGCGTTCCTTATCAGCTCCATCCGTCGGAAGCCGACTCTAGCGTTCGTTACTTAGCGCTCAGCTGTACTGTGAAGCTGGGACCGTTCGATTTCCATGAGTTATATCCGTTCCCGAAGATGACAGCCGTCTCCGACGGCGCTGAGTTCAATGGGCTTTCCGCCCTCTGGATGGAATCGGTCGGCTTGTTCGAGCAATTTGTCGCACTGTATGAACGGAATGAACACCATACCGCCGATGAAAACAGGGGGATGGCGCCGGACCTGACCGTTTCACTTGCGCTGCTCCGCGTTCAAGGAGCCTTGCATCAATGGTTTGCGCAATTATTGTCGCTGCTGCTGCCGCAAATGCCGGATCAGCCGCCTGTCATCGATCCCCGTATTGTAAAAGCCTGCACTTATATGCAGGAGCATGTACAGGAAACAATCCCGCTTGAGAAGCTGGCCGCCCATGTCTATTTGAGTCCGAGCCATTTCAGCCATTTGTTCCGGATGGCTCTCGGTCAACCGCCCGCCCAGTATTTGCGGAACTACCGGATCCGGCTCGCCAAAGAGCTGCTGGTTCAGACCTCTTGGCCCGTCGGCGAAATCTCGCAGCTAGTAGGCTATGGCGAGCTTAGCGAGTTCAGCCGCGCTTTCCGTAAAGCCGCAGGACAGAGTCCGCAAGCGTACCGTCAGGAAAGGCGGCATACGAATATCTGATAGCTGCCTGCTTTCGGACAAACAGGCATCCGCCGTTCCGGACCGCCGAGTAAAGACACACTATTCGCTCGAATTATGCTTTTAATAAGAATATAAAAATCCAGTTTTGACGATATGAACGCGATCCGATGTAACCAGACCCCAAAACCTTTTTTTCAATTGGTTCCATTTGTATTTTAAAGATAGTCGGGAGGGAGAAAGGAATCCCTCCCGCGCAAAATTCGGCTTTCTCTGCTGCCAAGTGAATCCGCTATTCAGACAATACTCCGTCTTTCACTACACCCGATAGTTTGTCCGTAGCGTTTAGCTTAACGTAACCGCCCGTTCACTCCGTCCGGCTGAGAAAGTATTATCGCTGCCTTTGTCTCCAGTGCTGTCTTGTTGATGATAAAACTAACGCCCAGCACCGTTATAAGCTCCAATGTTTGGCGCAGTACTAGACGAAACCGAATTCCCCCAATAATCCTGTCCGCCGTTATTAGATATGAGTACGCCGCTGCTCAGAGCGGGCGATCCCGTTCGCAATTGATATCCATCTACTGTATGAATACCTGTGCTGCCGTTGCCCGGATTCACAAATAGCGGGTCTGACGTCAAGTAATTCGTCCCTTTTGGTGTAATGCCGCCATAGAATATATTATTGGTTAAAGAGGATGTGCTGCCAATCCCTGAGCCCCAAGACGCCGTTCCTTGTACGTCAAAGATATTGTTGCTGAATGTAGTGGCAATGGCAGAATTCGAAACAATGATTTTAGGGTTGATGCCTGATTTTGTATAAAAAACATTATTGTAGACTTGCGCATTGGTTACATTCGTATCTGGAAATCCGTAGTTTAAAAAAGCTGCATCGTTTTGCGAGATATTGTACCGGATCGTTACATCTTTATTGTATTTTCTCATAATTTCGAAAGCGGCACCCTGATTATCATGCGAATAATTATATTGAAACACCGTTCCGTTGCAATTATAATCGGCATCGAAACCAGCGCCGTCAAATCCGCCACTTACTAATACGGTATTATAGGCTTCATTGAATTGAAAGACGGTATTATCCGAATTCCATGGCCAAGCACCGGCGCCATTCAGCTTTGTAGCAGAATTATTGATAGTATTATATTGGACAAGCGCATTTTGGGTTTCCCTTATTATCATTCCGTCTTTAGCGCATTTTTCCAAATAATTGTTTTGAACTAGAACTCCAGTTGCTTTCGAACTCGACGATTTGGTTTCAATTCCTACCCCGTCAATATTTTTAATCGTATTGTTTGATATCTGGATGTCGTTGAAATAGGTTTGAACCGTACTGCCCGTCACTTCAAAGAAAATGCCCCCCGAAGTTTTAGCAATAGCTGTGGTTGACAAGTCGCCATTCACATCGTGCACATACGTATTTTGAACGTAAATGTGATTGACTGTTCCCGCATCTTGTGCAGTCACATTGATGCCACGTCGCGCCATGGTTGTTCCATTGGTCAAATTGGTGATTTCCAAATTATTGATTTCCCAGTACTGCTGGTTGTGTAAGTACAGCGTAGCCGTTACCGTCCCGTCGCTATTTATGATCGGTTTATTCCCCGAACCGTACATGTCGATGATGATCGGGCTTACGCTGTTCCCCGATCCTTGTGGCGCTAATTGCCCGGTCCAAGACGAGCCCGCTTTGAATAAAATTTTATCCCCTGCAACGAAGGTATTACTGTTCACTTTAGTCAACGTTTGCCACGGGGTGCTGGAACTTGTCCCGTTATTGCTGTCGCTTCCACCAACGGAATCCACATAATAAGTCGTCCCTGCTGCTTGTACCTTCAGAGAGGAAAGAAACGGCACCTGGGCCGGCAACAATCCCAGTACCAACACCAACGCAGCCAAGACACACCAAACGATTCTAATCCTTTTCATAATTTGCTTAGCCTCCTTTTTTCCATACCTTAGTTTTATGCTTAATTCATCATAAGCCGTGCTGTATCGCATCCCCTGGAGTAGTATATTTTCTCATTGGAGCTCAATTCAGAATAATTACATTTCCACCCCCCTTAACTCCGTTGGCCCTTTTACTTTTGAAGTTTTAGGCCGTATCGCAGCCCCTGGAGTAGTATGTTTGCTCATTGGAACCCAATTCAGATAATTACATATCAACCCCCCCCTTAACTTAGTCCCCTTTACTCTTGAAGTTTTAGGTCCATTAGCCTCAGGCAACCATATTGGTCCCGCATCTTCATCACTTTCGGTTCTTTGGGTAAGACGCCCAATCGAACGCTGTACTGAAATGCGGCCTATCCCCGTAGTGGTGAATATTCTCTTATTGCATTTGTAAACGGTCGTAAAGCTTACGGTTCAGCACCACCTTCGCTTGTCCAGACAACTGATCCACCAAACCGGCATACTGCGTGTCGACGTATCTCTGGCGTACATTGTCTTTGACTTCGTTAAAATTCTGGTATCCCATGGCTTTGCGATCCAACACCTTAATAATGTGTGCGGCCGTGCCGAAGAAAATGGGTTGGCTGATCTTACCCGGTTTCAATGTGGAAACCGCTTCCGCCAAACCATAATTTTCCTCCGAAAGGCCCCTCATGTCCTGAACAGTGTAGACTTCTTCATCCTGCTTTACACTCCATCCAACCTTCTTCGCATAGGCCTCCGCCCGGTCCATCTTATCACCGTTCGTTGGGTCCTGCTCCAGCTTGCTTAGTGCGGACTTCAAGTCCTCTGCTTTATCCCCAAAGTTTTCCGCGGAGTTCCCCCCGTAGTCGATCGTAAGCTGTTGAACGCTAACATTATCTGCTATCCTGAATGCTTTTTCTTTCACCGAATTGTAATAATCCTGCAGCTGCTCGTCGGATGCGTGCCATTCTTTTGCAACCAGTTTTTGTTTAAGGGCAATCACCTGATTGGAAAACAAATAGGGATAATATGTCGAAGCGTCAAATACCTGCGGTCCGTAAATCGGCTTGCCTGCAGCGACGGTCGCCTTTCTTCTCGCATTCTCTTTCTCCAACTGGCTCAAAAAATGACTGTAGCTAATGTTGTCTGTAATCCCTTCGGTTTTCATCAGAATTTGTTGCATTTTGATGCCAATCATTGCTTTCATCGCTCTTGTTTTAGCCACATCGATCGGGATTTCCCCGTTAATGGGAGTTGTCCAAGATTGCCCATTTACCGTAATATGGTAAGTATCATGAAAATATTGCAGGACTCCTGCCTTCTGTTCCTGCAGCACCATTTGAAATTCTCGTTCATTGATAGGCTCCCCATTAATCAAAGCGATGTCAGAGCTATCTTGAGAACGGGGCGCCTTTAAGACGGCGGCCAGAAACGTAGCAATAAAGATAAAACAAAGGATTCCAAATACGATCCATTTTTTGCGCTTTTGTCTTTTCATATCCGAGATCATCCCCGAAAGTAGGTTGGGAGCCGCATTCCTTGGGAGTGCAACTGCTAAGATATTACTAATGCGCGTTACCTTCAAGTTTCGCAAATATGTTATCCCTTACTCATAAACGGATAAAGCGCTTTCATAAATATCAACTTCTTTCTCAAGAAACCCCTGTTCTGAACGAGCTGTTCAAAAGATAATGTTGTATCCTTGCTACGTAAACTGATCCCTGTATTGCTTCGGGGTCATTCCTTCTTCACGCTTAAAGGCGCGAATGAAATTCGATGAGTTCCCAAACTGCATACGCTCCGCAATCTCACCCACGAGAAGATCGGTCTCGAGCAGCAGCTTCTTTGCACTCATGATGCGATAGCGCGTCAAATAATCGCTAAAGGTCACACCTGTTTCCAGATGGGACACCTTGCTCAAATATTTGTGGTGGTAGTGCAGTTGCGACGCGATGCTCTCAAGTGTTAAATCTGTATCGTACTCACTCTCGATATATTGCAGTATTGCTTGCGAGATAGACTTCGACTTCTGGCTGCGAATTTGATCCATCCAATCCATGACCGGCTGTAATATATGGAGCTGGAACCAGCGTTCCATCTCTCCGCGGTTTGTCAGCTCCTGCATTCGCTTGATGAGGCGATGGTCCGAGAGCTGCCCTGAAGACATGCCAGCATCCTGGGGATGCTTGATCAACTGCGCGAGCAGCCGGCACAAGAACAACATTCGTGTCTGCTGTTCCATCGGATGCTCGTTGATTCGGATACCGGAATACGCGTGCTCCCTCTTGTTCCAACCGCGCATCCTCATAAAAAACGATGGATTCCTGTTCGTAGCCTTCATTGAAGAACATCGCTTCCTTGGCCTCGTTTACCGCTTTTTCAAGCTGTCCTACGGAAGTGTACACGCCGCTGATTCCGATCTGGGTGGATAAACGCAAGTAGCTAAGCACCAAGAATTGCAATCGTTCGGCAAGCTCATACCAGCTATTCTTGATCTCATCGTTATCGCGCAGGGTCGTACCGATGACCGTAATCTGAAACTCGCCTTTCACAACGGGAGTCAAGCTGAACGATTCCGAAAACGTCTCGGAAGCAATATTACTAATGGCGAACAGGAGCAATTCTTTATCTTTCTCTAAATACTCTGTTGCCGAGAGGTCGCAAATACGCAGCGCGATCACCCCAAGATGTACCCAACCGTTGGTTTGCGGATATAGAAGCTCCCGCTTCTCCTCCATCTGCGACAGGCGTAAGCCTCCCTGAATTTCAAAACGACTGTTTTTGGCTTGCCAATCTCAGGTGTTCCTGGCAGTTTTATTGGAACCGCATACCATTCATTTTCAATGGCAGTGCCTTCACCCTTAACCGGTATGGTTAAATAAACGATGATTTCTTCCAAATTTGCGTCTTGGTAAGGATCGCTTACTGTTACAAACAGCTCTTCTCGTTGTTGTTCCAGCATGACTACAGCAGGTTTAGAAACCTTCATATTCAACGTATCCGTTATGCAAACAGCCTCATGATCATAGAACACGGCCTGAATTATGCTATTATCATTATTTGCTAAAGCCTGCAGTCTAGTCGTGTTGGATATGATGTTAACAGGATTTGAGTCCAGATACGTTTGCGGTTGTTGATCACCGACGTACATTAAATACGAATACTTGCTTTCAACAGGCGACGATCCATGATTCACCCATAACTGAAAAATTTTTAAATATTCATTATCCGCTTCACGATTTGTAAAGTTCAACAATTCCCAATGCGTCTTCCTTTCCTCCGCCAACATGACGATCTCCCCGGAGGTAGTTCCGGAAATATCGCATACAGAATCCCATTCTGCTTTACCCACGGAATATCGTTGCCGGACTCGCACCCTTTCAATGTTTCGTGTACATATTTATTGTCCGTCCTGAAAGTCTCGGTGGTAGATTTCCCAGACTTATGATATAAGATATCCGTAGCCCACTTCGTCTGATTAATCGTAGTCCGGATCTCGCTGCCCAAATCCGGCTGCTGATCCGATATCCCCGCGCCAAGGCAGACAATCGTATCTTCCATGATAAAATAGCTCTTATATGCTTTTAGACCAAAAATCTCTTTATTCGATTGAAGATGTTTAACACCGCCCCCGTCCGGTTTCCTCTCATCATCCTTCTCAAATATAAAGGCTGCCGCACCATTCTCACCCCGGGCAACGCCCCCCGCATAAGGATGAATACTGTTATAACCAGACCAGTTCGTCTCGGGCACAAGCATTGCCGTCTTTACGTGGCGCGCTGTTATTCCGGGCAAGGAGGTTATTTCCCAGGCCCCTTTGCTTTTTGCCCATTCATCGCCGTCTCGGGCTATGACATAGGAACCGTCCGCTGTAAATAAGTTAAGCTTATCCGCCATCGTATGAGCGAATTCTACACCGCCGCAACGATTTGAAGCCATGTTTACGTAAAAATACAGCTTATTGGTTTTCTTGATTAAATCGTCATTGTTCCAGAAGTAGCGTACCCCTTTGTAATAACCTGAAGGATAGCCGTCCATCCTCTGGATATCTTTTTTACCCAGAAGATCGTTCATTTCTTTCAGCTGCTCTTCCGTTAACAAAGAACCCCGTCCTGTCAGCTTCCAATTGACAATAATAAGTAATGCCTTTAAAAATCCTGCATTTCAAATGTTCATCATTCAGCGGTTTTTCACGGGACCAATGGAATGCTTCCGAAATCGCAGTCAGCCGCATGATGGCAGCAAAGATATCTTCAAAGGAATCACTCAAATCCGCAAAGCGACCATCTTCCTTGAGCTGTGCTATATAATGGTCGTGCTCACGATAACCCATATAGGTATTAGCGCGAAAAGGGGTGCGCGCAATTTGCCTGCGTAAATATTTTAAAGCTTGACTTTTTTTAAAATTCAAATCGGCTGTGTTCTTGCTTAGTTTATGAACACATTCGCTGCATTCCAAGGCGCTGCTCCAATAGGACTCAGGTATTAGCTCAGCATTTATATAATTATTCATATCTCTCCTCCTTCGTCGCTTCTTCCTGTGCTTCTGTTTTTATCTAAAATTAATCCTGTTTCAAAGGTATAACCATGTTCCATGTATTTGATGCGTTTGTAAATTCACCGGGACCGTCTGCTGTCGCAAAAAACATATGGGTCGGCTTAAGATCCTGAAATAAGATAAATGGCCTTTCCAGGCTTCCCATCACCTGCTCCGTTCCGTCATCCCACTTGATCGTGCGCGAATATGCTTTTTGCCCTTCAAAAGCTTCCCAGTTCACACCATCTGCCGACCTAGCGAAGATCCCCCCATGATACTCGCCGCAAATATTGCCTTTCATATCCTTGGCAATCATTTCATATCCGCCAGGTACTTGATAAATGAACGGATCCTCCAAACAAAATTTTTCTGCGGGGAAAATGGTCTTATCCGATAAAGCAGTATAAGGACCCATATAATGACTCGCACGTGCAACTCCGAAGGTCATGGTTTCCCCATGCAAAAAAGTCGGATACGGCCTTGACTTATAAGTCCTAGTCTTGTATATAAGCAACACCGAGCCATCTTCATGTATATATGGTGCAGGATTGGAGGTGAAAAAGTTGTCAAACTTGCTAGGTCTTGGATGCAATATAGGGCTGTCAAGTCTCTCCCAAGGTCCAAAAACGCTCTTTGAAGTGGCAATTCCTATCCGCTTATTTGATCGGGCCACGATACACCTTGGATCATTAAGATCAAATTGTTCATCTGGTGATACATCCTTAAATGGGTGGGTTGAGCCCATATAGTATAGGATATACGTATCCTGATGCTTGACAATCTGCGGATTATGGGTGCTTCTTCCGTCCCAGTATTCCGCTCCTCTGGAAGGCAAAACAACTTCTTCAAATCGGTAAGGTCCCTCGGGGGTATCCGATACAGCTCGTACAATCTCCGATGCAACAAGCCAGCCTGGGTGCATAGGCAGGTCTTTGGTCCATCTTGATGCAAACATATGGTATCTGTTATCCTCACCTTGTATAACAGAACCGCACCAAACCCAATAGCCATCCATCCTAAAACCGCCGTTTCTAGGTGCAGGAAGCATGTTTTCAAATAACATGATTTTACTCATAATTCCATTCCTCCATGAATTTACCGAAATTAAAATATTTTTACCAATGTTCATTCAAAGGGATCAACTGTAAACGGCTAACGTTTACAATCGTTTACGAACGTTGACTGCAATAAACACCGAAGCCGCTGATCATCGGGTTCAACCGGGATTCGGCAATCCGAAGCCGGATATATCTTGCGCCGGTTGCATGCAATCGGCATATTTTCTTATAGCCGATTACCGTCCCGTCATATAGCGGCTTCCATACCTCCTTGTCCCTTTCTTTACATTCCAATTGGAAGCGTTCGATCCGTTGTCCGGACCGGATGTACTCCTGTAGCACAATGCGATCGAAAAGCGTGACGCTGCCAAGATCAAACTCAAGTATGGCTGGCTCGAATTTTTCCGAAGGGGACCAGAACGTAACGGATCGGCCATCCAGGACGCAGGATGCATCTCCGTCTCCCGTTCCGCTTTGGGAAGCCCGTACGCTCGCCCCCGCAGCCAAGTTCGTTCCATACGTGCTGCGAAGCTTTTGTCCCAGTTCAGCCATATTCCAAGCGTCGTTCTCATGGATCAGACCTCGCCGATCCGGAGGGAGATTCAGAAGGAAGCACGCATTGCCGCCGACGATTTTCTCATAAAGCTCAATCAATTGATCGACCGTTTTTACCTGATCATCGTCGGCCGCATCATAAAACCATTTCGGCCGGATGGACGTATCCACCTCCGACGGATACCAGACCACTTCGTCCACTCGGGCAAGAACTTCCCGGCTTCCCAGATCCTCTTCCCTCGTGTCGATCCGTTTTGAAAACGCGTCGTCATCAACCTTTTGCGAGTTCGCTTGAATTTTCTCGTTATCTTTCATCACAGCGGGCACGACGCTCCACTCCGATACCCGCATATGCCCGGCTTCATTGCCGCACCAGCGTACGTCAGGACCACAAATCGATATGACGGCGTTCGGCTGCAGCTCGCGAATAAGGGAATAATAAGCATCCCAATCATACTGCTGTCTCTTCCCATTCTTGCCTTCGCCGCATGCTCCGTCGAACCATACGCAAAAGATCTCTCCATAGTTCGTAAGAAGCTCCCTCAGCTGGTTCTGAAAATACGCATTATAGGCGGGACTGTCCCCATAACTTGGTTCATGACGATCCCATGGAGACAAATAGACGCCAAACTTCAATCCTTGAGCGCGACAAGCATCCGCCACCTCGCGGACCATGTCCCCTTGCCCGTTCTTCCAGGGGCTGGATTTGACGGAATGATTCGTATAGCTGGAAGGCCAAAGGCAAAATCCGTCGTGATGCTTGCACGTCAGGATGATGCCGGTCATCCCGGCAGATCGGCATACATTGACCCACTGAGACGCATCAAATTCAGTTGGATTGAACAAGGCAGGGTCTTCGTTGCCGAAGCCCCACTGCCTGCCTGTAAACGTGTTGATACCGAAATGGATAAAACCATAGAACTCCAGTTGCTGCCAGGAAAGCTGACGCGCAGAAGGCGTCACTCTTACCGCCTCTTCAATTTTAACTGCCATCATTCCATCGCTCCTTATTTTTTCGTCATGCTGTCAATTTGCTTGTTCGCTTCTTCTTCTGCTTCTCTGAGAGCTGTATTTACATCTATTTTACCGCTGATCATATCCGGAAGACGTTTGGATATAGCATTCAGCGCTTGTTGATCGTACAAAGACAGTTTTGAGCTAGGTGCCGGTTTATTGAAGAACAAAGCATTCTTTATATTTTTATCTTTATAGGGAGATTCAAATGCGTCCTTCACCGTCTTGGAGGTCAGAGGCGAAACACTTCCATTTTTGGTCTGCCGTATTTGCTGCTCTTCGGAAGTCATAAATTTGATGACCTCCATAGCCTGATCTTTGTAATTGCTTGTTTTAAAGATGGAAGCATAGGTGGGATACAATTGAGATCCGACATCCGGTTTTTCCGTAAAGGTCGGAAGCGCAATTTCATCCCAGTTCACATTGGACTTGGACAGACTAGCTCCCATGCCGTCAAGGTGAACATACATCGCGATACGTCTATTTATAAATAATCCGGCCTGATCCGGGAGATTCGTCGTCTTCATGTCTTCTTCGGAAAGCCCCTTTAAAGGAGAGATCATATACTTTTCAAAAAAGCGCTTCCACTCCTCCGTGTTCATCCCGAATTTATCATCTTTGATAAAGGGGAGCGATAACGGTAACAAACGGTTGAAATGGAAATTGGAATAGCTAAATCCGATATACGATTGTCCGTTATCCACCCGGCTCAATTGCTTGGCCTTATTGAATATATCATCCCAGGTGGAACCATCCTTAGGGTAAGGTACACCGAATTTATCGAAAATATCTTTGTTATAGTAAAGCACGAGCTCCGATAGTTAATAGGAATACCATATAAGCCGCCAAGCGACTTAATAGGGCTGATGCTCTCCGGCTCGAAACGGTTTAAATCCAGATTATGCTTCTTCGCCAAGTCCGTCATATCCATCTGGCCTTCGGTAGGCTGGATAACATAACCGGGAAATAAGCCGATACTTGAAAGAACAATGTCAATTTGGCCTCCTGCGGTGATGATACTCGGCAAACTGTTTTCTTTTGTATCCCGTTTAATGTATTTAATGCTGTAATTAGGAAATTTTTTGCGTATTTCATCGCCCCAAGCGGCATTAAAGCTCTCCTCTCCAGCTGCCCCCACATCAAAGATAACCAGGTCTGCCTTCTGATCTGCTGCATTTGGTTGAGCCTCGTTCTTGCTCACGTCCTTACCGCATGCCGTTAATACGACTAACGACATCCCGATCATTCCAACCCGTGTCCATGCTTTGCTTTGTAATCTCAATTGAAGCACTCCCTTTTTTATTATTTTTGTAATCACTAACAGCCTGCCTTTGCTACTTTATGATCCACTCTTTAAGCGGTACAAACGTGTCGTTTTTTCCGCCAGACTGCTCGCCATTGTTTAACAATGCAAACGATACGGCAAACTCGTAGTCTTTCTGCGCTTGTCCATGAATAGCTAATTTTACGAAACCTTCGTTTTTATTCTGCATTTCCGGATTAGGCGATGTGGGCAAAGGCGCTGCCGGCATCTGCATAAAGGTTAAGCCTTTCCCTCCGCTCAAATAAACGGCCATACGTTTCCCGTTCATCTTCAATATTGCGCTTCTACCGTCATTCGAGATCGTTATTTTCGCTTTTGTATGCGCAAACCACCACATTTCTCCGTTGTTGTTCAAGTGCACCTCATCCTGAATGATTGCCCTTGATCGATCGCAGGTCATCATAAAACCACGTTTTGAGCCGGATACTCCTTTATAAGCCTGCGTGGTGTCTATGATGCTGAAAGCAGTCCCTTTTGAAGATTCGAATCGCTCTATTTTTGCAAAAGCATTAGGATTCATATCCTCGCCCGGTCCCGGATTGACGATTAGTGTATTATTCCCTTCCGCTCTTTTGCGATAATACTTATAACGTTTCCCGCCCGGTCCGTAAGACCAGTATCCCGGCAAGTTGTAATCGTCCAAACCTAACTGGCTTACCCATCGTTCGCCTCCTGCATCCAAAACAAAGGTTCCAATATTCAGGTCGCCATGCGTTTCCGTGTTATGGCCGCCTTTAAAGCCTAAGTACATTGAATTCGGGTCATTCCAAGCGCTATTAAAACCGCCTGATTCTGTCCTTGCAAATACTCTATCGGGCGGCAGATTCACATTCACATCGGCATATTCAGGGTCGTACCAAATCAAATCCTCAAAAGTCCCGCCCCCTGTCTGCATGATCACACGCTTACGCATACCTCCTAGAGCTGCGTCTTTGTTCTTATGCGCCAACCACAATAGTTCCGCATAGGTTGTAAAGCTCTTATCTTCCGTCCCGTCATGGAAGTTAAATTTGCCTTTTGGACCGTTGGAATAAATAATAAAATATCCTGTTTGGGACATTCCTGGCATATCGGAGAAGCCATAGTTGGTACCGAGGGCACTGTCTAATACCGACATGAACTGAATCGCTGAATTCACTGTGTAATACCAATAGTAAGGCCCTTCCCCCCATGCGCCTTCCGGCTGAACCTGAACAATCGATTTCTCAACCTTCCGAAGCGCATGTGCAATCACATCTGCCGCAAACGCAGGATCTGTCTCATAAATCGCGAGTGCCCCCATCATCGCCGCAGAATTGCCCGTCGTATTGATATTGTTTTCTCCCGTTACACCGTTAGCCAGCGAAGAAGGCCTGCCGTTATAGGCATCGAGGTATAGCTTTAGGCATTTTTCCCTGATTGCCGTACTTAAGATTTGTTTCTGTTCATCCGACCAATAATCGTACATCCAGTCGTAGGCAACGGCGAAAGCCTTGGCGGTATAGGACAATTCCAGAGATTCTTTTCCCCACGCTATCTGATTTGCTTTTTTCTCCAGAATGTCCCATAATCTATTTGCATATCTTTCATCCTTTGTAAAGACATAGGCTGCCGTCATCTGTGTTATGTTCCTGTAAAACTGCGGGTTGCCATCAAGGGGGATATCGGCTGTAAGCTTGGCATTCGCACCGCCCATCACGCCTTTAAGCGATTCGGCGTAAAACTTATCGGTATCCTTTAGCGCTAAGATCTTTTCAAGCTCATCCTTTGTCTTAAATAATCTCGGATGTACCATCGCGGGATTGTTAGCCGTGAAATCCGCCATGATTTTCTTGGGTGTCGGCCGTTCCAACACAATCATATTTGTCACATCCGTAATTTTCTCTGCGTCCTTTGCTTCGTCATACCGATTTTCCACTTGATCGCCTATCATGATTAGCCCTCTTTTTTCCGTGTAGATCTGCTTGCCGAAGGTGACTGATACCGCTTTTAACGGCACCATTACAGTACCTTCGATGATTTGAACGGAAGCATCCATCTTGCTGCTTTTGCCGTTTTCAACGATAGTTTTCTCATTCAATTTCAACGTTGTTTGTTTCTTTGCGGTTTTTATCTCGACTACACCCGTACTTTCGTTCCAACCCACATTAGCCCCGAGCGCTTCCGCTATAAAACGAACGGGCACAAACGTACTGCCGTTTTTTGTAACAGGCTTGACACTGACGTTCGTGGGATCAATTGTAACGATCCGGCCATTCACCAAAGCTCTGGAGCTGCCAGCGAGCAGCACGATATCGTTCCGTAAGCTATATTGCAAATCCAGCAGTTTATATTTTTCGGGATCTAAAATACGCTCGATATTTTTCTTTTCCGCTTCTATATCTTTAATCATTTCTAATGAGAATTCCCCTAAAGCTACCGGCATTTTTGAAGCAGTTCCATGAACCGTAAGCTTCACATATCTTGCTTTTACCTCGTCGAACAGCTTGATATTGTTCGTGGCGGCGCTGGCCTCGGCCGGCAAGTCTGTCCACTGATTCCCGTCGCTGCTGTACTGCACGTTGAAGCTTGCAGCACCAACCAGATTCATCAGCGAATATTTGTCAAAGCTTTTTTCGCTGCCGAAATCAACATTGACGATGCCGGAAACGTTTTCGGCAGTGTTGGTTTTCCAACCAACGTTGGTGCTACCGTCATACAGTTTTGAGACTTCACCCGGATTCTGATTCGCGGTAACGCTGGCTGCACTTGCAAGCAGGTTCGGGGCCGGCTTAGGTGGAGCTGACTTTTCCTCAAAAGCAGTCTCCTTCACTGGCATTGCCGCTGTCTGGGATTTAACTCGACCGGCAGCGTCGTCTTTATTGCAGGCGGCCAAGGGAATCGTAAGCAGAACGGAAACAAACAGTGTCATTTTTAATTTATTACCCATGAAAAAAGACCCCCAAAGATGAGAAAATTTGGTTTATATGCATTATCAAGGTCTTGTCTCTTGCCAGGTTCGATAGATAAGCTCTTCTCCAAACAATTCCACCAACAGCTTCTGATTTTTTTTGTCTTGTCCACCTGCATTCTACGAAGCTTGTGTAAGCCCTTAAATATAGTTTGTTAAATAGTTTTAACACCCTAACTTTGGCAGAAACGCTTCTCGCTTTCACTGCTATTAAATTATTTTTTTGGAGATAATTGGCTTTATAAGCTAATTGTATCCGTTTATAGCATTTATTCTAAGCGTTCCTAATCCATTAAGCTATGTTCAATATCACTTATTTATAGTACAAAATCACACAAACCGCTTGTCTCTCTATTTCAGGATGAACTATACTGATTGTGTTCATAGTCCAATCTCTTTTAAGGTAAAAGGAGCCGAATATGTTCTGTCTCGAGCTGTCGATTCCCCCGCTGCCGAAGCTGCTTACTGTAAACAAAGTGACGTTTTGGCGCAACGATGTGCACCCTGAGAGAGTTTTCCCACTATACGATATCATTATTGTACGCCATGGCGTCTTCTATATTACGGAAGAAGATACCCCTTACGAGCTTAAGGAAAATCAGATGATTATTCTGGAACCGGGGAAACGACATTATGGACACCAGCCCTGCTCCACAGATACGCTGCTGTTTTATTTGCATTTCCAGCATAAAGCGCCTTTGCAGACTTTGCCGATCGAGAATATCCAATGGAATGCAGTCATGCCCCTTACGACCTACCACGATCTGGAAGTACAAGAGCAAAAAATGTACATTCCGAAAAGCATTGAATTGAATGTAAAGCAATACGAACCGATTCTTGAGGAAATGATTACCCTAAGGGAACAATCCATTATGGAAAACATGCTCCCTCTACAAGCGAATCTGGCCCAGTTTCTGGCCATGCTGCAAAAAACAGCGAGAAGCCAGTCCTTAGCCCGATCGGAGCAAGTATGCAATCTGATTACAAACTACCTATACACGACGATGGAGCAGCCATTCCGGCTCGAGGACATGGCCCAGGACTTGAATTTTTCGATCAATTATTTGTCGAAATGTTTAAAGAAGCATACCGGTCTGACGCCGCTGCATTATTTAAACCATATCCGCATGGAAAAGGCCGTTGCTCTGCTCAGCCATACTAACCTTACTCTGCAAGAAATCAGTATGAAGGTCGGCATCCCCGATTACAATTATTTTTTTCGTTTATTTCGCAAACATGCAGGCATCCCGCCCGCAAAATTTCGTTCTGAAGTGTACGCGAGTAAAACGACCTGAGGCCTCGACATTGAATCGGGGCCCCGGTCCTCATGAACGTTGACTGCAATAAACACCGAAGCCGCTTATCATCGGGTTCAACCGGGATTCGACAATCCGGACCGAATACCTAAACGAAGGCTTGTCCTTGCCCGCAGGTCCGGCCAATCCGATTTGTCCTTTTTTTCCATTCCTAACCAACCATGCTCCGCCAAGATATCGGTATATCCTGTCATATGCTGTAAATAACCAATGATTTTTTCTTGTTTAACCATCCGATCGTGTTTTCAGCGCCCATATCTCCATCTGCGATCCAATCAAGAACACCATGCTTAGATGGAATGCGCCCGGTTAACAACGTAGCACGAGCTAGGGAACATACTGGAGAATCACAAAAGAAATTTGAAAATCACGTGCCCGTTTAGCCAGGCAATGTTCCCAGGGTATTTGATGATAAAAGGCACTTTGCAGGACTGATTCACGCTATAAAATTAACTTCCAGTGCAGCTCTGACCCTTTTCCAACTGTAACGTAACGGTTTCAAAAGGTTCGGCACTGCGGTCCGTCGTTTTGTCCATCCATACGCCACTTAATCGGCTGAGTGCTATCGTTATAAAAAATGAACGAGCACAGTTGAACAATACAACCCGATACAGGTTGGTATGTCATCCGATAATAAGTCGTTTCTATAACCCCTTCCGTAACAGCAATTTTGTTCGACGTACATGTATTCTGCCGAACTTCTAATTCCGCAAGCGGTATCTTTTTCCAAGAGAATGGTGCCAACTCGATTGTCCCATACGATCTATATTTCTGTTCTTCTTGTCCATAAGGCAAGAAATCCCTCACATGTGTAGCAGCGAATTGACGGCGAGGGAGGGAGAAGTTCTCAGGAACTTTAACTTCCCCGTACTGGGTTTCACCAGAGGTGTTAACCAGCATAACTCCCTGGAGCTCGGTTGATTGCAGCGGATTATCGCACACGGCTTCCATCTGCTTGGCGATGATGTAAGCCGATAAATCTGCGGCCTTATAAGCCATATAGGACTTGTGCAAGCGCTGCGATATAGATACCGGATGGTATGCCGCCCAAAGAATTCGTGAGTTATTAAGAAGCGAGGAACGAAGTTAAACGGTTTGTAAGATTCGTAGAGTTGGCGGTTCTTTGTTGAAGACGAGATTGACGCTTTAGCAGGAAATAAAGAAGAGAGGCACTTTAGTACCTCTCCTAAAGACGCATTAGATCAACTAAAAAACGGGCTCTCTTTCGTTGTCGTCCGGCACCAACGCGCCGCCCGCAAATAGTGCAGCTGCGCTTCTTTCGCACGGTCGCTGCCGATAACGTACAGCGCCTCCGCGGCTAGCCCGAGTAGTCGCCGATTCAGCCGCGCAAAGCCTCGTCGCTCACCACTTCATACGGTTCACCGTCCGGCTTATGTTCTCTCCAGAGTCCACTCCCCTTCCCTATATCAGGCCAAATTCGCGGCCGACTTTTTGCAGGCAATCCAACGCAAAGGAAAGATCTTCCTTGGTGTGCCGGGCCGTAACGATCAGTCGAACTCTGCCTTTATCCATCGCAACCGTCGGATATACGATGCCTTGGGCAAAAACGCCCTCTTGCTGCAGTCGATCGGAAAAACGCATTGTTTTAGCAGGATCTCCGATAATGATCGGAATAATGGGGGTCTCACTTGCGCCCGTATCGAAACCCAGCCGCTTTAGCTCCGTACGAAAGCCATTAGCGTTGTCCCACAGCTTTGCTATCAAATCCGAGCTTTCCTGCAAAATGCTTATGGCAGCAAGGCAAGCAGCTGCAACCGAAGGCGTTGGGGACGTGCTGAAAAGAAACGGCCTCGCCTTGTGAATCAAATGCTCCTTCAATACTTGCGCTCCGGCTGCATAACCGCCTACACAGCCAATGGCCTTGGATAATGTGCCGATTTGAATGTGTACTCTGCCATGGAGGGAAAAGTGATCCGTTGATCCTTTGCCGTTTTTGCCTAAAACACCGCTCGCATGGGCATCATCCACATAAACTATAGCATCGTATTTTTCCGCCAAATTTACAATGTCTGGGAGCGGTGCGATATCCCCATCCATACTGAATACGCCATCGGTTGCGATTACACGGGTACGGTGGCTTTGCGAATCCTTCAATGCCTTTTCCAATTGATCCATATCTTTATGTGCGAAGATGCTCCGGCTTGCTTTGGTAAGCTTGATGCCATCGATAATGCTGGCATGATTCAGCTCGTCGCTAATGACTACATCATCGGGCCCGAGTATGCTGGAGAGCACGCCTTGGTTCGTCGTAAATCCGGATTGAAATACAAGAGCCGCCTCCGTCCCCTTGAATTCGGCAAGCTCCCGTTCCAGCTCGTCGTGAATATGGAACGTACCCGTAATCGTACGTACCGAACCGCTGCCTACCCCATACTCTTCAATAGCCTTCATAGCCGCTTCTTTGAGTTTCGGATGATTCGTCAGTCCCAAATAATTATTGGAGGACATTTGAAGCAATCTTCTTCCGTTTAATTTCATCCATGAGTCGGAGCCGCTTTCCCATACCGTAATCGGACGAAATCGCCCCTCCATCTTCAACAGCTCGAGATCTTTGGCCAAATAGTCCAAATAGTTCATGTTCTCATCCTCCGGAACTTTAATGAATGAAGACGATTTTTCCGCATTCCCCCTGTTCCATTAATCGGAAGGCTTCCTGATATTGGGTTAAATTGAATTTATGCGTCACGATCTGAGAGAGATCGATACGCTTCTGATTAATCAAGCCCTTCATTTGATACCAGGTTTGGTACATTTTACGGCCGGTAATTCCCTCCACTCGTAACCCTTTAAAAATAACCTGCTCGGTCAAATCCAGGGTAACCTCTTTGGTCGGAATGCCAAGCAGAGACACTCTTCCTGCTCTTGCAGCTGACTTAAATCCATCGGCTATGGCCTGGGGATTCCCGGACATCTCCAATATAACATCGATACCTTCGCCTTCGGTCAAGGATAGCAAAGCATCGGATGTCCGCGTTTCCGCCGCATTGATCGTCAGATCGGCCCCCAACCGACGCGCCATTTGCAAACGATAAGGGTTCACATCCACGGCATAAATCGTGCCTGCGCCGCACGCCTTTGCCACCATGACAGACAATAGCCCGATCGGCCCAGCGCCAATGACGGCAACCGATTTGCCAACGATTTCCCCCGACAGGACCGCTTGAACGGCGTTTCCTAGCGGGTCCTGGAGACACGCCAATTCAAAAGGCAGTTCCGGGTCATTTCGGATAATATTGCTCGCTTTCACGATGGCGAACTCGGCAAAGCAACCGGGCGCCGTAATCCCGAAACTTTTACTGTGCGGACATACATGCGCATTGCCGGTTCTGCAAGCTTTACAAGTACCGCAAGCTATATGTCCCTCGGCAGAGACATGTTCTCCGAGTTGAACTCCTGTTACCCGGTCGCCGATGGCTTCAACAATCCCGGCAAATTCATGGCCGAACACAATTGGGGTGACCACCGTTTTCTTCGCCCATTTGTCCCAATTGTAGATGTGCAAGTCTGTTCCACAAAGAGACGTTGCTTTGATCCGGACAAGCACCTCGTCCGGTCCGCACGTCGGAACGGGAATTTCTTTCAAAATGGCTCCCGGGCCTCTGTGTTCTTTTACCAATCCAACCATGCAAGCTCCCATGATGACCCTCCAACATTATACATCTCCTATAAAACCTGAACGGTCAGCTTCTTATAGAAATCATCCAGTTCAATCGATCGGCCATGGTTTAATCTGGATTCTTCCGCTGCAAACGCCATAAGATGACTTCTTACTGAAGCCGATGCGGAGGTAAGGCTCTCGCTGCCATTATAGCCGCTTACTTCCTTCAGAAAGCTGCGAACAATGCCGCTGTCTCCGCCCCCATGCCCCGACGTCTGTTCCGGGATGTGAATCTCGTGATTTTCGTGCGTCAGGAAATCCATCACGGTAATCTTGCCTTCCTCGCCGCGAATCTCCCCTTTGGTACCCATAATCTGGATACGCCGTTCCTGATTTCGAGTGAATCCGCACATGCTGAAAGTTGCCGTGGCACCACCCGCAAATTCCATGTTGACGACTTGATGGTCCACTACATTGTTATCGCTCTTGTAAACACAGCGACCGTAATTCGTTTCCTTGAGGCCCCTCACTATGTTTTCTCGCGTTAGCTCTTCGGTAAAATGCCGCGCCCAAGTTTTCCCTTCGCCAAAGTAGAAGTGCAGTGCCGAATATGGACACGAAGCTTCCACTGCGCAGTCCAAACAGCGATCTGAAGAGCCTTCCGGTGCGTTGCCGGAATGGAAATGCATCAAAGAACCGTAAGAGCTGACGCGTAGACAAGGCCGGTCCGTCAGCCATGATAAAACATCCATATCGTGACACGATTTGGCGAGTATCATAGGGCTGGACTTGTCAGAGTGATTCCAATTTCCTCTTACAAAGCTATGCGCCATATGCCAGTAGCCGACGTTTTCGTTAAGCTGAATAGACACGAGCTCGCCGATTCGGCCTTCCGTAAGGAGCCGCTTTATCGCCGACCAGAATGGCGTGTACCTCAGTACGTGACAGATCGTAAGCAGCCGTCCGCTCTCTTTGGCGACCCTTTCCATCTCGATACATTCCGAAGGAGCCGGGGACATCGGCTTTTCAAGCAGGACATGATAGTTGTTCTTCAACGCTTTTAACGTAGGCTCATAATGCATCCGGTCCTGGGTGGCAATGATGGCTATATCGGCCAGCTGCGGCTCTGTAAGAATCTGCTCCCAGGACGTATATTGACGCTCTGCCGGGATGCCGTGCTGCTCCGCGAATTTGGCTAACCGTTCCGGATTCGATTCGGCGGCGGCAACGAATTTCAGTTGATGCGGATAATCAAGCGCATATTGCGCATAAGCAACGCCTCTGGCCCCTGTACCGACCAAGATTGCTGTAAGCTGCTTCATTATACATTCTCCTCGAATTTTATATTTACTAGTAAAATAAAGCATTCATCGATACCGCTGCCGAGCGGTTTGACATAAACGGCGTGCAGCAGTATACCATTTGAACGAATGTCATCCTCGGCCGTGTAACTCCTTTCGATCTTATAGTAAGGGATGCCGGGGTAGAAGATAAATATCATTACGTTATCATGGTTGTCATTTTGTAGGGTCTATAATAAACTGAAGACGAATGGAGGTATGTACATGCGGGGGCTGAAGGAATATCCCAGTGAAAATGCCGAATTTTTATACTACACGCCAAGCGAATTGGAAAGGGCAATCGGAATATGGCCGCTCCATGCAGGGAGAATGATTGCCAAGCCGAACTACATCTCCGGCCCCCGTCAAATCCGCTACTACAATTTGCACTATATCCTGGATGGACAAGTAGTGTACGCCGTAAATGGAGAACAAGTGACGCTGAAAAAAGGCGACTTATTTTGCTTATTCCCGGACACACCATTTACGTATAAAGTCAAGGAACGGAATCCGAAGCTTCGCATGACCTGGATCGGCTTTAATGGCGAAGGGGCAGGGCCTTTGCTGCAATATGCGGGAATAACGGAGGAAAAGCCTTATTGTCGTGAGATTCCTCTTCCCGATTTGCCGGGGACATTTCGGGAGCTGCTGCACGAATTCCGCCGTCTAAGGGTTTGTGGCGGATCCTTGCAATTCGTCAGCATGATTTGTGCATTGCTTGCGCAATTAGCGGCAGTAAGTAAGCAGGAGGTACACGAAACGAACAAGCTTACTTGGATTCAAGACAGTGAAACTTTCATGAATGTGCATTACGCTGAGGGCATTACCGTACAGGACGTTGCCGATTATGTCGGTTTGCATCGCACCCATTTCTCTTCCGTGTTCTCGAAAAAGCTCGGCATTTCCCCCATACAATATTTACAGCGATTGCGGATGCGAAGCGGCGCAAAATTACTCGCGGATACCGATTTATCCGTTACCGAAATCGCTTTGTCTCTCGGTTATCCCGACCTCTATTCCTTTACAAGAGCTTTCCGCAAATATTACGGGGCATCTCCGACTGAATTCAGAAATACGAAATACATTGATGAATAGCTCATTTTTTCCTGCGGCCCGGGGTCGCTATAGGACAACAAAAGCAAAGTAGGACATCGAACCTTTATGGGGAATTTTGGTCACCACGCCAAATATCCAGATAAAGGTAATGTCCCAGTACAAACATTTTATTCTTTTTTAACAAATCGCTTACAAACTGAGCCCGGCGAAGCAGGAAAGGAATGCCCAATGTCCTGCTTCTTATTGCTCCTTCAATGTCCAAATCTGCGTTTTAGGCTGCGGCAAATTCAAAGCAGTTACTTTTTGCTTGGCATCCTCTGAATATTTCAATCCCCACTTGTCGAAAAATTCCGTCAGGTTTTCCCCGCTGATTTTCGAGGCCATCATGACGAATCCGTCTATTTTCTGCTGCTCTGTTTTAGGCAGCTCGTTAGACGGCATTTCTCGATAAGCAATATGAAGCTTTGTGTAGAAATCCCAACCATAGGCTAGTTTAAGCTGATAAAACATGACTAGGCGCGTAAAGACGTCAATTTGTTTATCATCAATAAAGTTTTTATCCGGATTGTCGCTGTTCACAAATGCTAACGCCTTGTCATAGGATCTGCTCGTCGCTAAACGAGACTTGTTACCGTATTTAAGCTGAATATTCATTGAATGCAGGTTCGTGGTGACTTCCACAATGGCTCCCCAGTACCAGGGGGACTGCTGATAATCATGTCCAAGCTCATGCCAGAAGCCCCAACCATTGTGCTGGATGGCTTCAATATCAACAAGCTGTTTGGAGGCGACTCCCTGATATAACATAATTGGATATCCGGAATGGAGCGAACCGGCGCTAATTTGAGCATCCGCCACATAACGGTATGGGCGATCCGGACTGCGATTCGGTTCCGTTTTATCCGGCCCAACACCGATCAAGTCATCATAGCTATCGATGATTTCATCCCATTTGGCCATGAGTTCGCTTGGATGCTCCAGCTTGCGGATATCTTCCGCAGGAACGGTTAAGATCACCCGGCGGCTTTGCAGTTCAGCCCACGGTGCCGGATAGTTTCTGATTGTATTTTTCCATTCCTCATCCGTCGTTTGACCCAGTATGAAATAAGAAGCATTGACAGCGCCGCTGATTGACACTTTCACCTTGGTATCCGTTTTAGACTTAGTCGGGATCAAATAAATTAAACCGCCGAACGGGCTGTTGATCTTGTTGATTCCAGGCAGCAATTTTTGGCGTCCAACGACTACGGGTGCCCGGTTCCATTTATCAAGCTGCATCAGGTTGTCGGTATGGGAGCCAACCTGTACATCCAGATTTTCAGTCCCTTCAGGGACATTCAAGGTGATCACGCTGCCGGCCGGCGCGTAAAGTCCAGTACTAACCCAACTGCCGGGCGGTGAAGACATGCGCAGGTAACTCAAGTTACGATAGTCGTAGTTCACTTCAATAATTTTGTTATCCACCTTCTCCGCGTTGTCTGGAACCATGCCCGGAAACCCATCGGCATAGGGCGATTTCACGTTATTCGGATCGAGTGTTACTTTGCCGAGCTGAGCCAGTACGTTAACCGGCAGGTTCGCTTTTTCAATCGGAAGTGAAATAGAAGCTCCCGTTGTCGGTTCGGAGTTGGGTCCCGACGTTGCTGTTACCGATTTGTCATGAAGAGCACGATCAATGGCAACTACCGCTTCTGCACGAGTAATGTAAGCATCGGCATGAAAGGTTCCGTCTTCGTATCCATCCATGATGCCCTTCGCCGCAACTTCTTCTACTGCATGTTTGCTCCACTCCGGGATCTTTTGGGCATCCTTAAACTGACTTGCCGCATGTATGCCTTGCGTGGTATCCAGTTTTAGCAGCTTGGCAATCATGATGGATACTTCCTGGCGACTCACCTTATTTCCGGGCCGAATGGTTCCATCCTCATAACCGTCGATGTACCCAGCCTTTACCGCTTTACGAACCTGCTCATATTCCCAACCGGAAGAATTCATGTCGGAGAAGCTTACGTTCGTAGTTTCAGTAAACCCGAATGCGCGATTTATCAACGTCATAAATTCAGCACGGGTCACCGTATGATCCGGTCTCACGGTATGATCTTCATATCCTTGAATATAGCCTTTGCTGATCCACTCTTTCAATTGTTTCTCAGCCCAATGTCCGGCGATGTCCGAGCTCATCCCCGCCGGAGCGACAGTTGTTCCCCGATTAAGTTTGACTGTAAACGTTTTTCCAAGCGATCCATTCACATGGACGGTCATCTTAATCGTCGGACTTAACTGGGTTACGGTAATTCCCGGATCGAGCGAGATCGTTCCCACTGCGCTTCTATTGATCTCGAGATTGATGCTCCCTGTATTGCTCTGCGTCGGATCGGAAACCGCCACGTCGATTTCGTTTGGCGTTTCCATCATGGTGACGGATGCCTTCTTATCGCTTGTAATCAAGCTCGCCCCATTCACGGCAATGGTCTTGGTCACATCTTTCCAAAAGTTCACTCCCAAGATGTTAAGGGTACTGTCTTTTACCGCTTGAGCTTCCTTTGAATTTTCAAGAATCGCGATATCCGGATTGCTTGCATAGCTGGCCGTTGCAGCCGCGTCTTTATTCGGCAGCAGAACATAGGAGTAAGAGGCGTCTGTTGGGTTCTTCCCGTGCTCAAATGCCAAGCTCAAATAATGGTTCGTCACCTGGGCCGCGCTTCCTCCGTTATTAACATCTTTCCAAGCGCCGGTTCTCGACTCGCGCAGAGCGTAGACATTAGCAGTTTCAGGGAAATAATAGCCGATGTCGGATCCCGGTATATTGCCCGCCAAATGAGCCCACTGTACGCCGGTCATCTTGTCAGACCATCCGAGTTCATTCGGCTTGGTTGCCCCGTTCACCGTCAAATTGTTGTCGCCCTTGTCGTTCAACTTGCGGTTCTCTACGATCGTCTCTACATTACGGTTGTCCGTGCTCGTTACGCCGGCGCCCAAAGCGACGATTTTATCTCCGAACATGAACCAGGATTTTTTCCCTTGAAGCGGGCTTCCCGTAACTCCTGAGAGAGAAAAATCCATTCCCGCCGTCCCATACTGACCGTTCAAGGATGATCCGCCTACCCAATTGTTAGGGTTTGCATATAAGTTCCAAGCTTTCGGAGTTCCGCTTCCCGTTCCATCCGTTGTTGTCCCCGGTAAGCGATACATATTGACAGTCGGCCAGAAATTATTGTCATACTGGGCCAAATCATTGTTATACAGGTACGTCATGCCAAGACCGGTCCACCAGCCTTGAAGATTCTCTCCGTTGCCGGATTCAAAAGCCGTTATGCGGTTCGAGAACATGCTGAGACCGAAACCGAAGCCCGGACGCAGATGAATGGCCCGATCCATATTGGGGAATACTTGATTCTTGATCAATTCATCGCTTGGCGCAATCGTGTTGTCGTTCATGATCGATTTGATTTTCATCATATCGTTAATCGTCATGCCCGCGTAATAATTGGCAAAGGTAGTGTCCTGTTGCACCCACGCCTTCACCAAGCTTTTGAAAGTAGCTGCCTGAGCGGAAGGCGCAAATTGCGCCAGCCGCGCAATAGTAGCAATAATTGTCCTTCCTGTGTCATGATCCGTTTCTTTCTGCCTGGAAATTTTGCGTCCACCAACCATATCCATTGCCGCGCCATTATAAATGAGCGGCTGATAGGAATCGGTCACCCAGTTATAGACGTTCTGAACATTAGGATCTGTGACATCCCAAGAGGAGCCTTTCAAAAGTTCTAATATTCTTGCCATATCAAGGAGTAAAACATTCCCATAGCCGACGCTATACGGTACATTCGAGTGCTGAATGAATGACCCGTCGGCGTAAAATCCATCGCCGCTTGTGACATAAAGAAATATTTGGCTGAGCGTATCTCTTCCCTGTGCAAGCTTCGTCCCTGATTTATCAAGTATGCCGCGGATCATAACGACAAGAGCTTTATCCGCCCGGTTAGCTCCCGTTTCAACTATGCCGCCATCTCTGGTTCTATGGGTGGGATCGGGAACAAAACGATCAACAGCTTTGATATATTTGATAATTTGAGCTGCCGTCAATTGATTGTACATTAAAACGGCTGTATCGTTTAACGCTTGCGGCGATCCGATTTCCCAATCCCACCAGTTGTCATACTCCTTGGTAACGCTATCGTTATATACATTCTGATACATCCAATCGAGAGCATTCATAATGTCAGCTGCTAAAGACTTGTTGCCATAAAGCGAGGACCCCTTTGTATTAAAGGCAATGGCCATACTTTTTAAACGGGAATAGCCATTCGTAATGTCGGATGATTTAGTAGACCAATTAGACAAGTCACTCCACAAATTTGTTCGATTCGTTTCTTTGTTTAAAGTGGACCAAACGGATTTGGCCCCATTGGTGATAGAGGTAATTTTTGCGGCGATATCCGGGTCATTAGGGTCATAATCGGGATTTCCTACTAGAGCACTCTGCCACTTCGCTCTTAATCCATCATATTCGTCCGCAGCTTGTGTTCGGCAGGCAGGCATGAACATAACTGTGGATATGAGCAGTACAATAATAAGAAACAAGTGTAATGCTTTGAGGGTCCAATTCATTGGTGGAAGCACCTTCTTATGAACATTAATATCTCCTACTTTCTGATTGAGGTATATAGATAGGCTCCTTAACTGTAACTCGAGTTAGAATAACACGGTTAATGGGCTGGACCATTATACCGGAAAAATATGTCGAAATTATTATGTTTTTTATGAATCTACATCAAAATCAGTTGTACGAACTTACGATAATCTAAGTCCATCCGCATCGTTTCCCTCTCGAAAATAAGGGCTGCCCTTTACCACATTGGGAAAAGACAGCCCCGTATCACTTCTATCATTATTCATGCCAGTATCAGTGGACAGCATTGCGTTCGACTTCGTAAATGCCGATCTGGTCTATCCTTTATAGTCATCAGCTAAACCTGCATGACGTACGATGCATGTTTCACCCTCAAATAGCCGTATATGAAACGGACTGCCAACTGCCGCATTCAGAACAATGCGTTCGTTTGCCTTTTCCAGTATAAGCTTGCCATTTTCAAACTGGTTCAGCACGCTAAATTCTGCATCCTGTTCTGCTTCCAGTTGAATGTACTGCAGCAGCCCTTTGCTCCACTCGGCCGAAATCAGGCTCCCTTTTCCTCCTCTTAACCGCTCGAAAGATACGCCCTGATTCTTCCACTCTGCTGGCACAGCCGGAAAAACTCGAATCACACCGTCATAGTTCTGCAAGAGCATTTCCTGTAAAGCATCCGCAGCAGCCATGTTCGATTCCAGCGTAAACGGACGGTAGTGCAGAGCGGTAATTCCGCGTTTACGATAATCTCCATTCAAGTGAAATCCGTTTACCGAGCAGAGGTTTTCCCAAAGCAGCTTCAATTGGTACAGCGCAGCCTCGCCGTTACCTTGACGCGCGTACAGGTTCGCCATCCATGCGAAAGAAAATCCGACCCACAATCCTTTGCCAAGCACCTCAAGATCTCTGATCGTACTGTCAATGATTGTCCGCTCTCTCTCGGAACGATGATAGTTTAGCAAATTAAGAGGATAAATCGCCATCGCATGAGATAGGTGGCGGTGGCTTTCCTTCAGTGATTCATCCGGACTCAGCATCAGCACATGGTCTTCATTCACCGCAAGCTCCGTCAGTTGATGACGTATGGCGTTCCAACGCTCCGCGTCCGCAGCCTTCCCCAATAAGGTTGCCAACCTATCCAATGTATTGAATAAATAATGCAGCAACGCTAAATCATTGTTGCTATTCGGAGTTAGCCAAGCATCAAGTGAATCATCGTGAATTTCCGGAGAACTTGATAGTGGAAGCAGTAATTTGCCATCCGAGCCGGGCTTTAACCACCGGAGGATACATTCGGCTGTTTCTTTGAAATACACGTACGCTTTATTTTCTAGAAAAACGTAGTCCCCCGTATATTGCCAATAATGGTCAAATGCCTGACAAAGCCAAATCTGATTGACCAAATTGGTACAATACATGACCCATCCCCCGATGGAAGTTCCATCTATGCTCATAACGGACGGCAAACAGATACCCGGTGCATCGAAGAAAGCCTGCGCAAACCGCCTCGCAGCTGGCCGAAGCTCCCATAGGAAGTCCAGAAAACTTTCTCCTTCTCCTAGATGGTTAGCTTTTAAGTAATGCCAATAGCTAAGCTGCGTGTTGAGATCATGATGATAGTCGCCCTTCCAGGGTGGAAGCAGTCCTTCATCGGCGGTCCAAACTCCCTGCAAGGGCATCGGAGGAGTACCTTTTCTCGAACAGGAAGCCAGAAAGTAATTCGTCAAATACCATTGTTTCTCCGTTTCCTTATCAGGAAGCGTAATAGAGCTTTTACTCCAGAATGACTTCCACCACCTGCTGTGACTAGACAAAGCTGCTTCCCAGCCATCATCTAACGCCCGTAACACGTTTTCTTTGGCCCGCTCCAGCCAATCCTCGCCATCCCGGTTCATGGCGATTTTGAACGCCATTTCGCAGCCTTCGTTATTCGTTTTTTTAATTCTCAAAACGATGGCAAACTCCAGTGTTTCGTGCGTATGCTGGTGATAAATAATCCATCCGTCTTCCATAATTACCTTTGGTTCAGGATATTGCAATAAGGCCAAACTGCCAGCGGCCAAATCTCCTTCACCTTCAGGAGCTGTGTATGGCGGTGGAACAATCGATACTTGCGGCAAACTGGCCGAACCTGACATGCGGACATACCCGACCCTATCTACGGCATGCATCAGAGCCTGAATGAAGCATTCCGAATCGCCGAAACGGAGCTTTGATTCACCTATGGCGTCGATAAGGCGAAGTTGGTATCGAACCTCGTCCGCCGTCCTTCCCCAATTAAGTTCAATCCTGCCAGCAGGAATTTTCGTCGGAGTTGCGGTGAAACGATTAAACTGAAATCTTTGACGGATCGAATCGATATCTTTTTGTTTTACAAGCTCAATCAAATTTGCATAAGTATAGTCTTGGGATAACGCTTCCGCTGCAAGTCTGGTGTCCCACAAATCTCCGCGGTCCAGACTCAGCTTGAGCGGACTTCCGTCCCCCCACATTAAGCAGCCTGTTAATCCGTTTCCGAGCGGCAGCGCCTCATCCCAACGGTCAATGGCTCCTCCGATCAATAAATCATGTTGTCTCGTCGGCATATTCATTATGAGAGTTCACCTCGTTAAGACACTGAAGCGGAACGCTCGTACCAATAACCCGGTATCGACCGCTCGAGCCGCATGAGCGCCTCCAGATAGTAATAATCCCCCCAAATCATATAATCATCCAAACCGCTATTGCCTCTTACATGGTAGGATCCATGCTTCAGCAGCCCTTCGGCTTCCTCTCCGATTGTAGCATAGTGCTTCACTAACGATTGCATCGTGCGCTCCAAGCTGTCTGAAATCCAAACGCGATCCGGGTCTCCTTCAGGCAGCAGCTTGAGCAGCTCAAGCATGCCACAGGCGGTGATGGCCGATGCCGAGCTATCCCGGCTTGTATGCTCCTCTATCGGAACGTCAAAATCCCAGTATGCGACGTGATCTTCCGGCAAATGATCGACGAAATAACGCAGCAGCCGCTTGGACGTTCCAAGAAACGCCGGATCCTGCGTATAGCGGTACGAAAGGGCAAATCCATAAATGCCCCATGCCTGACCACGCGTCCATGTGGAGCCGTCCCGATAGCCTTGATGCGTACCTCCGCCCAGCGGATTGCCATTCTCTTTCTGAAAATAAAACGTATGATATGAGGAGTCGTCTCCGCGAACTAAGTAACGTCTGGATAGCTCTGCTTGTTTATAAGCTACTTCTCCATAGCTGGGGTCACCTGACATTTGAGAGGCCCAGTACAGCAGCGGCAAATTCATCAAGCAGTCGATAATGATTCGACCACCGTTCTGCTCGTCGTTCTCATGCCCCCAGGCTTGCAAATACTCCCCTCGCGATCTTCATCTGCCCATCAAATGATCGGCGGCATGCATAGCAAGCTCGCGGGCATCGCTGTCCCGCTCTACAATCCACCCGGCAAGAGCCGACAATCCGTAAAGAAAACCGATATCGTGATGCTCCAAACATATACGCTGCTGCAGCCTGCGTTTGAAATCTCCAATTTGGAGTTGTGCCTGCTCTTTGAAATAAGGATCTCCGCTGTACTCATAACTCAGCCAAATAAGTCCTGTGTAAAACCCTTCGATCCAATCCGTATTTTCCGAACATTCATAACGCTTCTCATTAGTGATATGCGGAAACGTCAGCCCGTGCTGTTCCAGATTACGGCGAATCTTTCCCACCGCATCTTCAATTGCCCTACGCCACATGGAAATAGTCTCCCCTCTTTGTTTTCTTGCCGTATTATCACATTAAACATAGCGCAAGTATATCTACGATTTTTGCACGATCTTCATTTTTTCTTAAAGAATCTGATACCATGTACTGTGGCTGAAGCCGTCCGGCTGCGTTTCATCGATGACCTCGTTGACGACGTCCCATGCGTATACCTTGTCACCGAAGTGTGTGACCACGTTTTTAATATGGTTTTCGAGCCGCTTCCGAGGCAGGATTTTGTTAGCTTCGGTCGGTTGTGTCATTTGCTGGCCGTTCGCGTCCTTAAATAGCCAATCAGGATTACTAGTATGCCACACCAAAGTATGACCGCGGACTTTCATGTCGTTTGCTGTTGCGAAATTGACGATTGTATCCGCGTCAGCAAAGGTGAATGTATTTTCGGTTGGCTCTGTCTCCACTTCATGGCACCTTCTGCAATTACACTGTTGAAATGCTTCTTCAGCAGGTCGGCATGCACATCCGTCGTCATGTTCGGCTGGATCGCGGCTCCGATCGGGAAATACGCAGCGTACGAGACCGATTACTTGTTAGGAAAAAATGCCGAGAACTCCGTACGAATTTTCGGCTTTCTTTTTGATTTGATTTCTTAGCGTACGATGTCTCCTACTGTCTTTGGTATTTTTTCCATTACTGGTTTTGTGCTACCCAGACTTCAGCGACATCCATTCCCACATTACTTGTAGCAAGTGGCCCATATCCCCCTGCTGGTGGAAGTCCGGCCCAATTGTTGGCTGCCCCAATTTCACAACTTAAGATAAAGTATTCAGGAGATTGAGACACAGCATCATCAATTTCGGCATATTGCTGATTGTCAAAGAAAAACTTATAGGATGTTGGAGTCCAAAGCACAGAATAGTTATGCCAAGTCCCATCCATTGACTTGGGGGTTGTTGTGTTCTTGGAAACATTTTTATGATTCGCGCCGTATCCATCCCAATGGATAGTTGAAGGAAGGAAATTACTAATATTTTTCCCGGATTTATTCACTTTGCGAAACTCCACGACATCGATTTCCGTTCCTGATTTCCCCGGGTCACCTATATATTTCCCATTCGTAGCAGACTGCAACCAAAATGCGCTATGCGTCCCCGTCCCTCCTAAAAATCTAATCTTTGCGTTAAAGAGACCATACGTAAATTCATGTTTACCTTTAGTGTCTAGATATGCTGTGTAATTTTTCTCATTATCACTCCAACTGCGAATAGAGAGACCATCGGATCCAATAAAAGCAGAATCTGCAGTAAAAATTGCCTTATCTCGGGGATTAAGATTGAATTTCCAATTATCGGTATTCACTTCTGATCCCGAAAAATTATCCGCCCATACTATTTTATAGCCAGCTGGGAGAGGATAATCAGTAGCAACATTAGGGATATTTGTAGTGGATGTCGGCACCGATGGTGTCGGCAAATCCGTCGTCTGCTCACTGGAACCTGAAACTGCTGTTTTGGTTTGAAGAGCCCGATCAATGGTAACAACCGTTTCCGCACGAGTAATGTATGAATCAGCAAGAAAAGTTCCGTCTTCATATCCTCCCATGATCCCCTTGTACGCAACCATTTTGATTGCATGTTTGCTCCATTCCGGGATCTTTTGCACATCCGTAAACTTGTTTTCCGTAACGGGTTCTTGCTGAGTATCCAACTTTAATAATTTGGCTATCATGACAGCCGCTTCCTGACGATTTACCTTATTTCCTGGCCGAATGGTTCCGTCTTCATAGCCGTTGATGTACCCCGCTTTTACCGCTTTACGAACTTCATCATATTCCCAACCGGAAGAATCCAGGTCGGAGAAATTTACGTTCTCAATTTCAGTAAAACCGAATGCGCGATTCATCATCGTTATAAATTCTGCACGGGCCACTGTATTATTCGGTCTCACCGTATGGTCGTCATAACCTTTAATAAATCCTTTGCTGATCCAATCTTTCAGTTGCTTCTCTGCCCAATGTCCGGAAATATCTGAACCTGTGGATTCTCCTGCAGCTTTTGTTCGGAAGGCGGGTATGAATATAACTGTAGATAGGAGTATGGCAGAGATTAGAATCAGATTTAATAATTTGATTCTCCGACTTATGAACACGTATGCTTTCTCTCCTTTGCAACTACCAATTTTATTCCCAACCATTATCTTATCGAAAAAACATGTCAAAATCATGTCTATGACTTTGACCGAAGTTCCAAGGGCTTCGTCATTCGAGATTCCAGATAATAAATGAAATTTTAACCATTAGTGTAGTGTATTGCAAAACAGTTTTTCCTTTGACGCTACGGAACGTAGTGGACATGACTCTCATTTTATGTGATCTCATAAATCAGGGTTATGAGTTTTCCAGCTATCACTTTCAGGCCTACTACTGGCTATCTATGTTTAACGCTTGAAATCCATCAAGCCGTCTTAGACTCGCGATTGGTATGCTTGACTTTTGCCTTTCCCAAGCAGGATTTTCACCTGCTAAACTTCACAACCTATGCTTGGTCGGGTTGTGGTGCAAGAAATTTATCCATGCTAATATTGGATCTAAATGAATCAAGGGATGGGGTAAATGAGCTTGGAGACAACCGTAGATCTTTTCAAATGGAAACATTACGAATCGGAAATTATTTTGTTAACTGTCAGATGGTATTTGAAGTATAGTTTAAGCTACCGGGATGTCGCAGAACTGATGAAAGAACGAGGGTTACATATTTCGCATACAATGATCATGCGATGGGTACATCAGTTCGGACCTGAAATCGATAAACGAATTCGCCCCTACTTGAAACCAACGAGCGATTCTTTTCGAGTCGATGAATAGGTTGAAATACTACCTGTTCTTTCTGATGTTGAATGGATCCGTGAATTGTTCGGGCTGACTGCATGAAATTTCTTACATATTACGACCAAGACATTCATTTTTTATTTTTGCAACACAACCGGATATTGATTTGGTTTTGTGGGGAATCAGGACATAAAGCCGAGAGGTTCACCTAAAAAACGGAGCGCTGTGGGAGTGTGTTAAATATCGACCTAAATGTGCAATTTCATAACCTTCCTGTTTCACTTTCAATTAAAATGAGTCAAGAGTCAAGTGTTAATATTTGACATTAAATAATGTATATTTACCAACCCCCTCATTTTGTTTACTCTGAAACTGCATAATGAAACATAAATCCGAATTGGAAGGAGGATGAATAATGCTTACGTTCATACCCGTGAGCGAAAAGCGATTGAAGGCAAGTTCGCCTAGCGAATCCGCCATCAAGCTGCAGTTTTATTCATTTAAGAGAGGAGATTGACCATGAAAAAAATGTTCACTAAATTGATGACGCTTTCTTTATTTCTGGCCGTTGCAATGGTGTTTGCTCCGGTACAACAGAAAGTATGGGCCGAGACCGCACCGGCCGGTTCCATCGATGTCACGACTTTGGGTGTCAAAAATGACGGGGTCACCGATGATACTACGGCCATACAGAATGCGATCAGTACCGCCGCCAGTCAGGGAAAGAATTTGTTTTTCCCGCAAGGAACCTACGTAATTACCGGAAATATAACACCGGCGTCGAATGTTTGGTTCTTGGGCAGCACAGGTGGCAGCACCATCTTTGACGCCAGCAGTACCACTTCTTTTCCGACATTCAATCAGACCAATTATTACACAGTACTGAATAACGTTCAGTTCCACAACATCATTTTCGCCAACATGGGACTTAATTTTTACGGTGGCTACATTACTGGCATTGAAGTTCATGATAGTGCATTCATAAACGGTAGTTCCCCGGACCCATCTTCCGTTAATGATGTATCCAATACCAATTACTATATAAAAATGAGTCATAACTCCATTGTGGTGGATTCTTGCGTGTTCCTTCGCGGTAATAGCTACCCTGGCGGCGGTATTTTCACCTATCAGACCTCGGGGAGCAACGTAACAAACAACTACTTAGGTAACCTCAGTGTTCAACAATACGCCAATCCGATGCTCAATTCGACTGAACAGAACATACTGTCCCAATTGAACTCCATTTCTGCCAAGTATAATCTGGGCGGAAATCAAGGCAACTTTGTGAGATTTATGCAAGCTGATGCTGACTCTAATCTGGTCTTCCAGAATAACTTCATTTACGGCAATAAGGGGGATTACGTCACGTATGCCGACGGAAAAACCTCGGTTAGGGATCATATCCTCTATGCTCATGGCTACAACGGAATACAGGTCATTGGCAATTACTTTAGCGGCTGGGCGCCTGACCAATATGGCGGAGTAAAGTTGCGTAACTCAAATAACACGGTTGTGGCGTCCAACTTCATGGACGATACAGCGTTCCTATCGTACATCTATAATACGGATACGATTGCACCGATGACCTTCACGAACGCATTCTACTATAACAATTTCATCCGGCGCACTTACAATTTCAATGTGCCTTATGGCTCCGCTATGTACTGGCAGAACTTTACCAATAACCCCGACAATAACCAAGTAGGGGACACAACCAACAATGCATACTACAAAAACCTGCTTCAGACCGATGCAGCGCATGACGACAAGTTTAGCTTCGCTCAGACGGACATGTCAAATTTCCATTTTAACGGCAACATCTATACCAATACCAACACACCAATTATTGTTAACGGTTCCAGCACCTATGCTCAGGATAATGATTCAACCATTCAGGCTCTTTGCCCGGTAACTTTCAGCACGATCCAGAACGTACCCATTCCGCTTTATAGTACAGGAGGGGTACCGCCGCGCTAACGGCATCACATAATGGGTTTGGTTAATGCTTTACAGCGTAAAGAAACGAGCGGGTTCAACAATGCCCGCTCGTTTCTTTACGCTAAGTCGTCCTGTCTACTGGGTGGCCCGGTTCCCCCTTAAAGTCTCTTTGTATACTCCAGGCGTCATTCCTTCCTGCTTTTTAAAGGCGCGAATAAAAGACATGTCGTTTGTAAATCCAGTCATTTGAGCGATTTGGTGCACGGATAGGGAGCTGTCGCCAAGGAGCTTTTTCGATTCACCAATGCGAATGCCGGTGATATAATTGGAAAAATTTTGTCCGAGATGCTTTTTAAAGGCGGTCGATAAATATTGAGGCGTAATGTGGAAATGCTCGGCTACCATCGTCAAGCTTAAATTGCTATTATTATAATGCTCGATAATATACTGCATGATATTTCTATAAAATAAATTGCCATGATGGATATTTTCGGACTTTACCTTTCTGAAATACACACTGCCGGATTGGGCCCCATTCAACAGCTTCTCCATCGTGCTAGTCAACTCTATAAAAAAACATTTCCACATCTCCGGTGTAAGATTGTTCGCTTGAAAATCAACTTCAAAAATGTCATTCAGCAGTTCTTCTGTGTATATGATGCTCTCGATATTGGCAATGTCGATCGGCTCAATTTCCTTCTCCCTCAGATAAACGTATAAAGTTAGTTTCATACCTAGCCCTCATCTAATTCAAATAATAGTAAGCTACCCCCGATTGTCCTATATGTCCCTAAATGTAACCGATTCCATTTTTGGGTAAAGACGTCCGATGATACATTACTTCGGCCGAAAATCTATTTCAGGGCTTCCCGGCACTTAAGGAGAAAGCCCTGAAAGACTTTACTCTGCGACAAGATATATTGAGCGTCTCGCAGTAAATATTTTGCCGCTTCGCTTGAAATGTGTTTCCCGCTTTGCGCATGTACTTCACTCACAAAATCAACAAGATCGTTCGCGGCCAATTTGCTTTGCAAGCTATTAGAGATACCTTCGCTATCAATCCATTGTGTTTTGGTAAAAAGCGGTGCAACTGACGGGACATCCTGCACTTTTTTTCAAAAGCTGACGATTTTTTAACTCAAAAATCGCGTCAAATCAACAACCCCAGTCTAAAACTTTATTTTCTTCTAACACCTTTTCCTAATGGAGAAGCTAATATCCGCTTAAATAACTCAACACTTCCTTTTTTCCTTCATATACTGTCCAGGTGTCAATCCGGTAATCTGTTTGAATCGGCGAATGAAGCTGGAGGAATTCAAATAGCCTACCTGCACGGAAAGCTCATTCAGGGTTAAATCACTTGACATTAATAGTTCCTTCGCCTTATTCATCCTTAAATTCGTTGTATAATCAATAATGGTTTGTCCAGTCTGATTTTTGAAGTACTGGCTTAAGTTCGTCAATGTCATGCCGAAATGGTCAGCCATATTTTGTATAGAAAAATCACAATTTGCGTAATGGCTTTGAATATAAGAAACCGCGTCCGCAATCAGGCTTTGATCTTTTGCAGTTTTATTCTCGCGAATAAAAGAACATAGATTGGAACAAATGTTTTTGACTAGGTCAGTAAGTTCCTCAACCGTCTCAAATTCGGCAAGCATGGAGGCATTTGGATATTCGTCCTTGGGAAGAAGAAGCTCCTTGTTGATTTCTGTAAAAGTCCGCCAAATGACGTTCAAGATATCAAAACAAAGTCCTCTTGCGACAAAAAGAGGCGAATTGCAGGTTTTAATATAATTGATGATATTGTTCAACGCATTTTTAATTTCCAGATCATTGCCCTGTTTGATCAAGCTTTTCAAGATGTCAAGCTCTTTATGCGGATAGGAGTCCAACGAATCATCCTGATAGGATAATTCTTTGTTTAGTATAATGCTGCCATTCCCCTTCACCAGACGGTAATCAAGGGCGGCAGAGGCTTCCACATAGGACAACGGAATGTCTTTTATATCATGGTATACGTTGCCAACCCCAAATGTGGTTTGAAACTCAATCTCTTCTCTCAGACAAATTTGAAAAGCTTCAAGCTCAGCCAAGAGACTTTCCGATTGAACCTCATCCAGGGACAGAATGCACACCATTTTCTTTTGATCTAGATGTTCCCTTACATACCCGTTGAAAAATAAGTTTGAAATCCTTTCAAATTGATCCAGCAGCTCTTGAACAGTCTGAGATTTTCTTGCGTGATGCGTATGCAAGAGAACGATGACCACCAAGTAAAGCGGATTCCGAAACGATATCGCAAAGGGCTCCCCCTGCTGTTTTAAATCCTCCAGCGTGTGAATACGGCCCTTGAGAAGATTATCCAGGATAAAGTCTTTGGAAGCGATTCTGGTGCTGGATATTAAACTTTTGTTCTGATTGGAAAGAAAATCGATCGTATTTTTAACAACATCAATTTCATTTTCGGATTGGTTCGTATGCTGCAGAATCCTGGTTGCATAGTTTTTCAGATTATAGATCGGTTTATAGTTGGTTTGCATATTGAAATAGATGATAATGCTTCCAATCACTAATAGCAGGAGCACGACCAGAATAAATTGAGCCTGAATGCCGTTCGTCTTTTTTAAAACATCCTGCATCGGAGTAAAAGCGATATACTTCCATCCCGTCTCGTCGGATTTCAAAACAGACATTAGCATCTTCTTATTGTCTACTTCCACCATTTTGGTAAAATGATTCCCGTTATCGCCAAGATACTCTTTAAGGTTATCCGATGTTAAATTTATCGAGTTACTTGATGATGTAATAACCTGATTAGTCTGATCCAGAATCAGAATGCTTGAACGATATCCGCCAAAATTGTCTTCTATCATTTTAGTAAAAGACTGTTCATTCACCAAAAAGAGAACCGTTGTCTTAGCATCCGTTCCGAAACTGGAAATGGGATATAAAAAGGTTACCATTCTTTCCGGTTCACGATCATACTTGATAACATCCTCTGCCGGGCGTACTTTAGGAACCTTAAGCGAGTTGATATCCTTTTTAAAATCCTCTTCTGTCCAGTGACTGTATCTGAATGCATGATTGATAAACAACGGTATGGAATACGAGCTTGTGCTGGAGTAAATATACGAATCTCCACGGAAGTAGACAATAATATCTTTAATAAGGCTGTTCGAAGCCAAATATTTGCCAAGTTCACGCTGTGCATCGATAGCAAGGTTAGGATCATTCAAGGCGTAATAGGGATTTAAGTTCCTGTTCATTTGAATATGGGTTTGTATGCTGCCAAATTGCTTAATATTGGCATCCACGATATACATGACCCGATTTAGCGTATTTGCGTTATTCGCAATCAGCTCGTCCTTAAGTACACCTATGAACCGGTTGTTCACAAAAAATACCATGATTAGAATGCAAAGAAATAAAATAATGACGTAAGACATCAAATATTTAAAAAACAAAGCTTTCTCTTGTATGAAAGATTTCATCACTTCAGCCCCCATAGGAAGTCCTCATCCAAATATTACTATACAGGGCCTGCTGAGCAAACAAAAGTCTTTACTTCATTATGTTACCGGCATCCTGAGCTAGCCCTTTATGGATCCAACCATAACTCCTTTGATAAAATACCTCTGAAGAAAAGGATACAATAGCAGCATCGGAACGCTTGCAACAATAATGACGCCATATTTGATCTGCTCCGAAATAAGTCTGGTTTCCTCCATCATTGAAACATCATCCGTCATCGCAGACATATTCTGCGATTGGATCAAGATGGATCTTAAGATTAACTGGAGCGGAAACTTCTCAGTACTATTAAGATAAATCATCGACTTAAAAAAATCGTTCCAATGCCCCACTCCATAATAAAGAGCAAGTACGGCAATCACGGCTTTGGATAAAGGAAGCACCATCGTAATAAAAAATCTGAAGGGTGAACATCCGTCAATAGCTGCCGCCTGTTCCAGTTCTTCCGAAATATTGGATTCAAGAAAGGTGCGTGTGATGATAACGTTAAATACACCCACCGCGCCAAGTATAATCATCGCCAGCGCTGTGTCACGGAGCCCAAGATTTTTGACCAATAAATATTGCGGAATTAATCCTCCGCTGAAATACATTGTGATCATGAGCATCGTCATCATCCATTTGCGTCCTGAGAAATATTTGCGGGATAGCGGATAGGCAATCATCATCGTCAATAGAACATTGAGGAAAGTTCCTGCCACCGTATAATAAATTGTATTGGCATATCCTGTCCAAATTCTTGTATCCCGGAATATTCTTGCATATCCTTCTAAAGTAATGCTTTTGGGGAACAGATATACATTTCCGCTAACTACATCATTTGGATTCGATATGGAAGCTATGGCAATGAAATATAATGGGTATAACACGACGAGCAGAAAAAAACCAAGCACTACATAATTGATGAGATCAAAGATGCGATCCTCTTTGGAGCTTTTAATCGTTTTCAACGTTGCCGCACTCCCTTTCTACCAGAGACTGGAACCGCTCAATTTTTTGGCAATACGGTTTACACTAATCAGCAGTATAATATTGACCATCGTATTGAAAAGTCCAATTGCCGTTGAATAGCTGAACTGGTTGCTTTCCAGACCCATCTTATATACATAAGTTGAAATAATTTCAGATGCATCAATATTTAAAGGATTTTGCAGCAAATAGGCTTTCTGGAAACCTACATTCATGACGGAGCCCATGCTGAGAATAAATAGAATGACCATCGTTTGTGAAATTCCCGGAATATCTACATGCCGGATGATCTGAAACTTGCTGGCCCCGTCCATTTTTGCAGCTTCGTATAACTCAGGGCTTATCGATGATAGGGCAGCAATATAAATAACGGTTCCCCAACCTGCATTCTGCCATATGCCTGACCATACAAAGATGCTTTTCCACAAATCCGGACGCGCCATGAAGTTGATTTTGTCTCCACCAAAACCAGCGATGATATGATTGACCACACCGACGCTGGGCGACAAAAATATGAGCAGCATGCTGGAGAGAACCACGACCGAGATAAAATGAGGCGCGTATGTAACCGTCTGCACAACCTTTTTGAAACGTTGGCTTCTTGCCTGATTTAACAGCAATGCAAGGATAATGGGTATTGGAAAACCAGCTAGCAATTCATAGATACTTACGCCAAGCGTATTTTTTAACACCGTTATGAACTGATACGATCCAAAAAATCTTTCAAAATGCTTAAATCCTACCCAAGGACTGCCCCATATCCCCTTGGAAGCCGTAAAATCTTTGAAAGCCAGCTGGATTCCATACATAGGAATATAATCGAATATGATAATGTACAATAGTGCCGGCAAGCACAGCAAGTAAAGCTGATAATCGCGAGAGAATATTTTTTTTATACGCCGCTTCCACATGAGTCGGGCATCATTGCCGGTTTTCGCATGATTCTTGGGTACCGATTTTGCAATTTCCACAGGGGTTCATCTCCTCCATCGAAGTCCATGATCTCACGATTCATTTCACATCGATCCATATCCTATTGCTGCAACAAGGCAGTTGAAGCTTTTGAGAGCTTTAAACTGCCTTGTTGCACTGCTAAATAAAACTATTTCGATTTGTCGTAGTATTTCTGCTGAATATTTACTAATTCGTCTATTCCGAGTTTCTTCAATTGATTTAAGTATTCATTCCAATCGGCCTCAACCCCGCCGCTATAGATCCACTTTGCAGTCATTTTGGTTACATATTGTCCGATATCGGTTGTAATAATGGTAACGCGTTCAGAGTCTTTTTGATCCATGAAAGGACTCATAAAGACTTCTTTCGGGAAGTAAGGGCTATATATCTTTTCCGCTTCTTCCTTGGATAACGTGGCGGCAGTTTTTTTGTTCAATTTGTAATCTTCCGCAAGCTGGACGTACAAGGAAAAATTCACAGGTGTATCCGCCGATTTCTCAACGGAAGAATACTGTTTCCCATCCGGTTTCAAAATTTCTTCGAACTGGCCATTGCCCAATTTTTTAATGTACTTGTCATAAGGGCCATTCAAATTTTGTATGGATGTGTCCGTATCATAATGCATGTCTGCCCATTTCAACAAGATTTCCGGGTTTTTCGCCTTGTTGGTGATTGCAAAAGCAATATCGAAATTCACGGGGGTTACCCGTTTCGCCCAACGCTGCTTGCCATCAGGGCCTTTAAGCGGGGGCCCGTAAACAAATACATCGCTGCCGATTGGCGTATTCGCATTAGCAGTTGACCAATACATAGCGGCTCCGACAGAGGGCACTTTACTTGTTACCTTTGCGTTATACGCATTTGAATCCATAGTGAAGGCTTCTTTATCGATCAAACCTTCGGCTCCTAATTTGCCCAAAAATTTCATGGCTTCTTTGTATTCCGGTTGACCGGGAACAAATATGACTTTTCCGTCTTTTATATCAACCATATTTTGAGGCATGATTAATCCGGTAAATCCGATCAAGGAAGAAATCCCATTTATTTTATCTACACTTCCATTCGTACCAAAACGGAACGTTAACGGAATCTCATCATCCTTGCCGTTGCCGTTTAAATCCTTCGCTGCCTTGATCGCTTTCAGGTAATTGTAGAATTCATCTGTTGTGGTCGGAATCGTCATTCCCAGTTTATCCAGCCAAAGCTTGTTGTATAATAACGTGTCATTGGTATTGGTCGTACTTTCTTGATAAGAAGGCAAACCATAAATATGACCGTCCGGAGCAGTCATTTGCTTGAGCAAATCCGGGTTTTTTTCTACCAATTTTGTAAAATTGGGCATGATATCTTTATTGATCATCTTTTCTATAGGAATTAGCAGCCCCTGGGAGCTGTAATTCGTATATTCATTCCCATCAATGGCAAATCCACCATAGAATGCGTCCGGCAGATCGCTGCTGGCAAATGCCAGCTTGCTTCTTTGCTTATACGCATCCCCTGTTCCCCAATCCTGCCAATCAATATGAACATTGGATTTTTTCTCAAACTGCTCGTTCCAGGCCGTCAATGATTGATAAGGCTTAAACCCGTCGCTTCTGCTTTGTACGATAGAATACTTCGTCTTTTCCTTAAGCGGAAATTCTACGGACTGAACATTTGCAGACTGCTGCTTGGACGAGTCCGCCCCTTTGCTTGCATCCTTGTCGCTGCTGCAGCCCGTCATCGTAACGGAAGCCAGCATACTGAGTGCGATGAAGGATGATAATTTCTTCTTCATCTAAGACCCTCTCCTTTGTAGTTAATCGTTTGCAAGTCATTTGAAAGCGCTTAATATTCTTGCATGATTTATATTAGTACAAGGCTTTCTTAACGTAAATAAACATTATTTTCTGTATCTGCAGAATTCCAAATAACCCGTAAACCCTTGTCCCATAAGGGTTTACGCCTGATAACCGGATACTTTTTACGAGAAGCGATTAAAAAAACAAACAGTCAGGATTCTCCTGACCGTTCACTATAACCTTGCTGTTGATTTTTCCCTAGGCTTTCCGGATGATATTCGCCCCACATTCGATACTGCTTCGGGGACATATTCTCGTACCTCTTGAATAATTTGGAGAAATAGCTGCTGTCGGTAAATCCCGTCTGCTTAGCAATTTCGGATATCGGATAATCGGTATTCATCAGCATTCTTTTCGCCTGCGTCAATCGGTATTTTATCAAATATTCCGAGAAAGAATAGCCTGTATGAAGCTTGAAAAGCCGTGCAAAATGATATTGGCTTATTATCGCTTCTTTGGCTGTCTGTTCTAGCGTAACCTGTTTATTATAATGTTTCTCGATAAAGTTAATGCCCTTCCAAATTTCTGTTCTGTACTCTTTGCCTCTTGTTATATCCGTAATGTTCTCTGTTTCATTACGCTGAATTAACGACATCTCGCATAAAATTTGATGAATAATGGTGGAAACTCTGACTTCGAAATGGGCGGTTCTATTCTTCACCAGATTCACAATTTCTCTAAACCAGGTATGAAAAGCGGCGTTCGATGAAGCGGTCTCGTAAATCGGGCATCGATCCGCACTTAAAAATTCGTAATAGTATGGGGCCTGCATTCCGCCAAAATGAACCCACAATAATTCCCAAGGATCATTCGGATCGGAGAAGTACCGGTGTTCCGAATTCAAATCCAATAAAAAGATTTGCCCTTGTTTCACTTTATAAGTTACTTGATTGCATGTGACAAAGCCGCTTCCCTTTACAATATACTTGAGCTGGAAATCAGAAATATTCCCGGCCCCTCTTCTTATATCATATTGCGGACCGCAAATATACCAGCCGGCCGCATGAATGTAGAACATGAATCTTTTGATCATTTCACTGGGAGTATGATAATATACGTTTCGCTGCAGCCAAACGTTATTCGACATCTGTTTATTCACCACACGATCGTTGTGATAATGTAACCAGCAGTCCGATACGAGACCTTCTATACTTGTATCTCATACCCTTCCTGTTATCGATTATATCATATGTAGTCACGCCGGCAACCAGGATAAACGGCTGCGCCGTCCTTGTTCTTGCAAGGACCAGCGAGCTATAAGTTGCGACAACTTATAATCTCAACTTTCGCAGCTTGAAATTGCTACTTCCCACCATGCCGGCTTTTCAACCAAACTTGACTATTGTTTATCTAAACTCAACACTACGGTAATTGGCTTGCCGATCTCAGGCTTTCCAGGCAGTTTTATGGGCACAGCATACCATGGCTCCTCGGCTGTAATGCTTTCCCCTATAACCGGGATGGTCAAATAAACGATAAGCTCTTTCAAATTCACATCCTGACAAGGATCGCTAACCGTTACCAACAGCTCTTCTCCTTGCTGCTCCAGCATGACTACCGCAGAATGAGAAATCTTCATGCTGAACGTATCTGCTGTACATACTGTACCGCTATCATAGAACACAGCCTGAAGAATGCTATGGTCTTTATTGGCCACGGCCTGTAATCCGGTTGTGTTGGAAATGATTCGGACAGGATTGGAGTCCAGAAACGTTTGCGGCTCTTGATCGCCGGTATACATTAAATACGAATACTTGCTTTCAACAGGCGCCTGCCCATGATTGATCCACAACTGGAATACTTTACACGTTTCATTATCTTCTTGACGATTAGTAGAGTTCAACAGCTCCCAATGTGACTTCCTCTCCTCCGCCAGCATAGCTACTTCCCCGGATGTATGTTCAGGAAATACCGCATATAGAATTCCGTCCTGCTTCACCCATGGAATACCCTTGCCGGATTCGAGCCCTCTTACTTTGAACCTTCCCTTGTGACCTTCTATCGGCAGTCTCTCATCGGAAGAATATATAATATCCGTTGCCCAGCTCGTCTGATTGATCGTGGTCCGGATCTCGCTCCCCAATTCCGGCTGCAGATCCGATATCCCGGCACCAAGGCAGACAATCATATCTTCCATAATAAAATAACTCTTATAAGCTTTAACGCCGAAAATTTCTTTATTCGATTGATTATGCTTTATACCGGCTCCGTCCGCTTTACGCCGGTCATCCTTCTCGAATATAAATGCCGCAGCACCGTTTTCATCCCGGGCAACTCCCCCAGCAAACGGATGAAGGCTGTTATAGCCTGACCAATTTGTCTCGGGCACGAGCTTTGCCGTCTCTACATGGCGGGCCGTTATACCGGGCAACGAGGCTATTTCCCAAGCCCCTTTGCTTTTTGCCCATTCATCGCCGTTTCTGGCGATCACATAGTAACCGTCTGCTGTAAAGAAGTTAAGCCTATCCGCCATACTATGAGCGAATTCTACACCGCTGCAACGGTTTGAAGCCATGTTTACGTAGAAATACAGCCGATCCGTTTTCTTGATTAAATCATCATTGTTCCAGAAGTAACGTACGCCCTTGTAATATCCCAATGGATAGCCATCCATATGTTGGATATCTCTCCGCTTGAGAAGCTCGTTCATTTCTCTCAGCTGCTCTTCCGTCAACAGACGACCAAAATTTTCTATCAGCAGTTGCGCTAGATCGAAGATATAGTCAATGTCGTCTTTTATCTTCTTTGCGAAGATATTCCTAGTCTGCATCGGAGCGTCCCAATCCTTATAATGGCTCCAGCAGATTCCGCGAATAAAGTTGATCAGCCAGTCGACGTTACCGCATGTGATCTCGTTCTCCCACGGGGTTCCTTGTAATTCCTTTATGATTCTCAACCCAGACAGTATGCCATCTTTCGGGTAGCCGCTATTGTAAGCTTGCGGGCCGTGCCCCCAACCGAAGCCGTCGGCGCAAATCCCTTCGTTCCAAAAAGACTCGTCGTTGTTGGTATGCGAAGTCGGAGTAAGAAAATGGCAGACTACATACGTGAGTGTCTCTATCATTTGTACCGATTGCAACATCACCGCCGTGTGAAATGCAGGGCGATAAGTTACGGCATTCCCCCCTACCCACCAGACATGTTTACGAAACCGTTCGATACTAATCGGATGGCTGTCGGTATGATCTCCGCGAAGAGGCAATGTCCATGCTTGAAGCGAGCATCTGCTTAGCTGCTTATGCACTTCCATTGCCAATTGATCTATAGCAGCCCCCTTTTCGATGGCTTCCATATCGTTGAGAAAGAAAAAAAACATATTCGTAACGGCAACGGGTATTGCAAATACAGAGCTATGAAAACGGGTCCATCCCCTATCCGTCCTGTCCGCTTCCAATTTGCAATAATAAGAAATACCTTTAAAAATCTTGTTTTTCAAAAGCTCATCCTGCAACGGTTTTTCACGGGACCAATGGAATGCTTCCGAAATCGCAGTCAACCGCATGATCGCAGCATAGATGTCGCCGAAGGAATCATTCAGATCAGCGAAGCAACCATCCTCTTGCAGCTGTAATTTATATTTATCAAGCTCGTTAAACGATGCATAGGTTTTAGCGCGAAATGGCGTGCGGGCAATTTGCCTGCGCAAATCTTCTAAAGCTCGACTCTTTATTGAATACCGCTCGTCCGTGTTCTTGCGCAGCTTGTGTACACACTCCCTGCATTCCAAAGCACTACTCCAGTAGGATTCAGGAATCAGCTCTCCATTTAAACTTGGTTGAGTCTTCATAAAACTTTCCCTCACTCCTCATTATTTGATCTATCAAAAACGGTATCCGACCTCCGCCTGTACATCCGGGTCGCTGGGATCCCTGTAAAGAACACGTTGTGCCGAAGGCTCCCCTGAGCCTTTCAAGTACCCATTCATTTCAGCCTCTGGTTTCGGAAAATAATCAATTCTGGCCGATTTTCCGATATCGCCCATCTCCGGAGAATAAGGCTGAATCCGGAACCGAAACTTGACAATTTGCGGATATAGCTTATATTTCTCCATTACTTCCGGACCGCAGCTTCGGTTGCCGAGTCCCGTTTGTTTATAATCGATCGAGACGACCGCTTCTTTTCGAGGGGTTATATCTTTGACATTGTTTGCTTCAGCCAGATCGTGAGCGGTATAGTGGAGCACAGAAGCGGCTACAGGTTCGTCCGCAACCAATAAAATCCCCTCGTTCGACTCGTTGACAAGAGCCAGCCAGCGCAGCTCCTCTTTGTTCCCATTTTCCTGCGGTTTAATGTAAGGCACGAACTGATCGGTAACGGTCGATACGTATCTGCCGATCCGCGCCCCCGCCTTGCGATCGGAGTAGCTTTCATGCGGACCTCTCCCGTACCATATCAAATTCTCCAATTCACCGCTTACCCTCATCTGTACGCCGATTCTTGGCAGCACCGGAAGGTCGCCGAAGGGCCGAATATGATGTTCAAAATAAATGCATCCGTTCGCAAGCACGGTATAGCGGCAAAGATGAACGAAGCCTGTTCCTTTTTTACCGTTCCATTGCTTCTCTATCTTTATGCTTATTTCGCCGGATGGCGTTGTCTCAGCCGTTATGCTTATGACGCGTCCGCTCATTTGATCGAGGCCCGCCTGAAGCCAGCCGTTGTCGCCAATAAAATAGGAGCTGCGAAGATCGTTATCCGTCGGGGCCCGGAAGACCTGAAGAGAGGGACCGAATGGAATGCCCCCATCCTGCGGCATGACGGGCCGGTTCTTGTAGCTTAGCTCTTCAATACAGCCGGATACTTTGTTAATGGCAAGCTGAAATTCACGGCCTCGGATATCTATCCGGTCATCCGTTTCCGACATGCGAAGCGGCTCTTGCCCGGATAGAGGAAATAACGGTGCCCGCGGAACTTCATAAGGAACCCGGAGCTGCCCCCATGCCAATTCGTGCCCGGCTTCCGCCCAACGATTGCCTTCAGCCAAGCAGACGGAAAGCCGCAAAACATATTCCGCTCCGGGCTCCAGCTTCGGACGACAGAACGGTATATGAACGGACACGCTTTGGCCGGGAGCTGCATCCACGGAAGGTAGAAGACCGTCCTGTATGACAACTCCATCTTCCTCAAGATACCAGTGAAAGCCGAACTGCTTCAGGTTGATGTGACTGTATTTGTTTACAACCGTGATCCAGCCGTTCTCGATGTCCTTAGGCTCGAATGAGACGTATTGGTATACCTTCTTGACCTCCATCAGCTTCGGGGTCACGTCGCGATCCGGCGTCACCACGCCGTCAATGCAAAAGTTCCCGTCGTTCGGTATGTCGCCGAAATCCCCGCCATAGGCAAACCAAGGTTTGCCTTGAGGATCGATCCGGCGTATCCCGTGATCACACCATTCCCAAATAAATCCCCCGATCAGACAAGGGTACTGTTCGATCGCATCCCAATACTCCTTGAGATTCCCCATGGCATTCCCCATCGCGTGTGCATATTCGTTGGTGACAAAGGGCCGGTCCGTGTTCCGCTGCCCCCGTTCAATCATCCATTCCACCGGGGGGTACGTCTCGCTGTCCATATCGGCTACACTGTTCATTTGTCTTTTATGAATAAGGCGGGTAGGATCTGTTGTTCGGCTGTAAGCGGCCATCAGAGCCACATTCTCTCCTTCCCCCAGCTCGTTGCCCAGCGACCAGATGATGACGGAAGGATGATTCTTATCACGCTGAACCATACTGGCTATACGGTCAAGCGCCATCATCATCCACCTCGGATCGTTCCCCGGAAGCACGTTATCCCGGTAAGAGATGCCGTGGGATTCGACGTTGGCTTCATCCATGACATAGAGACCGTATTCATCGCATAGATCGTACCATCTCGTATCGTGCGGATAGTGCGCGGTCCTCACGGCGTTGATATTAAACTGCTTCATCAATCGGATGTCCTGAACCATCCGCTCATATGAAACGGTACGTCCCGTATCCGGATCGAACTCCTGCCTGTTCATGCCTTTCAAGAGTACCGGCTTCCCGTTCACGAGCAATCGGCCTTGCTTCACGGCTACCTTTCTAAATCCGGTACGGCAAGTAACCGCCTCAATGACCCCGCCCTCAGGATCTTTCAGAAGCAGTATGGCCGTGTAAAGATTCGGCGTTTCCGCCGTCCATTTCAAAGGGTTGGTTACTTTTATCCGAAATTCAACCGTTCTCATCGTTCCTGCCAAGATCATGCCTGGTTTATTGGCCGGATCGCAGGTCATTCCCGACATCAGAGGCTCGCTTCCTGACAGTGCACTCCCACCTCCGTCAAAAAGCTTGACCTCCACCGTATGAGGAGGTACGGCTTGCCCAGAGTAATTGATTACCTTGGCTGTCACTTGAAGCTCAGCATCCTCGCAGCAGTCATCCAGCTCGGAACGGACGAAGAAATCGAACAAGTGCACCGAAGGGGTGGAGAACAAAAACACTTCGCGAAAGATTCCGCTCAGCCGCCACATATCTTGGTCCTCCAGGTATGAGCCTGCAGACCACCGGTACACCTGTACGACTAACACATTGATGCCTTCACGCAAATAGGCGGTCAAGTTGAATTCTGCGGGACACATGCTGTTCTGACTATACCCAACGCGCTCTCCGTTCAGCCAAATATAAAATGCACTCTCGACTCCGGCGAAATGGATAAATACCTGCCTGCCATCCCATCCTTCAGGCACCTCGAATGTCATTCGATAGCAGCCGACCGAATTTCGTTCGTGCGGAATAAACGGCGGGTGCAGCAGCTCCTTAACCGGCTGAAAGGGATAGCGAATATTGGAATAAATCGGCGTTCCCCAACCCTGCAGCTGCCAATGGCCCGGGATCTTGATCGTTCCCCAACGGCTATCGTCGTAATCCGCCCGATAGAACGCACCCGGAAAGTCATCGATCTGATCGCAATAGAAGAACTTCCAATCCCCATTCAGTTCGTATTTATACGGTGATTGCTTCAATCGTGCCGTTTCTTCGTTCGCATAAATAAGCATATCGGCATGTGCCGGCTCCTTATGGATCCCTGTAATCTGCGGATTTTCCCACTCGCTGAATTCTTGATATTTATGCAATCTCATGCTGTTCTCCATTCCTTCCTGTTAACATCCGCAATGATTGCAGATGATTTCTTTATATCACAGAATAGTTCGTACTCTATTTTTTTAGGCTCTCGATCTTCTTGTTCGCCTCTTCTTCCGCATCTCTAAAGGCTGTATTCGTGTCTATTTTGCCGCTGATCATATCCGGTATACGCTTGGTTATCGCATCGAGCGCTTGTTGATCGTACAATGAAAGCTTAGGACTCGGAGCCGGTTTATTGAAGAACAACGCATTCTTAACATTTTTATCTTTATACGGTGTATCTTGCAGGAAAGCGTCCTTCACCGCCTTAGAGGTCAGAACCGAAACACTCCCTTTTTGGGCCATCCGGATTTGCTGCTCATCGGAAGTCATAAATTTGATGACCTCCATTGCCTGATCCGGGTACTTGCTTGTTTTGGCGATGGCGGCATAACCCGGATACAATTGGGATCCGATGCCCGGCTTTTCCGGAAATACCGGAAGGGAGACCATGTCCCAGTTTACATCAGACTTGGCCAGACTATCTCTCATTCCGTCCAGGAAAACGTACATCGCGATATTTCGTTTATTAATAAATAATCCAGTCTGATCCCCGGTAAGCGTATTCTTTATATCTGCTTCCGAGAGTCCTTTTAAAGGAGAGATAATCTCTTTTTCATAAAACCGCTTCCAATCATCGGTGTTCATCGCAAACTTATTATTTTCGTTAATGAATGGAAGGGATAAGGACAACAACCGGTTGAAGTGAAAAGAGGAGTAGCTGAATCCGACGTAGGATTGTCCGTTTTCTTCCCGGCTCAATTGCTTGGCCTTATTCAATATGTCATCCCAGGTCGAACCGTCCTTAAGGTAAGATACGCCGAATTTATCGAATATATCCTTGTTATAGAAAAGTGCCAGCTGTGAGTAGTTGTAAGGAATCCCATACAAGCCGCCAAGCGACTTAATAGGGTTGATGCTCTCCGGCTCGAACTTGCTTAGGTCCAAATTATGCTTTTGGACCAAATCCGTCATATCCATCTGGATATCGACAGGCTGGATCACGTAACTTGGAAATAAACCAATACTGGAAAGAATAATGTCGATTTGCCCTCCCGCGGTAAGTATATTCGTCAAACTGTTTTCTTTCGTATCACGTTTAATGTATTTAATTGTGTAATTAGGGAACTTCTTGCGAATTTCATCGCCCCAAGCGGCATTAAAGATGTCGTCGCCTGCGGCCCCCACATCAAACACAACCAGGTCCGCCTTCTGATCGACGACATTGGGTAGAGCCTCATTGTTATGGACGTCCTTGCTGCACGCCGTTAGTGCCACTAGCGACATCCCGATGATTCCAGCCCGTGTCCATGCTTTTCTTCTCATGCGAAGAACCCCCTAATCATTATTGGTAATTCCTTATGCCTGTCTATTATGTTTTTTACTAAATGTTATCACATGCCTGTTTGAACTCAAATGGATGCAGTTGCGAATAAATATAATTATCTTGCTAATCCTCGCAGCGGACATTGTTGCTCTCGCGAGCACAACAAAATCCCTGGATTTCTATGATGTCAGTTGATCACCAAAACAGGCCGGTACGAGACCGTTCCAGTTTCCTTCGAGGCATAACTTACATCTCCAGCCGCTCCTTGATACGTTGGCGAGCTCACGACGATAGAAAGCTTTTTATCGTATGACCGGAACGAATACAATGACGAATTCAGCTGCCGTGACATTACAGGGTGGCGGAACGAGCGGTAAAACGACGATCGCACAAGTTTTCGATAGTACCGGCGGCTTTCCGTTGTGCGAATTGGAGTATACAGCAAACGCCAACAAAAACGGCGGCAATTTCCAAGTATTATATGAAGAAGCATCAGGAAGCGGTACCTACACCTATTTTAGTAACGCGGCTGCCCTGAATACGACGTTCAATTATGAGCTGTCGCTTTCAGGCGGCGTACTGACGGTTTACATCAATGGTCAGTCGGTATATTCTCATAGCCCCAACCTCTCGGGAGACAAATTCTACTTCAAGTGCGGCAATTACGATCAAACGGCGACATCAGGTACAGTGACCACCACGCCTTATACTATTGTTGAGCTTTATTCCGTCAACGTAGTTCACCAATAAGCTGTATAATGAACTTAACTTAACGGCTTACGACCAAACCCCCGCGTGAAAGCGCGGGGGTTCATGTCTTCCTGCTTTATCAGCAGGATATTATTGCTCCTTCAATGTCCAGATCATCGTTTGGGGCCGCGGTAAGTTCAATTTGACAGTATACGTTTTTCCAAGCGAACCTTTCACATGAACGGTCAGCTTAATCGTCGGACTTAGCTGGGTCACGGTAATTCCCGGATCGAGCGAAAGCGTTCCCGTTGCGCTCTTATTGATCTCGAGATGGATGTCCCCCGAATTGCTCTGCGTAGGATCGGAAACCGCTACGTCAATTTCATTCGGCGTTTCCATCATGGTGACGGATGCCTTCTTATCGCTTGTCATTAAGTTCGACCCATTTACGCTAACCGTCTTGGTCATATCTTTCCAAAAGTTCACTCCTACAGCGTTAAGACTGCTGTCTTGAACAGCCTGCGCTTCCACCCCATTTTCAAGAATCGAGATATCGGGATGGCTTGCATAGCTGGCCGTTGCAGCCGCGTCTTTATTCGGCAGCAGAACATAGGAGTAAGAGGCGTCTGTTGGGTTCTTCCCGTGCTCAAATGCCAAGCTCAAATAATGGTTCGTCACCTGGGCCGCGCTTCCTCCGTTATTAACATCTTTCCAAGCGCCGGTTCTCGACTCGCGCAGAGCGTAGACATTAGCAGTTTCAGGGAAATAATAGCCGATGTCGGATCCCGGTACATTGCCCGCCAAATGAGCCCACTGTACGCCGGTCATCTTGTCAGACCATCCGAGTTCATTCGGCTTGGTTGCCCCGTTCACCGTCAAAGTGTTGTCGCCCTTGTCGTTCAACTTGCGGTTCTCTACGATCGTCTCTACATTACGGTTGTCCGTGCTCGTGATGCCGGCGCCCAAAGCGACGATTTTATCTCCGAACATGAACCAGGATTTTTTCCCTTGAAGCGGGCTTCCCGTAACTCCTGAGAGAGAAAAATCCATTCCCGCCGTCCCATACTGACCGTTCAAGGATGATCCGCCTACCCAATGGTTAGGGTTTGCATATAAGTTCCAAGCTTTCGGAGTCCCGCTTCCCGTTCCATCCGTTGTTGTTCCCGGTAAGCGATACATATTGACAGTCGGCCAGAAATTGTTGTCATACTGGGCCAAATCATTGTTATACAGGTACGTCATGCCAAGGCCGGTCCACCAGCCTTGAAGATTCTCGCCGTTGCCGGATTCAAAAGCCGTTATGCGGTTCGAGAACATGCTGAGACCGAAACCGAAGCCCGGACGCAGATGAACGGCCCGATCCATATTCGGGAACACTTGATTTTTGACCAATTCACCGCTTGGTGCAATCGTATTGTCGTTCATGATCGATTTAATTCTCATCATATCGTTAATCGTTGCCCGCGTAATAATTGGCAAGGTAGTGTCCTGTTGCACCCACGCTTTCACCATGCTTTTGAAAGTAGCTGCCTGAGCGGAAGTCGCAAATTGCGCTAGACGCGCAATAGTAGCAATAATTGTCCTTCCTGTGTCATGATCCGATTCTTTCTGCCTGGAAATTTTGCGTCCACCAACCATATCCATTGCCGCGCCTTTATAAATGAGCGGCTGATAGGAATCGGTCACCCAGTTATAGACGTTCTGCACATTAGGATCTGTGACATCCCAAGAGGAGCCTTTCAAAAGTTCTAAAATTCTTGCCATATCAAGGAGCAAAACATTCCCATAGCTGAGTGTATACGGTACATTCGAGTGCTGAATGAATGACCCGTCGGCATAAAATCCATCGCCGCTTGTGACATAAAGAAATATTTGGCTGAGCGCATCTCTTCCCTGTGCGAGCTTCGTTCCTGATTTATCAAGTATGCCGCGGATCATAACTACAAGAGCTTTATCCGCCCGGTTAGCTCCCGTTTCAACTATGCCGTTGCTGGTCTTATGGGTGGGATCGGGAACAAAACGATCAACAGCTTTGATGTAATTGGTAACTTGAGCTGCTGTCAATTGATTGTACATTAAAACGGCTATATCGTTTAACGCTTGCGGCGATCCGATTTCCCAATCCCACCAGTTGTCATACTCCTTGGTAACGCTATCGTTATATACATTCTGATACATCCAATCGAGAGCATTCATAATGTCAGCTGCTAAAGACTTGTTGCCATAAAGCGAGGAACCCTTTGTATTAAAAGCAATGGCCATACTCTTTAGACGGGAATAGCTATTCGTAATGTCGGATGATTTAGTAGACCATTTAGACAAGTCACTCCACAAATTTGTTCGATTCGTTTCTTTGTTTAAAGTGGACCAAACGGAAATGGCCCCATTGGTGATAGAGGTAATTTTTGCGGCGATTTTTTATATTGACTTGAACATACAAATACGATCAGGAGCAATGGCTCCTGACCACGTTCGTAACAGCATTATTTGGACCAGGCTTCAATTATGGCATTGGCATCTGTTGTCAAGACTTGCTTCGCATGGTCTGAAATTTCACCCTGCTTCGCTTGCTCGATTTGCTTCAGAACATCTTGCATATGCTTAATTGCCTGATCATGATGCCCCTTGCTTAATTGGTCTAGAGACTGAGTAAATTTGTTTGTGATTTGGGTCCCGAGCGGTCCGTTTATTTCACCTGATGCGATAAATTTTGCAATAAGCTGCTGCATAGCACTTACGCTAGTTATGACATTCACGGTAATTTTAGTTGTATTCACATTTCCAGCCCGATCCGTTACAACAGCTTGAACAACATGGTTTCCTAGTTGACCTTCCCAATTCACAATATTCTGCGTCGCCCCAGTCGCCGCCCCATCGATAGTAATCAATTGTGAGGCTACACCGGACAATGGATCCTCAGATTGGATAACTAGCGTTAGCAATTGGCTGTCTTGGAATGTTGCCCCATTCACTAACGGGCTGCCATTTGCAGTGAGCACCGTTGTTGGTGCTGTCCGATCGATATTGACCGTAATCGTTTTAGGAGCTTCAACATTTCCAGCGCGGTCCGTCGATCGATATTGCAGCTGATAAATACCTTCGTTAAGTACGAACGGAGCAGTATAAGGCACGAATCCATTAGTCGATTGCTGGCCGTAAACATTTTGTAACACGGTCAATGAATATTCGGTAGACGCTAGACCGGAATTCCCGTCTTGAGCTTTTAGCGTAACAGTAACATCGGAAGTAAACCAACCGCTAGAGCCTTTCACTCCATCCAAAACGGCTTCGGTTGTCGGAGGTACGCCATCAGGCGTTCCAATCCTTTCATCGGAATTACCGCTTTCTCCACCTGAGTTATAAGCGCTGACGGCGAAGAAATAGGTTACTTCATTCTGAAGTCCCTCAATGGTTTTGCCGGTAACATTTCCAACATCGATCGATGACGTATACACGCCGAGAGCAGTTCCATACTTGACTTTATAGCCGGTCGCTCCCGAAGCCTGCGTCCAATTCAAGGTTAGCTTACCGTTACCGGGTACGATATTGTTCAGCACTGGTGTTGCCGGCGGGGCAGACGCGCGGATCACGGTCAGCGTATATGTTTTCGTCGTCAAATCCTGCGCCGTCACTACAATGTTGATCGTATTACTTCCTACATTCAGGTTAATCGGTCCGCTTGTTTGTCCGCTCGCAACCTGCTGGCCGCCTACTGTCAATGTCGCATTGTTATCGTAGACCGATGCTGTTACTGTAATGCTGCTCACATCGCTGGCCACATTCGCTGTGTATGAAGTCGTCCCCGCTGCAAAGGCCGGATTCAACTGTCCGCTCGACAGGATCAGCCCTTTCAGATCTGCGTTGTTAGACGGTAGGCTGATCGGTGACGTAAGTGTCATATCAAGGATAGTTACATCTCCCATCGGCACAATAACATTCGATCGTGATGCGTCCACGTATCCCTCTTTACTTGCCGTTACAGTATAGCCAGAGCCTGACGGTATATCCGTTATGGAATATGTTCCGTCCATTGCCGTATAGACTGAACGATATACTGAACTGGAAACGGATGCGGTCACAGCCGCGCCGGAAACCGGCTTATTATTGCTGTCTACAACCGTGCCTCTAATGCTTCCAGGTGCGGTATACTCTATCACCGGCCAGTATTGCGACATGCTATTCTCTTTAGTCGCAAACTGACTATCTGCGGATCCTCCTCTCAGGAGTGCATTCGTTAATTTTATGGATATGTTTTTATCTTGGCTGGCAATCGCACTCTTGGCAATATTCGTCACATCAATGACAAATGCAGTGTTATAAGCACAGGCATAATAGGACTTGCATTCAATTTAGCCCCTATTACGGAAGGCTTGTTGTTCCAAGTTATAGTAGACTCGCTCCAATTATTCTGAACCTGCTCGACATTAATCCCAGGTGATACAGCACCAGCCGTCGTCGGATATAGCTTAATCTTTGCGCTGGACATATTTACTGGTATACGATCCAAATTAAATTTGTAGAAGGCCTCACGGCTGTAGCCTGGTGCATCCCACTTGACCGTAGTTGTTGGATCAGCACCGTAGTTAGTATTCGCCGACCCTCCGTCACGTACAAAGGCATCCGCTGCCGCAACGATTGAAATCGCATTCAGTGACGTAGCGCTCACAGGTGCGCTCCAAGCGGTTGTCTCTGTAGCGTTCTTGGCCCTTACCCTGTAGGTATGAGTAGAATTTAGAGCCAACCCGGAATGTAGGTAAGGGTACGTAGCTTGTGAAACGACTTGACCATCCACCTCCAAGTCATATCCGGCAGCTAAATCCGTCTCATCCCAGCTCACGCTAATCTGGGATGGGCTTAAAGCAGTCGCTTTTAACCCTGTAGGTACAGCCAAAGGAGGAGGTGTGGGCACAGTATCAATCGCAAAGTCATCAATGACAAAGTCGATCATTCCTCCCCCGTTTTTTATAAACGAAATGTAGGTATCGTCATAGTTTCCAGTTAAAAAGGTTTTTGTATATGTTGAATAGACAGTATCGCTGACGGATGATGGAATCGGCACATTGGACAAAGTAGTCGCACCGTTGTTACCTTTAATGGCAACAGAATAGGCGCCGGCGTTTTGAGAACCAAGCAAATAATTAAAGCTCAACCTATACATGGTATTTGGCTGCAGCTTCAAGTAATAGGGTACTGTCCTCATATATTCACCTGTCTCAGTTGAAGTGGTCTGCCTCATCTTCAATGAGTAATTGCCGTGGATCGTATCTGTCGTATAACCGCTATGCGTTTCCGACCTATGGATACGTCCTACCATCTTGGTCTGTACAAAAGGTCCTATGCCTTCGTCATTGCTCTCAAAGTCTTCGAAGAAATAGTGACTTCCAAATGGCGTGGTATTCATTTCTACAACGCGCACATCATCAAGATACATATAAGATGTTGAAGTCCCTGCATTTGCCTTGAAGTAAATGTCTGCACTTGTATGATTTTCCGGTACGGTAAATTCCAGCTTGATTCTCTGCATTTTATTGCGCTCGAACCTTAACGAGTTATAATATTCGTTATTAAGTTCTGATTTGTCCATGGTGTTAGTAACATCAGGTCCGCCATAGTTTTTGACGCCGATCGTTCCAGTCCTTCCATTAACCTCCATCCACGCAGAAAGCTGATAGGTCTTGCCCGGGGTCAGCCCAGTTATGGTCTGGCTCAATGTCGCATCCGCACCGTTGTTTCCGCTTACTTTCAGAAAGGTCTCGCCAACGTCGCTGTTCACGATCTGAATATGGCTTGTGGTTCCGCCAGAAGACGATGTGGTCCATGCTGAGGTTGCGGGCGATAGGTCGTGACTGTCGAAACCAGGGTCCTTCACCAATCCGCCTTCTCCCCAATTCATTACAGGGTTGGTTTGCTCACTTTTGTAGACGACATAAGGGGTATTAGCTATTGCGTCGATCGTTACCTGGCCGTTCGTTACACCCAGGTCCTTCACAAATGTTTTGCCCGTATCGGATAATTGATACAGCTTCACCTTGTCCATCCCGGACCAACTGTTCGGAAGGTCCCAGGTCGTGCTTCCTCCGTCCGTGTTATAGTGGTAGATCTTGGTCTCATTCTGGGGATCCCAAGGAATAAACACTTTGGCGCTTACGTTGCTTATGTTATAGGTTGAAGGATCATAATTGTTCTGATACGCGGCGATCTTTTTATTGTCCTTATATAACTCAACTACCGGACTAGGCTCAGGCGTCGTTTCTTTTACATATACATTGTTGGTAAAATCGATCCTGTTACTTGTCCACTTCGTAATATCAAAGTTCTGCATGTACTTCATCAGTAAATTGTTGGTATAGAATATTTTCATTTGGCTTAGCAGTCCGGTATTATTGCCTTGATCGTCGTTGCCGTCGTCCCCGTAGCCCATAGAGCCTGCATGCCTTGATTTCAAAAGCATGTAGTTAAAGCCGTAGGAATCTGCAACGCCGTTCTTAATAAACCTTACCACTTGGCTCTTCATCTGGGGAACGTGGTTCCATACAGCATAATCTTCAAGCGCACCCTGGAACTCCGTGCCCACAGCCCAACCGTTTTTGTTTAATTCTGTTCCCAGCTTCCACTCCGGGTAACCCTGAAAATAATATACATCCACATAAACCCACTTCAGGCCTGGAACATTTTGTCTAAGTTCGGCGAGTCTGTCAGCCAAGCCGTGGCTCCCAAAATTAGTGGCATCCTTGTACTGGTCGATCAAGTACGCCTGGTCGAGCGAATTCCAACCAGGTACATGCGGCTGTCTGAGAAGATCTTCACTGTAGTAGCGGGCTTCCGGATAAGCCTCGGTAGCATTGATATGTACCCCGACGCTTGTATTGTATTTTGCAGCCTCATTTACAAAAAAGTTGAGATCATTCAGCCCCCCTGCCCTCTTATTGATGTTGATGCCGTAGTCAGGGTGGTTTGAATCATGGCCTTCAGCCTGATGTCCCTTATATTCCAGGAACTGTCCGAAGCCGTCGGTATACAGGTTGATCTTCTTAACCATATCCAGTGTTCTCAGGAACGGCCACTGGGCAAGGCTTGCACGGGTATACGCGATATGGGCAAAGCTCTTTTTAATAATGTCGGCACCGTAAGGGATTTTCATGATCTGCCTGTAGGCAATGGCGCCATCCTGCCAGTCTACCGTGCCGTCATTGTTTGCATCGGGCGTAATGGCGATCTTGGCATATGGCAATTCCATAATTTCCGTCGGCACTTCCCTGTATGTCCAAGCGTTGTTCCATGCCCCCAGCCTCTTATACCCGGTCTTATTCACCGTCTGGTAATAGTATCTGGTTTCATACTTGTCGCCCAGAATCTTGCTGCCTGTAGCCGGCGTAATATTAATGCTGTTATTATACAGCGTTGCAGCAAGCTTATCGGTATTCAAAATAAGATAAGATTTGGCCACCGGGTTTGCGTCAACTGCCTTGGTTGCTAATAAGTTGTATTCTTCTTTGGAATTGTCATCATAATTGACGGAGCCCTTGACATCAACCCCTGTTTCTTGTGCGCTCGGCTGATTATCCCGGATGGATATCAGATTTTGGTTCGGAATTTCAAAGGTCATCACTTTCGTCGCGCCGCTTTCGGTAATATCGCTTACCTTGAATTCGACTACGTTGTCGGTAACCTTGAAATACATCGTCATGGTTACCCCTATACTTGAAATGTTCAGTGTATAGGTTATCGTATCCCCTGTTGTAACACTAGTTACAGTCGGTGTGTATGTCGTACCGTTGATTTTGACCTGACTCAGCGTGTCTTCATTTCCGTAAAATACGGCACCGTTAGACGCCCCGTCCCCCAACCATTGGTATTGAATAATTCTCGGAAAAACGTCATCCACTGTCACGCTCAGTTTGGTTGACTGAATGGTGGTCTCACTTGCCGCCAAAGCTCTCGTCTCGCCAAAAAACAATAGATTGCCGAATGAGAAAAACTGTGCCAAGAGAAACAAAAGCGCCAGCATGATCTTTAATTTTCTGCCTAAATTCTTTTGTATAAATTTACCTGTGTTAGACATAATAAAAAAGCCTCCTTCGCCTATTTAAAACGCTTTCAAAATTGCGGATGCTGTCACTTATGAGCTGCCATCTGCTCTGAATGGAAACGTTACAGGAGCTAATGTCTAATTTTGTTTCTTTCCTAGTGGGCATCACCCCTTTCGAGGGAAAATATACCAATGTCACTTCATGAAAACCGTCATCTTTCACCACCTCTTGTTGCTTGTGCAAAGTTTCTAATCGCAATATACGATCAATAAACTGTAGCCGACAAGGCGCAATTGTTGCACGGCTTCTTTCATGTGCAGAATTCTACTATTGCGGACTATTGTCACAATTTTTGCATGAAGCCGTAGATACCAATCATAAATGCGACTACTTGATCTAATACATTGGAAACGGAACTACGATTGATTTCATGCTTTCAGAAAATCGCGATTTTCCCGCAGCCAGACAATTCTTCAAGAAAGCGTTGACCTTACCACCCAATCAATCGCCGCGCGTGATCACCGTCGATAAAAATCCAGCTTACATCCTCTCTATATTAATCGGCTTATAAATAACGAACGGGTGATCCGCTTGCTTCAAGTCGAATCACCCGCCGTATAGCCCAGTTATATACGCCTATCCGTTTAAAATCCGTTTCTTATTTACCGCCGGCTTTAGCTTTGTAAGCGTCGTTCACTTCTTTCTGCAGCTTCTGGAATGAAGGATCGTCTAGCATGGATTTAACGAATTTATCCCAATCGGCCAAGCTGCTTTTGCCTACAATCGTATTGATTTCGTTGTCGTTAATTTTCTTGAGGAAATCGGCGCCCTTCTCTGCATTCGTAGGCGTATTAATGCCGGCAGATGGATCCATAATAGAATTTTTGCCAATCGCATCGACAAGATCGTGGTTATACTTGATAACCTCTGGCGACATATCTCCATGTTCAGCTCTTGAATATTTGTTAAAGTAGCCAGGAATCCATTGACCGGGATTCGGGTACTGATTCGCCTTGCCGGCATCCGTTTGTACCACGATGGTCGGAATGTTAGTATCCGTATAATCTTTGTCTTTAATGCCATTGTTGATCAGCTTCCAACCTTCGAGTGTGTTGCCATAATCCAGGACTTCCAAAATCTTCTTCATTTTCTCTTCCGGAACTTTCTTGCTGATCATCAGCTGACCGAAAGATCCTGTACTTTTTTCATAGTAACGCTTGCCATCCGGAGCTGCCGAAAGCTCATAGGCGACGGCATCCGCTTTCGGATTCACCTTTTGAAGTTCTTTGATTACATTTGGCGCATTATAAATGTCGACAATATTACCGATATACATCCCGATTTTGCCTTGAATGAACATATCTTTCAGCTGCTGGGCTTTCATGACCGCATAATCGGGTACAACCAAGCCTTCCTTAAACGCTTTGCTCCAGAAAGCGAGCGCATCCTTCATCTGCTGGGAAGCAAACGCCGGAGTTAATTGTCCTGAGCTGTCTTTCTGCCAGCCTTGCAGAAGCCCGCCGTTTTGTGAAGATGCCGAGCCGAACATGGAGAATAAGTAGGTCTGAGGCGATGTCGTAGCATACGAGGCAAAGCCGTACGTATCAGGCTTGCCATTGCCGTCCGGATCGTTTTTCGTAAACGCCTCCATGACTTTGTAGAACTCATCCATCGTCTTCGGAGGCTGCAAGCCTAATTTATCCAGCCAGTCCTTGCGAATAATGAGCGATTCATGGCCGTCTTGCGGTCTAACGCGCGGCACCCCCATCGTTTTGCCGTTAAACGAAAGTGCGCTATAGATGTTAGGATCGATCTTGGATAAGTTCGGATAGTTCTTGATATACGGCGTTAAATCCCAGAACGCGCCTTGCCCCAGCGCTTGCGCCCAATTTGACTTCGTAATGTCCCACACTACCGACACATCCGGCAAGTCGTTCGACGCCAGCATGACGTTCACTTTATCATCATAATTATTCGAAGGGACATAAGTAGCATTGATTTTAACATTAAACTTCTGGTTGACTTGTTGAATGGCCTCCAAATCATTCTTAGGCGCATCATTGTAAGTAGGCGAGATAATTGTAATTTCCGTAGGCGCTTTTGAATCCGCCCCATTTTTGGCTCCCGGCTGCTGAGAATCGGCCTGTTTGCCGGAATTGCCGTTGCCGCAAGCCGTCGCAATAAGCATTAGGGCCGCTGTTGCCGACAGCCCTGTCATTTTCAAAACCTTTTTCATAGGTTGTTGCCTCCTTTATTTTCTTTGGATGTTGCTGCCCCACTTCGAGTAATGTTAACTTTATAACCAATTCTAAAGCACGGCATCCCCCCTCTCAAGATGCCTCTCCCTTAGCCCTTCACAGAGCCAAGCGTCAGGCCTTTCAAAAAATATTTTTGAAGGAACGGGTACACCATGACTATCGGAACTGCCGCAATGACAACTGCCGCCATCTTCACCGTATCCGCCGGGATGACAGACGCTGAAGCCTCGGAAAAATCGGCTGGAGTAGAGCTTGCAGCCAGCATTTGCTGCAAGACGACTTGGAGCGGACGCAGCGTATCCTTATTGATGTACAGTACGCCATTGAAATACGTGTTCCAATACCCGACACCGTAAAACAAGCTGAATGCAGCAATAACCGGCAGTGAGATCGGGAGAATAATTCGGAAGAAGATGCCGATATCCGAGCAGCCGTCTATTGTTCCTGATTCTTCAAGCTCCGCGGGCACGTCTTGGAAGAAGCTTTTCATAAGCAGCACGTAGAAAGGAGTCGCTAACCCTGGAAGCACTAGCGCCCAGAAACTGTTCAATAGCCCCAAGCTTTTAATTAGCAAATAGTTAGGTATGATGCCCGGGTTGAACAACATCGTGAACAAAATCGCTGTCAGGATGAAATTACGGCCTTTCAATCTCTTGCGCGACAATCCATAGGCCAATCCGGCCGTCGTCAGCAGCGCACAAACGGTACCGACAATCGTCAGCATCGTCGTAATGAAGAAAGAACTTGTAAATTGGCCCGACGACATGATGTAACGGTACGAGGCTAAGCTCCATGATTTCGGAAACAGCATGACCGGCGTCGTTATATATTCATGAGGATCTGTGAAGGACACAATCGTGATATAGATGAATGGGAGTACTGTGCACAAAGAAAACAAAAACAAAACGACGTATATGAAGACATCTAACCATCTTGAAGAACGATCCATCCTAATACACCCCTTCCTCACCCATTTTCTTAGCTAACCGGTTGGCCGCGACAACCATAATGAAGCCGACAATCGATTTAAACATCCCTGCCGCGATCGCAAAACTGAATCGTCCCTGCTGAACACCTACGCGGTATGCATACGTATCGAACATGTCGCCAACACTTTCTACAGGGGCACTGTTCATCAGATAGACCTGCTCGAAGCCGACATCCATGACCGTTCCTAATCGCAGGATGAGCAGTACGACGATGGTGGACTTAAGCCCGGGCAGCGTGATATACAGCAGCTGCTTCCATCGGCTCGCCCCGTCGATTTGAGCCGCTTCGTATTGCTCGGGATTGATACTGGTCAGCGCAGCCAGGAAAATGATCGTTCCATATCCGGCATCTTTCCAAATACTTTGCGACGTCAGCAATAGCCAGAACGTATTCTCATTCGTCAGAAAATCAATTTTGGACCCGCCCGCTTCAACAATAAGTCCGTTAACGACACCTGAGGACTTGCTCAGCAAAATGAAGCAAATACCCGCAATGACGACCCATGACACAAAGTGGGGCAGATAGATCGCCGTCTGCACAAATTTTTTAAATTTTACTCGGCGCACTTCATTAAGCATCAAGGCCAGGACGATCGGCGCCGGGAAAAAGAATAGGATGTTCAAGAAGCTAATCGCCAGCGTATTCCGCAGCAGTTTAAAAAAATCAGGATTCGTCAGGAAATCGCTGAAATATTTGAAGCCCACCCATTCACTCTTCCAGAACCCGAGGAACGGAGAATAGTTTTGGAACGCTAACGACAAACCCCACATCGGTCCGTATTTAAAGATGAGAAAAAAGAGTAAGCCTGGCGTCATTAATAAATACAAATACTTGTCTCGTTTAAGGGCAGCGCCCCAGCCCCTTAACCATAATGTCATCCTTCGTCACCTCTCGTAGCTGCAAGTGCAGATTTCATATTTGCAATATACGATTCATGCCTTGTAGCCTACAAGACGCAATTGTTGCGCTGTACAGCAAGCCCTGAGACCAAGGTTTTGCCCGGGTTCTGTCGCTATCCTTGCGGCAACGGGAATCGCCAGAACAAAAAATGCAACTCTAGTCAGCAATCGGTTGTAGTCAAAAAGGTATGCTTTAAGGGTTTTTACCCGCAAGCATACCTAGGAAATTGCTTCTAAGATTAGGAAGGCAGTTGCTTGACTGACTCCCTGTACTGTCCGGGAGTCGTACCGACTTGCTTCTTGAAGACGCGCATGAAGTTTTGACGCTGATAACCAACGAGAAGAGATATCTCGCTGACCGACAAATCGGTTTCCGCTAATATATGCTTTGCTTTTTCAATACGGTATTCCGTCAAATAATCAATGAAGGGGGTCTGCATGATTTTCTTAAACCATTTGCTAAGCTGGAATGTACTGACATTACAATAATCTGCGCATTCTTCGAGCGAGATATCCCGATGATAATTGTCGTGAATGTAGCTTACGGCAGTCATTACCATTCGTTCATACTCTCCGTGCCGATTTCCCTGAGCGGCAGCAATAATGGGCGAAATCAGCGCAGTCACAAACCATAAATTAATATCCTCAATGCTCTTCAACTTGCGCATATGCGTATAAGGATCGTATTGTTCGAACAGTTGCTTCGGCTCCACTTTCAAGCTGTAAGCCGTTCTCATTGTAGCGGCAAGAAGCTGATTGTAGTAAAGAAGCACGCCTTCCGGAGATCTCGCCAGCCTTCTAACTGTCTCCATGAAGTCGTTCAACATTCGTTCAGCTTCCTCTTGATTGCCAAGCTTCAGCGAATTCTCGTAATGCTGCTCCAGTTCCACGGGGTAGCTGCTCTCGCTGACTAGGCTGCCTTCGTCCTGCAGCACTTTATTTCTCCCCGTAATGATGCGCGACTCAAGAGCGAACATCGCTTGGCGGTACATTCGCGGCACTTCTTTCGTCTCGTAACCGACTTCACTCAGCCCGACAGTCACCGGGAGATGCAAATAATTCGATAGTGTATTCCGAATGTTTTCAGCGAAAGCGAAGAAATCAGGCTCCTCCTTGTCCGCTTCTGGCGTTTCCGGCACACTCCATAACCAAGTCACCAGACTGTCATTAAATACGTTGACCGTAACGCCTTGCCAGCCACTCAGCGGAATGAATTCGTCGATGATATTTTTCATGGAGAAGAGCATGAGCTCTTTGTCACTATCACGGAATTTCCCCTTCCGGTTCGCGTCCATATCAAACACAACCGCAAGCACAGCGAACTCCGCTTGATCCGGAAGCTGATAACGCTTCAGCAATTCGACTAATTGCTTATCAGTATAATGGGCAAATTGGCCCTGCAGCAGCTGCAGGACGAATGACTCGCGAATGATCGGCAGCTGATGCGACAATTCATTCTTTAGTTGGGATGCCGTATGCCTCAGCTCCAACCAATTCCGATGGACGAAACCTATCTCATCAGAATCGATCTCCATACCGGAATCACTTCTAATACTAGCTAGCAATCGTTCCACCGGCCGGTAAATCTTTCGACTTCCAAAGAATGAACAGCCGACGCCAACAAGTATGAAAAAGAAGACGATGCCCATCGTCATGAACGCGATGCCTCTCGACTTGGCATTCAATTCTTTCACTGGAATCACATCGATATATTTCCAATGACTATAGTTCGAAGTGATGCTTGTAACCAGATAGGTGGTGCCTTTCCAATTAAAATTATATTTGGACTTCTCCTCACCTGCTTGCAAAATGCTCTCATAGAAATTGCTTGGCTGAAGCTGGTCCGATGTTGTTGCGACTAATTTTCCATTTTCACTCACAACGAACATAAATTGCCCATTATAGACGGTCGAATCTCCAATGATCTCACGAAACTGACTCGAATCTACCGACGCAAGGACGAGTCCAATCGGAGAGCTGCTGCCAAGGGGAAACTTGTTAATCAGCGTAACACCTCTGCCTGTGTCGGTATAAGGCGTCACCGGGAATGTATCGTTCAACCAGCGCAGCCGGTAATCCTGTTTCATTTCATAATCGAACTTTTCTCGAACGGATAAGCTTAAGCCGTCCGGCCGAATGGTCCCGCTCGTCGGAGAAATATAGGCAACGTCCCGAATATAGAGAGCCAACTCGCGCAAATTCTGGTTCGAATTTTGAAAAGCACCGAGCGTTTTGTATACTTTCCCAAAGAAATCGATCTGATCAGCTTTCAAATCCACGTTGTAATCCACGAGAAAATAAGGCGTGTTCATCATTTGCAGAAGATTGATCTGAATCGTCTGCAGCTTTTTATCCACATTATCGGAAGCAGTTTTCAAGATCTGATAATTAGCCTTGTTGACTTCGGTTTCTACAACGGATGAAGCATAGAGATAGCCGCCTAGTCCAGTGATCAATGTCGGCACAATCGAAATAAAAAGGGAGACAATGATCATCTTTCGAAGCATTGATTTATTTCGATTGAAAAATAAATCAAGTATTTTCATGAACAGTTCCCCTCTCATATTTCCATACAAATTGCGGCGGTACTTCATGATCCCATTGTCCATTATGATTCCCGCAACCTACAGTCCTATCCCAAGTAGATCATTGGATTGATGCTCCCTCGTCCCTATATATTCGTTTTCATCAATCACAATCGATTGACCGTTTAGCAGGTTCAGCCGGATTTGTCGATCGTGAACTTCTCCCGACGCTTCAACTTCCTTTACCGGGCACTTTTCTCCTGTGTTTGTCGGAAACAACAGGGTAACCACGCGAACCGGTCCCGCGGCCGTCAAATTATAGACAACGACAGGAGCAGGCGCATATTCTCCTTGCACGAACGATTCGGCGGTTTTCCACCCTTGCCATTCCGATTCGGTTTGCCCCTTTACGATCTTGGCAGCCAAATTTTCCATCTTGTTCGTGATTAGGGTCAGATTCGGACCTTCACGGTTCAAGGTAAAACTATTCAGCCCTTGAACAAATGCCGATTCACTATGCAGATGCCATAAAAATTCATAGTTGTGCGATTGTTCATCCTGCGGCGCCAGCCTGTCGATCACCAGAAAGCATGGAGAAACGAGCGGATGGTTTTTCAAGAACAGCACGCTTCGGCTGTGTGTGACCCTGATCTGCGCCAGAGCGCCGTAGCCTTCGTCATATGTTCCTTGAACAAAATCAAAAGCTTCGGACGAATGCCATTTCGCGCCTGCCTGCAAATGGAGGTCTTCCGCCCTCCACCGGTAAGCCATTCTCCGGTTCTGATCCGATCCGTCTACGCGAACCGTGTTGTGAGAGCGAGTGGACAGCACATAACGCCGCATTTCGGAGTCGTCATAGGCGTAATTCCCCCCTTCGGTAAGCAACAGTTTTCCGTAGGCATGAATCAGCAGATTCAGTTTATCCTCGTGCTGGTGGCCCCTCCCGAACGGACCCGCGTCGAACATCGCCCATACGGCTTGCCGATCCCAGCCGTTTCGCATGACATAGTACCCGCTGTATGGCAAGGGAATAGACGTTTCAACCGGCGGTCTTCCTTCTTGTCCTTCCGTATAGGCCCAAAGAAAATCCTGCCGGTGCGGATACCGCCTTGTCGCCTCGGACATGGAAGTAGAAGCGGACACTTTCAGCCAGCAGCCGTCGTTCACATCCGGCAGTCGTCCGTCCGGCATCATCAGCTTGACATGAATGGAGCAGGCATTCTCGAGTGCGTTGACAATTTCGGGAGCAATCGGGTACCCATAGGCCTGATACAACTGAATAACTTGAAAATAATTAATTAAAACGACCTCGTGATAATTCGTGCTCAATTCAATTTGAAACCCGTCCGGGTATAGTTGTCTGTTCAATTCACCGATCAGTTTCTCCTGAGCATAATTTCTCCAATTTTCCGCTTCCCTGAATTCGGGACAAAGCACGCCAATGTGGGATAGACCGTTCATCTCCATAATCAGCCAGTTGCCTTCTTCCCGGTGATGGCCCCGCAGCCGCATTGCATGTTCCCACAAGGATTTATACCAATCGATCAAGACATCGTCGGTGAAATGGGGAGAGCGGTAACAGGCGTGAAGCGCATAAGGCCAGGCATTGCCCATACGGATACCGCACTCGATCGTCCGCCACCCGTAAGTCGAATTTCCCGGCGCATTCTCCGGTACAACGGCCTGCCGGACCCAACTGGTAAACAGATTCACCAGTCCCTCAGCATATTTTTCAGCTCCCGTTTCCCGGTAACGCTTCGCCAGTACCTCCCATTCCCAATGGCGGTTGAGCTGCCAGGTCCATTCCATATATTGATTAAATGTGGGATTGGCGGACCAGTCCACCTTCCCGAAGAATTGATGAGGCGTGCCGCAAGAGACAAGCTTTAAAGCCAAGATACGCTCGCCCATTTCTTCCAACGTCTCTCCCGGCAGAAAAAATTGGTTTTGCATTTCATGAGGCGGGATTTGGAAGTAAAGATCCGATCGCAAGGATCTCCGCACATGCTCCGCAAATAATCGGCGCGCTGTTCCGAAGTCTTTGCTTTCGACTGCTTTCTTTACATCCTCCAGAACCGGCAAGTTCGTATCGATTGAACGGGTAAAAAAATCGTAATCGCTTACAATCGGTCCAGACAAGTGTGCTTGGCGGTTTTCCATTCTACTCATTACCTCCATTCGGCTCTTTAAGCACTAACAGAAATCCATGAAATCGTATATTCCATTAAACGTGCTAAAGAGAGTATTTCGACTCACCCTTATATTCGTTTGGAAGTCCATGCAAGTCAATTCCTCGCAAAAAGCGGGTAAAAACAAGCTGCTGCTTTTGGAGATTTGACCTCCGATCACGATTGTATCCGGCGCAAAAACCCGGAGCGACGGGGCCAGAATCGCAGCCATTCGTCTGCCGAACTCCTCGAACAACCGCTTAGAGGTCTGATCTCCGGACTTCGCTAACATAGCGCAATCATGAACGTCAGGACCCTCCAGCTCCAGCCCCAGCTCCTCGGCTAACCGCAGGATACCTCTTCTTGATACATAATCATCCGCAAGTTTGTCTCCATAAGGAATGTTGTACAGCCATCCCTGTTCCGGAACACCGTCGCGATGCTTCACTAAGCGTCCGTTCTCCAAGAAACAGGAACCGAGTCCTGTACCTATCGTAAGACATACGGTTCTTTCGGAACCGCGAGCTTCTCCGTAGCCGGCTTCGCCGAGTCCGAATAACGCGGCGTCGTTCTCGAACCTGATTCCGAACGAGGGGTCGAGCCGAGCCCCCAAATTCTCATTTGATCGAATGGCTTCCTCCAATTGTTTCCCAACGGAAAGACCGTACAGTGATTCGAATTTGCTTAGTCCCTGAATGAGGCTGATCCCGTTCTCATAATCGAAAGGGCCGGGAAAAGCCATGCCAAGCCCTCCGATCGGCAGTTGTTCCCGCCCTGCCTTGCCGACGATATCAACGGCAATTTCCATGAAGTGCGCGATAATCTGTTCGGCGCTGCGATCGGCATGTGACTCATATTGCGAGATCGTCTCTTCAATGATCGATCCGCCGATCACTGCTGCGGCCTTGATTTGCGTTCCTCCGACATCGAAGGCAAGTATGATAGCCCGATTCATTTCATCCGCGCCCCCTAAGCTCTTACATATGCTTTAATGATACCGATCGTCTTGCCTTGACTCGGACCGGTTGGCCGTATGGAATACGCGTCCACCGAAGCCGGAACGATGAATGTCTCCGCGTATCGGACGACGAACGGCTCGAATGATCCGGTCGGACTATCGACAGTCGCTTCTTCGCCTTCAACCAGGTTCAGCATCTGAACGCTGCCGTTTGCTTCGTGCAATACCGGCTCCGAAAACCAGTAACGTCGGGTTTCGATGAACTCAAGCTCATGCAGTCCCGTGCGTTCCTCCTTCCAGCCTTCTCCTTCCGCAACGGCTTCCACGCGGCCCACGCATTCCGAGGATGTCCATTCGGTTGTCCGGTTCCATTGAATGACCTTGCTTCCATGCTCGAGGTGAACCGGACGAGGCTTCCCGTCGAGGCCTAGCCGATCCCAGTCCCATAGCTTGAATGTGAAAATGTAAGGTGTCGCGCTAATTTCCAGCACCATGCAGCCCGATGCCGAGCAGTGCACCGTTCCGGCAGGAATAAGGAAGTGGTCGTGCTTCACCGCAGGATACACATTAACGTATTTCTCCGCGGGGAACGTGAATCCTCCCTCCTGCGCCTTGCGCAAATCCGCTAGCATGACATCCGGCTCAACGTTGTCCCTGAGCCCCAGATACACTTCCGCTCCCGGTTCGGCATCGAGAATATAATAACTTTCGTCTTGTGTATAAGCCATGCCGAACGTATCGCGGATATACTCGGTCGTCGGATGGACTTGAAGGCTGAGGTTCTGTCCCCCGATTGTGTCCAGAAAGTCGAAGCGGATCGGAAATTCCGCGCCGAACCGCGAATAGACTCTCTCACCCAGAAGCTTGATGGATTCGAAAAACACGAGATTGATAGCGGGCAGTTCTACTCTGACCTCTCCATATTGAAAATACAGGCTATTCTCCTCCGGAACCCCGTCGAAGCCCCAGGCATACGGATGTTCCCGCTCGGGCAGGTCGATATTCGCCTCCAGCCACGTTCCGCCCCACACGCCAGGATCAAAATAAGGAACGAGCCGGAACGGCTGGCTTGCCGTTTGAGAGAATCCGGCGAACAACGCTTGCCGCGTAACCATCTTCGGCTCGTCCCTGGTGTTCGTATCCAAATAATAATCGATTCGGTCGAACAGCGATTTTTTCAGCCGATCCGCCATTCGCCATTCGAAGAAGAAGCCTCGTTTATAAAGACGCAAAACGTCGTCTTCCCTTCGATTCATCCGCCAGTTACCGACTTCCTTCGCCCGATAGCGCTGTTGAATTTCCCAGCGGGCTAAGTCCGCATAAACGAGAATGTCGCCCTTGACGATTAATGAAGCACCGAACCCGATCACAATCGTAATCCCGGCCTTTACGGCATCCAAGCGTCGTCGCAGCTCGTCCATTTTGCCTGGATCATAAAATTCATCAATCACGAAAGGCGCCATGTAACCGAATACACGATCGTCCGTCATATAGCGTTCGACGATACGGTCGACCCGGGCAGGCTCCAAAGCCGCGTCTTCCGAGCGAATCACCATGGCCGGAAAGAGTGAATCTGCCAAGCCTTCGAGAATCTCCTCCTGTCTGACGCCCGGATAACATTCTACGACGACGATCGCCTTCTGCTGTCCTTTTTTCGCGAGTGCTTCTTTAATCGTCTCGCCAATAGTTTCATAACCGATCCAAGCCTCGTTGTCCCAATTTCGTATCCGAACAAACGGTTCTTTGTTATATACTTTACGCATACACTCTCGGCTCCTCCCATTCATATGAACATATAATATCATAAATTAACACATATGAACAGGAGTTTGTTGTCAGGGAAGAGGTATAATATGCAGCTCGATCCCACTGTTTTGGATCCACTCTTTATCCGCATCCCGGATTCCTTGATCGGTAACGAAAACATCGATATCGGATAAGCTCGCCACCGTAGTGAAGTAACGGTTGCCAATCTTGGAAGAGTCGAGAATCATGACAACCTTTGTCGCCGCTCCGATCATTGCTTTCTTTACCTGCGTGTCCAGCAGATTGGGATCGGTGAAGCCATCTTCAGCCGTGTAGCCCAATGCGGAGATAAATAGAGTATCGGCGTGGTAGCTCGCAAAAAATTGTTCGGCGAGCGGGCCGACGAAAGTACCCGATACTTCGCGAAGCATGCCGCCGCAGCAAATCATTGATCGTCTGTCCGTGACCAGCGGCCGAAAAAGGCTCAGCGTATCCAAGCCATTCGTTAAAAGGGTCAGCTCCGGGTAGACACCGAGAAGCTCCGCCATACGGGAAACGGTTGTTCCATTCTCCAGGATCACCACGTCCCCGTCCTGTACGAATCGCTCAACTGCATAGGCAGCCAAGCGATCTTTCACGTCGCGGTTGCGCGCTTGCTTGGAGGCCGTATCCGGCTCTTCGACCGAAGAGACAGCGCCAATATAAATAGCGCCTCCGTGTGAACGCTGCACGCGATTCTCTTGCTCCAGCGCATTGAGGTCGCGCCTAATCGTCATTTCCGACACTTCCAAATGTTCGCTTAACTCTTTCATTGTCGCCGCGCCGCGTTGTGATAAAAAGTCCAAAAGTGCTTGTTTTCTTTGCAAGGGAAGCATATCGGCACCTCAAGTTTTTAACTCATTTTAACACATATGATCAAGTACGACAAAAAAGTCCCGATCCATGATCTGATTGTCTGCTCACATGGAACAAAAAAGCTCTCCCTAATGTTTCCACCCGGGAGAGCTCATGGTTCAGACGCTCTGTTATTATTATGAGCACGATATTCATGCCGCATCTTCCTTATTATCGACAATATTTATCTCTTAATGCCAGCGTATACTTAACGGATTGTTCTACGCCCTTTGCTTGATCTTCAATCATCGTTTCTAAAAGTTCCGCCGGCGGGTAGTAATAGTCCAGCGGTTTAATCCTGTTTAATTCATACGGAGGCTGCTCCACTTTGAACGCGCCTTCACCGACTTGAAATATGCCGCCGGTTCCCGGCTTTCTTTTGAAAGAAACCGCATAAGGAAAGCACATTTCCACATTGATCCAGGTTAAGGTCGATTGTTCGACGAGTATTTTGAAGCATTCTTCCGTATCGATATTGCCTGCTCCTACCGGCACTCCGCATACTTGGTAGTCCTCGCCGTCATGAATAATGATGTGGTCTTTAAAATGGGTGGTGAATGCATAAGGCGCCAATTTCCTGACAGCCTCCACCGGATCCTCCCAGGCCATCATGCTATTGCCAATATCGCAGTGTGCGCCTACCCATGGGCTGTTCACTTCCTTGATGATTTGAATGACTTCATCCGCAATCTCTTCCTCATGGTTTTCCACGGCCAGTCGAATTCTGTATTTCTTCAGCAACGGGACAAGCTGTTTTATATCTTGCGGAGCTATTCTCAATGTATCCGGATCGTATACGCCCATACAAGCGTAAGTCCGAACGACGTCAGCCCCTAGTTGATGAGCAGCTTCAATCACTTGCGTCAAATGCTCCGGATCCGTTCCGCGCGTATCGATTTCAGCAAAAAATCCGTATTTCCGGATTTCGTTTCTTACTTCCGCTAAATATTCGGGGTCAAATGATTCAAGAACTCCCCATCCGGGCAGCCCCGGCCAAGGATTAATATTCAACATGACGCCGTCTAATCCTAGTTCGGCTGTCTTGCGGATAAATTGAAATACATCCATGCGCCCTGAAATGAACTGTAAGTGATAACTTTCAGTTTCCAACCCGATTTTCATGATCTCTCCTCCGGAACTAATTTCGTTTCATCAGTCTTCCTTCTTCTGCCAAATCAAACCGCCGTTCTCCGTAACGATATCCCCGACGGAATCTACGATTAGATCGGCTAGTCCGCTCAGCTCGGCTGCTCCGCTGACACCGGAGAGTACGCCGATCGCGAGGCCGGCCGAACCGTTTTTGGCAAATTGAAGATCGACAATCGTATCACCGGCAACAGCGACTTCTTCCGTACTGATATTCGTAATCTCGCAAAAGATTTGAATCATGCTTGGATTCGGTTTTTTTTCATAGTAGTCCGATGTGCCGATAAAATCAAAATAGCTTTGAATGCCGATCTTATCCAAAAAGAACTTCGTAGAATCCCGATCGTCCGCAGTTGCGATACCTATTTTAATTCCATGCCGACGAAGCTGTTCAAGTAAATGCGGCAAATCCGCCGTCGGCTTTAGATTGTCCCGATTGGCTTTGGTTAATCTATAAAGCTCTTCCGTGATCCAATGATCCAAACCATCCAGCTTCTCCTGATTCACTTCCGCTTTCAGCAGCACATGAACAAACGCTTCGAAGATATCGTGAGTGGTGCCGCTAGCCAGGAAGCCTTTGGGATCTACTTTATTGTCATGCAGCCCTATAGAATTGAGCAAATCTTCTTTGATCGCAGGACCATCATTGGCGATATCTAATTTTTCAAGCAAATGATCGGCTAGCTGCTTGGCCACCAAGATCCAACTGGAATAAAAATCCATCAAAGTTCCGTCTTTGTCAAACAAAATCCCCTTAATCTGTTTCACTTGATCGTCTCCTCATTCGCTGTGATCCAATCGATATTCTCCAGAGATGTCCGCCATGACAGGGGCGCTTCATGATCACAAACGATTGCGTTAATTTGATCAAGTTGTGCAAATTTGCATAAAGCTTCCGCACCGATCTTGGAATGATCCGCCAGGATGATCTTTTCTTTAGCCACCTGAATCATCTTCGCAGAAATCGACGATTCTTCCAGCGTGTACTCCATAACGCCTGAAAGCGAGATGCCCCCCGGAGAAATAAATGCTTTATTTACACAGAACAAATCCAGCATTTTCTCGCATACGGTACCGCTGGCAGAATATTGCTCCTCATTTAATTCTCCGCCCAAGAGGATCACCTTTCCATGAAATAATCCTTGGTTTAAAGAATCCATCAGCGTATGTGCTGTAGGTACCGAATTGGTCAGTAGGGTTACCTTGTTGACGCCGCGAAGCGCTTGCGCCATCTCCAGGATCGTCGTTCCTCCACCCATGACGATCGTATCTCCGTCTCTGACCAGCTGCGCGGCTTTCTGAGCCACTTTCTTTTTAGCTTCCAGACTGACCTGTTTGCGCTGATAGAACGGAGGCTCTCCCAATTGGAAGTTGATTTTAACAGCTCCGCCGTGCACACGCCTCAGCAGTCCTTCCTTCTCCAGCATATCCAGGTCGCGCCTTATCGTTTCCATCGATACGTCTATTAGTTTGGCTAGTTCCGCCGCGTTCACTTTACCGTAAGCCTGCAACCGGTCAAGAATAACGTTTTTTCGTTCTATCGACATTACCGGCATTTCTTCACCTTCTATTCTAGTAAATTACATTCAGACTCCGGGATCCGCACTTTAATGAACAATCCCTCATCCAGAGCGCCTCTTTGAGGCACATTCAGTTCATCCACCCATAAGGTGACATCCTGTGATTGAATCAAGTACCGGCACACATTGCCGCGAACGGTCATACTCTTGACAATCCCTTCGAGCCATATGCCGGGCTGTTGCTGCTCGGGGGGTGCATCGTGCGGATGAAGCTCCATTACCTCCGGGCGAATGGCATAGCTGCCCGATTCGAACGACTTTCCTGTTAAACTATGAAGTTCGATATCTGTCAATACATTATAGCTGCCGATAAACCGGGCGACAAATTCGGTTTTTGGAGAAGCATAGATGTCTTCCGGCTTGCCCTGATGAACAATATTTCCGCCATTCATAATAAAAATGCGATCGGAGATGGTCATGGCTTCTTCCTGGTCATGCGTGACGAAAATCATCGTCATCTTCAATTCCCGCTGAATGTTTCGCAGCTCGATTTGAAGATTTTTCCTTATTTTCGCATCCAGCGCGCTTAACGGTTCGTCCAGAAGCAGTATATCCGGTTCCGTGACAAGCGCTCTGGCAAGCGCTACACGCTGCTGCTGACCGCCGGACAATTGATGCGGATAGGAGGATGCTTTATCGGACATATGGATCAACTCGATAACTTGTTTTACCTTATCGGTAATCTCTTTTCGAGGCCATTTTCGCATTTTCAGACCGAAGGCAATGTTATCAAAAACGGTCATATTCGGGAACAGCGCATAGGATTGAAAAACCATGCCCACATTTCTTCGTTGCGGCGGAAGGTGGGAAATATCGTTCCCGTTTACGCTGATCGTTCCGCCGTCCAGCTTCTCCAGACCGGCGATAGAACGAAGCAGCGTACTCTTCCCGCAGCCGCTTGGTCCCAGCAGGGTAACCAGCTCACCTTTTTCAATCTGCAGAGATACCTGCTTCAGTACAGTAGAATCCGCGTATCGCTTAAGCGCTTGATCGATTTGGACGTAGCTCATGTTACCTTCTCCTTGATTTCTTCTGTCTTCACGAAACGCCTGCCTAATCTCAGCATCATCCAGGAAATCGCCGCCACTGTAAGGAAGTACGTAATCACAATCGCGCTAGCCAAGTGGCCGTTTTCATTCAAGCGTCTCATTAAATAAATTTGAATCGTTTCATAATATCCCCCGATGAGAAAATTGGCCAGAACGAACTCGCCGATCAGGATCGAGAACGATAATAAAGCGGATACGAGCATTCCAGTCACCATGTTAGGCATGATAACGGATGTAAAACCTTTAATTTTGCTCGCACCGAGCACTTCAGCGGCTTCCATCAGCCTTTTGGCGTCAATCGTTCGCAAATTGTTTCGGATACCTTGATACATATAGGGAAGAACCAGTACATAATACGCTCCGATTAAGATCCAGATCGTCCCGGACAATACGATCGGCCCGCTTGAGTACACCTTGATAAGCCCTACGGCAGCAACCACACCGGGAACGGCGAAGGGGATCATCACAAGCGCCTGCAGGACCCGCTCCATTGTAGGCAAATACATGAACACGACAAAGACGGCGGTCACCATGGTAACTACACTTAGAACAAGGGTTATCGCAGTGACGAGAAGCGTTCGTCCGACGGCTTGTAAAAACCGAGGATCCGTATACAAATTCTCATACGAGCTGAGCGTATAAGAAGCCGGAAGAATCGTATGATGCCATTCTTTGGCGATCGAATACAAGAACGTGGCCGCGAGCGGCAAGAAGAGATATAGAAAAGTCGCCGAAATGATAATCGTATGCACCCATTTTTTCTTCATCGCAAATCTCTCCTGAACCGCCGCATCATACGTTCATTACACCACATCGCGACAACCATCATCAATCCTAAAATGACGGCGAGCGCGCTGCCCAGTTGCGGCCTTGTGGCTACATCCCCGGCTACGAGCGCGCCGATGCGGGTGGGCAGCAAATTATAGCTGCCCCCCACTAAAGCATAAGCTGTTGCATAAGCGCCCATCGCGTTTGCAAGTAGAATGCTGAACGTGCCGACTACGCTGGGAATAATCACCGGGAATCCGATTCGCAGCCAAAATTGAAAAGCCGATGCGCCAAGCAACGAGGCGGACTCACGCCAATGTTTATGAATGCCGGAATACGCAGGGTAAAGAAGCAGGATCGCTAGCGGCACTTGGAAATAAACATATACAGCCACTAAACCGCCCCAACTGTATAGATTGAACGAACCTGTAATGTTCAAGCCCCATTCTTTAAACAGCAGCGTAAACACGCCGCTGTTTCCAAGCAAAATAATGAAAGCGAAGGCCAGCGGCACACCGGAAAAATTAGACGTTAAATTCGAGAAGGTCACCAGAATGGATTGGATCTTCGAAGACATTCGCGTCATGGAATATGACGCAGCGATGGCGATCGCGAGTCCAATGCAGCTGGAATATATAGAAATGAGCAGGCTGTTTACCATTCCTTTTGTATAATAAGGATTGGTTAAAGCAATAATATATTGTTTGAACGTATACGTGATCCCGTCATCAGCAAGAAAGCTGTCGCGTATCATTGCCGCGAGCGGGAGCAGCTCGAATAAGGCAATCAGCAGCGCAAACGGAAGCAGAGCAATGACGGCGAACAGCGTAACTTTATGCTTCATTCGGACAAACCTCACTTCTCATTAATCCGTTACTTGATGTTAACCAAAACTTGTTCTTGCCACATTTGCGGAATTTTTTTGGATGTATCATCCCAAGTCTTGAAATCCTTGATCGGTCTCGCATTTTTATACTGTTCGCTAGGAATCAGCTTCTTGGCAACTTCATCCGGCAATTTGACATTTTCACGAATAGGACGGGCATAGCCTTTGGCCAAGTTGATTTGACCTTCATCGCTCAAAATAAATTCGCGGGCAAGCTTAGCGGCATTCGGATGAGGCGCATACTTGTTAATGATGGTTGTGTAGGCGCCGACGATACTGCCCTCCTGCGGAATGTTTACTTCAAAGCGATTTGGATCGATTTGGTCTTTAAAGCCTAACGACACAAAATCCCAAAGTATCGCAACTTGTACTTCCCCTTTTTCCAAATCAGCTTTGGTTACGTCCTTGGTAACCAATCGGTTCTGCTTGGCCAATTTCGCAAAAAAGTCCAAGCCGGGTTGAATGTTGCCTTCACTTCCTCCATGCGCGATCGCTGCTGCCAGTACGCCCATCTGTGCTTGCGACGACTTGGTAACATCCGGGATTTGAACTTTATAATCTCCTTTTTCAATATCTTCCCACGTTTTTGGCGGATTTTTCACCTGTGCTTTATCGACAAGTATGGAGATCGTCCCCTGATAACCGGCCATCCAGTTGCCATCCTTATCCTTAGCCCAATCCGGAATGTCGTTCCAATACGAGGTTTTATACGGCATGGTCACGCCCTTGTCCTTCGCGATCGGTCCGAAAGCCATACCTACATCCCCGATATCAGCCGTTGGGTTATTCTTCTCGGCATCGAATTTGGCGATCTCCTCAGAACTTGTTAAATCCGTATCCGAATGCGTTAAACCGTACTTCGTAGTGATGTCGCCCCAAGTTTGTTTCCAGTTGGCCCAATCATCAGGCATCCCTACACTGACAACCTTTCCTTCCTGTTTCGCCAGCTTTTGAATCTCCTCCAAAGTTTGTTCTTTGGCCGGAGCCGGAGTGTTTGCCGCGGGAGCGGATTGCTGAGGCGTACCGCATGCCGAAACTCCCAAAGCCATAATGCTGATGATTAAGGCTGATTTTAAAGAAAGATGTCTTTTCACAATAAACTCCTCCGATTTGGGTATTTGTGCGAATTTGTTGTTTTTAATAACAATTTCATTGTAGAATCGCAATGTTTTGCACACGTCAAATAGGTGTAAATGTTTTGTAAAGAAAAAAGACTACTTCTCACCCCATGCTCGATATGGGAAAAGTAATCTTAGTTTATAATCCCTTTCTTCGCAATTTCTACCTGAACCTCAGGAACAAAATGTACCTTTTGATAGTTGCTCCCCCAGTCTTCCTTCTTCTTCTTCCAGATATCGGGATGGAACGCCATGAGTTGTCTGCCGATCCCTAGTCCGTCGCAGCGGGCTATTTGCATTTTTTTAATCGTTTCGTTTACCAAGTGAGTCATCTCTTTAGACAGAAGCTGGTTTAATTGCGCAACCATTTTTTTATCATTTAAGCGATCTTTCGGATATTCAACGATACTCACCTTCCATTTTAAATCCAGCCTAACCGTAATTTGATCGCCTGATTGAATCAAAATCTTCATATTTCGCTTTGATTTTTCTACATTAAAGCTTAAAAAGTCATCACCGTTAGGTTGATCCTTCCGGGTACTTATTTTTTGGGTGAATCTCGCCACTTTTCCCTTGTTGCCTTTCAAAAATAAATACATGGCAGATTCATCAGAGCTCAGTGTCCCTGTAAATTGACGCTTATGAAACATGGCAATCCGCGAAACGTCCACTCGTTTCCCTTTTTCCATGAGGTATGGAAGAACAAAATCCTCTCCGGGGTCCATCATTACAGGGTAAATCGTTTCAAGTGTCACCTTGGGAACGGTTGTAGTCCCTTCTTTGCTCATGATTAATTCATCAATTTCTTCTTCAATTAAGACATTCCCTACTTTTTTGAGGGAAAGTATGTCTGCCGCCTTCCCTTGCGCCACTCCGACCCTCGCATTTAAAGCGCTCTTGGGATCGCGGTAAAAAACATCGAGGATCGGATAAATATCTTGTTTAGCCTGTTCCTCACCAATGAGAATGATCCGATTTCTGTAAGCTCGAAGAACCCGGGATATCTTATCATCCGCTTTATCGCGGGCTTCCAGTGCCGTATTGCTGACCGTATATATAATATCGTTTTTAGGACTCTGTTGTTCGCTAGCAGGCATGTCCCTTATGACAAAGGTGGTTAGAAGCTTTCCATTCGGTGCGAGATCGAACCCTGCTCCATAAAGCAAACGAGCATTCCTTAAAAGATCTTGATCCCAACACCCAGTCATCAATAAGAGAACAACAATAACCGCGCTTGAAAAGCAGCTCCTTTTCATCTGGCTTACGCGCTCCTTTTTCTTGTAAGATACGAGAAGATGAGCAGGATCAAAGGAAGCCCAACCACAAGCGTATAATGAGAAATCTTAATCATTCGATCGTAGAGGTCGGTGACCGATGGATCTTGAGCAATCATAGCCAAAATAAAGACAATGATAGCTGCATAGGGGACTGCCCTTTTATGTTCACCCCGGTGAAAGAAGCGACCTAAGCCTGTTGTTGCCATGTATAACCAAGCGACAATGGAAGTGCTAACAATAAAAACCCATAAAGATAAGAAGATTAAATCGATTCGTTGAATGATCTGGAAAGAAAAGCCTTTCAGCATATAGAGGAGAGGTTCCGAAATGGCAGGCATGATCGCCGGGCTGAAAATGATCAAACTGGTAAACACCTCAAATGTGTAAAAAAGGGCAATCAGCATATTTCCTAAAGAGGCTGCCTTTAATTTCCCGCCGCTTTTCCCTTCAACAAAAGGATAAATCACCAATAAAACTTCATACCCGACTAAAGGAAACAACGCCTCATTCGCAGCTTTGACGATGTTCCCCCATCCCGCTTCCGTTATAGGAAATATATAGCTGATGTTCATCTTGACATAACCCATCAAGGATAGCAGCACCATTACAATGATCGTCAACGAAGAGATGACAAACAGTCTGGCTATCACTCGAAGATTTTCTTTAACCAAATACATACAGGTGAGAAGGGTGAGAATTAATAATGCCCATCTAGGCGTACTTTGGAGCACCCACTTTCCCACGACATCGGCAAATAAGGCTAAAACCGTTCCCGCAGAAAACAGAAAATAGCCAATATAAACAAGGCCAAGCAGATTCCCGAGAAGATTGCCGACGATTTTCGGTAAGAAGCTGTATATTGTATCGGAAGGAAACCGTCTGCAAAGACCCCATAGAATCAAAATAATCACTTGTACGGCCAATCCGGCGATTAATGTAGAAATCCAACCTCCTCCCTTGGTTATAGCCTGCATTTTATGAGGAAGAGATAAAATTCCAACCCCCACTTGAGACTGTACAACAAAAAACATGAGCTGCCCCTGAGTAATTTTACTCTTATCCGGGATCATCATGTTCCCACCCCCTTGAATATTTTTCTTGATTTAACCTTTTTGGATGCGGGTCATGGGGACGCTGATTCAAGCTCCAGATGGGAAAGCGTGTAAATGTATCCTTCAAATCTTTGATTCGCAGAGGCATAACAGGCGCAAAATAGGCTGTACCAAAGCATTCCAATTTACATAAGTGGATTAAGATGAAAAGCAAGCCAAACGTGATGCCGATCAAACCGAACATCGCGGCCAGGATCATGAGCGGGAAGCCCAGAATGCGAGTGGCCGTACTTATTTCATTTGAGGGGGCCACAAACGACGAAATAGCGGTTAAGGCGACAACGATTACCATAGGATATGAAACCAGTCCGGCTCGCACGACCGATTCACCGATAACCAAGCCGCCAACAATACTGACGGTTTGACCTACTCTGCTCGGCAAACGAACACCTGCCTCACGTAGTACCTCTAAGGTAATCTGCATAAGAAGAGCCTCCACAATAGGTGGAAATGGTACTCTGTCTATACTGCTTTTTACGGTATAAATCAAATTTGCAGGAAGAATTTCGGGGTGGAAGCCAATAATCGCAATATATAAAGCAGGTACTAAAGATGCGATGATAAAGCTCACCAAACGAATCAATCGAATGAACGAACCGACAATCCACCTGCTGTGATAATCATCCGGGCTTTGATAAAAGGCAAAGAAAGTCACCGGCAAAATCAGCGCAGACGGGTCTCCATCCGATAAAATAACTACACGGCCTTCCATGAGATTAGCTACCGCCCGATCCGGTCTTTCCGTAAATAAGATTTGCTGAAATAGAGAAAATGGGTTATCTTCAATCAATTCGGCAATGAATCCGGGAGAGATCGCGGTATCCATCGCAATGGAACCGAGTCTGTGATCCACTTCTTGGACCAGATCCGGATTCGCCAGATCCTGCATATAGAGGAGAGCCAATTTTGTTTTGGTTGCCTTTCCGACCTTGTAATAACGAACGACCAGGTTCGGATTTTCAACGCGCTTTCGAACCAAATAAAGATTCGTGATGAGGTTCTCTATAAAGCCATCATGTGCGCCGCGAACGACGCCTTCGTTCACTGGTTCCGATATACTCCGTTTATAAGCTGCTGTTACATCGACAATAATAGCTTCTGCTGTACCTTCGAATAACAATACGCAATTGCCTTGAACTAAGGCATGAGGCACCTCGTTAAGATTCGATTTTTTCGTAATCTCCAAAGAAGTAATGAGTTCATCCACGGTTCCTTCTTTTTTTTCTTCTATGGGCTTAATGATTTCTTTTTGAATTCTTTGTTGATCAGATAGGGATTCCAAAAAGACGATAAGACCCTCTGATTGATTAAATCTAATGCTCCGCCACTTCAGATCACCCGAATGAAACAATTGGTTTTGAATGTATTCCATATTTTTTTGCAAAGAAGGATAAAGTTTCATTCCCATAACTGGTTTTTGTTTTTCCCGGCTGTTCGAAAGCAATTTTCTTAAAAGATTCCTCATGTTACTCCACCAGACTCATTCCAATTTTTATTAATTTAACCATTATAATTATGATTATTCCAATCAATAGGAGGTCGTGGATGGAGCAATGACTATGGAAAAGGGCAGATCGAATGCAATCATTCGTCTGCCCTCTCAATAAACCTATTATTTAACCGGCAACCGATAAACGCCGGCTGCATTCCCGCCAAAAACAGCTTCGATATGGGATGGCTTCAAATCAGGCAGCGCTGCGCGGGCCGCGTCCAGCATTTCCCCGAAGCTGCCGGCTTGCAAACAAACCGGCCAGTCGCTTCCGAACATGAGCCTTTCCGGACCGAACACACGGGCTGCATGCCTGGCGTATGGGACCCAATCGGCCGGGTGCCAACGAACGCCGCCCGTTCCTGTCGCGAGTCCGGACAGTTTACAGAAAACGCGCTCGAACCCGGCAGCCGCTTCCATCCATTGCACCCAGTGCTCGATTTCTTTTCCTGGGATACCTGGTTTTCCAAGATGATCAATGACGATGGTCAGATCAGGTATACGCTCCAGCAGCTTCACTAATACGGGCAAACTGAGCGCACTAACGAGAATATCTACCGGAAAGCCGTCCTAGCCTCAGATTACGGAGCAACTGCGGATACCTGCTCCAATCACCGTCCGGCACAGCGGGAAATGCGGGCGAACGCCGACAAAACGTGAATGGGAACGGAACCAGGTGAAATGCTTTTCAAAGTCTTCGTCGTTTATATCGAGCCATCCGACCACCCCGAGCAAAGTCTCCTCTTGCTCGCAAAGGCCAAGCAGAAATTCCGTTTCTTCCATCGTCGGCGCCGCTTGTACAACGACAGTCCCGGCTACCCCGCACCGCTGCAGCTCGGGCGACAACCGTTCGGGCATATAGTCCTGGTACAGCAAGGGCCCGGACTTCGGCGTCAACCAGCCGTAGTCGCCGCGGCTGATTTTCCAATAGTGCTGATGCGCATCAATGATCATCGGCTTGCATATGCCTTTCATTGACTTCAGCGCTCTCGGAGCATTCCGTATTGCGCCCGCGGATCAACGAGAGGTTATCGTAATCCGGCCAAGGCATATCGTACGTCGGCTGATTGACATAGCGTTCCATCGCCATTCGAAGCGATATGACTGTTCCCGCAGGCAGTGAAATATGCAGCCATTTACCGCCGATCTCTGCCGATCCGGTTACATCTCCATGCTGATTGATGATTTCAGCCCGCCCGGTGCGTACTCCAATCTTCCTCGGACACCTGGAAACGCGGACCGCGGCTGCCCGTCAGCGGCGACCGGATAAGCTTTCGTTCTTTATCGTAATTCGGAGCTTCTGGATCGTCGCCCGTATACATGTTCGCAAACCTTACCGCGCGCTGACGATCCTTCAAAGTCGCGGGGCCGGCCAACCCCAAGAAATACAAGTACAAATATCCTTCTCCATAATGCATCCAGTCGTAATAGGCATCAAACTCCCGATATCCGAGCCGTCCATTCCCGGCCAGTTATTGCGCCAAATGAGCGTTCCGTCGGAGCGCGTATACCGTTCAACAAATTCTTCCGCCGCTTGGTTCAGTGTGTCAAACAGGAGCTGCTCAAGAAGCGCCCACTGAGGCGGTGTACATCGTTCCGTAGCGCGAATGGTCGCCATTGCAGTCGAATCGTTGCCGTTGCGTGAACTCATTGTCTTGTTCCCCTTTCATAACTTCAACAAATGCTCCCTCTTATCATTTCATACCCGGAATAGAACTTAAACTGTAAAGAACGCGCACCGGTGTAATGGACTACTGTAATTTGGGCAAAAAACGCGACCTTGAACGAATCGTTCAAGGCCGCTTTTCGCATTCGAACAGGTGGAAACTTTTTCATTCCGCTCACAGGTGCTGTTCGATTTTTATTTTATATATTCTCTGCTAACTAATGCATCGGCAATCATATTGGTCGGTATGGTAAACTCCAAGACGCCCATCGACCCTGGAGCGACTTCGTATTTATTAAAGGAGATGACAAGCTTGCCTTCATTGTTAATATAAAAGCTTTGATCTTTAGCAATGGCATTGAAGCTCATTTTACCATCTACCCAATAAACCTTGCTAGGGTCCGCCTTCATCTGCTGTCTCATCTGATCTTTAATATTTTCGCTGATCAGATTGATATAGCTGTCATCCTTAAATAAACTCGGCAACGTAATCAACAGTTGATTTTTCTTGTCTACCGTATCGTATTTAAACGATGTCGAGGAGGAACCGACCGTGTTTACCACATATCTGCCCACGGCAAGAATCTGATCATTGTCGGTTTTAACGACATAACCACTGTCTACGCCTAAGTGTCCTCCGCCATTTTTCTTTAATTTTTCCATATCGGCAGTGAAAGATTTATATAACTCTTTGCTTTCCTCCAAGTATTTATTGTTCAGCGTCGCTTCCAACGTTTTATTTTCCATGTTTGTAATGGCAGGCACTTTGATATCGGCTTTAGCCGCTCCGTCATCGACTTTAAATTCTTTAATCGTTAACACCTTGACGAGCGAGCCAACCAGCGGCACTTCTGACAATGCATTGGCAAAGGCGGGGCTCATATTGATCCCTGATACCAAAATGATAGCCGCCACTCCGACTCCAGCAAAATACTTCATGTATGCGGGGCTTTTCCTTTTTTGTTTGAGAGCTTTCTTTACGACGAAATCCAATTCACTCGGGATCGGCACACTCTTATATTGTCTTTTCAATTGTTCCAGCTGTTCGTTCATCTTATTTTACCTCCTCCAGAAATTCATTGCTCATTTTAAGTCGAAGCTTGCGGAGCGCTTGATACAACCGTGTTTTTACGGTACTGATGTTTTCATGCAGCACTTCCGCAATTTCTTCAATTTTTAAATCTTCAAAATATCGAAGTACAACCACAGTCCGAAAGGTATGGGGCAATTCGTCCATCGCCTTCTCCAGATCCATGTCATGATAGGCGTCTTCACTTGCAGGGCTGTGCAATTCCAGCGTTTTATCGTCTACAAGCTGAATCCTCTTGTTTTTTCTCAGGAAATCGAGCGATGTATTCACCACGATCCTGTAAAACCAGCTCTTCATCGCACCTTCGGATTTTAAGGTTTCTACGGATGACAAAGCCTTGTGGATCGAATCCTGAACAATATCCAGCGCATCTTCCGCATTCTTGACATAGCTGTAAGCTAATCGATACACATTCTCCTTATTTTCCGTAATAAAATGAATAAGTAACTTTTCCATCTTGTTATTCATTACAATCTCCCCTTGATACGCGCGTATCATTCGCTTGCCTTACATATGAAAGACGCATGAGCTTTATAAAAAGTTTGCTCAATCGTTCTGCGGAAATGATGGAAGCGCACGGAAACGTACAGGTCGGATTCGGACAATAGTCCTTCTCCTCTGGTATTGAATAAAAAAATAAAAGCCTGATTCCTCAAGCTTTTTTAATCAAAGTTATGTTGGAACATTTGTGTCGTTGGACAACCCTCCACCAGAAACCTGACAGCTACGGTTTATCCTTCCTATTCCATTCGCTGTGATCTATCGGGAATTAGATAATGTTCTTGTCATGCCGAAAAAAATCATCCCGCCCCCTGACCGGGAACGGGATGCGGCTAAAGCCAAACTGACAGATTTACTTCTTCGTGATAAGCTCCAGATCGACAGGGATCGAAGCTTCTACCTTCTCGCCTTTGGCTACCTTATCGGCCGTTTTAACGGCCGTTTCGCCGATCGCTGCCGGCTTTTGGGCTACCGTCGCCGCCATTTTGCCATCGTTCACGGCTTTCACGGCATCATCCGTAGCATCGAAGCCGACGACAGCAATGTTCTTGCCGGACGCTTGGATCGCTTGGAGAGCGCCCAGCGCCATCTCGTCGTTATGGGCAAAAACGGCTTGAATGTCTTTGTTGCCTTGTAGGATATTTTCCATAACGGAGAGGCCCTTCGCTCGGTCAAAGTCCGCAGGCTGGGATGCCGATACTTTTACCCCGTCTTTGCCGTCTACGGCACTATGGAAACCTTTCCCTCGGTCGCGTGCAGCTGAAGTTCCGGCAATGCCCTGCAGCTCCACGATGTTGCCTTTGCCACCGATCGTTTTGAGAATGTAATCGCCCGCCATTTGCCCGCCTTTCACGTTATCGGAGGCGATGTGGGAAACCACTTGCCCGCCGTTGGCAGCGCGGTCGATGGTAATGACCGGAATGTTGGCTTTATTGGCTTCTTGAACGGCCGTAACGATTGCATCACTGTCCGTTGGGTTAATCATAATGACGTTAACTTTCTTTTGGATCAGATCCTCGATGCCGCTGATTTGCTTGGAGGTATCATTCTGGGCATCGACAACCACGAGATTGTCGCCCGATTCTTTTGCCGCTTTCATGGCTCCATCACGCAGTGTGACGAAGAAAGGATTATTTAAGGTGGACAGCGAAAGACCGATCGTCACTTTGCCTCCGGCTGCGCCCGCATCCTTACCCGGAGCCGGCTGTGCGCCTCCCCCTTCCAACTTCGATTGGGTCGAGCAACCTGCCATAATAAGTGAACCTGCCATGAGTACTGACATTACGATGTGCATTTTTTTCATTGTGATCTTCTCCTTAAATGTAGTTTATTTGGAGGATTTCGAACGATCCATGAGAACGGCTACCAGAATTACAGCGCCCTTGACTACCAATTGGTAGAAGGATGAGACATTCAGCAAGTTCAATCCGTTATCCAATACCCCGATAATCATCGCCCCTATTAATGTGCCGACGAGCCAGCCTCTGCCGCCGGACAAGCTCGTTCCACCCAAGACGACCGCTGCAATCGCATCCAATTCGTACGATGTCCCGGCTGTCGGCTGCGCCGAGTTCAAGCGCGAGGTGAGGATAATGCCGCTGAACGCCGCCAGCAGCCCGCTGATGGAATAGACCAGCACTTTGATTCCCGACGTGTTGATGCCTGAAAGCCAAGTCGCTTCCTCGTTGCTGCCCAGCGCGAATACGCGCCGGCCGAAGGTCGTATATTTCAATACAATATATAGAATGATAAAAATTAGGATCATCCATACGATCGGCATCGGAATATCGAAGAAGTACCCTTTACCGATAAAGGCAAAGCTTTCGTTTAACCCCGTCATCGGCTTGCCCTGGGTATAAACCAGCGTGAATCCGCGGAATACGGTCATCGTAGCCAAGGTGGCAATAAACGGCGCAACCTTTCCTTTGGTTACCAGCAGTCCGTTCACCGCGCCAAATATTGCTCCGCAGAACAGCCCGATGAGCACGGCAAGCCAAGTGTTCGTTCCCGATGCCAGCATCCCCGCCGTGAATGCGCTGGATAGCGCCAATATCGCACCTACCGACAGGTCGATTCCGCCTGTCAAAATGACGAACGTCATTCCGAAAGCAATCAGCGCGTTGATGGACACCTGGCGAAGAACGTTAAAAATATTCGTTATGGTCAAAAAATCGCTGCTGATGATGGATAATATAATGATGATCAAAATAAAACCGAATAACGGTCCCAAGCTTTGAGATTTCCTTAGACGTTTGCCTGACTTGATGTTATCAGCCGACATGTTTTTTCGCTCCTCCCGTCGCGCAATGCATGATGTCCTCCTGAGTGGCGTCTTCCCTCATGAATTCGCCGGTAATCCGGCCCTCGTGCATGACGAGTATGCGGTCGCTCATTCCAAGAACCTCAGGAAGCTCGGATGAGATCATTATGATCGCCACGCCGTTCGAAACCAATTGATTCATTAAATCGTAAATCTCCTTCTTGGCCCCGATATCCACGCCTCTCGTCGGTTCATCCAGGATGAACACCTCGGGGCGGGTGGCGAGCCATTTACCGATAACAACCTTCTGCTGGTTCCCGCCGCTGAGCGCTCCGACCGTATATTCGCCGTTCGGCGTTTTGATTGTTAGTTGACGAATCAGTCGGTCGGCTAATGCGTTCTCCTTCTTACGGCTCATGAACCCGTTCGTCGAGACGTCGGCCAGATTCGGCAAGGAGATATTGTCCCTGACGGAAAGCGGAAGGAGCAGACCCTCATCCTTGCGGTCCTCCGTTACCAAGGCGATCCCAGCGGCAATGGCATCCATCGGCTTCCGAATCGTAACCGGCTTATCGTTGATCCGAATCTCGCCTTGTTGAACGGGGAGTACGCCGAAGATCGCTTTGGCCAGCTCCGTTCGACCGGCGCCCATCAAACCTGCGATGCCCAGAATCTCGCCGCTACGCACGGAGAAAGAGATATCATGCAGCTTGCCTTTCACGGTCAGGCCATTCACACGAAGCTTTTCTTCTCCGGCGGAAATGTCCACCTTAGGAAAACGGTCTTTGATTTCCCGTCCTACCATCATTTTTACCAGCTTGTCCATATTCGTTTCGCCGATACGGTCCGTTCCTACCGTATGACCGTCGCGCATTACTGTAACCCGGTCGCAGATCCGGAAGATTTCCTCCATGCGGTGGGAAATATACACCATCCCGACCCCTTGCTTCTTCAACGCCTCAATCACCTGGAAGAGCGCTTCAATTTCCCGGTCGGTCAGCGCCGCCGTCGGTTCATCCAGCACAAGAACCTCAGCATGCATGGAAAGCGCTTTAGCAATCTCGATCATTTGCTGCTGACCTACGGACAGCTCGCCGGCAATGATACCCGGATCAATCGTTAAACCGAGCTGAGACAAATAGCGCCCCGCTTCCTGCTTCATCTTTGGCCAATTAATCAGCTTCGTCTTGCCGTATGTGAACTCCCGGCCGAGAAAAATGTTCTCCATCACCGTCAGATCCGGAATTAAGTTTAGTTCCTGATGAATCATGACGATGCCCAGGCTCTGAGCCTTGGAGGGCGACGTAATGTCAGTGACCGTTCCTTTTATCGACACTTGACCGCCATCCTTCGGATAAATGCCTCCAAGAATTTTCATCAGGGTCGATTTGCCGGCTCCGTTCTCTCCCATCAACGCGTGCACTTCTCCGGCGTTCAGATTAAACTGAACCTTTTCGAGCACCTTCACGCCGGGAAAGCTTTTGCTGATATCGTTCATTTCCAACAGATAAGTCAATGAAACTCCCTCCTTGATCAGAAGATCACTCCGGCCTTAAGAATGATATTCGCGTAAGGCGTGCATTCGCCGGTACGGATGACGGCTTTCGCTTGATGGGTGATTCGCTTGAACTCCTCATGAGTTACGGCTCGGATCGGTATGCCTTCCATGACCGGGGCCAATTGTTGTCTAAGCTGCGCATTCGCCTTAGTCATTTCCTCAGCGACGACGGCCGATTCCACCTGCATCTCCTCCAGCACGGTGGCAAGCGTCTCAAGAAAAGAAGGGACGCCTTTCTTCAGGGCGATATCGATCCGCTCGACATGGGGTGGAATTGGCAGCCCGCTATCGCAAATCACGATCGAATCCGTATGGCCCAGCTCGCTGACGATTTTAGATATGCGGCTGTTCATGATGCCTGTTTTTTTCATCTCTGCTACCTCATTCGTGTTGTAAATTGTTCGACTTCCTCTAAAGTAGGCATGCCCGGCTGCGCTCCGAATTTGGTTACGGCCAGAGCCGATACCTTCGCTGCAAAAGAAACCGACTCCTCCAAGCTCTTACGTTGAGCGAGGGAATAAGCAAGAGCCGCATTGAAGGAATCGCCGGCTCCGGTCGTATCGACGACAGGAACTTTGTAGCCTGGTACTTTTACGAGAGGCCCGCTTGCTTCAATGAATGCAGAGCCTTCGGAGCCAAGCGTCGTAATGACGTGCCGTGCTCCCATCCCGATCAGCTTCCGCATCGAAGCTTCCAGATCGTCGTTCTCGGAGAACCCTGTCAGCAAGCTTAATTCCGTCCGGTTCGGCGTAATATAATCGACGTCCCGCAGCAGGGACTCGGGAAGCGGTTGCGCAGGCGCAGGATTCAGCACAACGGTTTTCCCGAACGATTTGGCCAGCTTGGCTGCATGCGAAACCGTCTCCAAAGGAATTTCCAATTGCAATAAAACGATGTCCGCTTGTTCAATGGCAAGCTTGATTCGATCGATATCCTCGGGATTAAGAAGATGATTGGCCCCGGACAGGACGATGATGCTATTATCACCCTGGGATACAAAGATATTGGCGATCCCCGTCGTCGCATCCGGGAAGGCACGCACGCCTTCGCACACGATGCCTTCGTTCGTTAAAGCTTGCAGCAGCTCCCGTCCGAAGCTGTCATCGCCTACGGCTCCGATCATCCGGGTGGATGCCCCGAGCCGGGCCGAAGCTACCGCTTGATTCGCTCCCTTGCCGCCGGGAAGAAACCGGATCGCCTTGCCTAGCAAGGTTTCACCCTGTACCGGGAATCGGTCCGATTCGACGACAATATCCATATTTAAGCTCCCGATGACTGTAATGTTGGGCGCATTCATTATGACTCTCTCCTTTGGGTCGACTTTCTGGGGATCAGGGACACATCCAGCTCATAGGTCTGGTCCGCCTCCATGATGCCTTCAATTTTTTTGATTAAAATGCGTGAAACGAGCGCCCCCATCTCATAGATCGGCTGGGCTACCGTCGTGATTTCCGGTTCCGTAATCTCGGTCATGTTAATGCCGTCGAAGCCGCATACCGCCACCTGCTCCGGAACGCGGATGCCCCTGCGGATCAACGCCTTAAGCGCGCCTACGGCCATTAAATCGTTGCCCGCGAATATGGCGTCGATGTCCGGATGCCGATCCATCAGCACTTGTGCAGCGTGCATTCCTCCGGCGATCGAAAAATCGCCCTCCATCGTTAAGGTTGGGGAATACCAATCGAAGCCTGTAACGGATTCCTCATAACCGATGAGACGTTCTTTGGCCGTAATGAGCTCATGCGGACCGTAAATATGAGCGATTTTACGGCAGCCCATCCCCAGGAGATGCTTTATTGCGAGCTTCGCTCCGTTCTTGTTCTGAGAACGGACCACGCTGCACGATTGCTTGCCGGGAGCCCGGTCCAAGCAAACCAGTGGAATTCCATTCTTATCCAAATGCGCCACTTCGGTATGACTAAGCGTATTTGAGGCAAAAATAATGCCATCGATATGTTTCTTTTTTAATATCTCGATATAAGATTGTTCCTTCATCCCCTGGTTGTCCGAGTTGCACAGGATGACGGCATAACCGTACATAGAGGCTACGTCTTCGACAGCCCTTGCCAATTCGGGAAAGAACGGGTTTGAAATGTCTGGTAAGATCAGTGCAATAGTATTAGTTTTCTTGCCTGCCAGGCCTCGGGCCACCGCGTTCGGCGAATAATTCAGCGTTTCGATGGCCTTTTTAATTTTAAGCTCCGTTTCCACGTTCACATATCCGCTTTTGTTTAGATAACGGGAGATCGTAGCGACGGAAACCCCTGCAAGCTTTGCGACATCACGAATTGTTGACATCGTTCACCATCCTTTTCCATGTGTAAACGATACCACACGTTGGTGCTTAATTCATTTTCATTAATAGAAACATAAGTAATATAAGCAATTTACAGTCGGTATATCGATATATGATAATGTGGTACCGGTTACACACATAATATATCACCTTCTTCAATGTAAGGCAACAGTAATTTTGAGATACTATACGATTACATCACCTGTTGATTCATTAGAAAATCCAACTGAAATAGCCCTAGGTTCCATGAAGGAGCTTAGGGCCTTCTTGCTATACTCGCTTTTTACGATTCCTTCATCTTCAAAACATTCAGTTCCTTCTTGCCAAAAATCGTCTCAGTAGCAGGGGTAGTCCTCTGTGCCGCCCGCAACTATTTGACGCTTCTTCAAAATCTTTCAAAATCTCTATGTACTTACGGACTGACGACGTATCGCTTCAACGATCTTCCGGTTCATCTTTTCCTTGCATGCCAGCAGCCAGTCTGTATCCGTCGGAAAGTTTCTGAAAGTTAGTTCTTGCTCCAAGTTTTCTTCAAGCATCTTAAGCGTTTCCTCACGGCCTATCAACTCCTCCAAAAGCTGCAAAGCACGCATATCCTGCAGCGCCTCGTAAAATACGGCAAGCCGAATAGACTCTACAGGTTGGCCGTTTGCACCCGGATAAACCGCGAAAGCATCGCCAGAAGGAAACGCCACATCCGCATCGGTCGTTCGGTAAGGGTCAATTACCCTTAATGAATATTGCGAATACCAGAAATTATACCCCCAATGTAGAAAACCGGCGATCTGGTACTTAAACATTTGCATGCCTATAATACGGTTACGCGAGGAAGGAAAGCAGAAGAACCGGTTTGCAACGGATTTATACTGAGCACAACAATAATACGTCCAAAGGTTACGGACACCATTCTCCAGGAAGGGCTCTATATGATCAATGGGAGTAATTGGATTTTTTATGATGCCTTTTTCGTAAAATTCATAATTCGAAAGCGCATCAATAATCGGAAAGCCTGATAAATGACGCGCCAGCCTTTCACTCGCACGGGAATATCCTGACACATGGTCCAAATAAGGTTCATCCGAAACATGAAAATAGCTTCTTTTTTCAAGATCATGCTCCTTAATAAAACAGACAAGCGAGGGTAAAAATTGATCAAGAAACTCCCCGTATTCGTCCCCTGCAGCGTCGGTTTCCCAGCCAAAAATTTGTGTTAAACGACCGTTTTCCTCTGCCATAATTTTTGGCGCATGCTTCGCTCCCCACTGCGTAAACAGATGTGAGAATTCGAAATACCACACTCCACATTTATCGCACAATTCCACCCACCTTTTGAGCCGTTCGAATCCGAAGGTATAATTGCGCCCTTTTTTATATACATCCACCAGTTGTACAGTCGTTCGTTCGCCACCGACCTTCATATCAAGTGGCGGTGTAAACAACGGGGTAAGCAGCATATTCATACCCCGGCAAACCGCGGAACGAATGAACGCTTCAATAATGCTCCAATGAGCTTCGCTAAATACCTCTACTTGATAGTATGTGGCTAGACAATCCGTATGGAACCACTCGGTATGAACCAGCGTCTGCTTCGGAAGATACGCAGGAATGAGCTCAAGTTCGAACTTCTCCTCTGCTAACGTATCACCCGATTCGCTGGCAAAGATCACCCGAATCGGGTATAAGCCAGCAAAGATAGGTTCAACCGGTTCCACGGTTATCCAAACCGAACGCCACTGATGAGGTAAAACCGCGACCCCCTCCGTAGCATCAATTGGAAATAACGGGTCAGGGTAAAGACCAGGAGTACCGCGAAGAATTCGGTCGTCATGATCGCCATAGATGGGCAACTCGGATGGGACAAGACCGACAAGGCGTACGGATACCATTTCACCCAGGCCGGATTCAGCATGCACTTGCACATGTTTCATGGCATGACTCGCTTCTTTCGTTGCCCGAAAGGCAACTTGAAAGGAATACGTTTCATTCAGCAGCGCGGAACCTCGATCAAATGGAGGTTCGTTCAAATCCTGATCTGGAAAAACCTTCGCTAGTGAACTAAGACAACGGGTTTCCATCTTGTTAAAAATCGGCATTTTGACCCTCCTTACATTCGGTAATAGCTTTCTTTTTCTGCTTTTTTAATTGATCTCATTATAACCGTTGAAGGCAGAGCTTGGATTTATCCAAACGGCTGATTTTTTTGCACTACAAGCTGACTGTCACGCTTCAATGATGATGTTACTGAGATCAGAAAGTGGATTTTTAGATGGAATGTTCCACATATTTCTTAAACGAAAAAAGTTTAATAAAAAGAGCAGGTCCGCGGCGCCTGCTCTTTACTGTTTATATGTCAAAAATTCCGTATTCCTTTGATGCCGTCTTTTCGCTCATACCAATATCCGGGTACAGATCGTTCCAGACGCATTAACGCCTCCAGATAGTAGTAATCGCCCCAAATCATATAGTCATCCAATCCACTGTTTCCTCTAACATGATACGAGCCATGCTTCAGCAAGCCTTCGGCTTCCTCTCCGATTGTAGCGTAATGCATCACTAACGATTGCATCGTACGCTCCAAGCTGTCTGAAATCCAAGCGCGATCCGGGTCTCCTTCAGGCAGCAGCTCCAATAGCTCAAGCATGCCGCAAGCGGTAATGGCCGATGCCGAGCTATCCCGGCTTGTATGCTCCTCTATCGGAACGTCAAAATCCCAGTATGCGACGTGATCTTCCGGCAAATGATCGACGAAATAACGCAGCAGCCGCTTGGACGTTCCAAGAAACGCCGGATCCTGCGTATAGCGGTACGAAAGGGCAAATCCATAAATGCCCCATGCCTGACCACGCGTCCATGTGGAGCCGTCCCGATAGCCTTGATGCGTACCTCCGCCCAGCGGATTGCCATTCTCTTTCTGAAAATAAAACGTATGATAAGAGGAGTCGTCTCCGCGAACTAAGAAACGTCTGGACAGCTCTGCTTGTTTATACGCTACTTCTCCATAGCTGGGGTCACCTGACATTTGAGAGGCCCAGTACAGCAGCGGCAAATTCATCAAGCAGTCGATGATGATTCGGCCGCCGTTCTGCTCGTCGTTCTCCGGCCCCCAGGCTTGCAAATATCCCCCTTGCGATCTCCATCTGCCCATCAAATGATCGGCGGCTTGCATAGCAAGCTCGCGGGCATCGTTATCCCGCTCCACAATCCACCCGGCAAGAGCAGACAATCCGTAAAGAAAACCGATATCGTGATGCTCCAAACATATGCGCTGCTGCAGCCTGCGTTTGAAATCTCCAATTTGCAGCTGTGCCTGCTCTTTGAAGTAAGGATCACCGTTATACTCATAACTCAGCCAAACAAGGCCTGTGTAAAAGCCTTCGATCCAATCTTCATTGGCTGACCATTCATAGCGCTTCTCATTAGTGATATGCGGAAACGTCAGCCCGTGCTGTTCCAGATTACGGCGAATCTTTCCCACCGCATCTTCAATTGCCCTACGCCACATGTAAATAGTCTCCCCTCTTTGTTTTTTCGCCGTATTATCACATTAAACCTAGCGCAAGTATATCTACGATTTTTGCACGATCGTCAATTTTTCTTACTCGCCTTTTCTGAACTGTCCAGGCGTAATGCCCTCATACCTTTTGAACACCCGGATGAAGGAGTTGCTGTTCGTGAAACCGACCTTCTCCGTAATCTCCGCGATCGTATTATCGGTTTCCAGCATAAGCTTCTTGGCCAATTGGACACGCTGTTTATTGACGTAATCGATGAAAGTTTCTCCGAGCTGCTCTTTGATGAACCGCGACAAGTACGGCGCATTCACTTCGAACTTCAATGATAACATGGTTAAACTTAAATCCATATCGGCCAAATTCTCATCAATGTAGCTTAATACTTGATCTTTCAGATTGGTATTGTGGCTCTTTTTCTTTGAATCGACGTAGTCGCAAACCGTTTTCAAAAACTTATAAATTTCCTCTTCAATTTCCGCGAACGATTCACACTGGGTTAACTGTTTGATCAGAGCATGCTTCTCTATCATGAGCTCGTGTTGTTCTGGCTGGAAATGTTCCGTAGCCTTCAGAATCGTTCCGATTAGCTCAAACATCAGGAGCTTGCCTAGCTGCAGTGATAATGTGCCATCCGATACATTCGTTACGATCAGTTCGCTGACCGCCTCCATAGCCTCCTCGTAGTGCCCGGTTTTGATATGATTAATAAGCTGGCGCTCCGTGTCCAGCGGATAATAGAGCTCATTCTTCGGCCGCTTAATCCGCTCGAATGGAATGATTTGACTAGGGCCAATGACAAATTTGTACTCCAACGCCTCAAGCGCTTCCTCGAATCCAAAAGGAATGCCTGTCAATGACGGGTGAATATCACTTATGCCGATCGTCAGCTGAATATAAAATTTATTTTGAATGATCGTCTGAGCCTCTTGAGCAATCTCGATCAAATCTTGCTTCGTCTGAACTTCATCTTCGCCTTGTATATTGACCAGGAAGGCAATCATGCCATCCACTTCGGTGGAGAATACATTATGCTTTCTGCCAATCAGCTCTTCAGTAATATTCGTCACTATATAATGGACGAACTGTAAATTGGACTCAGCGTCTTGCTGGCGGCTATCACGGAACAACGGCTCATAATCCCCGATATGAAACAACAAGACGGCAAATCGGTTCGTCTCGAATTGTAATTCAAAAGATTCCAAAGCTTGCGAGAGCGCAGAACCGCTCTCCACTCTGCCTTTCAGCAATCTCGCAAGAAAATGGCTGCGAAGTACATTTTGTTGCTTTTGGATTGTTCGATTCATCGTATCCTGGGAAGCCGCATTCTCCGACATAAAGGACTGGAGCAGTGAAAATTCGTTCTTTATTCCTTCCAAATTGGATTTTACCTTCGGAGAAACCATATCCACCATACGGCGGATCGGCATATAATGTCTCCGTGTCAGGTAAATGGATAGCGCTCCGCCGATAATAATGCACATTAATAAGCTGGCAACCATCCAACTTCTTAACTGGCTTACCTTGGCGGAATAAACCTTGGTGGGAACGATGGATACATACTTCCACCCATTTTCAAGCGAGGACACGTAAGAAACCGTCACTTCGTTGTTGTTCCATCGCTGGCTAAATGTACCTTCCGCTGGACCGATCTGCCTGAATTCAATATCGGAAATATGCTCCGTTTCGCCTGCAATCATGATCGGATTGTTATTGGAATCCAGGATCAGCACACTTCCTATTTTGGCGAGCTGCATGTTCGAGATCGTTGCTTTCAGGCGATCGGTATTGAGCATAACGACAAGCGTTGCCTTCGATTCATTGATATCCTGAATGGGAAGCGATTGCATAAAGACCAAGTCATCGCGGGATAATTGGACGAAGTTCCCGAAGTATGCTTTCTCCATACTATCGCTCCACTGTTTCATTGTAATGCCTTTATTCTCATGGAATAATTTGAAAAGGAGGTCGTCTTGATTCATCGTTGAAGTCGTGACGCCAAAATGCTGATTTTTCATATATATATAAATATCGTTAATTACCCCATTCGAAGCGGCATAAGAATGCAATGAAGAGATAAGATCCAATGTATCCATCCTAGCCTGCGGATTTTTAAAATCCTCCTGATTAACGTATTTGATCACCTTCGGGTCCAAAGAAAGCTGCAGACCCATCGTTTTAATGTCCTTAAACTGGTTGTCCAGCGATTGCTTCAACAGATTAAGCTGCGCTTTATTGGAATTAATGACCTCTGAGCTCAGTAAATGCTGCGATTGAAAGAGTACCAGCATGGTGATAACGATTGGAATACATAGAATGGTTAGGTTGGAGTAAAGCAAAAATAAATATACGCTCCGCTTCAAAAATGAAGACTCCCTTCTCATGCTGTTCATCATATTATCCCATTATACTCCGACGAATGTACATCGTCGATTTTTGCGCCATAAACATTTTTTGTGAATGAATGCCGTCCTGATTTCAATACAAATCCCTTCAGGCGGCAAGTACTGAAGGGATTTGTATTTTATTTTTAATTAATTACGATAACAGGCCGATACGAAGCAGTCCCGTTTTCCTTAGAGGCATAACTGACATCTCCGGTCGATCCTTGATTTGCAGGTGAGGAGATACGAATGGAAAGCTTCTTATCTCCCGTCAATGCTGCCTGTACTTGAGAAGTCACATCAATTTGTACGGACGTTCCTACCGCCGGCGCTGTCCAGGTAGTGAGCAGGGTGCCGGCTGCAGGTTGGTTGTTCCATGTCAGGGTTGTTCCCCCCCAAGTGTTGTCGCTTACAAGATTAGCCTGGTTGGTGATCCCCGCCATACCTTCACTCGTCGGAACCAACATGACCTTAGCACTCGTAACCGTACCGGTAATTGAGGACAAATCATATTTGATGTACGAAATACGAACCGACAGCATCATTTTTCACAACCAATGTGGCCGCCGTTCCAAAGTTTGTATTCGCATAGAAAGAAACTTGTGAACTGCCTGAAGTCGGGCCGTTTAATACCGGCGCGGCCGGAACGACTGCCGCCCCCAGATTAAATTTGGCAGTAAACGTTTTGCCGAGCGCTCCATTCGGGAATGTAATCGTTTCCATTTTTGTATATAGCTGATGTTCACTAATTGAAACAAGTCCGCAGCCCTTGTTATCAACATCAAACAGGGAGAGCGGACATGAAAAGAATGAAGTCACTCGCGTACTTTGATTTATTCCTTGATAGCTCCGACCATAACGCCTTTGACGAAGTACTTTTGCAAAAAAGGATAAGCAATCAGAATCGGAAGCGTAGCTACCATAATCGTTGCGTATTTAATGCTTTCCCCAATCGCTTGCGTATCGTTTGCATTCCCTGTACCCGTTGTCATCGAGTCCGTGCTGTTCTGCACAAGAATTTCCCGAAGAATAAGCTGCAGCGGAAATTTCCCGCGATCATGAATAAATAACATCGCGTTGAACCAGGAATTCCAGTGAGCTACCCCATAATAAAGTACCATTACTGCAATTACAGGCATGGACAGTGGAACCACGATCTGAAATAAAATGCGGTATTCCCCTGCGCCGTCGATTTTGGCCGATTCCAGCAGGCCCTCGGGGATAGCTTCAAACGAGGTTCGCATAATAATCAAGTTCCACGTGTTGATCGCAACCGGAACGATGAGCGCAAGATAACTATTTCCCATATGCAAGTAATTATTAATCAACAGGTACGTGGGAATTAACCCGCCGCTGAAATACATGGTGAACACAATGCCGATCATCAAGAACTTCCTGAGCACAAATTTTCGGGAAAGCGCGTAGGCTCCAATCGTCGTAAAAAACAGATTGACCGCTGTACCCAGAACCAAGATGAGCAGAGTGTTCCCATATCCCGTCAAAATGTTCGGGTTGTCAATCACTTTTTTAAAAGCGCTGAGATTAAATCCAAGCGGCTTAAGCAACAAGCCCGAATGCTGTATAAGCAAATTGGAATCGCTTATGGAAGCCATGAATACATAATAAAGCGGATACAAAGTACATACGATAAGCAATATCATCAGAATCGCATTACCAATATCGAATAGTCGCTCAGCTGCGCTTATTTTCATCGTTAGTTCCTCCTACCACAACCGGTTCCCGGAGAATCGGCGGGATAAGCTGTTGGCGCTAATAAGTAAAATAAAGTTGATCATCGATTGAAACAATCCGACAGCCGTCGTATAGCTATAATCGTTGCCTTGCGCTAGACCTTCACGGTATACAAAGGATGAAATGACATCCGCCGTTTCATACGTATTCGGGTTATACAACAGGACGATCTTCTCGAATCCGACTTCCATTAATCCGCCGATTCGAAGAATGAGAAGGATCATAATCGTCGGAATGAGCGATGGAAGCGTTATGCTCCAAATTTGCCGGAACCTGCCTGCTCCGTCAACACGGGCAGCTTCATACAGCTCCGGATTGACCCCGCTTAACGCAGCCAAATAAATGATGGACGACCAACCCAGCTCTTGCCAAATGGACGTACTGACGAATATCGTACGGAAGTTACCGGCATTATTCATAAGTGCGGAATCCTGTCCGCCAAAGAACACAATGATGGAGTTCACGACACCGCCGCGGTTCGTAAAGTCGATGATTAGCCCTGCAATGACGATGACGGAAATAAAGTGAGGCAGATAGGAAACTGTCTGTACGAGCGATTTGAATACTTTCTGGCGAATCTCATTGAGCAGGATCGCGAGAATAATCGGAGCCGGAAAGCCGAAAATCAGGTTATAAAAGCTGATCAGAAACGTATTGCGCAGCACCCGGAAGAAATAATAGCTTTGAAAGAAATCCTTGAAATGCTGAAAGCCTACCCAATCGCTCCCCCAAATCCCTTTCGCGGGGGTAAAATCCTTAAAGGCGATAACGGCGCCGTACATCGGAAAATATTTAAATATGAAGAAATATAGCACGACCGGCAGTACCATCAGGTAGATCGCGCGATTTTTTCTTATGTCTTCCATTAGAACCCGAATAGACTTTGCCATGGTCTCACTTCCTAATAGCCCTCCGCAAATGGCTTTACGGGAAGCCCTAAAATTTTTTGTTGAGAGGGGAGGCTCGCTCCCCTCAAGGTTTTCAACCGATTAACGTTTGTTGTAACGGTCCGTCGCCGCCTGATAAATCTCTACAGCGCGATCGATGTTCATTTTTTTCAATTGCTGTACCGTTTTGTCATAATCGTCAACACTTACGGCACCCATGATTACTTTCGTAATTTGCTCGGTCAACAGGGTGCTGACATCGTTCAGAATCTTACCCGATTCTTTCGCTTCTTCAGGAGTTAACACTACCTGCGGCAGCATGACGGAGTATGCATTTTTGGTATATTTCGAATAGACCTTCGCGGCGTCTTTTTGCGGCTGCAATTGATAATATTGATCGTTGTAACGGTCGTCGTCCAATCCGGTGAAACCGTAGTTGGCGATAAAATATTTAGCCATCGCCTGAGCGATCGGCAGGTTATCCGGATTTTTCAAAATCAAGTCGGTATACTGCGGTTGGCCGTTTACTTTCGTATATGTTTGACCTTCGATTCCGAAGTTTTTGAGCATCGCGCCTTCTTCGCTATACAGATAGTCCAGCGCTTTCACGGTTTCGGCAGCATGTTTGTTCGCGCTTGTAATAACTGTGCCGACGGAGTTGACATCCCAGGATGCTTTCACGAACTTCGGCTCTTCACCCTTCTTCAATACCGGATATTGAACGGCGGCGAGCATTGCTTTCGGATCTGTCTTCGTCAGAGCCGGCATATAGGTGCCAATATTCGAGCCGATGAAGCCGTAGAACGCACCTGCTTTGCCAGATGTTATTTTCGCATCCATCGTTTTTCTGTCATTGGACGCGAAATCCGGGTCGATCAGGCCTTCTTTATACCACTTTTGCATCGTAGCCAAGTATTGCTTGAACTCCGGTTGGGCAGGTCCGAATTTTACTTTTCCGTTATCGATATAGAAGCTGTCTGAGTTGACTACCGATGATATTCCTGGCACACCGAATGCACCTGCAAAATCGGCAAATGAAATCGGATTCGATTTTTCAAAAGTAAAAGGAATTGCGCCTTTCTTCTCTTTAAAAGCTTTGAGTACAGTTTCCCACTCGTCTACCGTTTCCGGCGATTTCAGTCCGAGCTCATCGAGCCAATCCTGACGAATGACCAAACCGCTGAATGTTTTGTACTGCCCATATTGACCTGTTCTAATACTAGGCATGGCGTAAATATCGCCGTTATCCGCCTTGATTTGTTTGGCGATTTGAGGGTCGGCATCCATCAATTTTTTCAAATTCGGCGCATACTTATCGATTAAATCATTCAGTTTAATAATCGTGCCGTCTTTGAACATTTTGGAGGTTCCGCCCTGCACGGTTTTCCAATCCCACAGCATTGCATCCGGCAAATTGCCAGAAGCGATCATAACGCCATATTGCTGAAGGTCATCTTGAGGCGTGTTCCCCGAAGAATGCTGAAAGTCAAAAGTTACATTCGTTTTTTTTGCCCATTCTTGCACCATCGGAAGTTCGTTCAAGCTTTTGACTACCGCTTTGGCGTTAGGATTCATCGGCGTCCATAGGGATACTTTCACAGCTTCTTTAGAATTTGCTGCCGCCCCGTCTTTTGCGGCATCTTTTGTAGTTCCGGGGTTACCGCAAGCCGTTACCATCGATAGTGCGAGAACAGATGTCATAACGGATAACGCTTTCATTCGTTTTCTTTTCATAGAAACACTCCCCTTTGCTGTAAATAAGGCTCTTCCACCTTGAATGGATGTCCCTGTGACCTGAGCATACATCATTTCGGACGATGTCGTATATCGGCGATTTTTCGTTCGTATTAAATTCTTAGGAATAAGCAATCGATCATTTTTGCGCCATCTTCAATTTATGAGAATACCTTGCCTTAGCCGTAAAAGCGGAGATGAATCGATAAAAAAGGAGCGGAAGAGCCCCTGATCATTTCAAGGCTCTTCCGCTATATTCGCTCGATAACTATTCTACCCATTGCTATCGTATTTTAACTTAAATTATTGTGCGGTATAGCCCCCATCAACAAGAAGGGTTGTACCATTAATAAAACTAGCATCATCACTTGCTAAAAATAAGACAGCCTTCGCAATTTCTTCCGGTTTTCCAAGTCTGCCTTGTGGATGAAGAGAAGCTAAATATTCTTTCTTTTGAGGATCAACATTTGCAAGCAATGGAGTGTCAATATAACCAGGGCAGACCGCATTAATGCGAATGCCGTCTTTTGCATAAGCCGTACATAAGTTTTGAGTTAATAACTTCACGCCGCCTTTTGCAGAGGAATAGGCTGTTGGATTTGGCAAGGCAACAAAACTATGAATAGAACCGGCGTTAACAATGACACCGCTTGTGCCTTGTTTAAGAAACTGTTCAATCGAATATTTGTCAGAAAGGAATATTCCTGACAAGTTAATATCAATGGTTCGTTTCCATTTTTCATAGGATAACTCATGTGCCGGTGCATCATCAGCGACTCCGGCATTTGCGTACATAATATCTAGCTTACCGTATTTGCTCACGGTTTCATTGATCATCTGTTTAATATCTTCTTCTTTTGTTACATCTGTTTTAACAAATAACGTATCATATCCATTCGCATTCAACTCTTCCGATATTTCTTTACCGCGTTCTGAAAAGTCAGCAATGACCACTTTTGCCCCTTCCTCAGTAAAAAGGCGAACAGTCGCTTCACCAATTCCACTTGCTCCTCCTGTTACGATGGCAACTTTGTCTTTTAATTTCATAAAAATCTCTCCATTCCATCAATGAATTCAAGTCAATATCCCATGTTTAGCATGGCTCAAATCTCTTTATCTTGCTGTTGCTCCACCATCAATTACAAATTCTGCACCTGTCGAGTAAGCTGATTCATCAGAGGCAAGAAATAGCACTGTATTTGCAACATCTTTTACAGATCCTAGATGTCCTAAAGGAAATAAATTTTTACCTAATTGTTCTTTTGAATTTCCAGTTACTTGAGAAGCGTAGTCTGCCATTCCAGTATCGATGTATCCGGGATGGATAGAGTTCACTCTAACCCCCACAGAAGCATATTCCATCGCCGCATCTTTTGTCATAATACGTACTGCTCCTTTACTAGCACCATAAAGAACATGTCCTGGTGACCCAATCAAACCTGCAATGGAGGAAGCGTTAATCACTGAACCTTTATTTTGCTTCGCCATCAATGGCATGATATGCTTCATTCCTAGGAATACGCCAGTCACATTAATAGACATTAGACGATTCCATTCTTCCAGTTCAATTTCTGCAACAGGTTTTATAATATAAATTCCGGCATTGTTGAACAGAACATCCACTTTGCCAAATGTCTTTATGGTTTCTTCTGAAACCTTTTTCCAGTCGTCTTCTTTGTTAACATCATGATGGACGAAAAGTGCTTCTCCACCGTTTGTTTGAATGTCTTTTACCGCTTGGCTTCCAGATTCTTGATTTATGTCAGTGATAACCACTTTTGCTCCTTCTTTTGCAAATAATAAGGCTGTTTCTTTACCGATTCCTGTACCTCCACCGGTTATGATAGCTACTTTATTTTCGAGTCTCATTACAAGTTCGCATCCTTTCAATATTTATTAAAATCATGTACATCAGTGTAAACAAAGAACCTTTTTATAATTCGCAAAGGAATTCAAAAAGATTCACTAACTTGTTATTCTTTCATCTTACTACTTATATTCCGAAATTCTATCCTATAAGATGCTGTATAATAATAGAGTGAGTATCCTCCATTTATAGGGTTAATTTATTTGAAGGAGAGGAATTTCTTATGACTCAGCCATTTCATCCATATGAAGAAATTACGTTTCAAGAATTCGTATTGTTCACCAAAACTCATAGCAAACAACTTGAAGCAAATTTAAATATCTACCTCAACCTAGAACCTTCCATTTCCGAGGCAGACCGAAAATTTACTGATATGTTGCTGCATTCATTTTTTCGACTATTAACTCATTCGAACATTGAAAGTATCGATGAAGATTATGCTAGTTACTTAGACACCTGGCTTCAATCTCAGTTATCAATATTAAATAGGAATAGTTTTAACCTATTTCAATTGATTTTCGAAAAATCTTTGATTGCACTAATGATCCAAATAAGACATAACCGAATGATTACTATACTAATGTTTGTATTATCTATGTTTACTTACCTTGTCCATAGTTATAACAATTGGGTAAATGAAGATATTACAGGTACTACTAAGAAAAATCTCCATGAAAATAGGAAACTTAAAAGACTTCAATTGTTAGACAAATTAAACAAACTCCTGATTCGCTCTTCAGGAGTTCAAGATTTAGCCTATATATTCAAAAAATGTGAAGAGTATTTTCATTATAAACGTTGTGTTTTTTATGCATATGTCCCTTGGTCGAATCAATTCTATGGCGTTATTGGTGCAGAGCTTCCAAAGGTACAGAGCATGAAAGGACAGTTTACTGAGCAGAATTCAGTTTTTAGTTCCAAAAAACCGATTTATTTAAAAAATCCAAAAAATTATGTAAAAGAGGAACATATAAAATTATTTAATCTATCTTCCGTTATCTTTATACCGATCACGCATCAAAATCAATTGTTTGGATGGATTACTTTTGATCAGTTAGGGGAAGAATTTGATTGCTCAAAAGATGAGTTAGATTTACTTGAACAAGTGGGGAAACGTCTTGGCTTATTTTTTTCAAGAAAAGTGGAAGAAGTAGCCAAGACTTCAGAACTTCACTTAACAGAAAGAGAATCCATGATTCTTGGTTTGCTGGCGGACGGGTACGACAATAAAAAAATAGGCGGATTATTGTTCTTAAGCGAGCATACGGTGAGAGATTATGTGAGTATTCTAATGACTAAACTAAAAGCGAAAAATCGGACGCAAGTCGTCGCCTCTGCTTTTCGATTAGGTTTATTAAATTAATTTCACCTTTTCTAAATCAGTAAAACTATGGTTAAAGAAAGCTAACAGAGTTTTCTATGATGTCAGTATTACCTTTTTTTTCGTTTTCAAAGGTTCCATGTTTTATTTTAAGCTGCGGCTGATCAAAAACACATTGGGCATCAACCTGTACGAGCTGGCTGTCGTTTCCCGGTTTTGTTAGTGATTTTTACCTTTGTAAACAGAATGGTGTTCTGCCGCGGCAGAACACCATTCTGTTTAAAATTCAATTGTTCAGTTCATCAGAATCTTTTTCCAACACATTGTTCAAATGCTATGCATGCCAAATGCGCGGCATAGGAAGCGGCTCCTTCCCAAGCTCAGCCCACACATATTTCAGCAACAGCTTGGACTTGAGCTCAGCGGATGCCGGGTCGTCCCACAGGTTGTTGATTTCGCCTGGATCCTCCTGCAAATCAAATATTTCTCCATACTCCTGATTGTAATAGACGGTTATTTTGTACCGTTCATTGACGTAGGTTTTCTGATGAATCGTCGTCGGCTCATGATGAAACTCGCAGATCGCGTGGTCCCGCGCTTGTTCTTGTTGTCCGAGCCATACGGCGCTCTGATCTACACCGGTCATGGCGTGGGGAACCGGGATCCCGGTCAGCGAAAGGAAGGTCGGTGCCAAATCGACCAAAGACTGGATGGCCGGGGATACATGACCCGCCGGGACATGGCCCGGATAGCGGACTATGAACGGCAGCTTAATCAGATCCTCATAATGGAAGCCGCCTTTATGCTGCAGGCCGTGCTGTCCGAAGAAATGTCCGTGGTCCGTCGTAAACACGACAATCGTGTTCTCGGCAAGACCCAGCTCGTCAAGCTTGTCAAGGATGCGACCGATGTACTTATCCATACAGCTGATCATGCCATAATAGGTAGAGACGATCTTTTTTCGTTCCTCTGCAGGCAGTTTCGTATGGGAGTGGTAGCCATGAATGCCACGTTCGCTTTCCTTCAAATGGGAAAAGTCCGGTGTGTCTTCCTGCGTCAGGCGGAAATGCGGCGGATTACGGTCATGCTCGCCCGGCGTGACAGAAGGGATCGTGAGCTTCTCAGGATCGTACATCGTATCCCACGGCTCCGGCACCAAGTAATCCGGATGCGGATCGAAGAAACTGGACCACAGGAAGAAGCTCTCGCCGCTTTTACTGTATTCTTCAAGCAACGCATTGGACCGTTCTGCGATCCATGTATTGTAATGGAATTGCTCCGGTATCGGCCATTTATGCAGGACCGAACGGTCCATGGTGCCGGTCGGCGGAAGGAAATAATCGCGCCAATTCGCGCACCCTTTCTCCTCCATCCAATTTGCGTAGTGCTGGCCGACATGGGCTTCGTTCGTATGATTCCGGGCTAGCTCCACATGGTCAAAGCCATAGAACGGACCGTGGAAGTCGCGCCAAAAGTCCAAGTCCTGCAGAACCGGATAAGCTTCGAGGGAAGGGAATTCTTCCGTACCTTTAAGCGGCTGAAAATGCGCCTTCCCGATGAGCGCCGTCCGGTAACCGGCATCCTGAAAGTCTTCGCCGACGGTATGCCGGTTCTCCAGCAGCTTCGTTCCGAGCGTCCATGCCCCGTGCTGGCTGGGGTATTGGCCTGTAATGATCGATGCGCGAGTCGGGGTGCAGGTCGGATTGGGACAGTACGCTCGGGTGAACGTCGTGCCTTCGCGGACAAGCCGGTCCAGGTTCGGTGTGGAAATTTCCGGTTGGAATGCTCCAATCGTATTCCAGTGCTGCTGATCGCTTGTAATTAGCAAAATGTTCGGTTTGCTCAAGTGTCCAACACTCCTTTTAGTATATGAATGATAATAAAACTATACATGAGACGATAGCATGCTTGGAATGTCCGGATGTTGTAAACTTGTCATTATGTCTTCAATATACTAAGCTTTATTAAAGTAAGCATAGCAAGGAGGAGGGAGAGGAATGCAGGAATTTGCTCATGAATATGCGGACATGTATTATGCGCTGCCTTCGCCGCTGCAATCGGCTGGAGGCTGCTGGATTGTGCGCGCAGGTCGGAATCGGGCGAAACCGAACTATTTGGTTGGACCGAAAATCATTGAAGTACACTCCTTGCATTTCGTGCTGGACGGCAAAGTTAGCTTAAGCTGTGCCGGGAACACGGTAGAGCTGGAGAAAGGGGACTTGTTTTGCCTTTATCCGGGGCGGCCTTACGTTTATGAAACGAAATCGGGTACGAAGCCTCCGCTGCAAATGGTATGGCTAGCACTCGATGGGGAACAAGTGCCGTTGCTCATCGCAGCGCTTGGGATGACCGCACGGCAGCCCTATCTCACCCAAGCTGTGGATTATGAGGTGAGAGCTGTAATCAAGCAAATACTGCAGCAGTTCATCAACGAAAAACCGGAGCCATTGCATTTGCAAAGTCTGTTGTATACGTTGTTCTGGAAGCTGAAGCGGGAAAACGCCGCCGTACATTCAGATGTCAAGAAACACTGGGTCACCCAAGTGAAGGATTACATCGATCTGCATTACACGGAAAATATTCATATCGAGCATGCAGCTAAGCTTGTAGGCGTTCATCGGTCCCATCTCACCTCAACCTTTACACAGCAGTACGCTCTGTCTCCCATGCAGTACTTACAGAAGCAGCGGATGGAGCGGGGAGCGCAGCTGCTGAAGGAAACCGGGCTAAGCGTTACCGAAATCGCCTTATCACTTGGATATCCTGAGCTGTATTCGTTCACCCGCGCGTTTAAACGGTATTTCGGCATATCGCCCAAGGCTTATCGCACACAATAAGAACCCCCGTGTTTCTGGGATGGAATCGGGGGTTATTGATTTTCAACAGGAATAACTTGTAAATCATCACTTTTGTACATTTCAATCAATGTTTTAGACAGAATCGTCGCTCCCGCTCCGGATCTCACAAGGCCGAACAACGAATCAATTGTCGTGGTTTCAATCAGAGGCTGCAGATCAAATCCGGCGGAAGTGCATGTCCTATCAATCAATTGCCGACAACGGTGCGTTTCGGGAAACATAATGATGGGCGTGCTCTTAATTTCGTCAAAATCAATTTTTGCATGCCTGGCTAAGGGATGATCTGACGTAGCTACAAAAATAGAATTTTTCCCGGTATAGCGGTATCTTTTTGATTCGGTCGTCTTCCTGAGGCAGGATGGTGATTGCAAAATCAAGCTCATTTTGTAGAACACGCTCAACAATGTCCTCTACCCCAAAGATTTTAATCCGTACTTTCGGATAGTTGCGATGGAAATCCACCAATAATGTGGAGACCAACTGATTCAACTCGCCCGGCAAAGCCCCAATGGTTAGCGTGCCTCGCTCAATCTGCTGCAGTTCTTGGATTTGTTCTCGAGCACTGGAGAGATTGGTGAAAACCTTATTGCATTCTTTATAAAGAATCATTCCTGCTTCCGTAATCGCAATCTTTTTCCCAATTCGATCAAACAATGGAACACCTAACTCGTCCTCTATATCAACTGAAATAGCCCTAGGTTCCATGAAGGAACTTAGGGCCTTTTTGTTATACTCGCTTTCTACGATACCTTCTTCTTCAGAACATTCGGTTCCTTATTGCCAAAAATCGTCTCAGTAACAGGGTTAGTCCTCTGTGCCGCCCGCTTGGCAAATAGCGGGTTGATGATAATGATTACCGCTATATTGGCTGCAAGGCCCAAAAAGCCTTCATAGAAACCGTTTGTCTTTCCCGTTGCATAAACAAGAAACACGACGAACATCCCGGCAATGAATCCACTTAGAGCCGCTTCCTTGGACATGTTTCTCCAGTACAAACTAAACACAACGGCCGGGAAGATTTGCACGATGCCCGATACACCCATCAGTTGCAGAGATACCAGAGCATTGGGAAAGAGAACCCCGAACAACAGGGCCAGCCCGATCACCACAAAAACCATATACCGCGTCACGACGGTGAGGCTGTTTGGAGCCGTATCCGGTTTGATCCAATCCGGTTAATATTGTTTGCGAACAAATTCGAGGCCCCGATAGCCATAATGGAACACGGAACCAATGAAGCCGGGCAATGGTAGAGTAAGCCAAGCCTTGCGTAAATCCTCCGTAAGACATTTGAATCAAGTCCAGGAAGGCAAACCGCGGATCGGTCCCCTTCGGCACTACCAGATAAGCGGTAATCCCAAGGAACGTGACCAGCATTAATAAGATATTGTAAAACGGCAAAATAATCGCATTTTTACGCAAGGATTCCGCGCTTTTCGAACTAAATGTGCCTGTAACGGTATGCGGCCACATGAATAAAGCTAAAGCGGAAATGAGCGCGGCGGTCGAAAACCAAACGATTCCCTTCGGTCCGGACGCCGGCAGAGTCATCATGTTGGGCGCCTGCTCGATCGCTTTGTTGATCATATTTTCCCAGCTTCCAAAATAGATGGAAGGAAGAGAAATGACGAGAAAGAGCATGATCACCCAAACCAGAATATCTTTAATGATAGCCGTATAGGTCGGAGCTTTAATTCCGCTAAAGAACGTATAGAACGCGACCAGTAAAAAGGACACGACGACAACGACCGTGACGTTGATATACCCGCTGCCCGCAACCTTTAAAGTATCTTGGATCCCGCTCAGTTGCAAATCGATATACGGAATCAGCATGAGCACCCCGTTGACCGCAATAAGAATAGAAAACAATTTACTGTCGAAACGCCCTTTTATATAGTCGGACAGCGTCATAAATTTATGCTTGCTGGCAACCTTCCAAAGCTTCGGCAGAAAAAAATAAGCGAGAGGGTAGGCCAGTACAACGTAAGGGGTAGCAAAGAACGCTATGCTGCCTCCCTTAAAGGCCGTGCTGGTAAGCCCTAAAAACGTATAAGCCGTATATACATCCGCTCCTATTAAAAACCATACGAACAGAGCGCCTAATCTTCTTCCCCCAACGGACCACTCCTCAACGGAGCTTCTGGACTTCTTATTGTAGCCCGCGATAAATCCGACAATGACAACGGAGAGGACGATGAAAGAAGTTATGAGCAAAGCGGTCAAATTCCCATGCATCAGTCCATCTCTCCTTTCGATTTTTGTATCCGGTAAATGCCCCACGTACAAAGCGGAGTGAGAACCATCCAAATCAGAAGCCAAAAATGAAACAAAGGAAAACCAAGGATGACCGGATGCATTTTATTCACTAATGGCAACGCTACCAATTGTGCCAGAAAAGGAATAACCAGTAAAATACTGATTATAGCTTTCCCCCAACTATTATGATGGCTGTTGTGGGTTTATTATATCAAACATTTTTTTGAAGAAAGCACTTTCAACCTAAGATGCATGAAAGCGCTCTTAACATGTCATAACTCCAGCTTTAAACGCAGCTCCTTGACATAGTTGCGGCTGACAGGCACGACCGTACCGTTCTGATCGTTCAGGTGCAGATTGACGGCCCCGTTGAACCAATGTCTAAGCTCTTTAACATAATCCAAGTTGACGAGATAGCTTTTATGGGTACGAAAAAAAGAATACGATTGAAGCTTCTCCTCCAACTGCTGAAGGGTATAATTCGCCTCATATTTATTTTTCAAGGTATAAATGCTGACTGCTCGCCCTTCTTTGGCAATATAAACGATTTCACCGGGCGGGAGATAAATAACCTCGTCTCCTGTCTCGACGGCGAGCCTGGGCTTATAATCGGACGCTACAGCTGCGGGAGCCTTTTTACGGTTCAAGGAACGCTCGTAGGAATTCACCATCTGCACAAAATCTTCCGTATCATAAGGCTTCAAAATATAATGGAAAGCTCTATGCTTGAAGGCTTCGATCGCATATTGGTCATAGGCCGTTACAAACACGATTTCGGTATCCAGCTGGAGCTCGCGCAGAAGCTCGGCCACTTGAAGTCCCGTCAAATCCGGCAATTGAATGTCGAGAAAAACAAAATCGACCTTTAAGTCCTTCGCTTTTTTGATGGCCTCCATCCCGCTTGAGGCTTCTCCCGCCAAGCTTTAATTTTGGCACCTGTCCAATCGTATAGGCCAGCTCTTCGCGGGCCAACGGTTCGTCATCGACAATTAAAACTTGCCACGTCATCCTTTTACATCCTTTCCTTAGGTCTGAAAAAAAATACGCTCGTTCCATGATGAGGGGACGATTCAATCCGAAGCTGAGCCCGCTCCCCGAAATAATAATATAATCTCTGTTGAATATTGTAGAGTGCGAAACCCAGATGTTCGCCGTCTTTCCTGCTCTGCTGTTGAAATCCTTCCCCGTTATCCTGCACCCGAATCATGATCTCATCCTTTTGCTCTTTTACGGGCTCGCCTCTTCCTGGTTGGACCGGATAAGAGACTTAACGGCATTCAAAATATTAAAAAGGAAGTGCGGATTCATTTGCGCTTGTAAAGATTTGATTTCCGCCTGGTTAACGAGATGACCTTGGCGTTCCGCTTCCGAAAGAGCGTATTGCTGGGAGAACAGCTGGCTTAAGCCTTTGACAAGAGCGATGCTTCCGGTATTGTTCTTATCCTGCGCTCTTTCGTAGTATAAGGAAAAATGCCCGATGGTTTGCTGTTTTTGGATGATGGGCAGCTTCATGCTGTAAGAAGTCCTTTTTCCTTGGACAGCCGCTTCGTTCCGCTCATTCCAGAATGCGACTCCCACGGCATCGGTTCCCTCCAGCAATATGACGCAAATTTGCTCGGCAGCCTCGTGTAACGAGCCACGCCAATAGGACAAGGTTTGCTCTGCAATCTCCAGCGCTTTTCTTGCATAGGCGGCCCCGATCCGCTCCTCCTCTCGCTCTACCTGAATCAAAACGGCAAAAAACATGGCAACGCCGAGACTGTTTGATAAAATCTGGGGTATTCCGATTAATTGGACAAGCGATAGGGCCTGGCTCCATGGCCGGGCCAGCAGCAGGATTAGGGCCATTTGAAGAACCTCCGCCAGAAAACCAACAAAGAAACCCATTTTCACTGAAGAAACAAGTCAGTAATGCTTACGGACCGAATTTTTTAAAAAGCCTGCTATCACTCCTTGTAAAATAGGAGCGATCATACAAGGTAGCGCAACAAATCCACCCATCGAATAACGATGAATTCCGGCGATAGTTCCTACAACGAGCCCCGCTTTCCAGCCTCCGAGCAGTCCTGCAATGACTACACCGATGGTTCTCGAATTCGCTATAGCCTCTTCTCTGGATACATGCTGGGTCCAAGGCTCGGCCATATAACCCAAACCGGTAACCCGTACCCCCGAATAGGTCCCCAATATGGCAAAAAAGCTAAACAAGATCACGAACCATCCTAAATTTCTTCGCTCCTCCCTGAACTGCATGAAATGCCGGAGCCTTTGCTGCCTGGAAACAAGAAATGCCGTGGCAATAAGAAAGCCCATCCGTTCGATTTGGTCCAAAAAGAGATAAAGCAAATTCGTTCACCCCCTTCCATGCTTTTATTGTAACCTTTTTATGTGCCAAGATGTGTGGTGTCATAGAAATACAGCCAACTCCCAACTTCTTAAGACAATATTTAGCTAAATTACTACTAAGACGGTATAGGGCATACAATAGCACCTTAACCGCCATTCGTACAATCATCTTGATTACCTATCTTTGCAGAGTGTCGATATTGTCAGTGAATGTTTGTTCTACGTAAATAAGGCACTAAGGGATCTTGATATCAAGATCCCTTAGTGCCTTAATTTTTTGACTGAAATATGAACCTCAAGTCAATATCCAACTCCCATTCCTTATTGGGCAATCCCTTGCGGAAGATACTCGGTGTTCTGCGATCGATCCCTTTCAAAGAGAGCAATCCGCTGTTCCCCTTCTCCGGCATCAAAAAAATGAAGATGCTCGAATGACGCCGTGATCGTGACATTGGAATGAGGAGAAACACCCGCCGGGGTAGGCGTTGCAATTAGCAGACGCTGCTGCTGCACGGCAACATGATGAACATACTGCGCACCCAAATATTCCGTACGCAAATACTCGCCTTTGACGGAAAAACCAGATGATCTTGGCTCGACACCCAGCTGCAGTTTTAACGCTTCCGGCCGGATTCCGAGCAAAACTTGGCGGCCCGACTGCCGCACGAGTTCTGCCCGAATCACGTTCGGCAAGATAATCTCCTGTTCCGCAAATAACAATCCGTTGTCGCTCATTTGAACCGAAACGACGTTCATCGGCGGATTGCCGATAAAGGTTGCTACAAACTTGTTCGCAGGGCGGTTGTAGATATCATCCGGAGAGCTGATCTGCTGAACCTGCCCCTTTCGCAGCACTGCGATCCGATGGCCGATAGTCATCGCCTCCACCTGATCATGAGTGACATAGATCATCGTTGTCGGATACGTTTCGTGCAGCTCCACCAATTCGTTGCGGGCATTCGTCCGTAATTGCGCGTCCAAATTCGATAGCGGCTCATCCAGCAAAAAATAAGGAGACTGCTGCGCGATAGCCCTGCCCAGAGCGACACGCTGACGCTGTCCTCCTGAAAGCTCGCGCGGTTTTCTTTTCAAAAGGTGACCCAGTTCCAGTTTATCGGCAATTTCCTGGATCCTTCTGGTCATTTCCGTTTTGGGTACTTTACGCAGCTTGAGTGAAAATGCCATATTGTCAAATACCGTCATATGCGGATATAATGCGTAATTCTGAAACACCATGGATACGTTGCGTTCGCTGGCATCCATGCCGTTCACTTTTTTGCCACCCATGTAGATGTCCCCGGACGAAACTTGCTCAAGTCCCGCGATTAACCGCATGATCGTCGTTTTGCCGCAGCCGGATGGCCCGAGCAGCACCAGCCTTTCGCCGCTTATAATGTCCAGGTCAAGCGAAGGAATGATCGTTTCCGCCCCGAATGTTTTACGAACTGCTTCGAACCGGATACCGAATTGATTATGCAAGAATATCACCTTCATTCGTTTATGGTACTATCCTTTGACTCCCGTACTAATAAAGCTGTTAATGATTTGCCTGTTCACGATAAGGAAAGCGATCAAAGGCGGTACGGAAGCGAGCGTTGCGACCGCCATCATCGGCCCCCAGGAAGTCCCGCCTTCGCCACTGATAAACAACTGAATGGCGAGCGGGATCGTCAGCATATTTTTATTGTTAATGACAAGAAGCGGCCAGAAATACTCATTCCACACATTGATAAAAATCAAAACGCCCAGTGCGAAAAAAGTCGGCCGCACAACGGGAAACGCAATACGCCATAAAATATGCCATTCCCCGGCCCCTCCCACTTTCGCCGATTCGTACAGACTGGCCGGTATCGTGCGAAACGTTTGCCGCAGCAAAAACACACCCATGCCGCTCGCCAATTGCGGAGCAACCAAACCGGCATATGAATCCAGCCATCCCAGCTTGCTGATCAAGAGGTAATTGGGAAGCATAGTCACCTGGATCGGAATCAGCATGCTTGCAACGACGACATAAAATAAAAACTGCCGGCCTTTAAAATCAAACCGGGTGAAGGCATAGGCCGCCAAAATGCTGGTAAATAACTGAAAGGCGGTAACCAAACAGGCGACAAGAAGCGAATTCATAAAATATTGGAACATCGGAACCGAATTCAGTACATAGATGATATTTTCCAATGTGAATGGATGCGGAATGGGGTTCAAAAAATCCCCGAATATTTGGTCCGCCTGTTTAAACGTAGTCGTAATCATCCAAACGAGCGGAAAAAAGCTGCAGAATAGGCAGATCCATAGAAGCACATTCCAGCCGTTCAGCTTAATTCTCATAATACGCCCTCCGATCCATGACCAGAGCCTGTACGATGATGAGAAGAAGGAAAGCGATAAAGGTTATAATGGCCGTTGCCGATGCAAGTCCGCTTTTGAAAAATTGAAAACCGTACTGATAGACGAGAAACACCAAATTGCTCGTGGATTGATTCGGCCCGCCATTGGTCAGCATTTCTACCGGCACGAATACATCCTGGATACCGACGACGATCGCCGTCACAAAAACATAAATCAAAGTTCCCGATGCCATAGGAATGATAATTTTACGCAGCAGCCCGAAATTCGACCTAAGCCCCTGCACCCGGGCGGATTCGCTCATTTCTTGCGGTATGGCAAGTAGGCCGGCCAGAAGCACGATAAAATTGTAGCCGAACTCTTTCCATGTAACGGAAAGGCTTACGGCCCATTTGGCCCAAAACGGATCGCTGAGCCAGTTCACTCCGGAGATCCCAACAGCCGCGAGCGTGTGATTGATGACACCGATCACCGGATTCAGCAGCCATAAAAATACGATCGAGGAGACGGAAAGAGACAGTACAGTCGGTGTAAAAATGGCTCCTTTATAAAAAGAAGCCCACTTCGAATTTGCTCGGGTCACGGCGAAAGCAACAAGAAACGGAGCCGCAAATAAACCGATAAGTAGAATAAGGGCATAAAAACCTGTATTTTTGACCGCGATCCAGAATTCATCGCTCGTCAGCAAGTTAGTGTAGTTGGACAGTCCGACCCATTTTGGGTTCGGACTGACCATATTCCACTGCAGGAAACTAATTTGCAGCGACCGGTATAACGGGTAATAGACGAAAACAAGCAGAGGAAGCAGAGCCGGTAAAATATAAACATAAGGCCGAACTTTTCTCCAAACAGACTTCATTGCGCGGTTTGAGCCTCCAACTCGTGTTCGATTATTCCGACATGTTCCAGAAGAATCTCAGTTGGAGTCTCTTCTTTGTATTCAAGAATCGCGCGGTACGAGTGCTTGATCCCCCGCAATGCTTCCCAGATCGACTTCCAATCTATGGTTCCGTGCCCGACAGGTTGATGCAGGTCGTGATGACCGTCATTGTCGTGCAGGTGAACCGCACATAATCCCGTTCCAAGTTCCCGAATGACAGATGGAGTATCCCATCCGTTAATATGCGCATGACCGACATCCACCAGAGCCTTGATGCTCGGAATCTCTTCGAACAAGCGTACAAATTCCTCCTGATCAAACAAGGCGAAACTTCCGAGTCCGACGTTCTCCACGGCCATGTCAATACCGAGCTTATGGGCTTCTTCGCCCAATCTCATCAAATTCTCTTTGGCCACCTGCTGGGATTCGCGGCGCAGGAACACCGGTGTCGAGTATAGGCTCGGATGAATAACGACCTGCTCGGCTCCGATAATCTTGGACCATTTCAGGCATTCCTTATAGACCTCAAAGGAATATTCGCGAATGACGCCGAAGCGTGGGGTAGCCAAATTCAATTCCCAAATCGGCGCATGTACGCTTAGAGGTCCCACGTGGCTATCGAACCTGTGACATTCTTGCTCCCAATTGAGCGGTTCTCTCCAGTTCGGCCCATCCATTGAAATTTCAATGCCGCCCTTCCAGCGGTCCAACAATTCCACGGCATCGTCCACACGATGCATATAAGGTAGCAGATTAATAAATGGTTTCATCTCAAAAAACCTTCCTCCATCAGATTATTGAAGCAATTTATTTACTTTATCCGCCGCGTTTTTCAGCGCTGTCGCAGCGTCCGATTTGCCCGTCAAAATTTCGTCGCGCGCGTCGATCAACGCTTGTTCGGCCTGCAGCCCGTTAGCACCAGGGAAGTTGACCCACGGAACTACGCCGTTCATCTGCTCAAGGGCCGGTTTCATTAACGGATTTGTTTCGAGGAAAGACTTCAGTCCATTCGGGTCTTCAGCCACTCCTTTGCGCGGAGGCAAATAGCCGGTTGCTTTCGTCCATGTGGCCAAAGATTCAGGAGATTCCATAAACTTGATAAATTCCCATGCAGCCGCTTGTTTGTTCGGATCTTTGGAGAAGATGAACAAGGCATTGCCGCCCGCCGGAATGCTGCGTTTCTTGTCTCCAAATGTTGGGAACAACGTCGTACGCAGGTCAAATTTGCTTTGCTTTTGCAAGCTTTCGCGCTTGGCAATCGTTGTGACAACCATCGCCACTTTACCGCTGCTGAACGCCTGAAGCCCTTCTTCCCATTTGGCGTGCAGCGCCAGCTTGTCCTTCACCATGTCGCCCATCATTTGATACGCCTGAATCACTTCAGGATTATCGAATGCTGCTTTTGGCTTTCCGTTTTCCGTTTTCAACCATTCCCCGCCGTTCGATTTCCCCAAGGCATATTGAGCCCAGTTATCGGGCGGTTCCTGAATGTAAAGTCCGTAATTCCCCGTTTTTTCCTTCACCAGAGCACTTAATTTCCGAACCTCGTCCCATGTTTTAGGCGGATTGTTTGCATCCCAGCCCACCTGTTTTAAAAGATCGGCATTATAATACATAACCGGATTACTTACGGAATAAGGAAGGCCAACGACTTTCCCGTCTTTCGATTGCCCAAGCTGAATGATATTGGACAGATAATTGTCTTTAATGAAATTCGGTTCTTTTTTATCGTTTTTGGCAGCATCCTCAACCGAGGTAAACGGAACATTCTCCGTCACATAAGAAATAAAGTTGTAACCGATCTGCGCTACATCCGGCGGAGTGCCACCACTAATGGCAGCTTGCGCTTTTTGCAGCAGCCCCGGGTAGTTGCCCGGTTGATATTTGTCGACAACCTGAATATCTTTATGCGTATCATTGAACTTTTTGACCAGCTCTTTTACGCCATCTCCGCCAAAATCCTGCGAATTCACATGCCAGTATTCAATCGTAACAGGCCCGGTCGGGGCGGTTCCGGCATTCGCTGAAGCACCGCTTGATGTGGCAGTCCCTTTTCCACACCCTGCAAGCGTTAATGTCAAACCCAGGGCGATACATGATGTTAATGTCGTCGTTTTCCATTTACCCATGTCGATTCTCACTCTCCTGTTAGATGTATAGGTTCAGTTCCAATACCTAGTGTATATAACAAATGTAAGTTTAATATTTTCTCGGCGAAGAATTATGTTAACTAGGTGTTAATGTTTATCCGTTAGTCAGATCCGCCCCCCACAACTCCGGATTCCCCGTAGATACCGCTAAGGCCCCTTTTTGGATAGGAGCGATCATTTGCTCCCGTGTACTGATCAACCAGCCGGTAATGATAGGAATATCCGTTTGTTTTTTTATCGTAGCCACCATATCCGGAAGCAAGCCCGGCAATAGCTCAATGGCATCCGGCTTCGTCTCCTGAAACGACTCCATGCCGGTGTGCAATGCATCGAAATCGATAAGAAAGAGTCGCTGGATCGTTAGCAGATTCAGTTTTTTGGCTTGCTGGATCACTGTATTTTTGGTGCTGATAATCCCGGTCGGTTTGATATAATTGGAAATAAATTCAAGACTTTCTCTGTTCGATTGAAGCTCGCGAATCTTTTCCATATGCAAAAACACAAAGAGGTTGTGAGATTTGTAAAAATCAACATAGCGCTTAATCATGCCGATATTTCCGGCAAAAAGAAATACCCCGCTCACTTGATGTTCAAGCACTTTCTCAATATGCTTGACTTGCGTTACGGAAGCGACTTTCTTATATTTTGCAAGTGACAAGTAAAACTCTTCTTTCCTCAACCTAATCACCTCCTTATCGCACTAAGCAAAAAAACCTATAGCAAGAGAAGACCAAAAGAATGGTTCATCTCACTATAGGTTTCTTATATCTCCAACCCAAACTTATATATTCACTTGTCATTATTAGAATACAACCGTATTGTTATGAGGGTATCATCGACATGTTGAATTTTTGTAAAACCTGCTTTGGTTCAAAAAAAATCCCTTCATCAAAACGATGATGGAATCTGTTACAATACAAGCCGACTTAACCTTTCAGCGGTTTGATATCGCCAACTGGAGGTATGTTAAGAGAAGCTTCTATTTGCAAAGATTTCCGGCTGATTAAAAGGATTGGATACCGCACGGACTCTCACGATAAATAAAGCCAGCATGATTGCCCCGACGACGAATAGCAGCCTCCAACTTCCGAAGTTCGAGATCAAACCCGCGATAATCGGTCCAAGTGCACTGCCGAGAGCAAGTCCGATTGCCGATGTACCAAGCGCTCTTCCGCGCTTCTCGGGAGCGAAATATCGAGTGGGAATTATCATCGCTGTCGCGGGAAGTACCCCGGCCCCGGAAGCTTGCAGTACACGACCGAGAACAACCATCCAGTAATCGAAAGCTAGCATACCAACGAAAGAGCCAAAGGCAAAAAGAATAAGTCCGAACGTTTTAAACATCGTCCCGTTCATGACAGAGAATATCAATGCAACGACCAGAATACGCAGCAGCCTATCACCATTCTTTACCGCTGTATCATTCATAATTATTCCCTCCCCCTGTTTTTTCATTACTAAGGATGCACATTCGGAAGAAGTTATAGTTGTATTAGTGACTTCATCAAACTAATCGGGTTATAATGAATTATTAAAGAACAAGTGTACAGAAATCGTAAGTATCCAATCATTATTAATAAAAGGAGCCCTGTTCATATGTCAATCCATTTCAAAGATCCTCAAGCGATTGATGTTATTCATATATTGGTTAGAGCGACTCACTCTATCCAAAGAGAATTTAAGACGCAATTTTCTTCACTTGACATCCCTTTTCAAATAACCGGTCCCCGCTTACGCGTGCTGTCTACTGTATCGGAGGTAGGAAAAATCCGAATGAATGAATTGGCGGCTAAACTGGGTATTCAAGCAAGAACCGTTACCGACTTAGTAGACGCGCTTGAAAAAGATAACCTCCTTATCCGATCTCCTGATCCGACGGACCGCAGGGCAACTCGTCTTCAGCTTACGGAACTGGCACAGGCCCATCTAAGTGAAGCTCTTTCGAAACAGACAGAAATAGCAGAAAAGTTAGTTCAAGGCCTAACACAGGAGCAACGCTCACAGTTCCTGGAATTGTTGTTACATCTATTTAACGAAAAGGAACTACCCAGTGCTTGCGAAGATGATTTGAATTAACCATGAGATATGAGAAAGGCAACCCTGCATCAATAACTTGGGTTGCCTCTTTTTATTCTTAAAATAACTTGGCGGCATCGCGTGCGTTACGAATACCAGCTTGAATAATGTTTTCACTCCTATCAGAATATTGATGGTGCCCCTCGATAATAACGGTTGTGATATCGTGAATTCCGTATAACTTCATAATTCTGGTAACATAATTTACAGCCATTTCGTTTGAAGCCAATGGTTCTTCGGAATAATCGCCACCTCTTGCACATAACAATGCAACCTTTTTGTCTCCCGCTAGTCCGATAGAACCTTGAGAAGTATATTTGAACGTTTTTCCTGCCCGACTCAAATAATTGATATAAGTAAGAAGCACTGCCGGCACCGTCATATTCCACAGCGGAAAACCGAATACGATTTTATCAACGCTTAAAAATTGATCAAGATAGCGGTCTGCAATATCTTTCAGTTCAGCTTCTTTTGACGTAAGTTGCATTCCTTGAGCTGCTTTGAAAATTCCGCTGAGCATTTGTCCATCAAAATAAGGAAGGTTTTCGTGAAACAAATCCAATTCGAGAATTGTATCCTTAAGATGGGATTCGATATAAGCTTTGCGAAAGGAATCGTACAATTGCATGCTCACCGCTTGTTCAATAGGACGATTATTAGCTTTTACAAAAAGAACAGTACTCATTATTTGTCATCTCCTGATGGATTGTGGATATAATAAAAAAAACATTTCAGATGAAAACATCTCTTAGCTCGGAAAAGTATAAAAATGATAATGTAATGGATACTATCATTAAAAGTAACGGAGCAGCCCATCGCTTCAACGGGTCACCAACGCGTAAATGAAACAATATAGCACCTAGCATCGTACAAGCTATCCATAATGTTGATATTGAGAGAGAACCTTTATTCCAAAAGCCCGCAATCAGTCCTGCAACGCCAATCAATTGCACAAATCCTGTAAATGTTCTGAACCATTGTGGCAGCTTTAAATGATTAAACGCTTCGACCTGCATGGTCGCACCAGCAATTTTACTCAGAATGCTAAAGAAAAAAACAAGAATCAAAAGACTTTGTACTATAACAGTTAGAATATTCGCGACTCCCTCTTTCTACCGTTTGGTTTCCTTAGCGGATAGCCCACAACATAATATAAAACCGCCGTTACGAACCGCATTTTAGAAGGATTTTATATTCCTTTTTTTTACACTTTCAGATAAGGATAGGAAGATGTTTCGCTCCATCATATTCAATGAGTTCTTCACCATGCTTAATACGATTTAGAAAATCTGGATTGGCAATAAGCGGACGACCAAATGCAGCCAGATCAATTGTTCCTTCTTCCAAAGCTTGTTCAGCTGTTTCGGCAGTTAAATTACCTACACCGATGATTACACCATCCCAATACTTTCTGACGAGCTGATGCAAGGTTTTTCCGTCAGCTATCACTTGAGTGAAATCCATAGTAGATGGATGAATGATAGTTGCTCCTACTTTTTTAAACGCTTCTACAAAAGTACGGATTGTCAATTCAGGATCTTCCCACATATCGAGAGGATTACCGGTTCCGAATGTAGAAAAACGCATAATGGTACGATCTGTACCAATTGCATCAATCACTGCACCGAACACTTCTTTCATAAGGGTAAGCCGCTCTTTTAAGTCACCACCATATTTGTCTGTCCGTTTGTTGGTACCTTCCCAATTGAATTGGCTGATTAGGTACTCATGAGCACCGTGAATCTCCACACCATCAAAACCAGCTTCAATGGCGTTTTTGGCTGCCTGTGCAAACTGATTGATTACTTCTTTAATATCATCCTTGCTCATTTCTTCTGGCATATCATAAGGTTTACGAAAACGTGGTATAAGACCTTCGGCACGAATAGCAGAAGGGGCTTGGGGAAGCATACCAGCAGTTAATTCATGATGAGATGCACGACCTACATGCCAAATCTGCGCAATAATCGTTCCACCCTCTTTATGAACCGCTTCGGTCACTTTTTTCCAAGCAGTAATTTGTTCTGCTGTATAAATACCGGGTACTCCAGGATTTCCCTTCGCACGTGGGCTAATGACAACGCCCTCAGTAATAATCAATCCGACTCCATCTGCAGCTCGCTTACGATAATATTCTACTACCTCAGGAGTAATAACTCCTGTTTGATCATCAGCAAAGCAGCGAGTCATAGGAGCCATTGCCGTGCGTGTGTGCAGATGCCACGCTCCGATTTTAACAGGGTCATACAACCTTTGGGGGAATTTTGTCATGATTTTGTCTCCTTATTTATATGTGATTAAATCTCTATGAGTCTATTCTTAAAAAATATTTATGCAGACATGTTAATTGCTTTTTCAATCTGCTCATGTCTCTTCTTAAAGACATAATCTCAAGTGGATTCAACCTTGTACGTTAGTACGTTAGATGGTAAAGAATGAATTTAATCTGTGTATCTACAAAAAACTCTTCTCTCTTCTACAGTAAGGTAAATCATAGACTCTCTTTAAGACTGTGCCGTCAGCCAAAGTCGGGTACGTAATCGACTTTACCTGCCCGTTCGCATAGTAGTCGTACGTTGCGTTGGCCGTCGCGGCGGTGTTCGCTGCAGACTGCCCATCCACAGCATCGTACAAGCTATCCATAATGTTGATATTGAGAGAAAACCTTATTCCAAAAGCCCGCAATCAGTCCTGCAACGCCAATCAATTGTACAAATCCTGTAAATGTTCTGAACCATTGTGGCAGCTTTAAATGATTAAACGCTTCGACCTGCATGGTCGCACCAGCAATTTTACTCAGACTGCTAAAGAAAAAAACAAGAATCAAAAGACTTTGTACTATAACAGTTAGAATATTCGCGACACCCTCTTTCTACCATTTGGCCTCCTTAGCGGATAGCTCACTTAATGGTGTATTATTATATTGAGTAAACACATAATGAGAATACACAGTATATTTCGAGATGTCAAGATGGATCTTTTTATGAAACAATCCGATAGTCCCTTAGCAACAAAGTCACTTGCCCACTAAATCATAGAACCCACATTTTCAAAAGAAATTCTAGCGAAATATCTGTTTCCGTTCTTATCACAAAATATTCGATCTGACACCACACATATAGCCGTGTGTGTTGTCAGAATTACAGAGAAATATGAGTTCAAAAAACCTTGATGCGTCAACGTTACCACGGCATTATATTTTTGCCCCAAGTAATCTCGTTCGCCAAGCAGAACCAGAAATCCACCTCATCGTCGTGCACACCAGCTAGTGTGAAGAAACCCTTGCGTTGATATGCATATTCATGCATAATTATTCATTTCTCAATTACTATGATTATCTCTCTCTCTAATTTTGAAAATACTCTCAGCAATTATGACAACACACACCAAGTGTGTGGCGTCATAATTATTGAGAAAATTAACTTGAGAATCGTTGATTTAACAAGGGTCGTTTTCATAATTAATGATAAATATATAAAGGTATACTTTTCAGGAAGATCCATTTTTTCATAATTGTTGAGACTATCCACTACTGAGAAACCGTATTATTATTCATGTAAATGCATGATTTTTATAAGCAAATCAGCCATGTAAAAAGAAACAATAAAAAACACGATACCATTTTTCGGTATCGCGTTTTTATTTATACCATTGTTTGATAAATTTTTTTCTAGTATTACTTTTTCTCTACTAAGCTATCCTATTTGGGATGAGTTCCAAAAATAAAAAAGCACTTTTTTCATAATTTAAACGCTATTGATATTGTAAATTCCAAATATTTCATAAAGGAAATGTATATTAACGAAGCCGAGCTAAGCTCTATCAAACCTTCTCTATTAAAATTCAACATTAAGTAATACATACTTCATCGAGGTTCTTGAAAGTATTATTTATTACAAGTTATTTATAATTTGAAAGCTTCAATAATTACATTTTATCCAATTACAAATAAAAGAGTCTTGCAATGATAGATGTTAGATACATGTTGCAACATAGCAAGAGAACTATTAAATTATTCAGTATTGTTTACTTCCGATAACATCACTCTAGTTTAGTTAACAAGTCAAATCCCATGATTTCCCTAGTAAGTGGATCTATAACAAGTCTAATTTGTGGTCTTAATCCTTCAACACTAACATCAAGTTCAAATGCCTCTGTTATTAATTGTTCCTTCTGTTCCATTCATTTGTCTCCTATTCAAATAATCATGTTATAATAATAATTATTACCAGAAATTTTATTATCTAAACCGCCGTCCATTCTTCCCATTCCTTAATCTTTAACATTGAAGGCATGAGGGATTGGCTTTATGATTTTTGCCCCCATCTTCCAGTGTGTTCGAATCCATGGATCAAATGGCGAGCCGTCCTCTCGTTTCTTGTAGATGTAATCTTCAAAAGGTACTAACGGATAATCCATTTTAAAACTTGGACGTACCGGGATTATTAACTTTTGAAGACCTTTCTTTTTGACTAACTCTTTAAATTCTTATAAAAGAATTCGACTCAATTGTCGGGTGACAAATATGTTTTGAAGTGAATAAAGTCAGTGTTATCAAGGGTTTGCAGGAAAATCACTCTTTTTTTAGTTACAAATTAAGTTTTGAAGTGAAAATAAGGACTGCAATATATAGTTACAAATTAAGTTTCGAAGCGGGTAGAGAGAGGTTTTGCTGCCGTGATGTGCGATCTTGACTTATACAAATTTTTATGGAGGACACTGTCACTTAACCCATAAGTTTGCCGTTTTGACATGCTTATGCTTCCAATTTACTGTGGCAAAATTATGCTTCCAAAAAAAGGGGTGTAATAAGACACACCTATAAAAAGAATGGACATGTAATGAAAAATTTTCAGAATGGCTCAGTTTTGATTTAATCGCAGTGGCTCAAAATTATCTTGACGAAAACATATGGCTATTCGAAAGGCTCGGCAAGGCAAGAAAGGCGTTGGCGCGAACCAGACGGACACCTACTTTTTCGACATCGAGAAATGCAAGCGTTGTCCGCTAAAGGAAGGCTGCTACAAAGAGGGTGCTAAAAGCAAAACCTACTCTGTGAGCATTAAGTCCGACGAGCATTCGGAACAAATGGCATTCCAAGAAACGGAGTATTTCAAAGTAAAAGCCAAGGAACGCTACAAAATTGAAGCCAAAAACAGTGAACTCAAACACGGACACGGGTACGATGTCGCCACATCCTCGGGTCTGCTTGGTATGCAATTGCAAGGAGCCATGTCCATATTTGCAGTGAATCTAAAGCGAATATTGAAATTAACGGATTGAAATCTAGGGTTGATATCCCCGAATAAGACCTAAAAAAGAAGACATCTCCCCAAAAATTTGGGTAGATGTCTTCTTTGATTATGAGCTTGCCGCCGAAGAAGAAAAACAGTAAGTTCTTCAGTGGCCTCTCTTTCAGACAGGTTTCTTTGCCATTTTTATAATTTACTGTAAATATTCATTTACTATCTTTTCGACTAGTGGTCGCTTACCAGAAACAGAAAGTTCAATTAACCTTCGTACATTTTGGTTGTCCAATGACAAATCATTCAATTTAAACTCACTAATTAACTCAAACCAATTTTTATAGGGTTTATCTCTCAACAGTTTAATTAAAATATTACTCTCGTTCAAAAGCACTTCATCTAGGTAATATTTCCATCTAACATCCGATACTCTACTTAGCATTCTATTCAGATAAGGCTGAGCACTATCTGATATCCCATACGAGTTGCCAAGTTTACACATCAAAATTGCTGTCATACATGTCCCGAATGCAGGAGAAGGTATTGTACCTAGTTCTTCTAATTTTCTAGCTGCACTTGGCTCATTATAAAAATTATTGAAGTTAAGATGAGCTCTTTGCAAATCATGTGCGATCTCAATGAATGTCTGAGACCTTAAAGTTTCAGGGACATAATCAAAACCTTTTACTTTGGTTAATACATTTTTAAAATATGAAGCTTCTTTAATATCCCCGTTACTTATTGCTTCTGCATACGTGTTCCCTATCGACCATTTATCTTCACCAGAGATTTTGTCCCACAACCTTGGAATAAAACGATCAAAATTATGCAATACATTGTCACGTTCGCCGCCCCTTGAATTCTTAATTAGACTAAGAAGGGTGCGAATCACTGTACGTTTATAAAAATATGGTGAATCATCCAGCAAGATAAACAAACTATCATCATCAGCTAAAGATTCCTTATATAATCTATCTCTAAAGTTATTGAATTCAATGTCTGTTTCGTTATTTTGACCCAGAACATACTGAACACAAGTTGACAGACAGCTTAATGCAATTAATTTAGGCATATCACTGTCAACATCTGGATCAGTAAAATGGTTTATTAGATCAATTTGCTGGAGCATAAGGAGTTTAGCCGTTCTGTCGATTATCCCCAAGTCAGCAGAAAGATTAATAATATCTGTCTCAGTTAATGAATCTTCAGGGTTATCAGCACTGGTATTCGGTCTTCCGAGCATCTCTAACACAAAATCAATACCTAACTTTAATACTGAGGATTTTAATTTATTAATTGTTCTTTTCCAAGTATATTCTGTAGCCATATCATATAATCTTGCATCAAAAGCTTGGACTATCTTACTTTTTTCTTTGTCTCTTAACCCGATAGCATAAGGTATAATCTCATTTGCTTTATCTGCATCAATTAATGAAATAGTATTTATTGTGTTAGCTTGCCAAAGCACCATACTGCCATCTTGAGAAAAACTCATAGATCATTCCTCCAATAAGAAGCATTGCCATCCTGAGACTGCAGGTAGACCCCTACTATGTTTTTATTCTTAGACTGTACAATCGTATGTGCAGCCCTCGTTCTAGCCCCGCCAGTTATTTCAATACCCTGTTGTGATTCAACAAAAATATTATACCCTCTTATTCGTCCAGCCTCGTCAATTATGGTAATGCCATCTACGTTCATCATTTCAAGCATAAGACCAGATATGGCATAATATTTTTCTAATTCACTAGAATCAGCTTTTTCCATTAACGCTTTTTCAGCATATTCTGTTAAATCAATTATTTCGGAAAATCTTATTCCATCTTTAAATAATGCAATATCGTTTAAATTGACATCCTTTTTGATAACTGTACAAATTGTGCCATGTACTTTTTGTAAAGTTAACTGAAGCAGCTTTGAGTAAAGAATTTTTATCTCACTCAATTTTTGGGATGTTACCCCTCTTGTTATATCTTCCAGCAGCATATCAACAGCATTTGTTTGCTCACCTATACCTTCACTAGAAATAAATCTCGTATCAATTACCTGATCTACAGTTTTAAGACCTTTTAGGAAGATTTCAGTTTTGCCTTTGACAGAAAAATATAACAATCCGCCATCTTCACTATCTGCTAAAGAAAAAATTAGATCTGTAAATGAATTAGTCTTTAAACCAAAAGATCTTATTACTCCGTAACTTATATGACTATCTTCTATTATATTTATATATGCAGTCCAGCCATTATTACAAAAAGGAATAATGGCTTTTAATTGCTTCATCATATCTTTTCCAGTAATATCACATCCATCACTAATACGGACTGTTTCAAGGAATAGACTAGGAATTTTAGAAATCATTGAATCTAAGTTTCTAGCAACTAAGATCATTGGCCTGATCTTAACTTCCTCTTCTTCATATATACAAATTTTGGAAAGCAGACTCAATAAACTCCGTTTTAGGACATCACAAAAAGGAATGTTCTCGTTTTCCAGACATTCCATAATTTTATCTCCTGCGTTCATATAAATTAATCTTGTCATAATGTCATAATTTCCCCCACATACGTAGATGCGAGTATCATACCACATCATAAGAAGTTTGGAAACTTATAACAACTGAATATGTTATCGTCAGGTATGTATAACGAATATAGAAACTAACTATCCCACATAGCGTAAAATAACTTGTCTGTCGTAAATAAATCCTAGTTTCAACACTCATTCTTATGAGTCCGAATATTAGTTCACGCCAAAATCACTGGACCCCTATGTATTTCTGCGTAGTCAGGCACCGTATACCCAAATTTCACAAAATGCTGGTTTGTACCAGGTGATCAGCAGCTGCATGAAAGAAGCTGGGATCAGACAAGGCAAAGGAGAACGACGAGGCCCCCATTGTTTAAGGCATTCTGTCGCAGCCCGGCTTTTGGCCGCCGAGACGCCGCAGCCGATTATATCCAGTATTCTTGGCCACGCTAACAAGGATACAACCAAAATATATCTTTCAACCGATTTGGAGCATCTTCGTGCATGCGCCTTGGGGATGAATGGGATCGAAGTTGCAAAGGAAGAATGGAAATGAGCGGCATGTTCTCCAGCAACTTTAAGAGACAACTGGAAGATTTCATTCAGCAAAAGCGCGCAGTTGGATTTCCATATGAAGAATGTCAAAAACGGCTGAAGGCATTTGATCGATTTTGTATGGAACATTATCCGCAAGAAAGGCAACTTACCCGTGAACTGGTCATGCACTGGGCGGAACAACGACCAGATGAGCATGTGAACACGCTTATTCGCAGGATTACTCCAATTCGCCAATTTGCAAAGTATCTGAACAGCGTCGGAGTAGAGGCGTATGTGGTTCCTTCAGGCATACCGGCAAAAGGAATCAGGTACATTCCACACATTTACACGAAGCAAGAATTGAAGGCATTTTTCTTCGCATTAGATCAATGCGAATACAACCAAAACAGTCCAGCACGACATTTGGTTGTACCTGTCATATTTCGGGTACTGTACTGTTGTGGCTTACGTTCCTCAGAGTTACCAAGTTGAAAGTCGAGCATGTTGACCTGACGACAGGTAAACTTACCATCCGTCAGTCCAAAGGGCATAAGGACAGAACGGTTATGTTGTCCGAGGATATTCTACAGCTCTGTAGGGTCTATCATGAAAAAGTCAGTTACATCTTTCCCGATCGAACCTATTTTTTTCCGAATCATCGCGGGCATCGCTACAGAAAGGATTTTTCAGGTTATACCTTCCATGATTTTTGGAACAAGACTGGCATAGTCAGTGTCAGTGGAAACCCTCCGCGTGTGCATGATTTCCGTCACACGTTTGCCGTAAATCGGCTGAATCAGTGGGTTATGGAAAAGAAGGACTTGAATGCATATTTACCGTACCTCTCAATGTATCTCGGCCATGAGCATTTAATGGAGACCGACTACTACCTGCATCTGGTTCCGGAATTCTTCCCTGTTCTGACTTCTGAAGCCGAGGAACGATTCTCGTATTTGATTCCGGAGGTTACAGGATGAAGGTTGATGATCGTTTTTTTAAATATGTGCGCAATTTTCTCCTGGTTTATCTGCCAAAGAACCGATGCTGCATTGAAAACACGGTGAAAGCCTACCGGGATACAATTCATCTGCTGAGAACTTTTATGAAGGAACAAAAAGGACTCTCGTTTTCCAAAATCACCTTTGATAGGCTCAATCATGTACTCATCGGAGAGTTTTTGGATTGGCTTCAAACCAAACGTAAATGCAGCGCATCCACAAGGAATCACAGGCTGGCAGCATTAAAATCCTTCTTCAAGTATGCGGCACAGGAAGATGCTTCGCTCATGCTAGCCTACATGGAACTCAGCAAAGTACCATTGAAAAAAGCGCCCAGCGCGGCCATTACCTATATGTCCGAAAAAGCATTGTCAACCTTGTTTCAACAGCCTGATGAGAATACTCGCCGCGGTATCCGTGACCGATTCTTCATGATTTTTCTATATGATACCGGTGCCCGCATTCAAGAGGTATTGGATCTCCGATTAAAGGATTTGCACCTGAATGATAGCGTGCCTTGCGTCTACCTTACGGGCAAAGGACAAAAAACACGTGCGGTTCCACTACTGAAAAAAACTATACAGCATCTCAACTTGTATATGAAGCACTTCCATCCGGAAACCATGCATAACAATGATCTGCTCTTTTACACGGTTATTAAAGGCAAGACCGGAAAAATGTCCTCGGACAATGTCGCAAGTTTCCTGAATCGTTACGGAGCATCTGCCAGACTCGTTTGTCCGGAAGTTCCCGAACGAGTACATCCTCATCTGTTTCGGCACACGCGTGCCATGCATTTATACCAGACGGGAATGCCACTTTCCTACATTAAAGATTTTCTGGGACACACTAGCGTAAACACGACTGATATCTACGCTTCAGTCGATACTTCGATGTTAAAAGCCGCTCTTGAGAAAACATATGTAAACAATGATGTTCCGAAGGATACTCCTGTTTGGCAAGATAATGAAGAATTGCTACTTCATCTGTGTGGACTGAAGTAGAACGAGCGGAATGATTATCCCGAATTATTTTACCAACGAGTGCTGCCTTTTACGATAAAAGGCAGCTTTTTAAATGGCCTTGCAAGAATACTTCGGGATAACTAAATCTTCGGTATAATCCTTTGGTTTGCGTGGCCTTGCAGGCAGGATAGCGCAACCATAGTGGGACGCGAGCTCGTAATACGTGCGAGTGATCCCAGGTTCATAACGGTCGGCTTGCTTTACGGCGGCTTTCAGATTATCCGGTACGAGAAGCTCAGGGACAGCGCCAAAGAACTGAAATGCTCGTACGTGGCCGTTGATGAAGGATTGGAGATCTTGTCCCCACTGGGCCTCTACATAGGTGTAGTTGCTGGCTCCAAGAGTGGCAACGAACAACTGAGCTTCTTTAATTTCACCGGTTTCAACATCGATTACGGGGATTGTGGGACCTGCGTAGTCGATGAATAGCTTTTCGCCGGCCTTGTGTTCTTGCCGAAGTGTGAGCTGTTGCGTCTTCCTCCACTGGTTAAACCGCTCGCAAAACTGACTGTACTGATAGCCCTCCGGGTTTTGGTTCTTGTACTCGAGCCAGAGAAGCTGCAGGGTGACCCCTTTTCTCTTGGACTCCTGATACAAGTGATTCCAGTCGGGTTCTGTACGCTTCTTCGGTCTTCCCGTTGCTTTTGGAAACAGCACCTTTGCTAAAAGTGGATGCCATCTTGAGAGGGGAAACTGGAAAGAAAAACTGTCCAAACATTTCCGGATTGAGTGTCCAATACTTTTCGGAATGACTGTCTACATATTACCGGAATAGGTGTCCAAATCTTTTCGGAATGAGTGTCCAAACATTACCGGAATACGCAATCATTTGGTTTAAAGGGAACTCTAAAGCCCCGAATTTACCTTTGAGTCCTTTCACCTTATCCACTACAATGTAAATAACACTAGTGGAGGGATGAACGATGCAGCGAAAGAGTTACAGCATGGAATTCAAACAACAGCTCATCCAAGAAGCACTTGAAGCCGGAAATGCCAGTCAAGTCGCAAGACGTCATGGAATTGACGGCAAGATGTTATCCCGATGGATTCGTCAATCCAAACAAACAGATTGGAAAAAGACCGCTCCGGAAGCCAAAAAAATAACGGCTTATACGCCATCACCCAAGGAATTTCAAGAGTTGGAACATGAGAACGACAAGTTGAAAAAGCTTCTTGGTGAGAAGGATCTGGAGATAGCGATCCTGCGTGACCTTGTAAAAAAGGCGAACCCCGCCTATCGGACAAAATAGAGATTGCCGACACATGGATTGCGCGGGGATATGCAGCTGCCGTAGTGCTGCGAATCGTCGGCGTCAGCGAGCAGACCTATTACTATCGAAAAAAGCACCTCAAGTCACAACGCGTGTATAACGGCGGACGCCCGATCCCCGGGTTTTCCTTGGATCAGAAGCAGCAACCGGTTAGCGATGAGCAGATCAAGGAATGGCTGATGGAGCTCATTACGGGAGACGAGTCGATTTACGGCTACCGCAAGTTAACCTTATGCCTGAAACGGCAATATGGACTCGTTATCAACAAGAAAAAAGTATACCGACTATGCCAGGAACTCGATATCCTGCAGCCCCAGCGTCGGAAGCGAATCCATTACCCGAGAAAACTGGCGAACAACAGGGAAATCCGTGCCTCGAATCAGCTTTGGGAAATGGACGTAAAGTACGGCTATATTGCAGTAGAGCAGCGTTTCTTTTTCTTACTCAGCATCATAGATGTATATGATCGTTCCATCATCGATTACCATATGGGTCTCTCTTGCGAAGGCAAGCATGCCGCGCAGATTCTGCAGCGGGCGCTGTGGAAACGACAGCTCTTTGAAAAAGAACAACGGCCGGTGATTCGCACAGATAACGGCCCACAATTCATCAGCCATGCCTTTGAAGAAGCGTGCCTGAACCTGAAAGTGGAGCACGAGCGGATTCCACCGAAAACACCAAATAAAAATGCACACATTGAAGCGTTTCACGCCATCTTGGAGCAAGACTGTCTATCCAGACATGAGTTCGACAGTTACCAGGATGCTTACCGTATTGTTTCCGACTATCTGCTGTTTTACAACCAGCGGCGGATTCATGGCAGCTTGTATGATCTATCTCCATCGGAATTTCTTCAAGCTATACGTCTGCAAGCCGTCAAGCCATTTGTAATCAAGGTATAGTGGATGGGTAAAGCCCTTTACAGGGAGGGGTGGGCATGATAGGCTGCAAGCCTCGCGATGCTTCATGACCCGCATCGCCCTATCGCGAGAAATCATGCCCGCAGAGGCTCCGTGTCAAGGGCGGCACTGACGTAAATCAATGAAAAACTATGCATTGGCGAGGATAAGGGTATGAGACTCTAAATTTACGGGTTTAAACCGGGAAAAGTGGCTTAAATTGAGAAAAAATATTTCACAAAATGATTTGTTTGGAATTGATATTTCTTTTTATTTTTGACTGTGTTATATCTAATTGTTGATTTTCGATCAAAGAAAAAACCGCCCAATGAAAAGGCGGTTAATTAAATCGTTTATGTTACTTTAATTCACGAAATATTGTTATTGCTGTTCCATAAACGGCTGTCCCACCCCTGTTTCTACATATCCCTTTAAACTAACTTTGATAAAATGGGTCCAACCTTTATTGCATATTTCGTAACACTCAAGAACTGGGGTTAAGCCTTGATGTCTAAATACGAGATAGGTACCTCTGGACTTCTGTCAAGATAGTAGACACAGATTTATATATTAAGCCGCCTGAATCAGGTACGTACGTTCGTAATCAGATGGCGTATTGTAATCAATAGAAGAATGGATGCGCTGATTATTATAGAACACCTCGATGTACTCAAAGATGCTCTTCTTCGCTTCTTCTCGCGTCTCATACTTATTAAGGTAAATCAGTTCCTTCTTCAGGACACTGTGAAACGACTCAATACAGGCGTTATCGTAGCAGTTCCCTTTACGGCTCATGCTGCCAATCATCTCGTAAATTTGGAGCTGCTTTTGATAATCTAAGGAGGCGTATTGGCTACCGCGGTCCGAGTGATGTATCAACCCCTGTTCTGGATGCTGTCGTCCGTATGCCTGCTTTAAAGCCTGTAGAACAAGCTCTTTCGTCATCCGCTCACTCATGTGCCAGCCCACGATTTTACGTGAGTATAGGTCCATTACGCTCGCCAAATAGAGCCAGCCTTCATTCGTCGAAAGTGAAGTAAGAGTCAGGGCGTAGTCGAGCTATTTCCCTGCCTCTCCTTCCCGAACCGGACTTGCACCTCTCAGCGCATCCGGCTCTCCATTTAAGCGTTGCTCAAAGCAAAGGCGACATCTTCATAGCGTGATTCCAATGTACGGCTTTTCTCTACTCGCAGGATGTACGGATTTTCGGCCGGATTTCTCCACGTGAACCATGCTTTTCGGCTGGTTATAAGCCTTCTTAGCGCCAGTTCTCCATAAAAGCCGCGACTGTTCTGGCCCTGCAGAACCCAAATCTTGGCTTTGCCCTTCTCGGGTGATCGGACATGATCTCGCATCAGCGATCTGAAGCCACGTTTGTACTTTCGAGCCAGCCAGTATCCGAGCTTCCAGAAAATTGTACGATCAATCTTGGTGGTATTCGAATATCAGCCCGGTTCTGAATATAGTCGCCGTATGGTCGGTATATTGGTAGAAGTTTGCCCAACCCGCAATTTGTCGGTTTAGGCTTTCGACCAGATCCATTACATTCACGCCGTAGTTTCCTGACAGTTGCTTGACTAATTTCTCGGAAAAGCGGCGGTACTTCTCCCACGGAATCGTCGTCACAGGCCGCATACGACCACGTGACCCCCGTTTGCGAATAATGCGATGGCCGAGGAATACAAAGCCGTCATTAACATGCGTAATATGCGTCTTTTCCATATTTAGCGTGAGTTTCAGTTGGTCTTCAAGAAACTCCCGACATGCTTCACGCACTTCTTCCGCATGCGCTTTGGTTCCTTTAACTACCACAACGAAGTCATCCGCGTAACGACAGTAAGATATCGCAGGTTTCCATTGCCGAGATTCTCGTATGGCAATCGGACGTTCTTTAAGAATGCCGAAGTTCCATGCCCAACGGTCTTTCCGTACTTTCTTGTTCAAATATTTCGCTTCCATCCATTGATCGAATTCGTGTAACATAATATTGGACAGCAGTGGGGAGATGACCCCGCCTTGCGGAACACCTTCACTTGCAGCACGGAATAGGCCGCGATCAATGCAGCCTGCCTTAATCATCTTCCAGAGCAGGGCAAGAAATCGTTGGTCGGCAATGCGTTTACGGATAGCCTTCATAAGCAGACGATGGTGTACGGTATCGAAGTAACTCGCCAAATCTCCTTCGATTACCCAACGGCCGGCGGTCGCCGCATGTTGTTCATTACCGTCTTGTAGTTGCATTTTGACGGTTCGTATCGCATGGTGGACGCTACGCGCCGGTCTGAATCCATAGGAAACTGGATGAAAATCGCTCTCCCATATGGGTTCCATTGCCATCAACATGGCCCTTTGCACAATTCGGTCTCGTAGGCAAGGAATACCTAACGGTCTAAGCTTGCCATTCGCTTTGGGGATATACACGCGGCGGGCGGGTAGCGGACTGTACGAGCCAGTCAGCAATTCGTGGCGAATGATCTCCAGTTCAAGATCGAGTCGTTCTTCCATTTTGCGTTTATCGATACCATCCACGCCTGGTGTTCGGGATCCGCTGGAAGCCAGCGTGATTCTAGCCGCTTCGCTAAGCCAAGACCTGCCAGCAACAAGTCTTAAGAGTCTGTCAAACTTGCGTTCTTTATTTTCTATTGACCATGTCGCCAGTTTGCTTTGCATTTCGCTGATTATCAAAGGTCTTCACCTCACTAGGGTCAGTTAATGAGCCAAGCAAACCACTTAAACTGCCTCCCTTCGCCATGTAACCGGCTTTCCCGGTCTCAGACTACTACGGAGGCTCCGTCAGCTTGCACATCATCGGGGGCACACTCCCTTAACATCTGTGCAAACCTTCCCCAGTTCACATGTTGGACTCCGCACATGGGCGAGGTTGCCTATCGCAGTCTTTATCCTTGCTTTCTGCAAGTCGCCGCGGACATCAAGATCTAGCTGTGCACTCTCCTTGAATCCTTGCTGGTCAACGTACATATTTGACTAGCATTCGTGATCGCCGTCAATACGACTAACGGAGGTCAGTCCGCGACCTGCCTGTTAAGCGGTGTAGGCAGGGGTGACATTTCAACCCTCAGATGCGGTTTAATAGGTTCGTGTTCCTCAACCGTCCCATGCTCAGCCTAGAAACTCATCTTGGCGTAACCGCTTCGCCTCAAGCCCCGTTTCCTGCGGACTACGTCACCTTACCAGTGTCGGTAAGTCACCGCCGCTTCGGCTCACTTCTTCTCACAGCAGAAGAAGGGCATGCCTGTAAAAAAAAATTCGGCATGCATTCCAATCATGCTCAAGTAACTGCGTTCCGTTGCAGGAACTCAGTTAGCTGGGCGTACCGTAGGTAATGTCCGTTACCCACTTTTCGTTTGGCTTACTTGCAGTAAACTCCCGATTCAGCACGTTCTCTTGAACCGGTAGGGAGTGTTTGGAGTTGGTTGTTGCTTTGTATTTCTTTACCGTTCTCGATCGGATCCCATTCTCTTTCATAATACGAGTGACGGTTCGCTCGGAGATCGATACGCCATTCTTATTCAATTGTTGGGTCACTTTGGGACTTCCGTAGAGCTGTCTGGATTTGTCATACACTTCTTTGACCTGCTCCGTCCATTCCTTGTGCTGACGTTTGCGTTCACTCTCAGGGCGCCCTAACCACTTGTAATAGCCGCTACGAGAAACTTCCAAGATATTGCACATCTTCTCCAGTCGATACTCGGAGCGGTGTTCATGGATGAACGTATATCTTACCGACGGTCTTTCGCGAAGAAGTGCATCGCCTTTTTTAAAATCTCGTTCTCCTCCTGGAGATCACGAATCTGCTTTTGTAATTCTTTAAGTCGATGATCTTCGGATTTAAAAGCTTGTACTGCAGCGATCTCCGGCTCTCTGCCATACTTTTTTATCCAGCCATACAAGGTATTGGCGTTAATCTTTAATTCACGACCGATCTCGGCTACTGACTTCCCACTCTCCTTGATATATTGCACCGTCTGCTTCTTGTACGTCTCATCGTGTTCGACCTTTTTCATAGACACAGGCTCCCTCACTCAAGTTATTGAATCTAGTATAATCTGTGTCTACTATTCAGTCTAACTGCACCTCCGATATCGTTCTTTGATAACGTAAATATCACATTAGTGCCCTTCCACTCATCTTTAATAGTCAACTCATCAGCATGATGATATTGACCGATACAATACCAATGCACTAGATTGTTTGGCTCCAGAGCTTCAATCCTCATCTGATTGAACGTCTCGCCAAATCTAGACGTGGACACTTGCCCCACTTGCGTACTCACATCACAGTCACTTGTCCACCATCCACGTAAGCCCTCAGTGGTGGTCAAAGCCTCGTACACCTTGCTCAAAGGCGCAGTGAAATCCACATAGCATTCATAGCTATTCATTGTTTTCCTCCAGGCAAGAAGTGACTAACATATTTTTTCTTATTTGACACAGTGTTCTTATATTCCTTGCTGTCTAAGTATCTGAACCATTTCTTATTATAAAATGAATGAACTTAACCATCAAATATCAACATTATGAAATAACATAGCCTTATTTTTAAACAAAAGAAAAACCGCCTATTATAAGGCGGTTAGTTGAACTATCGTAAATGTACTATTGCTCAGTCTACTTTTAGGGACCAAAAAAATTGAAGGTTCACGTATCCAACATGTCCCAGTCATCACCCGATCAGGAGCAGGTCGCCGCGGCTCCTGATCCTGTCATAATTATTTCGCTTAAATTGGGATATCTCTAGGCATGTGTGGCTTGCAGCTTGTGCGATTCTCAATTCATGGTCGCTTTCAAGGATCGATCGTTGACCGTTTTGTAGACGCTAACAATTTTGTCCTGTCTCCTCAATCATGATTGTCGTTCAGTTGGCGATCCAACCATTGATAAGCCATCTTTCTAATCGGAGCAGGAAAACTGTGCTCGCCTTCACCGATAAGGGAAGAAAATTTCTGCGGTACTTCTAAACCATCATAAACTCGTTTAATTGTAAGCATAGATTTACCGATAGCTTCCCAATGAGGAAAAAATTTATCATTTTGAGTAGACCAATTAAAATAGGCTCTTGGAGCAATGGCTGCCGCCACTTCATTAAATTCAAATGGCGCCTCGCCTTTACTAAGAAATTCATTCAATTTCGGAATATAGGTGAACCATTCTCTACGAAGTCCCCACCGTTCTGGAGTGGGGTCTCCGGCAAACGATCCAAAACCACAGCTACTTACAACCGCTTTGATTCGATTGTCAAAGGCGGCCAAGAAAAAAGCGTTAGTTCCCCCAAGAGAATGACCGATCACGCCAATGCGATTCATATCGACAAAATCGAATAAGGACAGAGTGTCCAATCCCTGTTGGTGATCGTAAATCATCTTTCCGATCATGGACCATTCTGGATACCGATCTTCAAATGGGGCGGTTTGGTAAGGTTTTTTTCCGCCAAATATCCTTTCACCTGCGGAGAGCACATCCGGAGCAAGCACGGCATAGCCTCGCCGAGCTAATTCCAGTCCATACATTAAATCCGAATTACCGGAAATTCCGACGACTTCATCTTTACCCTGGGTTACGGTTTGATGAAGAGCCAGAACAGACGGGATCGTGGCAGAGCCCTGCACCGCATCTTGAGCATACAGCAAGTATGCTGGAACTTTATCACCATCATTTGACGCGTAGCAAATTTTCTTCTGGACAATTCTTCCTTCGATCAAATCTTCCCCCAAGACTTCGAAACTCGCAGGAACCGATGGAGGAAAATTCCCTAAGGTTAAACATAATTTAGTCAAGATCTCGCGGCGGATGACTGTCCACCTTTCTATTTCAAGAAATACAGAAGCCTCATGCTCCAGAATAATCTCAGGTAGCAGAACCGCTTCATTGAATTTACTGAATTTGTACCCCATTGATATTCCCCTTTACCTTAATCAATTCCAATTTAGCACAACCACTCAATGAAGTATATGCACTGAACATACTATTGATTTTCATTTTTGAGCCCTTGTAGATAACCCACTTACAGATGAAGTGACGAGCCGTGGGTTCCGTTTTTACCGTCGTGTTGCAGAAGGTTAGATAGTACCTTACAAGTGAAGTCTTGCTTAAATTTGAGGTCCCGTCTTGCTGCATAGTGATTGGCTTCTTTTCACATGCGATTCTTACTGCAAATAATTGGGAGTGTAGGAGTTAAGTACTTCTTCCTCATCGGGGTGTTCGAGCTGCCATAGTTTCAATTCATCTTCATGGCGGCATAACTTGCCTCGATAGCTTAAGCCTCCGTGTGAGATATTGATACTGCAAGCTATTTTATCGGATGCCTCTACCCAATGGGGTGTCAAAAAGGTATTCCACAAGACAGTTCCCGGTGTCATTACATATGTTAGTTCATCTTCTTCTGTAATGCCTTCAGGTCTTTGTACACCTTTACAATGAATGCGCGTTTCGAGCGGTGCCCAGCGATCAGGATCTTTGAGACCTGTGAAAAGTTTGGTTCCATAAATTTGCCAAGCCAGAACATGCGAATAATCCATGTGGTAATTTGTGGCGCACTGTGGACCACTGATAAATAAAATGGGATAACATCTTGTCCAAGTGAAACCCGCCGATTTGAGTGCCCTTTTCCATGGTTCCATCACGTCTTCTTCAAATCCATCTAAAAGTTTTCCGGGATTGTAAAACTTCTGCAACTTGAAATGTGCCATAGCAAATGGGGAATGGAGGGCCTCCTCAATGGATAAACGACGAACTGATTCTGCGACATCCCTTAAATCAAGCGACTTTCCTTTGGTTCCAATAGTAATTCTCGTTTCTGGATCATAACGCAGTTCGTCAACAATATGCTCAATGGACGGCATGGAATAAGAGAACGGTATACATTCGCCATCCATCAGAAAGTTAATCACTCCTTCCCAAGATTCCTGAAACTGTTGCCAAGTACTAATTGTTTTTTTCATTTTGTACTCCTCTCGCTGCTTTCAAATGCAGTTGCGAATCTTCCATCTCCTGCATTCCCCAGCTTTCAAAAATAGTCAATTTAAACTATTCACGGTCTGCATATGCTTTATACTCAGAAACATTCAACAGAAATCGATTGATTTTTTTTGACAAAGTAACCCAATATTTGTTGTATATCATGCCCATCCATTTCACTCATGGTTGATGTGAAGTTCATCCTTTTTCCAGCGGTACCAGCTTAAGGGCATTACCTGAATAAATTTTATACAACACATCTTCCGGCAGCCCTAAACTGTTTAAAAGTTCTTGATGTATATTATCAAAATAATCTCTGCCATATAGGATACGATCCTGAAACTCAAGAAAAAATGATTTGGCGAATTCAAGGTCGCGATTAAACGCATTGCAGCCGGAACCAGCAGAAATATCGCAATAAAGGTTAGGCAAACTTCTTAACATCTTAATTACTTTCCCACCGGGCTCCACTTTTCCTTTTGGATAAGCGACCTTGTCATACTGATTGTCCCCGGAAATATGCGCCCAGAAGCCAGGAGCGTGGCCGAGAAAAATTGTTTCCGGGCATGCTTGGACAGCCCGTTCAAAGGAATCAATCCCGCCGCCGTACCACCAGTTCGGGCGCGGGTATTCTTTACCCGTACTGAATTCGTAATCGATATGTACAACGACAGGAAGTCCTTTTTCTCCGCAGAAACGGAACAGGCGGATAGCATCGGGATTGTCGTACATCATGCGCAATTTAATTTCTCCATATACGCGTACCCCGTAAAGATCGATAGCTGAACTAAGGCGATCAATCGCTTCCGGACGGCGGGGATCAGGCGCATACCCAAGGATAAATTTATCCGGGCGGCGCTGAACATAAGAGATACAGCGTTCAAACGAAATAGGCCCGTTGGGACCGTAATCCGGCACTTTTTTAATATAATTTGGATCGTACTCGTCATGCGGCGCCTCCCAGCTTAACAACCAAGTTTTATCGATATTGTATTGATCCATATTTTCAATAAATCTTTCCAAGTTGTAGCCGTACCAATCCGGGTGATTATGGGCATCGATAATCAAAGCGTCCATCTCCATTTCAGAATTATTTCTCAAATGATAACTACAGTTCAAGCTCAGTCATACCTTCAACCTCAATCGGAATAGGCTCCTCACACTTTTAACTTCATAGAAACGGGCATGTACCTCCTTCAAAGCACGGAGAAAGTCATCCGTGCAGATGATCTATTAATGCCTAAATCAATTCTAACCTCGTGCTCCACCGCAATTCCGCACCAACATTGCAAAAACCTTCGATTTTAAGATGAGCCTTCGTGGAAACTCCGCTTACTGAGAGCAGAGAGCGATGCAATGAAGTTCCGATTTGCTTGGAAGCGCTGCAGCTTAATGCAAATTTGCGTTCTCCATAATGTATATGAAGCATCTGCGCACTCTTTTCTATCACTTGAGAGCCTTCCTTACCGTCATGCAATAGTATCGGCAAGACCTGCTCGCATGAAAGGAAATCCCGCTTCGGTTTTATTGTGTAGTTCCACTCAATCCCATTACACAAAAGCGCGATCAACTTCTTGCAGTAAAGAAATTCGTTTTCGGTTTCCATCTCAATCCCATCACGGGTTGTAATAACCTGCACATTCTCCGTCATGTCAGGAAAGTGCTTGTGGCCTTCATTGTCCGTCAATAAATATCCTTCCCACACGCCCTCAGACAGGAAACGCTGATCCTTTTGCCGATATCCTTCAAATTTCGCTTCCGCCAAAGGCAACCTGCAATCCGCCAAACGAACGTGGAATGCTTGCATCGCGGGAACGTATTTGCGGTTATGCATGCGCAGCGTGCACCCAAAAAAATCAAACCCTCTGCGTATAAAAGCGTACCCGCTCTGCACATCAATGAATTGGCTATTTTGCGGCAGATCCGCGGATACCTTGCTTGAATCCATCGTTATGTCTCTCTCCAAAATTCGTACTGCCACAGCAATTCCCGTTAACCCCAAGTTATTGTACATGTTCACATGGGAGTATCCCTCGTACCCGGTTCGCAGCTCATGCGGTAAATGATTTGGTGTTACGCCGTAGGTTCCGTCCTTATGTTGATAAGGCAGCCAATTTTCAAACGCCCTGTTTAGAAACCCCTCCATCTGCATTCCCGAGTAACTGTAAAGAGCAACAAATGTTCCCCAAGTAAACATTTGATAGCTACTTCTCTCCACCATGGCAAAGAAACCGTCAAAGGATACAGCATGCTTCAACCATTCCAATCCCTTGGCAATAATCGCCTCTGCCCGGGTTTTCTGCGAAATAAGAGTCGGTTTCCAATTTTCGATTACGGCGATGGCGCCCGTCAAAATAAACAGCGTAAAGGCATGGTAAGCAATCGGCATACCGTCTTGTTTTGTTTTTTGTGGGTCTATTTCATCGTTAATAAACCCGTATTCGTTTTGTCCGTGTTCGACAAAATCCAATAATTCATTCAAATAAGTCTCATCCACCGGACGGCAACCCAGCGCATCCACGAACAATTCGATGCCCCACTGCAACGCGGCGCAGTTCGTATTGATCTGTTTGCAGTCATCCTCATACCGCGCATAAAAATCTTTGTATCGCTCAGCAAAAGCCAATCGTTCCAGTGCAGGCAATATTAATAACGCCATCATGCTGTAATGAAAAATAAACACGCGGCAGAAAGGGCTCACTTCTTTATCCTTCAGCAAAGTGACGGATCTCGCGATCATGATGCGAAGCGAATCAAGATCCTCCGCAGCTTTGTGATTGCGATAAACACTTGCATAAATAACCGCTGCATTAGCCGGAGCATAATTCTCACTGTATTCTGTTTCGAACGGTTCCTTCATTTTTTGCTCTTTGCCCACTGTCCACGATTTTAACACTGGCATAAATTCACGAAGTACCCGGCACATATTTTCATGTACTGACTTACGATCTTGCATACTCATGCCCCCTTCTCTTCATTTCCCATTTTACACCTTGTGGAAAAATCCACGCCGCAGCATAAGCCACGGCGAGGTTGCATTTTTTCAACGATTATTTGCCTTTCGCTTTAATACCGTCGTTCACTTCTTTAATCCATTGAGCACCACCACGATCTTTCCATTCTTGAACCATTTTTTCCCAGTCGGAGATTGGACGCTGACCTGAAATCATCTTCGTTTCCTCACCGTTAATAAATTTGGCCAAGTCGGTTCCTTTAGTTGCGTTCGTTTCCGAGTAAACGCCTAAAGAAGGGTCGTCATACGGTTGCTTGTTATACTGTATTTCCATGTCTTCTATCGACTTGATAAGAGCTTGCATTTCAGGCGAATTGTAGGTTTTGTCGTATTCGTTAGCTGCGTTGCTTGGCGCCCATGGTTTCCAAAATTCGTTTCTCTGCATCATGTATTGGATTGGTGTAATTCCTTCGGATTTCGGTAGTAGCACAGGTATACCGTTCTTCATCTCGTAACCTTTACCTACACCGCCAAACTCCCAATCGAACTGTTGGTTCTGTGGATTGCGCTGAGCATAGGGAATGAATGTGCGGCCGTCATCCATAATCTGCAATATTTTCTTCACTTTGCCCGGGTCGTCCTTCAACTTGCTGGAAAGCGTAGCCAAACCAAAATATCCAGGGCCTTTCTGTCCGCCCTGTCTGCCGTCCGGTGATGTAAAGAAAGGGATGGGGGAAAGCTTCGCTTTTGGATCAACTTTCAGCAATCCGAGATAATAGTCCTCGACCATGCCGCTAGGGGTACCGATAAATATACCGGCTTTGCCGGAATAAAATTCTTTATTGACTTGCGCCCAATTCAGGACCGCGAAGTCCTTCGTCACCCCACCCTGAGCGTAAGCGTCGTGAAGTGTTTGAATGATCTCTTTGCGTCCGGGACCAATGATGCCCGGTATATAATTGCCGTCTTGACTTTTATGATACCAGGCGTCGGACCACCAGGCGCCCATCATATAATTGGGAGAGATGTCTTGCCCGAGCGCAAAGCCATACGTATCATTCTTTCCGTTTTTGTCCGGATCGTTTTTCGTAAAGGCGATCGCCACATTTAACAGTTCTTGGTAATTGGTCGGCATTTTTAAGCCCAGGTTATCCAACCAGTCCTGGCGGATGAGGCCGCTGAAGGTGTAGGTCGGCGAATAAGTCGGAATGCTGTAAATATGACCGTTCACTTTAAATTGATTGTAGATCGAATCGGGGACCTCTTTGAACGTCGGGTATTGATTGATGTACTGATCAAGTGGCAGAAATGCGCCTTGTCCGGCCCATTTGTGATAATTTTGATCGGCATAATCAATTTCGACGACATCGGGCATATCCCCGGAAGCCATAACGACGCTCAGCTTATTCTTGAAATCGGCATTGGCAATAAATTGAGAATGAACGTTCACATTGTACTTTGCCTTAATAGCATCTATTGCCGGGCCTGTTGCCGGTGGAAATATCGTGTAGGCAAAGTTCATGAAGTTGACGTCGTATGTCTTTCCATCAGTCCCGCCGCTTTTACTGCTTGCCGTAGGAGCGTTCGAACTGCCTCCCGCGCTTCCTTCGTCCGTTCCCGTCGCTGCCGGTTTACTGGCGCTTGAACATGCGGCGGAAAGCAGCAGACTAACAACGACCAACAAACCTAATCCGGTTCTTGCTTTCATATAAGCACCTCCATATTTTTTTTACAACCCCTGTTACAGAAAAATTAAACAAATTAACCTTTGACCGAGCCTAACATCACCCCTTTAGCAAAATGTTTTTGCAGAAATGGATAGATGATGAGGATAGGAACCGTTGCCAATAAAATGGACACCATTTGAATCGTTTCTGCTGGAGGAGGATTCGTCAGCATTTGATTCGCTGTTGCCGAAATGGCAGTCATATCGTTGACCACGACAATTTGCCGAAGCAGCACCTGAATTGGCCATTTGGTAGGATCGTTCAAGTATAAAATCCCGGTGAAGTAGTTGTTCCAGAGCATAACGGCATAGAACAATCCGAAAGTGGCCATCGCCGGTTTGGATAGCGGCAATATGATACGCGAAAAGATTTTAAATTCATTGGCTCCATCCATATACGCCGACTCGTTCAGTTCCTCCGGAATACTTTTGAAAAATTGTCGGAATACGATTAAATTCCAAGGACTGATCAGAACAGGCATTATTAAAGCCCATATCGAATTAATAAGTCCGGTCGCTTTAACGATAAGGTAAGTCGGAATAATACCAGCGCCAAACAAAAAAGAAAACAAAACCATGAGCATGAAAATTTTTTGCCCGTAAAAGTTTTTCGAAAGCCCGTAAGCCATCGTTGAAGTGAATGCGAGATTACATAATGTGCCTATCACGGTAATATAAATCGTTATAAAAATCGAGTGAATGAATCGATCGTTTTGCAGAGTATATTTGTATGCGTCCAACACCCAATGCTTCGGCCATAAAACAAAATTACTCTGCAGATAATCGTCTATAGAAGAAAACGATACAGAAAATATATAAACGAAAGGAAAGAACATTGCAATCGCAATAAGTAAGAGCAAAATCGTGTTAATAACGTCTGTAATTCGCTCCCCAAGCGTTCGATGCAGCATATCGGTATTTTCACCTCATTTTTTTAAAATTTGCTTAATAGATCCCCTCTTCACCAAATCGCTTGGCTAACTGATTGGCCCCGAGAACAAGTATCAATCCGACAACCGACTTGAACAAACCGACGGCGGTGGCGAAGCTGAAATCGGACTGCTGTATCCCCTTGTAATAAACGTAAGTGTCAAGCACGTTTCCAACGTCGTTGACGTAAGGATTCAGCATCAGGAAAATTTGCTCAAAGCCGTTATCAAGTACATTTCCCAAGCGAAGAATTAATAAAATGACGAACGTGCTGCGAATGGCTGGCAGCGTAATATGCCATATTCTTCTCCAGCGGTTGGCCCCGTCCACTAATGCGGCTTCATATAATTCCGGATTCACCCCGGCTAAAGCGGCTAAAAATATAATCGTTCCCCAGCCCGACTCTTTCCAGATCAATTCCAGAACAACAATCGGTTTAAAGAGGGCTGGAATTTGTAAAAATTGAATGGGATTTGTACCGAACATATCGTGCAAAAAAATGTTGACTAATCCGTCGCTGCGCAAAAAGATTGTAATAATGCTGGCAACGATAACCCAAGACAAAAAATGCGGCAAATAAACGATTGATTGAATAAATTTTTTAAAAAAATCGTTTCTTACTTCGTTCAACATCAGAGCAAGAATTATCGGTACCGGAAAAGCGAACGCAATTTGCAGTAACGATAACGTCAGTGTGTTAATTATTACCTGGACGACATCCGCACTTGCAAATATTCGCTGAAAGTTGCTGAACCCCACCCATTGGCTGTGGATAAATCCCTGAAACGGACTATAGTTTTGAAATGCGATAACGGAGCCTAGCAGTGGGATGTAGCGATAAAGAATAAAAAAGATCGTTCCCGGCAAAACAAAAGCATACATGTAGCGGCTTTTCCAAAGTTTTTTGCTCACCGAATGCTTACCCGTTTTATTAATCTGTGGGACATTATTTATTGGGTTTGTTGATAGGGTTTCCATTTCATCCAGACCTCCTTCACAAAAATCATTTTACTGAGATCTCGTATAAAACAAAAGTATCTATTTATTTGGACTCTTTCTAAAAAAAAGATACATCTATGCAAAGTTTGATACGAGGGTTGAACAATAAACCCCTACCTTGCTGGGCATGTGTTCTTGCCTTTCAAAAAATTATCAGAGGTATTTTTTCTGGCATTGATGCTGTTTCACTTTCTTGCTTCTGCGCCTCTATACTTAACATCAACAGTCGGCCTTCGTCATCTCTACCGAGAACTTACCAGCGAATGTTGTTCACTCTTTTTTGTACAAACGTATTTGAGAAAAAGACTCAAGAGAAATAATCTCTTAAGTCTTTTAATACAATCTCATCAGTAGTATGTAAGACAGTCTTTCTATAGGACAACAGATTTGCCTGTAATTCTGCTCTCATTTGCCGCCTCAAGAAAGCGCACAATCTGCAATGTGTCGTCAATGCTAATATCATGTTTGCCTTCCTGGAACATCACCATTATTTTTTCCAGCAAACTAGCGTAATATGGCTTAGGATTGTCATAAACATCGACAAAATCACTTCCTTTTTCGCGATGTATCAAGGCTCCGAAAGTATTATTGCCTTTACGGTTCCCGCGCACCGTCCCGATGCGGCCGTCTTCCCACAAGCCGACAATGACATCATGATTTTCATTTGTTATGGTCTTCACCTGTTCGCAGTTGCCGCCAAGAATGGTAAATAACATCTCGACCGAGTGGATCCCGTACCAGAAAAAACCCGGCTGAGTAGGCACGATCGCCATAGGACCATATGTTTCGGCGCCAATGATTTCGCCTTTTTCCGATTGGCGAATAGCTTCGGACAAGCCTTCCGCATAACGAAGAGCGGATGCGCTCATCAATCGGATATTGTACTGTTCGGCCAGAGCGGCAATTTCCTTCGCCGCTTCCCCGTTTACTGCAAACGGTTTATCGACGAATACCGGCTTGCCGAACGGGGCGATCTTTCTAAATTGTTCTAAATGGACACGACCATCAACCGATTCCAATAGAATCGCATCGCAGGATTCAGCAACAGCTTCAGGAGACTCGACGATCTGAACGTGGAACTCATCGCGCAATTGATTTGTATACACCTCTACTCTTGAACTGCTTAATTCAAAGTCCTGCGAGCCTCCGGGAAACGCCACCTCCACCTTGCCACCGGGAACATGATATTCGTTGTTTACGTCATTGAGTAATTTGGTAAAAGCTATGCAATGGGAAGTATCCAAACCAATCATGCCAATTTTTAACGTTTTGTGCATTGTACCGTTCTCCTTTGTTATTGGGTATAATAACTCGTCACTTTTCTTACACCTTGAATGGTTTCATCAAGATCCTGTGCAGTAAAGAATTCATTTACCGGAATTCGGATTGCTGTCTTCAGAATGTGTTCTGCTTCCGGACACAACCCTTCTTCATAAGTTATGCCTGTTAAATCAAAAGGATATTGACTGTTCAAGTAGGCCTGGCGCTTTTGGAAGAGGGGCTGCATGTACACAACCTGAGGGATATATCCTGCGTTGCAGCTGATTCCTTCTTCCGACAGTGCCTTTGCAAACTCTTCTCGCGTACAGTTCAACTCGGATTCGTTCAACCGCAGCATATAGAACCAGTATGAGCACCATACGCCGTCGATGACTTGATGTGGTGAAATCCCCTTAAGCCCCTTTAATCCATTGGTAAGCCGCTCTCCGTATTGATGCCTTTTCTCACATATCGCAAGCAGTTTCTTTAGCTGGGCGATTCCAACGGCGCCCTGCAGCTCGGTCATCCGGTAGTTGGGAGCTAAATAATTTAAATCACGCACTACGGCCGTCCCGAAACGCTGATAGTTTTTGTCTGCAAAGGCGTGGGTAATGTGGAAATCCTCCTCTTTACCGGAGTTAACCGTCACAATGCCGCCGTCGCCTGTAGACATATGTTTGAAGTCGTTAGTACTGAAACAGCCATAGTCTCCTATGGTACCAGCCAATCTGCCTCTATAGCGTGCTAAATAACTTTGTGCGCAATCTTCGATCACCTTGAGATTATGTTTGTCGGCAATTTCCATGATCGCATCCATATCTGCTACGTTGCCGGCAAGGTGGACAACTAGGAGTGCTTTGGTGCGCGGTGTAATCCGTGATTCGATAGATTGTGGATCCATGTTATATGTATGAGGATCTAGATCGGCGAATACGGGAATCGCGTTTTGGTATAAAATGCCGATTAACGTCCCTTGGTCCGTAATCGGGCTAGTAATTACTTCATCGCCTTCAGTGATTCCCGCAGCTCCAAGGGCAACATGAATTGCCGCGGTGCCGGAAGATGTAGCGACACTATACTTAGCCCCGTATAATTGATTGAAATCGTGAAGAAATTGCTTTACTTTTTTGCCTGAATGATAAAAAAGGGTGTTTTGTTCCAATGCCTCCGTCAGTTCCTTCATCTCTTCCAAACCAAATCGTTTGCCCGTTCCGTAAGGCGTCGTTTTTACTTTTGGCCCTCCGAAAATAGCAAGTTTTTGATCATTCATAACAGCACCTCACCTTTTAAACTTCAACTTACTAATATACTCAACTTTCACTGCTTAATTTTTGAACAATCCATTGATGTAACTCGGTAAAGCATTTGCCATCATTGTTCCGGAAACGTCGACATTAAAGCCACTTTTGCAAAAAGGACAAAATTTCCTCGCGCATCTCCAGCGTTTCCTGATGCCCCACGTCGTATCTTAACAATTTCCAGGCGTCCGCCGCATCGTGCTCCCGATATGCCTTTTTGAGTTCCTCGTCTATTTTGATTAAACCTTTCACCGGAGTCAGTTGATCGCGATCGCCCGCCAAACTCAAATGGGGACGCGGAGCGATCAGTTCATTAATCTCAGACGTTGTAAAATGATTCAACAAGTCCGGCACGTAATAATAAATGCCGCGGCCAGTCAAACCTTTTTCTTCGATCAATGCTTGAAAATCGGTCAGGCAGCATATATCGACGGTAACTTTGATACGGGTGTCCAAGGCCGCCAGCCAACAAGCCATGGTGCTTCCCATTGACAAACCCAAAGTGACGATTCGAGTAGCATCCACATCTGGCCTTGACACGAGATAGTCAACCGCGCGAATACTGTCGTAAACCATTATCCCCCATATATAGTGACCTTTCCACAACATTTCCTTGATCAGCTCCATCTGGCCGATCTCGTTCTTCGTTCCTCAAAGCCCCAGCAATCCATGCACAGTACAGAGATTCCCCGCTGTGTGAGCACTTCCCCGTAAGGAGGCCGCATTAAAACCGATCTGCCTTCCAGTGATTCGCTTTTTCCCAGTTGGTATTCGCCCCCGCTGGCATGATTATAAATAATGACGGGGGCTTTTTCAGATGCCTTCTTGGAACGTAAAAAATAGGTGGGAACCGGCTCGATCCCATTCAAATCGAGCACCAGCTTTTCCAGAAAAAAGGAATCGCGTTCTTCTTCAAATACTTTCGTCACGGAAATATCTCTTGTGCGGGAAGGCAGCCTACCCAGACGACCGTACAGTTCTTCCCTTCTTGTTTGCTGATTCATTGTTACAACTCCTTTGACTTTAAAAACATGACCGGTGCACTAAAACGAATGGTTCTTTCCGAATTCGGGATTTTGATTAAAGCATTCTTCCATTACAGCAATCTGCTGCCGTACTTCCTGCGGTGTTATTTTTAACGGCTCTCCATTGGCCAAAGCGTTATAAAGCATTGTGTAAAATTGACCCGCCATCGTATTGAAAAGATCGGTGTTTTTCTCCAAATCCCAGCTTTCTTCATACCATTTCAGCTCTTCACCGCAATAGGCTGGAGTACCGTCCGCCTTAGTCAACGGTTCGGTGACCAGATGTTGGGCCGGCGCTTCCTCAGGATTATAATATTTCCAATGTAAATGGTCGCTTGATCCCTTAATGCCGCCAAGTGTACCTTGAACGTTATAAGTTTCTCCTGGATACACACAGCAGGATGAAATTTCCAGATCAATTGTCGGGCGACCCACACCGGAAAGAATTAATTTCACATAATCTTCCGCATCCCCGAAAGAATTCGCACGATCCATTAGACAGGTAACCTTTGGCATGATATCCGTTCCGAAAAGCTGCAGCGCCTGGTCAACGGGATGCGGCCCGGTGTTCATCAGATTACCGCCATTTTTCTCCTGAAGCGTTTGCCAATCCCATCTGCGGGCAAATCCGTTAAAAGAGATGCTCACCTGAACAACCCGGCCAATTTTGCCGGAGGCTATAATATTTCTAATTTGCTGAAATACGGGGGAATACCGGGATTGCTGGAAAATCGCCAATGTCTTCCCGGACTTTTTGGAGGCGTCAATCAATTTATCAACATCCGCCGTTCGTCTCGCGAGAGGTTTTTCGCAAAGAACGTTGAACCCGTTATCGAGACATTCCAGCGATATGGGGACATGTAGATGACTGGGTGTGGCATTGACAATCAAATCTAGATCATTTCTGCCAAACAATTCCTTATAGTCGCCGTATGTATCGCAGCCTAATTCCTTTTTCGCCCTTTGCCGGCGTTCTTCCAATGGATCGCTGATCGCTGCTATCGTGTAACGATCGGTCAGTTTATTTAATGAAAAAGCATGGATATCCCGACCGCTACGGCCCTGCCCAATAATGCCAACCTTGAGCTTCTTCATATTCCATCAACCATCCTTTAAATGGTATTTTATTTTTATTTCCGGTTCTATTTCCTTACTATTCTTTGCCCGTGATGAGTCATAAGGGTTATTCCAAGTTCTCTCTCTTCAACAAATTTCTCAAACCTTTTAAAGTCATTGCCGTTCCCTGCATGGGTGTGCCGCCTTCAGGAATATAGTGCGTTTCGATCGTATACAATCCATCATAGCCATCGCTCAACAAAGCCTTAAATTGATCGGCATATGGTACGCTTCCCGAATCTATCGGCACACATGTCGTTTTTCCGTCGGCTTGAGTTTTGGCGTCCTTCAAATGTACGTGCCCTAGGATATCTTTGACCTGGCGGTACCCTTGCGGGAAAGGATTGCTCCCGAACTGCTCGTTTCCAAGATCCCACAACGCCTTTAATGCCGGGGAGTTGACATGGTGGACCATCCGGCCGACCTCCTCGGCGTAACCGCCATTTCAGGAAGGTTCATTTTCAAGCAGCAATTGGATGTCTTCATTACAAGCTATATCTGCCGCCCTCCGCAGATGTCCGACAATTTCGGCCTCATGGGCTTGCGGTTCCTTTTCCCGCCAAAAGGAAAAAATCCGAATCCGTCTCGTATTCAGCATCTTGGCAATTTGCAGGATACGTGGCAATTTTTCAAAATGGGCCGCTACATCCTCTTCTTCTTGTCCGAATCGATCTCCACCGGTTACAGGGCGGGCTGGGTCCAATGCACATTTAAATAACGGTGAGGCAACTGCCGAGACAAACAGTCCGCGTTTCTCCACTTCGTCCCGAATTCTTCTGGATTTGATCGTCATTCAGTCCGATCACATTATTGCCGTCAACCATCCGTATTTCCACATGCTTTAATCCTTGCTCAGCCGTCCAATCCAACGCTTCGATTAAATCGGCGGAGACTTCATCCGTGATAACGCCAACTTTATCCAAAATCATTCGCTAAACTCCCTGCCTTTCAATTTTTTTCGTATCCATTCTGTTAATAACTATATCCATTTAGTAAATAAACCGAAAGTATCCATTTTTCACACAATCGTTACATTCAAAGATACAAAGCTGCAAAAAAGGATAAAAGCCCCTATGGGGACTTTTATCCTTTTTACTAACACAAATGTCAGTGTCCATTTATGATGATAGGGATGTTAATGGGCCTTATCCCCGTGCCTTACTTCGCTGCGGTATTTGCCCGGTGTAATTCCGGTTGTTTGTTTAAATATCCTGGAAAAGTTTTGGGTGGTCGTATAGCAAAGCCTTTCGGTTATTTCCTTAATCGGCATATCCGAATGGACAAGCCATTCCTTTGCCTTGGAAATTCTGTATTTAATTAAATAGTCGACGAAATTGGAATCTGTTTCTTCCTTAAACATTCGGCTTAATTGGTAAGTCGATAAACCGAATTGATCGGAAACCTGCTGCAGCGATAAGTCTGTTTCATAATTATCGCCAATATATGTCAACACCTGCTGAATGACCGCTCGTTTCGTCGATTGGTTCTTGTTTTCCAAATGCTGCTTGATCGATGGGAAAAACGATTCACAAAACCACTCTTTTACTTCTTGGATTGAACTTGTAGAGTATAATTTGGCGTATATATTATAATGGTAAAATTCGCTAAGCTCGTAACCCATCTCCTCGAATAAACTATCGATTTCCCCGATAAGGTGGGTAAACAGTCCCATAACCGGTTTGGAATTGAATACGGATTGGGGAACCGCTTCGGTCATTTTTATAAATTGATCCTCTGCTTGGTCTATCTTCCCTTCAGCGATGCTTCGCACGATCAGCTTTTGCCATTTGACAACAATGCGGCAAGATTGTTTCATGGAATCGGGATTCTCAACATTTTGCGGGGTAATCGTAATATCGTTACCAATTAAAAGGCGGAAATCTAAAAGGTCCAGCGCTTCTTGATAGCCTTCATTTATACTTCCGTAATATTTTTGCGTACTGCTTACAGCGACGGTGATCGTGAAATGAAAATATTCGTTTATTTTCTTGCGTATGAGATCGCATAATTGGCTGATATGCAAAGCGATTTTTTCATCATTTTGCTCTGTGCCAATAATTAAAGCAACTTGCCCCAATTGTGGACTCACCGTTGCACAGGGAAACGAATCTTCACAAATCTCTTCTATCATTTTGGATAGGGCATAAACAATCAAACTTCGATCCCTGCCAAGATAGCTCTGTTTAAAGGCAACCAACCGATCTACTTCAAATACGCAAATATAAAACCAGTTGCCCTTAAGCCGCAGGTCGCAGTGCATTTTGTCGTTAATAAATTCATCCTCCGTAATTTCCCCTCGCAGAAGATGCAAAAGCACATTTTCTTTCAGATAAGGGAGCTGCTTGTCAATCTGTGCTTTTAATTGCTCGTTTGTTTCAACCACCTCATTCATATACGAATCCAAAGCTTGAAGACCATCCTTTGTTTTTAACGACTTTGGCAGCCTTAACGTCATGCGGTGAATTGGAAAATACAAACGCCGTGAACCGATGATAGAAAGTAAACTCCATAACCCGATAAGGCTGAACACCATTACCCAGGTGATGCACCTGATATTCTCCGATTTACGGATCAATTCCTTTGTCGGTGTCATCGTGATATACGTCCAATTATTAAAGGACGATTTTTGCGACGACAAATTGTATTGCGAATTGTTCAGAGTGTAGGATTCCAGGAAGGACTCGGGTTTTTCCCAAAAACGGAATAAATCCGAATTTGGGAGCAGCCGTACCCCGACTTCATGGGCATCGCTACTCATCACGATGCGGCCCTCATTGTCCACTACGATTACCTTACTCTTGTCTCCTAAGTTGACGGAACGAAAAAAATCATATAATTTTTTGGCATCAACCTGCAGAACTAGGATACCGTTTGCCGAAGAAGAATAAGCGGGTATGTTCCTAAGCAGTAATAAATCCGTTTGATTCGGATAAGTATTCGGAGGGATCACGACCGAGCCGATATGTGAAGGATTAATGGAGTCTAACTCCTGGTAGAAAGGAAAATCTTTTATGTCAGATAGCCCAAATAGGTTTGAGTATACCATGTCGTATTTATTATAAACGAGCGAAACATTGTAAATAATATCCGGGTAACTGCGATATTTTTTAATCGTTTCAAGCATATTCAATGTGGTTTCAAGGGTCTCCAGGTCGTCCATCGATATTCCCAGCTTGATTGATTTTTCAATGATCAAATCCCCCGCTATCTGGATAGAAGCATAGTCCAAACTCTTCAAAAAAGAATCTACTTGATATTCAATTTGCTTCAAGGTGATTTGATGGTTACGATTGACCTCGTTTTGAATGCTGTTTGAAGTGATGTAGGCCGACAATGTGCCAAGCACAATAACAGGAATAACGCTGAACAAAAGAGAATAGATCAGCAGTCTTTTTTTAAAGCTGATTCTTTTGAGAAAGCTAAATCCTGTTAACATTTGTTTTACTTCCCCCCGTAGCTTTTGTTATTTTTCAATGCTTTTGCCGATATTGCTAACGCTTCAATCGTGACAATTACATACAAAAAATAAGCGAACTCTAACGGTTTAATACCATGAAACTCCACGGATTCTTGGTATCGGAGACTTTCATAATTAATTTACTAACTCATATGCTTAATTTTTTGAATAAAGCTTGATGTAGCTCGGCAAGCTAGCCAACCATTCATGCAGTTGACAAAAAGTTGACAAAATACGGACTACCTCTTCCGTTTCGTGGTCGCTTGATTTAGCAGAAATATACACATTAATCGTAGAAGGACGGATAGAAAGACCGAGTGTTAAGATGATTGAGTTTAAAATTGAACCAAGTCAAATATCTTCTCAAATTAATATTAAGCGCTTTCACAAAAATAGTATACTAAAAAAATTATGTATATATTCATCTCTTCCTCATCTAATTGATATTGACAGTAAATATAACACAACAAACATAAACTATTTAAATTTTTCTCATATGTTATAAATTATAACATAATAATACTTTATTAACCCATTTTTTTCAATATTATTAAATAAATCTCTTCTGTATTTATATTACTTATGTTAGTAAAAATGACATTTTCGGTTCTCTACCACTCCCATATGTTGGGCGATGTAGTTGGAGATATATGTTTTGGCGTAAGGACGATTGTTCATGTAATCAACCATCTTATTTCTCTCGAAGCCAACCTCTTGAGAAAAGAGAGCATCAAACGCACTCCACAAGTCACGAAACCTGGAATGCATTCCACTAAAGTGGAGACTTTGGGTATGACCAGCTTCGTTAGCTATACGAAGCCAAAAATTGGCTCCATCCAATGCGATACCCAAAGTTCCCGTGGCCGTCTTCCAGACGTTCCTAAGTGTGTGCTCAATTTCCGATATTTGAATGTGGTTAGCCTCATCGTAGTTGATTCCCGACCCCTCCATGTTTGAATATTCTGGAATTAAGAATTTCAGAAACCCCTCGCCACTCTGATTCTGTAATTTAAAAGATATAGGGTTGTCACTGCACCTAACCCGCCGACGAGCGTGCGGAGATATCCCCATTTGTCCGTGCCATAGCCTCCAAGCTTGGCGCCGATCAGGCTGGCGATGCCGAAGGCAAATAGCCCCGCGCTGACGGTCTGCTCGCTCATGCCGGTAACTTGGAGAAGAAACGGCGAAATGTAGGTGAAGACGATGCTATACCCGCCAAACCTGAAGAAGCTGATCAGCAAGGCAACGACGATACTCGGTTTCTTCAGCAGCGACAGCTGCTTGCGGAGCGGCACCGGCTCCTCGCCGCCCGTCCGCGGAAACGTGGCGGAAATCGCGACGATGGCGGCCAGCCCCAGAACGCCGATCCCGCCGAAGATTATCTTCCAATTATAGAAGTCGGCGAAGACGCGTCCGATCGGAACGGAACGCCGACGATCAGGGCGGTGCTGAATCCCATTGCAATCGTCGCCATGGCGCTACCTCGCTTCCCGGGAGGGGCCATTCGGGAAGCTTCGGTGAAGGCTGTGACGTAGAATACCCCTGCGCTTAATGCCAAGAGAATTCGTGAAGCGAGCAGAAACCCGAAGCCCGGCAAAGCGAAGGCAATGCCGTTGCCGACGACGAATAAGCCGAGGGTGTAAAGCAACATCTTCCGCCGCTCCAGGCGGGTCGTTAAAGCCATCAGGAAAGGGGTTCCGATGGCGAAGGTAAGCGAATATACGGTAATCAGCTGCCCTGCCGCGGATACAGATACCCCGATATCCCCCGCAACCTTATCCAAAATGCCCGCAATGATAAACTCCGACGTTGCGACCAGAAAACTGACGACGGCCAGCAAGTAAATTTTCCACGTGTTCGACATAAATCGTACTGTTCCTTTCACACTCCATATTTTTATATTTCTAAACCATAGAAATATCAGCGAAAAAAATTACTCTAGCAAAAAGGGGCGATTTTTCGCGCGACTTCGCTGTTCACGCTGTAGAAATCGACACCGCCGTTCTGGTGTTCGGATCCCTGTCCGTTTAAATCGTCTCTGCCGCGCCGCTCAAGAAGATCGATGTTCCGGCCGCTTCCTCGCCGTTCACAAGAAGGACGATCCGGTGCTCGCCAGGATAATGCTTGCGGGTCGTCAAGTCGGCAAAACGATGCGTGCGTTTTCCCGAGACGACGCTGCCGCCCGGCACCGTCTTGTCCGACAGCAAAAAGAGTTTGCGCGACGTTTGCCCATTCGCTTTCACGAAATCAATGCCGAATTCGACCCGAATTCGGGCGGGATCTCCATCGCGTACTCGCAACTCGTAAAGCAACTCGCAGCTGCCGCCGATCATGAGCTCGGACGGCTTCGCCTCGATCGACGCCGATACGGCAACCGCCTCTCCTTTTTCCCCTTCGGCATAGCCGAACAGGGCGAGCACTTCCGGATCGGCCTTCCGGATCAGCGTCCTGCACGCGTGGCGGACGATCCAATCAGTTTCCGGATGGTAGCCGATCCAGCTTTTGGCCGTACGGACCACGAGTTGCGGATGATCTTTGGCGATGTCATTTAAATTGTTGGCCACGCTTTTGCGCACATAAAGCGACGGATCGACTTTCAGCAGCTCCAATACTTGCAGCACGGGGGCCGGGTCGCGTTTGAACGCCGGAAGCGATTGCCCCCACGGCAGCCGCGGTCTGCATCCTTCGCTGGCGAGCCGCCTTACATGCTCGTTCGAATGCAGCGCCCATTCGCGCATTCGCTTCATCGCCCGTTCCGGATCGCGCACAATGAAGGAACGTATCGCGAATTCGGCCGATGAACGAGCCGTAAAACGTTCAAGCGCGCGCATGGATAGCTCCCAATCGTCTTCCGCCTGGCCGTATACCTCAACGAAATCTGGGAAAAACAAATAAGGAAACCCGACACATTCCTCGTCGATCCGGAAAAGAACGTCCAACGCGTAGGCATAACGGTCCGGCAAATGCGCTCCCAACACTGACGCAATCCGGCGAATGCGTCCTTTCAGCTCCAACGTTTCCCATCCTTCTTCGAGCACGCTAGATACAAAGCTTTCGGTTTGAAATCGGCGATACATGCCCTGAACCTTCATGCCGAATTCCCGGAGAAAATGTTTCATGATACATATTTTTTAAAGGCTCCGCCATTTTCGAATAAGGCCCACTGAACGCAAACATATGTTCCCATGTGAGAGTATACAAAATCCGCTGCGCGAATGCAATTCTTCTTTGATTAATACGTCTTAATACCAGGTATTAAGATGTTTGGAAGGCTGCATAACCTTGAAGCACTTAAAAATGAAGCGTCAAGAGGAAGATGATCCCCCTTAGGTGCAAAAAAACCGGTAAAATTCACAAGACTGCTCACAATAAATACAGGAATCCGAAATAAAGATAATGGAAGCATAGGGTCAGAAGCCGTTCATAACAGTCAATTTTCTTTTTTATTTCGTATCTTCTTTATTTTTTATTACTTTCTATTGAAACTCCTTCGATGATAATGCCTCGGTAAGTCCCACCTTTTAGTCGATGTTTCAATGCATCTTGATAAGCTGGGCTAGAATACCAGGCTTTGGCTTCCTCGAAGCTGGGAAATTCCAGCAAAGCTGCTCCTTCAACTTGCGGACCTTCAATGACTTCATGGGTACCGTACATTGCGAGCGGTTTGACTGGATGGCCAGCAAGTCCAGCCGGTGCCTTAGAAGAATAAATTTTTAATTCCTCTGGATCATTGGTTTTTTCTCTGATAAAAATGACATACGCTGACAATTAATAACAACTCCTTTTTTTTTTATTTTCATTCCTCATCAGCATTATCATTATTATTAACGAGATATCCTGAGAAGGATGGTCGCTTTCATCGATTAGCAACCTTATTTTAAATTTGACTAACATTTGTGTCTAATTTATAGTTTTTCATAAAATCTATTACAAATATTCATGTAAGTGGGTGCATTCATGGAACTTACACAATTGGAATACTTTCTAACTGTTGCAAGGCTTCAACATATGACCATGGCTTCAAAGGCCCTAAATCTTACTCAACCTGCTTTAAGCCATGCTATTTCTAAACTGGAAAATGAACTCGGGGTCCCTCTTTTTGAGCGTAATGGTCGGAACGTCCATTTAAATCGTTATGGGGAAATGTTCAGTAAGTGGGTTGAAGAAGCGTTAAAAAATATCCAAAATGGCATGCATGAAATCGACGAATTGTCTAATCCCGAAACCGGCGTCGTTCACATATCCTATCTAAATATTTTAGGTGTGGACTTGGTCCCTTCCATTATCAAAGATTATCAAGTACATCTTCCTAAGGTCCGTTTTGATCTATACCAGGGCAATCATGGGGATATAGACGAATACTTGGATAAAGGTACATCTGACATGTTAATTACCTCAAAAGAATCTACGTTGGATAATCATGAATGGATAGTAATTCGGAAATTACCATTATTTATCGTCGTTTCATCGCAGCATCACTTCGCCAGTCGATCTAGCTTAAGCTTGTTTGAATTATCTGGGGAAAAGCTAATTTCAAAAAATAAACTGCTCGATCGCATAATGCGCAAAGTTTTGCTGGATTTCCTGTTTCATGAACCGGTCGCAAGCGTGCTTGGTGTAGAAATAAAACGCTTCTACTTGATTTTTTTCGTTTCCTTTTCAATATTGCTAATGAATTCGTATGACCCGACAACAACTATTTTGTTTTTATGGTTCACAAGTATGGCTTCCTTTAACTCCTTCATGTCCTCACCTCTTACTCTACTTCATACTATTAATCTATCATATTTAGTTGCGTAAGTACTGGATAGGTTTTGATAATTAGGTATACCCTGAAGATTGACTAAATCATAAGTCATGATTCCATGTTTTCTAAATTTGGCCCTCACTTTGAAAAGTTTTCGTTTATATTCTTTTGTTTTAGGGAAATCCCGAATATATTTTTTCATAATTAGCCAATTAAATCCCTTATCGTATTTTTTAATGTAAGCAAGATGTTTTTTTAATCTGGAGGCTGCTGACTTATATATTACGACTTCATTCTTATTGCTTCTAATCCCATTTTTTGATTTTGATACCTTTAAAACATAGCCATTACCCAGATCATATACCAATCGCCTCGCACCCGACCCAATGACTTTTTTTCTTCTAATCATTTTTTTTATATTCTTGTTCAAAATGTAACTGTCCCCTTCTAAATACATGGAGTCATGTTATTATTCTATTAGAACGAACAAAAATATCACCGTAGATCTACACATTTTTCAAAATTTAGACTTCATTGCTTCAAGGTTGCGTGGGGTCACAACTTTAAACTTGCTCAAACGTTTAAATCTACGATACTACAGCATAAAACACCGGCTTTGGTGAAGATGTCTACTCGAAGCTCTGCTACGCAGACATTTGTAATCAACATGAAATCTGATTTTCATCTGGCTTTAATGAACCGAGCCTATAATAAAACTCGACCCCCTTTTTAATATATAAATTAAGACCCACATCCCGTTGATGTGGGTCTCTTTCTGCGATCAGAGAGGTGACGTAACTTAAAGCAACATTATGTTACATTATGTAGTTTTGTGTGATTGGAAAAACCCTACGAAGCCTTTCCCTGAAAGGGAAGTAAGGAGATATGTCATTTACAAAAAATATTTCCGTTCTTTAAACCACACATAAGGTATAAATTTGCACAGCATTTGTGTGATTCAAGCCGGTTCGGGCATTACTGCGTATCTGCATCAGTGTTGGCAATCTCCTTGCACCGCGCCCGCAGTTCGGCCTTGTTTCCGAAAAACTTCTCGAAGGCGGAATCATCCTCCCGGCTGTGATATAGCCACCATATGCCCCGGTTGATCGGGCAGACGTGAATGCCATGAATAACCTCCCACCGGTCTTTGCTCTTTCCCTGCGCGATCAGCAGATCGCCTCGGCGCTTCGACCAAACGGTATTTTCGTCCCACGTTCGACAGAAGCCGCAAAGCGTCTCGAAGCCGCGCACGCCGTTCAAAGCTTCGTCCCACTTGTGGGTTTTCCCACATCGCTCGCAAACAAATTGCCGTTTCATGTAGCTGCTCCCCCCGATCAGTACGGCGACTGCTCGTAGACCGTCCGGGCTTCTTCGACGGTCTTACAGTCGAAGAAGCCGTAGATCGCCCGGACAAGCTCCTTCGTCTGCTCTTCGCTGTACCCGAGCCGCTTCGCGCCGAGTATGGTGTAGCCGAGGCAAGCATTATTGCTCCAGCTTCCCTCTGACGACATGTTGCGGTCGATCAGCTTGCGAAGGTACAACGAGCGGTTCCCGTTCGCTTGGCTGTCGAGATGCTCCCAGACGGCTTCTGGCAGCGTTAGGGACACTTTTCTTGTGACACCAAGGGACGGCCTGCCGGGTTCTCGGGCGTTAAGTATGGATACGACCCTTCCCCTTCTATTGACGAGCTTGTAGCGACAATCGGCACATAAAACAAACTTTTCCTCTCCGGCGATAAAATCGATCACGTCATGGGTACTGCCACAGTTCATGCAATTCATAGCGTTCATCCTCTCATATAGGTTACTTTAACTGTACAAAATAAAGTAACCTATAGTCAACAATTAATAAGTAACCTAAAAAGAAAAGGGCGGCAAATTGTAATATAATTCCAGAAAGTGACCTATTTTTACACGTATGTCGGCTGTACCCCAGTTATATTTAATTTTTAATTCGTGAAAACACCCTATGGATCTACTTGTCTTGACTTCTCTTTTCAATGTACTCTTTGGCCATAGCCGCGCCGATCTCCAGCATCGTCATATCTTCTTGTACAGATAACCTTTTTAATTGCTTGAACAACTTCTCAGGAATATGAAATGTTATTCTTCTCACATAGACATTTAAAGTTGCCAATTCAAAGGAGGTTTTAATTTGAGATTTTCTAAGGACAAGGAACCGGTTCAAGAGGTTGAAACATCAGTTTGGATGTGCAATAAAGATGGGTGCTTAGGCTGGATAAGAGAAGATTTTTCATTTGAAACAGCTCCAATTTGCATTTTTTTGTAAATCAGAGATGGTTCGTACCTCCAAAATGCTTCCTGTCCTAACAAATAGCTTTAGAGGCAGTTTTTTTCTTGTTTTTGTATGTAAAAGATAAAAGGTAAATGTACGTTGAATGTAGAACATAGACAAAGGAGGTGAGATTAATGGGTATTACAATTTCGTTCGGTATACAAAAAGGCGGAGTAGGCAAAACGACAACAACCGGTATTACAAGTTGGTCCGCGGCCATTTTTTGTAATAAACATGAAATCTGTTTTTCATCTGCAATTAATGAATCAAGCCTATAATAAAACTCGACCCCCTTTTTAATATATAAAATTAAGACCCACAGCTTGTTGCTGTGGGTCTCTTTCTGTGATCGGATATGCTCATAAAATCTAGCGTACATATGTACCCGTAACAAATAAACAAGCACCGTTATGGGGGTCCGCTTTATTTTTCTCACTCTGTAACGCCGCAATTCTCTCAGTCGGCGTAATACCCCCCCCCCCCCCTTGCCAGTAGACGCGAAGCGGTGGCCCTTCTGAACGCGGAGATCCGGACAGACGGCCTGCCCCCCGATCACAGCGCACAGGAGCGTCCAGGACGCAGCTCGCACCGGCGTACATAAGTCCTATTTGGGGTCCCGCCAACCAAATGACGTATAACCCACGCTAAGACATTTTTTGGAAGGAGAAACACCATATTCACTATGTTAAGGATTTCTACGATACTTTTTCGGCTCCTTAGCATTAATTGTTATGCCAGTTTCAAATTTGCTTAGCATCGAAAAATATCGTAGAAGTCATCTTCTCCGACACAAGCGCCGCTTAACTGGAATCAATTTGGTTTAGCGTGGGTTTTATGCTATCTCGTTGGCTCTACCCCTACTTTAAGTTACGTCACCTCTCTGATCGCAGAAAGAGACCCACATCAACGGGATGTGGGTCTTAATTTATATATTAAAAAGGGGGTCGAGTTTTATTATAGGCTCGGTTCATTAAAGCCACATGAAAATTAGATTACATGTTGATTACAAATATCGCCGCGGCGGATCTTCAAGCGAACATGTTCACCAAAGCCGGTGTTTTGTGAGGATGCGGCTCATTTACCATTTCTCCAGTAATTGCAAAACGATATGAAACAACAAGAGCCACGATCCATGATAACAAGTAGTTAGCCTTGTCGGGGATCTATGGTTGAATAAAGGACAGGCTTACTGAGCATGCCTGACTTTCAGTGTTACTAAAGTAAAGAGCAGATTATCTTATTGCTCTTGTGTTAAGATCAACAAGCGTGTCTTTTTAGGTATGCTAACTTTTCTTCTAGGCCATCTGAATTTGTTTTGGTTGAAACGGAAGCTGTACAATAACCAACGTTTATTACCTTGTCTTCCTTTGTTGTGAATCCGCTTGAGAAGATAGTGCCGGGTTCAGAATGTTCGTGCGTTTTGTTGCATTTAATACAAAAATACATATGGTTTCCTCCCTATTGTAATCGCTTCCTACCTGATCATACTTCATATGTAACAATAAAGATACAGAATTTTCAGAAAATTATTGAATTAAAAAATATAAATACCAAGACATCTGTACAAAATGCCTGATTTTGTTTTCTTCTGTAGTACAACAAAAAGCTGTCGTGGAAAACCTCGACAACTAGCTGATGTTATTTCTCTAACGTTCTCAAACTATATAAACGAACAGGTCTGGCTTTCGTAGACGTGATATCAACTAAATTTGAGCCAGAACATGTTCATTGATTTTCATCCTAACTTCATCGATATCAAAAGGCTTGGGAAAGAAACCCTTAACGCCTTTTCCCTCGACTTGCGTAGTTACAGACAATTCGCAATATGCGCTCATTAAAAAGATATCTACATCTGGTTTTAGTGCGTGAACTTTATTTATTAACTGGATTCCGTCCATTTCTGGCATTTTCAGATCCGTAATCAAGATATCAGGACTTACCATTCTAATAAATTCAAGTGCCTGCTTACCAGATGAGGCCTGGAAGGTATGATACCCTTCAGCTGAAAAAACAGCGGATAGTAATAAACAAATGTTAGTTTGGTCGTCCACGATCAATATTTTTTTCATGGAATTCTTTTAATCTCCTTATAACCATATAAATGGACAACAAATTTGATTTTATTATAAGTTTTAAAAAAAGAATGTCGCTATTTGTTGTCAGTTAATGTTTTTTTAACAAAAAAGGTACCACGTCTTTTATCCATCCTAAAAAGCTTTCCGCTCTCTAAACAAAAGAACAGCCGATATGATTCGGCTTTCCGGCATTCATAAACAATTGATTTATCAATTGAAAAGGAGCTGCCGCGGCAACTCCTTCATCAATTCAATGGTGTTTTTAGGAATAAATTTCATATTTTTGCTATTTTGCTATTTTTGCTATTTGCTCACATCATCGGGTTGACCTTTTCCATTAGCTAAAGTCTCAAATACCCTATTTTCTGCAATACTTAATGAGTTGAGCAGAACCAATTTCAATTGATTTAATCCTCAAGCACGCAGACATATGTATCAAATACCCGATTTTGTGAACATGTCAAAAAGAGCCGCCGCGGCAGCTCCTTGATCGTTTGTATAGAGTCCTTCATTGAACTAACGTATTGAGCTATCGTACCCGGTTAGCTCAGCGAAATATTTTCTTTAAACTCGCAGAACTAGATCTATTTTCCGTCGCGAGGCAGAAGATCGATTGCGCCCGCGAGGTACTTTTCGACGAGGTAAGCCTGCGTCGGCCAGCTTTGCTCATTCGCTCTAAAGGCCAATTCACGCCGTGCCGCTGGGATCTGGTCGAAGCCCGACTCGATGATCGTGAGCCGCGTGCCGCCTATGATCTCTTCGATTTCGAAGGAGACGAGTGTTGTCGGCTCGTTCGAGAGATCGGCCGAAGAGTCTACAGTGAAGGGGTGCCAGCGAAACTCAAAGCTGTGCATTGGCTCAACCCGTTCCACGTAGAGCTCGATTGGCATCCCGAGGTAGGGCTCCTGCACCCTAGCAATGCCCGGGTGTACCTTTGTCGGAATAAGCCGTTCCGGCTACCTGCACACCGGCGGTGAAAAGTCCGTTGAACTCCGCGCCGAACCAGATCCCAAATTGCTTCGCGTCGGTGATTGCGTTCCAAACTTGATTCGGCGTTGTTCGAAGGGCAATGGTGGTTTCAATGCGATTGGTATCCAAGGGCAGTCTCCTTTGCACGAAATTCTCTATGCCAGCCCCTCAAGATGTTTCGCGAACGGCTCAAAATAGAACGGCTTCCAGTTGGTCTTCACGTGCTCATGAAAGGCCTCCGGGACACCCTCCTGGTCGACGACCAGCTTCGTGCCATCACCATTAGGGGTCAGTGTGAAGCGGACGATCGAGTAGACGCCAGGCTCCCAGTTCATGAAGCGCCACGCCTGAACGATTCGCTCGTTCGGGACTAGCTCGATCTGGCGCCCTTCAAGCCAGTCGTTGAACAACGAGAAGTAGGCGCCGGCGCTGCCCCCCCCTTTGCCGGGTTGCCCGGTCACCTCACCGAACTTCGCTCCATTCGTGAGCAACTCATAGACACGCTCGGGTGCTGCTGGAAGCGTGGTTTCAAGATGAATTTGCATATACATTCTCCTCAAAAATGAATGGTTGAGGCTCTTACTTTCGAGCTATCAGCTCAAAACGACCCTCTCATTCATATAGACACCGGTCGGGACACAAAGTGGGCGGTGCCCCCCGACAAATGATGTCGTGGCTTTTTTCAGGAGGCAATTGAGGATGGCCGTCGCATGTCCATTGGATTCAACGCGGCAGACTTTTCGGTAGCCCGAAGAGTGACAACATGCTGTTGTCGAATCGCGTGATCGCGCTAATGCGGCTACCGGCAACGGTGAACACAAGAAGTCCGAGTGCGTGGAACACGGAGCCATCAGGTTCACACATATACAAGCCGAATGCAGGTTGACCGTTGGCCCTAGTCGTGACCGTGCGATATCGGCGACGCTCCTGCAAGGTCACAACGGCAAGGAATCTGGCGACAAGTTCCCGTCCGTGATACTGCATCGGCTCAGGCGGCATGGTGAGCATGACATCCTCGGCGAGAAGGGCAACAATACCATCTACATTGCTAGCCTCGAAAGCTCGGGTAAGCTGATCGATCAATTCTCGCTCTAGTGAGTCCGGAAGAGGCAAAGGTTGCTCTTCTGATGGCGGAAGCCTGCGCTGCAAGGCGGCTCGGGCACGCTTTAGGGCACTATTTACCGATTCCACACTCGAGTCGAGCACCTCCGCCACCTCGCTGGCTTGGAAACCGAGCACATCGCGTAGGATCAGAACGCCGCGCTGCCGAGGAGGCAGCATTTGCACCGCTGTCATGAAGGCCAGTGAGATCGCTTCCTTCATTTCGTATCGGGCCTCCGGGCCTGGCTGTATATCAGTCGAAAAATCAAGCATAATGTCCGGGTAGGGCTCGACCCATAGAGCCTCACTTACTGAACTAGGCTCAGGTAGATCAAGTTGAGAGGCCAATAGATCATCTGCTTGCAAGCGCCGACTGGCACGCCTTTTGACAGATCGCAGTGCATTTAAGCAGCGATTGGTGGCGACCCGGTAGAGCCAAGTACGGATCGAGGCGCGTTCCTTGAACCCCCCTAAACCGCGCCAGGCAGCCATCAAAGTCTCCTGCAAGACGTCGTCGGCATCATGTGTCGAACCGAGAATCCGGTAACAGTGGACGTGCAACTCACGTTGATAGGGCTCAACGAGTTGACGAAATGCCTCGCCATCGCCCTCCCTCGCCTGGGTAATCAGATCCGTGTTCATCGTACCCTCCTCCCATCAGTTATTCTTCCGATTGCTCCTATCGGCAGTATACCTCTTAATCCAGACCATACCTTCTAATCCGATAGTAGAATCCACGCATCTGGGCCCTTAGTACGTTCAAGCTTTACTTTTACAAGCAACTTTATCATCCTTCCCCATGTAGATCCTGCTGATCTCCTACAGCTGGACATTATCTTTTTATTGAAATGACCATCTTCATAAACAAACTCAAATTATCATGCTAACGAATGTTATTCAAGCGTTCGCGTTGTTCTGATATATTCCTAATGGGACCGAAAGTGCATTCTTTGTTGGCGGGAACTAACAGTGTAGCACGATGAATATGGTTGTCATAAAATCAGCAACTGAGTAATCAACCATTCTAAAAAACATCCTGTAACTTATGGAGGTAATGCCTACTCCTTTAACCGTACTAAAACACAAAATTTCAATGAATACATGAAAGGTCAACAGTCCAGTCGAGCAAGATCAAATGTAACTATCCTGCCCGTTCGTAACGATAAACACCAGACATATGTACCAAATGCCTGATTTGATACATATGTCAAACACAAGCCTGACCAAGATTGTTATACCACAAAAAAATTTCTCATATTTTCTTAAAGCAATTTCGATATAAGTAATGATAGAAACATCAAAATTTATAGAGGATAACTTTGAAGAATACTACTTGCAACTGGTGCGTTGATGCTATTTGTAACATCACCTGCTTATGCATCAACTAAATACGATTATGGACCAGAACCTAACGAAACTAACGAAACCGTACAATCAACGAGACGAACCCAAGGTAGAATACCTACGACCTTGAGTTTATCTGCTAAATCAATGGAATTAGGAGGTACGTATGAAATCACGAATCTTTACGACCCTGCTGTTATTAGGTCTAATGACTTCTTCTTGTGCGAACGCGATCGCTCAGCAAAAGCACCCTGTACTATCTGAAACCCATAGTCAATCTGACTTCGAAATCCTAAAGGATAAATCGGTTATGACCGACTTCCGAGAAGACGACCTTGTTACCCGCGCAGAGTTTACTGCGGTGCTCGTTCGCCTTCTTGAACTTCCGCTTGCTTCCGATCATAGTAAATTCGAGGATACGAAAACCCATTGGTCGGATAGTGTAGTTGCTACCGCGAACGCAAAAGGATGGATTAACGGAAAGACCGATACTCTTTTCTATCCTGACGACCACGTTACCGGTCATGAAGTTAACCTTATTCTCGGACGTGCAGGAATTCCCGAAACCGTCTCTGAAATCGATACCCCGATAAAGCGCGGTGATATCGCCGCCGTAGCACTCGCAGAGTATAAGCGAACACATGACTCCGAACCTTCAACGCTCGCAATCACGAAAGCGATCGCTACCTCACCTACTTCAGTTGACGTAACCTTTACGAACGGAAAAACAACGACGATAATCGTACCTTCCCTCCAGCCTGCAAGACAAACTTGGGAGACTATCGAGTACAACGGATTGAATTATAATTTTACCGTAACGTGGCAAGGTTCTCCTGTGAAAACAATTAAGACCTTTAAGACTCGCCTATCGATACATGCTGGCGAAGTCGAGAAAGACCGCCTTCTGTATCTAACATATAACGAAAATGGTGATTCCGTACCTCTCCGTGATGGGGAAACCGTGGAATTCTCTAGTGACGACCCTCATGTAACAAAAGACGGATACTTCGACAATACTTCGAATCCGCTCCCTGTTGGCTCAACTGTAACATATACTGCGACCTTAAAGGATCGAAAAGGGAAGATTATAGACTCTGCCGCGACAACGGCTACTATCTACGACGCCGGCGTAGGATATCGACCTACATCGTTTAAAACGGTAACTCTCTCAGGTAAGACTTGGGACTCTAAGTACGTTACCGTACAAAATGATGGGAATCGTGACCTCGACCTGATGATGGTAGTGGACACCGCTGTTGATCAAAATGGAACTTCTGTTAACTTAAAAGATATAGACATCGGGGATCATACGTATTATAGTACCGACGAGCGGATAGTGAAAGTCGATAATACCGGAAAATTGATACCTGTCACTCCTGGAATTGCGCAGGTAGGAATTATTGTTGGTGACTTCTCCTATCAAGCGAGACTAGAGATTTTTCCCGAGCAAATCCCTACCTCCTTGGTTTATTCTCCAGAGGAACTTAAGTCCGGAGATACATCCTTTAGCTTCTCAGTAAAAGATCAATTAGGACAAAAGCTGAGAATTTCCGTAGACCCGAAGAACTTTACTATCAAGAGTGATAACCTAGACCTAAGTGGGGCTAACATAGCCGACGCGAACGGTAATGTTTCTGTTTCAGGAGTTAATCTCCCTACCGGACAGAGTAAAATTAATGTTTCTTACGGCGGCACTGATCTTGGTCAACTAATATTGACGGTGAGGTAAACTTTTATGAACGATAAAGAGAAAATATTGCACCTACTACGCCGAACTCGGTTTGGTACATCGAAGTCGGAAGTTGAGAGCTACCTAAGTACTCCGATCAAGGATATCGTAGACCAAATACTGAATGCCCCCGCTACCTCTCCGAGTCCTAATGTCGACTTGACCTATCAAAATAGTAACGAAGAATTGATATTTTGGTGGTATAACGAAATCATAACTACCGCGAACTCTTTCTTGGAGAAAATGACTTTGTTCTGGCATAATCATTTTACATCGTCTTTAACTTCGGTGAGTCCGGTTTATATGGCTGAGCAGAATCAATTTCTCCGATCTCACGCTCTTGGAAATTTTAAGACCTTCCTGTATGAGGTCTCTATCGAACCTGCAATGATGATATACCTAAATAATCGTTCCAACGTGAAGAAAGCTCCTAACGAAAACTACGCCCGAGAGCTTATGGAACTCTTTACAGTCGGCGTCGAAAACTATAATCAGGATGACGTAAAAGACGTTGCAAAGTCTCTGACCGGTTGGAGACTAAATAGTGAATCCGAGACCGTCTATTTTGACCGGAACTCTTTTGACGATTCCTTCAAAACAGTCTTCCGTAAACGTGGCGACTATGATCTTAATGATGTCATTCGGATTCTAACATCTACGCGAGAATGTGCGAACTTTATTGTAAGGAAGGTCTGGAATAAGTTCGTATTCCCGAATCCTACCGAGCAGGATATCAAACCCTTTGCTGACCGCTTCTTCGATAGTGGGTACGATATAAAAGGTCTATTCCGAGATATCTTCCTATCGGACACTTTCTATTCTGATAAAGCCTTAAGATCGATAGTGAAAGACCCTACGGAATATATGACCGACTTGATAAGGAAAGTTCCGACCTATGAATTCTCAATTCATGATCTCTACCTCGTAAACCAAATGGGTATGACTCTCTTTAAACCCCCGAACGTCGCCGGATGGAAGGGCGGCAATTGGTGGCTCTCGGCAAGTTATCTATTTGCTCGCGGAAACTACGCTGAGAAAATCTGCAATACCGCGACATATGAAAAACTAGGTCTAGATAAGTCAACGGGAACTGCCGCTGTAGATCAAGTCCTAGACTATGCGGGATACTACGACATCTCCCCGACTACAAGAAAAGCTTTAAACGACTACGCGAACGGGCAAAATGACCCTATGCAGTTGCTGAGAGGTTTATTGTATCTAGTCTATGTGTCTCCCGAAGCACAGTATACCTAAGGAGTGTATTCGATGAGTAATCCGATGAGCAGAAGGGAATTCTTAGGACTGTCCCTAAAAACAATGACCGCTTTCGGGCTGACCCCGCTCTTATTTAATAGTTTCGCCGAACAATTCGTAAAAGCCGATTCTGTTGCCTCTACGGACCCTGTGCTCGTAGTTATTCAGTTAACAGGAGGTAATGATGGTCTTAACACGATCATTCCCTACGGAATCGGAGCCTACTACGATGCTCGCCCGACGATCGGCTATAAGCAAAATGAAGTTATCCAGATAAATAACACTCTCGCATTTCAACAATCTCTTAAAGGTTTATCGTCGATTTACGGAGACGGTAAACTTGCAATTATCCAGAACGTAGGTTATCCTGATTCCAGCCGTTCTCATTTCGAAGCTCAGGAGATATGGCAAACGTCTTCTCCGAATCGAATTGAAACTACCGGATGGGTAGGACGTTATACTGATCTTGCGAACGAGAAGAAAGACCCGCTGTTTGCCTTAACGGTCGGTGCAACGACAAAAGCACTAGATGCTGAAAACTTACAGTATCCACGTATAGACGATCCCCGAGCATTTAAATTCGTTATGCACGCGAAAGCCGACGAGATCGCCCGCCGTGACCGTGCTATCTCGGCTATGTACAACAACTTCGACCGAGGTTTATCCGCGTTAACCGCATCGGACAGACTTGTAAAAACGAGTAAATATCAAGACCCGACTAGTCTTTATCCTTCTAAATACGGATTCTCTCAACGTTTAAGTTTTATTGCCCAATGTATCGCTTCCGGTTTGTCGACGAAAGCCTACGTAACCGAACTTGAAGGAGGTTTCGACGAACACGAGTCAGAACGAAACTCCCATGCGAGAGTGTTGTCCACGTTCGACCAAAACCTCTATGCCTTCTACCAAGACCTCCGACAGCGAAATGTACTGGATCGAGTCGTGATCGTGGTCTACAGTGAATTCGGTCGGCGAGTTCACGAAAACGCAAGCGGAGGAACTGACCACGGAACCGCGAATCCGGTATTTGTCATCGGAGGAAAGGTAAAGGGAGGACTTTACGGAGACCTTCCGAACTTTCATAATCTCGATGCCTTCGGAGACTTCAAGTATGGAATCGACTTCCGTTCAGTCTTTGGAACCCTAGCTGAATCGTGGATGGGCATTCCTACTAAGTCCATTATGTTCGGAAAGACCTACGAAACCCTCCCAATATTTTAAATAGCCTCTCGGCAATGCCGAGGCAGATGGAACAAGGCTCTGCTCGTACCATCAATATGAGATTCCTCCCAATTTATTGGGGGGAATTTTTATTTGATCAAGCTTCAAACTGGAAAAAACATTTTTAAAACTCGCCAATTTCTTGCAAAAAACACTTGACTTTTTAAAAGTCGCCCCAAAATCGCGTGAGAAGGGTGTCCTCTACCTTACCAACCGAATTGGGGTGTTTCACTTGAAACCGGTTTATGTTTCGCATTCCGCTTACCAAAGCTTTGTGCTTCAGCAGCTTCGCCAGCACTATTCCGGCGGTATCCTCGTGCTCGTGAACTCAGACTGGCCCCTCATCCTCCGCTGTCTTATTACCGATCTTTCGTTTACAGCCACCTACCTGCGTGACTATTACGATCTGAGAGAGACAGACGGCGATATGCGCATCTCACCAGAAGGCATTCCCATTTGTCCCATTGGAAAGAAGATGCACCGCAACGGCTATGAAAAGAAACGAAAGCGCCACAAGTGGATTTGCCCGCTACAACGTGGTACGGAAAACTTATGCTCGAAGCCCTGCACAACCGCGAAGCATGGACGTACTTTCCATATATCCTGCAAAGACAACCCGCGGCTTTTCCCGGAAACACCTCGCGACTCCGAAAAGTGGAAGCTCATTTACAAGCGTCGTACGACGGTCGAACGTTCCAACAAACGGGAGAAGATCGATTACAAATTGGAGTCCGGCCGACATCGCTCAACGAAGATGTGGTACATCCGCACATACGGCATTATAATGTGCCAGCATATTGACGCTTGGTATGTCCACCAGGAAGAAAAGCTGAAAGAGCTTCGAAATCTTGTGAACCTGCCTGTGGCATAACCCGGCTCATTTAAAAAAAATCCAATGAAACGGCTTCTTTGACATGCCCACTTTTGAAAATATCTTGAAAACGGAAGTTTGCACTTCGGTTATATCCGAATTTCCAGTTGTTTTCGCTATTTGCCGCTCTTATCCCCCTTCGACTACCGAGAGTCTATTTAAGTCAAGTAAAAGTTGAACCTCGGTACAATTTATTCGAGGTTCAACTTTTGCTTGACTTTCTATGATCCTTAGGTCGCTGGCTTGGCATAATGCTTGTATCTTTTCCTTTATAACTGAACAGGCCGCCCAGTAATGCCGGCAGCATGTGGTCGTTGTGCACTTTCCTGTTAGTCCTAGTCTTTGCTGTTTCGAATTGCAAATTATAGAGAATTGATTACGTAGATTATACTGAAACTGACCCATATTGAGAACGGTGCCTTTTGCTTATCATAGCTGCCTTATACAGGAACCGATGTGAGCCCGACTTCTTGCTCGCTCCATTCCCAAAACCGGTGTGCTTGTTCATCATTTTCCGCTCTCGCAGAGGTTGCCGCCACTTTCTTTTTGTAAAAGTACTCCCCATTGACCGTTCGAACCTCCGGCTCGAAGCCAAATAAAGAGCCGTCTCCGCGCCCTGCGCCGAGGTGAGGAAGAATGGACGCAGCACGGCGTGGATTGCCTTGCCGAAGCCGGTATCGCGATCGATGCCTATGTTCGTACTGACTGCGCCCGGATGCAGGCTGTTTGCCGTTGTGGAAGTACCTGCAAGCCTTCTCGCCAGTTCGCGGGTGAACCAGATGTTCGCCAGCTTTGACTGCGCGTAGCCGCGCCAAGCCGAGAACCCTTTGGTCAAGTAAGGGTCAGTTAAGTCGAACCAGGCACTTTTGTGCGAAGCGGAAGATACGTTCACAATTCTACCTTCTCTATAGCCCCGAAATTACCTTTGAGTCTCTTCCCTTAATCCACTACAATATGAATTAAGCAAAGTGGAGGGATGAAAGATGCAGCGGAAGAGTTACAGCAAGGAATTTAAACAGCAGCTCATCTAAGAAGCACTCGAAGTAGGAAATGCCAGTCAAGTCGCAAGACGTCATGGAGTTGACGGCAAGATGTTATCCCGATGGATTCGTCAATCCAAACAAACAGATTGGAAAAAGACCGCTCCGGAAGCCAGAAAAATAACGGCTTATACGCCATCACCCAAGGAATTTCAAGAGTTGGAACATGAGAACGACAAGTTAAAGAAACTGCTGGGTGAAAAGGATCTGGAGATAGCGATTCTGCGTGACCTCGTAAAAAAGGTGAACCCCGCCTATCGGACAAAATAGAGATCGCCGACACATGGATTGCGCGGGGGGATAAAGCTAGAACGAGTATACAATGGTGGTCGTCCAATCCCTGGGTATTCTTTCAACCACCAAAAGCGTCCCATCAGTGACAATCAGATCAAGGAATGGCTGATGGAGCTCATTGCCGGGGAAGAGTCAACCTATGGTTATCGAAATTAACCGTATGCCTCAAGCGGCAGCATGGTGTATATCGACTTTGCTATGAACTAGACATCCTTCAGCCTCAACGGCGAGAACGGGTGCAGTATCCCAGAAAGCTGGCAAATAACCGGGAAATCCGGGGCTCTAATCAACTTTGGGAAATAGACGTAAAGTACGGTACGCCCAGCTAACTGAGTTCTTGCAACGGAACGCAGTTACTTGAGCATGATTGGAATGCATGCCGAATTTTTTTTACAGGCATGCCCTTCTTCTGCTGTGAGAAGAAGTGAGCCGAAGCGGCGGTGACTTACCGACACTGGTAAGGTGACGTAGTCCGCAGGAAACGGGGCTTGAGGCGAAGCGGTTACGCCAAGATGAGTTTCTAGGCTGAGCATGGGACGGTTGAGGAACACGAACCTATTAAACCGCATCTGAGGGTTGAAATGTCACCCCTGCCTACA